>CAJUAB010000013.1:0-67403 GCA_910583845.1 uncultured Acetatifactor sp.
GTTCGTTGGGGTTAAAGCTCATGTTTTTGTCCTCCTTTTTGGGTGGGCCGGGTGACCGGGCAGGTTCATCCAGCCGGTTTAGTTGGGAAAATCTGTCAATCGGATGTTCCGGCAATCTCGCCTTCTATCCTATGGAACGTGAAATTCGCGCTCATATGAGGGGTGAAATCAGGCCTGTATTTCCGAATGGAGCCTGTTTTTTGTAGTTTTTATCTTTTGCCGGACAGTGGCGCACCCGCAAGGCGTGTGGCGGAGGGATATGAGGATTGATCAATTATTGCATACAAAAGGTCATTGTCAGAAGGCTTGCGTTCCTATAAGATAAATCATAATGGAGGATAAATTGCAGTTTGGGTGAGCGCCTGCGCGGCGCCGCCGTAAGAATAGCGAAACGCGCATGATTGCATCAAAAGAGAGGACAGTGGGGGAGCGGTTCTTTCGCTGTCAGACTGAGAGGATGAAAGGAAGGATAGCGCTATGACAGAGAAAAGAGTGGTTTTGGATCAGAACGCGGAGGTCGCCTTTTCGAACCATGTGGATTACTGTGTGGGCACGGGAAGAATGGGGCTGGCGCTGCATCAGGAGTATCAGGAGCAGCTTGAAATGGTACAGGAATATATCGGGTTCAGCCATATCAGAGGGCACGGCCTGTTCTGTGATGACATGGCCATCTACCAGGAGGGAGAGGACGGCAGCGCGGAGTACAATTACACCTATCTGGACCGGGTGATGGACAGCTACCGCAGGCTGGGGCTTAAGCCTTTTCTGGAACTGGGCTTTATGCCGGGGAAACTGGCCAGCGGCAGTCAGACCATATTCTACTGGAAGGGAAATACCACGCCGCCGGCCTCCTATGAGCGCTGGAACGATATGGTCAAGGCCCTGCTTTTGCATCTGTGCCGGAGATACGGAAGGGAAGAAGTGGTGACCTGGCCCATCGAGGTGTGGAACGAACCGAACCTTCCGGGGTTCTGGGAACACGCGGATATGCAGGAGTATTTCAGACTTTTCCACAGTACCTTCCAGGCCGTAAAAGAGGTGGATGAGCGTTTCCGAGTGGGTGGACCGGCAGTCTGCGGCGGCAGTGACGAGGTGTGGATCAAGGCTTTTATGGAGTTTTGCCATGAGCGGAAGATCCCTGTGGACTTTGTCACCAGGCACCATTATACCACGGAGCTTCCTGAGAGGGCGGGACACTATGGCTATGCGGCGTTACAGGATACGGAGGGGGGCTTTGCAAACCTGCGCACTACCCGGGATATTATAGACCGTTATCCGGAGTACCGGGGAATGGAAATACATATTACGGAGTTCAATACCTCCTATATTCCCAACTGTCCGCTCCACGATACCAACCAGAACGCGGCATTCATTGCCCGCCAGCTGTCCCGGCTGGGGGACGGCAATGCCTCCTATTCCTACTGGACTTTCGGAGACGTGTTTGAGGAGCAGGGGGTGCCCTTCACCCCGTTCCACGGGGGCTTCGGACTGGTGGCCAACGGCTGTATTCCCAAGCCCACCTTCTGGACCTTTGTATTTTATAAAAAGCTGAAGGAGCAGCCGGGGCGCTGTATATACAGGGACGATACCATGCTGGTTATGCGGATGGAGGACGGTTCCTTCCGGGGAATTGCCTGGAACATGACGGAAAAACGTTCCGGAAAGGATCTGCTGCTCCGACTGGAGCTGCCTGCCGGGGAGGAAGGCTGTCTGGTGGTGCAGACGGTGGACGAGGTGTGCTGCAATCCGCTGAAGGTGTGGCATGATCTGGGGGAACCGGCCAATCCTGACTCTCAGCAGCTGGAACTGCTGCGGAGCGCGGCGCGGCCTTTTGTGGAGACCAGACGGGCCGTTCCGCAGGAAGGCAGAGTGGAACTGGACTTCTCTCTCAGGGAGAATGGGGTGGTATATTTTTCCTGGATACCCTGCCGGGTGAATCCGGACAGAGGATACTCTTATGAGAGAGTCATGCAGTATAGATAGGTATGAACCTTTGGAGGGCGGTGCGCCCATATGCCGGGCGCACCGACTGCGCGAAGGAGACGGACAGGTGTGATTTTAGTGACAGCCTGAGAGGGTCTGGCATCGCAACTCTCTTAAGCTGCGGAAAAGAGGCGAATATGTGCAAGAAACAGGCGTGGAATCCCTATCTCCCGTCCTGGGAGTATATCCCGGACGCGGAACCCTATGTGTTCGGGGACAGGGTATATGTGTACGGTTCTCATGATTTTTACAACGGTTATGTGTTCTGCATGGGGGACTATGTGTGCTGGTCGGCCCCCGTGGATGATCTGGGCAACTGGCGGTATGAGGGCGTGATTTATGAGAGGACGGACGATCCGTTTAACCGGGCGGGGAAGATGTGTCTTTACGCGCCGGATGTGACGGTGGGACCGGACGGCAGATACTATCTCTACTATGTGCTGGATAAGGTGTCGGTAGTGTCGGTGGCGGTCTGCGATTCCCCGGCCGGCAAATACGAATTTTACGGATATGTACACTATTCGGACGGCACCCTTCTGGGCGAGCGGGCCGGGGATGAGCCGCAGTTTGATCCGGGTGTGCTGACGGAAGGGGACAGGACTTATCTGTATACGGGGTTCTGCGGCAAGGGAGACAAATCCCGCCATGGGGCCATGGTGACGGTTCTGGGCAGGGATATGCTGACGATCACGGAGTCTCCCAGATTCATTGTGCCGGGCTGTGAGTACAGTGCGGGGACCACATATGAGGGGCACGCGTTCTTTGAGGCATCGTCCATCCGGAAGAAGGGCAGTACCTACTATTTTATTTATTCCTCTCAGGTGATGCACGAGCTGTGTTATGCCACCAGCAAAAAGCCCACAGGGGACTTTCGCTACGGCGGGGTGCTGGTGAGCAACTGTGATCTGCACATCGACAGCTACAAGCCCGCGGGGCAGCCCGCGGCCTATGGCGCGAACAATCACGGAAGTATGGTGGAGATTCAGGGCCAGCCCTATATTTTTTACCATCGTCAGACAAACGGCACCTGGTACAGCAGACAGGGATGCGCGGAGAAGCTGACAATTCTCAAGGACGGCAGTATAGAACAGGCGCAGCTGACCTCCTGTGGGTTAAACGGCGGTCCGCTGCCGGGACAGGGATATTTTCCCGCCTACCTCGCCTGCAATCTGTTCACATCCGCGCCTTCCGCCTACGTGGGCGGTCCGGAACAGCCAAGAGTCATGCAGGACGGCAGGGACGGGGATCAGAATCCGGGATATATCGGCAATATTCAGGATACGGCCACGGCGGGATTCAAATTTTTCCGGGGGATGGAAGCCACGCAGATTCATATCTGGACAAGAGGCTACGCAAAGGGTATATTTGAAGTGAGGACGGAAATCGGCGGCAGTGTGCTGGCGGTTCTGCCGGTGGAATATGCCAATGTGTGGGAGGAGTCCTGGACGGAGATCGCGTTGCCGGAGGAGGAGTACGCGCTGTACTTTACCTTTCGGGGGCAGGGTGTTGCCATGCTGAAAGGATTTGAGCTGAGATAGCGCGGAATCTTGCAGGAGGGAGAAAGGGATGGGATATCTGAGCTTATATACCGGGGAAGTGCGGGAGCCGCATATCCCCCGCGCGCTGGCGGACAGTGTACATATGACATATACGGACCGGGACGGGAAGGAGCATACGCTGAACCAGGGATATGGCATTCTCTATGCGCAGGCGTCCATCCGCCCCGACAACACCATCGCGCCCAGAGGAATCCGGAATCCCCGGGGGCTGGCGCTGCCAAAGGGGGACTTCGGCATATTGGCGGAGCCTGTGGACGAGGCGGGAGAGCCTTTGCGGGAGGCGGGCCTGCTATTATGGAGAACCGGGGATTTTCTGCGCTTCCGACAGGAGTCTGTGGAGCGCGGCAGCTGGCAGGCGGCCTATGACGGGGCCCGGGAGAGGATGGAATTACCGGACGGCCTTTGGGAAGGAATCCGGCAGCGCTGGGCAATGCCCCGGGCAGAGCTTAAAAAGGTGGCGTTTCCCCTGGCTGTGGGCTGGGCGGACCCGGTGATCTTCGCCTGGGAGGGGAAATGGTATTTCCTGGCCACCAATGACAACAATAACAATATCGGCCTGTTTATCCGGGAGGCGGATTCGGTGGCAGGGCTCTTTGGCCCGGAGGCGGAGCCGCGGTGTATTCTGGATTATGACGCGGACAGGGGATTTCTACAGACCTTCTGGGCACCGGAGTTTCATGTGATCGGGGGCAGGGCCTGCATTCTGTTCGCGGTGAGCGGCAGGGTGTGGGGGCCCCAGTGTCATATGATGCGTCTTAAGGAAAACGGCGCGCTGACGGACCCGGCAGACTGGGAGGAGCCGGTGCGGGTGCGCAGGCAGGACGGGAATTTCCTGGCCGAAAGCGGAATTACCCTGGATATGACCTGCTTTAAGGACGGGGAGAACTCCTATCTGGTGTGGTCTTATCGTTACGGCATCGGCACGGCGGCGGACACGGGGTCCATGCTGTATATTGCCGCCGCCGACGAGGCCCGGCCCTGGGTGCTGGCCAGCGAGCCGGTGCTGCTCTCAAGGCCCCTGTACGGCTGGGAGAACCAGCGGGGAACCATCAACAATGAGGGGCCCTGCGCGCTGCTCACAGAGGATAAGATCTACCTGGCCTACTCCGGCGGCGGGGCCTGCGATCCCACCTATGCGGTGGGCTATCTGGTGGCATCCAGGGGGGAGGACCTGCTGAAGGCGGAAAACTGGTACAAGGAGCCTGCGGCCATGCTGCACAGAGGCTCCGTGGAGGGCATAGAGGGACCGGGGCACAATTCCTTTTTCCGCGACGAAGAGGGGGAGCTGATGATCGCTTACCATGCCCAGGATATGGAGAAAACCCATAAGCGTTGTGCCGCTTTCCACCGGGTGTATTTCAACGGACAGGGGATGCCGCTGCTGCATATTCCCCTTTAGAGCATTTGCGCAGTGATTTGATTGGAGGAGAAAAGTATGGGAAAGATCAGAATCGAGGACAGGAGGCTGGTGTTCCGGCGCAGGGACGAGCTGACGGTGATTGAGCCCTACGGCAGGGACTGCCTGCGCTGCCGCAGCACCAGAAACGGGCGGCTTTCGGAGGAGAAATGGACCGTGCTGGAGCCGGCCACCCGGGACGAATGCCAGGTGTCAGGGGACGAGAACAAGGCCACCATCGTAAACGGTATGGTCAGCGCCACCATAGAGGCGGGAAACGCCTGGTATGGCGGGATCATCACTTACTACCGCAAGGGAAAACAGATTCTGCGCACCCGGTTTGAGGGGGATTACACCAACCGCAATATGCATGTGGAGGGGGATCATTATCAGGTCAGGGTGATCTTTGACGCCAATGAAGGGGAACATTTTTACGGCATGGGGCAGGAGCAGGAGGATTTGTTTGACCGCAAGGGCAGCACCTGCCAGATTATCCATTACAATACCAAGTCCACGCTGCCGGTGCTGTACTCCTCCCTGGGCTACGGCTTCTTCTGGAACAATCCGGCTCCGGGGCGCTGCGAGACCACCCGCAACCACACTATGTTTGTGGCGGACAGCGCTTACCAGGCGGACTATTTTGTCTATGCGGGGGAGACGCCCGCCGGGACCATGGAGAGATACTGCGACCTGACCGGCTACGCGCCCCGGTTTCCCCGCTGGGCGGCGGGCTTCTGGCAGTGCAGGCTTCGCTATGAGAGCCAGGAGGATCTGCTGGAGGTGGCCCGGGAGTACAAGAGGAGAGGGATTCCCATCGACGCCATCGTCATTGACTATTTTCACTGGACCGAGCAGGGGGAGTGGAAGTTTGATCCCAGGTACTGGCCGGACCCGGAGGCCATGTGCCGGGAACTGGAGGAGATGGGCATTCATCCGGTGGTATCCATCTGGCCTACCATCAATCCCGCCAGCGAGAACTACAGTGAGATGAACGAGGGAAATATGCTGGTGCGCACGGAGAACGGGCAGTTCGGCACCTTTGATTTTTACGGGCAGCAGACTTTTATCGATCCCATGAACCCGGAGACCAGAAGGTTTGTGTGGGATAAGGTAAGGGAGAATTATTACCGCCATGGGATCAGGACTTTCTGGCTGGACGAGGCGGAGCCGGAGGTGCATCCCCAGCAGCCGGGGCATCTGAAATACTATCTGGGAAACGGGGCCCAGGTGGCCCAGATGTATCCCTATTACTATGCGAAAACCTTTTACGACGGGCTTAAGGAGGAGGGGGAGGAAGAGATCGTGTCCCTGACCCGGGCAGCCTACCCCGGCAGTCAGAAGTTTGGCGCCATCGTGTGGAACGGGGATATTGCCTCCAGCTTTCGGAACCTGAAGATGAGCATTGAGAGCGGCCTGTCCATGGGGATGTGCGGAATCCCCTGGTGGAACTCGGACATCGGCGGATTTCATTCCGGGGATATCGAGAGCGACTATTTCAAGGAGCTGATCGTGAGATGGTTCCAGTTCGGCGTGTTCTGTCCGGTGATGCGGCTCCACGGTTCGAGACTGCGTCCCTCCTGGCATAAGGAGCGCCATCCCGGCGTCAAGGAGGCCAGCGGCGGCGACAATGAGATCTGGAGCTTCGGGGAGCGCAACTATCCGATTCTGAAAGAACTGATTGAGCTGCGGGAGAGGCTCAAGGACTATACCTGCCGGTATATGGACGAGGCCAGCCGCACGGGCGCGCCCATCATGCGCCCCATGTTCTGGGAGTTCCCGGAGGATGAGCAGTGCTATACCCTGGAGGACCAGTATTTTTACGGCGCGGATCTGCTGGTGGCTCCCATCTATGAGCAGGGCGCGGTGGAACGTCGGGTATACCTGCCCCGGGGAAGGTGGGTGCTTGCGCGGGACGGCCATGTGGAGGAGGGCGGCAGGTGGATCACCTGCCACGCGGAACTGGAGGAATTTATTGTGTTTGCCCGGGAAGGGGCGGAAGTGCTGGCGTGTTTTGCGCGATAGGCCGCGGGCAACGGATAAAAAACAGGTTTCAGGTTCCGGGATATCCGGTGCCTGGCAGGGGGAAAAGGAGAGCGGGATATGAGGTGGATCAGGCAGTGTGTGCTTCTGCCGCTGTGTCTGGCGCTGATGGGATGCGGCGGGCAGGATATGGCTGCAGGCGCCGAAGGCGGTCCGGATACGGGGCGGGAGCAGAGCGCGGAAAGCGGCGCGGAGAGAACGGAGGAGCAGGTCCGGATTCCGGGCGAAGCCGAAGCGGGAGCGGAAACTGGAGCGGAAGCTGGGGCTTCGGAAAGCCGGGAGGAAGGACAGCAGTCGACCGGGTCGGGCAGTGAGGGAGAAAAGCCGGACGGCGCGGCGGAGAATCGGGAGGAAGAGGGAGAAATGATCAGGGATTACACGGCTTGTTTTCAGAATATAGAAGTAACGGAGGCTTATAAGGGCCTGGAGGACGCCAATCCGCTGATGACCCAGCGGTTCGGCGCGGACCCCTACGCCATGGAATACAATGGAAGAGTCTACTTTTATATGACTGCGGACGCTTTCGAGTATGAGGACGGCGAAGTCAGGGAGAACACCTACAGTAAGATTCACCGGATCAATGTGATCTCCACGGCTGACATGGTGAATTTTACGGACCACGGCTCCATAGAGGCGGCGGGCAGCCAGGGCGCGGCCAGGTGGGCCAGCAATTCCTGGGCTCCGGCGGCGGCCTGGAAGAATATCGACGGACAGGATCAATTTTTCCTGTATTTCGCGGACGGGGGCGGCGGCATCGGTGTGCTGACGGCGGACAGCCCCACGGGTCCCTTTACCGATCCCATCGGACACGGTCTGGTGACCCGGCAGACGCCCGCCTGCGCGGACGTGCTGTGGCTCTTTGACCCCGCGGTGCTGGTGGATGAGGACGGCAGGGCTTATCTGTATTTTGGCGGCGGGGTGCCGGAGGACAAAGTATCGGCTCCCGGTACGGCCAGGGTGGTGGAACTGGGGGAGGACATGATCAGCCTGAAAGGCGATCCCAGGCCCATTGACGTGCCTTACCTGTTCGAGGACTCCGGCATACACAAATATAATGACAAGTACTATTATACATATTGCACCAACTGGCAGGTAGATGCGGCCGGGACGGCGGCTTACGGCTTCCACAACGCGGAGATTGCCAGCCTGGAGAGCTCCAGCCCCATGGGGCCTTTCACCTTCAAGGAGGTGATTCTGGAGAATCCCGGCAAGTTAAACGGCCTGTACGGCAACAATCATCATTGTGTATTCCGTTTCCGGGACAATTGGTATATTGCTTATCACGCCCGCACTCTGGAGAAAAATATGGGAGTGGAGAAGGGATATCGCTGTACGCATGTGGACGCTTTTACCATGGGGGAGGACGGAACCATCGGCAAGATCCGTATGACCATGAAGGGCCGGGAACAGCTTCAATACGTGAATCCCTATGAGGAGGTCAATGCCGCGACCATGGCGGTGCAGGGCGGTCTGGATACGGTGGAAGTACTGACGGAGACCAAAGGCCCGGGCGTCATGGCGCTGACGGGTATTGACAGCGGGGATTTTTTCAAGGTACAGGGTGTGGATTTTGGAGAAAATGCTCCGACAGCCATACAGATGACCGTCCGCCGCGGGGCGGGTATGGAGGGACTGGCGCAGATCCGCGTGGACGGGCCGGAAGGCCGGGTGCTGGGCTATATGCCGCTGGGAACGCTACAGGAGAAGGACACGGCAGGGGAGGATTTTGTCACCTGTGAGGCGCGGCTGGAGGCGGAAGTGACCGGCGTACATGACCTCTTTTTTCTGTTTTACAGCAGCGCGGAAAACAGCTGTGAGATCGCCGGATGGCGCTTTGTAAAAGGGGAGGAGGAGCTTAGCGCCCTCTGTCCGAAGGAGGTGTCAGAAAGCGTGGCGGGAAGAGAGTACGGAAGGGTGGAACATATCACCTACCACTCGGAGACCACGGGGCTTGAGCGGGGAGCCAATGTACTGCTGCCTCCGGGATACGATCCAGAAAAACAGTATGCGGCGCTGTATTTTCAACATGGCATTTTCGGGGATGAGTACACGCTCACAGGCGATGCGAACAATGCCATCCCTCAGATTCTGGGCAATCTTGCCGCACAGGGCATGGCCAGAGAGGTGATCGCGGTATTTCCGGACATGTACGCCACCTCGGACCCCGAATTAAAACCGGGATTCAGCGAGGAGGAAGTGGCTCCCTATGACAATTTTATCAACGAACTGACGCAGGATCTGATTCCCTGTATTGAAAGCCGTTACTCTGTGCAGGCGGACAGGGAGAGCAGGGGGATTCTGGGATTTTCCATGGGCGGAAGGGAGACATTGTACATCGGCGTGAACAGACCGGATCTGTTCGGATATGTGGGGGCCATCTCCCCGGCGCCGGGGCTGACGCCTGCCAAAGACTGGGCCATGTCCCACCCGGGCCAGCTTCAGGAGGAGGAACTGTGTTTCCCCCAGGGGGCACAGACACCGGAGCTTCTGATGGTCTGCTGCGGTACGCAGGACAGCGTAGTGGGCAAATTTCCGGAGAGCTACCACCAGATCCTGGAGAACAACCATGTGGAGCATCTGTGGTACGAAGTTCCCGGCGCTGACCATGACAGCCAGGCTATCCGCAGCGGCCTGTACAACTTTATGATCCGCTGGAACTGACGGGCCGTCCTGAAACCCTGCCTGAACCCATTCGGGGAGGCGTTTGCGCAAGCGGTTCCCCCGACTGTGTCAGGGCGGACAGACAGGCGTCCGAAGGCTCCGGGAGGGACGGACAGTACCCGGATATTTTGGATTCGAGTGTATGATAGATGGATGAAGAGAGGGAATTATGAGCAAATTATTGTGTTATACCAGAAAACCCATAGATAATGTTCTGTACGACCCGAAGCTGGCATACAGCATGCATCTGGCGTTGCAGGAGGGGGAGCTTTTCCGGCCGCTGAATCATAACAGCGGCGTACTGTTTGCCCTGGCTACAGAGAACGCGGACGGTTCTCTGAATCCCATGAGTCTGCGGAATCCGTGGGTTTTTCCTCTGAAGGGCGGTGGCTTTGGAGTGGTGGCCGTGCGGATCTGCGGCGACGGAGAGGAGGATGCCGGCAGCAAGGGGAGCGTCCTTGTGTGGACCACGCGGGATCTGCTGGTCTATCAGGAACTGGGCCTGCTGAAACTGGGAGAGCAGTATGTGGACTGGGTGAGGGCGGAGTATGATCCGCAGAGGAACTGTTATCTGCTGTGCTGGGGGGAGCGGACCGGCTGTAGCTATCAGGCGCTTTTTCCCCTGTCTGTCATGCAGGGGAAAGCAGGGCTTGAAAGCGTCCGTGAGCCTCTCCTGACCTGCATTGTGGACCCGGACAGCAGGGAAAACATGCTGGGGGAGGTGCCTGGGGCAGCCGATGAATATAAGTGGGAAGCGGGCAGCATAGAAGGCGCGGTGCCCCACTGTGTGCTGGAAATCGGGGAGCAGGAGGCATGGTATCTGCGATGCAAGCTGCTGACGCCGGTCAATACCGGTGTGGAAGTGCCTGTGGAGACGGAGGTTCATCTGGAGGACTGCGAGGACGAAGATCTGCGGAGAGAGCGTGTGGCGCAGGCTCTGCGCGGGCAGCAGGCCATTGTGCGTTACAGCGACGGAACTTCCTGCAAAAAGCGTGTGGACTGGCATCTGGACCATGTGGATTTCACCCGGAAGGGGAGCCAGGTGGTGGAGGGAGATATCTACAGGCCCTGGTTTCCCTTCCCCGTGGCATATAATCGCGCCGATCCCTGTGTGACCCGTTGGAACGGCAGATACTATTTTATCGCCACCAACGACGCGGACAGCAATCATACCCTGTATATCAGGGAGGCGGATACGCTGGAGGGTCTGACCGACGCCCGGGAGGTGCTTCTTCTGGATTCCGACACTTATGAGGGAATCGGGGGCCTTCTGTGGGCACCGGAGTTTCATGAGATCCAGGGAAAACTGTATATTTTTCACGCCGCCACCCCGGGGCCTTTTTATGAGGAGGAGAGTCATATCATGGCGTTACGGGAGGGGGGCAATCCCGCATGCCGGGAGGATTGGTCTGCTCCCAGAAGAATTGTGAAGGCGGACGGCAGTGATCTGTGTCAGGCGGGCAAGACCATCACTTTGGATATGACCTGCTTTCTGTGGGAGGGAGAATATTACGTGATCTGGTCCCAGAGGGAGTTTCTGCCCAAGGACCTCGGGGCCTGGCTGTACATCGCAAAGCTGAATCCAGAGGAGCCCTGGAAGCTGGCATCTGATCCGGTGGTGCTGTCCAAGCCGGATTATGGATGGGCAAATAATCATACCTTTGTGGAGGAGGGCCCATATGCGCTTCCCGTGGGGGATATGCTGTATGTGACATTTTCCGCGGCGGCGGTGGATACCTCCTATGTGGTGAGTTATCTGGTGGCAGAGAGAGGGAAAGATCTGCTGCGGCGTGAGAGCTGGCGCAAGAATAACTATCCCATTCTGACTTCCCGCAGCGTGGAGGGGGAGTATGGAACCGGGCACAATGCCTATGTGGAGGACGCGGAGGGGAACGTGTGGAACACGTATCACGCCCGTCCCGGAGTGGAGGGTGTGCGCAGCAGCGGCATCCGGCGGGTGCATTTTGACATGGACGGGGCGCCTGTGCTGGATATGACTGAGGAGATGGACCTGCGGGAAGCCTGGCGCCGGGTGAAGACCAGGCTGGTGATCCGGTAGCTTCGGCCTGGCCGGAGCGGGCGCTGTCTCCCTCCGGGAATATGCGCCCGGAAGGTTTTTCCGGGCGCAGTATGCGGCGCGGACCGGAAATCAGAGCTCCGGCGTCTGGGGAGGGAGGATATTTCCCTGGGAATCCAGAACGTCAGACGGCAGGTCCGAGCCCGCCACATTGTAGTGGGGTAAGCCGAAAAGAGAGGCGGATTTGGAAGGGTCCGCAAAAGAGACATCTTCGCGGGAGTCTTCCGGAGGTGTCTTTTTTGCGGGAGTGTGAGGGGGGACGCGGCCCGTGCCCGCCGTGCCTGGAAGCCGGGCGGAAGCGCCGCGGCGGAACGCGCCGGGGGTCAGCCCTGTCTGTTGCCGGAACTGGCGGCAGAAATGTTCCACATTGCGGTAACCGCAGGCATCGGCAATCTCCGCTATGGGCTTATCCGTATAAGTCAGCTGTTCCCTGGCCATGCGGATTCGGCTGGTGATCACATCATCCATGCAGGAGACGCCGAAGGTTTTTTTGTACAGGATCTGAAGATAGCCGGCGCTGAGATGCAGCTCGTCAGCCATGGAGCGGATGTTCCAGGGCAGATGGGGACTGTTGTATATTTTTTTGTGGAGATTCAGCAGCCGGGGCGTGTGGGCGGAGGTCTCCCGGCGGGCTGTATCCCGCCGCAGACGCAGAAACAGCGCCTGCAGCAGATTGGAGATGATGGGGTCGCTGTCAGCTGAGGCGAGGGAGGCCTCCCAGGTCAGGAGCTTGAGCAGATTGTGGCAGTATGCCATGTCGGACACGGGGAAGGGGACGCCGGTCAGGGGAAACTGTGTCACGAGGGGATCGTCCGAGGTAAAACGCATCCAGTCATTCTGGTAGGTATCCCGGCAGGCCCGGTAGCAGATGGCCTGTCCCGGGGCATAGAGCATGGCTGTCCCGCCGGGATATTCCAGCCACTGACCGCCTGACAGAAACTGCACCGGTGTGGTCACCAGCAGCAAGGTGTACTGACCGGGCGCGGTGACGGCCTCAAATTGGAAATCGGATGGATGTACGGCACTGTAACCGATAAAGTGAATGGTGTTCATGGACTGCCTCCCAGGGGTGAAGGTTTTTCTTTTCAGTATAATGCATCGCCGGTGGCCGGTCAATAAAGACATATGTTTCCGCAACATACCTGAACGAACGGCAGTAGAGCGGTTATGTTGAAAAAACAGTGGTAGCGTTCAATTCGGTTTAATAATCAGTAGAACGGCGGGGCAAAGCGTTGTAAACTGTTTCTATCAACAGATGAAGGAGATACCTGAAATGATGGAGATTTTTTTTGACAAGCTGTACCGGTACGACAGGATCGGGGAACCCTGTTTCATAGGCATTCCGGTGCGGGAGGGGGAGCTCTGGAACACGGACAGTCTGCGCCTGTATCAGGAGGGGAAGCCGGTGCCTGTGCAGGCCCGGGTGACTTCCCGGCACAGAGACGGCTCCGTGCGATTTTTATTTCTGCGGTTTCTGGCGGATCTGCCGGGCAACGAGGGCGCGGTGCTGCAATGCGATCTGCACGGAGCGGAGGAAAGCGCCGGTCCTGATGGGCTGGCCGGATCGGCCCAAAGTGCCGGGAACGTCCGGGGGGCCAGGGCCACGGCCGCAGAGAATTCCGGCGGCGTATGGCCGGAGAATGCCTCCCCGGTGACCGTGCGCGCGGATGAAGAAGGCGTCGCAGTGTCCACCGGCTGGGACGGCGGGAAACAGAACTTTTCTTTTCGGGTAAAGCATGGCGGCGGAAATATCTTTGAGCAGGTGGACGCTGCGGGACATGTCTATGAAAGCCGGCAGTTTGCGGGTCCGTTTCTGAAAGACGGAGAGGGAGAGGAGTACCGGATGCGGATCGGCAGCTGGCGGGTGGCAGAAGCAGGGCCAGTCTGCGCCGTTTTGAAAGCCCGGGGCAGTAATATACCCGCGGGGAAGGAAGACGGACAGCCAGTGGATTTTGAGCTGAAGCTGACCGCGTGGGCGGGAAAGCCCTGGGTGGAGGTATCCTATCGGATCATCAATACCACGGACCAGCCCCTCCATGTGGCGTCGCTGGTTTTCCATCTGCTGCGCGCCGG
This sequence comes from uncultured Acetatifactor sp., assembly GCA_910583845.1. GTDB lineage: Bacteria > Bacillota > Clostridia > Lachnospirales > Lachnospiraceae > Acetatifactor. The sequence continues at coordinate 13,790 of CAJUAB010000013.1, forward strand.
GGACGGGACTGATCCGGAAGAGATTATTCCCGTGAATGTCGGGGAGAGCCGGGACTGCCCCGGGGAGACTCCCGGGCAGTCCGGCGGTATTTTCCACGCCAGAGGATGGGGGGAACTTCAGGAAGCGGAGGCACAGACGCCCGTGGAGGAGGTGCGGACCTGCGTGGGCAGCTCCAATTTCAGGACGGACTTTTACCTGGGCCGGGGAGGCGCGGCTGTAAGCCGGGTGGTGGACGCCAGATGGCTGCTCTATGAGTCCAACGAGCATATGGCGGAGGTGTTCTACGGCACGTTTTTCGCGGACTGCACCGACGCAGGCGGCGGGGTGTGCGCCACCGTATTTCAGGCGCAGCAGAATTACCCCAAGGCGGTGGCGGCGGACCGGAGCGGCCTGTCCGTCATGCTGGTGCCGGAGAATGTGGAGAAGGTGGTGATGCAGACGGGTATGTCGAGAGAGCAGAGATTCCTGCTGCATTTCCATGAAGCAGGGGAGAGCCTTGCAAAGCTGGATGACCGCAGTCTGATCTATCAGATGCCCGACAGGCCCTTTCTTTCGCCAAAGGTCCACAGGGATTCCGGCGTCTGGCCCGATGTGTTCGCGGACAGGTGGGATATAGATGTGGAGAGATGTCTGGTGAGCCGGGCGGACGGCCATTGCCGGGCCTATGGCATGTTGAATTTCGGGGACTCCTATGACGCGGGATACACGGCCCAGGGGCGAGGGGGTGGCAGGCTGGTCTGGTGCAACAATGAGTATGATTATCCCCACGCATGTGCTCTTCTGTACGTGCGCACCGGCATCCGCAGGTTTTTGGATTACAATATCGCTTCCTGCGGTCACTGGATGGATGTGGATGTGTGCCATTATCATCCGGAGCCGGAATATATCGGCGGACAATGGGAACACACAGGGGGGCACTGCATAAACGGGGAGATGGTCTGTTCCCACCAGTGGGTGGAGGGACTGCTGGACTACTATCATTTCACCGGGGATGACAGAGGGCTGGAGACCGCTCTGGGCATCGGGGAGAATGTGCTGCGGCTTCTGGACACGCCCATGTACGCCAGAGTGGGGGAGGCCAGCGCCCGGGAGACAGGCTGGGCTCTCCGCACGTTGACGGCATTGTACGTGGAGACCCGGGAGGAGAGATGGCTTTCCAGGTGCAGCCGTATTGTACAGGACTTCCAGGTCTGGGAGGAGCAGTACGGCAACTGGCTGGCACCCTATACCGACAACACCGTCATCCGTGTGGGTTTTATGATCTCCGTGGCCATCGGCAGCATCATGCGCTATTATCGGGAATTTCCCGACCCGTCGTTAAAGGAGATGATGCTGCGGGCAGTGGACGATCTGATCGCGAACTGTTACGTGGAGAAATGGGGAGTTTTTTACTACAAGGAGTTGCCCAGCTTAAGCAGGCCCGGCACCAATACGCTGCTGCTGGAGGCTCTGGCCATCGCCTATGAGCTGTCCGGGGACGTGGCCTATCTGAAACCCGGAATAGTTACGTTCAAAAGGGCCATCGCGGAAGGCGCTCCGGGAAGCGGGGGCGGCAAAAAGAATGTGGAGGACGCGGTGATCGTAGGGAATGCCAGCAGTAAGAATTTTGCCCAGAGCATGATCCCGCTGGCGACTTATTACCGCGCGGCGTCGGAGAGCGGCATGTTGTAATTTTTTGATCCTGCGTATAACGCAGGGGCTATGGTTTGCTTGTGAGGATGGGAACATTTGAAAAGAAAAATTTTGTCAGTTCTAAGCATGATTGTTCTGTCGGCTCTGACCGCCTGTGGGCCGCAGGTCCAACAGGCGGCGTCGAATGAGGCGAATCCCGTTCAGACGGAGAACGCTGAAACATACTGGACGGAAAAGCAGTGGGTTTACAATGGGGGACCGGGGGATGTGTCCATGCATCCCCTGTATCCTGCCGGGGAAATCAGGGGAGTGGGCGCGGAGCCGGAGGAGGCGTATGAGGGACATTATGTGACATACTGTACTCTGGGAAACACGGTCTACGGCCTGGAAGATTTCTATCGGCGGACAGAGGCAGGCTGGGAGCATTCCTATTATATCAGCCGCTTTGACGGAGCGGATGAAAGGGGCGCGTACTGGCCTGTAGAACTGCCTTCGGCAGAGGAATATGGGGTAAAAGACTTCACGGTGGCAGCCTTTGACGTGAAAGAGGAACGGGAGATGGTACTGTTCCTTCAGGGGCGGACGGATGAGCTTAACCAAGCGGGCTGTTATCTGGCAGTGCATATGACTCCCGAGGGGGAGCTCGTGTCCGTGACAGATCTGTATCCGGCTTTGCGGGAGCTGGGTGTGGAAATGAATACAATCTATGATAAAGTATATGTGGACGGAGCGGGATATTATTATCTGATTGCCGGGGAGGCAGGTTTCGGAGAGGGAACAAGTGTCAATGTGCTTGCCCCTGATGGGGAACGTGTGGGGACCATGCTGCCAGGAGACGGTTATACCGGGGTCAGATGGGCGATGAAGCTGCCGGATGGGAGTGTTGCGTTTTCCTGGTCAAGCTATGAGCGGGGATATATTCTGATGCAGGTATATGACAGGGAAAAGAACGCGGCATATACTTTGCTGGAGGAGAAGCTGACAGATGCCTGGCTGTGGACTGCGGGGACAGACGGTTATCTGTACTTTGTGAACAGCGCGGATAATCTGGCGCGCTGTGACATTCGCACCGGCTCAGTGGAGGAATGCATCTATTACCCGCAGCTGGGGCTGGATGGGGAACAGAGAACTCCGCGTCTGACGCGGCTCATGATAGGGGAGGACGGACAACCTGAGCTTCTGGGCAGCAAAAAAGGCGAGACTGTACTATGCAGGCTGAGTGCTGAGAAACCGGAGCGGGAAGCCCTCCGTCTGTTGAGCGACGGAGCGTTTTCCAGTTATATCAAAGAATGCACCGCTTCTTTTACGCAAAAATATCCGGATTGTTCCGTCGTGCTGGAGTATCCCGAAGAAGATGACGAATCCTATTGGGACCGCGCGATGGCGGAACTTGTGTCCGGTCAGGGGGCGGACCTGTACTATGTCTCCCTGTCTGAAATGAGGATGCTGCAGGAAAAGGGTGTGCTGGCGGACCTGAGTGAGCTGATTGCGGAAGAGACTCTGGAGGCGCTTTGGCCCGCCGCCCTGGAAAGGGGGACTGTGGGAGGACAGCTGGCAGGGATTCCGCTGGGGGCCAGGGTGGAATCCCTGCTTATATCGGATGAAATCTGGGAGGGGGATCGCTGGACGCTTGAGGAGGCCCTGGATGTGCTGGAAGCGCACACGGAAAAACAGTATCCTCTGATGTCTCCTTTGGCGTTTGACAGCTATGATGTGTTGTCGTGGCTTGTGCTGAATAGTCTGGCGGATTCCCCGTTTCTGGATGTGGAAAAGGGAATCTGTGATTTTGACAATCCGCTGTTGATCCGGGCCCTTGAACTTGCAGGAACCTATGGCAGGCCTTTTGATTTTAAAGAGGCGCAGGCGCTGTATCCGGAAAAAAACTGGACGGCTATGAAAATATCGGTGGAAATAGGCAATTTTGAGGATTATAAGAGCGTCCTGGGAGAACAATATCATGTAGTCGGATTCCCCGCCACAGAGGGCAGCGGCATATACTGGAATGGCGGGGGCTTCCTGGTGGTCAACAGGGAGACGGAGCATCTCAGAGAGGCCGGTATGCTGCTGGAGGAAGTTCTCAGCTATGACAGACAGAGTACGCTTTTTTACGGGCAGCCTGTGAGGCGGGACATGCTGGATCATCGTCTGGTGGCACATTCCATTGGCGGAAGGGACGGAATGTACATCGAGTATGGGGATGGCATGATGAAGGAACTCACTCCCGGCCCGGCGGGTGACTACAGGATCGGTGAATTTAAAGAGGTGATGGAAAAGAGTGTGGGCAGTGCCGCGGACACTGCCGCCATAGAGAATATGATTCTGGAGGAGGCAGGCAGTTACTTCTCCGGCGACAGGGATGCGGAGGCGGTGGCCGCGCTGATCCAGAACCGGGTGCAGCTGTATCTGAATGAACGACAGTAGAGCGTGTTTCAGACACGCTCCAGGGCCGGGCCTGCGGCATGCTGTAATTTCATAAAGAGCCGGGCAGATGTGTGGTCAGAGCACAATGCCCCGGCTCTTTTTTCGTGACCGTGGAATCTTTGGCAAGCGCCCCGGCTTTTTGACGCGGCATATTCCGAATACAACGGTGTTTGGGCATGAAAGTCGCAAATTAGCAATAAATGATGAACATATGACAAGGTTTAAAGAGAAAAAATCCACAAGATGGTTTATAATTCAGACAAGACTGTTTTTATACGGAGGACGTGGCAATGGCGGATTTTTTAGGCAAAGTGTATCGCAATGTGTTTGCGGAGATCGGTGTCTCTCAGGAGGAGATTGACCGAAAACTTGAGGAGATCATACAGACATTTTTTTATGGCAGCGAAGAGGAGCGGATTTATCATCCTGTGGGGGAGGACATGGGGTATCTGATGGATACCGGAAATTATGATGCCCGCACCGAGGGGATGTCCTACGGGATGATGATGTGTGTGCAGCTGGACATGAAAGAGGAGTTCGACCGGATCTGGAAGTGGTCCAAAACCTATATGTATATGACCGAGGGATGGAGCGAGGGATATTTTGCCTGGTCCTGCCGGACGGACGGTACCAGAAATGCCGACGGCGCCGCGCCCGACGGGGAAGAGTTCTATGCCATGGCCCTGTTTTTCGCCTCCCACAGATGGGGGGACGGGGAAGGCATATTTAACTATTCCGGGCAGGCCAGGGAGATTCTGCGGGCCTGTCTTCACAAGGGGGAGAACGGTCGCCCGGGCCATCCCATGTGGAACAGGGAAAATCACCAGATTCTGTTTGTGCCGGGGTGCGATTACACGGACCCTTCCTATCATCTGCCCCATTTTTATGAGCTTTTTGCCCTGTGGGCCGACGAGGAGGACCGGGCGTTCTGGAAAGAGGCAGCAAAAGCCAGCAGGGTATATCTGGCCAAAGCCTGTCATCCGGTGACGGGGCTCAGCGCGGAGTACGCGGAGTTTGACGGCAGTCCCATGAGTCGCCCCATTCCCTGGACAAAGGACCGGCACGACTGGTTTTACAGTGACGCTTACCGGACGGTGGCCAATATCGGCCTGGACTATGAGTGGTTTGGAAAAGACGAGGGGCAGCGGGCGGCGGCGGACCGGGTTCAGAAATTTCTGATCGAGGATTGCAGGAAGGGAAGCTACCACATCTATGAGGTGGACGGCAGGCTTGCGGGGGAGACCGCGCTGCATCCGGTGGGGATCACCGCCACCACGGCCCAGGGGGCGCTGGCATCTTCGGGTGAGCTGGCCGGAGAGTGGGCGGCGCGGTTCTGGAACATGCCGCTGCGCACCGGTGAGAGAAGATATTATGACAATTGTCTGTACATATTTGCGTTTCTGGCTTTGAGCGGCAGATACAGAATCTGGTAGGGCGGAACACGCATTGTCCCCGGCTTGTCCGGGTTAGGAGGAATGAATGATGGAAGGACCCAGAGCACCAAAGGACCCGACAAAGAAGAGAAAGAGTTTTTATATCATGCGGGGGAAGAACGTGGCAGGCTCGCCCCAGGCGGACGGCAGGGGGATTCAGTTCCTGTATATGAACGATGGCAGAATGATCAGCAGCGCCAGGCTGGTGGGCGGCATTACGGACGAGGAAATGCTCAAACTCCTGGAGACCACAGAGGGCTTCCGGCGGCTGGTACACAGCATCGGGGTTACTGTGGAGGCGCAGGACCGGGAAATGGTGACCGATTTCTGCCTCCAGATGTATGGTCACCGGGACATATACGGATCGGGAACCACACTGCGGATGCCTGTGCAGGCCAACGGCATGGAGCATATTCTGGAACTGGAGAGCTGTGACTGGTCAGAGGACGACAACATTCCCGGTCAGATCCGGTTTGAGTTTCCACAGGCGGCAACGCTGGCCACAGTGGCGGTACGCTTTTACCTCCAGGACGGTTTTGACGCGCCGGAGGTGACGGAGGAGGAAGCGGTGGACTTCGCTTCCCCCGGATATCTGCGGATGGTGGAAAAATCCCTGGTGCAGACGGGCAACAACGCCCGGCTTAAGAAAGCCATCGACAAAGCCCGCCGGGGGGAGGATGTGACCATCGCCTTTATCGGCGGTTCCATCACCCAGGGGGCGGGAGCGATCCCCATCCATACCGAGTGCTATGCCTATAAGACCTATAAGGGCTTCTGTGAGCTTTTCGGCGGTCCGGACAGCGGGGAAAAGATGCCGGAGAACATCCATTATATAAAAGCCGGGGTGGGAGGCACTCCCTCCGAGCTGGGCATGATCCGGTATGAACGGGATGTACTGCGGGAAGGCAGCGTGGTTCCTGACGTGGTAGTGGTGGAGTTTGCCGTCAATGACGAGGGGGACGAGACCAAGGGGGAATGTTATGATTCCCTGGTGCGGAAGATCTTGAGCGATGGGAACCGCCCGGCAGTGATTCTGCTGTTTGCGGTATTTGCCAATGATTTTAACCTGCAGGAACGTCTGTCCCCGGTGGGCAGGGCCTATCATCTGCCCATGGTCAGCACCCGGGACGCCGTGCTGGAACAGTTCTATCAAAAGCCCGGCAGCGGCAGAGTGGTCAGCAAGAATCAGTTTTTCTATGATTCCTACCATCCCACCAATGTGGGGCACACTGTCATGGCGGACGGTATTCTGCATCTGCTGCGGGTGGTGGACGGCCAGGAGGCGGATGAGGATACACTGTGCCTGGAAGAGACGGCTCCCCCCATCGGCGGCGCCTTTGAGAAGGTAAGGCTGCTGGACCGCAGGCATTCCGCAGGGCAGCAGGGGGAGCCCGCCGCAGTGATCGACTGTGGCAGCTTTTCCCATGAGGACACGGAGCTGCAGGCGGTGGAGATGGATATGGACCTGACGGGGACTTCGGAATTTCCGGACAACTGGATGTACCGGGGGGCTGAGACAGCGGGAGAGCGCAGACCCTTTGTCATGGATATCACCTGCGAGAGTCTGCTGCTGGTATCCAAAGACAGCGCCTCCAATCAGACAGGATGCGCCGAGGTGTGGGTGGACGGAGAGAAAGTGCTCTGCGCGGACCCTCATGTCAACGGCTGGACCCACTGCAACGCCCAGATCTGTTTTAAGGGCAGAGAGAGAAAGCGGTATCACGTGGAAGTGAAGATGGCCCCGGGCATGGAGGACAAGGATTTCACGATACTGGGATTTGGGGTAGTATAGAGCGGGGTTTCGCAGGAAAATATGGGTGAGATGAGCAAAACGGGAGGACATGGACATGAGACTGGTATATGACGGGCAGGCAGTTCCGCTGCTGGTGGAAGACAGTGCCTTTGAGGGAGTAAAAAGAACAGCGGGCAAGGTGGCGGAGGATATCCGTAAGGTTACGGGCCATAAGCCGCAGATCCTGAGCGGGGGGCAGGCGCACCGGACCCCCGTGGTTCTGTGCGCCACAGTGGGAAAGAGCCCGATGCTGGAGGAACTGGAGCAGGAGGGGCTGGCGGATCTCTCCCAGGTCAGAGGGAAGCGGGAAGTGTACCTGATCCGGAAGATCCGGGGATCGCGATTGTGTCAGGGGGAGATGCTGCTGATTTGTGGCAGTGACAAGCGGGGTACGATCTACGGCATGTTTGCCCTGTCGGAATACATAGGCGTATCGCCTCTTTGCTTCTGGGGAGATGTGGACCCCGCTTTCAATCCGGATCAGGAGATTGGCGATGACATCCAGACTCTGTCCAGGGAACCCAGTGTGCGCTACCGGGGATTTTTCATAAATGATGAGTGGCCCTGCTTCGGCAACTGGACCTGCGATCACTTCGGCGGTTTCAACGCGGATGCCTATGAGCATGTGTTTGAGCTTCTGCTCCGGCTGAAGGGCAACTATCTGTGGCCGGCCATGTGGAGCGCTTCCTTCCCCATTGACGGACCCGGCAGCGCCAACGAGGAACTGGCGGACATCTATGGCGTGGTCATGGGATATTCCCACCATGAGCCCTGCCTGCGGGCCAGCGAGGAGTGGGATAAGGTCAGAGGACCGGAGACGCCCTACGGCAACGAGTGGAATTTCTACACCAATGAGCAGGGGCTTCTGCGCTATTGGGAGGAGGCCCTTAAGCGCAGCGGCAAATACGAGAATCTGATCACCATCGGCATGCGGGGGGAGAGGGACACCTCCATGCTGGGAGAGCAGTCCACCGTGGAAGAAAACGTGAATCTGCTGAAAGATATCATCCGCAAGCAGAGGGCGCTGATCGCGGAAAATGTCCACAGACAGGAGGTGCCCCAGCTTCTGGCCCTGTACAAGGAAGTGGAGGCGTATTTCTACGGGGACGAGAACGTACAGGGACTCAAGGACTGGGAGGAGCTGGACGGCGTGATCTGTATGCTCTGCGAGGACAATTTCGGGCAGATGCGCACCCTGCCCGCTCCCCAGGTCCGTGACCGCAAGGGCGGGTGGGGCATGTATTACCACTTTGACTATCACGGAGGCCCCGTCTCCTACGAATGGGTGGATTCCACCCCTATGGCCAAGACCTGGGAGCAGATGTGCATGGCCTATGAGTACGGCATCCGGGACGCCTGGATCGTCAATGTGGGTGACCTGAAATTTCATGAGGTGCCCTTGAGTTATTTTCTGGCGCTTGCCTATGATTATGACAGATGGGGCTATGGCAACAGGGACAGCTACCGGGAGTATACCAGAGAGTGGACACGGAGGACTTTCCCCCGGGCTTCGGAGAGTCTGCAGGAGCAGATCGGCCGGGTACTCACGGAATATATCGACCTGAACGCGCTGCGCAGGCCCGAGGCTCTGAATGAAACCATATATCACCCCTGCCATTACAGGGAGGCGGACAGGGTGCTTGAGCGGGCGGAGGCGCTGGAGACGCTGTCCTGTGAGGTCATGGAACAGCTCTGTGACAGGGAGAGGGATGCCTACTACAGCATGATCCATTTTTCTGCCATGGCCAGTATGAATCTGCTGAAAATGCATCTCTATGCGGGAAAGAACAATCACTATGCCCGCCAGGGGAGACCTGTGGCAAACAGATACGGCGATTTGTCCCTGGCCTGCGCGCAGGAGGATATCCGTCTGAAAGAGGAGATGGCGACCTTTAGGGGGGGCAAGTGGAAGGGTATGGAGATGGCCCAGCACATCGGCTTTACCAAGTGGAATGAGGACGGATACCGTTATCCTCTGATCAGCAGGGTACATCCGGTACACAGACCCCGGATGAGTGTCTCCCGGGCGGATGAGGAGCAGATCGGCGTGAAGAACTACGGCGCGCCCCAGGTAATCCGGGTGCGGGATTTCTGTTACGCGGGCGCGGAGCCGGTGGATATTGAGATCGCGAATGACGGCGTGGGAAGTTTCGACTATCGGATCGTGGTGGAACAGCGGGAGGCGGGCTTGCCGGGATGGCTGAAGGTCTCTTCCCCGGAGGGAGAAATGGGAAGAGAGCTGGAAGGCGATTGCCGGGAACTGTCCGTGGTGACGCTGCGCTGTGACGAGGCCGCTCTTCCCGGGGAGGCGCAGACCGTGCGCCTTCTGGTGCAGGGGGACGATACCACGGTGGCGGTGGAGGTGACGGGACAGCGCCAGAGCACGGAGGGCATTTCCCCGGGAACCTATCTGGAGCGCGAGGGCATGATTGTCATGGACGCCGCAGGTTATATCCGGAAACACGACACGGCCAGGGGCGCTTATCAGCTCATCGAAGGATACGGCAAGTATGGCAGAGGCGTAAAGGTATTTCCCAGCACGGCGGTATTTACAGAGGGAGATGAGAGACCGTCCCTGACATGGCAGTTCCTGATTCCGGAGACGGGGGAATACCAGGTGGATCTGCTGGTGGCTCCCACCAACTCGGTGGTGAGCAGGCAGGGCATGTATGTGCTGGTGGACAACGGCTGCGGGGAGAAGCACAGGGTGGAGATTACGGCCCCGGATTTCCGCGCGGGGGAGAGCAGCGATCCCCGCTGGGCGCGGGGAGTGCTGAACCAGATCCGCGTGTGCGGCACAAGGATTCCCTTTGAGGCCGGACAGCGGCAGCTGACGGTGGAAGCGCTGGAAGCCGGAGTGGTGCTGGAGCAGATCCGGATATACAGCCCCCAGGCGCAGGCGCGGCAGTCCTATCTGGGCCCCCGGGAATCTTACCGGGTTATGTCCGGGCAGAGTCTGAGCGGTGACTGAGCAGGAGCCGTCAGAAGACAGCACCAATATGAATAAGGAAGAGTGCATCATGGAAAAGAGGAGCGGGAAAAACAGAACAGTGCGATATCTGGCGCTGGCCGGGCTGTGTATACTGACGGTGAGCGGCTGCGCGCAGACCCCAAATGACGGGCAGGACGTCATCGTGGTGGAACAGGAAGCGGAACCTGTGGCTTATGACATGGCGGTGGTCATGCTGGGGGATGTGCGGAAAACCCAGCAGATCAGATGCACTTACCAACAGCTGAACGATGAGAGCCTGAGTTTTGGGATCAGCGGGCTGTCCGTGAAAAAGGTGTATGTGCAGGAGGGGGATGTGGTGGAAAAAGGGCAGGTCCTGGCGGAACTCTCCGGAGCCAGCCGACAGGAGGACATAGCCCGTCTGGAATACCAGATTGCCAGAAATCAGCTGCAGATGGACTATGTCCAGATCAACGAGGACTATGAGATATCCACCCTGTGGCTGAATTACCTGTACCAGAGCAGCCAGTCCGACTCGGACAGGGAGCGGCTGGACGAGGGCGTGGCCCAGGTACAGCAGAATTATTCCTATGCGAGGGAAGACTATCAGGATGCTATGAATCTGGATCTGTTGCAGCTGGAGCAGATCCGGCAGGAGGAGAGGGCCAGCCGTCTGGTGGCGGGAATGTCCGGCACGGTGTCCCATATCAAGGAGAGGCTGGAGGGCTCCACCTCCGTGCGGGGGGAGGAGGTCCTGACCATCATTGACGGTTCGGAGTGCCTGTTCACCACCGAGACTCCGGAGTATGCCTCCTGTTTCCGGGAGGGGGAAGAGGTCGATATGCAGATCACTTCCGGTTCCGGCGCGGGAGAATATACCCTGCTTCCTCACGAGATGGAACAGTGGGGGGAGCGGCAGATGTTTTCTCTGGCCGGGGGCGGAGAGAACGCCACTATTGAAGTGGGGACCGCGGGCACCATTGTGGCGGTGGTGGATCAGCGCAGCCAGGTGTTGTGTGTGCCGACGGAGGCAGTCCACAGCGCGGATGGCAGAGACTATGTCTATGTGCTGGGGGACGATCAGATGCGGGAGGTCAAATGGATTGAGACCGGCCTGCACGGGGACAGCTCGGTGGAAGTGCTGTCTGGATTAACAGAGGGAGAGAGGGTCATACTGCGATGAAGGGACGAAGGCTTTTGGGGCTGGCCATGACCGGCTTTCTGGCGGTGGCCGCGGCGGGATGCGGGGAGGCGCCGCAGCAGGCGGCCGCGGCAGAGGAGGTGCAGCTGCTGGAGCCCGTGGGACTCACCGGCAGCGGAGAGGCGGCGGCATACCGCAATCTGTATGACGCGGAGGTATATTCTGCCATTGTAGTGCCCTATGTGGAAGAATATGCTTTTGAGGAGGAAGTGGAACTGGACACATTCCGCGCGTATCCCGGGGAAGCGGTGAGCAGGGGAGAGGCGCTGGTCTGTTCCAGCACACAGAATCTGGATAAACAGATCGAGGAGCTGGAGAAGAAGATCCAGGATATGGAGACGGAGTTTGCCGAGTATGAGCTACAGGTCAGAGAGGATCTGGAAAAGCCCCGGGAGGAAGTGAAGGGGCTGGCGGGTGTAGTGGAAAACCTGGAGAAGCATAAGCCGCAGGAGTACCTGGCCGCGCCGCCCGCGAGTGTCAGCGGCTCAGACGCGGAGGACCCGGACCAGCCCGGCGATGACGGGGAGGAGGGCGGAGCCCCGGACGGGGAAAAGCCCGATGAACCGGTTCCCAATCCGGCCTATCAGGAATGGGAGAAGGAATATGACTACTGGAACGGCCGATACCGGATCACGGATCACAGTGTCAATACGACGCTTTTGCAGCTGGAACAGAAGACGGCTCTGTATGAACTGGATCATGCCTACGCCCTACAGCAGCTGGCCTTTTTGCAGGAGAAAAAGAATGATGTGACCATCCATGCCCACATGGCGGGAAATGTGGTGGCCGTGTCCGAATACGGTTATGGAGACGGTATTCCGGGTGAAATGCCCATCGTGGCTGTGGGGGATCTGGAACGGAAGATCCTGAAATGTGACTATATCAACAGGAAAACCGCGGCGGCGGCGGAGGACATTTACGCGGTGATCGACGGCCGGCGCTGCGAGGTGGAATATGTGCCCATAGAGAGCGAAGAGTATACGCGGCTGACAACCCAAGGGGAGGATGTGTATTCCACTCTGTATCTGAAGGGGGAGGCGGAGAACGTCAGCGTGGGCGACTATGTGGCGGTGGTGGTGATCAGACAGAGGCGGGAGCATGCGCTGTCCGTACCTGCGGAGGCTGTTCACAAAGATGAGTCCGGCAGCTATGTGTACATACTGGACGGTGACAAAAATGTGTATACCTCTGTGCGCGCCGGTATGAGTGACGGCGTGTACACGGAGATCCTTTCCGGGATAGGAGAGGGCGATGTGGTGAGACTGGACCAGGGACGTCAGTATGGAGACCAGCAGGTGGAGGTGGAGATGGGGAGTTTCCACAGTGACTACTCCGCAAGCGGATATATGATCTATCCCTCCGGCGTGGTGGTACAGAATCCCATCGCTCACGGCACGGTGTACTTTCAGGAATTTCAGACCTCCCTGTATCAGCATGTGGAGAAGGGAGACGTGATCGCCACCGTGCGGGTGGCGGCGGATGAGATCGGCATGCAGCGGCTGACGTTGCAGCTGCAGAGGGAGATGGAGAGAGTACAGGATCTTGTGGATCAGGGGGAAGAGAAGAATGAGAAAGCCATCGAGAGCCGTATGAAGACCATCGCAAAGTTACAGGAGCAGATCGCGGAGCTTTCTCAGGATTACCAGACCACGGCCATACGGGCCAGTCAGAGCGGCATCGTCATATGGATGGAGGATTTGAAAAAAGAGGATATTCTGCAAAAGGACCGGTATCTGATCGAGATCGCGGATGAAAATACCTGTTATGTGGCGCTGGAAAATGAGGGAAATGTGCTTTCCTACGGCAATCAGGTCACGGTGACTTACCAGAATCTTACGGGGGAGGAGCGCACCGTTCCCGGCGTGGTGGCCAATGTGAACGGACTGGCGGTCAGCAAGTCCCTGCAGTCGGAATATGCTTATATTCTGTTGCCGCCGGAATACATCGGGGATATGTCCCTGGGTTCGGAGGGTTTTGGCGGCTGGTGGAACAGGGCCCGGTTCGGCGTGGAGGCCCGGCTGCGGGAGATGGAGCATGTGCTGGTGGTTCCCAGGCGCGCCGTGCGGGAGATCAACGGACAGACTTATGTAAATGTAGTGGAGGCGGACGGCAGTATTGTGCGCCGCAGCTTTGTGGCGGGCGGGTATGACAAGAACAGTTACTGGGTGGCCGAGGGACTGACGGAAGGAATGGTATTATGCTTGGAGTAATGTTGCAGAAGCTTTGGCATAAAAAGTGGATGGTGATGTGTATGCTGCTGGGGTGTGTTTTGCTGGTCGCAACTGTGGTCAGCTTTCCCCTGTACCGGACAGCGGCTTTTGACCGGATGCTCCAGGACGAGATGGAGGCATGGCTGGGCGAGCAGGGCGGCTGGCCTACCATGAACACCATAACACTGATCTCCAAGAAGGACAGCGGCGGAAAGACAATCAGCAGGGTGGAGACCCTGATGGAAGAGATCTATGATGAGATGGGTGTGAGGGAGCGGGACACCATTTATTACTACAGTCTGGCCAAAGTGGCGGTGACATCCCTGATGAACCGTTCTGACATCGCCTCCGCCTCTCTGCGTCTCAGCTCCCTGTCGGACCTGCCGGAGCATGTGGAAATGCTGGCGGGGGAGATGTACTCGGAGGACGGGCTGGACGAAGAGGGCAATATCGAGGTGATCGTAAGCCAGGCCTGTATGGTGGAGGCGGGGCTCCTGGTAGGGGAGACTCTGGAGTTTGACGGTCTGAAAGGGCCGGACGGAAAGAATCTGCGGATCAGGATCAACGGCGTTTACAGGGAGGCGGCGGCTGGAGATGTTTACTGGCAGATTTCTCCGGAGGAGATGAATATTGTCTGCTTTATGGAAGAGCGCCTGTTCCATGACATGTTCACGGGGGACAACGCGGGGCGTTACACCATCACCTGTACCTATTACAGCATGTTTGAATACGCGGATCTGAAAGCGGCGGATGTGGCGCAGATCAGAGAGTACACGGATTATCTCACCCAGGAGAGCCCCTACCGCAGCACTTTGAAGGAGCCCGCGTACAGGGAGATCCTGGAGGGCTTTGACAAAAAGCAGAGCCGGATAGAGGCTACGCTGCTCATTTTGCAGGTCCCGGTGCTGATCCTTTTGGCCGCTTTCCTGTTTATGATCTCCGGGCAGATGTATGAACTGGAGAGAAACGAGATCTCTGTGCTCAAAAGCCGGGGCAGCTCCAGCGGACAGATTTTCCGGCTCTATCTGTATCAGAGTCTGTTTTTGACCGTTCTGGGGACTCTGGGGGGGCTTCCTCTGGGCACGGTGTTCTGCCGTTTCCTGGGTTCGGCCCGCAATTTCCTGGAGTTTTCCATGGGAGGCCAGATGGAGCTTGTCTGGACCAGAGACGTGCTGTACTACGCTGTGGCGGCCATGGCGGCCTGTGTGCTGATCATGACGCTGCCCGCCCTGAAACACAGCCGCCTGACCATAGTGAAGCTCAAGCGCCAGAAAGCCATAAAGAAACGCTCCTGGTGGGAGATCTGTTTTCTGGACCTGATCTGTCTGGGCGTGGCGATGTATGGCTATTACAACTTCTCGCGCAACAGGGGCGCTCTGGTGGAAGATGTGCTTATGGGCAAGGCGCTGGACCCGCTGCTCTATATCAGCTCCTCCCTGTTTATCGTGGGGATGGGTCTGCTGTTTCTGCGCCTGCAGCCGCTTTTGGTGCGGTTGATTTACACATTGGGCAGACGATTCTGGCGGCCGGCCAGCTATGCCTCCTATCTGGAGATTCTCAAAAACGGCCGCAGACAGCAGTTTATCATGCTGTTCATGATCCTGACGGTCTCTCTGGGCATGTTTCACGCCACGGTGGCCAGAACCATTCTACAGAATGCCATGGCCAATGTGGAGTATCTGGACGGCACGGATCTGGTGATCCGGGAGGTATGGAACTCCAATGCCTCCGCAGGCGGGGATGCCACGGCAGAACTGCGCTACTATGAACCGGATTACAGTAAGTATGCGTCTTTGGAGGGAAGCGCCGGCTACACGCGGGTAATCAGGGACGAACAGGCCAATGTGCAGATCCAGGGAGCCGAGCGGCAGCCGGTCACACTGCTGGGCATCCACACCCGGGAGTTCGGGGTAAATACCTGGCTGGATCAGGAACTGCTTGGCAGACATTACTATGAGGTGCTGAACGAACTGGCAGTGGAACCCACCGGTGTGCTGGTGTCCCGGAATTTTCAGACGCTGCTGGGCTATAAGGCGGGAGATACCGTCAAGTGTTACAGCGGCTCCAAGAAGGAGATCAGGTGCAAAATCATTGATTTTGTGGACTATTGGCCCAGCTATGAACCCACCACGGTGAGTCTCCAGGCGGAGGGGGGAGTCAGCACCCGGGACAATTTCCTGGTGATAGCGAATTTTGCCACGTTGCAGAAGACACTGGGGACGGTGCCCTATGAGGTCTGGATTTCTCTGGAGGAGGGGTGGGACCCGCAGCAGCTGCATCAGTGGATTCAGGACAACAATGTGCATATCGCCAGATATGTGGACAGAGACGCCGATCTGGAGAGAGTGGTGGCGGACCCGCTGATGCAGGGCACCAACGGCATTCTCACCATGGGATTTATCGTCACTCTGATTCTGTGCGCCGTGGGCTACCTGATCTACTGGGTCATGTCCATACGCTCGCGGGAAATGATGTTTGGCGTACTGCGGGCCTGCGGTATGCACAAGGGGGAGATGTTCTTCATGCTGATCAATGAACAGATCTTTTCCGGCGTTTTTGCCATTCTGGGCGGCGTGGGCATCGGACATCTCTCCTCGGGCATGTTCGTGCCCATGCTGCAGACGGCCTATGCCGCCAGCAATCAGGTGCTGCCCATGGAACTGATCACCCGGCGGTCGGATATGCTGCGGCTCTACGGCGTGGTGGCCGCGGTGATGGCGCTCTGTCTGGCGGTGCTGATCTTTATTGTATTTCGTATGAATGTGGCCAGGGCCCTTAAGCTGGGCGAGGAGTAGAAAAGCAGGTTGCGATAGGGGAAATGTATGGAGACGGATAATTTGGAAGCAGGAAAAAAAGAGGCGACACGGGAGGCCGCCATAGTGATCAGCCATGTAAACAGGGTGTTTCCGGTGGCGGGAGGCGAGTTTCAGGCACTGACGGACATATGCGCGGAAGTTCCGGCAGGTGTGCTGACGATTTTGAAGGGGCGTTCCGGCTCCGGCAAGACCACGCTGCTGAATATAGTGGGAGCATTGGATGTGCCCACTTCCGGCAGTGTGCTGATCGGCGGGCGGGATGTGTGCAAACTGTCTGAGCGGGCAAGGGAGAATCTGCGCAGGACCAAGGTGGGCTTCGTTTTTCAGTCCGTGTCCCTGATTCCCACCATGGACGCCTTTCAGAACGTGGAGTTTTCTCTGCGTCTCGCGGGGGTGAAAAAGGACCGCGGCCAGCGGGTGGAAGAGTGTCTTAAGATGGTGGGGCTGGGAAACCGTATGCATCATATGCCCGTGGAGATGTCCGGCGGCGAGCAGCAGCGTGTGGCCATTGCCAGGGCCATAGCTCACAGGCCCCAGATTATTCTGGCGGACGAACCCACGGCGGAGCTGGACAGCGCCATGGCGGCGGAAGTGGCCCGTCTGTTTCAGGAGATGACCCGCAGGGAGCATGTGACCATTGTCATGACCACACATGACACCGGGCTGATGGACGCGGGAGACATGGTGATCGAGCTGGAGAACGGGCGGCAGATATAAATAAAGCAAAGCTCTGAATGAAGAGGGATTGTGTGAGATGGCAGAGGTAATGATACAGGCGGACGGCCTGGTAAAAATATATAAGACCAAGCAGACGGAGGTGCTGGCCCTGCAAGGGCTGGACCTGACCGTGGAAGAGGGGGAGCTGACCGCTCTGATCGGCAACAGCGGCAGCGGTAAATCCACTTTTCTGAATATGATCGGCGGTCTGGACAGACCCAGCGCCGGTTCCCTGGTGGTGGGCGGCAAGAATCTGTTTACCATGACCGAGCGGGAACTGGTGGTCTATAAACGGGACACCGTGGGATTTGTGTGGCAGAATAATGCCAGAAACCTTCTGCCCTATCTGTCGGCCCTGGAGAATGTGATGCTTCCCATGTATCTGTCGGACGTACGTAAAAAGAAGGCCAAAGCGCTGGAACTGCTGGAGCTGGTGGGCATGTCCGCCAAGAAACACAGCAGGCTGAACATGCTTTCCGGCGGTGAACAGCAGCGCATTGCCATAGCAATCGCTCTGTCCAATTCGCCCAGGCTTCTGCTGGCGGATGAACCCACCGGCAGCGTGGACCCGCGGACAGCCAACTATATATTTGATGTCTTCACGGAACTGAACCGTCAGGGCCAGACCATTCTGATCGTCACCCACGATGTGGCGCTCTCCAAGAAGGTAAAGCGGGTGGTGGCAATCCGGGACGGAAAGATCAGCAGCGAACGCATTCTGAAAGAGAAATATGCGGACCGCATCAAGGAGGCGGCCATTGACTGGCGCACCGAGGATACACAGGAGGAGTATGTCATCGTGGATAAGGCGGGCAGAGTCCAGATTCCCAGAGACCTTCTCGCATCCATGAATCTGCGGGACAATAAGGTGAAACTGGAAATGTCGGAGGGAAAAGTCATTATCAGCGTTCCTGCGGACAATCCGGAAAATGAAAAAGAGCCTGCACAGCCGAAAGGCCACAAAACAGGAGGTTTTACATGAACAGAGCGGCTCCAATTATCAAGGCGGATTACCCGAACCCGGATGTGGTCCGGGTGGAGGATACTTACTATATGGTCTGCGCTACCATGCATTTCATGCCCGGCGGCGTGATGCTGCGTTCCTTTGACCTGAAAAACTGGGAGATTGCCGGATATGTATATGATACGCTGGAAAACACTCCCCGGGAAAGGATGGAGGGGGAGGGCAGCATCTACGGAAAAGGTATGTGGGCCGCGTCTCTGCGCTATCATAACGGGCTCTTTTATGTGTTGTTCGGCGTACCGGAGAGCGGCTGTTATCTGTACACATCGGAGCAGGCGGAGGGGCCCTGGACCCGGCAAAGACTGGAGAGCCCCTACGGCTATCTCCATGATCCGTCTCTGCTGTTTGAGGAGGACGGACGGGTCTATATCGCGTTCGGGCGGTCAGATATCCGGCTTACGGAATGGGAGCCTGATTTTTCCGGTCTCAGGGAAGGGGGGCTGGACAGAGTGATTGTTCAGGAGCGCCAGGATGTCTATCTGGGGCATGAGGGCTCTCATCTGTATAAGATAAACGGAAAGTACTATCTGTTCACGATACACTGGCCCAAAAAGGAAGGGCGGGACAGGCGCACCCAGGTGTGCTTTGTGGCGGATTCCCCGGAGGGAGAGTTCACGGAACACGAGGTTCTCAGCGATGACATGGGATTCCGCAATCAGGGGGTGGCGCAGGGCGGCATTGTAGATACCCCGGACGGCAGGTGGTATGCCATGCTTTTTCAGGATCACGGCGCAGTGGGACGAATGCCGGTGCTGGTGCCTGTGACCTGGCAGGGGGACCTGCCGGTATTCGGCCGGGAGGGCCGAGTGCCGGCTATCGTGTCCATCAGGAGCAACCGCCCCGGATATCAATATGAACCCCTGTACACATCGGACAGCTTCCCCTGCCTGCGGGACTGGCGGGGCCGCTATGAACTGAAAAGGCAGTGGCAGTGGAATCATGATCCCGATCCCGGACTGTGGGGACTGAAGGAGGAAGGCGGTTTATGGGTCCGGACGGGTAAGCTCTGTACCAATGTATTGCAGGCGCGGAACACCCTGACCCAGAGAATGCTTTATCCCCGGTGCAGCGGGGAGGTGACAGTGGACGGCTCCGCTCTGCGGGAGGGGGACTGCGCCGGCCTCTGCGCATTGCAGGGCTGCTATGGCATGATCGGAATCACCCGGTCGCTGAACACATATTATCTGGTGGTGGTCACCAGAACCTTGCAGAATGAAAAACTCACCGGCAGGGCCGCGCAGGATTATATGCCCGGCAGAATGACGGACAGAGTCGCTCTGCCCGGGCCGGTGGCCCGGGTGAGAATATCCGCCAATTTCACGGATATGGCGGACACGGTGGAATTTGCCTGGAAGAACGGCACACATTGGGAATCGCTGGGAGAGAGACACAGGCTGTACTTCCGGCTGGATCACTTCGCCGGCTGCCGCTTCGCCCTGGCGGTATATGCCACCCGGGAAAGCGGAGGAGAGGCTGTGTTCAAAGACTTTGTCTATCAGGCATAGGGATTTTCATCCAGCAGAGCGCGGCTGTTTCGGGAGCGGTACTCGCTGGGCGTACAGTTTTTATATTGCTTGAACAGGCGGTTAAAGGTGGAGATGCTGGGAAAACCGGCCTGCAAAGCCACCTCGGTGATGGAGAGGTCCGGTCTGGCCAGCAGCTCCTCCGCCACCTTGATGCGCCGATGACAGAGATAGTCGCAGAAAGTAAACCCCGTGTACTGCTTGAACAGCCGGGAAAAGTGATATTTGGAAAAACCGGTGGATTCAGCGATGTCCTCCAGATTCAGCTCTTCCATATAGTGTACGTCGATATACTCCATCAGACTGTTGAATTTCTGTATGTATTCCTTCTGCTTGTAAAGGCGGACATTGGGAAACAGGTTGCTGGCGTTGATATGGTTGTAGCCGAGCTTGGTAAAAAGGTTCAGCAGCAGGGCGAAAATGGTCAGTTCCGCATACTCGTTTCTGTTGAAATATTCGTTCCGCATCTGGATCAGCAGCTCATAGATGTCCTCATAGATCTGGGGATAGCTGTCCTTGGTCACATGCAGGGGCTGGGAGAGGATGGACTGGATGCCCACAAAACTTTTCAGCCGGGTGATCATGGAGATGTCAAACATGAAGATAAAGCGGCTGCCGCTGTCGGGGGCGAGAAGCTCATGCAGCTCCCCCGGCGGTATTATGAGGATCTCCCCGGGCTGCACATGGTAGCTGCCCTCTCCGGTGCGGACGTCATAGTAATTTTCTACGGGCATGATAATTTCCAGGGCGGCATGCCAGTGGGCTTCAAAACCATCCGTCTGGGTGTTGGGCCAGATGCGGACGGTTGAATTGTTATGGAAGGAAACCGTCTCCTGAGAATCCCGCACATCCCTTATGCCGGTGAAATCGAGATTGATGCCGTAAAAGTCAAGAAAATTGCCGTTTATCTTTACATCCGCCATTTCCTGTGTCTCCTTTTGAAAATGCTTTTGCCAGGCAATTGCAATGCAGTCAGAATCGGGTATTCCTATATGGTCCTGATGGCGCTGCCCGGAATCCGCTTTTTCTCAAAATCTATATGAGCAAATATTGCTATATTTCCCAAAATTTGCTCGTTCTTATATTCCGTTTGACTGATATTTGTGGGGAAAGTGCCCAAAATGCCCGGAAACATAAGATATTTCTATGTGTATATTCTATCATCTCAGACTTGAAAAGTAAATATTGCACAATAATTTTTTTGATATTTATCAAAAAGTAAGCAATGTGTGAAGAGTAAATAGCAAAATATAGGGAGACAGAGCAACAACACAGAGATATAATTATCAGCATAAAGTGCGAAGTCTGCATGATTACTTTTATTTTGTTATAGTAAATGACATCGGATCTAGAATGACATTTGCTATAGGTACACAGGGAGGCATGTATGAATAAGACTGTCAAAAAATTACTCATACTTATAGGTGTAGTCGCAGTATTTGTGGTATTTTGCATGCTGCTGAACCTAAGAGGGGTAGAGACCTTTGAGGATAAGTATGCAGGCCACGATCTGACTGCCGATGCGGAGGGCGCGGTGAGGGAAGGAACCTATACCCGCTATCTTAATGCCCATGCGGACGCGCAGTGTCCCCGGGCGGAAGTGGCGTTGGATCTCTTTTCCTACACTGCGGAAGGCGGCGTGGAGATTTATAACGATTACGAGGGCGTTGCGAAATCCCTGTTCACAGACACCAAGTCTGTAGTGACCTGGGAAGTGGAAGTCCCCGAGTCGGGCTTTTACAATGTGGCGCTGGATTACCTGGTGCCGGAGTCCAGGGGCGTGGCGGCGGAGCGCGCGCTGTATATCAACGGCGAGCTGCCTTTCAGCGATGCCGCCAATATGGAGTTCACCCGCATCTGGACCAACGGCAGTGAAGTCCGGGTGGACAATCAGGGCAATGAAATCCGTCCCACCCAGGTGGAAGTGTTTGACTGGCAGAGTGCCTACTGCGAGGACAGCATGGGCTATATCTCCGACCCTTACATGTTCTATCTGGAGAAGGGCACAAACACCATAAGTCTTGAGGCCGTAAATGAACCCATGGTGCTCGGGGACGTACATATTCTTCCGGTGACGGATCTGGACACCTATGCGGAGTACAGAGACAGGCAGACCGGAAGCGCCGCTTCCGGATTGGGGCTGTCTTATGTACAGGTGGTACAGGGTGAGGATTCCACCGTTCGTTCCGAGTCCTCCTTATATGCCAAGTACGACAGATCCTCACCGTCCACCCAGCCCTACACTGTGATGCGCACCGTGCTGAACTATGTGGGCGGCGATGCCTGGAGAAGCGCGGGCCAGTGGATTCAGTGGGACATCGAAGTGCCGGAGGACGGCTATTACAATATTACAATCAAGGGACGGCAGAATTATTCCAGAGGCAGCGTGTCCAGCCGGATTCTCTACATAGACGGGGAAATACCGTTCCAGGAGGCAAAGAATATTTCCTTCGATTATAAAAACGAATGGGAGTGCAAGACGCTGGCGGATGAGGAAGGCAATCCTTACGAATTCTATCTGACGGCAGGCACGCACACCCTGCGGCTGGAGGCCGCCCTGGGAGATATGGGCCCCATCATGGAGGAACTGGAGGACTGTACGTTCCGGCTGAACCAGATATACAGAACGATTCTGGTATATACCGGCGCGACACCTGACCACTACAGGGACTATCATATTGATACCAATTACCCGGAGGTCATGGAAGCCATCGACCTGGAGCGCATGAGGCTCTACAAGGTGGTGGATGAGGTGGTAGCTTACAGCGGCCAGAAGGCGGATAAGATCGCCACGGCCCAGACCATAGCCCAGCAGCTGGAGAGATTTATGGAGAAGCCGGGCAAGATCACAACGGAATTTGTAACCTTCAAGGATAATATCACTGCTTTGGGCACGGCGATTCTGAACATGAGCGAGTCCAAGCTGGATATCGACTATATTGTGGTGAGCGGCACAGAGACAAAGCCGGAAAAGGATACCACGAACTTCTTTGACAAACTGGCTCATGAGGTGCGTTCCTTCGTGGCTTCCTTCGTGGTTGACTATGATGCCGTGGGTGATGTCTATGAAGAGGGCGGCGATGACGTCATCAAAGTGTGGGTACTGACCGGACGTGACCAGGGCACGATTCTGAAATCCATGGTGGACGATACGTTTACCCCGCAGAGCGGTATCAAGGTCAATGTGGAGATTGTGGCGCAGGACGCGCTGCTGACCGCCGTCGTGGCGGGGCGGGGCCCGGATGTGGTGCTCTCCATCGGTGCGGACCAGCCGGTGAACTACGCGCTGCGTAACTCGGTGGAGGACATCACCCAGTTTGCGGATTACCAGGAAGTTCTGGCCAATTACACGCCCAGCTCCTACACGCAGTATTCTCTGGACGGACATATATACGCGGTACCCGAGACCCAGACCTTCAATGTGCTGTTCTACCGCAAGGATATTCTGGAACAGCTGGAGCTTGAGGTTCCCGATACCTGGCAGGAACTGGTGGAGATGCTTCCCACAATACAGGGCAACAACATGTCCATCGGTATTCCCAGCGCGGGCGGTTCCAGCGGAAGCGCGGTGGCCAGCACACAGGTAGCCTCCAACAGCGCTGACCTGAGCATGTATTTCAGTATGCTGTTCCAGTACGGCGGAGACCTGTACAACGAGAAGGGCACCAGGACCACGGTGGACGAGGAGGCCGGCGTGGAGGCCATGGCCGACTATATCAAGTATTTTAACGATTTCGGCATTCCTGTTTTCTTCGACTTTGTAAGCCGGTTCCGTTCCGGGGAGATGCCCGTGGGCGTGGCCAATTACGCTACATACAATACCCTGATGGTATCTGCACCGGAAATCCGGGGATTATGGGATTTCACGCTGATTCCGGGTACGGAAAAAGTGGATGAGAACGGCGAGACATATATTGACAGGTCCGATTTCATCACTGGCAGCGCGACCATGATGATCAAACAGAAGGATGAGCAGCATAAGCAGAATGCATGGGAATTCATGAAGTGGTGGTCCCAGACAGAGACACAGATCCGCTTTGGCCGTGAGATTGAGGCTTTGCTGGGTTCCTCCGCCAGATATGCCACCGCCAACATCAACGCGTTCTCGCAGTTGGCCTGGAGCGCAGATGACATAGAGGTGCTGCTGGATCAGTGGAACCAGACAGTGGGTATCCGGGAAGTGCCCGGCGGCTACTATACGGGACGTCATATCACCAATGCCATCCGAAGGGTGATCAACAAGAAGGAGGACGCGCGGGAGACCATCATCGACTACGCGATCACAATCAACGAGGAGCTGACCAAGAAGCGTTCTGAGTTTGGTCTGCCGCTGGAATAGGGGGGAATGGATAAGCATGAAAGAATATTTACAGAAATATGTCACCCTCCGGAAGCACAATTTCCGGGTGGCGGTAAAAAAAGCAAAACGGTCCAAAATGTGTTATGCGTTTCTGGCCCCCTATGCGATTCTGTTTACACTGTTTTACATATTGCCGGTATGTAGTTCCATCTTTTTCAGCTTTACTTATTACAACATACTGGAGTCGCCCAGGTTTATCGGGATACAGAACTATATCAACCTGATCCTGGCGGACGATATCTTCCTGACGGGCGTGAAGAACACGTTTATGATCGCAGTGATCACAGGACCGCTGGGATATATCATGTCCTTCCTGTTCGCCTGGCTGATCAATGAACTGCCCAGATGGATACGGACAATTGCGGTGGTGGTGTTCTATGCGCCATCCATCGCGGGCAACGTGTTTGTAATCTTCTCCATACTGTTTCGAGGTGATGCCTACGGGCAGGTGAACGCGCTTCTGATTGACATGGGTCTGATAGACGCCCCGATCCTGTGGCTGACAAACCCGACCTACATGCTTCCGATCTGTATGGTGGTTATCCTGTGGATGAGCTTGGGCATGGGCTTTCTGTCCTTTGTGGCAGGCCTCCAGGGTGTGGACCGTTCTCAGTATGAGGCGGGCTGTATCGATGGCGTGAAGAACCGTTGGCAGGAATTATGGTTCATCACACTGCCGAATATGAAACCCATGCTGATGTTCGGAGCGGTTATGGCGATTACCCAGTCCTTCGGTGTGTGTGACGTGACTATGGCTCTCTGCGGTTATCCCAGTACGGATTACGCGGCCCGTACCGTTGTGACGCATCTGTTCGACTATGGTTTTTCCAGATTTGAGATGGGTTACGCGTCGGCCATCGCGACGATGCTGTTCCTGGTGATGATCCTGTGTAATAAAGCAATTCAAAGTCTGTTGAGAAGAGTAGGAACCTGATATGAGCAAAAAGAGAAAAGAAACGAAAATCGAAAAGCAACCGAGACATGTAGTATTAAAGAGGAGACAGCCCAATCGGTCCAGAGTAGGAGATTTCTTCGTATATCTTTTCCTGCTCCTGATGGCTGTAGCCATGGTGTTTCCTCTGGTGTATGCCATTGAGTCCGCGCTGAAGCCGCTGGACGAACTGTTTAAATTCCCGCCCACTGTATTTGCCCAGAATCCCACGCTGGATAATTTTTCCGATCTGTTCGTGACCATGGGCAAATCCTGGGTGACTTTCTCCAGATACATATTCAACACGGTGTTTATCACGGCAGTGGGAACTTTCGGACATCTGATTGTGGCGTCCATGGGAGCCTTTGTGCTGGCGAAGTACGAGTTCCCCGGAGGGCAGGCTTTCTTCAAGATCGTCACTGTGGCCATGATGTTCAGCGGATATGTTACATCCATCCCCAACTACCTGATTATCAATGCCCTGGGCTGGATTGATACTTACTGGGCCATTATCATACCGGCTTTCGCACTGCCCACAGGACTGTTCCTGATGAAGCAGTTCATGGAAGGGCTTCCCACTTCGCTGATCGAGGCGGCCAAGATAGACGGCGCCAATGAGTGGAGGGTATTTTCCGGCATTGTGATGCCCAATGTAAAACCCGCCTGGCTCACTCTGATCATTTTCTCCGTGCAGGGTCTGTGGAACAACAGGGCGGCAACCTTCATATATTCCGAGGAGAAAAAGACGCTTGTCTATGCGCTACAGCAGATTCAGAGCGGCGGTATCGCCAGAACCGGTCAGTCGGCGGCGGTACAGGTTATTGTAATGGCAGTGCCGATCTGCATTTTCATTCTCTCAGAGAGCCAGATCCTGGAGACTATGGCAAGTTCCGGTCTGAAGGATTAATGGAAAAAGCGGCGTAGAGAAATGATAGAGGAGCGAGGTGGCGTATGAGAAAGATATTAAAGAGAGTCGGCGTGCTGCTGGCAAGCGCTGTAATGTTGGTGGGTTCCTCCCTGGCGGTGAGTGCCTCCGACGACGGCAGTTACAGCTTCAATTATGATTACTGGGGAGATGTGCAGGATTCTCCGGATGCCTATACGGTGCAGGAGGTTTATACTGCCGCCGCTCTGGGATTGGATAAGAATTTCTCCAGTCCCCAGGGGATGTTTGTATATGGCAATCTGGTCTATATCTGCGATACGGGCAACAACCGGATCGTGGTGCTGGAGCGGGATGAGAGAGGGAGCTTCCAGGTACGGCAGATCATCGAGGAATTCAAGGGGGATGTGGATGTCAGGACGTTTTCCAGTCCCTCGGATATCGCGATCTCCGAGGAGGGGGAGATTTTCATAGCGGACAGGGGGAACAGCCGTATCCTGAAACTGGACGCGGATCTGAATTACCTGATGCAGTTTGACAAACCTGTGGACAATACCCTTGACCCCACAATCAGCTTTACGCCGAACAAGATTGTAATTGATACGGCGGGGCGTGTGTACTGCATAGCCAGCGGCATCAACAAGGGTCTGATCAAGTATGAGAACGATGGCGTGTTCTCCGGTTTTGTGGGGGCTACCAAGGTTACTTATGACTTTGCGGATTATATCTGGAAGAAGCTCGCCACCGAGGAACAGAGAGCGCAGATGGAATCCTTTGTTCCTACAGAATACGATAATATTTATATGGATCACGAAGGATTTATCTATGCGGTCAACGGCAGCGCATCGGATGAAGACCTGGATTCCGGCGCGGCGGACGCAGTCCGGAAGCTGAACCTGATGGGCAACGATATTCTGGTACGCAACGGTGAGTGGTTCATAATCGGGGATCTGTACTGGGGCAATGCCGGCGGCTATGAAGGACCTTCCCGTTTTTGTGATGTCACGGTCTTTGAGAATGATGTATATGTGGTGCTGGACCGGGTGAGAGGCCGTCTGTTCGCCTATGATGACCAGGGGCGCATGCTTTTCGGATTTGGCGGCAGCGGCAATATGGACGGATATTTCCGGTATCCCGCGGCGCTGGAGCATATGGGACAGGATCTGCTGGTACTGGACAGCCAGGACTGTGCCATCACCCTGTTTACTCCCACCGAGTTCGGCCGTCTGGTCTATCAGGCCATCGACCAGTTTGATGACGGTGAATATGCCGCGTCAGGAGAGACATGGCAGGAGGTCATGGAGCTGAACGGCAATTATGATCTGGCGTATATCGGCATCGGACGTTCCCTTCTGCGGCAGGAGCGCTACCATGAGGCGATGGAGTATTTTGAGTTGAAATACGATGACGAGAATTACTCCAAGGCTTACAAGCAGTACCGCAAGGAGTGGGTGGAGGAACATATTGTGGTGATCTTCATTGTGGTGTTCGCAGTGCTGATTGTACCTCTGGCCATAGGCAAGGTCAAGAAAGTAAAGCATGAGATCGACACAGCTGACATCTTCAGAATGTAAACGGAGGCCGATATGATAGCTTCATTGAAAATGAAAGAAACTTTTGCGCATTATATAGCAACTTTAAAGTTTGCACTGTACTGCATCACCCATCCTCTGGATGGTTTCTGGGATCTGACTCACGAGCGAAGGGGGTCCTATGCGGCGGCTAACACGATTCTGTTTCTGACATTGCTGCTGCGGATCATGAAGCTGCGCTACACGAGCTTTATCTTCATGACGGTGTACTGGGAGGGAATCAATATTTTCCTGTACCTGGCCAGCGTGTTGTTCCCCCTTATGCTTTGGGTGGTGGGAAACTGGGCGTTGACCACATTGTTTGACGGCAAGGGCAGGCTGGGCCAGGTGTATATGGCTACCTGTTATGCCCTGACCCCGTATCCGCTGATGCAGTTTCCCCTGATGATTTTCAGCAATTTTGTGACGGTGGATGAGCGGGAGTTTTACACGGTGCTCAGCGCGGTGTCTCTGGTGTGGTCTATGGCGCTGATCTTTGCAGCCATGATGCAGATCCACGAGTATTCTCTGGGCAAAAACTTTTTGTTTACCATCGCGTCCCTGTTCGCGATGCTGGTGATGGTGTTTATTCTGCTGTTGTTCTTCAGTATGATCACGCAGGGTATCTCATACTTCGTCTCTCTGGGCAGAGAGATACTGTTCCGACTATGACGGAGACTGACGGAAGGTATACCGCCGGAAGCGGTAAAAGAGGATATATGCCTGCTTTGGCAGGCAGATGGGAGAAACCAAACCATGTATAGAGACAAAGCGGCAAGAAAAGCAGAATTGAAAAGGGCATTGATCCGGCAGCTGAAAAGTCTGATCGCTCCGGGGATTATCGCACTGGTTATCCTGGCGGGGGTGCTGATTATATTGAACTACCGCGATGAGGAAGAAGAGAAGGAGATTATACGAATCAACGGCTGGGAAGGGGAAGAGACGGAGCTGGTGCTGGAGAATGAGGCGCTGAAATTCGTGATGGACCCCAGCAATACACATTTTACCCTTGAGGTGAAATCCAGCGGCAAAGTGTGGTATTCCAATCCGGTGGACGGCGCGTCGGACCCGCTGGCCCTGACCGGTGAGAAGGGCAGACTGCAGTCCACGATGGAGATCACCTGGAGTACGGTGAACGGTGTGGATGCCAAATATAATAATTACGACTACAGCATCGCAAAGGGTGTTTATGATATAGAGACGGGCGAGGACTATATCAAGGTCTGTTATTCCATAGGAGATACGGAGAAGGAATATATCATTCCACCGGTACTCACGGATGAGAATTTCCAGAAATGGCTGGGAATGATGGATCAGGTCAATTCTGCGTTGGTCAAGGAGTATTATAAGAAATACGATATCAACAATCTGAGCAAGAAGGATAAGGAAAATCAGGAGCAGCTTTTAGCGGATTATCCGATTCTGGCGGATGAAGTGATCTGGGTACTGAGAGATACCATCAAGGACAATCTGAAGAGCAAGTTTGAGGGAATCTTCGAAGAGATCGGTTATACCATGGAGGATTATCAGGCGGACAAGGAACTGAACCTTGCCGAGAGCAGTTCCGACAAGCCCATCTACAATGTGAGTGTGATCTACCGTCTGGACGGGGATGATCTGCTGGTGGAAGTTCCCCTGCAGGAGATTGAGTACGGAGCCGGTAATCCTTTATCCAATCTGGCTTTGCTGCCCTTCTTCGGCACAGGCGGTACGGAGGATCAGGGCTTTCTGATGGTGCCGGAGGGCGGCGGCGCACTGATCAATTTCAACAATGGAAAGAGTTCCCAGAATGACTATTACGCCAATATGTACGGCTGGGACATGGCACTGAACCGTGAGGCGGTGGTGCATAATACCCGCAATTATTTTAATGTGTACGGAATCAGCCAGGGGCAGGACTCCTTTATCTGCATTCTGGAGGACGGCGCGGCCTACGCCTCCATCCGGGCAGACATTTCCGGCAGACTGAACAGCTACAATTATGCCCATGCGGTATACAGTATCGCCCTGCGCGAGAAATACAATGTGGGCGAGATTGCCAACAGCAGCATCTATGTCTACATTCCGGAGCTTCCCGACGGGAGCCTGTTGCAGCGATACAGTTTTGTGGACAGCGGCAGCTATACGGATATGGCCAAGGACTATCAGGCGTACATAGCGGACAGATATGAGGGTTATCTGGCCATGAATGATGATACAGAGGCTCCTGTGGCGGTGGAAATTGTGGGGGCGGTTGACAAGGTCAGACAGATTCTGGGTGTGCCGGTTTCGAGACCGTTGAAGCTCACCTCTTTCAAAGAAGCTGGCGATATGATCGCGGAGCTCAAGGGCGACGGCCTGAACAATATGTCCGTGAAGATTACGGGCTGGGCCAACGGCGGTATACAGCAGAAGCTGCTGAGCCGCGTGAAACCCATATCCGGACTGGGAAGTAAGAAGGACCTGCAGAATGCTGTCAATACGGCTAAGGAACTGGGAGTTGATATCTATCTGGACGGTGTGACGCAGTATGCCTATAACAGCGGGATTCTCAACGGGTTTAATGTGTTCTCGGATGCCGCTCGTCAGATCAGTAAGGAGAAGGTGGAGTTGTTTGAGTACAACCCGATCTCCTATGGCAAGCGGGAATCTATGGACAGCTTCTATTTGCTGCATCCGGATCTGGCGGCGGAAATGACAGATAATCTGGCGGCTGCGGCTGCGAAATACGGCACGGGGATCTCCTTCCGGGAGACCGGAAAGGATCTGTCCGCAGACTATTATGTCAAGGATACCCGTCACAGACAGGAGGTATTGAACCAGCAGGTGGAGCAGATCAAGGCTCTGGCGGATCAGGGACAGCAGATCATGGTCAATATGGGCAATGACTATGTGGTTCCCTACTGTGACATGATTACCAATATGGAATTGCAGGGCAGCGAGTATACGATTATTGATACCTATGTGCCCTTTTACCAGATCGCGATACACGGATATGTGAACTACACCGGCGAGGCGCTGAACCTGACCGGTGAGACGGAGGATGAATTGCTGCGCAGCGCGGAATATGGGGCCGGCTTATCTTTCACTTTGATGAACGAGACAGCGTTTGTTCTTCAGAAGACCCTTTACACAGAATACTTTGGAGCCGATTATGCCGCATGGCATGACAGGCTGGTGGATATCTATACCAGATATAATGCGGAGCTGGGACACACTTTCAACCAGAAAATGACAGGACATGAGCAGATCAACGCGGATCTGGCCTGCACTACCTATGAGGATGGCACTTCGGTTTATGTCAATTACAGTTATCTGGATCAGACGGCGGAGGATGGAACCGTGGTTCCCGCCAGAGATTATAAGGTGGTTCGGTAGATGCGGAATTTTAATGTAGAAAGGGTTGTTAGAGATGAAGAAACAGAAGAATAAGTTAGCGGGTCTTCAGAGACGTAAGGCAATAGCGGGATATATCTTCATAGCGCCTTTCATTATCGGATTTCTGGTGTTTATGGTCAAGCCCTTTATTCAGTCACTGTATATGAGTTTCTGTAATGTGGAGGTTGGCGCGGGCAGCTTTAATCCGGTGTGGGCAGGGCTTGAGAACTATAACCGGGCGTTTCGGATAGATCCGGAGTTTGTCAGGCTGCTGACGGAGGAAATCTCCAGGATGGTTATCGACTCTCTGGCCATCATGGTATTCAGCTTTTTTGTGGCACTGATTCTGAACCAGAAATTCAAGGGAAGGGCGTTGGTAAGAGCCATATTTTTCCTGCCGGTTATCCTCTCATCCGGTGTTATACTGGGATTGGAGACAGAGAACTCGTTGATCTCCACAATGCAGGTGGCCATAGAGGAAAACACCTCCGGTGTCAGCATCACGGCGGCGGTGGAGGAAATCCTGCGGACGGCGGGCGTGGGCGTCAGAGCCTTTGAGAAGGTATTTGAAATTATAGACAATATCTATAATATTGCAATTTCCTCCGGTATTCAGATTATTATTTTCCTGTCCGGCCTCCAGACGATCTCCACCAGTATGTATGAGGCGGCGGATATCGAGGGTTGTACAAAGTGGGAGAGCCTGTGGAAGATTACTTTCCCCATGATCAGTTCCATGTTCCTGGTAAATTGGGTCTATACCATCATAGATTTCTGTATGAGGTCTGATAATGAGGTGATAGAGAAGATCACCAAGGTTATGGTGCAGCAGATCAATTACGGTTTCTCATCGGCCATGACATGGATTTACTTCCTGATTGTAATCGCATTTGTAGGTATCAGTTCGCTTATCATTTCAAAGGGGGTTTACTATTATGACTAAGGCAATTGCAAAACAGAAAAATAGTGGCTTCTGGGAGAGAAACAGAAAGTCGGAAGGTTACCTGCTGAAAAAGACGGTGCTGGATATCAGTCTTAAGATTTGCCGGTTCATCTTGCTGTTCGGTATGTGTTTTATGATCCTGCAGCCGATTTTTAATAAGATATCCGTCAGCTTTATGGCGGAGGAGGATCTGTACAGTCCCATGGTAGTCTCTATTCCGGAGCACTTCACCACGGAGAATTACCAGCTGGCGGCGGAACTTATGTCATACGGAGAGAGCATTGTCAACTCCCTGCTGATCTCTTTTTCTATCGCTGTTTTGCAGATTTCGGTCTGTACACTGGTGGGATACGGTTTTGCCAGGTTCAACTTCCCGCTTAAGAAGTTCTGGTTTGCCTGCGTGATGATGGTGGTGCTGGTGCCGCCGCAGACCATATCCACATCCCTGCACCTGCATTTCCGGTTTTTTGATATACTGGGGATCTTCAAGCTGGTCACAGGGAATTCTCTCAACCTGAGAGGATCGGTACTTCCTTATTATCTGATGAGCGCAGGATGTATGGGGCTGAAAAACGGTCTGTATATTTATATGATCCGCCAGTTCTTCCGTAATATTCCCATGGAACTGGAGGAGGCGGCCTATGTGGACGGCTGTGGAACGCTCAAGACCTTTCTGCGGATTATGCTGCCGGACGCTACTCCCATATTGACGTCCTGCTTCCTCTTTTCCTTTGTATGGCAGTGGACCGACGGATTTTACTCCAAACTGTTTTTGGGCAATACCAAGCTGGTGAGTACGTCTCTGTCCAGAATAGTAGACAGTCTGGCCGCGTTTTTGCAGCGGTTGCAGGGATCGCCGGTTACGCCCACCGTGGCCAAGACGGACTGTATTCTGTCTACCGGCACATTGATGATTATTATTCCGGTACTGATCCTGTATCTGTTTGCACAGAAGGGATTTGTGGAGAGTCTGAGCAGTTCCGGTATCAAGATGTAAGGCATAATTGTCGCTATAGCTTCCCGCACAGTGGCGTCATCCCGGAAAAGATATTGTGACGCCGTGCCGGTTCGGGATTCTATATAGAGTAACTGTGTCTGCCGTATAGCTTTGGCATATACACAGCAGACGCGTAATTTGAACAGGAGGATATGAAAAATGAAAAGTAAACTCGTAAAGAAAGTAATCGCGGCATCTCTGGCGACAGTGATGACGGTGGGACTGGCCGCATGTGGCAATGAGCCCACTTCCGCTCCCGGCAGCAGCACTCCCGACGCTTCCACACCGGAGCAGTCCGAAGCCAACACTCCGGCGGAGTCCACTCCCGCGGAATCCACTCCTGAGGAGTCTTCCGCACCCGAGGAGGAAGTGAGCCCCTACACTGTTTTGACCGATGAGAACGGCAATGTATATGACCTGGGCGGTATGGAGATCATCATGCGTGACTGGTGGTCCGGTGATCCCGCTGATCCTGTCAACGATTATGAGGAAGCCCGCGATGCTTACCGTGAGTGGATTCAGGAGACTTACAACTTTACCTTCAAACAGCAGGCGATCTCTGACTGGGGCAGCGCGCCGCAGGATTTTGTAGATTATTCCACCGCAGGCGGTGATGAGAACTATATCTTTATACTGCGCGAGGACGCGGCTACCACAGCTGCTATGAACAACAATCTGATGTATGATCTGGCTACTCTGGACTGCCTGGATTTCTCCGAGGCGAAGTGGGGACCGGGCGTACATAAGCTGATGAGCAAAGGTGATTCCATCTATTGTATGTATGCTGGTGATACCGAGCCCCGTACCGGCGTTTTCTGGAACAAGAGACTGCTGGAGGAGGCAGGTGTTGATCCCAACAAGCCTTATGAGCTGCAGGAGGCAGGTGAGTGGACATGGGATGCGTTTACGGATCTGATGTCTCAGGTACAGAGGGATACCGACAATGACGGCGTGATTGATATTGCCGGTATGGCATTCAACAACAGAGTGTTCTTTAATAACGCCGTGTACTCCAACAACGGTGACTATGTAGGCCAGGAGAACGGTCAGTATGTATATAAGCTGGAGTCCGATGAGACTCTGGAGGCTCTGGAGTGGGCTGTGAAGGCTCTGGCGGATTACCGTCTGGTTGATCCTGAGGGCAGTGAGTGGGATTACTACAAGAATGCCTGGATGAATGGCGAGTATGTCTTCTGCGTAGAAGATGCCTACTGCGCGGGCAGCACCGCTGACGGCAAGCAGTGGGGCGCTATGGAGGATGAGTACGGTTTCGTATGCTTCCCTAAGGGACCCAAGGCCAGCGATTACACCAATATCTATGTCAACAATCCTGTAGCTATCCCTGCCTGCTATGATGCGGACAAGGCCTGGAAGCTGGCGTTTGCTTACAATCTGTGGACTGATCCCATTCCCGGATATGAGGATTATGAGGCTTGGAAGCCCGGCTACTACAAGAACTTCCCTGACACAGAGGCAGTTGATTATACCATTACCCGTATGATGACCAATGGCCGCGTTACCTACCATGGCCTGATCGGCAATATGGATATCGGCGCTGAGCTGCTGGATAAGCTGCCCGGTTCTGTTGTATCCGAGCAGGTGGAGGCAATCAGAGATACCTGGCAGGCATACATTGCGGAAGCAAATAAATAAGCCGTTGCAGGACATTGTTCTGTATCAACAACTAAAATAAGACTTATGTGTAAAGTGGGTGGTGTTTTTCCGGGCACCGCCCACTTTTGCACATATTGACGATTCTGTCACTCGCGGAAAGAGTTTCGCAATTGGCTTTGTTATATGGACGCGAAAGGAGAAAAACAATTGGCACTGTACGCAAAAAATCCAATTATGCCGGGGTTTTACCCGGACCCCAGTATCTGCGCGGTGGGGGAGGACTATTATCTGGTGAACTCTACGTTTGCCTATTTTCCCGGATTACCGGTACTGCACAGCAGGGATCTGGTACACTGGGAGCAGATCGGCAATGTGATGGACCGGGCATCCCAGCTGCCGCTGGACGGCGCGGGTCACTCCCAGGGACTGTTCGCTCCCACAATCCGCTGTCATGAGGGCATATTTTATGTGATCTGTACCAATGTGTCTCACGGGGGCAATTATGTGGTTACTGCTGAAAATCCTGAGGGGCCATGGTCGGAACCTCATTACCTGGAGGGAGCGGACGGCATTGACCCCAGTCTGTTTTTCGATGAGGACGGAAAATGCTATTATATCGGTACGCATCCCAACCCGGAGGGTTGTAGATACAATGGCGATTGGTTTATCTGGATTCAGGAGCTGGATCTGAATACCTGGAAGCTGGTGGGAGAACACAAGAATGTGTGGAACGGCGCTATGCGTGATGTACACTGGCCGGAGGGGCCTCATCTGTACAGAAAGGGCGAGTACTATTATATCCTTCATGCCGAAGGAGGGACGGGGCCGGAGCATGCGGTGAGCGTGTGCCGCAGTAAGAATATCTGGGGGCCGTATGAGAACAATTTCTGTAACCCCATTTTGACACACAGACATCTGGGCCAGGCATATCCTGTCAAGTACGTAGGCCATGGAGATCTGATCCGGACTCCGGCGGGAGAATGGTATATGACCATGCTGGCGGTGCGGCCATTGGAGGGCTTCACCACTATGGGAAGAGAGACTTTTCTGGCAAAAGTGACCTGGGAGAATGACTGGCCGGTGGTCAATGCGGGAGTGGGCCAGCTGACGGAGCAGGTGGAGATTCATCTGCCGCAGTGGCTGCCGGAGCAGGACCCGGACAGCTTTACCAGCCGCAGCGGCGGCCGCAACGCCGTACCCGGCAGCGACAGGAGTTATGACTTTACCCGTATGGATACTTTAGGGGATGAATTTCTCTATCTCCGCAATCCTCAGATGTCCCATTATGTTTTGGAGGCAGGAAAGGGCTTGTATCTTACCGCGGATTCTGTTACACTGAAAGAACAGGGGAGTCCCAGCTATGTGGGGATTCGCCAGCAGCATCACAATTTCCGCGTGGAGGCGGACCTGGCGATGGGGCAGTTCCTTCGGAAGGATGCGGATCTTGTGGGGGGACAGAATGAGGGAGGCAGGTGCCGTGCAGGCCTGGCGCTTCTACAGAGCAACTTATATCATCTGCGCCTGGAAGTAAATCAGGGCGGGCTGGAAGTCATTCTGTGCCAGAACGGTACAGACGGGACAGGAGGTCTGGTGCCGCTGCCCGCGCAAGGCCCTGATGAAACACTCCGGCTTTTTATTCAGGTGGACGGCCTGAGAGCCACGGCAGGATACATTGTGGATTCTGTGGAAACCCCGGTGGCGGCGGACTTAGGCATTCGCTGTCTTTCCACGGAGGTAGCCGGAGGCTTTGTGGGCTGCACCGCCGGGATCTACGCAGCGGCGGAGAATGAGGACTGTCGCGTGTTGTTTACCGGCTTTTCCTATAGAAAAACAGTTTAAAAACAGCGGGAACATCTGATACGGACTACAGAAGCATTTCCTTTCAGAGATAACATAGGCGGCTTCGGTTGGCGCTGGTACTCCATCCGGTTTTCAGGAAGGAACCGGATGGAGCTCTGGTATAGATCACTTTGGAGAGAGGAAACAGTTTACCATGGAAGTAAATTTTCATCTGCCTGGCCTGCGCCAGAATTATCCTTTGAATATGCTGGTGCTGAGTATGTTGAAGCAAAAGCCGGAATGGTTCAGAGAGGGAGTGCGTATTGCCTCCTTCTTTGGAGAGTTTCCCACTTCGCTGTGGAACGGGGGCAGGCCATCCAATTATGACCAATGCGATGCCGCTTTTATACAGTATGCGGTGAAAAGTATCAATGCGGAGGGGGTGCCGGTTCGCTATACATACACCAACATGCTTCTTACCGAGGAAGATCTTAATGACCCTTACTGCAATTTCTGCATGCAGGCGGCGGATAACGGGTTGAACGAGGTCATGATTTTTTCGCCGGTTCTGGAGAAATATATCAGAGACAAATATCCCGGCTACAAAATAAACAGTTCCACCTGTAAGGAGATCCGGGATATCAACCAGGTCAATGAGGAGTTAAAGAAGGATTACTATCTGGTAGTATTGGATTATAATTTCAACAACAGATTTGAAGAGCTGGAAAAGATTGAGGACAAGGCGCGCTGTGAGATATTGGTAAATGCCGTGTGCGTGCCGGACTGCCCCCGCAGGTCCGCCCATTATCAGAATGTTGCCAGAAATCAGCGGATTCTGTTGGAAAACCGGGAGCTTCCCCCAGAGCAGCGAAAACCTCTGGAACCGTGGAGCTGTGAATACGGTGAATATAACTGCATATACACAATTCAGAATTACAACACCTATGTATCGCCGGAGGATATCTGGGATAAATATGTGCCAATGGGCTTTCATCACTTCAAAATTGAAGGCAGGACCGCTAATATTTTCTCTCTGGTAGAGACTTACACCCACTACCTGATCCGTCCGGAAAAGCAGGGGGAAGTGCGGATTATGCTGCTTAACAATCTGGTGAGCAGCAAGGTTATCACGGTGAATCCACCCCAGAACCGTCCGTTTGCCGTAGGTACAGAGGGGATGGCGGCCGGTCTTCCGCAGGAGGGGAACCGGCGGGAAGTACAGAAGACTCCCAAAGAGGTGAAGGGTATGGAACGAGAGATATATTGGCATCTGCCGGGTTTCTGCTATTTCAGGATGCTGAACCAGGTCATCATGAATATGATGAAGGATTATCCCGACAAATTCCGGGAGGGATATCGCATCGGGTCTGTGTATGGCACATTTCCCGGAGCCATCTGGAATGGAGGACGGGTTTCTTTTGGCCTGACCTGCAAGCGGGACATGGAAAATATTCTGAAAATTTACAACAGCAGGGGAATCCCTGTGCGCTTTACCTGGACCAATTCCCTGATGGAGGAAAAGCACCTTCAGGACACTTATTGCAACCTGATTATGAGACTGGCGGACAATGGGCTGAATCAGGTATTGGTCAACACGCCGGTGCTTGAAAGTTACATTCGCCGGGAGTATCCCCGGTATCCTCTGATTTCCTCCACCACCAAGAGGATTACGGATCTGAAGAGCTTGCAGGAGGAGCTGGATCAGGACTATTACCTTGTGGTGCTGGATTACGATCTGAATCATGATCTCCAGGTACTGGAAGCCATCAGCCCACAGGCCCGGCGGGTGGAGATTCTGGTCAATGAGGTGTGCTATCCGGGCTGTGCCATGCGGGCGGAACATTATCGCCAGCAGTCCAGGTTACAGCTGGAATATGACATCCATACAGGATTTCCCTGCCCCAATTCCTCTACCCCGCGCACGTTTGAGGAGTGCATGGACCGGCCTGCCTTTATCAGCAATGAGCAGATTGGCAGTTATATCGAGAGAGGATTCTGTAATTTCAAGATCGCGGGGCGGGGGATGCCCCAGGATTATGTGAAGGAGTCCTATCTGTATTTTCTGGTCAAAGAGGAGCACAGAGAGTTTATCCGTGGGAAAATAGATGCTCTGCTGGCGCAGTTCAAGGCGGCCCAGCAGGGACTGCCGCCCAGGCGGCCAAGATAGTCTGCCGTCCCCCGCATCGGCGGCAGAGGCATCTGCCCGCTTTGCGGCAGCTGGCGGAAGCTGCATTGGTACACAAAAAAAACAAACAAATCCAGCTGGAACCTCTTGTAAAATCAAAGGGTTTATCGTATAGTAGAATTAGAAAGGCAATAAACCCATGATATTTGGAGGAAGGATCATGACAAAAGCTGAGATTTTGAAAAGAGAAATTTTGAGACAGTATCGCAGTGTTCGTCAGTTTGCCTTGGAGATGAATATCCCGTATAGTACATTGGTAACAGCATTGGAGCGTGGCATCGAAGGGATGGCTTATGGCACTGTGATCAGGATGTGTGACAAGTTGAGCTTAAACCCTGTGGATTTTACTTCGTTGGAAAGGGATGCTTCTCTGGGAGCGCAACTTTTGGAGAACAGGGTGATGCAGAACTATGTGAAGCTGAACCAGGAGGGCAGGGATAAGATTCTGGATCTGATGGATGATTTCGTACAGATTGAAAAGTATAAGCAGAAGACCAAGAAAAAGCCATGATTTCCACGCATCGTACATGTACAATATATAAAAGGCAGGGGATTGATAAACTCTAAATCCCCTGCCTTTTTGATTTATGACAATAGAATCCTCGCGGAGCGTGGATTCTATTGTTTGTTGCTGTGTGGACCTAGCAGTATCCGTTAAACAACATGCCGCTGTAAGCGCTGGATATATAGGGGTTGATATAGCTGCGGCCCGGATTTTTGTATGCCACAATCGTCTGATCCACATATTGCATGGGATTGATGGCAATCTGGCTGCTCTTGCGAAGCAGCTGGTTGGAAAAGTCCTTCAGGGTGTGGAAGGTATCGGCTACATCTTCGGAACTGACAACCGCGCTGCCAAGTCTGGAGCGATCCACTTCCAGGGTGCCGTCCTCCTGGCTGGTCACGCCCATGGCCCTGAGGGAATCCTGGTAGAGGGAGATGATCTTATTCATCTCGCGCACCACATGCTTGCTCCGGGGCTGAGCCTCCAGATAATTGCTGGCTCCCCGCAGAAAACGATTATAGCCTTCCGTCAGCTGCATTACATTGTCCGTCAGGGACTCCACATTGGTCTTGAGACCGATGGTCACGGGATGTCCTTCGGGGCTGACACCTTTCAGGGAGATTTCATATTTCTTTTCATATGTAAAGGTATTGGAGGCAGTGGAACCGGGCTCCCCATCAATGGTAAACCGGGCGTTGGAAGCGGGACGGCTGATATAGTCGATCCCCAGATAATTCACAGCACCCTTT
The DNA here is from genome assembly GCA_910583845.1 of uncultured Acetatifactor sp. GTDB lineage: Bacteria > Bacillota > Clostridia > Lachnospirales > Lachnospiraceae > Acetatifactor. Next base: position 53,384 of record CAJUAB010000013.1, read on the forward strand.
GCCTTGCTGGTGTGCTCGTCGCTGACGTGAAAGAGCTGCGTCCTGCCCGGGGGCAGCCCTGTGGCTTCCGATTCCAGTACCAGAGAGCTGCGTCCGCTGGCATCCTGCACTCTGGCGGACAGACCGATACCGGAATTGTTGATCAGGCGCGCCAATCTTTCCTGTAGATCCCGGTTGACCTCATTTTCTCCAAGAGTGAACTGGAACTCATAATTCATATCATTGATGCTCACATCAAAGGAGTAGGTATCGGGAGACAGCCCCACCTTGCCCGTGGGCAGAAAATTCCCCATATTCTCCTGGGAGACGGCCAGCTCCTGCACCTCCAGCGAAATGGAAGGATTCTCATCACCGGGTGTATAGGTCCCCACATAGGTGGCGGAGGCGATATCTTCATCAGAGGAAAAGGCAGTCTTTTTGCTGAGAAGATCTTCCTCCCCGAGACCTCCCAGAGAAGCGATGGTATTGTGCAGATCCCTTGCGCTCTCCTTGAGACCGATGGCAAACTGCTGCACATCTGCCCTCTTGATGGGAAGATACCAGGGGGTATCTTTGTTCATTTTTACAATGGAGTTATATACCGCGCGAAGTTCACTTTTTTTATGCGTGTCATAGCGGGTGAGGCTGGACGGCGCATAGGCGGCCAGATAATTGTTGTGTATGGTATTCAGAATAGCACTCATAGCCCTGCCTCCTTTCTTCCATGAAATAAGCCAGACGGATAAATCATTCAGAGGGAAATTCTTGCAGCATCAACAAATCCATTTATTGATATGGCATACAATCCCTGCTTTTATGAATTTAGTTTATCATATGCGACAGGTGGAAGCAAGTGCTTTTTTAACAAAAATTTCATAATTTTGTTGTGTTTTTCTCCCATATTTGATATGATTTATATAGCGCTTGTTCAGCGGGCGTATAATAAATTGGAGGGTAAACCGATGCATATCCCTGATGAGGCGCGGGTAAACAGCGGCCTTTTGAGTGGCAGGCCGCCGCTGTCTTGTAACGATTGCTCAATCCCCGTGTACGGAATGGGAGTTTCACAGTCGTATTAATCCGGATATGCGGGAAAGGAGAGGAAATGGCAAAAAAACGCAACATCATCGTGGGGCAGTCAGGCGGTCCCACGGCAGTGATCAATTCCAGTCTGGCGGGTGTCTATAAGACAGCCAGGGAGAGGGGGTTCCACAAGGTATACGGGATGCTTCACGGCATTCAGGGTTTTCTGGATGAGCAGTATGTGGACCTGTCCACTCAGATCCACTCTGATATGGATATTGAACTGCTGAAAAGGACGCCCTCGGCGTTCCTGGGTTCCTGCCGGTATAAGCTGCCTGAAATTCATGAAAATTCTGAGATTTACGAGAAAATTTTTGCGATTCTGGATAAGCTGGAGATCGAGGCGTTCATATACATTGGCGGCAACGATTCCATGGACACCATCAAGAAGCTGTCCGATTATGCGATCGTGAAGGGACACAGTCAGAAGTTTCTGGGTGTGCCCAAGACCATTGACAATGATCTGGCGCTCACGGATCACACGCCGGGCTTTGGAAGCGCGGCAAAATATATTGCGGCGTCCACCAAGGAGATCATCCGGGATGCCCTGGGACTGACCTATGGAAGCAGATCCATGATCACCGTGATCGAGATCATGGGACGCAACGCAGGGTGGCTCACCGGCGCGACGGCTCTGGCCAAGACGGAGGAGTGCGAGGGGCCGGATCTGATCTATCTGCCGGAGGTGGTGTTTGACATTGAAAAATTCCGCAAGACCACGGAGGAACTGCTTAAGAAAAAGCAATCGGTAGTGATAGCGGTCTCCGAGGGCATAAAGCTGGCCGATGGCAGATATGTCTGTGAACTGTCCGGCGGAGCCGGTTATGTGGACCCTTTCGGACATAAACAGTTACAGGGAACCGCAGCCTATCTGGCGGGATATCTGGGGGCGGAAATCGGCTGCAAGACCCGCAGTATAGAGTTCTCCACCTTACAGAGGAGCGCGTCCCACATGGCCTCCAGGGTGGATGTTGACGAGGCGTTCATGGTGGGCGGCGCTGCCGTAAAAGCGGCGGACGAGGGGGACACCGGCAAGATGGTGGTGATTGACCGCGTGGCGGATGACCCGTATATGAGTGCCGCCGGTATCTACGATGTGCATCGGATCGCCAACAACGAGAAACTGGTTCCCCGCTCTTGGATGAACAAAGAAGGAAACTATGTGACGGATGAATTTATCAATTATATCGAGCCTTTGATTCAGGGGGATTATCAGCCCTTCATGGTAAACGGTCTGCCCCAGCATCTGGTGATGAAGAAGAAATGATAAAAAACAGAGGAATCCGCGCTCCGCGGGGATTTTGCTGACGCAAATGGTGATAGACCTCATGCTCATTTAAAAAGTGAGTATGGGGTTTATTTTTTTCTTGCATTTCACGAACATATGTGCTATAGTGATATCGAACGAATGTTCCTGATACTGATACGTTTTAAGGAGTACAGGGTTATGGAAATGTTATGGACTTGTAGAGGAGATGAAAACGAGCTGGTACAGCGAAGAGGCGCGGGAGAGCGAAACCTGCTGGTACAGCGAAGAGTGCCGGAAGAGCGAAACGAACTGGCGGGTCTAAGAAGCGCAGGAGAGCGAAACACGCCGGCACAGCGAAGAGTGCCGGAAGAGCGAAACGAACTGGCAGGTCTAAGAAGCGCGGAAGAGCGAAATCTGCCGACACAGCGAAGTGAGCCGGAAGAGCGAAACCTGCCGGCACAGCGAAGTGAGCCGGCAGAGCGTGACATGCCGGCGAAGCGCAATAAACCGGATAAAGAGAAGGGACTGGCAAGGGACAGCGGGGCGATCAGAAATGGCATGCTTTCAGGCGCTGATTCGCTTGCGGCCGCGGGCAGAGCCATGGAGAGCCTTTCCACTGCGGATGGGAGAGAGCATTATGTGGACAGCCCTGTTTCCGGGGCAGCGCAGGGCGGCAATGTCATGGGCCTGATGGAAAAGCTGGGGATACTGACCGACAGCGCCAAATATGATGTGGCCTGCACCAGCAGCGGAGTGGAGCGCAGAGGCAACGGGCGGGATCTGGGGAATTGTGTGAAAGAAGGAATATGCCACAGCTTTTCCAGTGATGGCAGATGCATTTCGCTGCTGAAGATTCTTATGACAAACGAGTGCGTCTATGACTGCAAATATTGCGTTAACAGGAAGTCCAACGATGTGCCCAGGGCAACCTTTACGCCGGATGAAGTCTGTAAGCTGACCATCGAGTTTTACCGGCGCAATTATATAGAGGGGCTGTTCCTCAGCTCCGGGATTTTCGAGAGCCCCACACGGACCATGGAACTGATTTACAGAACGCTTTACCTGCTGCGAAACAGGTATCGGTTCAACGGATATGTACATGTGAAAGCGATTCCCGGAGCGCCGCCGGAGCTGATACAGATGACGGGCTTCCTGGCGGACCGCATGAGTGTGAATCTTGAACTGCCTACGGCGGAGGGGTTGCGGGAACTGGCCCCCAACAAACACCGCAGGAATATTCTGACTCCCATGCGGCAGATTCAGAACGGAATCAAGGCCAACCAGCATGATCTGACAGTATACCGGCATGCGCCGAAATTTGTGGCGGGAGGACAGTCCACCCAGATGATTATTGGAGCTACGGGGGAGAGCGACTACCAGATCCTGAACGTGGCGGAGAGCCTGTACCAGCGTTTTGAGTTAAAGCGGGTATTCTATTCCGCCTTTGTGAAAGTCAATGAGGACAAGGCTCTGTCTGCCCTGCCGGGAGGTCCGCCGCTGAAACGGGAACACCGGCTGTATCAGGCGGACTGGCTGCTGCGCTTCTATGGGTTTCAGGCCCGGGAACTGCTCGATGAAAAGCGCCCCTTTTTCAATGTGCTGCTGGACCCTAAGGAGGACTGGGCGGTGAGACACCTGGAGCAGTTTCCGGTGGAAGTGAACAGGGCTTCCTACGAGTCACTGCTGCGGGTGCCGGGCATCGGTGTGCGCAGCGCCCAGCGGATTGTGGCGGCGCGCCGCAGCGCCCGGCTTCGCTTTGAGGATCTGAAGCGGATCGGGGTGGTGCTGAAACGGGCGTTATACTTCATTACCTGCGAGGGGAAGATGATGTACCCTACCAGACTGGAGGAAGATTATATCGTGCGGAATCTGACCAGTGAAAAGGACAGGGTGCAGTTTGGCAGCGACGGAATGAGTTATCGGCAGATGAGCCTTTTTGACGACGGACAATACAACATAAAACCGGACGCAGGGGATGTCTGCCAGGTAGTTACCGGGCAGATGTAGACAGCAGGAGAGCATAGCGCAGGCCGCTCTGCTTTGTATGCATTGACCAATCCCTGTGTGCGGAAAGGGAGCTTCGGAATTGTCCAATGACAGCAATGCGGAAAGGGAGCTTCGGAATCATCCAATGACAGCAATGCGGTGAGGAGGGAGAACATATGCGGGTCTATCAGTGCGAGGACAGCCTGGAAGGGGTTTGTACGGCTATTTACCGGGCCTATGAGGATCATGCGGAGCATCGGGACACATGGATCAGGGTGGACAAGGAGTTGATGCTTTTTGGGGAATATATACCTGTGGAGACGGACCTGGAGAGGGCGGAGAAGGTGATGCGTACCCTGCGAAGACGCTTTGGGCAGAAGGATTATGAATCGTTGGGTCTGGCGCTCACCACGCCGGTTCCTGAGAAGGCCCAGGCTGTGTATCAGACAGTGGTGTATGGCCTGCGGGCAGGTCCCCTGCCCGGCCATCTGCTGGATCACCAGACGGATCAGTACGTGCTGCAGACTTTTCAACTGGCCAAAAAGGCGGGGCGGGAGTACGGGCAGCTGCGGGAATTTCTGCGCTTTCGGGAATTGGACAGGGGAATCCTGTATGCGGAGAATGCTCCCAAGTGCCATGTGCTGCCCTATGTGATGGTACATTTTGCCGACCGTTTTCCACAGGAGGATTTTGCCATAAGGGATATCGGAAGAGAACTGCTGGGGGTTCATCCGGCAGGGGGCGAATGGTATCTGACAGACAGTGAGCAGTTGCTTCTGGCTCTGCGGCAGGCGGGATATTCTGCCCGGGAGATGGCCTATGAAGAACTCTTCCGGTATTTCTGTCATAAGATAGCTATCAGAGAGAGGCGAAATATTGGATTACAGAACCAGATGATGCCCAAACGCTTCCAAAAATACACAATAGAATTTGCCAAAAACCCCTAAAATTGTTAAAATCGACAATTTACTTTTGACCTTGCATATAGTATGGTATATCCATCATGAAAACGGTTTCCATCCTTTTCATGGAACGCGGCAACGCGGACGAGGATACAGTCAATCCCGCAGGCAGAGAGCCGGACACTGGCGGTCGCGCATGTGTCTGACGAATGCGGCGGGGGCCTATGCCCGCCGGACTACGGCGCGGTATAATCAGAGAAAGGAAGGATGCAATATGGTAAGGCAGATCAGACTTACGCAGGATCAGGTACAGAAGTTTGTCAGCGTGACATCCAAGTGCGATTTTGATATTGACATCTATTATAACAGATATATAGTGGATGCCAAATCATTCCTTGGAGTCTACGGGCTGGATTTTTCCAAAACAATGGCGGTATCTTACGAGGGATACAACCAGGAACTGGAGGAGATGCTGGGCAAAATGGCGGTGGCCTGCTGATGTGCCCGGGAATCTGACGGATTCGGAAACTATGTGCGAGGGGACTGTCGCTTTGGGGCGATGGTCCCTTTTTCAATTGCTTTTCTGGTGGGAATAACTTATAATATAACTGATCGGAAGTATACAATGCACTTCCATGAAAAGGCATGTTCTCTGTGCCGCGTTTGATTACGGGAAGACGCATTTGTTTCCTGCGATATAAAAAAGGAGATGGGTGCGATGCCGAATGGATACATGCGGAGGAGCTGGAGGCATTCAAAAAGGAAAAGGCGGTATCGGGGATCAGGGATTGCGATAGACGGGGAAGAGATGAGCAGTTAGTGCGATTCCAGGCTTTTGAATGGCCGGAATCTGCATAACACATATGAAGGAGGAAGACAAAATGGGACTTTTTTTACAGACGGCGATTGTTCCGGATTGCAGGGAGGCGGATGTGCGGAAGGCGGTGGAGAAGCTGGCTTCTAAGATGGAGCTGATTCCGGAACAGTGTCAGTACCGGGAATCCGAGGCGGGATGCGCGGTGCTTTTCAATGATGACTGCGGCGGCTTTGACGAATTGGCAAAGAAAATGTCTGTCACACTGTCGTGCCCGGTTATGCTGCTCTATATCTATGACGGGGACTTCTGGGGGTATTTCTTCTATGATCAAAAACAGGAACTGGACAGCTTTAACACGCTGCCGGATTACTTTGGATGCTCGCCCGAGGAACAGCAGAGCTGTGCCGGAGACAGCGCCGTGATTGCCCGCTATTTTCATGTGGAACAAAAAGATATTGAGCGCTATATCAGGTTCTGGACGGAGGAGATGATGGAGCAGTACGAAGAGCCCGCATATCCGGAGGATGAGTTCGGGCAGTGCGACTGCTGGCAAATGGCTGATTTTATGAGAAAGCTGGGATTTCCCTATACCTTTGGCGAGGAGGAGGCATAATGCCCGATCAGGACGCGTTGAGCGGACAGGCCCTTTGGCGGGAGGAACAGAATATCGAGCCGGAGGGCCGGGAAGCAGCACAGCCGTCCCAGGAAACAGCGGAAGAGATCCGTGTGTCCGTCCGTGAGCTGGTGGAGTTTATCATGCGCGGCGGCGATATCGACAACCGGCATCACGCGTCTCCGGAACAGGCCATGCAGGAGGGGGGACGGATTCACCGTATGATCCAGCGCCGTATGGGCAGCGAATATCAGGCGGAGGTGTCTCTGCGATATGTCTGCCCTACCGCTGACTACCGTCTGGTGCTGGAGGGCAGGGCGGATGGTATTATAGACCGGCCGGAAGGGGTGACCATTGACGAGATCAAAGGTACCTACCGGGATCTTCAATATATGAGCGGCCCCGTGCCTGTGCATCTGGCGCAGGCCAAGGTTTATGCCGCCATGTATCTGCACCGTTACCGGGACAGGGAACTGCGGGAGATGCATGTGCAGATGACCTACTGTCATATGGAAACAGAGGAAATCCGATATTTTCACTATAGTTTTGCCGCCTGGGAGATACAGCAGTGGTTTGGGGATTTAATCCGCTCCTATCTGAAATGGGCGGATTATCAGTTTCGGTGGAGACGAGAAAGGGATGCCTCTATCCGGCGGATGGAGTTTCCCTTTCCCTACCGGGAGGGACAGAAGGAACTGGTGACTTATGTATACCAGACCATATATCATAAGAAAAAACTTTTTCTGGAGGCTCCCACCGGCGTGGGAAAGACCATATCCACCGTGTTTCCGGCGGTGAAAGCCATGGAGCGGGGCATGGGAGCGAAGTTGTTTTACCTGACGGCCAAGACCATCACCCGCACGGTGGCGGAGGATACTTTTGCGCTGCTGCGGGGCCAGGGACTGCATTTCAAGAGTGTGATCCTCACCGCAAAAGAGAAAATCTGTTTTATGGAGGAGACGGAGTGCAACCCAGAGTATTGTCCCTACGCAAAAGGACATTATGACCGAATCAATGAAGCGATTTATGATCTGCTGACCCATGAAGAAGGTTTTTGCAGGGAGCTGGTGGAAACTTATGCCGCGAAACATCAGGTCTGTCCCTTTGAGATGTGCCTGGATATGACTCTGTTTGCGGATGCGGTAATCTGCGACTACAATTATCTGTTTGATCCCCATGTGTATCTGAAACGCTTTTTTGCGGAGGGAGCCAGAGGGGATTATCTGTTTTTGATTGACGAGGCCCATAACCTGTTGGAGAGGGGCAGAGAGATGTACAGCGCCGTCATGGTCAAGGAAGATATACTGGCTTTGAAAAGCAGTCTGCTAAAGCTCCAGGCCTCGGAGGAGGGCAGGAAAAAGGGCCGCGCGAAAGCGGCGCAGGAGGAACTGTTTGCGCTGGAAGACTATACGGAGTCTGTACCGACGGTTTCTGACTTTCGTGACGCGGCGGGAGATCTGGCTTTCGCCGGAACCGGCGGGGGCCAGAACCGGAGACGGGGAAGAAGTGTGCTGGTTTCCCGGGGATTTGCGGCCCGGATGGTACGTCAGCTGGAGAACTGCAACAAGGAGATGCTTGCGCTGAAACGGGAGTGTGAGGAATGCCGTGTGGTGGAGCAGATAGATTCTCTCACATCTTTGTTATTGCATTTGCAGGGAACCATCGAATCCTACCTGGAGGAGCAGGAGGAGGCGGAACTGCCAGAGAGGGAAGAACTGCTGGAGTTCTATTTTAACCTGGTTCATTTTCTGGAGGTTTACGAACTGCTGGATGATAAATATGTGAAATACACACAGCTGCGTGAGGACGGGACTTTTCTGCTCAAACTCTTCTGTGTGGACCCGTCCAACAATCTGAAAGAATGTATGAAGCGGGGCAGAAGTACCATTCTATTCTCGGCCACATTTCTGCCGATTCAATATTACAAGGCCCTTCTGGGGGGAGAAAAATCGGATTACGAGGTCTACGCCAATTCGGTGTTTAACCCGGAAAAACGGGCATTATATATTGCGGAAGATGTGACCAGCAAGTATACCAGACGCTCCGATGGCGAGTTTTTCAGGATAGCCGGATATATAGATGAGATTGTGAAAAACCGGCAGGGGAATTATATGGTATTTTGTCCTTCCTATGCTTTTATGCGGGAAATATATGAAAGGTATCTGGAACACTTTGCGGATGATACCAAGGAGTGCATTCTACAGTCCGAGTATATGAGTGAGGGAGACCGGGAGGCCTTTCTGGCCAGATTTCAGGGCAATGGGGATTTCGATCTGGGCGCTTCCATATGTATGGATATCGAGATGGAGGAGGAAAAGACGCTTATCGCTTTCTGCGTTCTGGGAGGAATCTTCAGCGAGGGTATTGATCTGAAGGAGGACAGCCTGATCGGCGCCATTATTGTAGGCACCGGTCTGCCGCAGGTGTGCTATGAACGTGAACTGTTGAAACAGTATTTTGATGAGAGCGGCCAGAACGGCTTTGACTATGCTTATCGCTATCCGGGGATGAACAAGGTCCTGCAGGCTGCGGGGCGGGTAATCCGCACCGTGGAGGATGTGGGTGTCGTGGCCCTGCTGGATGAACGATTTTTACAGTATGCTTATCTGCGTATGTTTCCCAGAGAGTGGGCCGGGTATGAGCGGGTAAATTGCGGCACTATAGCCAAACGCGTGGAATGGTTCTGGAATTCATGGCTATAGGCTGTCAGGAGCAGATCCGTATAGCAGAATCGAGGCAGCCCCCTTGTCTTCCAGATCAAAACGCATACTGCGGTTTGACTCAAACTACAGTTACAACAACAATATACATCATAATATCAGCATAAATCATTACTTGATATTAATGTTTGATATACCAATCACAATAGCCGCCCGCGGAAGCATTTCCGCAGGCGGCTATTGTGATTGGTATATGCAAATCCAGGCACGGAGCGAATCTGTTTCGTAAATGCGCTTTATGCAGTGGCAGGTTCCTCTTATTTGTCCTTTTAAACCAGTCTCCGTGAACAGGAACACAGATTTACAATCACACAATATTTATAGTATATAAAACGGAATTAAATGATTGCTACAAGAAAGAACTCTTCGCGTACAGAGCTCTTTTTTTGGTAGTTTGTCCATTGTATATTTGAAATAATTATGTAAACCAAATATATGTTTGAATCAGTGGAAAAAAGAAAATATGACATGTAATTTTTGCAATTTTGACGCCTTAGTGGGTGGGGATGACAGCAGTGTATATGTGGATAACTATGTGGAAACGGTGGATTATTTTATCAGAATGCCCAAAATATGACAAATATTTCAATTCCGCGCCTTAGAACACTTTTTGCATGCAAAATTGCAAAAAGAAAAATCAGAACTATACTGGTCAATTGGATTATGTAAAACAGATCATGGATTTATGATCTGCCGCCTTGCAATTCCGTTCAAAACATGTTACTTTATAGGTACATAGAAGCGATTCCCAATTCTGGCACGTATTGGAGCGGCTGTACAGGGAATGCTGATAACACGCATGAAAGAACAGATAGCGGTCAGGAGGTTTATATGAAAGTGCTGATACTGTCCACAGGCACAGGTGAGGGACATAACTCCGCGGGCAAGGCGGTTCAGGAACAGTTTCAAAAGAGAGGGATTTCCTGTGAGATGGAGGATGTGCTGGCCTTCGCCTCAGAGAAGGCGGCCAGCTATGGCAAGCGGATCTACGTGTGGAGTACGGTGAAAGCCACAAAAGTATTCAAGGGGGCCTACAGGGCGGGGAAGGCCATCACCTCTGCCCGGCGTAAGTCGCCAGTGTACTATGCCAATGCCCTCTATGCGGAAAAGCTGTACCGCTATATTGTTGACAATGGATATGACACTGTCGTCATGCCTCATCTTTTCCCTGCGGAAGCCCTGACTTACATGCTTCGCAAACACGAGTGTCGCCCCGATATCCACACTTATTTTGTGGGGACGGACTACACATGCATCCCCTTTACGGAGGAGACAGAGGCGGATTACTATTTCATCGCCCACGAGGAACTGCTGGCGGAGTATATAAAGAAAGGAATTCCCAAAGAGAAACTGATTCCCACGGGAATCCCCGTCTCGGACCGCTTCAGGAATCTTCCCTCCAGAGAAGAGGCGAGGAGGGCGCTGGAAATGGAGCCGGAAGGACATTGCATTCTGATTATGACCGGCAGTATGGGCTATGGCAAGATCGAGGCATTGGTGCGTCTGCTGGTTTCTCATATGGAGGAGAAGGACGGCATATATATTCTGGGCGGTTCCAACGAAAAACTGAAAACCCGGCTGAGAGAGGCTTATCAGGGGAATGAAAGAGTCTGTGTGTTGGACTATACAAACAGAACGGCGGAATATCTGGCGGCCGCGGACCTGCTCTTCACCAAGCCTGGCGGTCTCACTTCCACAGAGGCGGCGGTGGCCGGGATACCGCTGGCCCATACCAGGCCTATTCCGGGCTGTGAGGACTGTAACCAGGCATTTTATAACAGTCATGGACTTTCTGTCAGCGCGGATTCCGAAAGACAGCTGGTGGAGATGGCTATGGATCTGCTGGCCCGTCCGGAGGAATGTGTACGGATGACGGAAAGACAACACCAGGTAATCAACGGAAATGCCGCAGAGGATATCTGCGAGTTTATCCTGAGACAAAGTACCTGTTAGAGCGTGTTTGAAAATGCCTTCTGCCAGATGCGCGTTACGCTTCAGGGGAGAGCTGTGCCATAAGAGGGGCGCGGACCGGGTCTGTGCATCCGGAATCCGGTGAAAATTTCCTGCAAAGCGGAGTGTGCGGATGGTGGGTATGTTTTTTCAGACATACTCTGGGAGAAGGCGGAGGAAGAGGACGTTCTTTCCGCCGCAAAGATGCAAAAAGAGGTGAGATTATGTTGGTACATGAGATTATAATGATCGCGGTGGGCTTACTGTGCGGCAGTATTCTGTTCAGCCGGTATCTACCCAAATGGATTAAAAAAGTGGATATTGTAGCCCTCAGTGACGATCACAATCCAGGGACGGCCAATGCCATGCAGTATGCGGGAATACCGGTGGGCTTACTGTGTCTGCTGGGGGATATCTTCAAGGGGGTGATGCCCGTGCATATCGCGCTGCGGCTGGGACTGGAGAGCGGCTGCCTCTTTTCCCTGATTATGGCGGCTCCGGTGCTGGGACATGCCTTTTCCCTGTATCACCGGGGCAGAGGGGGGAAGGCCATAGCGGTCTCTTTTGGGGTATTGATCGGGCTGATGCCTATCCACACGGAGCCAATCTTCGCGCTGTGCAGCATTTATCTGTTTTTTTCTCTGGTGGTGCGCATACGGCCTCATACCCGGAGAACAAGGATCACCTATGTCCTGCTGGCCATAAGCTCCCTGTATATGTTTTATTCCAGATGGATTCCCTGGCAGATCTGTGGGGGTATGCTGATGATATCCTGCATTGTGGTCCACAAAAACAGCCTGCGCCAACAGGCGCTGGAGCAGCAGGCCGCGGAAATGGCAAAGCAAACGACTACATTTTCCATATGAATCATACTGACAAAGGGTCGGATTTCCGGAAATCTGACCCTTTGTCAGCATATGGGGAATTCCCGCCATCTGTATGTCCCGCTTTGCGTGATAGTTGGGCCGGATTCAGGCACCATAGCCCGCGATGCGTCCGTCTTTGCCCCCAATCTCCCACAAATGGTGACGCACATCTGGCGGAAAGGATTTTTCAGGCACGCTCTGGGGGATGAAACAAAAAATAAGATAAAAAGGGATTGACAAAGCATATTATATGACGTATAGTATGTTCATCAGCAATATTATACGGCATATAATATTGTATGGCTACACAGTATAGCGTCTGCCTCTGCGGAGAGAGGCAGTGTCGGAGCGTAAGCGGAACTTTGAATTGTCATTACTATTATATAGAAAGGAAAGAGCATGGTATTTAATACAGGTGCCGCTCTGTTGGATGCCATCGTGTTGGCGGTGGTGTCCAAGGAGCCGGAGGGAACATACGGGTATAAGATTACCCAGGATGTGCGGCAGATCATAGATCTGTCGGAATCCACGCTGTATCCGGTACTGCGCCGTCTACAGAAGGACGACTGTCTGGAGGTGTATGACAGGGAGTGCGCGGGACGAAACAGGCGTTACTATAAGGTGACCAGCAGAGGCTGGGCCCAGCTGCAGCTGTATGAGAGCGAGTGGCGCAGCTATTCTAAGAAAGTTACCTCGCTGTTTGGAGGGAAGGGTTAAGGAGGCAGAAATGAATAAAGTTGAATTTATGAGGCAGCTGGAGCGTCTGCTGCAAAATATTTCAGAACAGGAACGGCAGGAGGCCCTGCAATATTATGGCGACTATTTTGACGATGCCGGACCGGAGAACGAACAGGCCGTGCTGGAGGCTCTGGGCAATCCCGCGCGGGTGGCGGAAAATATCAGAAGAGATCTGTATGGAGCAGGCTATGGGGACGGCTATGAGGCCAGGAAGCCTGTTACGGGCAGAGAACTGACAGAGTATGGTACATTTCCCGAGGAGGCTCAGAACCAGGGGAGCGCCTGGCAGGGCGCGGAAGCCCATAATGCCGCCGCTTCCGATCCGGCGACGCCGGGTAGCGCGACACATGGCGGTGCCGCGCAGGGGACCAGGCCGCAGAGCGTTGCCCAAAGCGCTGGTATGCGGGGAGCGGGACCGAAGACTCCCGCTCCCGCAGGTCCCGCTCCGGCGGCCGCCATGGCGGCAAAACCCTGGCCTGCGCCCTCCTGGGGAGGAGCGGGACAGGGCGCTTCGGGCAGTTCAGCCAAAGAAGGCAAGGGATCAATGTCCAGCGGTACGATCGCGCTGATTGTAATTCTGTGTATCATATGTCTGCCTGTGGGCGCAGGCCTTCTGGGCGGCGCGCTGGGGCTTGTCGGGAGTATCCTGGGGTGTGTGCTGTGCCTGGCAGTGGCCTGGTTTGTCATGATCTTTGCCTTTGGCATCGCGTCGGTGGTATGCATTCTGGCAGGGCTGTTTGTCTGTGTTGTGGGAGTAATGGGCATGGGCTTTCATCCGCTGGCCGGACTGGGGCTTGTGGGAGGCGGTTTCATTGCGGTGAGTATCGGAATTTTCTTCATGATGGCTGCGGTTGCCATGGCAGGTGTGGCAACCCCGGCGATATTCCGAGGCATCCGCTGGCTGTGCAGACGCATAAAGAAACTGTTTTAGAACTTTGAACAGCATGTCCCCGGGTGGTCCGTTGATCAGAGTCTGGAGGCCAGAAAGCATCCAGAGTCTGATCACAGGGGGAGGGCCATCCGGGGAGATGCGGAACTCTAAACAGCATGTCCTCGGGTGGCCCGTTGATCAGAGTCTGGAGGCCAGAAAGCATCCAGAGTCTGATCACAGGGGGAG
>CAJUAB010000013.1:67503-134739 GCA_910583845.1 uncultured Acetatifactor sp.
GTTGATCAGAGTCTGGAGGCCAGAAAGCATCCAGAGTCTGATCACAGGGGGAGGGTCACCCGGGGAGATGCGGAACTCTGAACAGCATGTCCCCGGGTGGCTCGTTGATCAGAGTCTGGAGGCCAGAAAGCATCCAGAGTCTGATCACAGGGGGAGGGTCACCCGGGGAGATGCGGAACTCTGAATAAGAAAGGCATGGAGATTATGAAAAAATTTATGAAATTCAGTTTTGTGCTGGCATTAATGCTGATTATTGTAGGCGGCATACTTTATATGCTGGGCAGAAGGACGGGCGGCAGGGAAGAGATGAATGAACTGCTGGAAGATTTCGGCGGCGGCTGGGCGGATATCAACGGCCTGCTACAGGACCAGCTGGGATCGTACAACATCGAGGAAGCATCCATTTTTACCGACGATCATGAGGTCTGGAAGGGAGATGTGGACCAGCAGGTGGTCTGTGACGGAGGCCTTACCGGACTGAATCTGGAGATCGGCGGCAGCATGGTGGAGATCAGGAAATCCGATGATGAGAATATTCGCATCGTGGGCGAAAGCGTAGGAAAAATGCAGGCTTATTTGGAAGGCGGCGTACTGTTTGTGAAGTCCGTGCGGCCAGCCAACCTGGCGCAGGAGATCAAAAGCAGCAATATCACGCTGTATCTGCCCGGGGAAACCGCTTCCCTGGAGGGGGTGACAGTGTCTCTGGGGGCCGGTCAGCTGCATTTATCCGATCTGGAGGTGCAGAATATGGAGGCATCCGTCGGGGCCGGGCAGCTGGTGCTGGAGGAAATGGCCTTAGGTTACCTGGATGTGTCCCTGGGGGCCGGAGAACTGCGGACTGTGGATGTGACGGCACAGATCCTGGAAGCCTCAGTCAGCGCGGGCAATATGGAGTATTCGGGCACAATATTTGAAAGCGCCGTGATCAGCTGCTCCATGGGGAATATCAGTATGACGCTGGAAGGGGAGATGGAGGATTACAACTACCAGCTGAACTGCGCGGCAGGCAATATGGAGATTGACGGGGAAAGCTATAGCGGGGCGTCGGTGGACAGCTTTATCGACAATGGCTCGGCCAGGCTGATTGATATTGATTGCGCCATGGGCAATGTGGAAGTGGATTTCTGATGGAAAAGCCTGATTTCTTCGGGCAAAAATATTATACAGGCCTCGCGGGCCCCGGCAGATCACTGCCGGGGCCCGTATTTACTCCATATCCGTTTTCTCGTCGGTCACCTGAATGAACAGCCCGGCTTTGCGCAGGGCAGGCCGCAGCGCCAGATAGAAGATGCTGGCGGCGATGACGGCTACCACGGCATTGACGGAGGTGGTTACAGTGGCCATCTTGGCCAGGGCGGCGGACAGTTCCTGCGGGATTCCCAGCAGATACATCTTGTAAAAATATCCCACCAGCGGGTCGGCTACCATATTGAAGCCCATGCCGCAGACGCAGGCCAGCACGGTAACACCCGTGATATATTTCCTGGAGTGGGTACGGCTCAATTTGAATATCCCATGGGCTACCAGCCCCACAATCAGGCCGATGCACAGCTTAAGCAGGAAAGTCTTGGGAGCGCTGGTCACATAGGCGGTGGTCAGGTCTCCGATGGTCATGCCGATGGCGCCTGCCAGGCCGCCCCAGAAACCGCCCAGCAGCAGGGCGGCCAGTACACAGAATACATTGCCAAAGTGGAATGCCGTTTTGCCGGGCCCTACGGGAATGTCAATCTTAAACACGGCAAAGCCGATGTAGCACAGGGCGGCCATAAGACCTGCCATCGCCAGCCGCTTGATGTTTTCCCGGGGACTGATATTGCCGATCAGCGCGTTGTACAGGCCTCTGGCAACCAGCAGGAGGGAGAGAAACAGCGCGGTGAGCCCATAGGAGTAGGGACGCTCCTGACGGAGCTTCAGGGCGGCGAGCTCTGTCTGCTGTGCTTTCAGGGCCTCCAGGTCTCCGGCAGTCTCTCCGGCTTCCACAGATTTGATCGTCTCCTTGACTTCCGACAGCTGGCTTCCGGTGGCCAGGGAGGCGGCGTAGCTGCCGCCGTGGGCATATATGGTGAAGGCTATGGCAGCGACCAGCAGGATCGCGCCCACAATCAGCAGCAGGGTACTTTTTTCTCTTTTTCCGGATGAATTTTCATTTTGTTCTTTTTTCATAAACAGCTTCCTCACTATCCGCCGCGGATGCGGCTTTTTTCTCTGATCAGATGAATTGATCTCTATTTTACACAAAAGTGGCTATTCTAAAAGTGCCAAAATAAAACTTTTTTACCAGTCCAGTTTGGCTTCGGCCAGCTGAGAATGCTTTGATCCCGTATAAATTTTTGCTTGCAGGCGGTAAAAAAATGTGGTACACTCGACTTATATTTCGGGAAAGGTGGTGAGAGGTATGAAGCGATACGAAGTCCTTTTGGCGAAGGAATTATTCCGTGGCAGTGACATCATACGCGGTTTTTCGTACAAAGTGGCGAGCGCAGGGGATAACTATGCCCTTTTTTGCAAACGGATTGTTTTGGATACCGCTCACCGTGTAAAGCGCTGCCCGGCGGCATGACAGAGATATTTGTCATGCCATGGCGCTGGAGCGTGATTGAAAAATCATTTCCGCCAGCTGCACACCCCACTTTGCGTGATATTTGTGCCAGACTCAGGCTACATAGCCCGCTATGTGCCCTTCATTTGGCACAGATCTCCCACAAATTGTGACGCACATCTGACGGAAAGCATTTTTCGGACACGCTCTGATACATGGAAGATTCTGGGGTAGATTATGCCCTGCGCGGACCAAGCAGTCTGTGCAGGGTATTTTTGTGCCCTGAAACAGGAAATGTTTCAGCTGGCCCTGAGGCCGGCAACTTATGGAAAGAGTTTCACAATTGGCTGAACAATAGAAAATTATGAGGGGAGAAGTTTGGAAGTAAAACTTCCAAATATCGATTGGTGCAATACCGCAGGCACAGCCAGCGGTATGCGGAAGGAGGTAAAATGAAATGTATGGCAAATATGCAATGACTGTCCGGATGTCCGCGCGGGCCAGAACAAACGGCGGCCTGCTGTATCTTGTACCGGAAATATTCATGAGGCTGGTCTATCTGGTGCCTCTTTTGTTTATCTGGAGAGTGCTGGCGGAGAGCGGCGCGGAGGTGGAAATGTCGGTTTCGCAGCTGTTGAGCTACACTTATATCAATGTTGTCGCGGCGGATCTGATGGTCGTGAATACCTGTCTGTCGGCCTGGGACTTTGACACCAGAAGCATGGAAATGTTTACCCGCCCCATGTCGGTGTTCGGGCAGGTGATCGCGAGGACGGTGGGAGAGTGGATGCCGATGCTGGTTCTGTTTTCGGTTCCCATGCTGCTGCTGGCCCCGTTTTGGGGGATCGGGGTGCTGCCCCGGACCCTCTGGGCGGTTCCGTCGCTGTTTTTAAGCATATCCCTGGGATTCGCGTTTGAGTTTCTATTTTATTGTGTGACGGTCAGACTGCGCAATGTCTCCTGGCTTACTTATGTGATCAGGAGCGCCATCGTCTCCTTTTTTTCGGGGACGGTGATTCCTTTCCGGATTTTGCCTTTCGGGATGGACAGATGGATTGCCTGCCAGCCCTTCGGAAGCCTGGGGGGCGCCTTCCTGGCATTGTACGTGGGGAGCGCCGAGGCGGCGGAGGTTTTGCCGCTGCAGCTTTTCTGGAATGTGATCATGTGGGCCGCCGCAATCTGCTGGTTTTGGAGGTCAAGAGAGAGGATGGTGAGCTTTGGTGGATAACAGGGTATCCGTGAAGAGATATTTTAGGCTGCTGGGGATTTACGCCAGGATGGATCTGGCTTCCCTGGCGCGGGACGGAAAGTTTATGGCCCTTGTCATAGCGGCGGATCTGATTTCCAACATATCGGCCGTATCCGGCATATTTCTGCTGGCCTGGAAATTCGGGGGGATCGGCGGCATGGATCGCTTCGAGGTCCTGTTTATGCTGGCATACGGCAATCTTGTCATGGGTTTTCTGAATATGATGGGCGGCTGCAACGCGCTGTTTCCCAGCAGGATTATCGGCAGAGGCCAGTGGGAGCATATGTTTGTCATGCCGCTTCCCTATGGGGTACAGCTCACGGTGGGGATTTTTCCTTTTACCGGCTCCAGCACCTTTTTGTCGGGAGCCGCGCTGCTGATCGTGGCGCTGTGCAATCTGGAGGCCTCTCTGCCGTGGTGGTGGCCGGGACTGCTGGTCCTTCTGCTGGCTGTCAGCATGGTGATTGTAGTGGCGCTCTCCTATCTGCTTTCCAGCCTTGCCTTTTATGCTCCGGTGCAGTGTGAGGAAATATCCTCCACCGTGATATACAGCGTGGAGCGTACCATGACGTTTCCGCTGTCGGGTATGCCGGCCTATGTGCGGTATCCGCTGCTGACGCTTTTTCCCGCAGGGCTTACGGCCTGGTTTCCCACAATGATCCTGCTGGGTAAGACGGCCACGTTTGAAACTTTTTATCCCACGGCCTTCGCGCTTTTCGCGTCGCTGTCCGCGGCTTGTTTTTTTAAGAAAGGATTTCGATATTATGTCAAAAAAGGAATTAACAGATATGTCCCGGGCGGACATCGCTCCTGAGCATACGGCGGTTATGGTAGATTCCGTCAGCAAAATATTTACACAATGGCAGAAAAAAGAGGGGGGCGGAAATATTTTCCGGCAGCATAAAAAGACCATAGCCGCGCTGGAGGATATCACTTTTCAGATTGAAAAGGGGGAGTTCGTGGCCTATGCGGGGCCCAACGGAGCGGGCAAGAGCACGACCATGAAACTGCTGGCCGGTATGCTCCGGCCCACACAGGGAAGGATCTCTGTGCTGGGAATGTCACCGGAAAAGGACAGAATCCCGCTGATGAAAAGGCTGGGGGTTTTGTTTGGAAACCGGACGGAGCTCTGGTGGGATCACCCGGTGATACAGAGTTTTGAATGGAAAAAGGTGGTATGGGATATTCCGGACGGGGTCTATAGGCGGAATCTGGAAAGGATGAGGGAGCTGCTGGAGATCGACGGGATTCTGAATACCTTTGCCCGGGAATTGTCGCTGGGGCAGCGGATGAGGGCGGATCTGGCCATGATGCTGCTGCACTCTCCGGAACTGATTCTGCTGGATGAGCCGACCCTTGGCCTGGATGTGGTGGCGAAACGGCAGATGATAGAATTTCTGAAAAAAATAAACCGGGAAGACGGTGTGACAATTCTGGTGACAAGTCATGATATGGATGACCTCGAAGAGATGGCGCGGAGAATCCTGATGATCTCGAAGGGAAGACTTGCCTATGACGGAGATTTCGACGGACTGCGCCTGCTGACAGGAAATATGACGCATTTTACGGTGACCACCGATGGCGGACAGCCGGAGCTTGCGGGCTGCCGCCTGCTGGGCGGGCAGCACGGCGCCTTTGAATATGAAGCGGATTTGTCCCGCACGTCCATCCGGCTTTTGCTGGAGATGCTGTCCCACGTTGACGGGATCAGGGATGTGGAGATCAGACGGGCTCCCATCGAGCAGATCATCGCGCAGCTGTATCAGGCATGGAAGAGCTGAATGCCGCAAAAATACCTTGACAAAGCCCCTGCGCTGCATTAAGATAGTACGCAGACAAAGGCAGTGACAAAGAGGAGTAGGAATGACCCCTTGTCAGAGAGGGCGGCTGTGGAAACACGCTGGGAGGCCGCCTGAAGGAAGGCATTCCGAAGGTAGCTTTCGAGCCGGTTCCTGAAAGAGACGCATGGAAGGTTTTTTTGCCGGGTATGGGCGCAGATTGGTGGCAGGTATGCCACGGCAGGATATGCCACGGCAGGATGCGCCATGGCGTGAGTAGGGATGCACGGTTTATCCCCGTTAGCGGATAGGACTTTATATAGAAGAAAGTCGCGGAGACGGGCGTTGAGAGATGTCCGTGAACAAAGGTGGTAACGCGCAGGGGCGCCCTTTGCAGGCCGGAAGGTCCGCAGAGGGCTTTTTGATGCGCGCTGCCCCGAATTATATTGATCGCAAGGAGAAAAAGTATGAGCAGAGAGTTGGCTAAGACCTATGACCCCAAGGGCATAGAGGACAGACTGTACGAGAAATGGCTGCGGAAAAAATATTTTCACGCGGAGGTGGACCACAGCAGAACCCCCTTTACCATCGTGATTCCGCCCCCGAATATCACCGGGCAGCTGCATATGGGCCATGCGCTGGACAATACCATGCAGGATATTCTGATCCGCTTCAAGAGGATGCAGGGCTATAATGCCCTGTGGCAGCCGGGGACGGATCACGCGTCCATCGCCACCGAGGTCAGGATTATCGGGAAGCTGAAAGAGGAGGGCATCGACAAGCACGACCTGGGCCGGGAGAAATTCCTGGAGCGCGCCTGGGAGTGGAAAAAAGAGTATGGCGGCCGTATCATCTCTCAGCTGAAAAAGATGGGTTCCTCCTGCGACTGGGACAGGGAGCGGTTCACCATGGACGAGGGCTGCAACAAGGCCGTCACGGAAGTGTTTGTGAAGATGCATGAGAAAGGCTATATCTATAAGGGAGCCCGGATTATCAACTGGTGCCCTGTGTGCAATACCTCCATCTCCGACGCGGAGGTGGAATACCAGGAGCAGGCGGGACATCTCTGGCATATCAGATACCCGGTCATGAGGGAGGACGGCACTCCCAGCGACACGGAGTTTCTGACCTTTGCCACCACCCGGCCCGAGACCATGCTGGGCGATACGGCTGTGGCTATCCATCCCGAGGACGAACGGTACCGGCATCTCATCGGAAGGAGCGTGATGCTGCCCATTATGAACCGGGTGATCCCGGTGGTCACTGACACCTATGTGGACCGGGAGTTTGGGACCGGTGTGGTGAAGATTACCCCCGCCCATGATCCCAATGACTTTGAGGTGGGCAAACGCCATGACCTTCCCGTGATCAACGTGATGAACGACGACGCCACCATCAATGAAAACGGGGGCGCCTATGCGGGCATGGACCGCTATGAGGCCCGAAAGGCCATTGTGGCGGAGCTGGAGCGGCAGGGCCTGCTGGTGAAGATAGAGGATTATTCCCACAATGTGGGGACCCATGACCGCTGTAAGACCACCATCGAGCCTCTGGTAAAGGAGCAGTGGTTCGTGAAGATGGAGGAATTGATCAAGCCCGCGGTGGAGGCGGTGAAAAAGGGCGAGATCCGGCTGATTCCCGAGCGTATGGAAAAGACCTATTACAACTGGACCGACAATATCCGGGACTGGTGTATCAGCCGCCAGCTGTGGTGGGGGCACCGGATTCCCGCCTATACCTGCGATAAATGCGGGGAGGTGACGGTGGCCAGGGAAATGCCGGAGCGCTGTCCTAAGTGCGGCCACGCGCATCTGACCCAGGACCCGGATACTCTGGACACCTGGTTTTCCTCCGCCCTTTGGCCCTTTGAGACGCTGGGCTGGCCGAATCAGACGGAGGATTTAAAGTATTTTTATCCCACGGATGTGCTGGTTACCGGCTATGATATCATCTTTTTCTGGGTAATCCGGATGATTTTCTCCGGCTATGAGCAGATGGGGGAGAAGCCCTTTAAGACCGTGCTGTTTCACGGACTGGTCCGGGACAGCCAGGGGCGCAAGATGAGCAAATCCCTGGGCAACGGCATCGACCCTCTGGAGATCATTGACAAATATGGCGCGGACGCCCTGCGTCTGACGCTGATCACCGGCAATGCCCCCGGCAACGATATGCGTTTTTATTTTGAGAGGGTGGAAAACAGCCGCAATTTCGCCAACAAGGTGTGGAATGCCTCCCGCTTTATTCTGATGAATATGGAGGGCAAGGAAGTGACGGAGCCCGCCGCCGGGGATCTGGAGCCCGCGGATCAGTGGATTCTGTCCAGATTGAACACTTTGATCAGGGATGTCACCGACAATATGGAGAATTTTGAGCTGGGTATCGCCGTGCAGAAGGTGTACGACTTTATCTGGGATGAGTTCTGCGACTGGTATATCGAGATGGTAAAACCCCGTCTGTACGATACGGACGATGCCGCCAGCCAGAACGGGGCGCTGTGGACTCTGCGGACGGTGCTCATCGACGCGCTCAAGCTCCTGCATCCCTATATGCCCTTTATCACGGAGGAGATCTTCTGCAGCCTGCAGTCGGAGGAGGAATCCATCATGATCAGCAGCTGGCCGACGTATAAGGAGGAGCGCTGTTATGAGGCCCAGGAGAAAGCCATCGGGATCATCAAGGAGGCTGTGCGGGGCATCCGGAATGTGCGCAGCGAGATGAACGTGCCGCCCAGCCGCAAGGCCAGCGTGTTCGTGGTCAGCGGGGAGCAGAAGATTCTGGATATCTTTGAAGAGGGAAAATTGTTTTTCGCCTCTTTGGCGTATGCCGGCGAAGTGGCCACCCGGCGGGACAAGGCAGGGATTCCGGAGGACGCGGTGTCCGTGGTGATTCCCGGTGCCACCCTGTATATGCCCTTTGCGGAGCTGGTGGACATTGCCCAGGAAGTGGAGCGCCTGCGGAAAGAGGAGAAACGCTTGCAGGGAGAGCTGTCCAGGGTCAACGGCATGCTGAATAACGAGAAATTTTTGTCCAAGGCTCCCGAGGCCAAGATTCAGGAGGAGAGGGAGAAGCTGGCAAAGTACACCCGGATGATGGAGCAGGTAAAATTGCGCTTGCAACAGCTGGATTAGTGCGGTACAATAGGTGAGATATTTTTGCGACCGGCTTTTTCGGGGAAAGACAGGAGGAGTCCGCAGGAAGCTGCGGGCTCCTTTTAGCGGCCGTCCATACTGTACAATGGAAAGCGGGATAATGATATGATGAAGAGACAGAGGATTACCACATATGATCAGGCGGTGGAGTATATTCTGAATATTCCCCGGTTCGCGTCCAAGAACACCCTGGAGGATACACAAAAGTTCCTGCACCGGCTGGGGGACCCGGATGCCGGACTACGCATTCTTCATGTGGCGGGAACTAACGGCAAAGGTTCGGTATGCGCCTACCTGCGGAGTGTGCTGGAGGCCGCGGGAAGGAGGGTGGCGGTGTTTACCTCCCCTCATCTGGTGGACATAAGGGAGCGCTTTGTGACAGACGGAAAAATGATTGAGCGGGAGGCATTCCTGGAGGCCTTTTTGCAGGTTTATGAGCGGCTGGACTTTGAAAAGCCGGAGACCCACCCCACTTTTTTTGAATACCTTTTCCTGATGGCCATGCTGATCTTCGCGAAGGCTCGGCCGGATTACTGTATCCTGGAGACGGGGCTGGGGGGCAGGCTGGACGCCACCAACGCCGTGACCCGCAAGGAGCTGGCGGTTATCACCCGGATCGGCCTGGACCATGTGGAGTACCTGGGACACAGTCTGTCGGCCATCGCCGGGGAAAAGGCGGGGATTATCCGGGAAGGAACTCCTGTGGTATTTGCGGATACCTGTCAGGAGGTAGGGCAGGTAATCCGCAGCAGGGCGCGGTATTTGTCGGCGGATGTATATTCTGTGTCGGAAAATGACTACAGAATCTCAAAAATCAGTAATAAAAACATTGCATTTTCTTATATTTCCCGTTATTATGGTAGTGTCAGTCTGACGCTTCCTACTTTTGCCAGATATCAAGCCGAGAATTGCAGCCTGGCGCTGCGGGCTCTGGAGGTGCTGGCGGAACAGGAAAAAGAGGAGGGTTTTTCCCCGGAGCTTATGGAGCGGGGCGTATCGAACTGCTTCTGGCCGGGGCGCATGGAGGAAGTGCTGCCGGAGGTTTTTGTGGACGGCGCGCACAACGAGGACGGTGTCAGGGCGTTTCTGGAGTCCGTGGCGCAGGATGGGTATGCGGGCAGCAGGCATCTGCTGTTTGCCGTGGTGGCGGACAAGGATTATACTGCCATGCTGCGCCGGATTGGGGAGAGCGGTCTGTTTGAGAGGCTGAGTATTGCGCGTCTGGATAATAAAAGGGCGGCGGGGCCGGAGTGCCTGGAGCAGGTTCTGGCAGAGTATCCTGCCATTGCGGCGGCGCGGTATGACACGGTTCCCGCGGCGCTGCGGGCCATATTGGCATCCCGGGAGGCGAAAGCGGTGCCGGAGAGGATCTACATCGCCGGATCGCTGTATCTGGTGGGAGAAGTGAAAGCAGCCATACAAAAAGGAATATAAGGGAAACTGAAAACGACGCCGGCCCGGCTGATCTTAAGCGGGGCGATGGGGGATTTGGATAGAAAGGCATAGCAGAATGATTAATTTTGAGGAAGAACTAAAGAAATTTCGTCCCAGTCTTGAAGTGGAGGACGCGGAGGAGTCCATTTACAGTCAGGATCTGACCGATATGGCGGATCTGCTGGTACGGATGCTCCAGGATGTCCAGGAAACGGAAAAACAATAATATGCGAAAGGCTTTATGGGAGGAACAGAATGTTTTGTTATAACTGCGGCTGCCACCTGTCGGAGCATGATTATTGTACTTCTTGCGGCGCGGACGTGGCTTTATATAAAAAGATCATGATTTTATCCAACCTGTTTTACAATGAAGGTCTTGCCAAGGCGGAGTTCCGGGATCTGACGGGAGCTGTCACCAGCCTGCGGCAGAGCCTGAAATTCAATAAGAACAATATCGAGGCCCGCAATCTGCTGGGCCTGGTATACTTTGAAATGGGCGAGACAGTGGCGGCGCTCAGCGAGTGGGTCATCAGCAAGAATACGCGCCCGGAAAAAAACATCGCGGACGATTATATCAATATGATTCAGGCCAGCGCGTCCAGGCTGGACGCCATCAATCAGACCATCAAGAAATACAACCAGGCGCTGGTGTACTGCAAACAGGACAGCAAGGATCTGGCGGTGATCCAGCTCCGCAAGGTTCTGTCGCTCAACCCCAGGTTTATCCGCGCCCACCAGCTGCTGGCGCTTTTGTATATGGACAGCGAGCAGTGGGACAAGGCCAGGCGGGAGCTGACCAAATGCGCGGATCTGGACCGCAATAACATCCAGACCCTCACCTATATGCGGGAAGTGGACAGAATGCTGGCCCCTGATGAGACGGGCAGGGTCACCCGCCGCAAGGACCGGGAGGAGGCTGTGCGCTTCCAGACGGAAAATGAGATCCTGATTCAGCCCAAGGGCGTCAAGGAGCCCAGGCGCAGCGGCGTGGGCACGCTGCTCAATATTGTGCTGGGCCTGGTAATCGGCGTGGCTGTCATGTACTTTCTGGTGGTGCCCTCCGTGCGCACCAATGTGCTCAACGAGTCCCAGCAGAAGATCAACGAGATATCCAATGAGAGCGATGCCAAGAACAATACGATCTCGGATCTGGAAAATCAGATCAAGGAGATCGAGCAGGAGACGGCCAGACTACAGGGAGAGCTGGTCCGGTACGCGGGTACGGACGGAACGCTGCAGGCCATGGATCAGCTGCTGGTGGCGGCCGGCTTATATGTGACCGCCATGCAGTACCCGGAGGCCAGCGTAGAGAGAGGGCAGTATTTCCAGGAGACGGCGGACGGGCTTGAACAGATTGAGGCGGGAGTGGTGATGGAGGAAACTTCCCAGTCCTTTCAGAATCTGTACCGGCTGTTGTTTGACGGAATCGGTCCCTATATGAGCGCGGCGTATTATGAGATCGGGAATCCGCAATATCTGGCGGGCAATTTTGACGAGGCCATTCCAGTTCTGGAAAAGGCGGTGAAGTATAACCCGCAGAACGGAGACCCTTACTATGCCCTGGGACGTTCCTACGACGGCGTGGGACGCAGTGAGGAGGCGCTGGCCGCCCTGGAGAAATTTGTGGAAATATTACCGCTGCGGGATCGGGCGAACACCGCAAGACAGATTATACAGAGATTAAAGAATGATTTGGCCAACCAGTAAAATACCTTATGGAAAAATGTGCATAAGCTACCAAGGAAGAGAGAACATGTCGGCAGGGATATGTTCTCTTTTTATGCGGAAAATGTCGATAAACGGCGGAACGGAGGGACATCTGCCGGTGGGAAGGATGCGCAACTCTATATGGAAAGGTGAGAGACATGGAGGATTTTCAGATTATTGACAACTGTCTGATGGTGAAGCTGCCGCAGGAGGTGGACCATCACAAATCGTCCTACATCTGCGAGAAGGCGGACAGCTACATACTACAGGAGGAAGTGGAAAACGTGGTGTTTGACTTTGAGGAGACGAGGTTTATGGATTCCTCCGGGGTCGGTATCATTATGGGCAGATACAAGAAGATCGCCTGCTTTGGCGGCAAGGTCTACGCCATTCATGCGGACCCGCAGATCCGCAGAATTTTGTGCGTATCCGGACTGAACAAGCTGATTGAGGTTATGGATTAGAAAGATGCGGGCAGGGCCGGAGCGCTGCGCAGGCTGTGTGCCGGTTATGGGGAAGAGGAAGCGAAAAGGAAATTTTGGAGAAAAGAGGAGCAGGTGTATGACAGCAGAAAAACAGTTACAACAGAATGCGGGCGTCGTCGAGAGATTGCCCTGGAAAAATGAGATGAGCATGGAGTTTGACGCCGTATCTCTGAACGAGAGCTTTGCCAGAGTGGCAGTGGCCGCTTTCGTGGCGCATCTGAATCCTACTCTGGACGAGGTGGCGGATATCAAAACCGCTGTGTCCGAGGCGGTGACCAACGCGATTATCCATGGTTATGACAATGTGTACGGTTATGGGAAACACGGCAACAGTCAGCCTGCGTATCTGATCATCCATCCCGGGAAAGTGCAGCTGCGCTGCCGTCTGGAGAAGGATGTGCTGCAAATAGAGGTGGAGGACCGCGGCAAGGGGATCGCGGATGTGGAGCAGGCCATGGAGCCCCTGTATACCACCAAGCCGGAGTACGACCGTTCGGGCATGGGATTCGCGTTCATGGAGGCTTTTATGGATGAACTGGAGGTACATAGCAAACCCGGGCAGGGCACGCTGGTGCGTATGGTGAAAAAGCTGGGCACCTATCCTCTGATCGAGGAGGGGAACTGAGAGTGGATGGTCAAAGCGGCTGGGGAGGTATGGATTTTATAGGTGATTGCGAAGCCCTGCCCGCGAGTGACCATCCTTTGTTTCCAGAAAGCGAGTTATGCAATCACCTTAACAGGAAAGGGGAATCACAGGTATAGCGCCGCGGACAGCTTACGCGGCATGTGGGAAGGAATGTATGGAAGATGTGTCAGTGCTGATTGCAAAATCACAGGCAGGTGATAAAGCGGCGAGAGAAGTACTGATAGAGAAAAATCTGGGGTTGGTGCGCACGATTGTCCGGCGCTTTCTGGGAAGAGGCGTGGAGCCGGAGGACCTGTTTCAGATCGGAACCATCGGGCTTATGAAGGCGGTGGACAAGTTTGATCTGTCCTATGACGTGAAATTTTCCACCTATGCGGTGCCCATGATCACCGGAGAGATCAAGCGGTTCCTGCGGGACGACGGGCCGGTGAAGGTGTCCAGGACGTTGAAGGAACGCGCGCTTAAGGTTAAAATGGCCAGGGCCAGGCTCCAGGGAGAGCTGGGCAGGGAGCCGGGGATCAATGAGATTGCCCGGGAGACGGGGATCGAACCGGAGGACATTATCATGGCCATGGAGTCGGAGACCCGAGTGGAGTCCATCTATGCGTCGGTATATCAGGACGACGGAAGCGAGGTCTATCTGGTGGACAAGGTCGCGGCGGGGACCGGCGGCTGCGGCAGCGTCAGCGCGGGCAGTCAGGACCCGGAGAAGGAGAGCCTGCTGAATCACCTGCTGCTCCAGCAGCTTCTGTCCACATTGCAGGAGCAGGAGAGACAACTGATCGTGCTGCGCTACTATCGTAACCACACCCAGACGGAAGTGGCGTCCATCATGGGCATCAGCCAGGTGCAGGTGAGCCGCCTGGAAAAGAAGATTTTGCTGCATATGCGGCAGCTGGCGGTGGAGTGAACGATCCTTAAAAAATCATAAATTTTATGTATTCTCTCTTCCCAACGCACATAAATTCGATTATAGTAGAAAAGTACGGAGAACAATATTGAAACTTTCGACGGCATTGACTATAGTTCGGATTGCATGGAAAGATGGGAGTACAAAATGAGCGAAGAGAACAAGACGGATAAGCGGGATGGCAGGACACTGAGTTCCTATGACGAGGAGAACAGGCAGCGGAGGAAGCGTCTGCGGAGAAAGGCTACCCTCTCCTATGTGGTGGGTATAGTGATGGCTTTCGGCGGGCTGTTTCTGGTCACGCTGCTGGCGATTATGGTATATTCCTGGATTGATTCCAAAACGGGTGAGTCGGAGCGGATGCTGCAGGAGGCCATAGGCAGCGCCCAGATGGCCCAGGGAAATATCTACACCCAGGAGGAGCTGGACCAGAAGGTGGCGGAGGCTGTGGCCCAGGCCCAGGCGGAGAACGAACAGACGCTGGAGACTGCGCTCCACAATCAGGAGGAGGAGATTCTGGGGGAGATCCGGGTGCAGCTGGCGGAAGGCCAGTCCGCGCTGGAGACGCTGCGCCCCCTGTACCCTGACGATGTGGTGCTGGTCAGCGGCGGCAAATATCATTTTGTGCCCATCCAGAGGGAACTGGCGCAGCATGGCTATCTGCAGGAGAATCTGCAGGTCCTGGAAAACGGCCGCTTCCAGTATCTGGAGAACGGGCAGGTGGTGTCCCATATGGGGATTGACGTCTCCAAGTATCAGGGCAGCATAGACTGGGAAAAGGTGGCGGCGGACGGCGTGGAATTTGTCTTTCTGCGGCTGGGCCTGCGGGGCTACGAGAGCGGCAAACTGGTGGAGGACGAGACGTTCCAGGCCAATATCCAGGGGGCGCTGGCCCATGGCATCAAGGTAGGTGTCTATTTCTTCTCCCAGGCCGTCACGGAGGCAGAGGCTGTGGAGGAAGCCAACTTTGTGCTGGAGCGCATCGCTCCCTATCAGATCGACTGCCCCGTGGTGTTTGATGTGGAGAAGGTGGGCAGCAGTACGGCGCGGATGAACCAGCTGACTCCTCAGGAGCGCACCAATGTGACCATCGCGTTTCTGGATACCATCGAGGCCGCGGGCTATAAGTCCATGTTCTATCACAACATGGAGACGGCTCTGCTGCTGCTGGAGCTGGAGCGGCTGGAGAACTATGACAAGTGGTTCGCCTATTACGGAGAGGATCTCTATTACCCGTATGCCTACGGTGTATGGCAGTACTCGGAGAAGGGAAGCGTCAACGGGATC
Organism: uncultured Acetatifactor sp.; assembly: GCA_910583845.1. Taxonomy (GTDB): domain Bacteria; phylum Bacillota; class Clostridia; order Lachnospirales; family Lachnospiraceae; genus Acetatifactor. The sequence continues at coordinate 82,688 of CAJUAB010000013.1, forward strand.
AAAGGGGAAGTGGATATGAATATCGCGTTCAGGATGTGGGACTGAGGAAAGCGGTTGATTTTTTCTGATTTCAGCGTATTCCAGCCGATTTGGGACGCGGCCCTTGAGAAATCTATACAGAACGATTGAGAGATCGGAACCGTCGGAGGAGCCTGTGGGCTTCTCCGTTTTTTTTGTGTCGGTCAAATGATGTATTTGCATAACTTTCAGAAGATCTGGAAACGAATAATCAATATGAAAAGAAAAAAGAGATAGCGGATGGCATCAGAGCGTGTCTGAAAAGTCATTCCCGGCTGTACGTTCATTTTGCGCGATATCCGCGCAAATTTTCAACAAACGGTGACGCACATCTGTCAGAAGGCGGTTTTCAGACACGCTTCGGGAATTTCACATAATGTCCTGCGGAAATGGAAAGCGAAATTTCAGTGCCGTTATCGGAATCGCCGGAGGAAGAAATGCTATGGCAAACGTAACTGTATATCTGAAATGCGACCGGAATGTGGAATGTCAGGGCGGGGACGTTTTTCTGAAAGATATTGCCACCCTGCAATGCACGGACCAGCAGGTGCTGGCCAAATGTAAGGCCATCAAGGTGCATCATTTCACGGACAGCGACCAGACCCAGGGAGGAAAAAGCAGCGGCAGCGGAAAGAGGCCGTGGGCAGGCGGGGGAGGCCAGCGGCGCGCGGTGGTCAGCGTGCTGAAAATAATCTCTCAGATGGAGGAAGCCTGTCCGGGGATTACCGTCCAGTCAGTGGGGGAGACGGACGTGGTGCTGGAACGGGTATCCGTACCCGGGCGCAAGGGGGCGAAACTCTGGGCAAAGGTGGCGCTGGTGTGTCTGGTCAGCTTTTTTGGAACCGGCTTTACCATCATGGCTTTTCACAATGATGTGGGAATCAACGAGGTTTTTACGGAGATCTACAGAATTGCCATGGGCAGGGAGCCGGGGGGGCTGAATGTGCTGGAAGTGGCCTACAGTCTGGGACTGGCGCTGGGCATCATTGTATTTTTCAACCATATCGGCGGCAGGCGGATCACCAAGGACCCCACTCCTATAGAAGTGTCCATGCGCAACTATGAGGAGGATGTGAACAAGGCGCTGGTGGACACCGCGGGCCGGGAAGGTAAGGAGGTGGATGCCTGATGCAGGGAATCATGTGGTGCCTGCTGGCCCTGGCGGGATTCAGCTTCGGCCTGCTGGCGGCGGCGGGGGTGTTTACGGTGCTCAGCGCCGTGGGGCTGGTCCCCCGCTTCGCGGGGAAAACCCACTCCGCGAAGGAAATCTGGCTCTATGAGGATATGGTGATGGTGGGAACTATCGTGGGGTGTATTTTCAGTATTTTCAGCCGCTATCTCCGGATCGGCGCATGGCTGGAGAGCCGTCTGCCGGGACTCGGCTGGCTGTGGGAGGCGCTGGGCCAGGGATTTTTGGGTATTTCCGGACTGTTTTACGGCATGTTTGTGGGCTGCCTGGCCCTGGCCATCGCGGAGATGCTGGACAGCATTCCCATATTTACAAGGCGCATTTCCTTCCGCCACGGGCTGGGCTGCGCCGTGCTGGCCATGGCGGTGGGCAAGCTCTGCGGTTCCCTGTTTTATTTCTGGCAGGAGCTGCACAGAGTGACAGGCGGTTGAGGGAAGCTGAAGGGGGCTGGGAATGCAGGAAGGGAACTTTGATTACAGAAAGGAAAAAGGTATGAATGATAAGCAAAAACAGGATTATGAAAAATATGTGAAGCAGGTGACTCCCACGCACAATCTGGGACTACAGATGCTCAAAGCGTTTATCACAGGCGGCATGATCTGCTGCGTCGGACAATTTATTCTGAACTACTGTGAAAAGCTGAATCTGGACAAGCAGACCGCAGGCAGCTGGTGCTCTCTGATCCTGGTACTGTGTTCCGTGGTGCTCACAGGATTTAACCTGTACCCCAAGATTGTGAAATGGGGCGGCGCAGGGGCGCTGGTGCCCATCACGGGTTTTGCCAATTCCGTGGCGGCGCCTGCCATCGAGTACAAGAAGGAAGGCCAGGTCTTCGGCGTGGGCTGTAAAATCTTTACCATCGCCGGGCCGGTGATCCTCTTCGGCATCTTTACCAGTTGGGTGCTGGGGCTTGGGTACTGGATTGGGAAATGTTTTGGGGTCTTTTAAGGAAAGACGTAAAAAACAAAGGAATATAGTTTGAATTAAGGGCGGGTTGGCGAATGAAATGATTTGTCAGCCTGCTTTTTATTGTACTTTTAGCTTTTTTCGCTTATAATATGAATATATAAATGTAGATTAGGATTGAAGTGGTTATGGATATAATAAATACTAATGTGGCGGCGTAGAAGGGGGACGATCCGTGAGTGTGCTAATGAATGCAGAAGTAGATAAATTATCAGTCATGTATGAGGGGGATAGGAATAGAGATGCCACAGATAAGATCAGGGGATTTTTGTTTCAGGATTATGTCACGATTATGTGTCTCCTTCAAAATCAAGTAAAGTATGTCTGTTCAGAATATCTTGAGGATGTAGATGTAATTTTTGAGGATGGTACATTTGAGTTTATTCAGGTAAAGTATTATCCGAAAACATATCCAAATATGAAGGATATTTTAACAGATCTTTATTATCAATATCTCCGTCTTCAGATGCTTCGGAGTACTTTGAAAGCAAAACCGAGCCTTTATATTCATAGAGATTCAGAGGTTGGGAAACCGACGCTTGATGAAATGAAAACGTATATCGGACTTGGAAATGCGCTTCCCAAGTCAGCAGCTTATCCGGATGCAGCAGGTTCAACTGCCTGGCTGAAGGCAGAAGTTTATACGACGAATAAGAAAGAGTTACAAAAGAAAAATCTTTTTGCTGGCATGGCCTCGGAGGACTCTCTGAAAGAGTTTGTTTCAAAATATGATATCTTCCTCCAAGCGGATATCAATCAGTATGAAGAGAAATTGATGGAAGCATTGGCCGAGGCTTATCCGAATCCAGATAAGGACGGAGATAATGAGCACTGGCAGTTCATATTGCTGGGGCTCGCAATTTCGTATATACAGCGACGTTATACATTAGTTAATCCTGTTTTTGAACAGCTGCGAGTGGATAAAAAAGAATTTGATCAATATATGACAGAATCTGTCAAGACGAAGACGGAACAGACAATTGCAAGTTATTTGGCGGGCATCGTTTGTGAGGAATATGGGGAGATTATAAATAGTAATGATCTCTCAGATATACAGACACGCATGTTGAACATGATTTACCAGAATACGATGCGATGGATAAATGAAATTGGTAAGACCGTGGATGGTCAATATCAGTTATTGAATACATATAGCACGGATGATATCAGCAAGATTGCTGGCTACAGAGGAACTTCTGTAGATGGTAGACTGCTCTACGTTGCTGAATGCAAACAGGGTTTTCTTGTTTTTCTGGAGTATTTGTGGAAGATCATGCTGAACATCTGTCAGAAGAAAGTGAATAATGAAACAGGCATTTCTGCTCACTTGGAAATGTTTAATCCGTTGCATTATGTGGATTCCTCAGTGACTGACTATGTTTGTTTGAATTTCCCGGAAGATAAATACGTAAACCATAGCGTGATTCTACCTCGTGTAGGCGGAAATTTTAATAGAGTAAAGCGAAAGATTGTGGAACGCATGGTGAATATATCACCAAAACCTGAGAAATGGTTCTTTGAGAATAGTAAACTTATGAGGGGAAAAAATTATTATAACTATAGTACGGCAAACGTAAATGAGAACCCTACGGTTGCAGATCTGGGACGAGATAGTTTTTATATTGAGTGTATGAATTGTATTGGAATTGATGAGAATGAGTGGGGTAAACAAGAAGATTGCAACAATTGCATTTTTTCTTTGAAATGTGTGGAAGAGGAGACGTAGTTATGATTTTACAGGAGGAGTTTAAAAAAAACGGCTACAAAGATATCCTTGTCGGGGATGTAGCTTGTGAATATAAAATAAATCTGGAGGATATTTTTGATTTAGATCATAAACCGGAAACGTTATTAAGTATTTTTATCAGCGATCAAAAAGATGAATTATTTTTCCTTCTGGATGGGGATTTGGAGAAAATAGATTCTCTATGTGATTACTGGGATGAGCGAATTCGTGTGTTTACGATTATTAATGGAAAATCAGAAGCGATTCATAATCTAATGTATAATATTGTGCAGTTGATTGTTTATTCCGAAGGAATTCCAGATAGGAGCCAAGAGAGTAATTTGCTAATATCAAGAAAAATCATCCTTAAGGGCGATATGAAAAATAAGGATAGGATTGTAATTGATGATGGCGAGGCGATTGAATTGCCGTTTCATATGATTCCCACAGATGCAATTGAACCGGATGGGGAGCAAATGAAACGATTGAGTCAGTTGTTGCCGGAGGATGAGGGGCTTTTGGCACTTATGGAAAAGAAACGAAAAAGGGTGAGCAGGAATAAAAAAGATAATATACTGGATAAGTCTTTTGGAGAGCAGGATTACGAGAAGATTAAGGGGTGGCTGAAAAGATGATAATTCGTAAAATAAGTATGGAGAATTTTAGAGGATTTCGCAATAAAGAAATTAAATTTTATGATAAGTCGGTTGTACTTCTTTCGGCTGCGAATGGAATTGGTAAGACGACAATTGTCGATGCAATTGAGTGGTGTCTGACTGGCAATATTGGAAGATTAAAAACTGCTTTTGATACTAGAAGCACCAATGATGCTGATCGCAAGATGAACACCGATGGTATCCTAAAGAACCGGGATGCTGGAGTGAAAATGAAGGTCAGGGTAGTTCTCTGGTTATTTGATGGAGAAAAAGAGACAATTCTTTGCAGAGAGCAGACAAAGGACGAGTTAAATCCAGAGTCATCTAAGGTTGCAATCGATGAAAATGAAGAAATGGCGAAAGCATTTATCCGGGAATATGTGGGAGATAGTTTCTATAATTTTCATTTTTGCGATATTCAGAAGTCATTTAATGTCCAAAGCAAAAAGAGAAAAGACTTAAATGATTTCTTCGGCGAGTTTATCACAAATTATGATAGGCAGAAACAGATTGCGGAGAATCTGGATCTTTTTGCTGAGGATGTAGATCGCTATATGGAGGACAAGGCGAAACAGAAGGTATCGCAGGAGGTGATTGGGGAGATTGAAAAGCAGTTGGAGAAAGCTCGTGAGGATGCAAAGCAGGTTCCGTACCCTTTGACTGTTTTTTATCCGGGTGAGAAGACGGAGATTGCAGTTCTCAAAAAAGAGGAGTTAACTGCGCAGAAAGCGGAAGTAGAAAATTGTGGTTACCAGATAGCGAAAGAAGGAATCAATAAACTTGTAGAAAATGAGGATTTGAAGAACCAGCAGTCTGTTATCAAAAAAATTGTTTCTTACTGGGAAACGAAGGAAGATCATATTCGACGTGCAGTGAAAGCTGAATTATTCAAGAATACAGATGCAATTACAAATTTAGAATCGAAGCTTGGAAAATTGAAGAGCTTGTCTCTTTCGAGGAATACGATTTTCCAGGAGGGGGAATTGGTGATTGCTTTAGAAATTGGTGGCTTTACGCAGTCTGAATTTGATGTGGATAAGAAGGAAATTAAAGAGAAAGAGAAAAAGGCGAAGGGGCTTTCTGACGAGATTGAGTTACTTTCTAAAAATAATAAGATGCTACAGCTGTTATCTTCTCTTTCCGCGAATAAACAAGTGGTGATTGAACATAGAGATGCCGCTTTAAAAAGGAATGGTGTTGCCCGATGTCCCATTTGCGGTTCGGAGTCGTTTTCTACCATGGAGGAAAATTTAATCCTTAAGGAAGCTGATGAGTATATCAGGCAGAACGGGGAAACTGTCAAGGCAAAAGAAGCAGAAAAAACCTTGTTACAAACGGAGATTGAAAAGCTTTATCAGAAGCTCATTAATCACACAAAAACAGTAGTGGAAAAAGAAACGGAAAACCTAGAGAATAAGATTAGTGACTTAAAAACTTTGAAGGATGAGATACAGCCGTATTTTGAAGAGGTAAAAAAATTACAGAAAATCCATAAAGAAATCAATATAGAAGAATTTACCGCGAAAGAGGTGCAGAACTTACTGGCTGCTGTAGAGAAGGGACTTTTAGAGGAATCCAAAGAGCAGGAAATAAAAGAGTCTTATCAGCAGATTTTGACGGTTTTGGGTTACAAGTTCGAAAATGAGTCGGTGCAACAGACATTTGCAAAGGTGAAAAATCTTATTACCAAACCTTATGACATTTCGGATTTCTCTTATGATTTATTTGTGTCAAAGCTCAATGCGATAGATAGTGTTCTTGCAAATCAGATTTTATCTGACCTGAACCAGAATCTGGAGAAGGAGAAGAAGAAGAATCAGAAACTTGATGCAGAGATAGAAGAGCTTCAAAAGCTGAAAGATATTGCATCTCAAAGAGCAAAAGATATCAAAGCAATTATAGAGAAACTTTCTAAGGACGAGTATGAAAAAGTAGGTCCAGCTCTAAGCAAGTTCTATAATAAGCTGATAAGACTAAATTTTGATGATGGAATTAAAATCATCCAGGAAAATGAGGGAATCTCATTAGTCGATGATAAAGGTAAGAATATTGTTAATGTTTTAAGTAATGGTCAGATTAATGTCTTTATGTTGGCGCATTTTTTTGCGGGTATCAATGCAAGAAATGACCGCGAAAAGATGAAGGTATTTTTTATTGATGATCTAACAGCATGTATGGATGATGTAAATATGCTTGCGTTCATGGATTTACTTAAGTATCAAATGACATCAAAAGCAACCATGGAGCAGTTATTTTTTGTTACCTGTGATGATCGTATTCATAATCTGCTGAAGTATAAGTTAAAAGGGCGCGGGATTGAACTGTGTGAACTTTTAGAAAAAGATTTGGCATAGCATTCTGGTGATATGTCAAGAACTTTTAGAAAAAGATTTAGATTTCAAAATAGCTTTTAGAGGAGCAAGTATGAAAGAATTATTCGAACTGGCAAAATTTGATTCCTACAAAGAAGATAACCGCAGGGAAGTTAAAAGAGCAGAAGGTGGACTTCCCAATAGCCTATGGGATACCTATTCTGCTTTTGCCAACTGCTATGGCGGCGTTATTATTCTTGGGGTAAAAGAGGATAAATCAGGCAATTGGCATACAACCGGGTTGAAAAATGCGGCAAAATTGAAGAAAGATTTCTGGGATATGATTAACAACCGTAAAAAGGTAAGCATCAATCTTTTGAAAGACGATGATGTGGAAACTTTCTCAGTGGCTGGTACAGATGACGTGATTATGGTCATCTGGGTGCCGGGCGCAAAACGGGAGCAAAAGCCAGTATACATTAATGATGATTTGTTTGGAGGGACATTTCGCAGAAATTGGGAGGGGGATTACCATTGTACCAGATTGCAGGTAAAAACAATGCTGCGGGATCAGGCAGAGGAAACCATGGATATGGAAGTTCTTGAGGAGGCTGAAATTGAAGATTTGAATCAGGAGTCTATCCGCGGTTATCGCAACAGCCATAAATCCTTTAAACCGGGACATCCGTTTGAGCGGCTGGATGACAAGGAATATCTCAGAGTGATCGGAGCAGCGGGTTTTTCGAAAGACGATAAAAAGCTTCATCCTACGGCTGCCGGAATGCTTATGTTTGGAAATGAATATGACATTGTGAGATATTTCCCGGACTATTTTTTGGATTACAGGGAAAATCCAGATACGGTAATCAGATGGACGGACAGGCTTCAGTCTTCGTCCGGCGAATGGTCGGGAAATGTATTTGACTTTTATTTTCGTGTATACAATAAGGTTACACGAGATATTAAAGTGCCATTTCGGATGGAGGGCGGTTTTCGGGTCGATGATACGCCGGTTCACAGGGCGCTGAGGGAAGCGTTGGCGAATTGCATCATCAATACGGACTTTTATGGGAAATATGGCGTTCTTATCATCAAAGAGGAAAAAAAAATTGTATTTGAGAATCCTGGCTATATCAGACTCGGTAAAGAGCAGATGCGCAGAGGAGGAAAATCTGACCCGAGAAATAAGAGTCTGATGAAAATGTTTAATCTGATAGATATCGGTGAACATGCGGGAAGCGGAGTGCCTAATATTTTTAACGTATGGGAAGACGAAGGGTGGGAAGAGCCTGACATAAAGGAAGATTTTGATCCGGACAGGACATCGCTGACTTTAAAATTCATAAAAAAACAAGTGATAAAAGCAAGCGATAAAAAACAAGCGATAAAAGCAAGCGATAAAAAACAAGCGATAAAAACAAGGAATAATCAAGAAAAAATCAGATTGTATTTGCAGGGGAATGAAATAGCAAAAACCAGAGATATTGCAGAGTTGCTGGGGTTGAGCATGGCGAGGACGAGAGAAATACTCTCTGTGATGGATGATGTGGAAGCGATAGGAAGAAATAAGACAAGGATATACCGCTTGAGAAAGGAATTTCCTAAAATTCATGGGTCCTAACAACTTGGCACAAGCAGAAGGCCAGGTCTTCGGCATGGGCTGTAAAATCTTTACCATCGCCGGGCCGGTGATCCTGTATGGGATATTTACCAGTTGGGCGTGAGTCCGAAAGCTATGGACGCGTATGCAAAACTGGATGATGAGGAAAAAAGCCGGGTGGTGGAGGCGGCAAGGAATGTTACCACCAAATCAGAAATGCGTCAGATTGTGGAAGGGCTGGAGCAGCATTTCTGCTGATGCTGTTGTGGATGCCCCGGGGATACTTGCTTTGCAGGTATCCCCGGGGCAATGCATGCCACCAGCTAAGCCGGTGGTCTTGACTTCTACCGCCGGTTGAATCCGTATGACAGATTCAGTCGCCCGGTTATTGAGCCTGGAGGAGGAGGATGGTATGATGGTCACAGGTATAAAATATGCAGGTGCAATACCATGGACCCGGTCTGTGGAATGCGGAAAGAGGAGAAAATGTTAGACAGCATGAAAATGGGGAGTTTTATAGCGGCAAAGCGCAAAAATCTCGGCCTGACCCAGCAGCAGCTGGCGGATCAGCTGAATGTCAGCTTTCAGGCTGTGTCCAAGTGGGAGAACGGCACGGCCTGTCCCAATGTGGAGATTTTATATGATCTGGGAATCGCCCTGGGAGTGACGGTTGACGAGATTCTGTCCGGCAATGAAAAAGTGGAGGAGGGCCTGTCCTACAGCAAGGCGGGGGTGGATATCTCCTATACGGACGCGATGAAAGACGAGATGGCAGAATATCTGCTTTCCCGTGACGCCAGGGTGTTAAACGGCCTGGGGCCTTTTGCGTCCCTGTATGACATCCGTTTTCCGGAGATCAGAAATCCCGTGCTGGTCCTGAAATCGGAAGAGCCGGGCTCCAAGCAGAAGCTGGCTATGGAGTACGGCTACACGGAATCCATCTGCCATGACATGATCAATCATCTGGTCAACGATATAGCGGTTATGGGAGCCAGGCCGCTGGCAGTGCTGGATACCATAGTCTGTGGGAACGCGGAGAAGGATACCATCAAGTCTCTGGTCAGGGGCGTCTCCCGGGCATGCGCGGAAAATGAGTGCTCCCTTGTGGGAGGGGAGACGTCCATACAGCCCTCGGTGATTGCCCCGGGGGTATATGTTCTGACCTCCAGCATCGCCGGGATTGTGGACAGAGGCAGGGTGGTGGACGGTTCCGCGATCCGGGAGGGGGACAGGGTGCTGGCCGTCGCGTCCAACGGACTGCATACCAACGGGTATTCCCTGGTCAGGCTGCTGATGGAAAAAATGCCCGCCATCAAGCTGGACAAGGTGGAGGGCATCACTTTTATCGAGCAGATCATGAAACCTCATACACCCTATTACAGAGCTGTAAAGGAGCTGTTCGGAAGAGAGGGGCTGCACGGCATGGCGCATATCACCGGAGGCGGAATCGCCGGCAATCTGTGCCGTGTCATACCGGAGGGGCTCTGCGCGCAGATTGACCGGGAACGCATCCGCATCCTGCCGATCTTTCGATATATCAAGGCCCAGGGCAAGGTCAGCGATGAGGAGATGCTGCGGACCTTCAATATGGGCGTGGGCTTCATACTGGTGGTTTCCCCGGATGAAAAGGAAGAGATCATGACGGCTGTGTCAGAACACTATGCCTGCTATGAGATCGGCAGCGTCAGGAAAGGATGCGGAAGAGTGGAGCTGACCGGCCGCCTGCGCTGGCTTTAAGAAAAGAGCAGGGCCGGAGGGTGTTTCAGACACGCTCCGGAATACGGTAAGCCGCATTTCGGTGAAAAGGGGTTGTCAGGGATTGGCCTTTTGTGATAGCATAGAGAAAACAGGGGCGGATGGTACATATTCTAAGATCTGTCTGCGCAATATCGCAGACGTGCAGAAGCCCTGGCTCACCAGATGTTGGTTGTGGCGGAAAAGAGGTAGGTATGAAGAGGAAAGTGTTGACAGTATTGCTTTGCTGTGTGCTGACCACGGCGGCCCTGGCAGGGTGCGGAGACAACGGAGCGGTTGATCCGGCAGCAGCGCAGCAATCGGAGCAGTCTTCCCAGGGGAGGGAAGACGGTGGGGAGCAGGAAAGCGCCGGGCAGCAGGAGAACGCCGGAGGACAGGAAAGCACCGGGGAGCAGGAGAACGCCGGAGGACAGGAAAGCGCCGGGCAGCAGGAGAACGCCGGAGGACAGGAAAGCACCGGGGAGCAGGAGAACGCCGGAGGACAGGAAAGCGCCGGGGAGCAGGAGAACGCCGGAGGACAGGAAAGCACCGGGGAGCAGGAAAACGCCGGAGGACAGGAAAGCGCCGGGCAGCAGGATAATTCCGCGGCACCGGAGGGCGTGGGAGCGGACGAGGAGACGAAGGAGGTTGAAAACGCTGTGCCGGATATGGAGATTACTATGCAGGACGTTTCTCCCATGGACATGGTAAAGGAGATGAAGATCGGCTGGAACCTGGGAAACACACTGGATTCTATCAGCAGCAGCATCGGCGTGAATGCGGAGATGGCCTGGGGAAACCCCAAAACCACCCAGGAGATGATCGATTCCATTATTGACCAGGGCTTTAACGTGATCCGTATTCCTGTGTCCTGGGGCGGCCAGATGGGAGGCGCACCGTCATACAATGTCCTGCCGGCCTGGATGGACAGGGTCCAGGAGGTGGTGGACTATGCCTACAGCCGGGGGGTGTACGTGATTGTCAATATTCATCATGAGGAATGGCATTTCCCCTCCGAGGAGAACAAGGACGCGGCGGCAGAACAGCTGGCCGCTCTGTGGACTGCCATTGCCACGCGTTTCAGGGATTATGATGAGCATCTGATCTTTGAGGGAATGAATGAACCCCGGAAAAAGGGAACCAGCGTGGAGTGGAATGGCGGCGACAAGGAAGGCCGCGATGTGGTCAACTATCTGGACCAGGTATTTGTGGACACAGTGAGGGCCACCGGCGGCAACAATACCATCCGCAACCTCATGGTGCCGGGATATGCGGCCTCCTCCAGCGATGTGGCTCTGAAGGGGATTGTGCTGCCCGAGGATGAGCATCTGATTGTGTCGGTACATGCCTATACCCCCTATGATTTCGCGCTGAATACGGCGGGTCGCTCCACATGGGACAATGATACCAAAGACATCGACCACCTGATGAAGATACTGAACGAGCTGTTTCTGGAAAAGGGTGTGCCGGTGATTATCGGAGAATTCGGCGCTATAAACAAGGACAACGAGCAGGAACGTGCCCAGTGGGCCGAGTACTATGTGAGCAAGGCCGCCGAGTATGGCATTCCCTGTATCTGGTGGGACAATGGCGCTTTCGAGGGAGAAGGGGAGAACTTTGGCCTGTTGAACCGCAGGGAGCTGACTTACCCTTACCCGGATCTGCTGAAAGCGCTCATTGAGAGCGCTGGCACCGGGGAATAGCCTCCGTCTGACCTGCCCGGCGGGACAGGCGGGAGAGCAGCTGGTAACCCGCGGCCGCGGCCAGGGGAGCGAAGAGCAGGTCCCAGCCTGCGGGCAGGCCGGGGTACAGTTCCCCCAGAGAGCCCAGCACGAATCCCAGAATCAGCAGATAGGTGGGCTGGGGGCGGCGCTGCATGGCATCCCCCAGCAGGCGGGTGACCAGCAGAGTGCAGAGCGCGGCACCGGCTCCCAGGGGGATCAGAGTCAGGAAATGGAACTGGCTTACCGCCGTCATCACCGGTTCGTACAGCCCCAGCATCAGCAGCATCTGGGATACGCTGATGCCGGGCAGGATCAGGGCCACAGCCAGAATACAGCCGCCCAGGAACTGAAACAGGAACCGAGTGAGGGAAAAGGCATCGGGAGAGACGCCGCCGGACATTCCGGCGGTCAACAGCCCTTCCGGCAGCGCCGCCAGACCATAGACGATAAACAGACCTGTCAGGGGCCAGAAAAATACCTGCCAGGTCATTTTTTTAACCTGCGCCTGCCTGCAGATCAGAGGGATGCCTCCGGCCACCGCTCCCAGGAAGAAGTAGCTGACAACTACCGGCCAGCGCTCCAGCAGGGCCAGCACTCCCCCGGCCAGCAGGGCCATGCCAGCCAGCGCGCCCCCGCAGAACAGCGCCAGAAAACGCAGATTTTTCAGGATGTGTTGTGCTTCCCGAAAATGATGTGCTTTTGGGAAGCACTGGGGCCCTGTAATCTCAGGTCCGTTCTTTTTTGCATCTCGTCGGATTGGGGGGGCAGAAGCGCTGCCCCCTTCTGTACTGTAACGGGACCCGGAGACAGAGGCCCCGCTTCCGGAAAATAGGCAGTCACCCAACAGACGGGGCAGACTTCCCACAGCCTCGATCAGATCCTCATAGATCCCCAGGATCATGGCCATGGTGCCGCCGCTGGCCCCCGGCACTGTCATGGTGCCGCCTATGATCATGGCCTTGGCCAGGATGCTCCACCAACTCTGTCTTTTCTCCATAAAATGATATCCCCCCATCTACTCCGGCTGTTTCAATATATCCGGCTGATGGGGGGAACATTCCTCTATTTTTGTTCTGTTATTTTGAAAGCTGCAATATTTTTTCCATGTCCGCGATCAGTCCGGTGGAATATTGCTGTGCCTCCCGGCAAAGCTGCTGGGCCAGTTCATACTGCTGCCTGCCGATGGCCTGCATGACGTCCGAACCATACTGGTGGAATCGCTTGTGCTTTTCTCCCAGGGCATTCCAGATGGTCAGAATCTCGGGATTTTTGGGTGTCAGGGCATAATAGAAATGTCCGAAACCGCATTTGCTGGAATTGAGCTGCAACGGCAGCACCTCGCGTCTTTGCACCATATCCTGCAGATTGCTCAGCCACGCGCTGTGCGCGGTAATGGCGCTGCGCATATACTGGGCAAACTCCTCCTTTTCCAGGTGGAAGAAGGGATCGTCGCTCATGGCGCCCATCTGTTTCGCCGCGTCGTCCAGCGTCTTTTCAATTCCCACTACCGGTTCCACGGCCTTGATCAGGTCCTGGCTGACCGTGCTCATGAACTCGGTGCTGTCCCGCAGCTGATTTTCCATCTCGGCCATGGAACTGCTGATTTCCTGACTGACGGCGGCTATGGAACTGATGGTCTCGCTGACATGGGAGACTTCCTCCTGGTTCTCACTGTTCAGTGTCCAGACATTCTCGATCTTTTCCGTCATGTGCCCCAGGATTTCGAGGGTATCCTGCGTACTGCCCACACTTTTCTGAGAGGCGTCTTTTATATTGGATACAAACTCGCTCATATTCTGCGTAAGATTCTGTGTTTTTTCGGCCAGTTCGCGGATTTCGCCTGCCACAACGGCAAACCCCTTGCCGGCCTCCCCGGCCCTGGCCGCCTCTATGGAGGCGTTGAGCGCCAGCAGGCTGGTCTGGAGGGAGATGTTTTCGATGCCCTCTATGACATTGTTCAGACGTCCTATGACATCCAGCAGAGCATCCATGTCTCCCTTCATACTGCGGGATACCTGCGTGGTCTGTTCCGAGAGATCCCTGATGGACGTGAGTTCCTGCTGGGCGGTCTCGATCTTCCGGTAGACGTTGTCCGCCGCCGAGGAGACATTTACAATATTGTGTGTCATCTCCTCATGCATATTGCCGGACCGGCCTGCCGCGCCCCGGTCTTCGGAGGAGCCGAACAGGGTCTCCGTAGCCCTGGCGACTTTGTGGGAGATGTCCAGAATCTTGTCATTCTGGTACTGCATTGTCAGATCCAGTGAACTGATCTGCATGACGGCCTTGATATTCTTGTCAAAAACCTCCGCGAACTGCTTTCTGCCCCGCAGCAGACGCTTGTAGATGCCGTTTAATTCAGGCTCCCTGGAGTAATCTGCATCCTTCAATTCGGAAATTGCTTTCATAAGAACGACTTTGCTGCTTTTGAATCCCATGTTATACTCTCCTGTTTTGCGTGTTGTGCCCGTCGGATGGCGCATGGCCTGCAGGACGGTCCCGGCGGTCAGGGCGTTTTTCCGGAATGTCCGCCGTCCGGCAAACGCGTCCGGCAGCGGCGGGAAATCCGCCGCGGACAGCGATGGAAACGGACCTGTTCCGAGTTATATGTATATGATTTTATCATATAAGATTTTACAGAACTTTGCAACATTTTTGTTGGGAATCAGTAAATTTTTACAGGCATGTCCGCTTTTCCCGCAAGCATATTTTGGTCCGGGCTCTCATAGGTTGTACCAGTGCAGGGCGACGGGGGCATATCCCTGGTCCGGATGCGTACTTATGCGGTATTGCGGGGAATCTGCCGCGATATGCGGGAAAGGGGACAGGAATGTTTGAAGCAAGGAGCATACAGGAGACATGCAGGGAGCTGCAAAGCGACGGGGAGAGGGGGCTGACCCGGCAGGAGGCGGTCAGGCGCTATGGCATCCACGGCAAAAACGCTTTGCGGGAAAAGCGGAAAAAGACAGTGATAGAATCCTTTTTCTCGCAGCTGAATGATCCTTTGATCTATGTGTTGCTGGCGGCCGCGGCCATCTCCGTATTTCTGGAGGAGACCAGCGACGCCGTTATCATCGGGGTGGTGGTGCTGCTCAACGCCGTGGTGGGTATGATTCAGGAGGGCAAGGCCCAGCGGGCTCTGGACTCGCTGAAAAAGCTGGTCAGTCCCAAGGCGTTTGTAATCCGGGAGGGCGTTCTCCAGGAGGTGGAAGCGTACACCCTGGTGGTGGGGGATCTGGTAAATCTGGAGGCGGGCTGCCAGGTTCCGGCGGATATGCGGCTTATTGAGAGCACGAATCTGAAGGCGGAGGAGTCGGCTCTGACCGGGGAATCTCTGCCCGCCGACAAGTCAGCCTCCTTCGTCGGCCAGGAGGGGATGCCCCTGGGAGACCGCCGCAACATGGTCTACATGTCGACGGTGATCACCGGCGGCAGGGGCCTGGGCATGGTGACAGCCACAGGCATGGATACGGAGATCGGCAGGATCGCGTCGCTGATCAATGAGGGGAAGGAGGAGCAGACGCCGCTCCAGAAGCGTCTGGGGGATCTGGGAAAGGTGCTGAGTATCCTGTCCCTGCTATTGTGCGCCGCGCTCTTCGGCATTGCCCTGCTGCAGCGCCGCAATCTCTTTGACATGCTGCTGACGGCCATCTCCCTGGCTGTGGCGGCGGTGCCGGAGGGGCTTCCGGCAGTGGTCACCATCTGCCTGGCCCTGAGCGTGACCCGGATGGTGAGGGTACATACCATCGTGAGAAAGCTGCCCTCCGTGGAGACTCTGGGGGCTGTGAGCATTGTCTGTTCGGACAAAACGGGTACCCTGACCCAGAACCGCATGACGGTGGAGCAGTGCTACGCGGGACAGAAAACAGTGCCGGTGACGGAGCTGGGGGGACCGGAGTATGAGGAGCTTCTGGCGGGCATGACGCTGTGCAATGACGCCGTGCTGGAAGAAAGAATCGGAGACCCCACGGAACTCGCTCTGCTGCAGCTGGCCCGAAGCTATGGCGTGGACAGACAGGAACTGGAAAAGCGTATGCCCCGCCGCCGGGAACTGCCCTTTGACTCCGGACGCAAGATGATGTCCACCTTCCATTACAGAGGCAGTACGGGCATCACCTTTACCAAGGGGGCGCCGGATGTGGTGCTGGGGCGCTGTACCCATATCATGGTGAGGGGGCAGTGTGTGCCCTTGCAGCCGGGGCACGCGCGGCAGATCCGTAAGGCCATGGAGAAGATGGCGGACGAAGCCCTGCGCACACTGGCCATAGCCATGCGGGTGGGAAATCTCACGTCGGGGGCCGGAGGCCAGTGTGCGGGAATAACGGAGCAGGGACTGACCTTTCTGGGGATGGTGGGCATGCGCGACCCGGCCCGTCCGGAAGCGGCGGGAGCGGTGGCCACCTTCCGGCAGGCGGGGGTGGAGACCGTGATGATCACCGGGGATCATGTGGATACGGCCTATGCCATCGGCCGCCAGCTGGGCATCGTAGAGAGCAGGCAGCAGTGCATGACGGGGCAGGAGCTTGGCCGCATTGAGGAGGGGGAACTGGCGGAGCGTCTGGCCCGGGTGAGGGTGTTTGCCAGAGTGGCGCCGGAGCAGAAGGTGCAGATCGTAACCGGCTTCCAGCAGGCGGGCCATATCGTGGCCATGACGGGAGACGGGGTCAACGACGCCCCTTCCCTGAAAAAAGCGGATATCGGCATAGCCATGGGAGCGTCCGGCACGGATGTGGCGAAGCAGGCGGCGGACATGATCCTGACGGATGACAATTTCGCCACCATTGAGAAAGCCATCGAGGAGGGCAGGGGGGTTTATGAGAATATCCGCAAATCCGTGATTTTCCTGCTGTCCTCCAATCTGGGGGAGATCGCCACCATGTTTCTGGCGGTGGTCTGCGGCCTGGCTTCCCCGCTGCGCTCCAGCCATATACTGTGGATTAATCTGATCACGGACTCGCTGCCCGCGCTGGCCCTGGGGGTGGACCCCAACGATGCCGGATCGCTGATGCGCCATCCGCCCAGAAAGCCCGGGGAGAGCCTGTTCGCCAGAGGGGGGCTGGCCTGCACCTGCTTCTACGGGCTGCTGATCGCGGCCATCAGCCTGGCGGCCTTTTTTCTCACGCCCCTGCGGGCCATGCAGGCGCAGCACCTGCCCCTTACTCTGGAAAACATAGGCGGTATGATGGCGGTGGAGGGCATTCTGCGCCGTTCCCAGACCTATGCCTTTACGGTGCTGGGCATGAGCCAGCTGTTTCACGCGGTGGGCATGCGGGATATGGGGCGTTCCTTTTTCAGGATGAATCATCTGGAGAACAAGCTGATGGTGCTGGCCTGCATACTGGGTTTTCTGTTACAGTTCGCCGTGACGGAGATTCCCTTTCTGATCACAGCCTTTGGCACGACGCATCTACAGTGGGAGGAGTGGGGCATTCTGGCGCTGCTGGCGTCTTTTCCGCTGCTGTCCCATGAGATTATGATTCTGACAGGCGGGAGAAGAGAGGAGGATTAGAGGATTGGCGCTACGGCGCAAGTCTGTTTTGAACATTCTTGAACGCGCGGGAAAAAAATGGTATGATAAAGCCGTCGGAAGAAAAAAGGAGGCAGGGGATGTTACCGGAGGCTTTTCAGAAGAGAATGCAGTCACAGCTGGGAACCGAATATGGAGCTTTCGCGGAGAGCATGGAGGGAGAGCGTCACAGGGCGCTGCGGGTCAATCCTCTTAAGGGCGGAGACAGCTTTTCGGGGGCAAGAGAGCGCTTCCTGGCGCTGAGTCCCTGGCGGCTGGAGCCGGTGCCCTGGGAGGAGAACGGTTTCTACTATAATCAGGAGGACAGCGGAAATCCCCCGGACCTCGCCGGAAAGCGGGCGGCGGGAGAGGAAGGCCCCCGGCCGGAAACTTTCGGGCGATCTGGCCGGGAGACAGGGAAGGAAGGCTTTCGGACAGGCCCCGGCAGACATCCTTACCATGACGCGGGAGTCTACTATATCCAGGAGCCCAGCGCCATGGCCCCGGCGGCTTTTCTGGGAGAGGGGCCCGGGGAGAAGGTGCTGGATCTCTGTGCCGCTCCCGGGGGGAAAACCACCCAGATCGCCGGGGAGATGCGGGGAGAGGGGCTGCTGGTGAGCAACGAGATCCATCCCCAGCGGGCCAGAATCTTGTCGGAGAACGTGGAGCGGATGGGAATCCGTAACTGCCTGGTCTTAAATGAGACTCCGGAGCGTCTGGCGGAGGTTTTCCCGGGTTATTTTGACCGTATTCTGGTGGATGCCCCCTGTTCCGGGGAGGGGATGTTCCGCAAGAACGAGAACGCGGGGGAGGAGTGGAGTCCGGAGAGTGTGGAGCTGTGCGCCGCGCGGCAGGACGGGATACTGGACTGTGCCGTGACCATGCTGCGGCCCGGCGGGAGGCTGGTGTACTCCACCTGTACCTTTGCGGCGCAGGAGGATGAGGGGAGTGTCGGCAGGCTGGTCCGGCGGCATCCGGAGATGGAGATTCTGGACCCGGCGGCGCAGGAGCGTCTGGCCGCCTGGGGGTTTGCCCCGGGAAGGCCTGACTGGACAGAGAGCGGGACTCCCGGAATCGAAAAGACCCTCCGGCTCTGGCCCCACAGACTGCGGGGGGAGGGACATTTCCTGGCTGTGCTGCGAAAGGGCGGGCTATGCATCAGGGGAGAGGCGCGGAGTCTGTACGGGACGGAGCGGGGGATTCCGGAGAAGGATTGCCGGGAATATCTGGACTTTGCGGCGGATACACTGCGAGTGAGGCCCCGGGGGATCTATCTGCGCTTCGGAGAGCAGCTGTATCTGGCCCCGGCGGACATGCCGGCCCTCAGAGGGCTGCATGTACTGCGCCCCGGCCTGCATCTGGGCACCCTGAAAAAGAACCGGTTTGAGCCTTCCCACGCGCTGGCCCTGGCCCTCTCCCCCCGGGAGGCGCTGCGCTGCTTCCCCGTGGACGCGGCGGAAACCCGGGAGGCCCCGGCTGCTTCGGCGGAAGCGTATCTGAAAGGGCAGACATTTCCGGCATCGGGGGAAAAGGGCTGGTATCTGATCACCGTGGACGGTTACAGCCTGGGCTGGGGGAAGCTGGCCGGGGGGATCATGAAAAATCATTACCCTAAGGGGCTCAGAAAGATGTGAGCCGTGAAAATGTTAAAATTTCTCTTCTCATATGCATAAAAAGATGGTATTATAGATAAAAGTAAAACAGCGGCCCGTTATGCCGCATGAATCAGGAAGGTACATCAGGAAATGGACAAGATTATTTTGACGGGGGACAGGCCCACAGGCAGACTGCATGTGGGGCATTATGTGGGTTCTCTGAGAAGAAGAGTGGAGCTGCAGGACAGCGGAGAGTACAGTAAAATATTCATTATGATCGCGGATGCCCAGGCGCTGACGGACAATTTCGAAAATCCGGACAAGGTGCGCCAGAATATTGTGGAGGTGGCGCTGGACTATCTGTCCTGCGGGCTGGACCCTGCCAGATCCACGCTGTTTATCCAGTCGCAGATTCCGGAGCTGACAGAACTGAGTTTTTACTATATGAATCTGGTGACGGTTTCCCGGCTGCAGCGCAATCCTACGGTCAAGAATGAGATTCAGATGCGGAATTTTGAAGCCAGCATCCCGGTGGGTTTTTTCACCTATCCCATCAGCCAGGCCTCGGATATCACCGCGTTCAAGGCCACCACGGTACCGGTGGGGGAAGATCAGCTGCCTATGATTGAGCAGGCCCGGGAGATCGTGCATAAGTTCAACAGCGTCTACGCGCCCGTGCTGGTGGAGCCCCAGGCGCTGATCCCGCAGAACGCGGCATGTCTGCGACTTCCCGGCGTGGACGGCAAGGCGAAGATGAGCAAGTCCCTGGGAAACTGCATTTATCTGGCGGACAGCCCGGAGGATGTGAAAAAGCAGGTGATGAACATGTATACGGACCCGCAGCATCTGCTGATTTCCGATCCCGGCCACCTGGAGGGCAACACGGTGTTCACCTATCTGGACGCGTTCTGCCGGGACGAACACTTTGAGAGATATCTGCCGGAATATGCCTGCCTGCAGGAATTGAAGGACCACTACACCAGGGGCGGTCTGGGAGATATGAAGGTGAAGAAGCTGCTGAACCAGGTGATGCAGGAGGTGCTGGAGCCCATCCGGCAGCGGCGCAGGGAATATGAGAAGGACATTCCTGAGATTTATAACATCTTAAGGCGTGGCAGCGAGAAAGCCCGGGAGGTGGCGGCACAGACTTTGTCCGAGGTCAGGAGCGCCATGCGCATCAACTATTTTGAAGATATGGATTTGATAGAGGCACAGGTCAGAAAATATGAGACGGAATTATGATGAAGAGAGAGCATCGGCTCTGGAAGAAGAGAATCTGAATCCCATGCAGACGTTGGTGACCATGGTGGTTTTGGCGGCGGTGGTAGTGATATTCTGTTTCGCGGTGTGGAAAATCACCCATGCCAACCGTCCCGCCGCGCTGCCGGGGGCGAACACGGAGAATTCCATGGATTCCATCGCGGATTGGGGTGTGCAGTCCAGCGCGTCGGACACGGGGGCGGGAACGTCGGAGGAGCCCTCCGCCCCGTCCGAGGCTTCCGGGCAGGAGAATCCGCTGGGGATGGAATTTGAGGCGGTGGATGAATATGTCACGGCCAAGGAGGTTACGAATCTGCGCAGCGAGCCCAGCACGGATCAGGGACAGCTGACGGTAATCACGCAGCTGAGCAACGGACAGAGCGCGCACAGGATCGGCATGAACGCCGCCACCGGCTGGTCGCAGCTGGAGTACAACGGGCAGGTGGTATATGCGGTGAGCCAGTATCTGACTGTGGTGGACGCCCCGCAGTAAGCGTATAATATAAGGGCCGGTATCTGACAGGGTGCCGGTCCTTTTCCTGACAATGGAATCCCTGCGGAGAGCGGATTCTTTTGCTTGAGACATGGGTATTCTCGTGGCGTGTAAAGGAGGAATCATGGAGGAGTTATTAAAAGAAAGCGAAGTGGCAAAGTTGTGGCAATCCATTGCGCGGACAGGGGATTACCATAAGAAGATGGAGGAGGTATCGCCCCGGGAGATGGAGATCCAGGCGGTGGTCGGCGCCAGCGGGGTTTCGGCAGGCAGAGGGGGAAAGGAGGCGCTCTGGCGGGCATCCGCCGAACTGACAGCCTGGAAAGAAGCCGGCGGTGAGATTCATCGGGAAAACAGTTCGCTTTCCGCGCTGGCGGACGATCGGCTGTTGCAGCATCTGCATGACACCGTAAAATGTGACTCCCTGATCCGGTGCCGTGTCCGTCCCTCAAAAGACGGGAGATATCTGTTTATGACAGGTCCTGCTCAGGAGGGAGATGACCCGGAGCTGAAAATGATTTTGGAAGAGCAGCTGCGGGATGTCGTTATGGAGGTGGAAGGGCTTGGCCGATTCGTGCTGGAACGCAGCGTGGAATGGTTTGAGACCAAGCTGGACTGGCTGGGAACCGAGATCAGGCTCACCTTTGATCAGGACGAAGAAGAAGAGATGGAAAGCGCCATAGAGACGGCCCGGATATTGATGGGAGACCAGCAGGGCTGGGACCGGCGGATTCGGGAATACGCGGCGGATCAGCTTCTGGATCTGGCCAATGAATGGGCGGAAAATGCGGCGGACGGGGAAGACGAGGCGCTTTCCGCGGATGGAGGGCAGCTGGTGAGCCGGGAACAGTTTATGGAGCGCATGGAGCTGGAGTCCGTTCAGGCCGGAGAGGACGGAGACTTCGAGTTCTGGTTTTATGACGGAGATATGTTTTACGGACATTCCATCCATGTGACCGGAAATGTGGAGGACGGGCCGGACTGGGCGGGCATGGAGGGATAGCGTACCAAAGGCAGGGGATGAAGTTGAACACGGGCGTGGACGCCGGGAGGACACACTATGCTGCGGATTTTTGCGACACACAGAGTCAGATTACAGACGGAGCTCTCATCGTGTCTGTGGGATTTTACAACAATGCCGGAGGAGGGGGCAGAACCGGTCCGGATGAAAGTGACGGTGCCCAGCTGCTGGGAGAACTATCCCGGGACAAGGACTTACCGCGGAAGGGCCTGCTATGAGAGGAGCTTCCGGGCGTCGGGAAATATCCGGCTGGAGTTCAAGGGCGTCAGCCACACGGCGGAGGTCTTTGTGGACGGGGAGTCGGTGGGGACCCATTATAACGCGTATACGCCGTTTTCGTCCGTCATACGGAATCTTGCGCCCGGCATTCACAGACTGAAAGTGTGCGTGGATAACTCCTTCAACAGCCGCTCCGCGCTCCATGTGGAGAATGACTATCAGACCTACGGGGGAATCACCAGAGCGGTGGCGCTGGAAGAGTTGGGGAACGTCTATGTGACAGGAGTTCACGTGACCCCTGAAAAAAGGGAAGGGCAATGGCGGGCCCGCGTGGAAGTGGGGGTGAGAAACCTGGAGACGCAGCCCTTTTGCGGCCAACTCAGACTGACGATTGCCAAGGCAGGCACGGAGGAGAGCGGCGGGGCTGCGTTGGCTGTGGAAGATGTTTCGCAGGTCGGCGCGGCCGGACGGTCAGTGGACGGCGGGGCGGCGGTCTGCCTTCTGGAACTGGCCGGGGACGGGGAGAAGACGCTGTGTGTGGACATCTGCTGCGGGGAAGTCGGGGAGTGGAATCCGGAGACGCCGGTTCTCTACGAGGTGAGTGCCGTGATTTGCGACGGACAGGGAAAAGCGGTGGATGACCTGGTGGACCGCTTTGGTTTCAGGGAGATTACGGTCCGGGGGAAAGACATCCTTATGAACGGGAGAAAACTTTGGATCAAGGGATTCTGCCGCCATGAGGATCATCCGCAGTTCGGATGCGCCCTGCCTCTCGCGGCCATGCAGCAGGATCTGCTGCTGATGCGGGATATGGGTGCCAATTCCGTGCGGACCTCCCACTATCCCAACGATGAGATATTTCTGGACCTCTGTGACGAGACGGGCGTGCTGGTGTGGGAGGAAAACCATGCCAGAGGCCTTTCGGAGGAAGCCATGCGAAACCCCAATTTTGAGAGGCAGTGTGAGGACTGCATCCGGGAGATGATAGGCGCCCACTATAATCATCCCAGCATTTACATCTGGGGGATACTGAACGAGTGCGCCAGCCATACGGAGTATGGGAAGGGCTGTTATGAACGCCAGCTGTCCCTGATCCGCAGCCTGGACAGGAGCCGTCCGAGATCCTTTGCCAGCTGTCAGTTCAAGACGGATATCTGTTTTGGGCTGGCGGACGTGGTTTCCTACAATATTTATCCGCTGTGGTACCACGACACGCCGGTGGAGGAGTATCTGAGGGATCTCTACGATTGGGTGCAGCAGACGGAAGGGGCGGGAAAACCTTTTCTCATCACGGAGGTGGGAGCAGGGGCTGTCTATGGATACCGCACCCCGGAAAAGGTCAAATGGTCGGAGGAATATCAGGCGGACGCCCTGGAGAAGCAGCTTAAGGCAATTCTGGCGAAGGAGGGCGTCAGCGGTGTCTATGTATGGCAGTTCTGTGATTGCAGGGTGTGTGACAGCTGGTTCCATGTCCGTCCCCGCACGATGAACAACAAGGGAATTGTGGACGAGTACCGCCGTCCCAAGCTATCCTACGCGGCGGTGAGGGATATTTTTCGGGAATGCTGACGGAGGCCGCGTCCAGTTCTTTCGTTTGATACATTTTTTTCTCTTGAAAAGGATATACTACTCCGCAAAAGGAGTTCATGTCCGGGCGGGCTTCCGGAGAGTACCGCAGGAAATGAAGGAACTGTGCGGAAAGGGGAAATTATGAGTCAAATGACGGGTAAATCCAGCATCAGGCTGGAAAAAAGAGTATATATTTTAAGCAGCGCCAGTATTGTGGGAAAAAAGGAAGGGGAGGGCCCGCTGGGGAATCTCTTTGATATGGTGGGGGAGGATGACCTCTTTGGGTGCGATACCTGGGAGGAGGCGGAGAGCAACCTGCAAAAGGACGCGGTCTATATGGCCCTGGGAAAAGCGGGCAAAATGAAGGAGGATATCCGTTATCTTTTTGCCGGAGATCTTCTGGGCCAGTCCATCGCCACTTCTTTTGGCATCGCGTCTTACCAGATTCCCCTGCTGGGGGTCTATGGGGCCTGCTCTACCTGCGGGGAGTCCCTGACGCTGGGGGCCATGGCAGTGTCCGCAGGATATGCGGATTATGTGGCCTGTGTGACTTCCAGCCATTTTGCCAGCGCGGAGAAGGAGTTCCGCTTTCCGTTGGAGTACGGAAACCAGAGACCCCTGTCGGCCAGCTGGACGGTGACGGGGAGCGGGGCCTTTATTCTGGGCGGGCAGCAGGAGAAAGACCCTCAGGGACGGCCTCCCAGAGCGGTTATCACGGGCATGACTGTGGGCAGGATCGTGGACTTTGGACTGAAGGATTCCATGAATATGGGGGCCTGCATGGCTCCTGCGGCGGCGGACACATTGACGCAGCATTTTCTGGATTTCAATGTGATGCCGGAGGAATACGACAGAATCATCACAGGGGATCTGGGCAGCGTCGGCCAAAGGGTGCTGTTGGAGCTTTTGCGGGACAAGGGCTATGATATCGCCAGGCAGCATATGGACTGCGGGATCGAAATTTTTGACGCCCAGTCTCAGGATACCCATGCCGGGGGCAGCGGCTGCGGCTGCAGCGCGGTGACGCTTTCCGCCTATATATTAAAGCAGCTGGAGGAGCATCATTGGAAGAAAGTGCTGTTTATGCCCACGGGCGCTCTGCTCAGCAAGACCAGCTTCAACGAAGGGAAAAGCGTACCGGGAATTGCTCATGCGGTGGTGTTGGAGGCGCTGTAGCCGGTAGAAAATCACGAAAAATAAAAAATCATTAAGATTTTGAATATCTCTTGCATTGCTTCGTTTTTTCTAGTACAATTCATTCATGAGAAAGGCGGCAAAAGCATGCGCAGGATGGAATTCAAGATGGAGAGGCAGGGGCTTTTGGAAGTGGGGCAGGATGTGACTGTCACAGAAGGGCTCCTGCCTAGTAATTATTATTACATTATTGATCCGGCTCTGGCTATGTCGGGAAACATTCCCTTCCGTTACAGATTAAAGTCCCGGACAGGCAGAGTTATCGATATTCAGGAGAATGCCCGGGGATTTTATGTGACGGCGGAATTTGACGAGCCGGATGTGGATATGCCCGGATAAAATTATATCGGAAGTGAAATACACCATGCTTTTTGTCTGACATATTCCGGAGGGTACATAAGATGTCCGGCTATAGGTCGGAATAGTTTTACGGAATACCGCAGATACTACCTTCGAGGAAATCTGCCGATTTTATGGCGGATTCAGAAGGAGTGAGGCGAATGGATTATATCAATGCTTTTTGGGTCGGCGGACTGATCTGCGCCCTTGTACAGATTCTGATGGAAAAGACCAAGATGATGCCCGGGCGTATTATGGTGCTGCTGGTGGTGCTGGGAGCCTGTATCAGCGTGTTTGGCTGGTATGAGCCCTTTCAGGAGTTTGCCGGTGCCGGGGCCAGTGTGCCCCTTCTGGGATTTGGCAATGTGCTGATGAAGGGCGTCAAGGAGGCTGTGGACGAACAGGGTTTGCTGGGCCTGTGGGCAGGCGGCTTCAAGGCGGGGGCAGTGGGTACCTGCGCGGCGCTGGTTTTCGGCTATCTGGCAAGTCTGGTCTTCAACCCGAAATCAAAGGACTGAAGATGGCATATCACAAAAGAATTCGTGGTATGCGTGAAGAAATCACAGCATAGTATGCAAGTTAAAGGGACGAAGGATGAAGAAAATATTATGTCAAGTTGGTTGATTTATACAGGAATATTGATTTATATGGAGATTGTGTTCCACCTGGGCTGCTTTGGCCTGGTGGGTTTCAATCCTGTCTTTTCTTTGGGACTTATTTCTCTGATTGCCGCCATCCAGGCGCTGATCAGCGGCAGCTTTTCCCGTAGGAACAGGCACAGGGCATTCTGGATTATGGTCACATTGGAGTATGTGATCTTCTTTGTGCAGACCGTGTATTACAGGATTTTCCAGCAGCCATTGCAGATCAAGGCCATGCTGCTGGGAGGGAAGGACGCGCTGACCAATTACTGGCGGGAGGCGCTGACGGGCCTGCTTCACGCGGCTCCCCTGCTGCTTCTGATAGCATTGCCGATGCTGGGCGTGGGGATCTGGAGACATCTGACCACCTGGGAGCTGACGTATCTGACACCTATCAAAAAACTGCGGATGGGATTGATAGCGGGTGTTTCCCTGATTTACTGTGTCAGCGTCATGGAGATCGGGAACGTGCTGGACACAATGTACGCGGAAGAATACAGGGAATTTTATGATCCCATGTCAGTGATGCAGGACATGGGGGTCATGACCATGGTACAGAGGGACAGCGCTTATGAAATGGGGGAGATGATGGAGTCTCTCTGGGACAGGGTATCGGATTCCAGGCCGCGGGAGGAGGAGCCTGACAGGCAGCTGGCCCAGGGGACAGCAGGCGAGTCTCCCGACACTTTAAAAGGCACCGCGCCGGAGCGGGAGCAGGGGACGGAACCGGGGAGCGGAAACCTGGAACCGGAGGCAACGCCGGAGCCGGTTCTGGACACTTCTCCCAACGTGTGGAATCTGGATATGGAAAAGCTGACGCAGCTTTCCCAGGGCAACAAGGAGACGGAGTGGCTCGCGGAGTACCTGGGGAGAGTGGCGCCCACCAACCGCAATGAGTATACAGGAATGTTTGAGGGATACAATCTGATCTTTCTGACGGCGGAGGGATTTTCCACCTATGCCATCAGGGAGGATCTCACGCCCACTCTGTATAAAATGGTAAATTCCGGTTTTGTGTTCACCAACTATTATGTGCCTCTCTGGCAGACCAGTACCAGCGACGGAGAATATGTCAACACCACGGGGCTGATTCCTGACGGGCAGCACAGCATGCGCAAGACTGCGGATACAGGGATGGACATGGCCTTTTCACTGCCTCGCTTTTTTGCCAAAGAAGGGGTCTATAACTGGGCCTATCACAACAACACTCTTTCCTACTATGACCGCTATCGGACTCATCCCAACCTGGGGTATGATTTCAAGGCGTCCAAACTCGGGGATTTGTCCGAGGAGGAATACGGGGATAAGATTTTTTACATGGAGCATGCGAACGCATGGCCTGCCTCCGACTATGAGATGATGCTGGGGACCGTGCCGGAATATGTGAAC
Organism: uncultured Acetatifactor sp.; assembly: GCA_910583845.1. Classification (GTDB taxonomy): domain Bacteria; phylum Bacillota; class Clostridia; order Lachnospirales; family Lachnospiraceae; genus Acetatifactor. The sequence goes on from CAJUAB010000013.1 coordinate 109,839, forward strand.
CTGGACCGCTTTGACGTGTACTATATGACGGTCTCTGGACATATGTATTACAGCTTTTCGGGCAACAGGATGTCCAGCTGGCACAAGGAGGAAGTGCAGGGGCTGGATATGTCGGAAAATGCCCAGGCCTATATCGCCTGCCATATGGAGCTGGATAAGGCCATGGCCAATCTGCTGGAGCAGCTGGAGGCGGCCGGACAGCTTGACAGGACGCTGATCTGCCTCAGCGCGGATCATTATCCTTACTCCATGACCCAGGAGGAGTATGAAGAGCTGGCGGGCCGGGATCTGTCCCAGGATATGGATACTTTCCGGAACAGCCTGATCCTGTGGAACGCGGCTATGGAGGAGCCGGTGGTGGTGGATAAGGTGTGCGGGGCTATGGACCTGATTCCCACGCTGCTGAATCTGTTCGGGTTTGATTACGATTCCAGGATGTATGCCGGGCGGGATATTTTCTCGGACCAGGAGGGAATGGTGATCTTCAATGACCGGAGCTTTGTGACGGATATTGTGGCCTACAGCCGCAAGGCCAAGACTACGACATGGAAGGTGGATATAACGGAGGAAGAGCAGGAAGCCTATATGGACCTGGCGAGGAAGGATGTGAAGGAGCGGTACAATTTCAGCGCCTATATTCTGCGCAATGATTACTACAGGCTGATCCGGCAGTGTCTTGACGAGGAAAAGACTGCGGAGAATCCCGAGAGACCGGCGGAGGCTGTTTTGCCCTGGCCTACCCCGGAGCCTGCGCCGACAACGGAACCGACAGCGGGTATGGGGGGATCTCCGGCGCAATGAGACAGGTTTTCAGAATCCCGGCAGAGCTGCCGCAGGCGGAAAGGGTGTTTCGGCTGAATAGAAAAGCAGGATGGTGTGAGGGAACTCCGTGGTGACGGACAGGCAATGTCATAAGATTTCGTATAGGATATTTTTGCCGGACAGAAACGCAGTCAGAGCTTTATCCCATATTGCGTCGGGTTCTTTGCTCATCACAAAGGTGTGGTAGGATGTGCCTGTGGTCAGCACGGCGTGGGAACCGTCATATTTGATGGTCAGTACAAGGGCTTTTACCTGTTCCGGGGGAATGCCGCATCCGCCTCCTGCCAGAACCCTGCTTATCTTCTCCGGTTTGAGATGCAATACGAACTTGAAATACAGCGGGGTGCGCCTTCCCTTAATCAGCTGAAACAGCAATCCCTTTATCTCCTGCCAGGGAGCGAAATCATAGGGGCAGATTTCAGGATTATCCCTCTCTTCGGAGGTGAAGAAGTCCTTGTTGATATGCCCGTCGATCGTGTAGGTGTGGGCGGTGGACACAGTGGCCTCCGCCAGCAGAAAGGGGTCAAAACAATCCCCGGTCAACAGCTGTGCCATGAAGTTTTTCGTGTTAGTGATCTGTAATGCCAGCATATCTTCTCCTTTTCCCTCGTATTGCCTGGGCCATTGCGAAACTTTTGCAATGGCCTGCCCTAAATGAATGCGATATCCTGTTTCGTGCAGATCGCACGGAACACAGTAATTTGTGATGCGGTTTTAATGCCATCATACCACAAATTGAAGGATCAACGCAAGTTCAATAAAGAAAATGATGGGCATACCCCAGACGAAGTACCAGTGCCTGGTTTTATGACGGAAAAGCTGCATCCCTGCAATGGAACCCATGCTGCCGCCCAGAAGCGCGATCAGGAAGAGTGTAGCCTCGGGGATGCGCCACTCATGACGGATCGCCCTTCTTTTATCGATTCCCATGCTGGCCAGTCCTGCAAGATTGATACAGACCAGGTATCCTGTTACAAAATATGCCATATTGCTCACCATGTCTTTCTGTATATCATTCCCTTATCACTGTCATTCCCGAGGTATACCTGTGGCGCGATGAAGCCTGCCTGGAGCAGGTGAAGGCCGGATGACCCTACATACCATGTGCGCGATCCGCAGATCTCCACATGGTATTTTGATAACCGGCGTACACGGAAAGAGGAGCCGTGAAAGCATGGCGGCTTTCGGCTCCTCTGAGTCTCAAAGTGGCATTACTGCTTGTCCGTTTCCTGCATTTTCATGGCGCGGACTTTGAGCGACAGACCAAACAGATTAATGAAGCCTTCGGCATCATGATGGTCATACAGGTCGCCGGTGGTAAAGGAGGCGATACTCTCATTGTACAGGGAGTAGGGGGAAGTGGTCCCGGCCTTGATGATATTCCCCTTGTACAGCTGGAATTTTACTTCGCCGGTCACATACTCCTGGGTTTTCTCTATGAAAGCCTGTTCCGCTTCCCGCAGGGGGGTAAACCACTTGCCTTCATATACCAGGCTGGCAAACCGGCTGCCCATCTCTTTTTTCATGGCATAGGTGTCACGGTCCAGAATCAGTTCCTCCAGCTGCTGATGCGCCTCCATTAAAATGGTGCCGCCGGGAGTTTCGTATACGCCGCGGGATTTCATGCCTACCACGCGGTTTTCCACAATGTCTATGATACCGATGCCGTGCCTGCCGCCCAGTTCGTTCAGCTTGCGTATAATGTCGGACACTTTCATTTTTTCACCGTTTACGGAGGTGGGTATTCCCTTTTCAAAAGTCAGAGTCACATACTCACCCTGGTCAGGAGCTTTCTGAGGGGTGGTGCCAAGCACCAGCAAATGCTCGTAATCAGGCTCATTGGCAGGGTCCTCCAGCTCCAGTCCCTCATGGCTGATGTGCCAGAGATTGCGGTCGCGGCTGTAGGAGGAATCCGCGGAGAAAGGCAGGTTGATGCCGTGGGCCTTGCAGTACTCAATCTCGGATTCACGGGAATCCATAGTCCATTTATCGCTCCTCCAGGCGGCAATAATCCGGATATCCGGGGCCAGGGCCTTTATGCCCAGCTCAAAGCGGATCTGGTCATTGCCCTTGCCGGTAGCGCCGTGGCAGATAGCTACAGCACCTTCCTTGCGCGCGATCTCTACCAGTTTCTTGGCGATCAGGGGTCTTGCCATAGAGGTTCCCAGCAAATATTTGTTTTCATAAACGGCGTTTGCCTGTACGCAGGGCATGATGTATTCGTCACAGAACTCGTCGGTTACATCCAGAATGTACAGCTTTTCCGCGCCGCAGAACCGGGCTCTCTCCTCCAGGCCGTCCAGCTCCTCGGCCTGTCCGCAGTCAATACATACGCAGATTACCTCATAGTCGTAATTTTCTTTCAACCAGGGGATAATGGCGGTGGTGTCCAGACCGCCTGAATACGCCAGAATAACTTTCTCTTTCATGTCTTCTCCTTTCATGCGACAGCCAATTGCGAAACTCTTCCGTGAGAGAAAGAATTGCTTGATCCAGTCAAAACGGGCACGGAAGCAAATTTGCCTTGCATATTGGTTCCCATGCGATGGAAGGGCGACCCTTCCCTGCCTGTATTGCTCAATTCCTGTTCCGGATAAGAAGCATTTCGCGATTATCCGACAACGCGGGACAGCCCAGCGTTATCCTTGTTTATTTATGGCCTGACTTTTTCAACACGTTCTAGAGATACTATATACTTTTCAGGGAGATATTGCAAGCCCCAATATTGTATAAAATAAGGGGCTGTGTAGGCATAAAACCTATAAAATATTCACAAATACTGCATAAATGGTAAAAAGAAAGAATAAATATGCAGGATAATCCGTGCTATGCGCCATGAAATGGCATGCTGGAAGAAAAGCAGAAGAAAAGCGGATCTTCTTTTTGCTTGCATTCCGGATACAGATCTGCTATACTGTCTTCATATCGATCTGATATAATTACTTTTCAATTTCTGGCGTTTTGCCACTGTTTCCCGGACTGCGTTTAAGCACATAGTATTGAGTGTCTGCGCTCTTTTTGTAGTTTGCGGTTTGACATGCAAAGTGTCGGAAGTGTTGCGCCAAGGCATTTTCTGCGGGTGTGCCAATCCGAATACAGATGTCGGAGAGGCCGGGGCATCGGATCAGTATGCCCGCGGAGAAACGCCGGATCTGACAAAGGAGAGATGCGTATGATTTATTCGGACTCCGGGATACAAAACAAAGCGCCGCAATATAAGCGGGCGACCGGAAAACTTCCCTACACCTTGACGAATGACTATATGTTCAAGGCTTTGCTGCAAGAGAATGAAAATGTATTGAAACATCTGATTTGTTCGCTGCTGCATCTGCAGCCGGAGGAGATACAGAGCGTCAAAGTCAGAAACCCCATTTTATTGGGAGCTGCCATGGCAGAAGATTTTGACAGCAAGGTATTTATTCTGGACATCAATGTGCTGCTGAACGATCACACCCTGATCAATCTGGAGATGCAGGTGGCAGGCTACAGAAACTGGCCGGAGAGATCCATGACATATCTGTGCCGCAACTTTGATCAGCTGCAAAGCGGCCAGGATTATCTGGAAGTCATGCCGACAATACATATTGGCTTCCTGGATTTCACATTATTTCCGGAACATCCTGAATTTTACGCTACATATAAGATGATGAACGTGAAAAACCATCACATTTTTACTGACAAACTTGCCCTGAGTGTGGTAAACTTAAAATACATAAAATTTGCGACACGGGAGGACCGGGAGTGGCACATTGACTCCTGGGCATCCCTCTTCAAAGCCACAACATGGGAGGAGCTCATGATGTTAGCAGAAAAGAATCCGGTAATGAAGGAAGCGGCTGAAACCGTATACCGGCTCACCGCAGATGAAGCGGTCAGGGAGCAGTGCAAAGCCAGGGAGAAATATATTAAAGAGATGAACACAATCGTAAAAGAACGGGAAATGGCTGTGAGGGCAAGGGATACAGCGGTGCGGGAAAGAGATGCGGCAGAGCAGGCAAGGGCTACAGCAGAGAAGGAGAAAGAGGATGTTCTGATGCAACTGGGCCAAAAAGATCAGCAGATTGAGCGGCTGCTACAGGAACTGCAAAATTTGAAAGAGCGGCGGTCGATCTATGACGGGCAAGAGGAGTAGGGGTGCTGTTTGTGAATGCGTATGCAAAATATACAGTCAGTACGCATATTTATTCCAAAACAACAAAAATTATTAATAATTTAGAATAAATATGCAAAAAGCACTTGACGTCTTACATTTTTTGTGTAATGATAGATAAATCCACGGCAGACAGGACCGAGGGTCTGTCAGCAGGAAATGATTGTCTTTTATATTGAAATGGAGTATGATGTCAAAAGAGTAAATCTTATGTCAGCCGCATTCAGGAGGAGCTTGGATTACAGAAACGCAACCTGAACGGTAATGGGGCAGGAACAGATCAGAGCTGCCTTGGTGTGCGGACTTTATTGTTCTTCACAGGGGCAGGAATGCGGAGGCGGAGTTCAGAACGGGAAAGGGGTAATCTATGATAAAAGCGGGAATCATCGGGGCCACCGGGTATGCGGGCGGCGAGCTGGTGCGTATATTGACGGGCCATAAGGGCGTGGAGATCAAATGGTACGGTTCGAGAAGTTACATAGACCAGAAGTATTATCAGGTATACCAAAATATGTTTCGCATTGTGGAAGATGTGTGCAAAGATGACAACCTGGAGCAGCTTGCGGAGGAGGTGGACGTGATTTTTACCGCTACGCCTCAGGGCTTTCTGGCAGGACTTCTGAATGAGGAAATACTGCAAAAAGTGAAAGTGGTGGACCTCTCTGCGGATTATCGGATCAAAGATGTCGGCATTTACGAAAAATGGTATAAAATTGAGCATAAGTCACCTCAGTTTATTCAGGAGGCCGTCTATGGCCTGTGCGAGATCAACAGGGGACAGATTACGGAACAGACCCGCCTTGTGGCGAATCCCGGATGCTACACCACCTGCTCGATTCTGACGGCCTATCCTCTGATCAAAGAGGGGCTGATTGACGCGGATTCTCTGATTGTAGACGCCAAGTCCGGAACATCAGGGGCAGGGCGGGGAGCCAAGGTACCTAATCTATACTGTGAGGTGAACGAGAATATCAAGGCATACGGGGTAGGCAATCACAGGCATACACCGGAAATCGAGGAGCAATTGGGTTATGCCGCGGGGCGGCCGCTGACGATCAGTTTTACTCCCCATCTGGTGCCTATGAACCGGGGAATCCTGGTGACAGAGTATGCCCGGCTAATTCCAGGGGAGGACGGCAGTCTTCCCTCGTATGAGGAAATCAGAGCGGTTTATGACAAGTATTACGCGGGGGAGAAGTTTGTCCGGGTGTTGGATCAGGGCGTCTTCCCTGAGACAAAATGGGTGGAGGGCAGCAATTTTGTGGATGTGAACTTTGTTATCGACGACCGCACAGGCCGGATCGTTATGATGGGGGCGCTGGACAATCTGGTAAAAGGCGCGGCGGGACAGGCGGTCCAGAATATGAATCTGCTCTTTGCGCTTCCGGAGAGCGAGGGGCTGGAACTGGTGCCATGCTTTCCGTGAGGAAACAGGGGCTGATGATGGGGAAGGAAAAGAAATGCAGGATAAAACTTTTGCGATACGGGCAATGACTGCCGGGGATTACCCGGGACTCTATGCTCTGTGGATGACCATCAAGGGGTTTGGCATCCGCAGTCTGGATGACTCCCGGGAGGGAGTGGAGAAATTTCTGAAGAGAAACCCCGGCTGTAGCGTGGTGGCTGTGGACAGGGAGGGGGCCGTGGTGGGCGGCATTCTCTGCGGGCATGACGGCAGGCGCGGCTGCCTGTATCATGTGTGTGTGCGGGAGGACTATCGGCGGCTGGGTATCGGAAAGGCTATGGTAGTACACTGCATGAATGTCCTGAAGGGGGAAGGAATCAACAAAGTGAGTCTGATTGCCTTTACCCGCAATGATGTGGGCAACGCGTTCTGGAATACCATAGGGTGGACGAAGCGGCTGGATCTGAACTACTACGATTTTACCCTGAATGAGGCCAATATTACGGCATTTAACCGGTAGGTACAGCTGATTTTCAGGATCAGGGCATCCCGGCTGTTTTAGAGCGCGGCAGGGCCAATGATGCGGACGGATGGGCATGGGGTATGAGAAACAACATTTAAGGAGAATGTATATGAAGCAGATTGACGGCGGAGTGACCGCAGCGAAGGGATTTGAGGCCGCAGGAGCGGAGGCGGCGGTAAAATATCAGAACAGGAAGGATATGGCGCTGATCTACAGCACATCCCCCTGCCGTGTGGCGGGTACCTTTACCAGCAATGTGGTAAAGGCGGCACCGGTGAAATGGGATCAGAATGTGGTGGCCAGTTCCCCCTTTGCCCAGGCGGTGGTGGTCAACTCCGGTATCGCGAATGCCTGTACGGGGCAGGCAGGCATGGACTGCTGTCGCGCGGAGGCGGAGCATGCGGGCCGGGTTCTGGGTATTCCGACAGAGGCAGTACTGGTGGCTTCCACCGGTGTCATCGGTATGGCCATGCCTGTGGAGCGACTCTGCGCAGGGATAGATAAGCTGGCAGCCGCCAGGGCCCATACACGGGCGGCCGCTTTAGACGCTGCACAGGCCATTATGACTACTGATACCGTATCCAAAGAAATTGCGGTGGAAATGCAGATAGGCGGGCAGACTGTGACCATCGGCGGCATGTGCAAGGGGTCCGGCATGATTCACCCCAATATGTGTACCATGCTGGCATTTTTGACCACGGACGCGAACATCTCCAGGGAGATGCTGCAACGGGCAGTCAGCTCCGCGGTGGTGGATTCTTTCAATATGATTTCGGTGGACGGGGACACTTCCACCAACGATACGCTGTTGGTGCTGGCCAACGGCCAGGCGGGCAACGAGGAGATCCGCGGCGAGGGAGCGGACTATGACGCTTTCTGCCAGGCGCTGGATTTTATCACAGTGTACCTGGCGCGGAAGATGGCCGGGGACGGAGAGGGGGCAACCTGCCTGTTTGAGGCCAGGGTGGTTGGTGCGGACAACCGGGAGAATGCCCGTATACTGGCAAAGTCCGTGATCTGCTCCTCTCTGAGCAAGGCGGCGATCTACGGCCATGACTGCAATTTCGGCCGCTTTCTGTGCGCCCTGGGCTACAGCGGCGTCCGTTTTGACCCGGACAGGGTGGATCTCTGGTTCCAGAGTCAGGAGGGCAAGGCGGTGGTATACAGCCAGGGAAGTCCCGTTCCCTACAGCGAGGAGGAGGCCACCAGGATTCTCTCCGCCCCGGAGGTCACTGTGGTGGCGGACATGCACATGGGTGATGCCCGGGCCACGGCCTGGGGATGCGATCTCAGTTATGACTATGTGAAGATCAACGCGGACTACCGCTCGTGAGACCGAAGGGCGGCAGACGTGACAGTACGCCATTTTCGGAAACGGGATTGGGGTGCGGTATTTATAGACCCAACATAAAACGAGGGAGAAGACATATGAGTAAAATCAGTATATCGGATGCGGTGCGGTACATCGGCTGTGATGACCATGAGATTGACCTGTTTGAGAGTCAATACAGAGTGCCCCACGGAGTATCCTATAATTCTTATCTGATTGCGGACGAAAAGGTCGCCGTCATGGATACAGTGGACGCCAGAGTCACCCAGGAGTGGCTTGCCAATCTGGAGCGGGAACTGGACAGCATTTCCCGGCCTCAACCGGACTATCTGGTGGTATCCCACCTGGAACCCGACCATGCCGCCAACATTCAGAGAGTCTGCGAGAAATACCCGCAGCTTAAGCTGGTGGGCAGCGCCAGGACATTTGCCATGCTGCCCCAGTTTTTTACAATGGATTTCAGTGAGCGCAAGGTAGAGGTCAAGGAAGGGGACAGTCTGTGTCTGGGCAGTCATACGCTTCACTTCTATATGGCCCCCATGGTGCATTGGCCGGAAGTCATGGTCACATATGAAAGCGCGGAGAAAATCCTGTTCTCAGCGGACGGCTTCGGAAAATTCGGCACATTGGATACCCGTGAGGACTGGGACTGCGAGGCCCGCCGCTATTATATGAATATTGTGGGCAAATACGGAGCGCAGGTACAGGCTCTGTTAAAGAAAGCGGCCGGGCTGGATATACAGACCATCTGCCCTCTGCACGGTCCGGTTCTGAGGGAAAATCTGGCGCATTATCTGGAAAAATATGACATCTGGTCAAGCTATCGCCCCGAGGATGAGGGAGTCACCATCGCCTATGCCTCGATCCATGGCAATACGGCTTTGGCCGCCAGGGAGTTAGCGGCTCTGCTCGAAGAAAGGGGACAGAAAGTGTCCGTGTTTGATCTGGCCAGAGACGATCTGGCGGAGGCGGTGGAAGACGCTTTCCGCTATGACAGGCTGGTGCTGGCGGCAGCCACCTACGACGGCGGTCTGTTTCCCTGCATGGAGGATTTTCTCTATCATCTGAAGCTGAAAAATTATCAGAAAAGGACGGTGGGAATCCTGGAGAATGGCTCCTGGGCTCCTCTGGCCGGTAAACTCATGAGGGAGTATGTGGAAGGCTATAAAGAATGTGTGCTGGTGGAACCGGTAGTGACGATAAAGTCTGCTTTGAATGCCGCCAGCCGGGAGCAGTTGGAGCAGTTGGCCCAGGCACTGGAGCGCGTTTGAAAAATATCCGGCAGAAAGCATTTTTCAGACATGCTCCGGCAAAAGCAAGAGAACTGAAAGGCATCAAAAGCATAAAACGCGGGAAGGAATATCTGTATACATGGAAAAGGATATGGAACTGGTAATGCACAAGGCGGAGACTCTGATCGAGGCATTACCCTACATTCAGAAATTCAATCGTAAGATCATTGTGGTAAAATACGGCGGCAGTGCCATGAGCAATGAGGATCTGCAAAAAAATGTTATCAAGGATGTGACTCTTTTAAAGCTGGTTGGCTTCAAACCAATCATCGTCCACGGGGGCGGAAAGGAGATCAGCCGCTGGGTGGGTAAGGTGGGCAAGGAGGCCAGATTTATCAACGGACTGCGTGTCACCGACGAGGAGACCATGGAACTTGCGGAGATGGTGCTTGGCAGGGTAAATAAGAATCTGGTAACCATGGTGCAGGAACTGGGTGTCAAGGCCGTGGGCATCAGCGGAAAGGACGGCGGCCTGCTCACCGTGGAAAAGAAGTACGCGGACGGTCAGGACATCGGCTTTGTGGGCAATATCACCGAAGTGAATCCCAAGGTGCTCTATGATCTGCTTGAAAAGGATTTTCTGCCCATTGTGGCGCCCATTGGACTGGATGAGCATTTTCAGACGTATAACATTAATGCGGATGACGCGGCCTGTGCCATTGCGAAGGCGGTGGGGGCGGACAAGCTGGTTTTCCTGACCGATATTGAGGGATTGTACAAGGATATTAACGATAAGTCCAGCTTTATTTCCAGACTGTCCGCCTCGGAGGCGGAAGCTCTGATCAGCGGAGGCTTTATTGGCGGCGGCATGCTGCCCAAGCTGGGAAACTGCACCTTGGCTATAAGAAGCGGTGTAAACCGGGTGCATATTCTGGACGGACGGGTTCCGCACAGTCTGCTTCTGGAGATTTTTACCAACAATGGGGTGGGCACAGCAATCATCAACGATGAAGAGATCGGAGGGATGCCCCAATGATGAGAGAATATATCGAAGAGGCGGAGAAAGCGCTGCTTCATACCTATAACCGCTATCAGGTGGTGCTGGATCGGGGTGATGGCGTATATCTCTATGATGTGGAAGGAAAACGCTATCTGGATTTCGTGTCCGGAATTGCGGTATTTGCCCTGGGATATAACAACAGGGCGTACAATGATGCGTTGAAGGCGCAGATTGACAAGCTGATTCATACTTCAAACTATTATTACAATATGCCGGCTATTGAGGCGGCCAGAAAGATCAAAGCGGTGTCCGGTATGGACAGGGTCTTTTTTACCAACTCCGGGGCAGAGGCCGTGGAGGGTGCGATCAAGGCGGCTAGAAAGTATGCGTATTTAAAGGACGGACACACGGATCATGAGATTATTGCCATGGAGCATTCCTTTCATGGGAGAACCATGGGGGCTCTTTCCGTGACAGGCAATCCCAAATACCGGGAGGCCTTTGAGCCCATGATCGGTAATATCCGCTTTGCCTCTCTGAATGACTACGAAAGTGTGCTGGCCCAGGTGACGGATAAGACCTGCGCTATTATGCTGGAGACGGTCCAGGGAGAGGGCGGCATCTATCCTGCGGAGGAGGACTTTCTGAAAAAGCTGCGACAGCTCTGCGACGAGAGAGATATTCTCCTCATCCTGGATGAGATCCAGTGCGGAATGGGCCGCACTGGTTATATGTATGCATGGCAGCGTTTCGGCGTGAAGCCTGATATCATGACTACGGCCAAGGCGCTGGGCTGCGGTGTGCCGGTAGGCGCTTTTCTGATGACGGAGCGGGTGGCCTCCAGCTCCCTGGCGGCGGGCGACCATGGGACCACTTATGGAGGGAATCCTCTGGCGGCCGCAGCAATCTGTAAGGTGCTGGATCTGTTCGAAGAGCAGAAGGTACTGGAAAATGTGAGAGAGATTGGCCCCTATCTGGCAGAAAAGCTGGAGGAACTGACGCGCAGACATGACTGCATAGAAACACATCGCGGCGTGGGACTCATGCAGGGACTGGTATTTTGTAAACCGGTGGGAGATATCATTAACAGGGCTTTGGACAGGGGGCTGATTCTGATCAACGCGGGCACTCATATCATTCGTTTTGTACCCGCGCTGGTCATCGGCAGGACGGATGTGGATGCCATGATTGAGATACTGGACGGCTGTATTGAGGATCAGTAGAAGAAGGTCCGGGAATAAAGAGACGGAACTGGAGTGAAATTATGCGTTTTACCAAGAGAATGGTTGCTGTTTTGCTGGTGGCGGCTTTGGCGGCGGGAATTTATGCAGGGAGCTTTATTGACTGGGACAGCGAGGACGGACAGGAGAACCCGCTGGCGTTTTTAAATCAGAAGCAGACGATACGGGTCTGGTATGGGGACGAAGCGCTGACGGATTACATCAGCAGGGCGGCAGTGGCTTTTGGGGATGCCCACAATGTGCGGGTGCTTCCCTATTACAGAGCGGAAAGTGATTATCTGGAGACCATAAACAGAGCCACCTTCAGCGGCGAGGAGGAGGCGTTGGCGATGCCGGACGCTTATCTGATCAGTCATGAACTGCTGGAGAAAGCCTATCTGGCCGGACTGGCGGTGCCGGTGGAGGACGCGGCGGGAGTGATGGACGATGCTCACTTTCCCAGGGCGGCGCTGTCCGCGGTGACATATCATGACAAGCTGGTGGCGTACCCTCTCTATTATGAGACCAGCGCTTTGCTCTACAATGAGACGTATCTGCGTGAATGGGCGAGGCAGCAGGCGGGCAAAGCGGATTCCACAGTCGGCGCTGACGGCGAAGAGGGGGAGTTTGAGGAGCTGGATGAAATTCCGGATGAGGATAATCCGTTGGTGGTATATGATGAGGAAACGCTGGCGCTTCGGACAGAGCAGTTTTTCGCGCAGGCAGTTCCGGCCACTGTGAGCGATATTTTACGGATCGCGGACAGCTTTGATCTCCCGGATACAGTGGAAGGTGTCTTTTCCTGGGATGTTTCGGATATTTTCTACAACTATTGTTTTGTGGGCAATTATATGAATATGGGGGGAGAAGCGGGGGATGACAGAAATCAGATTGATATCTACAACCAGGAAGCTATCGCGAGTCTGGAGATCTATCAGAGTCTGAATCAGTTCTTTTCCATTGATTCTTCCACGGTGACATATGATTCGGTATTGCAGGATTTTCTGGAGGGTAAACTGGTATTTACCATAGCCACTACGGACGCGGCGGCGGTTTTGGCGCAGGCCAGAGAGGAGGGGAGCTTTCCCTATGACTATGGGGTGGCATTGATGCCTGACCCCAGCGGTGAACTGGCAGGCAGGTCGATGTCAGTGACCGGCGCGGTAGCCATAAACGGCTATTCAGAGCATCAGGAACTGGCCAATGCCTTTGCCGCCTTTCTGGTGGACGAATATGCCGGGGATCTGTACGAACAGACGGGAAAAGCATCGGCTAACAGAACTGTGAATCAGGATAATGGCGCGCTGCAAATATTTCTGGCCGAATATGAGGACAGCATGCCTCTGCCCAAGCTGATGGAGGCCAGCAACTACTGGATACAGCTGGAGGTATTGTTTGCCAAAGTATGGAATGGCGAGAACGTGAGCAGTATGGTGGAACAGCTGGACCAGCAGATGCGTACGCAGCTTGTCAAAAACTGAATATTTTTCGCATACACAACCAATCATCAGGATATCCTAAGTAACAACGGCATAATCCCCACGGCAACCGGAAGGATGTTTGTTCGCGCGAGCCTGCAAATGTCCTTTCACGAGACCGGCAGGGACAATGCAAAACGGGAGATCATATGATCTCCAACAGGAGGAGCGGGATGATTGGTTTTTTTATTGCCCTGATATCGGGAGCGCTTATGAGTGTCCAGGGAGTATTCAACACGCAGGTAACGAAAAGTTCCAGCATATGGGTGGCCAGTGCCTTTGTGCAGTTTACGGCATTGCTGGTCTGTCTGGGGGCATGGCTGACTACGGACAGAAGCAGCCTGCTGGCGCCGCTGAAAGTGGAGCCAAAATATATGCTGCTGGGTGGCGCGATCGGCGCGTTTATCACCTACACGGTCATTAAGAGCATGGATACTCTGGGGCCTGCCCGGGCAGTCATGCTGATCGTGGTGGCCCAGCTGCTGGTGGCCTATGTGATTGAACTGCTGGGCTGGTTTGGCGTGGAGAAGCAGCCCTGGGAATGGCGTAAGGCCATAGGCATGATTGTAGCGATTGCGGGCATTATCATTTTTAAATGGAAATGACAGCCGGAAGAAAATTAAGTAATTTTTAAGCATTTCCCACTTGTCAAGGGAAAATACTTCCTATACAATAAATCTATCAGCATAGAGAGGCATTCTGAGTACCGCCAAAAAGGGAAAGGAACTATGATGAGAAAAACAAAATGTGGACTTATTCTTGTGTGCTTTTGGATGTCGTTGATATTAAGCGGCTGCGGTCGCAGCAAAGAGATCCTGTATTTTGACCGGGAATCGCCGGATGAAATGTATACTCAGGATATGAGGGAGTATACGGACGTTTTTTTAAACGGGGATTCGCCTGAGGAGGAACAGAAGTCCCGTCAGGAAGCCCCGACGGAGGCTGACGGGCGGATTTATGTGCATGTATGCGGCCGGGTATGCCAGCCGGGAGTGGTGATATTGCCCGAGGGGAGCCGGGCCTGGGAGGCAGTGGAAGCTGCGGGCGGACTTGCCGATGGGGCCTGGGAGGCAGCGGTAAATCTGGCATCGGTGCTGCAGGACGGGGAGAAGCTGTATATTCCCGCGCTGGGCGAGGTTGTGGTGCAGCAGGCCGGTGAGGCGGAGAATGGTCTGATCAATCTGAATACAGCGGATGCGGCCGGGCTCCAGTCCCTGCCCGGGATCGGTGAGAGCCGCGCGGCGGATATTTTGTCTTATCGGGAGAAAAGCGGAGGGTTCCGGTCCGTGGAAGAGATTATGCAGGTGCCGGGCATCAAAGAGAGTACTTTTGAGAAGATCAGAGATAAGATAACGGTAGATTGAGTATGAGGGGAAGGACGGGCGAAGGAATGGCAGTAAAAAGGGCTCTGGTGGTGGATGATGAGAAGCTGATCGTGAAGGGGATACGGTTCAGCCTGGAGCAGGATGACATGCAGGTGGACTGTGCCTATGACGGGGAGGAAGCTCTGGAGCTGGCCAGGGCCAACCGATATGATATAATTCTGCTGGATATTATGCTGCCCAAGCTGACGGGGTTTGAGGTGTGCCAACAGATCAGGGAGTTTTCCAATGTTCCCATTATCATGCTGACCGCCAAGGGCGATGACATGGATAAGATCCTGGGGCTTGAGTACGGTGCGGATGACTATATCACCAAGCCCTTCAATATTCTGGAAGTGAAGGCCAGGATCAAAGCCATTATGCGCCGTGTGGAGCCCAAGAAGGGACAGGCACAGGCCCACAGGGATCTGGTAAGCGGTGAAATGCGCCTGGACTGTGAGGGGAGACGGGCTTATATCGCCGGCCGGGAGATCGGACTGACCGCCAAGGAGTTTGAGGTACTGGAACTGCTCATGACCAATCCCAACAAGGTATACAGCAGGGAGGCGCTGCTTAAAATTGTGTGGGGCTCCGATTATCCGGGAGATGTGCGGACAGTGGATGTACATATCAGGAGACTGCGGGAGAAGATAGAGAGCAATCCCAGTGAACCGCAGTATGTACACACCAAGTGGGGAGTAGGGTACTACTTTTACAACGTATAGGCCATTATGAAAAACTGTATAAAAAGAATCAGAGAGTTTTACCATCAGTATTTGAATATCCGCAGTCTGCGGGTCAGAATATTTTTGATTGTTCTGGCGGTGGGAATTATTCCCAGCGTTGCCATGCGCTATGGGATTATGAGAAATTATGAGCAGCGGGCGGTGCAGCTGCGGACGACCGCGGTGCAGAGCCAGCTGAGGGTTATCGCGGATCATCTGATCAATGAGGATTATCTTAACAGATGGAGCTCTCCGGCGCTCAGCGCGGAATATTCGAATACCAGCAGCTCCAGGGTCATCAACGCGGAACTGGAAATGCTGTCCAACCTGTATGACGGACGGGTGCAGATTATCAGCGGGAACCTGCGGATTGTCAAAGATACATACGCAATCAGCGAAGGAAAGACGATTATCTCGGAGGAAGTGATCAGATGCTTCAGGGGGGAGAGTCTTTCCAATTATGATGCTCAAAACGGGTATATTGAGATAACCATTCCTATTATCGACAATCGCAGTACCAGTGGGGAGGAAAACGCAGGGGCTGCCGCGGCAGGCCCGGACCCACGGGTCAAAGGCGTGATGCTGACCAGTATTTCTACGGATTATATCATGGAGACGATGGCGGTTTTAAGCCGCAAGGCCATGATTCTGGAAGCGCTGATGATTATGGCCATTGTGGCTATCGCCCTGATTTTATCCATTGTGCTGACCAGGCCTTTTGAGCGTGTCACCAGGGCGATCAATGATGTGAAAGCGGGTTACAGCAATGAAAGTATTTCGGTGCCGGATCTGGCGGAAACGGAGCACATCGTGGAAGCATTTAACCAAATGCTCCAGCGCATGAAGGTGCTCGACGATTCCCGACAGGAATTTGTGTCCAATGTGTCCCATGAACTGAAAACGCCTCTGACTTCCATGAAAGTGCTGGCGGATTCGCTGCTGGTGCAGGAGGATGTGCCGGCGGAGCTGTATCAGGAGTTTATGGAAGATATTGTGTCGGAGATTGACCGTGAGAATCGCATTATTACGGATCTGTTGACTCTGGTTAAAATGGACAAAAAGGTTTCCGCATTGAATATTGCTTCCGTCAATATCAATGATCTTACAGAACTGATTCTGAAACGCCTGCGCCCCATTGCCCGGAAAAAGGATGTGGAGGTGGTGTTTGAGAGTGTGCGTCCCGTGACGGCCGAGGTGGATGAGGTCAAGATGACGCTGGTGATGTCCAATCTGGTGGAAAACGCTATCAAGTACAACAAGGAGCATGGCTGGGTCAAGGTGGTTCTGGATGCGGACCATCAATATTTTACTTTTGAGGTCAGCGATTCCGGCATCGGTATTCCGGAAGACTCTCTGGCGCAGATCTATGAGCGCTTTTACCGGGTGGACAAATCTCATTCCCGGGAGATCGGCGGCACCGGTCTGGGATTGGCCATAACCAAGAACGCCGTGTTGATGCACAGAGGCTCCATCACGGTGACCAGCACGGAGGGGAAAGGCTCTACCTTCCTGGCGAAGATTCCCCTGAATTATATTTCTCAATAGATCGGCGGGAAGATGCGGGACTCATGACAGCATATTGCCGGTGCGCACATTGATCGATATCAGGACGCCAGAGCGGCCGGATATCGATCATTGGGGATGGGCGCGGCGGGAAGATGCGGGACTCTTAATAGGAGGAACAGAATGAAACGAATCATGGCGGTGCTGCTGCTGACCTGCCTGCTTGCTCTCGGGGCCTGCAACAGTGAGCAGGTGGACCAGTCCAGAATCTATTCAGTCTATTATGTGAGCAATTCCGAGACAAAGATAGAGATGCATGAGCACTATATGGAGGCCGAGGATCTGGAGAGCCAGGTGACGGAACTTCTGAACGCGCTGGCAACCACGCCGGCGAAACTGGAGTACAAGGCCCCTCTCAGCATGGGATTTCAGGTGCAGAGCGTGGAAGTGAATATGGGTAAGGTGCATCTGGATATGACAGAGAACTATAGCAGCCTTTCAACCACAACGGAAGTATTGGTGAGGGCGGCGATTGTGAGAACCTTGACCCAGCTGTCACAGATTAATTTTGTGTCAATTACAGTGAACGGGAATCCTCTGCTGGATTCTTTGGGAAATATTGTGTCTGCTATGAACAGGGATCAATTTGTGGAAAATGATGGCAATGCCATTAATACCTATGAGGAGATCACGCTGAAACTGTATTTTGCCAATGAGGCGGGAGATCAGCTGATCGCGGCCAATCGCACCAGAGAGTACAGCACCAATATTTCCCCGGAAAAGCTGATTGTGGAGGAGCTGATCAAGGGCCCCAGCCGGGAGGGGCTGTATCCCACTATCAATCCTTCTACCAAGGTTGCCAGTGTGACCACGAGGGACGGTGTGTGCTATGTCAATCTGGATGAAACCTTCCTGACACAGCCTTATAATGTAACGGCGGATGTCACGATCTATTCCATTACGAACTCTCTGGCGGAGCTCAGTCATGTGAATCGGGTTCAGGTTTCCATCAATGGGGACAATTCAGGCACATATCGTGAAAAATACAGCTTGACAACTTATTTTGAACGTAATCTGGATATTGTAACGACTTTGGAATAAGGTGAAAAGCGCGCCTTTGCCGTTCTGGCCTGTACGCCTGCAAGGCGGACAGGCGGTGGCAGGGGAGCGATTGTTTTGCCCGCTGAAAGCGGGCAGATCGGAGTGGATTTGAGAGGAATACACAGACCGCTTTTGGGCAGTTGTCTGGCTATGATCGCAGTCATTGCGCTCTGGCAGCAGCTGGCATATCCCCCGCCCTGGGAGTCGGATATATCCCGGCAGTTTTGCGGGGAGGAAGGTCTTCACGGAAAACAGTCATCCCCGGAGGAACTGCGGGGATGGCCGGTGACAGTGACCGGCCTGGTATATGAAAAAGAGGTCCGTACTTTGTACGGCGAAGAAATTCTGGTTCTTTATCTGAGATCTGTTATCGTATCGTCTGATACGCAATCGAGGGACGAAACTTCTGTTCCGGATTTTTCAGGACAAAAAGTCAATGACAAGCTGGTATGCCAGCTTGCAACAAGCCATACAACCCGGGAGCATGCGAGCGCGGGGGGAAAGACCGCGGCGGCGCTGCTGTGGGAACAAATCTGCCTCGGCAGTCATGTGACAGTGCAGGGACGTATGGAATTATATCAGCATGCCACCAATCCCGGGGAGTGGGACAGGGCGGATTATAATCTGATCAATGGCGTGGCAGGGCAGCTGAAGGAGGCCCGGTTACTGGGATGTGACAGAGAGCAGTGGAGGGTCAGGGAAGCGCTTCTTTGCCTGCGCTGTGTTCTGAAGGACAGGTTATGCCGGGCGCTTCCATCCAGAGAGGCATCGGTTCTGGCAAAAATGCTGCTGGGGGAAAAGTATGGACTGGACAGGGAAATCAAGGAATTGTATCAGAACAACGGTATCGCGCATGTGCTTGCTATCTCGGGCCTGCATATTACCCTGCTGGGAATGGGCCTGTACGGGCTGCTGCGGCGGTGCGGATGTCCGGTTGTACCGGCCGCGATAATCGGAGGCTGTATGATTTGGTTCTACGGGGGTCTTGTGGGCTGGGGGATATCAGCGGTCCGCGCCATTGGTATGTATCTGATCCGCATGCTGGGGGAAATATGGGGAAAGCGTTATGATATGCTGACAGCCATGGGGGTCTTGGCGGCAGGGATGGTATGCCATAATCCCAGATTGGTGTATCACTGCGGCTTTTTACTTTCGTTCGGGGCGGTGGTGGGGATGGGGGTAATATATCCCGCATTGCTGCATTTGCCTGTAAATGTGGCATTTGAAAGAATGATACGCAGCAGAAAGCAGGTTGATGCGGCTCATTTAAAAGGGGGGCTGAAAACCGGAGTGAGCAAACGGCAGTGGGCATATAAGGGATTACGGTGGTTTCACGGCCTTATTCGGGGACTGTTGGCCAGCCTGTCCGTCACTTTGGCTACAATGCCCGTCCAGCTGTGGTTTTTCTATCAGATTCCGGTCTATGGTATTTTGCTGAATATGGTCGTTTTGCCGTTGATGGGACTGTTGCTGACGGGAGGACTGATCCTGATGCTTTTCCCTGCTGCGCTGCCTGCCCGGTGGGGGGTAATGGGAATCCTTGGATTGTATGAAGAGATATGCCGTCTGGCGGAAGGTCTGCCGGGGCAGCTGTGGATTACCGGATGTCCGAAACCATGGCAAATTGTCGTATACTATGGGATTCTGACCGCGGTGGTCTGTCTGATGGGGAGAAGCGGAAAACGTTCTGGCCTGGAAGAGAAGAACGCAGGCAGGACAGGGACAGTACGCATGTCCGTGGAAAAGAGGGATATTCACAGAGAGCCCACAGGACTTGGAAGTACTGCGGCGAAAGTCATGGGGCAGTGGGAAAGCGGTATCAGTCTGTTGCTGTTGACCGCAGCAGTCATATTGCTTACAGCAGGCGCTGACAGAGGTTTCTCCGTCACCATGCTGGATGTGGGACAGGGGGACTGTGTATGTGTGCGCACGGACCGGAACCTGGTCTATCTATTTGACGGGGGGAGCAGCAGCCGCGGCGGGGTGGGGGAGTATGTATTGATTCCTTATCTGAAATATCAGGGAATCCGGACAATAGATGGAATTTTTCTGTCTCACGGGGACCAGGATCATATAAATGCAGTCAGGGAATTGTTTTCGGACAGTAAAGGAATTCGTCTGAAGGTTCTGTATCTTCCTCAGTCGGAAGAGTCACTGCCCAAACCGCTGGAGGAAATAAGGGCGCTGGCCCGGGAGGCGGGATGCGAAGTGGAGTATCTCAGCCAGGGAAAGGGATGGGCACAGGGAGATTTTCGACTGACATGTCTGTGGCCCGATTCGGACTATGGCGGCGGTGGGAATGCGGGGTCCGCCTGCTATCTGCTGGAGGAGAAGGACTTCCGGATTCTGCTTACCGGCGACGTGGAAGGGGAGGGGGAAAGGCAGCTGACGGCAGTTCTGAGAACCATGTCCCTGTCCGGACTGGATATTCTCAAGGTGGCGCATCACGGTTCCAGGTATTCCACTTCGGATGCTTTTTTACAGGCAGTGACGCCCCGGCTGGCCCTGATCTCGGCCGGGCGGGACAATTCCTATGGACATCCCCATGAGGAAACCCTCGGACGGCTGGAAAAAATGGGATGTCGGTTTCTACAGACGGCAGACGGCGGAGCTATAATTGTGCGCTGTATACATAATCAAATGATAGTGGAAAAATTCCGCTGAAAAAATCAAATTAGCTATTGACATACCCTATCCAATAGGGTAATATAGAGGAAAGGAACAGGAAATTCAAATGACAAGAACTTTTATACAGACAGGAGAGTTTATAAAGAATTGGGAAAGTCTGGGATTGAATGATGACGATTTGCGACGTCTGGAACTACAGATTATGAGCGACCCGCAGATCGGGGCGGTAATGCGGGGAACCGGAAAGCTGCGGAAAATGCGTTTCGCGTTTGACAACAGAGGGAAAAGCGGCAGCGCAAGAGTATGTTATGTAGATTTTCTGCTGCTGGAAACGGTTTATCTGATTACTGTATATCCCAAGAGCAGTAAAGATAATCTGACAAACGCGGAATGTAATAACATTAGAAAAATGATTGATCAATTGGAACAGAAATTGGAGATGGAGGTATGAGAAATGAGCAGAGCGTATGAGAGCATTATGAACGGATTGACAGAGGCGGTGGAAGATGTCAGGGAGAAGAAACTGCCCCGGCGTATCGTGACGGTTTTGCCTGTAAAGGAATATCGGGCCGAGGAAGTAAAGGCTATCAGGAAAAAGACCGGGCTGTCTCAGAAGCTGTTCGCAGGTTATATGGGGGTTTCCGATAAGACAGTGGAAGCATGGGAATCCGGTAAGAATCATCCCTCGGGGGCCGCCAGCAGGATACTGAATATGATGGAGATGGACGAGGAACTGGTATCCAATTTCCCGTTTGTGCAGACCACCGTATAGAGGGGGAGGGGGATGGACAGGATTGTAAAAAGGGGCTATGCCCCTGATGATGAGACAGAATTTGGCGTTGCCGCCGTTCCCAGGCTGCGCAGGGCAGCACAGAATCTGTATTATTTGTTGAATCAGGGTTATCCTGTTAAAGGTGCATCCGTTTTTGTGGGCAATCATTATCAGTTGTCAGAAAGGCAGCGGACAGCGCTGGTGAGAGCCGTATCTTCTCAGCAGAATATAGAGAACAGAGGCGATAAGGAACTCTCTGATCTTCCGGAAGGCGGTGTGGTGCATATTGACGGCTTTAACACGATCATCACTCTGGAGGTTGCTCTGTCCGGTTCCCTGCTGCTGAAATGTATGGATAACACGGTCCGGGATCTGGCGGCTCTCAGAGGCACATACCGTCCGATCGACAAGACTTCACAGGCGATCATGATGATAGGCAGGGAACTTGAGAAGGGCGGGATAGGCAAAGCTGTATTTTATCTGGATTCCCCGGTATCCAATTCCGGCAGATTAAAGGAACAGATCGGAACGCTGCTGGGGAATTTTCCCTTTGAATTACAGCTGGAGGTCTTTCATAATGTGGATGTCACATTGGAGTCCCTGGAGAATGTGATAACCAGTGATGCCATTATTCTGGATAAATGCAGGAGCTGGTTCAATCTAAACAGGAGAATCATTGCGGAAGAGCCAGGGGACTATCCGTTTGTGGATTTTACTACGGGGGTAGTATAGACAGGAATCGGCATGGAGACCATGCGGAACTGAAAACAGCATGATCCCGGACTACACACTGGTGAATATACTGACGCCTTAAGCGGCAGGATATTCACCATGGGCCAAGTGTGGAGGGAGGGACCATGCGGAACTGTAATAGGAGGACCATGAATAAAAAGAGTTTGACGAAGCATTTGTCCCTGGTGGTGGATCTGTACGGCTGTCCCAACCGCTGCAGACACTGCTGGCTGGGGCATATGCCTAACAAAAGGATGGAGGAGGGGGCAGATGAATGGATTTTCCGTTACTTTGAACCCTATTTTGAGAATATCACTTTTTACAGCTGGCTGAGAGAACCGGATTACTGTGACAATTACAGGGAGAGATGGGACAGGGACAAACGCCTGTCCAGAGGAATCATGCCTCAGCGCTTTGAATTGGGCAGCTTCTGGCGTATAGTCCGGGACGCGCAATATGTCAGGTTTCTTAAGGATGTGGGTGTACATACGGTACAGCTGACTTTTTTCGGGCTGGAACAGCTTACAGACAGATACGTGGGTAGAAAAGGTGCCTTTCGTGAACTTTTGCGCACTACGGAGATACTGCTGGAGAATGAGATAGCTCCTCGCTGGCAGGCGTTTATCAATGAGGAAAATCGGGAGGAGGTCGCGCTGCTGCTTCCATTGGCGGAGGAATTGAAGTTATCTGAGAGATGCGCCGCGTTTGGAGCGGAATTTTCTTTTTTTGTCCATGCGGGTTCATGTGACGGCGAGAACCGTAAACTGTATGGCATTCGTATCAACAAGCAGGACATTCCAGAGATACTGATTCCCTATTTTCTGAATTATGATCAAATTGAGACGGAACGGGAATGGTGTGAACGATTGAAGGATGATGAGCACAGCGTTGTTTACCACAACACTGAGGACATTGTTCTGAATATCTCCAATCAATACGATGTGTTTTTTAATTTTACCCATATGACGGCAAACTGGAAGATCGGCAATATGAAGACGGAGGACAGGAACGAATTGATTCGCAGGATTGTGGAGGAGGATACCGAGGCGCTGAATCTCGCAAGGAATATTTCGCTGGGGGAATTGGTAAAACAATACGGGGATTTTCGATCGGATAAGGTTTTTACGCAGGAAGACTATAAGAGCTATCTTCTCAACTGCTACATTGACGGACAATAATATTGCTTTTGGGTTTACCCGGGCAGAGTCGGGAATGGTTTTTTAAACACTTTCTGGGATCGGGGGTAGAAATGGAGAATAGTGCATACCGCAGGATCGCGGTTCTGGCGGACACGCATGACCTGCTGCGTCCGGAAGCGGTGAAGGTACTCAGAACCTGTGAGGTAATTCTGCACGGCGGGGATATCAGCAGTCCCCATATTTTGAAGGAATTGGAAGGTATTGCGCCGGTCTACGCGGTGCGGGGCAACAATGATAAAGAGTGGGCGGAGGGTATGGCGGAGGAACTGGACATATCCTTGTTCGGGATACGCATTTCCATGATCCATAACAAAAAGTTCAGGAAAAAAAGTCTTGCCGGAACGGATTTGTTTATCTACGCACATTCCCATAAATATGTGGCGGAGACGGTGGACGGAGTTTTCTTTCTGAATCCGGGAAGCTGCGGTCCCAGACGTTTTCGGCAGCCTGTGACGATGGCTGTACTTAAGGTGCAGGAGAAGACGGGAAAATGGCAGGTGGAGAGGATTGACCTGACGGGCAGGGATGGAGGAAAGGCTCCTTCGGGGAATCTGACCGAAGACAATCTGACACAGGTGGTGACGGCCATTCTCCGGGATATGAAAGCGGGACGTAAAGTAGAGGTCATTGCCGGGCGGCTGGGAGTTGACAGTGAATTTGTAGAACAGGTCTGCCGGATTTATGTAACACATCCCGGTGTTGATGCCCAGGGTATTGTGAGCAAGATGGAAGTCAACGCACTGTTTGAGCACGGAGAATAGAATGGGCCAGAGGGCAGAACAGCGGGAACGCAGGGGGTAAAAACAGAGGAATGAAAAAGGAGAATAATCATAAAATTCTGTTACATGTATCTGGCAGAGAGATTGTCATATATCCCTGTTTATCTCCCGGCAGTCCCATATTTTATCTGAATACCTTTGAAGAGGAGGGAGAACGGGTACATCAGGCGCTGCGGAGCATGGAATGTCAGGACTTCACTCTGGCGGCTATAAGCGGACTGGACTGGCACCATGATATGACTCCATGGGAGATGTCTCCTGTCTCGGAAGGCGCTCCTCCCTGCACGGGAGGGGCGGATGAATATCTGCGAGTTTTAACAGAGGAAATTTTCCCCAGGGTGGAGGAAAAGGTACAAAAGCCGGTACTGTGGCGAGGCCTTGCGGGCTACTCTCTCGCGGGGCTGTTTGCCATATACGCCGCCAGTCGGTCAACATATTTTTCCAGAATCGCGAGCATATCCGGGTCGCTGTGGTTCACAGGCTTTGAAGAGTACCTCTCCGCCCGGGGGCTGGCTGGCAATATAACGCATGCCTATCTGTCTCTTGGCGACAGGGAATGCAGGACTGGGAATCCCTATATGAAAACAGTGCAGGACCGCACGGAAAAGATCGCAGCCCTTTTTTCACGAAGTGGAATTGACACTGTTTTTCAATTGAATCCCGGAAATCATTTCAAAAATACGACCCGGAGGACGGCAGCGGGTATCGCATGGTGCCTGACGGCTTCCAAACGGATCATTCCGGATACAGACAGAAATTTTTTTGAGAATTCATAAATCCATTTTGATTTGCCCGGACACTTTCATTATGGAAGCCGAAATAAGACGTGGAATACGTGATAAGGAAGAGGGGCATTTGCTCATGTGAGATAAAGAAGTAAAAGAAATGTAAAAAATTTTGCCGTTCCCTGTCCGGCTGACTGCCGGACGGGTCGGGCTTTA
>CAJUAB010000014.1:0-119604 GCA_910583845.1 uncultured Acetatifactor sp.
CACGCTTAGGAGGCGTGTGCTCTATCCAGCTGAGCTACGAGGACTCGAACGATATGAAGTTTATGAAAAGAGCTTTTTACCCTCCACGGACTTTGATGACCGGGATATTAGGAGGCGATCGCTCTATCCAACTGAGCTACGAGGACTTGTATGAAAAACCTGCTAATAAGCAAGTCATTCAGCGATGAAATTGTTTATTTTTCGTTGCTCCGGCAATTGAACACCTGCCACTTAAGAGGCATTTACTCTATCCAACTGAGCAACAACAGCTTTCCACCATTTGCCATTAAGGAGCTTCCGTAATCTTTGAAGTTTTCGGATCAAAATACCTTTTAACAATGCATCTGCAAAACGCAGTCCAAATAGCTACGGTAGATACAGGTATCCTGTGACTTCCTTCACTACATTTTACATAAACAGCTGCCATACCTACTTCTCTATACCGACTAAGCATCACTATTCCTGATAGTCCGGAAAATTGATAAATCCCTGTAGCCAGATGGTTCCTTTAAATCTTCTGCCTACTTTGGGTTCTCCCAACATATCTATTATATTGATTGCGACGTCAAATGTCAATTCATTACAGCAAATTTTTAATAAAAATATTTCTTCACCGGTAATATGATTCCGCGCTCTGTCACATTCCAGAATTTCACCCAACACGGAATAATGGTCACATTCGACACCATAAGGCATAAAATAAGTATCTACAATGCTGAATACGTCTTCCTTCTGAATTTTTCTGGATATGGTGCTGTACATATCCATATCCTCCATAGTCAGCATGTCCATGGCATCTTCATCCCCTTTGCGGGCGGCGGCGATCAGGTTGGTGCGGTTCACTGAATTCTGCCTGATGCGCTGTTTTTGTTCTTCATCCTTTTCAATCGGAAGAAGTATGCTGCCTTGAACCGACAAACCGGACAGAGTCAGACTTGTACCTCGAATGGGTAATTCGCCGCAAAAATGCGCTTTCACATACGGAATCCTGTTCTGCAAATAGAAAATCAGTGAAATGCCCACTTTGATATCATCACATACGCCCGCATAGGACTCTCTGGAAGCATGACGCTCCACAGAAATATCTTCCGTGCTGGTAATCCCTCTGCCTTTCAGATATGGGTAATAGTATTCATAAGTGAATTTGTCCTGCTCGTCAAACTCACCACAGACTGTTATGCCCATATTTTCAGCAAAACCTTTGCTGAATTCACCCAGCATTATATCCTCTTCGTTGATGGTATATGCTCTCTGGTCTGCGGTCAGAATAACGTTTTTCAATAATTCTTTCAGTTTGCTCCGGTCCGTATAGTCACTGAAGCCGATGGCTCTCATGAATTTGTGCAAAGGTTTCACCTTCTTTCCATTATAAGATCAGATTTATTTTTCTGTGGGATAAATGACTTCTTTTCCACCCATGTACATACGCAGTGCCTGGGGAATTCTGATGCTACCATCCTCCTGCACGTTATTCTCCAGAAAGGCAATCAATCCCCTGGGAGTAGCCAGAACCGTATTATTTAATGTGTGTACATAATAATTGCCATTTTCTCCTTTTGTACGAATGCCCAGACGTCTTGCCTGTGCATCGCCTAAAGTAGAACAGGAACCTACTTCAAAGTATTTTTGCTGCCTCGGACTCCATGCCTCTATATCACAGGACTTCACTTTCAAATCAGCCAAATCCCCACTACAGCATTCCAATGTGCGCACAGGAATATCCAGGCTGCGGAAAAACTCAACGGTATAACTCCACATTTTGTTATACCAATTCATGGAGTCCTCCGGTTCGCACAGTACCACCATCTCCTGCTTTTCAAACTGATGAACTCTGTATACTCCTCTTTCCTCGATTCCGTGAGAACCAACTTCTTTACGGAAGCAAGGAGAATATGAGGTCATGGTTATGGGCAGATCCTTTTTCTGCACCATCTCTCCCTTGAATTTACCAATCATGGAATGTTCCGATGTTCCAATCAAAAACAGATCTTCATTTTCAATTTTGTACATCATGGCTTCCATTTCAGCAAAACTCATAACACCGTTTACTACACTGCTGCGGATCATAAAAGGGGGAATGCAATACGTAAAGCCCTTGTCGATCATAAAATCTCTGGCATAGCTGATCATGGCGGAATGGATTCGGGCGGCGTCACCCATGAGATAATAGAAACCGTTGCCGCTGGTACGGCCTGCGGACTCTTTATCCAATCCACTGATCCTGTTCAATATATCCGCATGATATGGAATTTCAAAATCAGGCACCAAAGGCTCCCCATATTTCTGAATCTCCACATTTTCACTGTCATCTCTGCCCACAGGAACCGAATCATCTATCATATTTGGTATTACCATCATGATTCGGGTTACTTTTTCCTGCAATTCTTCCTTCAATGTTTCCAATTCCGCCAGGCGCTTTGCTCCTGCCGCGACTTCTTCTTTTTTTGCCTCAGCCTCTTCTCTCTTCCCCTGGGCCATCAGCGCGCCTATTTCCTTGGAAATCTTATTCCGTTTTGCCCGCAGATCATCGCCTTCCTGCTGTGTCTTTCTGTTTTCCGCATCCAGAGCAATAACCTCATCCACCAAAGGCAGTTTTTCATCCTGAAACTTTTTTCGGATGTTCTCCTTAACCAGATCCGGATTTTCTCTTAAAAATTTAATGTCTATCATTTCATCTCTATCCCCTTTCTAAAAATATCTCAGCCTATCACTTTTTCAATAAAAAGATTTCGTACCTTTACCAGATCCTTAATCATTTCTTTTTTTACTTTCCTGCCGTCACCGGTTTGAATGATGCGCAATATGGGTCGGTCCTGAAAATCTTTATTCTGACCTACCACTATGCCAATTTCTCCTTCGCTGGTAAGTACGCGGGTGCCTACCGGATAGACAGCCGTAAAATTCAGAAAAACATCTACCACTTTTCCATCAAATTGCTTATTTTTATAGAATTTCAAATACTCGATAGCTTCATGAACTTTCATTCTCCTACAGCCTATCCCGCAGATCATCTCATCAAAGGCATCGCACATACTGACAATCCGGCATTCCAGCGGAATATCTCTGGTTCTCAGCGGAAAACCGGAACCGTTTATTCGTTCGTGATGAAATAATACAATATCCTTGCTGGCTTCTGAGAGCCAGTTTTCTTCCTCCAGAGCGGAATAGCCATAAATCGGGTGTTTCTTATATTCGGATATTTCGTACTCAGTCATATCTTCCAGGCACTTATTGGTGAAATCATAAGTCTGGTAACGCAATCCGATATCATGAAGCAGGCAGGCTACTCCTATATCATGAATCTTCTCGGTGGGTAATTCCAGTTTTAATGCCGTCAATATGGCCAGAGAACATATGCTGATAGAATGCTCATATATATCCGCATTTCTCTGTTTTATATCATAGACCTTTTCAATTACCTGATCCTTTTCCAGAATATTGCTGATAATATGATCTGCTGTTTTACTCAATTCCTCCAAATTTCCATTGCGCTTATAAGTATGTTTTTCAAGAATCTCTTTGACTTTTTTCTTGGCCGAACATTCTATTTCGGTTTTCAGAATCTGGCTCTCACAGTTTTCCCCTTCATCGTGGATACAGACCTCCCGGATTCCCAGATCCTTTAACTTTTCAATATAATCTACACGGATAACCGCCCCTTCAGGCAATATGGTTTGATAGTCCCAGGTAGTCAGAGCTCTGGCTAAAACTTCGTTTCCTACCAATTCCTCTACTTTTCTGACAATCATCTTTACCTCTACCCATATATTGCATGTCAACCTGCAACGTTATATTCATACCCATGTTTTGGTTACATTTCTTTCTTTTCTATACCCATGGCAATGGCCAATGCTTTTTCCTCTTCTTTTCCCAGGGTAATGGAGCTTTCTCCTGCAACAATTTTTTTAGTATAGGAATAACAGCCATCCGTACTATGTACGGAATTGATGATAAAACCATCATTGTTTTCATTGAGCAGAGCAAGACTGAAACTCAGCTTTCCGCCCATCTGTTGAAAAGCATCATATTTTACCAGACCCATCTTCTGATAGGCAGACTCCATCCGTTTATATAATGCCTCAATATCCTTTTTATTTTTATCGGTGTTGATCTTAAGAAATTTATTGTCTTCAAAAAGAGCTATTATATCCTGTTCCAGACTGACACCGTCTTTTCCCAGAACAAATTTATCCAGACGTTGTTTCAATTTCTGTGTCTTGACAAGCAGACAAACCGTCAATATCATTAAAATAATTATTATTGTCGTCATTCCAATCAGAAAATATGCTATATCTACATTGCCTAATCCAATGTTATTTAACAATTCACTGTATCCTGTGTTATTCATTACATTATCCTCTTCCTGACTTGTCACAGGTTTGGTCCGTGATGCCGCTGCCGCATTACGATTGACTCTGTTTTCCAATCATTTCCAGTATCCGGTCCAGATCCTCATGACTGTAAAATTCTATTTCAATTTTGCCGGTTCCTTCTCCCTTGGAGGTCACCGCAACCTTCGTGCTGAGTTTTTGCTTTAATTTTTCCTCTATATCCAGATAGATTGCCTGCATGGCCTTGTCGTCCAGTTTTTTGGTCTTGACAGGTTTATGCAGATTTTTAACCATTTTTTCGGTATCCCGTACGCTGAGTTTTTCATCGAATATCTTTTGTGCCAGATTATATTGTTCTTCCTCGTCTTCTACTGCCAGAAGCGCTCTGGCGTGGCCGGTGCTGATCATATCATCTATAACCATCTGCTGTACTCTGTCTCCAAGTTTTAACAGACGGATGGAATTGGTTACTGCCGCCCGGCTTTTGGATACTCTCTCTGCCACTTCATCCTGTTTCAGATGAAACTCCTCCAACAGACGCTTATAGGCCTGGGCTTCCTCTATAGGATTCAGATCTTCTCTCTGAATATTCTCGATCAGCGCTATTTCCACAATCTCCTGATCGGAATAATTTTTGATAATAACAGGCACTTCCTTCAATCCGGCAAGCCTGGCAGCCCTCCATCTTCTCTCACCTGCTATAATCTCATAATACTCTTTTCTGTCCTGAACCAGAATGGGCTGCAACAGACCAAACTGCTTGATGGAATCTGCCAGTTCCTGCAGCTTGTCCTCATCAAAAAGTTTGCGGGGTTGTTTTCTGTTCGGTTCTACCTTAGTAATTGGTACAGAGGTCTCAGGAGATTCTTCCTTTGCTGTTGCCTTCTGTCTTTTTTCGTTCGCTTCCCCCACAATATTTGGAATCATAACATCCAAACCCTTACCCAATCCTCTTGACGCTGCCATAACCCCATTCCTTTCCTATTGATATTGCAAAACCTTCTGAAAGTTTATTTGAAAATCTCTTTTCCAAAATGTTCGTCTTTATGAGCGTTTGCGCAAATGCAACAGATGCTGCGGTCCTGTTAATTGCATTGAACACGGGTATTACACAAAGAGGAGCTTACAACTTTTAAAACAGATTTTCAAATATATTAAATACCCCATCCGTCTGGAAAAACAACTTATCAGAAATCACGTACTTATACCTGAAAAATTCCCGACGCAGTACGAATCCAATTTCTACTGTTTATCATTCCTCGTTTTTATGAATCAATTCTTCGGCCAGATCTATATATGCTTCCGCTCCGGCGGATTTTGGATCATAGATCGTAATCGGCTCTCCATAGCTGGGAGCTTCTGCCAAACGTATATTTCTGGGAATCAATGTATGAAATATGTACTGTGTCAGATTATTCTTGACATTTTCCACCACCTGTGTGGACAGATTTGTACGGGAATCATACATAGTGAAAATAACGCCTTCCATCTCCAGTTCCGGATTCAGTCTCTCCTTTACAAGATTGATGGTATGAATTAACTGGCTCAATCCTTCCAATGCATAATACTCACATTGAATAGGAACCAATACGGAATTTGCCGTGGTCATAGAATTGATCGTCAGCATATTCAATGAGGGCGGACAGTCAATAATAATATAGTCATATTTATCCACTACAAAATCCACCGCGTTTCTCAGTATAAACTCTTTTCGGTCCACACCAATCAGTTCGATTTCCGCGGCGGCCAGATTTACATTAGAGGGAATTACAGACACATTGGGAATAACATCTGCAATGGTGCAATCATGGATTGTACATTCTTCCAAAATTAATTCATAAATTGTTTCATCCAGATTATTCTTATCAATACCAAATCCGCTGGTGGTATTGCCCTGGGGATCTGTATCAATTACCAGAACTTTTTTTCCTTTTGCCGCCAGAGCTGCCGATAAATTAATAGATGTCGTAGTTTTTCCCACGCCGCCCTTCTGATTTGCGACTGCTATAATTCTACCCATAGATTTACATTACCTTTCTCTTACTGTGGCTTTTTTGTAGTGCTTTTTCATTATATCACTTATAGGAATATATAGCTATAGGGAATTTCATGTTTTTTAAAGAGAATTGGTAAAAATCAATCATCAGAAAAAAGAAAAATTGCCTGGTTTTTTGATACAGTTCTTTTAATATTACATCTGTCAAACTGACGGCATTGACAATATTTTAATTGATTTTTAAATTTCTTTATACAATAGGAAAAAGTGATTTAACAGTCAGAAGCAATCCAACAGACCGGTTTAGTCTGTATTACATAAAACATTTTGAAACTGTAAAAACAAATGTTGCTGTTCCATTTTTTTGTAATATGTATTATAGTTTTATTTATTGTAAAAACAAAAAAGAATTTTCTTGCTTATGGCTATGGCTGTCTATACAGATATATATTTCTCAGATTTTTATACTGTAAATACAAATCTAATTTTCTTGCTGCAATAATTTTTATAATATAGATTTCTATATACAATTCTATCATCTATACAATTCTTAAACATTTTTCAATTGACTCATTTACTAAATAAATACACACATAAAAACTATACGCAAAACTTTTTATTAAAAATATGCGCACTGGTACTGGCCTCTACAGTATCATCCATCTATCCTACAAAAAATATTTCACTTACCACAATATGTAATTAATCTCATTAAAATATGTTTAACGTGAAACTATATGTATTGTACATTAATTTATAAAAAACTATCAGACTTTTATGAAACAGATAATTTATATATTTATACGGACATATCCAAGCTGGTTTTCATAAATAATTTTGAAAACCAGCTTGAGTATGTCCAAATAATACTATCTGATATGTATGTCCAAAGTATGTATAAGATCCCTTTCTATGAAAAAAGTAGACTGTACACCCTGAATCTGACACAGGTTTCACACAAAGAGAGCTATATGATCAGCATAAATATCAGACATGTAATAAATTGAATTTTAAAATCTGGTTATTAATCGTATGGTACAGCTTGTGCTATATTTGTCATAAATTCAAATGACGTAATAGAAAACTGATACATATGGCAAGAATATGAATATACCTATAAAAATTTTTTTTGGACAATTTTTTAATTGTCTTTTTATATAAATTAGCAATTATCTGAACCGTAGATTTCTTTTTATGAGGGTGTGAATAATTTTGTGTCTTTGAACTTTCTCTTTTGGAACATTTGCGCTCACCGATAATATCCGGAAAGCCAGTATTTATAAGGGCTTGTGAGCGTTGTCTACACCCGGCCTCTGGAATAAGGTTGAAGGGCAATGACACAAAACTATATACACTACTCTTTTTAATCAATTGGACATGTCTTAGAAAAATTTGTATCTGGTCTTCAACAAAATCATACATAGTCTGGACGATTATAAAACATGTATTTTAAAAGCACAGACAAGGTAGTCTATATAATAAATTGCCTTATCACTACATCAAAAAAAATGTAAATGTGTAATTAATTTTGTGTTTTTGAATTTTACTCCATGGTGGAATTTCACTCACAATTAATATTCAAAAATCCAGAGCGTGTTTAAAGGATACTTCTCATTACATGTGCGTCACAATTGGTGTAAGATTTGGACCAAAGACGGACACATAGCGGTCTATGGGTACCTGAATTCGGCTCAAATATCACGCAAATATGGGGACGCGGTTTACCGCGGCAGATGGAAGGAATGATCTTTCAAACACGCTTCAGTATTTAAAATGGATTATGGGTGTTTTTCACACTGGGCCTGGCCTCTGGAATAAGGTAGAAAGGCAAAGGCACAAAAAGATATCTCTATTGAGATTGTTGGAAAAGCAAATAACGGTGAACAGTGTATAGAGATGATCTATCAGGTAAAACCGCAGGTCTTACTTCTGGATATTAATATGCCTGTTAAAAATGGAATAGAAGTTTTACAGGATATTCGAAAGAATAAATTAGATGTAAAAATTTTAATTTTGACTGTTCATAATGAAATATAAAATATATTTTTTAAATTTCTTCATACAATCCAACCTCAATTTGTACACAGAGTTTTGCAAACGAAATAGAAGAATCGGAGTAATGTTCTTCTTGCTTTGATACATGAATTATCTTTTATTTTCAAAAACTTTTTTTTTGGTTTTATATAAGGCGTTTTCTATATTGTTTACATTTAAATGTTTATTTTTGTAGCATTTCTATTTCAAAAGATAAATAAAGTAAATTGAAAACATCATCAGAAATTTTATATATTTACTTATGGATATGGAATATTAAATACAATAAATGAATTAAAAATATTTTCACGTCTTCATTAAAAATATATTAATATTAAAAGTTTTAGATTAAAGCATAAATTATAGATATTTTCATGGTACTCTGTATAGATAGTCAGTAGTCAGGTCTGCCTAATATAGTTCTTTGGTTTACTTTTTTTGTTAATCGTAAGATCTATTACTGTTAAGTTATATGTAGGTCTTTTAAAAAAGTCTGTACTTTGCTCAACGGCTCCACATTTTCATAGGTATTGTATTATAAATAAAGTTATTTCTACCTTTTTCTATTTAAGTATAAAACGATCTGCTTACATATTCAAAACTAAAGTATAAAAAACAAAATTATAAGATACAGATTGCAGTTCTTTGTTTAAGATATACCGACTCACCTGCATGGTAGGATACTTATTTTATAAAGAAAGATAATATATAAAATGCTTACTGTAAAATAAACTAAGTTCTAATAGGTTAAATAAAAATATATAGTATCAAAGTATATATATTAAGGTCTAATGCATATATTTTGATATCGAGTAACTTTCATTTTATATCTGGCTGCCTTATTCATTACAGTTACTTTTGTAATATGTTTCACGTTTATAGCCTACATGTTTCACACTTTTGCTTACAAAATCTTGTATCTAAATGTTTCACGTGAAACATTATATTGTGTCTGTAAATTTAATAGTGGGAAATGTTTCACGTGAAACATTTCCCACAGTATATAAAAAGATAAAACTAAAATAACTTAATCAAGTCATTCTTAATTGCAAACACAGCCGCCTGGGTTCTGTCATTGACATCTATCTTTTTAAATATATTCGAAATATGATTTTTTACAGTTCTCTCGCTGATTTTCAATTCATTAGCAATTTCCTTATTGAGCTTACCGTTAGCTACTTCTATAAGAACCTCCAACTCTCTCTTTGTCAGTTCATCAATCTTATCTTTATCCTTATCCCGGGAGATCATTCTGTTATTAAGAATTGGAATCAAACTGGGCTGAATATAGATCTCGTCCGACATCACCGCATGAATTGCTCTTTTTAACTCAGAAAACTCGGACTCTTTCAATATATATCCATCGACTCCTATATCCATTGCCTTCAACAAATATTCGATTTCATTATGAACAGTCAAAATTAGAATTTTTACATCTAATTTATTCTTCCGAATATCCTGTAAAACTTCTATTCCATTTTTAACAGGCATATTGATATCCAGAAGTAAGACCTGCGGTTTTACCTGATAGATCATCTCTATACACTGTTCACCGTTATTTGCTTCTCCAACAATCTCAATAGAGCTATCACATTCCAATAATTGTCTTATACCTTCCCTCATCAATATATGATCGTCAGCCAACATCACTTTTATACTCATAAATATACCCCACGCCCCATATTTCCATATCACTTCCGCATTCATGCAATTATAAAACACATTTCTTTTTAAACAGAAATAAAATGATATAGACAAATCCGTTTCAGATGCCCTTTATTGTATATATTGACCAGCCTCGTCACTCGCGGACACAGCTTAGCAATCGCCCACTTCTATATCATTGAAGGGGAATCATTATAGAAATTTCAGTACCCTTATCAATTTCAGAAGTAATCTGAATTTCTCCACCCAGGATCATAACTCTCTCTCTCACCACAGAAAGTCCAAAGTGTTTCTGTCCATCCTCTTCACTTTTATTATCTACAAATCCTTTTCCATTATCGGATATCTCAATATGGCATATATGGTTTTCAGAATAACACTTAAAATATATCTCATCTCCGCTGGAATGCTTTATTGCGTTAGAAATACATTCCTGAATAATTCTGTATATGTTTGCCTTTACTACGCAGTAACTGGTATCAATACTTCCAATATCAGTATGAATAGAAAACGAATGATCTTTATTAACACACTGGATGTATCTCTGAATCGTTTCCTCTATTCCTAAATCATCAAAAGACATTGGCCTTAGGTCAAAAATTGTATTACGGATCTCTTCAATTACCACTTTAATATTTTGTTTAACCTCTGCCAATTCCAGCTTGGATTTTACAATATCCGTATCCATATATATGCCGGCCAAATCAACCTGATGAATGACATGGGCCAACGTCTGCAAAGATGTATCATGTAACTCCATTGCAATGCGTTGGCGTTCTTCCTCCTGTATACTGAGTATACTAAGACCATCTATATATGTTTTATTATTATTATATATTTTATCACTTTGTATTAATTTATCTGTCTTTTTCATTACCTGCACCATTCAAAATTTCGTATATTTATATCTATCATATCTTATTTTCCAAACAAAGAAAAGACTTTTAAAATAAATTTATAGATTATTTTAGAGGATCTTTTGTCGGAGTACCCGCTTTACGCGGAAATTGATCTGATGTGGGATTCTTCTTGACGATGCAGATCAGACTTCTGAAAATATCACTGTCAGGTAAGACAAATTCCTCGTGTCTGTCGATTGATCCCCCAAGCAGGAAAATGGC
The DNA here is from genome assembly GCA_910583845.1 of uncultured Acetatifactor sp. Lineage (GTDB taxonomy): Bacteria > Bacillota > Clostridia > Lachnospirales > Lachnospiraceae > Acetatifactor. The sequence continues at coordinate 11,148 of CAJUAB010000014.1, forward strand.
TTTCTTGGAATCTTCCAATTCTTCATGAACTTTATCAGACTTATAGGAAACAAAATGACCGCCTACCCTTACAAAAGGCAGACAATATTCTGACAAAGTGGCCAAATGAGCCACTGCCCGGGATACACATAGATCAAAACGCTCTCTGTATTTTTCAGATCTGGCGTAATCCTCTGCCCTCCCATGCAAAGTATATACACCTTTTAATTGTAATTCATCAATCACCGCATTCAGAAACCGGATTCTTTTATTCAGACTGTCAAGCAAAGTCATCTCCATCCAGGGAAAGGCAATCTTCAGAGCCAGACCTGGAAAACCGGCGCCAGTACCCACATCAATCACATTACATTTACCGGAAACATCAAATATCCTGACCAGAGAGAGACTGTCGATAAAATGCTTCTTCAATACTTCTTCATAATCTGTGATACCGGTAAGATTCATAAATCCGTTCCACTCTGCCAGCATCTCATAATATCGGATAAATTGTCCTATTTGCTCATTTGTCAGCTGCAAATCCAATAAATTCAGATCCTTTTGAAACTGTTCTGTATCATATGCATCCATAAAGGTCTCATTCCTTTCAATTCCTATTTTATCAGGTGATTGCAAAACTGGCTTTCCGGAAACAGAACCTCATCACTTGCGGACAGGGTTTCGCAATCGGCTACCTATTTTATCCCTGTTTTTCACTTCGGCTTCTGTGCTCCAGATAAATCAACAAAACCGAAATATCTGCCGGTGACACTCCGGATATACGGGAAGCCTGACCCAGGGAAAGAGGACGGAATTCCTTCAACTTCTGTCTTGCCTCCAGCCGCAGAGAAGAAACAGCATCATAATCCATATCCAGAGGAATTTTTTTGCCCTCCATTTTTTTATACTGTTCCACCTGTCTGAGCTGCCGGGAAATATAACCTTCATATTTGATTTCTATTTCCACCTGCTTTGTCACATCCTCCGGCAAGGATTTCCTGGCCGGATCAATCTCCGCAAGCATTTCGTAAGAAAGCTCTGGCCTGCACAACAATTCCGCCAGAGAAGCCGCCGTTTTCAATTCACTGCTTCCATGACTCTGTAAGAAATCCCGGATCTTCTGATTTGCTCCCACCATACTGGATTTGAGTCGGGAAATTTCCTGAAAAATGGATTCTTCCTTGATCAGCAGCCGTCCATACTCCTCCTCCGAAATCAATCCGACCTCATAACCCTTTTTTCTGAGCCGAAGATCCGCATTATCCTGACGGAGAAGCAATCTGTACTCCGCGCGGGAGGTCATCATACGATAGGGTTCCCTGTTATCTTTTGTCACCAGATCATCAATCAACACACCGATATAACTTTCAGAGCGATCGAGAAGCAATGGTTCTCTTCCTGACAAAGACATGGCAGCATTGATTCCGGCAATCAGCCCCTGAGCCGCCGCCTCCTCATATCCGCTGCTCCCGTTAAACTGCCCTCCGCTGAACAATCCCTTCACTTCCTTAAACTCCAGAGAAGGATATAGCTGTCTGGCATTGATACAATCATATTCAATAGCATATGCGTTTCTGACAATTTTACAGTTTTCCAATCCCGGGACAGTCCTGTACATAGCCAGCTGCACGTCTTCCGGCAAGGAGGACGACATTCCCCCCACATACATTTCATTTGTATGTAATCCCTCCGGCTCAATAAAAACCTGATGCCTCTCCTTATCCGCAAATTTTACCACCTTATCCTCAATGGACGGACAGTATCTGGGGCCGGTACCTTCAATGATTCCCGCGTAAATCGGAGACCGGTCCAAATTACCTCGGATAATCTCATGAGTCTTTTCATTGGTATAAGTAAGCCAGCAGGAAACCTGCGGCTTTTGTACCGATTCAGGATCTGTGGAAAAGGAAAAAGGAACAATCCGCTCATCTCCAAACTGCTCCTCCATCCTGGAGTAATCAATACTCCTTCCGTCCATCCTTGCAGGAGTACCTGTCTTGAACCGATGCATTTCAATTCCCATCTCCCTCAGGGAATCTGTCAGATGATTGGCCGCCTGTAAACCGTTGGGACCCGTATAGGTAATGGATTCCCCGCAGAGACATCTGGCCTTCAGATAAGTACCTGTGCATAATATAACAGCGCCGCACTTGTAGACAGCGCCCGTAAAAGTCTTTACACCTGTAACCCTCTTTTTTCCATCCTCCCATATCCATAAAAGCTCACAGATTTCCGCCTGTTTGATCGTCAGATGCTCCTGACCTTCCAGAACTTTTCGCATCTCCCGGGTATAATCCGCCTTATCCGCCTGGGCGCGAAGAGAATGAACCGCGGGTCCCTTGGAAACGTTCAACATTTTGGACTGTATAAACGTCTTATCAATATTTTTTCCCATCTCGCCGCCCAGAGCATCCACTTCCCGCACCAGATGTCCCTTGGAAGAGCCTCCTATATTCGGATTGCAGGGCATTAACGCAATACTGTCCACGCTGACAGTAAAAACCACCGTCTCAAATCCCAGTCTGGCGCAGGCGAGAGCTGCTTCACAGCCAGCATGTCCCGCACCCACCACACACACATCCACCTGCTCTTCTATACCAGTCATCATAATCAAACCTTTCTTTAATGACATATACTTATCTTAACTATTTCATTTTTGCAGACAAACATTTATAGTCAGAAAAATCTACTGCGGCCCATCTGAACCATAAAAGACGTCCTGAAAATAAAATAGCGGATCAAATGAAACACGAATCATGTATTATTTGCCCATACAGAATTTTGAAAAAATCTCTTCCACAAGGTCGTCCCCAACCTGTTCTCCGACTATCATGCCCAGAGAAGTATAAGCTGCCATCAAATCGATGGAAAAAAAATCTTCCGGCATTTGCGCTTCAATACTCTGCCTCACCAACACAAGGCTTCGACAGGCATTTTCCAAGGCTTCTTTATGTCTCATATTGGTGATTACAATCTCCCTGTTTTCTTTTATACCCCCGCTGAAAAAGAGCTCTTCCATCTGTTCCTGCAGCTGGTCCATTCCAGTTCCTTCACTGGCGGATATTCTCACAATCCTGAGATCTTCCTTGCCCGGGAAAAGCGCTTTGATCTGTTCATCCGTTACAATTGCGGGCAAATCTGTTTTATTGACAACCACAATGACGTGCTTCTTCTCAATCAGGGAAATGATCTCTCTCTCCCTCTGATCCGGTATTTCACTGCCATCTACCACAAAGAGGATCAGATCCGCCTTATCCGCGTATTGTCTGGCTTTATCCACACCAATCTGCTCTACAATATCCTCCGCGTCACGTATCCCCGCCGTGTCAACCATATGCAGTGTCATTCCCTTAAAACGCACCGTCTCCTGTAAAATATCCCTTGTCGTTCCCGGCATCTGTGTCACGATTGCCCGCTCTTCCCCCAGAAAAGCATTCAACAGAGAGGACTTTCCCGCATTGGGTCTTCCCAGAATCACGGTCCTGATCCCTTCCCTGATCAACCGGCCATCCTCCGCCGAAGCAATCAATTTTTCTATCTGATCTATAAAATAATTACACCTGTCATACAACTTTCTCCCATAACCGTCCAGACTGATATGCTCAGGATCATCCAAAGCAGATTCGATAAAAGCAATTTCATACAGAATATCTTCCCTGAGATTTCTGATCACGGCGGCCAGTTTTCCCGTAAGCTGCTCCATAGAAGATAACAAGGACATATCACTCTGGGAATGTATCACATCCATCACGGCCTCCGCCTGAGACAGATCCAGTCTTCCATTTAGAAAAGCCCTTTTTGTAAATTCCCCTGGCTGCGCCAGTCTGGCTCCTGACCTGATGACCAGCTGTAGTACCTTCTGTAAAAGCAACACGCCTCCGTGGCAGTTAATCTCCACCGTATCTTCCATGGTATAACTATGAGGGGCTCTCATCAACACTACCATCACTTCATCCAGGATATTCTCTTGCCAGTTCTTCTCTGAATCAGGAACGACAATATATCCATGAGAAACAGTATGGCTGCTCTTCTGTGCCAGATTCCTCCGGCCGGATTTATTATAAAAAATGGAATCCACCACCGATACGGCCTCCGGACCGGACACTCTGATAATCCCAATCCCCGCGTTGGATAAAGCTGTAGCTATAGCCGCGATTGTTTCCGTATGCATAATCATCTCCACATTCCTGGCCAAAAATCTTCACCCTGCAAAGATCTGTCGCCTTAAAAAGAACTCCACGACCTCCAAAAAATCCAGTGTCATGAATGAAAAGAATAGGGGCCGAAAGCCCCTATTCCAAACTCTTACGAATTACGCCTTAAAGTAACCACGACTCTCCTGAAAGGTTCGTCACCCTCACTGTGGGTTGTAACATACTTGTCATTCTGCAAAGCGGAATGAATAATCCGCCTCTCATAGGGATTCATGGGTTCCAATGACACCGGTCTCTTGTTTCTCTTTACCTTATAGGCAATATTCCTGGCAAGATTCTCCAAAGTCTCTTTTCTTCTCGCCCTGTAATTCTCCGTATCCACTTTTATACGGATAAAGTCTTCCACATTCTTATTGACCACCAGAGAAACCAGATATTGCAGGGAATCCAGAGTCTGCCCTCTCTTGCCGATCAAAACGCCCATGTCATCACCGTGCAATTCAATATCCATGGACTTTTCTTCCTCATTGTACTGTACATCCACCGTCACAATCATATTCATGGCGGCAAACACATCCCTCAGAAAGTTTCTGGCATCCTCCTCCACAGAGCACTTTACCCGGGCTTTGATCACAGCAGGCTTTGCGCCAATTCCCAAAAATCCGGCAGAACCCTCCTCTATCACCTCATGTTCCAGTCTGTCACTGGCAACGCCAAACTTCTGACAAGCCTCGATAATCGCTTCATTCACTGTCTTTGCCGATATTTCGATATAGTCCATTTCTTTATCCCCCCGCTTCTATTTGTTGTTTCTCTCGTTAAATTCCTTTACCATATTTGCCTTGGCGGAAATGCTGCCGGGCTTGGACTTACTGCTGTACTCCACATTGGGTATCTTCTGATCAGGACCGCTTTTCCGGGACGAATCGCTCTCATGGCCCGCGCCGGTATTCATCCCTGCCTTGCTGACTATATTTTTTGTATTCATATTGGCGTAGGCATTCATCATCTCCTGACGCTTCTGCATCTTTTCCATCTTCTTGGCGCTCTTAACGGAATTTTGCTTTACGATATCCTCAAAACTCATCTTGTCCAGACGCTTATTGATAATAATCATCAGAATCGTTCTCACCACGGCGCTGGCAATCCAGTATAAACCCAGACCGGAAGGCAGCGTAAAGCAGAACCATGCGGAGAATATGGGCATAATCATATTCATCATCTTCATGGAAGAAGCCATACCGTTGTCGGAACCCCTGTTCTCCGGCTGAGGCATCAGCTTGATACTGATCAGCTGCGTAACGGCGGACAAAACGGGAATCAGAACCGCCCCGATCAGTAATCCCCACGCGCCTGCCTGATAGGCACCGGAAATGATATGCTGCGGTGAATTGGCAATATTGAGACCGACAAAATTATTATAAGTATCCAAAAGACCTCTGGTACTCTCATTACTCAGTATCAGATTTCCATTATAAGTCAGTTCGGCCAGATTGTAATGTTCCGAAACCATAGCCATGTCGCTGCTGGACAACTTATTGAGCACGTCAATCAGACTGTTGATACTCTTCTCCCCTGTGTCCAGGATATTTCTTCCGTACATGGACATTGTGCTCTTTATGGTGCTGACCTCTGAAATTTTCAGAAACTCCGCGCCGTCCACACTCATGATCCGGTCAGCCAGCACCCGGAAAGTGTTGCCGATCTTGCTCACATAAGCGGGTATAGCATAGATAACACGGTACAGAGCCAACAGAATAGGCATCTGTATCAACAGCTGCACACAGCTGCCTGAGGCGGATACTCCGTATTTCGCGTAAATGGCCTGAATCTCCTGATTCTGTGCCATCATGGATTCATTATCCTTTTTGTTCTTATATTTCTCCTGAACCGCCTGGATCTCGGGCTGCATCTTATTGGAAAGTTTGGAGAACTTCTGCTGTTTGACTGTCAAAGGCAGCATCAGCAGGTTCACTACCACTGTGAACAGGATAATCGCCAATCCGATATTCGGAATGCCTATAAAATCAATCACAGTAAAGATACCTTCCATAATGACACCGAGCAGTCTGGCCACCCAGCCAATAATGAAGGTATCGTCCTTAGTCAATATAATTACATTCATTTTACCCTCTTCCCGCACAGTATGAGCATTCCCATACCATCGCACCAATCGGTATCCGGATGTGAAACATCCTGATATACTTCTGACCGCGTACCGCAGACCAGATCCGCAGTATTACCGCAATCCATATTACAGATCTAATACATCATTTTCCATGACACTTACCCTTACCGAAGTGTGTTCAAAATGTTCTGCCCCGGATCGTCAGATCAGGAAGCTGAAACGTTCAAACAAACAGATCCGGACAGCCGAATCTGTCAGGGCACAGGATCATACCCTCCCTTGGAAAAGGGATTGCACCGCAGTATTCTCCATGCCGCCAGAAGAGTCCCCTTAAAAGCGCCATACTTCTGAACAGCCTCCAGTCCGTATTGAGAACAGGTAGGAATATAGGGACATCTCGTGCGCTTCATCGGAGATATATATTTTTGGTAAAACCGTATCATGGCAATCACAATCTTTTTCATCATATTCTTTCATCAAATATAGAAATATACCTTGATCAGTTTATGAAGTTTCGCAAGGTGCAGTAAAGCACTCTCCACTTCATAGTAGCCCGCGCTGGCTGCCAAAGGTCTCGCGACGATTACCATATCCAAACCACTATTGAATATGTTTTCATGTAACCGGTAACTCTCTCTCACCAGCCTTGTAACACGATGCCTTACAACGCTGTTTCCCACTTTTTTACTGACGCTGATTCCAATCCGGTTCCTATCCGTGCCATTTTCCTTAACATACATGATCAGATATTTATTCGCATAGGACTTTCCGCTCTTATAGACTGATTGGAATTGCGCGTTCTTTTTCAGTGACTCTGAAAATCTCATAATACCCCTGCTCCTGCAGATCCCGTTCCCTGTTTTTCAGAGAAAAAAAGGCCACATTGCTGTGACCTATGCTGATAATCTCTTTCTTCCCTTTGCGCGCCTTGCCGCCAGCACCTTTCTTCCCCCGGGAGTACTCATCCTGGCTCTGAAACCGTGAACTCTGGATCTGGATCTCTTCTTAGGCTGAAATGTCATCTTCATGAAAATGCACCTCCTTCTCTGACCTCAATTTATGATTAGGTTGTTTTGATTCCTATGGAAAATAGCATATTGATTGTAAAGGAAAAGTGCCGCAATGTCAAGCAAATATCGGTTTTTTTTCTATTTATTTTAGAAACGGTTCCCATGAAAAAAACTTTTTTGGAGTTATCCACAGCCATATGCACCGTTATTTATAAACAGAAAGTTATCCACACACTGTTGATAAGTTGTGGATAACTGTTTCCGGCAGGTACTATATCTTGTTTTACCCCAAAAATATCAAATCAATATACAGTATTTTTGCCGCTTTTTATGTATCCACAAAGGATGCTATTTATACACCATATTGTCCACATACGAATTTATTCACCCTACTTATACCCCAACTTATACACAACATGTGGATAACTTTATTCCAGTCCTGTTCAAAACTAGTATTTGAAATATTTCCGACTTTATATTAATATAGGATTAGAAATATACCCACAAGAGCAATCAGTGCAATAGTCAAGGCGTAGCCTTGACTATGCGGGAAGAGGTAAATATGAACAACATAAAAGAAGATTGGGGAGAAATCAAGGATATTGTGAAAAGGGAATACAGTCTGTCTGGCATTTCCTTTTCAACCTGGGTGGAACCTCTGCAGCTCTACAAAATAGAGGATGATGTGGTGTATATCATTATTCCCTCTGACCAGGCGCAGGCTCTCAGCTATATTTCCAGCAAATACAAGAGTTTTTTTCAGGTTACGATTTCGGAGAGGTACGACCATATATACGATGTGGAGTTTATTCTGGAATCGGACATTCCCAGGGAAGACGCGGCAGAGGATGAATCTTCTTATTATAATGCCGAAAATGAAAACAACACTCTGAATCCAAAGTACAAATTTGACACCTTTGTGGTGGGAAGTAACAATAAATTTGCCCATTCCGCTTCCCTGGCTGTGGCGGAGTCCCCGGGAAAAACCTACAACCCTCTCTATCTCTATGGGGGAGCCGGTTTGGGCAAGACACACCTGATGCATTCCATCGGACATTTTATACTGGAACAGAATCCCAATACCAAGGTACTCTATGTGACCAGCGAAGAATTTACCAACGAAGTGATCGAATCCATCCGAAACGGTAACGCGGCCGTCATGACCAGACTTCGCGAAAAGTACAGAACCGTAGATGTGCTGATGGTAGATGACGTACAGTTTATCATAGGGAAGGAAAGTACGCAGGAAGAATTTTTCCACACCTTCAATGTACTGCATTCCGCGGGAAAACAGATCATTTTATCCTCGGACAAGCCGCCCAAGGAGATGGAAACCCTGGAAGAACGCTTCCGTTCCCGTTTTGAATGGGGACTGATTGCCGACATACAGCCGCCCGATTATGAGACCCGCGTGGCCATATTGAGGAAAAACGCCGAGATATACAATCGGCAGATCAATGAAGAAGTCATTGATTACATTGCTTCCAATATCAAATCCAACATCAGGGAGCTGGAAGGCGCCTTTAACAAAATCCTTGCCTTTGCCAGATCCAACAAGACAGAGCTGAACCTGGCAGCTGCCGAGGAGGCCCTCAAGGACGTGATTTATCCGAATAAAGCCAGGGACATCACCCCCACTCTGATCATCAACACCGTATCGGAGTACTTTAATGTAAGACCGGAGGATGTGGTCTCCAAAAAGAGAAATTCCGAATATGTGCTGCCCAGGCAGGTCTCCATGTACCTGTGCCATATACTGACGGACAACTCTTACGCCCTGATCGGGAAAGCCCTCGGAAAAAAAGACCACACCACTGTCCTGCACGGCTGTAACAAAATTGAGGACGAGCTTAAAAATAATGAGGAGCTTCAAAGTAAAATTGACGCCATATTAAAGAAAATCAACCCGAACTAATCCACAGGGGAATGTGTATTACCGGTGAAAAACAGAGAAAAAGCGTTGATAACCTGAAACGCCTTCTGAATACCCTTTAAGATACATGTGAATAAGTCCGAACTTATCCATTGCAAAAAGATAAATTATTAACGAGATATCCATTCCCTTTTTGTCCGAAAAATAGTATAATAGAGATAGTTTTGCACATATCAACACCCACTAAGAAGGTTATTAAGAAAAATATATCTTATTATATAAGCCTTGCACAGGCACTGGGATTTTTTTTGTATTGTGTACAGGAAAGGAGTTCATAAACAATGAAACTGATTTGCTCTAAAAATAATCTGTTAAACGGAGTACAGATCGTATCCAAGGCAGTTCCCAACAAAACAACCATGTCTATTCTGGAATGTATTCTTGTGGACACCACCGGAGGCAGGATCACTCTCACGGCCAACGATATGGAGATGGGTATAGAGACCACGATTGAGGGAGAAATTGTGGAAAAGGGCATTATAGCCCTGGACGCCAAAATATTTCTGGACATAGTGCGGAAACTGCCGGATAACAACATTACCATTCAGACCGATGAGACATACAAGACAACCATTACCTGTGAGAAGGCAAAGTTTAATATTATGGGCAAATCAGGAGAAGATTTCTCCTATCTGCCGGCAGTTGAAAAAGAAGAGGGCATCACCGTTTCACAGTTTACCCTGAAGGAAGTAGTCAGGCAGACTATTTTTTCTATTTCAGATAATGATAACAACAAATTAATGAGTGGTGAATTGTTCGATATAAATGGCAACGAGTTGAAAGTGGTCTCGTTGGACGGACACCGCATATCCATCCGGAAAATTGCTTTGAAGGAGGAATACAGACAGAAAAAGGTGGTGGTGCCGGGGAAGACTCTGAACGAAATCAGCAAGATTCTCTCAGGCGATACGGACCGGGATGTCAATATTTTCTTTACCTCCAAGCAAATAATATTTGAGTTTGACGAGACCACCGTGGTTTCCAGGCTCATTGAGGGAGAGTATTTCAGAATTGAACAGATGCTTTCCAGCGATTATGAGACCAAGGTAAGAATCAATAAAAAGGAGCTGCTGAGCTGTATTGACCGCGCTACCCTGCTGGTGAAGGAGGGGGACAAAAAGCCCATTATCATCAATATAACAGATGGCGGCATGGAACTGAAAATCAACTCCGCTCTGGGCAGTATGAACGAGGAAATTGATATCGCCAAGGACGGAAGGGATCTGATGATCGGCTTCAATCCCAAATTTCTGATTGACGCCCTGCGGGTGATTGACGATGAACAGGTGGATCTGTATATGCTCAACCCCAAAGCGCCTTGTCTGATCAAGGATGAAGAGGAAAATTACATTTACCTGATTCTGCCGGTGAATTTTACAACAGTGAATTAAAAGCAGGGACGGAGACGGGAAGAGTATGTTAAAACTGACAATCAAAGATGATTTTATCAAACTGGGGCAGGCCATGAAGCTGGCCGACCTGGCGGACAGCGGAGTGGAAGCGAAACTGCTGATTCAGGACGGCCAGGTTTCCGTGAACGGGGAAGTGGAATTTCAGAGGGGAAGAAAACTCCGTGATGGTGATGTTTTTGAACTGGAAGGGACACAGGTACAGATTGTGTCCCGGGAAATATAAGGGTATCGGAGCGGACTATGATTATTAAATCACTGGAGCTTCAGGATTATCGCAATTATGATTCACTTAACCTGGCGTTTGACAGAGGCACCAATATTCTCTATGGGGACAACGCGCAGGGTAAGACCAATATTCTGGAGGCAATCTACGTATCAGCCACTACCAAATCACACAAGGGCAGCAAAGACAGGGATATTGTGAATTTTCATAAAGAGGAGGCGCATATCCGCACTTTTCTGGAAAAAGAAGGAGTGGAGACCCGGGTAGATCTGCATCTGCGAAAGAGCGGGTCCAAGGGAATCGCCATAGACGGCCAGAAAATCAAAAAGGCAGCGGATCTGCTGGGAATCTGTAATGTTGTTTTTTTCTCTCCGGAGGATCTGGGCATTATCAAGGAGGGTCCTGCGGAGCGCAGGCATTTTGTGGATATGGAGCTGTGTCAGCTGGACGGGTTCTATCTGTACAATCTGAATCACTATAACAAGATTGTAACCCAGCGTAACAGGCTGTTGAAGGATCTGTACTTCAATCCTGATCTGAAGGATACCCTGCATATATGGGATTCTCAGCTTGTCTCCTTCGGGAGCAAGGTTATTGAGAGACGGAAACTTTTTGTGGATCAGCTCAACGAAATTATCTATGACATTCATAAACGTCTGTCGGGAGGAAGGGAAGAAATCCTCATTCAGTATGAGCCGGATGTACAGATCGAGGAATTTGAAAAAAATCTGCGATGCAGTCAGGAGAAGGATATCAAGCTGAAACAGACTACGGTGGGACCTCACAGGGACGATTTCTGTTTTCTGGCAGGGAATGTGGACATCCGGAAATTTGGTTCCCAGGGACAGCAGCGCACCGCGGCTCTGTCGCTGAAACTGTCAGAGATAGAACTGGTGAAAAAGATGACCAAGGATACGCCGATTTTGCTGCTGGATGATGTATTGTCTGAATTGGACAGCAACCGGCAGAATTATCTGCTTGGCAGTATAGGGGATGTACAGACCATTATAACCTGTACGGGTCTGGAAGAATTTGTGAATAACCGTTTTGAGATTAACAGGGTATATAAAGTAACCAACGGCATTGTGGAAATAATGAGTTGACGCGTTATTGCGGGTTGACCAGTCCATATAACGCTACTGATTGGTGCAATACCGCAGGCACAGCCGGCGGTATGCGGAAAGAGGTAAAAATGAACGAAGAAACCATGAACAATACAGCTGTGGATCATGAATATACCGCCGATCAGATTCAGATTCTGGAGGGATTGGAGGCAGTTCGCAAGAGGCCCGGCATGTATATCGGCACTACTTCCAGCAGAGGATTACATCATCTGGTGTATGAGATTGTTGATAATTCCGTGGATGAGGCCCTTGCAGGTTTCTGTGATACGATTGATGTAACCATAAATGAAGACAATTCTGTCACTGTGACGGATAATGGCAGAGGGATTCCCATAGGTATTAATCATAAGGCGGGTATTCCCGCCGTGGAGGTAGTGTTTACAATTCTCCATGCGGGAGGAAAGTTCGGCGGAGGGGGATACAAGGTGTCCGGCGGCCTGCACGGTGTAGGCGCCTCGGTGGTTAATGCTTTGTCCGACTGGCTGGAAGTGGAGATCTGTCAGGAAGGAAAGGTGTATAAGCAGCGCTATGAAAAAGGCCAGGTGGCCTATTCCCTGAAAGAGATCGGAACCTGTCCCAAAGAGAAGACAGGCACAAAGGTGTCTTTTCTTCCGGATAAAACAATTTTTACCGAGACTACGGTATTTGATTTCGAAATTCTCAAGAGCAGGCTGCGGGAAATGGCATTTCTGACCAAGAATCTTCGGATCATTCTGAGAGACAACCGCAGTGAGGACGCTTCGGTTCTCACGGATACGGATGTGGAAAACGCGCAGATCAGCCAGCTTTTGCAGAGGGCGGCGGAAGATCAGAAATTGCAGAACGCGGAGAAGCAGGAAAACTCCCAGGAGGAGAACACAAAGGGCTCCAAAGTGGGTGTGGTCAGAACCGTCCGTCTGGAAAACGGAAAGAAACAGAAAGTAGTTGAATTTCACTATGAGGGCGGTATAAAGGAATTTGTCACATACCTGAACAGGAGCAAGACACCCCTGTATGAGAATATTCTGTATTTTGAAGGGGAAAAGAATCATGTGTATGTGGAAGTATCCTTCCAGCACAATGATTCCTACAATGAGAGCGTATTCAGCTTTGTGAACAATATCAATACGCCGGAAGGGGGCACCCATCTCCAGGGTTTCCGCAATGCCGTCACCAAGACCTTCAACGATTACGCCCGCAGCGCGAAACTGCTGAAAGACAGCGAACCGAATCTGTCGGGAGAGGATATCAGAGAAGGGCTCACCGCCATTATCAGCGTGAAGATCGAGGACCCTCAGTTTGAAGGGCAGACCAAGCAAAAGCTCGGGAACAGTGAGGCCAGAAGCGCTGTGGATAACGTTGTGTCGGAACAGCTGACCTATTTTCTGGAGCAGAATCCGGGAGTCGCCAAGATTATCTGCGAGAAATCCATTCTGGCCCAGCGCGCCAGAGAAGCGGCCCGCAAGGCAAGGGATCTGACCAGAAGAAAGACAGCCCTGGACGGTATGGCTTTGCCCGGAAAACTGGCGGACTGTTCGGACAAAGACCCCAAGAACTGTGAGATTTATATTGTGGAGGGAGATTCCGCGGGAGGCAGCGCCAAGACGGCCCGGGACAGAGCTACCCAGGCAATTCTGCCTCTTCGGGGAAAGATTCTGAATGTGGAGAAGGCCAGACTGGATAAGATTTATGCCAACGCGGAGATCAAGGCCATGATCACCGCCTTCGGCACAGGTATTCACGAGGATTTCGATATTTCCAAGCTCCGCTATAATAAAATTATTCTTATGACGGACGCGGATGTGGACGGAGCACATATCAGTACGCTGCTTCTGACCTTTATTTACCGCTTTATGCCCGAACTGATCAAACAGGGACATGTGTTTCTGGCAAAGCCTCCGCTCTTCAAGCTGGAGAAGAACAAAAAAGTCTGGTATGCCTACAGCGATGAGGAGCTGGATGCCATATTGCAGGAGGTGGGAAGAGATCAGAACAACAAGATCCAGCGTTATAAGGGCCTGGGGGAAATGGACGCGGAACAGCTTTGGGAGACTACCATGGACCCTGCCCAGAGAATTTTGCTACGTGTAAACTACGATGAAGAGATGGAATCGGAGATTGATCTGACTTTTACGACTCTGATGGGTGATAAGGTGGAACCCCGGAAGGAATTTATAGAACAGAACGCGAAATTTGTGACGAATCTGGATATCACATAAACAGATTCATCCGTTCAGACCAGGAATATGTGGGATTGAGGAAAGAGCAATACCGCTGACTATGCCAGCAGTATGCGGGAAGAGGTAATATGCAAGACGATATATTTGACAATGTCCAGGAAGTGGACAAAATACAGGAAGTAGATCTCAAGGAGAAAATGGAGACTTTCTATATTGATTATGCCATGAGCGTAATTGCCTCCAGAGCGCTTCCTGATGTCAGAGACGGTCTGAAGCCGGTTCAGAGAAGAGTCCTGTACTCTATGATTGAACTGAATAACGGCCCCGACAAACCCCACCGTAAGTGTGCCCGTATTGTGGGTGATACCATGGGTAAATATCATCCCCATGGCGACAGTTCCATTTATGGGGCTTTAGTCAATATGGCACAGGACTGGAATATGCGGTACACTCTGGTGGATGGCCATGGCAATTTTGGCTCCATGGACGGTGACGGCGCTGCGGCCATGCGATACACGGAGGCCAGACTGTCCAAAATTTCCATGGAATTGTTGGCTGACATCAATAAAGATACAGTGGATTTTGTCCCCAATTTTGACGATACAGAGAAAGAACCCGTGGTACTGCCCAGCCGGTATCCCAATCTGCTGGTAAACGGCACCACAGGTATTGCGGTGGGCATGGCCACCAATATTCCGCCCCACAATCTGCGTGAGGTGGTAAAGGCAGTGATTCAGATTATCGACAATCGGGTGGAGGAAAACAGAGATACCGCCATAGACGAGGTGCTGGACATTATAAAAGCGCCTGATTTTCCCACGGGCGGCCTGATTCTCGGCACCAGAGGCTGTGATGAGGCGTATCGCACGGGAAGGGGGAAAATCCGTGTCCGCGCGGTTACGGACATAGAGACTCTTCCCAGCGGAAAGAGTCAGATTATTGTGACAGAATTGCCATATATGGTAAATAAGGCCAATCTCATTGTAAAAATTGCCGAGCTGGTAAAACTGAAAAAGATAGACGGCATTACCGATATCCGGGATGAATCCAACAGGGAGGGTATCCGGGTGGTAATAGAACTGCGCCGGGACGCCAATTCCAATGTGATTCTGAATCAGCTGTACAAACATACGCAATTGCAGGATACCTTCGGCGTGATTATGCTGGCTCTTGTAAATAATGAGCCGAAAGTTATGAATCTTCTGGAGATGCTGACATATTATCTTAAGCATCAGGAGGAAGTGGTTACCCGCAGGACCAGGTATGACCTGAACAAGGCCGAGGAGAGGGATCATATCCTGCAAGGCCTGCTGAAAGCACTTGATTTTATAGATGAAGTGATCTCCATCATCCGCAGCAGCCAGAATACCCAGATCGCCAAGGAACGCCTGATCGAGCGGTTTGAGTTGTCAGAGGTACAGGCGCAGGCCATCGTGGATATGCGTCTGCGGGCTCTGACAGGTCTGGAGAGAGAAAAGCTGGAGGCCGAACATGCGGAATTGCAGCAGAAGATCAAGGAGTATAAGGCCATTCTGGCGGATGAAAAATTGCTGCTGGGGGTGATCAGACAGGAAATCACTGTGATTGCCGATAAATATGGCGATGACAGAAGAAGTAAGATTACTTATGATATCACGGATATATCCATGGAGGACATGATTCCCCATGACAATACCATAATTGCCATGACCAGCCTGGGCTATATAAAGCGTATGACCGTGGACAATTTCAAATCCCAGAACCGCGGCGGCAAGGGCATCAAGGGAATGCAGACCATAGAGGACGATTATATTGAAGATCTGTTGATAACCAGTACGCATCATTATCTGCATTTCTTCACGAATCTTGGCAGAGTATACAGACTGAAAGCCTATGAGATTCCGGAGGCCGGCAGGACAGCCAGAGGAACCGCTATTGTAAATCTGTTGCAGCTGTTTCCGGGGGAGAAGATTACCGCCATGATTCCCATAAGGGAATACAGCCGGGAGAAAAATCTCTTTATGGTGACAAAGGGCGGCATTGTCAAGAAGACCTCTCTGGATGAATTTTCCAATATCCGTAAGAATGGCCTGGTAGCCATCAATCTGCGGGAGGAGGATGAGCTGATTGAGGTCAAGGCCACCGATGCGTCCAGCGAGGTCTTCCTGGTGACCAGGCAGGGTATGTGTATCCGTTTCAAGGAGACGGATGTGCGGAATACGGGCCGTTCCTCCATGGGTGTGATCGGCATGAATCTGTCGGATCAGGATGAAATTGTGGGAATGCAGCTTCAAAGCCAGGGGGATTCCCTGCTGATTGTCTCTGAGAACGGCATGGGCAAGAGAACCTACCTTGATGAGTTCAATGTTCAGCACAGGGGCGGAAAAGGGATTAAATGCTATAAGATTACCGAGAAAACAGGGGATGTAATCGGTGTAAAAGCTGTCAATGACGACAACGAAATCATGATGATCACCACTGCCGGTATTATCATTCAGCTGCGCATGGAAGATGTATCGACTTTGAGCAGAATCACCTCCGGCGTAAAACTGATTCAGCTGGAAAAGAACAATAAGGTGGCTCAGATTGCCAAAGTAAGGGAAAAAATTTCCAATGGGGACCAGGAATTCAGCGATGTGAATGATGCTCTGGAAGAAATCCTGGAGGAAAATCTTGAGGATTATTCCGAGAACATGTCAGAGGAGAATCCGGAAGATTTTTTGGAAGATACCTTGGAAGATAATGAGGAGGATTTCTCCGAAGATATGCAGGGATCAGATCTGGAGGAACCCTCCGAGGATACACAGGAATAGATTCCTATGAAATCATCTGAGAGAACCCAATAATAGATTTCTAAGAAATCATCTGAGAGAACCCAGGAATAGATTTCTAAGAAATCATCTGAGAAAGCACAGGAATAGATTCTGGGGAAATTTTCTGAGGAAAATTATAAAATACCGGAAGATTGAGATTAAATATCAGATCAGTCTTCCGGCGTTTTATGTGACGGCATCCGGCGGGGAATTTTTACAAAAAGTACTTTTCTTTTTGCACAAATGTGCTATAATCTGTCTTTGGTGCAGGTCAAAATCTCTGATTTTGTCTGTTTATAATGGCAATCAGCCAGAAAAAAGCAGGAAAGAGGTAGGGTCATGGAAGCGTATAATGTGTTTAAGGATCTGGCAATCATTATTATATTTGCCAAAATATTTGGTATTCTTGCCCGCAGGCTTAAGGCTCCTCAGGTGGTGGGCGAGATCATCGCGGGACTGATTATAGGCCCCAGCATCCTGGGATTGGTGCAGCAGACGGATTTTCTGGTGCAGATGGCCGAAATAGGTGTGGTTCTTCTGATGTTTTCCGCCGGTCTGGAAACGGATCTGAAAGAGCTGCTGAAAACCGGCCCCATTGCTCTGTTGATCGCGTGCTGCGGGGTTTTTGTGCCCTTGGTCGGAGGTACCCTGCTGTATATGGGTTTTTATGGCGCGGCGCCCTGGGGCAGTGAAAATTTTTACAAGGCCGTATTTATCGGTGTGATTATGACGGCCACCAGCGTGAGTATCACGGTGGAATCCCTGCGGGAGATGGGAAAGCTGAAGGGGAAGGTGGGCACCACCATTCTCAGCGCTGCCATTATTGATGACGTGATTGGTATTATTGTGCTGACCTTTGTGATCGGCTTTAAGAATCCCCAGTCCAATCCCGGAAAAGTAGTGATATCCACAATTCTGTTCTTCATTTTTGCCTTTATTGTGGGAACCCTGTTCTATAAGCTCTTTGCTTACATAGACAACAAATATCCTCATACCAGAAGGATTCCCATCATGAGTCTCGCGCTTTGCTTTTTCTTTGCTTACGCGGCGGAGAAATTTTTTGGGATCGCGGATATCACAGGCGCTTATGTGGCGGGTATTGTGCTCTGTTCCGTGCGGGATTCCAAATATATTGAAGAAAAAATGGAGGTCAATTCCTACATATTGTTTGGACCGGTATTTTTCGCCAGTATAGGACTGAAAACAAATATTGATAATATAGACGCCAGTATACTCCTGTTTTCATTGGGATTTGTGCTTGTTGCCCTTGTCACAAAGATTATAGGCTGCGGCATGATGGCAAAGATCTGCAAATTCAACGGTATGGATTCCCTGAAAATTGGTGTGGGTATGATGACCCGGGGAGAGGTGGCTTTGATCGTGGCGCAGAAGGGCCTGTCTGTGGGTCTGCTGACACCGGTATATTTTACCGCAGTGATTCTGCTGATTATTGTGTCCAGTATTTCCACACCAATTTTATTGAAAGTGTTGTATGCAAGAGATAAGGGAGAAGCGGCTGCGTAGACGGAAGACAGAGGCGGATATGGATACAGGGAAGCGGAAATTTCCGGAAGTCAGGGAAAAGCTGTTGGGTGAGGAACGGCTGCGGGCCAGTATCGGCACCTTATCCGAGAAAACGACTCATATGATATTGAAGAATTACTATGAGCCTGATGTGGATAAACAGGAAATTCCCATAGAGGGCTATGTGGCGGATATATTTACCGGACAGGAAATCATAGAAATCCAATCGGCGGGATTCGGTAAGATGCGGGATAAGCTGGAGGCTTTCCTCCCGGAATATCCGGTAACAATTGTACATCCCATCGCGCATATCAAGCGCTTGATCTGGATAGATCAGGAGACGGGGGCCCTCAGCTCTCCCCACAGGTCTCCCAAAAAGGGAGGAGTCTATGACGCCTTTCTGGAATTATACCGGATACGGGATTATCTGGCAGACCGGCATCTCACAATCAGGCTCTTGCTGATGGAGCTGGAGGAATATAAGCTGTTAAACGGTTACGGAAAGGACAGGAAGATCCGCGCCTCCAAATATGACCGGATTCCCATAGATATTATCGAGGAAATCGTGATTGAAAGACCGGAGGACCTGATGCAGTTTGTACCCCTGGAGCTGGAGGAGCCTTTCACAGTGAAGGAATATGCCCGAGCAGCCCATATAAGTGACCGCCTGGCCAGTCTGGCGATTAAGCTCTATCAGTACTATGGAATGATGGAGCATACAGGTAAAAAGGGGCAGGCTTATCTTTATGAGACCCGGGAAAAAGGTGATTGAAAAAGCAAACTTGCATTAACGCCAGGAATGTGATACACTTTTCAGTGCATAAAGGAAATAAAGAAACATTACAGGTGTCGGATTTAAGAATGAACACTCTTAAGATCCGGTGAAAAGGGAAGCAGGTGAAAGTCCTGCACGAACTCGTCGCTGTAAGGAAGGAGTTTTTCTCCCCGGCTGATTTTCGTCTTTATGCATGGAAAATCGGTTGGAAAGTCATTGAAGTCACCCCTATGGGCATACTTTGAGAAGATGGGGAAAAGCGTGGAGATCCAAGTCAGAAGACCTGCCTGTAGTGGTACTGTAAGACCACGAGTAACTGGTTAGTACATAAGAAAATGTGGAATGTATTTCACATATGCTTTTTGTGCGCGCAGACCTGTTGGTGAAAGAAAAACCTTTCATGCAGCAGGTTTTTTGTCTCTTTTTATGCAAAAAATATACTGAAAAGGAGATCAGAAAAATGACAAAAGCAAAGAAAAAAAACGGGAAGCTATTGATTGGTGCAGGGATTCTGGCGGCAGTTATTGCAGTGTTTGCCGTCATGTTCTTTCTGTTTCGTCCCGGGACAGCTCAGGGGGCCAAAGCCATCACCATTGAGGTGGTGGACAATAACGAGGCATCCACTATGTATGATGTGCATACGGACGCGGAATATCTTCGTCAGGCCATGGAGGATGCGGAAGGTCTGACATTTTCCGGCAGTGAAGGCGAGTACGGCATGATGGTGGACACGGTAAACGGCGTAAAGGCGGACTGGAATGTGGATCAGTCTTACTGGGGTTTTTATATCAATGGGGAATACTGTAACTACGGGATAGATACGCAGCCAGTGGCAGATGGCGACGCTTTCCGGATTGTGTACAGCAAATAGGATGAAAACTACAACGAATTTAAAAAGTACGGCTTTTGATATGGCTATGACGGGAATGGCCATTGCCCTCATAGAAGTGTGTAAGGGTGCCCTGATGGGAGTGCCCAATATAGAACTTACCAGTTTCTGGATTATTATGTTTACCCTGTTTTTTGGCAAAAAAATCCTTTTTGTGATACCGGCTTTCATCCTGATAGAGGGATGTATGTTCGGTTTCGGCGTCTGGTGGGTTATGTATCTGTATGCCTGGCCGCTCTTGGCGCTGCTTACCTGGATTTTCCGAAAGCAGGAGCAAATGCTGTTCTGGGCTATCCTGTCCGGTTTTTTCGGGCTGTTTTTTGGGGCTCTGTGTACACTGCCCTATGTGGTGAACGGTTCCTTTAACGGGGGAATCCGGTCAGGTCTTTACGCCGGATTTACCTGGTGGATCGCAGGTATTCCCTATGACTTACTGCACTGCGCAGGTAATTTTGTATTGATGGCAGTATTGTATGTTCCCGTGAAGACCGTGTTTTCCAGGATCAAAAAGATAAGACCGTAAGAGACAGAAATGACGGGGAAGTCAATCTTCCTCGTCATTTTCTTCCGACCGGGGCAGACTGAAAATAAATTCGCTGCCCTCTCCAGGTGTACTGATTACGTTGATATGTTCATTATGGGAATGAATGATCTCTTTGGTGATGGATAATCCCAGTCCGGTTCCCTTTTTGTCCTTTCCACGGGATAAGTCCGACTTGTAAAAACGGTCCCAGATCAGCTTTAGGTCCTCCTTGGGTATGCCTATGCCGGTATCCTTCACGGACACAAAAATCTTGTTCTTTTTCTCTGTGGTTTCAACCTTGATAACGGAATTGTTATGACTGAATTTTATGGCATTATCAATCAGGTTATACAGAACCTGCTGGATTTTACTCATATCCGCAGTGACATACATGACCTCGTCGGTGAGGATCAGTTCTATGGCAATGCTTTTTTTCAGACATGTCCCCTCAAAAGAGGCGGCGGTGGAACGGATTACCTGGTTAATGTCGAAATCCGTTATATCCAGCAGGATTCCCCGGGTGTTCAAATTGTTCAAGGTGAGCAGACTGTTGGTCAGCTTGGTGAGCCGCTGGGTCTCGTTCAACACGATACTCACATATTTTTCGTGGAGCTGCGGCGGTATGGTGCCGTCCAGCATGGCCTCCAG
This sequence comes from uncultured Acetatifactor sp., assembly GCA_910583845.1. Lineage (GTDB taxonomy): Bacteria > Bacillota > Clostridia > Lachnospirales > Lachnospiraceae > Acetatifactor. Next base: position 32,418 of record CAJUAB010000014.1, read on the forward strand.
ATATCCCTGGATGGAGGTGAGGGGAGAGCGGAAATCATGGGACACATTGGCCACAAATTTTTTCTGATCATCCTCCGAGCGGGCAATCTCGCTGGCCATATAGGAGAGGCAGGCGGCCAGATATCCCATTTCGTCCTCGCTGTCCAGGGAGAATTCGTAGTGCATATTGCCGGTGGCGTACTGCTCTGTGGCATAGGTTATTTTGCGCAGGGGCAGATATACAAACTCCGTAAAGAAGATCAGAATGATCAGGGACAGCAAAAACAAAATGATCAGCGTGATATAGGAAATCGTCAGCAAACTGTTGCAGGATTCGTTGATGGACGCCATATCCATATGAATCACTACATATCCCTTTACCATGTAATTATTTGTGATGGGCGCAATCACCGACAGCATATCTTTTTGGTAAAATTGAAAGAAATTGTCTATCACATAATAGGATGTGCCTGTGAAAGTAGGGTCAAATGCCTCAATAATGACCTCATTTTCCACATCAATAGGCATATCGGTGTCCAGAATCATACGTCCCGATGGATTGATGATCTGTATATTGGAGTTCAGAAAAACAGCCAGCGCGTCCAACTGGTCCTTTACCGCCTCCAGGGAGATCTCGCTGTTGTAGAGGTTGCGGGCGTAAGTGTTGGCGATCAGGGTGGCTTCCGAGTACAGAGAATTGGCCCTCTCCCGGATCAGATGTTCCATGGTCATGCTGGGCACAAAGGTGGCCAGAATCACCAGACCAAAAAGTCCGAAAATCAGGTACGCCAGTAAAAATTTCAGATATAGGGTTTTCTTCATCAGAAATCACATCCTTATTTTTTTACTTCAAACTTATAACCGATACCCCAGATCGTACTGATTTTCCAGTTTTCATGATCCTTTATTTTTTCTCTGAGCCGCTTGATATGAACATCCACCGTGCGGGTATCCCCCATGTATTCATATCCCCAGATCTGGTCCAGCAGTTGTTCTCTGGTAAAGACATGATTGGGAGATGAGGCCAGAAAATATAATAGCTCCAGCTCCTTGGGGGGCATATCCACGTTTTTTCCCTTATAGGTCACGGAATAATTGGTGCGGTTGATGGTGATATCCGCGTATTCCACAAATTCGTCCCGGGACTGGGGCTTTGGATTGGCAGCAGGCTTGTATCTTCGCAGCACGGCCTTGACCCGGGCCACCAATTCCTTGGTGTCGAAGGGTTTTTCCATATAGTCATCTGCTCCCAGCTCAAGCCCCAGCACCTTGTCAAAAACCTCTCCTTTGGCGGAGAGCATAATGATGGGAGTGCTGTATTTGGCCCTGACCTCCCGGCAGACCTGATAGCCGTCTATGCCGGGCAGCATCAGATCCAGAAGAATCAGATTAGGATCAAAGGAGGCGACAGCCCCCATGACGGATTCTCCGTCATAGACAATCATGGTCTCAAAGCACTCTTTGGTGAGATACAGGGAAATCAATTCCGCAATATTGTCATCGTCATCCACAATCAGGACTTTTTGTTTGTTTACCATAAATGCTCCTGTCTTTCTATTAGAGTCAAAGTGTTTCAGAGGCATTTATTGTCTGAAAGTGACAATAGTAACCCCCGCGTCTCCTTCTCCGTATTCTCCCAGGCGGAACTCCTTCACATATTTCAGGCGTTTTAAGTGACTGTGAACCGCGCTGCGCAGTGCGCCGGTGCCCTTGCCGTGTACCACCCTGACGGAAGAGAGATGGGCAAGATAGGCGTCATCCAGATATTTGTCCAGCACAGATAAAGCCTCGTCCACTGTTTTGCCCAGCAGATTGATCTCCGTGGATACAGAGAGGGATTTGCTCATCTTGATCTTTCCGGCGCCGGTGCGCTGTAGGGTGGGGGTGGTGATGGTGACTTCATCCGTCAGAGCAAGATCCCGCACATTGACCTGTGTACGCATAATGCCGCATTGTACGAAGAGATTGCCCCTGCTGTCCGGCAGAGTGCTCACTGTGCCGGACAGTCCCATGGACAGCACTTTGACGCCGTCTCCCTTTTTCAGTCTGGAGGGGTCCAGGGTTTTCTTTTTTTCCTTTCCGGCATCGGTTTTCAAAGCCAGTTTTTCGTTTTTCTCATTGATTTTATCCCTGACCTTCTGACGTTTTTTCTCCAGATCCCTGATATCCGCGCCGGGTCCCAGATTGTTGAAATCCCGGATGGTCTCGTCGGCTACATCCTTGGCCTCCTGTAAAATCTCTCTGGCTTTTTCATGGGCTTCTTTTAAGATTTTGTCTTTCGCGCTTTCCAGTTTGTCATTTTTGGCCTGTAACTGGTCTTGCAGGGTTTTGATCCGTTCCTTGTAGGAAGCTATCTCCTGGCGTTCTTTCTCTATGGTGATACGGCTTTTTTCCAGATCGGAGATGATGTCCTCAAAACTTTCGTCTTCTTTGCTGATCTGCTCCCGGGCCGCTTCTATGATATCCTGCGGCAGTCCGAGTTTGGAGGAGATGGCGAAGGCATTGCTCTTACCGGGAATGCCTATGAGCAGTCTGTAGGTGGGTTGAAGCGTCTCCACACTGAACTCGCAGCAGGCATTTTCCACGAAATCCGTGGACAGAGCATAAATCTTCAATTCGCTGTAATGGGTGGTGGCCATGGTGCGGATACCTCTGTCGTGCAGATAATTGAGGATCGCAATGGCCAGAGCGGCTCCCTCCGTAGGGTCTGTACCCGCTCCCAGTTCGTCAAAGAGGCACAGGGAATTTTCATCCGCACGTTTTAAAATGCGCACGATGCTGGTCATATGGGAAGAGAAGGTACTCAGGCTCTGCTCAATACTCTGTTCATCACCGATATCCGCGTATACCTTTGTAAAGACGGATAACTCCGAACGGTCCAGGGCCGGGATGTGCAGGCCTGCCTGCCCCATCAGAGTAAACAGTCCCACGGTTTTCAAAGACACAGTCTTGCCGCCGGTGTTGGGGCCGGTGACGATCAACAGGTCAAAATCCTTGCCCAGATGAATGTCAATGGGAACCACCTTGTCTTTGGGCAGCAGGGGGTGACGGCCCTTGCGCAGGCAGATATAGTGATCCGTGTTAAAGACAGGCCGGGTGGCATTCTGATCCAGGGCCAGTTTTGCCTTGGCAAAGACAAAATCCAGATGGGTCATGACCTTCTGATTGTCCGCCAGTTCCTGCACATGCTCCCCGGCCTGACCGCTTAAATCCGCCAGCACTTTCTCAATCTCTGTCTTTTCCTGTATTTCCAGTTCCCGCAGCCGGTTGTTCAGTTCCACTACGGCAGCAGGTTCTATAAAGAACGTGGAACCCGTGGAGGACTGGTCGTGTACCATGCCGTGTACCTGTCCCTTGTACTCTGATTTTACAGGGATACAATACCTGTTGTCCCGCATGGTGATCACGGCATCCTGCAAATAGGTGCGGCAGGAGCCGGTGATCATGGAATTTAACTGATTATGGATCTTCTCATTGGTCAACAAGATGGAGCGGCGCACATGTTTCAGTCCCGGACTGGCGTCATCCGCCATCTCCTCATCTGACAGAATGCAGCGGTTAATCTCCCCGGCCAGCTGGGTCAGAGGGGTCAGCCGCTCAAAGTAGGAATCCAGACTGTCCTCGGGAAGGTCCTCCCTGTCCCTGCGTCCATAGGTCTTGATGCGGTTCACATTGTCCAGAAGTCTGGCAACGCGGAGAAGCTCCGGCATGGACAGGGTGCTGCCGATCTCCAGGGATTTCAGGGCAAAGCCGATCTCCTGATTGCTGCCGAAGGAAGTGCTTCCCAGTTTGAAAATCCGGGAAAGAGCATCCTCCGTCTCTGTCTGGGCCAGATTGATCTCCTGAAGATCTGTCATGGGCTGTAATTCCTGACAGCATTTTTTGCCGGGCGCGGAGTCCGCTTTTTCTGATAACATCTGTATGATTTTGTCGTATTCCAGAATTTTAAGTCCTTTTTCATTCATATCTTTTATATCCTCATTTAATATACTCTGTGACCGGTCTTGTGGGGAGACGGGCGAAAGGTATACAGGAATCAGTACACAGGCTGCTTCCCCACAAGTATAGCACAGTTTCTCCGGATAGGATACCCCCGGTTTTTACTTTACAATTAAAAAGGGATATTATATACTGTTTGAGAACAAGCTGCAAATCCAAAGTCTATGTGATCATGAAGGAATAAGAGGTGAGAGAATGTCGGACCGTCAGGAGACAAATCAGGATAATTTTATGATTGAAAAAATCAAGCAGCGGCCCATCAACAAGCGCAGGCTGGTCCGAAGAACTCTGATTACAGTCTCCATGGCTGTGATATTCGGCCTGATTGCCTGTTTTACCTTTCTGGTGCTGGAGCCGGTGATCAGCAACTGGCTGTACCCGGAGGAGGAGTCGGAAGCCATTATTTTTCCGGAGGAGCCGGAGGAGATGCTGCCGGAGGAAATGCTGGAGGAATATATTCAGCCCAGCCCCAGTCCCAGCCCTGTGCCGGAGGAAGAATTGCAGCCGGAAAAAGTGGAACTGGATGAGAGCCAGATTCAGGATATTTTGAATCAGGTAGTGCTGGATCTGGGGGATTATCGGCAGATTTACAGCGTTTTGTCGGATTATGTGAAACAGCTCAATCAATATATGGTGGTAGTTACGGGCACAAAATCGGATAAGGACTGGTTTGCCAATGAGTATGAGAGCAAAAACGAAACCTCGGGCGTCGTCATCGGAAACAACGGAAAAGAACTTCTGATTTTGACGGATTACAGTTCCGTGAAGCGGGCAGACCATCTGACAGTGCGGTTTTCCAACGGAGTGCAGGCGGATGCTCTGATGATGCAGTATTTTCATGACGGCAATATAGCGGTGCTGTGTATCAGCCTGAATGTGCTGAGCCAGGAGATGCAGACCGAAGATATGTATGTCGCGCCTCTGGGCTCTTCTCTGCAAAGTAACCTGGTGGGAAGTCCTGTGATAGCCATGGGAAGCCCTATGGGCAGCAGTGGTTCCGTGGGTTATGGGATGATAACGGCCTCCGGAAATCAGGTGAATCTTGCCGATATGAATTGCCAGCTGCTGACTACGGATCTCTACGGAAGCCAATCGGCAAACGGTGTGCTGTTCAATACCACCGGTCAGGTGGTGGGAATTATCACCACAGGCAAGACCGGCAGCGATATGCGCAATATGATCAGCGCCTACGGAATCAGCGGATTAAAGCAGATGATCAGCAGACTCACTAAAGGAGACCGTATTCCCTATCTGGGTATCCTTGGGGTGGATGTGCCCAGGGAGGCCAACGAACAGTTCCAGGTACCCTTTGGCGCGTATGTGAGGGAGGTGGAGATGGACTCCCCGGCCATGCTGGCGGGCATTCAGAGCGGCGACGTCATCGTGGGAATTGACCAGCAGAGCGTGACCAGGATGGCTGACTACTCCAATTATCTGCTCAAGATCAATGCGGAGGATACGGTGGTACTGCGCGTTATGCGGCAGTCCCAGGAGGAATATAAGGAACTGGATTTTGAGATAACCGTGGGAGAGGCTGATTGAAAAAGGATCTGAAGTCTGAAAGAAAAGAGAGGAGAGAATATGAAATTCATCAAAGAGTATAAGGACGGCGACAGGGTTTTTGATATTTATCTGTGTAAGCATAAGCAGTCCATGGTGACGAAGAACGGTAAGGCATATGAAAGTGTGGTATTGCAGGATAAGACCGGCACATTGGACGCCAAGGTGTGGGAGCCCAATAATCCGGGAATCGGAGATTATGATACACTGGACTACATAGAGGTATACGGAGATATTACCAGCTTTCAGGGATCATTGCAGGTCAATGTGAAACGGATTCGCAAGTGCCGGGAAGGTGAATACCAGCCTGCGGACTATCTGCCGGTGAGCAGTAGAAACCTGGATGATATGTATCAGGAATTGACAGGTCTCATTTCCAGTATCCGGAATACCTACTTAAAGCAGCTGCTGGAAAGTTTTTTTTGCAAGGATGAAGCCTTTAAGAAGGCATTCTGTAATTCTTCCGCCGCCAAGACGGTGCATCACGGTTTTGTGGGAGGGTTGCTGGAACATACATTAGGTGTGACAAAACTCTGTGATTATTATTGCAGCGCGTATCCTATTTTGAAGAGAGATCTGCTGCTTACGGCGGCAATATGCCATGATATCGGAAAAGTCAGAGAGATTTCCCCTTTTCCGGAAAATGACTATACCGACGATGGGCAGTTGCTGGGCCATATTGTCATGGGTTCCCAGATGATCGGGGAGAGGGCGGCAAAAATAGCGGGATTTCCTCATGAACTTCTGGCGCAGCTGCAGCATTGTATCCTGGCCCATCACGGCAAATATGAGTTCGGGTCGCCCAAGATTCCGGCCATTATAGAGGCGTTGGCTCTGAATTATGCGGATGACACGGACGCTAAGCTGGAGACTTTCAAGGAAATTCTGGAAAATGCCAGGGATTCGGGCTGGCTGGGATATAACAGGCTGTTTGAGTCCAATCTGCGGGAGAGCAGGATTGATTTTTAAGTGGGGAAATATATGGGTCAGCAATATAAAAAGAATGATCTTGTGACGGTTTCTATAGAAGATATGGGAACGGAGGGGGAGGGAATCGGAAAGCTGGCCGGTTTTACTCTCTTTGTGAAAGACGCCGTGGTGGGAGATGTGGTGGAGGCAAAGATCACCAAGGCAAAAAAGCAGTATGCATATGCCAGACTGGAGAGGCTGCTTTCAGCCTCTCCCTTTCGTACCAGTCCCAGATGCCCGCATTACAGGCAGTGCGGAGGCTGTCAGCTCCAGGCGCTGGATTATGCCAGGCAGCTGGAATTCAAGCAGCAGAAGGTGATCAATAACCTGGTCCGGATCGGCGGCTTTGACAGATCGGAGATCCACAGGATTATGGAGCCCATCATAGGTATGGAGGAACCTTACCGGTATCGGAACAAAGCCCAGTATCCGGTGGGCACAGACCGGGAGGGACATGTGGTTACGGGTTTCTACGCAGGGCGCACCCACACCATTATCCCCAGTACGGAATGTTTTCTTGGAGCGGAGGAAAACAGGGCAATTCTGGAAATAATCATTGCCCATATGGAAAAGTATCATATATCTCCTTATGATGAAACCACGGGTAAAGGGCTGGTGCGCCATATTCTGATCCGCAAAGGCTTCTCCACCGGGGAGATCATGGTTTGTGTGGTGATCAATGGAGGATGTGGGAGAAAAGGATTTTCCGGAAAGGAAGAGTATATTCCGCGCCAGTCTGCGCTTTTGTCCGATCTGTCGGTTATAAAAGGTATGACATCTGTGTCAGTCAGTATCAATACCGGGAAAACCAATGTTATTATGGGCAAGGAGATTCATACCATATGGGGAAGCCCTGTGATACATGATATGATCCATGTGCGGGATATGCGGAGGGATGGATTTCCCCGCACGGGACAGAAGCTGACTTTTGCCATCTCTCCACTTTCTTTCTATCAGGTGAATCCAATGCAGACCGAGAAGCTGTACAGCCTGGCTCTGGAGTACGCGGGCCTCACAGGGCAGGAAGTGCTTTGGGATCTGTACTGTGGGATCGGTACGATCTCTCTGTTTCTGGCATCTAAGGCCCGACAGGTTTGCGGTGTGGAGATCATTCCCCAGGCTGTCCATGATGCCCGGGAAAATGCCCGGGAAAATGGGATATCCAATGCCTTTTTTTACGAGGGAAAAGCGGAGGAGGTACTGCCGGCTTTTTACGCGGACAATCAGGATAATCAGCATTCAGATCTGCTTCATCCGGATGTGATTGTGGTGGACCCGCCCCGGAAGGGCTGTGACAGCGCCTGTCTGCGTACCATGATTGAGATGCGGCCGGAACGCGTCATCTATGTCAGCTGTGACAGCGCCACCCTGGCCAGAGATCTGCGGATACTCTGCGATGGGGGGTATAAAGTAGAGAAGGTCCGGGCTGTGGACCAGTTTGGACATACGGTGCATGTGGAGACTGTGTGTTGTCTACAAAGGAAGGGTTCGTAGAAATCCTTGAATTTACGCACTTTGCGAGGATTTTTAAGTTTAACCGAACGCCTGAAATTAAAAAATAGGAGGACAAACAGATGGTGCAGACAGGCAAAAAGAGTATATGTGGGATTTTCGACCACCGTAAATGTGCTTAAAGACATCACCGGGCTTGATAACAATACAATAGAGAAGATGTGGAATGACAAGAGTCTCACAAAGGTAAATGTAGTATCAGCTTGTTTGGGATTACACCTGCCATTTTCTGTTTCAAGTACCTTGGTAGAGGCGGCGGATCTTACAATAAATATGTTTGTAGGTTCAGTAAATGCTAAGGCAGAAAACAGGTCATATCAAGGGCTTTTATCCACACGGTGGGCCTCTGAGTATGATGATATCTATGGTGATTTGAAAGATGAGAGAATGGAGGCACTGATTAAAACACCACCAAAGGCAAAAACATCAAAGAAGAAATGTCAACGAATTGCAGATTGCGAAATTTGCATCTGATGAACGTCTGACATTTACCGACATACGAAGGTACAGCGGTTCTGTTATGGAATTAAAGAAAAGAGCGGAACAGTATATTGGTAAGAGCAATGTCAAAAGCCTGATATTTTACGGTTTTTGACATTGCCTTAAATGCTCTCTCATACATAAACTTTTTACTATCCAGATCATTTTTAATCGATTTCTGATATATCTATTTGCTGACTGCCTGGTCTGATTTAAATATGCCTTTATGCACTGGCCTTTTTGTAAATCCGTACCGGGTCTATAGTTTACTGCTAATTGTATTGATTTACTGTTATATGTTTTGTATGCCTTCTTTTGCGCTTCGCTGCATTTTTTTATCTGCCATACTTTTACTTCATCAAAACTTTTTTTAATATATGCATACTTCTTTTCCTGCTTTGTATGATATACATACATCATAACATTTATTTCTACATTTTCAATTATATCTTTTTTGAATAATCAATATACTATTTATTTGTGAAAATTTAACAATAGCTAAAACTATATAGTCATTGTAAATGAATACAATTCACAAATATAGTTAAAACTACGAAAATAATCGGTACATGGTTTTATCTATATTATCCTATAATTGTCCACAGGAAAAAGTAATCGCCACAAGCCTCCAGCCTCAAAGCACCTTGATAATTGAATAGACTTTACACTCTGAATGTGATATACTCTTCTACATAGGGAGGTATGACATATGACCGACAATGAATTATTGTTAGCGCTGTCAATGCTTTTTGACAAAAAATTAAAACCGCTTGAAAATCGGTTAAAAACTATAGAATTGACGCTTGAAAATGACATAAAACCACGTTTACAAAATATCGAAGCGTGTTATACGTCTACATATGATAGATATAAAAATAGCGTTGAAGGATACGAAACAATGCAGGTTGATGTTGAAATCATGAAAAAGGTGATTGCAGAACATGGCGAAAAACTCCAAAAATTAGCATAGCCACAATTACATAAACATATATCACAAATCAGAGTGTGAAGTCTATTCAATTATCAAAGGCTTTGCACTTTTTTTATTTGAAAAACGTACACCAAACCAACAATGAAAGGACAGGTAAACAGTATGTTTTTTAAAGCACCTATGACAGTTCAAGAGCATGCAATCGCAACTTGCGAGCGATTAGTATTCGATTATGTAAATAATGATACATGTACAGAGATGCCATTGTGGAACATAATAGAAATTCTCAAACATTCGGTTACGTTAGCGTAAATATCGCGCCATGTTTCAGCATACCTATAATCTTTTTTGTTGTCAATGGACAAATATATTTGCATCCAAAGCGGGAAAATCAAAGAGTTTTAACTGGTTTAGGATGTGGGAAGTTAAAGCCAGTTATTGAATGGAAAGTATGTGTAAATTTACATATGGAAAATAAAATAGAATAATTTTCTGACAGGTATACCTATATTGGAAAATATATGTTACAATAGACAAAATAAGTAAAAAAGCACAGAAAGAAAAAGGCAGAATTATGAATATTGAAGTACAATGCTGCGGTGTGGTGATTTTGGCGCTGATCTGGTATTTTTCTCTCAGGCAGAAGACCTTGAAGCTGGCGTCGGAAAAATTATTTCTGGTAACAATGGCGGTGAATTCCTTTTGTCTGCTCATGGATATCCTGTCCGTTATTGCGATCAATCATCAGGGATTCTTTTCGGGGTTTTTGCTGGCGCTGATCTGTAAGACCTATATTGTCTCTTTGATCTGGGTGGGATATTTCGGGTTGATCTATGCCCTTTTTGACATAAAGGAGACAAAACAGAAACAGCGGAGGGAGAACAGAATCTATACCGTCGGTGTGCTGGCAGGCACAGTGCTGATCTACAGCCTGCCCATTCATTATTATCTGGAAGGGGATATAGTTTATACATATGGGCCCAGCTGTACGGCAACTTATGTTTTCGCGCTTCTCTTTGTGCTGGTGACTCTTTCGAAGGTTGTGCTGGAGGGAAAGGAGATGAACCCCAAAAGAAGAAGGGCCATCATTATGTGGATGTGTATCTGGATTGTGGCGGCGGCGATCCAGTTCTTGAATGCCAATCTGCTGCTGGTGGGTTTTGCCTCCGTTCTGGGGATGGTGATCCTGTTTTTTGAATTGGAGAATCCGGAGGCCAATCTGGACAGGGAGACGGGGGCATACAATGCCCATGCCCTTGGGGAGTATACAAAGCAACTGTATGACAAACAGGAAGGTTTCAGCGCGATTCTGGTGGCGATGGGCGGCAATCTGAGCGCCGAGAGTGACGGCAGTTCCCAGAAGACGGACAGAATGCTCCAGGACATAGCGCGATATGCCGATAAACTCAAAGATGTAAAGGTATTCAAGACCTTGGAGAGGGAATTGGTTTTTCTAGCGGAAGACGAGAAGCGGATGTGGGAGGTGCTCCGGGATTTAAAAAATTATATCAATTATCTTTGGGCGGAGACAGCCCCCTTCTATGTGGTGCTGCCGGATTCCACATTGCTTGGAAATGTGGGTGAGCTTTTTCTGATGTTGCGGCATTTCAGGATCAGCAGAAGAAAGGATTCAACGAAAAACAGTATTATATTAGATGAAACACAGATCAGACAGTACAAGGAGAGGGAAAGGACGGAAGCCATGCTTCGCTGTGCTCTGGAGGAGGACAGGATAGAAGTATTCTATCAGCCGATTTATTCCACAAAGGAGCGCCGCTTTGTGTCCGCCGAGGCTCTGGTCCGTATCCGGGACCAGGAGGGAAACATCATCCCCCCGGGCATCTTTATTCCCATAGCGGAGAGAAACGGCCTTATCTCTCAGATCGGGGAGTGTGTATTTGACAAAACCTGCGCTTTTATAAAGAAAAACCGGTTGAAGGAGCGGTTTGGAATCGAGTATGTGGAGGTCAATCTGTCCGTGAGGCAATGTGAGGATCTGAATCTGGCGGAGAATTATATCCGGATTATGCAGAAGCATCAGCTGGAACCCTCCTGTATCAGTCTGGAAATCACGGAGTCCGCCTCCATCAGAATCAGAGAAAATCTGCTGAGAAATATGCGTCTTCTGATGGATTACGGGGTAAAATTTGCCCTGGACGATTTCGGCAATGGGGAGAGCAATCTGAATTATATTGTGGATATGCCCGTGTCCATTGTAAAGTTTGACCGGGATATGACCCAGTCTTATTTTTCCAGTTACAAGGCAAAGTTTGTCATGGAGGCCGCCATGCATATGATTCAGGATATGAAGCTGGAGATTGTATCTGAGGGTGTGGAGACCAGGGAACAGGCGGAGGCCATAGGAGCGCTGGGGATAGAGTACATACAGGGTTATTATTTTTCCAGACCTTTGCCGGGAGAGGAATTTTTGGAATTTGTGGCGGAAAAGGCCTATTGATGAAAAATTTATACCACAGGTTTATTGATATTTTTGGATTGTTCTGATAAATTAAATACAGATAAAGAATTTACCGGCGGTGGCGGAAATGGAAGACGCAGCGGTTGTGCAGAATGTTTCATGTCCGTGAAACTGACAGCAAATGACGCCAGGGGCACCGTCCTGTTACAGGTTCGAATCCTGTCCGTCGGTTATGGGTGAGGTAGTTCAAAGGTAGAACGCGAAAAAAGGGAATCATGTTTGTGATTCTTGCAGCAATCTTTTAATCCACTGATAATGGCGATGTTAACGGTTCGAATCCGTTCCTCACCCGTTTTTCTCATCAGATAACAGAATCATTAACCGGCGGTGGCGGAAATGGAAGACGCGCGATAAGAGCAAATAAATTGCTTCATGTTCGTGGAGCACACTGCAAATACCTTATTGTTCACCAGGGGTATCGTACACTACAGGTTCGAATCCTGTTCGCCGGTTGTGGGTGAGGGTACTCGGAATCATGTTTGTGATTCTGACAGCAAAATTTTGGTATAGTAACGGTTCGAACCCGGCCCTCACTCTTTTTTGTGGAAAAATAACAGAGAAATAGGTGAAGAAATCAGCTTTGATGAAAAGCAGGGGAATTGTTATGGGATTTGCAGATGTATTACGGAAAGCGGGCCGTTTTACCCGCACGGAAAATGGGGCTGTAGCCCTGCGCACCACCAGGGATGCCAGACTGGATTTTTTCAGCGCCGTGGGCTCTCTGCGGGAGGCGGATGAAAACAGAATATGTACGCTGTTTGCCGAGTCCTATGGTCAGGATGCGCTGTTTACGATGAAAATTTTGTTTTATGCCAGGGATATCCGGGGCGGACTGGGTGAGAGAAAGACATTCCGCACTTTGCTGCGCTATGCCGCGGAGCATCATCCCCGGGCAGTGAGGCCCAATCTGGACCTGGTGGGCGTGTTCGGGCGTTATGACGATCTGTATGCCCTGGTGGACACCGGGCTTGAGGAAGATATGTGGGCGGTCATGAAAGCGCAGTTTGAAGAGGATCTGGAGAATATGCGGCAGGGCCATGCCGTTTCCCTGCTGGCAAAGTGGATCAAGACTGCGGATTCCAGTTCCGCGCGGACTCGTGAGCTGGGCATTCTGACAGCGCGGAAGCTGGGATATTCAGTGTATGAATTCAAGAGGCTGGTCCGCAGCATGAGAAAACACATCGGGATCGTGGAATCCCTGATGGCAGCAGGCCGTTGGGATCAGATCACTTACAATGCGGTTCCCAGCAGAGCCATGAAGATCTATCGCAAGGCGTTTCTGCGTCATGATCAGAAGGGATTTGCCGCTTATCTGAGCAGTGTGGAAAAAGGGGAGGCGAAAATTCATGCCGACGCGCTGTATCCCTATGATATCGTAGGCGAATATATGAAAGGGAGAGGGGAGGACCGCACTCTGGAAGCCCAGTGGAAGGCTCTGCCCGACTATGTGACAAAGGGGTCCAATGTGCTGATAATGGCGGATACCTCCGGTTCCATGACCTGCGCCGGAGGACGGCCCCTGGCCTCCTCTCTGGGACTGGCGATCTATTTTGCCGAGAGAAATACAGGCGCATACCACAATATGTTTATGACGTTCAGCCAGACTCCCTCTATTATAGAGTTACGGGGCGAAACGCTGTATCAGAAAGTGCTGAATACCAGAAAAGCTCCCTGGGGAATGAATACGAACCTGCGGGCGGCTTTTGAGCAGGTGCTGCAAATTGCGCTGAAAGCCCATGTCCCTCAGGAGGAGATGCCGAAAGCCATAGTGGTGATTTCCGATATGGAGATTGACCGCTGCGGCGACAAGGAGTGGAGCTTCTATGACAATATGGAAGACAGATTCTGGCAGGCGGGCTATCGGATTCCCAATATTATTTTCTGGAATGTAAACAGCCGCCATGACATATTTCATGTGGATAAGAGCCGTCGGGGTGTTCAGCTGGCCAGCGGCCAGTCCGTCACCGTGTTTAAGCAGATTCTGGAATGCCTGGACTGTACGCCTGTGGAGGCTATGGAAAAGACCATTGGCGCGGAGAGGTATAATTGCGTGACTGTAGAATAACATGTGACGTATCTATTGTAATAACAAAATAATAAAAAATCAGTGATTTCTGCAATATAGGGGCTTTTACTATACAGGTGCTCCATATATTGCAGAAATTTTCTGTATGAAACAGCATTGTGATCCGGTGGGTTTTGTGCTATAATTTCCATATTGTTGACAACGGCAAATCAAAAATACAGGTGAAAATCAGATGGTTTACTATTCAGAGGGACTAATCACGATTCGCAATATGGAAGATAAAGACGCGCAGGTGATTACGGATGCTGAAATCGAACAGGGATGGCATGTGTCTGTGGAAAAATATCATATGAGACTGGAAGATCAGAGATTGGGAAAGGCAATCTCCCTGGTTGCGGAATATTCCGGAAAACCAGTTGGATATATCCATATTTATCCCGACCATACAGGGGGCGCATTCGGAGGAAAGGGCTACCCGGAGATCGTTGATTTTGGCGTTCTGGAAAAATATCGGAATCAGGGTATCGGTACCCTTTTAATGGATATAGCTGAACAGATTGCCGCGACATACGCGGACACAGTATACCTGGGTGTGGGACTTCATAGCGGCTACGGAAGCGCGCAGCGAATGTATGTGAAGCGCGGTTATATACCGGACGGCTCTGGAGTCTGGTATCAGGACAAAATATGCGCACCCTATGAAGAATGTAAAAATGACGATGATCTGGTTTTGTACCTTTCTAAGAAATTATAAGTTGACACACTTCTCAATTGACCAAAGCCGATAAAAAGCATCAATAAATATGCGTCATATAGGGGGCTGCCGCGTTTGTCGACAGCCTCACTGTGTATAATCACCGCAAAGACAGACATTTCCGTGGCAAATGAGATAGTTGCCGATTGTGGCCGGTAACTTCTGAACGGATTATGCAAATTCGAATGGTTCTGACGGAATATGAGAGAATAAATAAAGGAGGGGCATAGCATGGATATTCCCGAGATTTTACAACCTTATGCAGATTTTCTGCAATCAACGGCCAGGCCGTCCAACCGGATCATTTTTACTCTGGAGCAGACCAGGTCCTGGGAGAGTAAGCTGGGCGGATGCCCCTATCTGGAGGATATCGCGCAGTATCCCATGGGAGAAGACGGCAGTCCCATGATGTTTCTGGCACAGATCAATCTGGGGGAGATGCCTCCTTTGCCGGATTTCCCACAGGAGGGACTGCTTCAATTCTATGTGGAAAACGATGACTGTTATGGCTTGGATTCCGTTTGTGTTGTGAGATATATTCCCACGTACAATACGGATGAATCGACGCTTGTGAGAGAAAATCCTTACTGTGAGGATTATGAGGAAAATCTTCCCTTTACAAAAAATTGCAAAATCTCCTTTGAGCGGCAGGAAGTATATATCGGGACAGAATGTCCGGAATTTATAGAAAAATTTAACGGTGTATCAGAGAAGGTGAATGACGCTCTCTATGATTTCTGTGATGCCAGCGACAGCCGCGTGGGCGGGTACCCCTATTTTGTCCAGTACGCTCCGGCCTACTATACCAGTGAGAAGTATGTGCTGCTCCTTCAACTGGACCTGGATGATACCAGCGGGATTATGTTCGGTGATTCTGGTAACTGTACTTTCCTGATTTCCAGAGAGGAACTGTTGGCGAAAAATTTTTCCAACGTGGAATATGACTGGCAGTGTTGCTAGAGCTCCATCCGGTCAGCAATCACACTTTCAGCACCGCCTGTTTTGCCTTCTGCCGTGTTGGAGTCAGTCAACGACGCCTGTAGCCCTACAGAAAAAGAGAGGATTGATATGGGAATATTTTCAAATTTTAAGAAAAAGAAACCGGAGAAAGACAAACAGGAAGCCAAAGAATATCTGATGAAATTTGATTCTGCCATTCGTCCGGGCGGCGTTTTTATGGCGCAGCTTCTGATGAAGGAACAATGTTCCGCGCCATCCCTGGAACGGATGAAAGAAGTCCTGTCAGCACATCTGGGGAAAGTGGAAATCTATGGTGAACAGAACCTGGAAAAGGGACTGTTTCATTTTTCTGCATTGAATTATGAGTCTCAGTTCAGCGATGCCAGAGTACCGGTGCAATTGTCTGTTCTGGGATGTGAGACTTTCCATGCGGACCGCATAGACGAGATGAAGCGCAGTCAGATGTGGAATTGCAGGGAGGACCGGGACCGCATCCTGACGGAGTGCAAATATGCCGTAATGGTAAATGATATGTTGGGCGGCGGCCTGCAAGCCCGGACAAGAGCCAATATGCTTATGGATTATCTGGAGGCTCTGATGGAATTGTACCCCTCCTGTGAAGCGGTATATTTTCTCAATTCGGGTAAGCTGGTACCCGCAGACCTCATTCGGAAGGGAGAGATCAAAGGTCTTGACCGCTATATCCAGTTCTGTGTGAATGTCAGATTCTTCCATATCAATGGAACCAATGACCATGTGATTGACACATTGGGACTCAGTTTGCTCTATATAGAGGATTTACAGTACCATTTCCATGATATGGAACCTGATTGGGTGGTGGGACATGCCTATAGTATGGCTTCCTATATTCTGACAGGCGACCGTCCTGTCAAAAATGGCGATACGATAGATGGAATTGTTGACGGACGGCTGGTTCAGGACATCCAGTGGAAATGTCATTTTGAGGATTCATTGATCGAGCCCAGGCGACCGGTTCTGGATATCTGTATGGGAGAGTACGCTGCCGGCGAACGACAATAAGATCAGAAAAAAATAAAACCGCCTCATTGCATAAGGTCTGAAAACACACTATACTGGGGAGCAGGAGGTGGAAAACATGGCCAATGAGGATAAAAAGGATTTCAATGCCATGCTGCGCGACAGCAAGGATATGCCAAAATTTCAGACAATCACGGATCAAAAAAGTATCGAAAAATACGGTGGGGACAGAATGTACTTTGCGCCGCCCCTGGACTATGACAGGGTCATGAGACAAGTTCCCTGGGGAAAGGTGATCACAATAGATAAAATCCGTGCATATTTTGCCAGACTCAGTAAGGCGGATTTTACGGAGCCTGTCACAGCGGGCATTTTTGTGTCCATTGCAGCCTGGGCAAGCCATCAGAGGTCGGAGGACATTACTCCCTATTGGAGGACGCTGAAAGCCAATGGAGAGCTGAATCCCAAGTACCCGGGAGGCATTGCCGCGCAGAGAGAAAAACTGGAAGCGGAAGGGCATGTGATCATACAAAAAGGAAGGACCAATATACGGTATTTTGTCAAAGATTATGAAGATTCTCTGATGGATTTATCATGAAGGAGGAACAGACATGTTGAAGACAGGGACAAAAGCCCCGGCATTTTCGCTGCCGGATCAGAACGGAAAGGTGCATACACTGGAGGAGTATCGGGGAAAAAAGGTTATTCTGTATTTCTATCCCAAGGATCATACGCCCGGCTGCACCAGGCAGGCATGCAATTTCGGGGAACTGTACCCACAGTTTCAGGAGAAAGGAGCAGTGGTCCTGGGGGTCAGCAAGGACAGTGTGGCATCTCACAAAAAATTTGAGGAAAAATACGACCTGCCCTTTACATTGCTGTCAGATCCCGGGCTTGCCTGCATCCAGGCCTATGATGTGTGGCAGGAAAAGAAGAATTACGGAAAAGTCAGCATGGGCGTAGTCCGCACCACATACCTCATTGACGAGGAGGGCGTGATCGTGAAAGCCTTCGGCAATGTGAAGGCAGCGGAGAATCCCGCCCGGATGCTGGGAGAGTTGGAATAGTGTTTCAGATAATCATTTCCCCGGCCAAGAAAATGAACGTGGATACGGATTTTACGGTCTGCTCAGACCTTTTGAGGGTGTGACTCCCTATCGTCTGGAGATGCAGGCAAAGCTCTCTGTGGAAGAATGCAGGGATCTATATGAGTTCTGGGGAAACCGCCTGTACAGAGTTGTCATGGAAAAGAGCTCCGTGATTGTCAATCTGGCTTCCAGAGAGTATTCCCGATGCATAGAGCAATATATCACGGACAGGGACAGATGGATTACAGTGGAGTTCGGAGAACTTGTCCAGGGGAAAATCAGACAGAAGGGTACACTGGCCAAGATGGCAAGAGGGGAAATGGTGCGGTTTCTGGCGGAGAACAATATCCGGGAGCCGGAGGGCATTAAAGAGTTTCGGGAACTGGGATTTGATTTTTGCGGGGAGCTGTCTTCCCCGGAGAAGTATGTTTTTGTAAAAGAAAAATAGATGGAAATACCTGCCCTGTCATGCAGGTTACCCCCTTTAAAAAGCAGCTTACCGCAATTTGATTGCGGAAGGCTGTTTTTTTGTCTATGATATGGAAAAAGCAAGGAGGCAGGAAAGAACAGATGGAGCAGGTTATATCGGTCAAAGGACTCAAGAAGTATTTTGGAAAGATAAAAGCGGTGGACGATATCAGTTTTTCGGTGGAGAGAGGGGAACTGTTTGGATTCCTGGGGGTCAACGGAGCGGGCAAATCCACCACCATCAACATGCTGTGTACATTGTTTTGTCCCACAGAGGGAGAAATCACCATCGGAGGCCACCTTCTGGGGAGGGAGGACGAGCAAATCCGGCGCAGGATCGGGGTGGTGTACCAGAACAACTGCCTGGATGAGAGATTGACAGTAAAGGAAAATCTCATGGTCCGGGGCAGTCTGTATGAGAAAAATACCAGAAAGCTACGGGAAAAGATGGGCCGGATCTGTACATTTCTTCAACTGGAGGAGACGCTGAACAGACGCTTTGGTATGCTCTCGGGAGGACAGAAGCGAAAGTGCGAAATCGCCAGAGCGCTGCTCCACACCCCGGAGGTCCTGTTTCTGGATGAACCTACCACAGGCCTTGATCCGGCTACCAGGAAACTGGTCTGGGAGAGCCTGGATAAACTCAGACAGGAGGGCATGACTGTCTTTCTCACCACACACTATATGGAGGAAGCGGCAAAATGCAGCCATATCGCGGTGATGGACGCGGGTAAAATCAAAGAGTCCGGAACCCCCTTTTCCATGAAAGAAAAATACTCCAAAGACAGGCTGAGACTGATGGCAAAACCGGGGATGGAGGCACTGCTGGAGGCCCGGCTGAAGGAAATGCGAAGCGGCTGGGAAAAAGCGTCTGAGAATCCCATGTACAGCGTCTGTCTGCAAAACAGTATGGAGGCCATTCCGGTTTTAAGGGAAATCGGAGAGTATCTGGAAGGATTTGAAATGGTGCAGGGTTCCATGGATGATGTATTCTTGAATGTAACAGGAAAAAGTCTGGATACTGCGCAGTGAAACGCGGGCTTCTCCGCGAGTGACGGGATTGCAAGATAGTACACAGGGATTGTGGTGAAAAGGGAGAGGTTAAAAATGAGAGAGATATTCTATTTGACAAAGAGAAACAGCCTGGTGTTTCTTCGGGACAGAAAAGCGGTGTTTTTTTCCGTGCTCTCCATGCTGATTGTTCTGGGACTGATGGTTATTTTTCTGGGTGGCATGAACAGCCGGGAACTGGTGGAACTGCTGGAACAATACGGGGGTGAAAGGGATCTGGCCCGGGATGAGGAAAATGCGAGATATCTGATTCAGATGTGGACGCTGGCGGGAATTCTGGTGGTCAACTCCGTCACGGTGACGATGACGGTGATCGGGACCATGGTGCAGGACGAGGAACAGAGCCGACTCGCCAGCTTTTATGTGACGCCTGTGAAAAGAGGAAAACTGGTGCTGGGCTATGTGCTTGCGGCATGGCTTACAGGGGCGGGGCTGAGTGTCCTGACGCTGGCTGTCGGAGAAATATATATGGCGACGCAGGGATGGGGACTGCTTTCCCCCCGGGTATTGGCTGTCATGTGCGGTATGATTCTGTTCAATACATTTGTGTATGCCTCCCTGGGGTATCTGTTGGCCATGTTTATTCACAGCTACAGCGCATGGGGAGGTATGCTGACCATTGTGGGCACTCTGGTGGGATTTGCGGGGGGAATCTATCTGCCTATGTCAGCCTTTTCGGAAAGGTTACAGACGGTACTGAAATGTCTGCCCGTGCTCCATGGGACTTCCATGATGCGCAGAGTGTGCCTGGAGGAAATAACGGAGACTACTTTTGAAGGTATGCCCCATCAGGCCGTGGAAATATTTCAGGAAAAAATGGGCATTACCCTGACTGCGGGAGAAAACATTATTCCCATGGGCAACCAGTTTTTTGTTTTGCTGATCTATGGTATACTGGCCACAGGGATCGCGTTCCTTCTGAACAGGAGACGCAGATTGAAAGACAGGACGGAGTGAGGGGAGCGCGGAGTGAAGGGGAAAGCACGGAATTGAGGGCAGGCAAAATGAAGATCACAATACAGGACTGTCCGGAGGGCCAGGAGGATGAAATCATTGTCCGCTGCCGACATCTGGACGACAGAATGATGAAAATGATATATGCCCTGAAAGAGGGGCAGGAAAAACTGACTGTTTTCAGGGAGGGAAAATTTATCCGGCTTTTTCCCAGGGATATCTTCTATTTTGAGGCGGTGGACAACAAAGTGTTTGTCTATCTGGAAAAGGAAGTCTACGAGTGCAGGCTTAAGCTGTATGAGCTGGAGGAGCAGTTCGCGCAGACCGATTTTTTCCGGGCAACCAAGTCCACCATCGTCAATCTCTCCAAGGTGAAGAGTTTCAGCCCTGCCTTTAACGGACGATTTGAGCTGCTGATGAAAAACGGGGAAAAACTGATTGTGTCCAGACAGTATGTGCCTGCGTTGAAGGCAAAGCTGGGGCTGTAGGAGGATTTCGGATATGAAGAGAATATGGTTTCTGACGCGGATATTTTCAATGGTTCTGACGGGCGTGGTATTTGCCGTGGCCCTGTTTACTACAGTCATCAATCCCACGGACACGGTGGAGACCAGCCTGTTCTGGCAGATGCCCCTGGTGTCGGCGCTGTGTACGCTGGTGTCTCTGATTTATCCCTGGGAAAGGGAGATGAGCAAGACGGAAGTCATAGCAAGGACACTGGTGCATTATGTTCTGGTAAATGGAATCGTGCTTGGCAGCGGGGCCTTTTTTCACTGGTACAATCCGTCCGCAATACGGAATATAGTTACCATGCTGCTTGCCATTGCTCTGATTTTTGCGGTGGTATCGGTAATCTCCTGGAAGAAAGCGGAGGCGGACGCGGCCCGGATGAACGAAAAGCTGGAAGAATATCAGAAAAAGGCGGACAGCCCGAAGGGTTAGCCGACGACCTGCACCAGCTAACCCATGGCCTGCCGCGAGGTTCATTTTTCCCGATTCCCTTGTCGGCCCAAAGACGCATTCATATCCCTGACATTTCTTCTGGCCCGGATGTACTGGACAAGCCATACCACGGCAAAGATCAGCGCAAAAATACCAAAATAACTTACAATGCCCTTTAAGCTGTGTTCCATCCAGTACGTGACATAGGCGATGGGCATCATGATCAGAGAGACAATCAGAAAATAAATTCCTGTCTGCTTCACAATTCCCCAGTTCTCGATTTCCCATATGACGGAGCTGGCGGCAAATCCCGTGCCCAGCGCGCCGCACAAAAACGCCTGCAGCATAACGGCATTGATTTCGCTTCCCGCCATGTCAATCAAATCAGGTACGCAGGGGGAATAGTAACCCTCTGCCCAGACCAGTGAAATGACGATGGAGATCACATATCCGATGGCTAATCCCAGCGGAAAACCTGTCAGACAACGCATGATGATTTTCTTTTTCATATTTTCCTCTTTCCCGCATACCGCTGGCTATGCCTGCGGTATTGCAATAATTTCACAGTCCCAATATTTTTTTGACTTTTGGAACATACCGCCTCGATACATAGGTTGATGTTCCATTTGCCAGTTCAACATAAATTGTGCCGGAAAAGCTCAGATCGAAATTCTTTACCTTTTTGATGTTGATAATCTCCGAGTTTGAGATCCGCACAAACTGAGACGGGTTTAACCGTTCTTCCGCTTCGTACAGTCTGAGCCGCAAAACATACGCTTCCCCGTCTGTCACGGCATACACTTTGCCGTTGCCGGCATAGATCCTGTACAGATCATTCTGCTCCAGGACTTCAATTTTGCCGTTTCTGCTGCCGGTAATGATCCGGGGATTCTCTTCGGACAGTTTTTGCATAAGGCTATGGATCTCCTCTGTCACGGAAGCGGTGAGGATGATTACTTTGGGCTCCGCCCGCGAATGGTCTATTTTGATTTCAACCTGCATTTCGGTCTCCTCCTTTCTGTGATGTCATTATAGGAAAGACAGATCTTTTTTTCAACAGATTTACGACAGTCGGTCGATTGCGCGGCACAGGTGGTCACAATGGGGATTCCTGTCCCCTGTCGAGCAAAATACGCCGTTGACAAATTCCTGCTATTTGGTAGAATGCATTTAAAAGTGCCAGACGGAAGGGAGCAGCCATGAACGCGAAAGCGGAAAAAATGAGATGCGCTATTATAGCCGGAGATCTAGCGGCGGTGAGGCGCAGGATTGAGAAGGGCTATCCAATCAACGAGAAAAATATCCGGAAGGAAACAGAGAGCGGCGGCAGGACATATTGTTTTTACAATACCCCCATGGAGTTTGCCCTTTACCAAAAGCAGTATGATATAGTGAAGCTCTTCATAGAAAGCGGCGCGGACATGCCCAGTGACAATTCTCCCCTGTTTCGCGCGATCCGCCACCACCGGCCTGATCTGTTCGCCTTTATGGTGGAACACGGCGCTGTGCTGGAAAAAAATAAGAGGGCGGTGGTTCAGCTTCTGGCCAATCTGGCACCGTGCTGGGACAGCGCCTACATTCCCTGGATTGCCGCGCTGAAAATGCCCGTCAGAAAATACGGCGCCGACGGACTGTTCTGCGCGGCGGAAGAAAACTGTCCCGGGATGGCGGAATATCTGCTGTCATTGGGGGTGGATATAAACGCCAGAAATGAGTATTTTCATAATACACCCGTACTCTGCGCGGCCGAAAACAATTGTTTTGAAATGGTACGTTTTTTCACGGAGCACGGCGCAGACCTCTCCCTGGCCAACCGGTATGGGGAACGTCCCTATACCGCCGCCCGGAAAAACCGCAATGCGGAGATGGCCGATTATATCAGAAGCAGGGAACCGGAGGAGCTGCACAGCGAGGCCGCGCAGGCGGACAGATTTGCCGCGTATCATGTTCCCAAGGCCATGGAGGATTATCTGAAAACGGGAAATCTGAGACTGGTATTTCCAGAGGGAAGTCATCTGTCCTGGATTCAGTTATACCCTTATATGGATGTGGTGGAAATGACATACGGCGATAAAAAAGTTCTCTCCCTGGTGGAGGACAGCGACGACGGGGATATCGTTCTGGTGTGGGACCCCGGGTCCCAAAAGGTCTGCTATGTGGATACGGAACGGGAGACTCTCCGCAGGGCAGGTACCTGGGAAGAGTTTATAAGCGCTCCGGATCAGCGGCTGGAAGATGTGATCGAATGGGCGAAGCCTCTGTAACGACTCACCGGCTTTTTAAATCCCATAGGAATCCCGCAGATCGCTGGAGATATGGTCCAGGTCGGGGTAAACGGCGCTCTCCGTTATGCCGAACACCCGCAGGCTGTCGATGAAATATTTTTTTCTGTCGCAGGGTATGATAATCTTGTAGAGCATATTTTCCCCACAGATATCTTCCAGCCTCTGCAAAGAATTGTGTACGGTAAAATTGGAGTGCTGGGAGTACATACGCAGATCGTTTTCCGTGGAGCTGCACGCCAGAATCCGGTCTACCAGTTCCAGATTGTGGTGGTTGTGTTTGAACGCAGGCAGCAGCATCTCCTGAGTGGTATCTGCGTCTATGGGATAGATACAGCGGCCAAAACCTTCCATTTCATTCAGCAGATCGGGGGCCAGAACCCACACTCCGGCATCAATTTCCGGGGTGGTCCGATAAGTTTCCGTGGCAAAAAAGGCGGCGATCAAAGGCGACTCGCTCCAGTCGAGCATTCTGGTGGGCAGGCCGTAGTGCTGCATCAGGGACACCCAGGCCGCGTAATTGTGTTTTCTGGGCGGGTGGTCCAGAATCTGCCGGGCACGGATATAAAAATCATTGGTGATATATCTCTCCACCTGTATTCGCCTCTCGCTGCGCTGGATGGAGGGAATCAGGGTCAGATCGGCGTTCTCCTCGCCTCTGTACCACAGTCTGGACCCGTGTTTTTCATACAGGCCGTTCATAAATTGCAGCAATTCGTCAATGGTGCGGATCTCTTGGATAATCATGGTTTTTCCTTCCGTGAATGGGGATATATACTCTGGTCTTTTTCCTGTTCCATTATAATAGCGTCTGAGGAAAAAGTCATCCCATATTTCCGGTTTTTTGCTCACATGGCTGTCTGACGGGACTGCGGGCAGAAAATCATATTGTGAAAAAGGGGCGGTTATGGTAAAATCTGTATACTAAGAAAGATAGCCAATTACGGAACTCTTTACGCAAGAGACGGAATTGATCAATATAGACAAAACGGGCACGGAAGTAAGAGCGAGGAGATGCGGCATGAAAAGAATCTTATCTATACTGGCCGTTATAACAGGAGCAGTCTATCTGATTTCAGGCATCAGTGTGCTTGCATTTCAGGATGTGGTGAAGGTTGCTATGGGATATGGCGCGGAATACGAGGCGGATCTGTTGAAGGTATATCCTATACAGAATATTCTGGAACTGGCAGTTATGGGGATTCCCTGTGTGGTTCTGGGCTTTCTGTCCATGCCGGAATCAACGTTCCGCAGCGTGGGAATGAATATGCTTCTGATACTTTACAGCGGTGGGATGCTGACACTGGGCGGTCTGCTGATAAGCGCGGGCAATTTTATTGACAATATCATCGCGAGCAGAACGATGGGCGTTGAGGGTGTGGTGAGCATGAATATAATCAGCACCGCTTTTGGCAGGACTCAGTTCCTGATCAACTTCTCTCTGGTATTGCTTTTGCTGCGGGGGGCATTTGGGATGGAGCGTCAGTGAAGGTACACGGTATAAAAAACAGTTATATATGAAACAAAAAATAGAAATCAGCTCTTCATAATTTACATGTGTAATCCGATATAAAATACAGTGACACACTTTGCCAAAAGGACTTGGCAGCAGGGAAAGGAAAGGGATTTCTTTATGAAAGTGAACAATGTGAGTATTTTTGTGGGACAGGATTCCCAGAATGGCCGGGGACCGTTGGTCGGCCTTAACCGGAAAGAGAGCGGCAGCAGTACCTTTTTTGCCGGGTCATTGAACGGTGATATCGATCCCATCGCCCTGAAAAAGCAGATGGCGCAGAAAAAAGCGCTGAAAGTGGTGGGGGATGCTTTCGCGGCGGACCATAAGGCCGACATGGAGGTGGCGGACCGGGAAGCCAGAATACAGGAAATGCGGGCTGAAAATCGGGAAGCCAGGAAGGCTTTGAATGAACTGGAGGCCCAGAAGCAGGAGATCGGCAAAGTGTACGGTCTGGGTGAAGAGGGACTGTCTGACGAGGACTGGGAGATTCTTGAAAAGGGCAAAGAAATGCCTTCTACCATGAGTGAGGAGGAAAAGGCCCGCTTTCAGGAGATGAAGGATCAGGGGCTGACGGAATATTATGACCGCTGCGAGGATA
Source organism: uncultured Acetatifactor sp. (assembly GCA_910583845.1). GTDB lineage: Bacteria > Bacillota > Clostridia > Lachnospirales > Lachnospiraceae > Acetatifactor. The sequence goes on from CAJUAB010000014.1 coordinate 57,985, forward strand.
TCGAGGATCTGGCAGATCCCTATCGGCAGACAATCCGGGAAAACGACGGGATGATCAAGGCTTATGAGGCGGCCAACGAGGCGGTGCATAAATCCCGTCTGGACTTGCGCAAGGGCAATCCCATGATATCCGCGCAGGAGCAGGCGGAAGCCATTATGGATGCCGCCCGCAAGGAGATCATAGGGATGATCAAGGACGAGGGCATGGACCACATCGACGAGGAAATGCAGGAAAAAGTGGAAAATGCCAAGGAGGAAAAGGAGAAGAAGGAAGAAGAGGAGGAGAAGCTGGAGGCAGTCCGGGAAGACAAGGCACAGATCGAGGACCAGGTGGATGCCGCCCGGGAGCGGGCCCGTGAAAACGAGAAGCGCGCCGAAGAATTGATGGAGGCGCTGCCGGCGGATGAATTAATGAAGATGGACAATGACACATCCGATTTCCAGCAGGAACTCAAGGATATCCTGAACAGAATGAAGCTGATGGAGGAAGATCTGAAAGGAGCGGCAGTGGATGCTGCTCTGTAATCGGAACCCTCCGGTAAACGTGCTGTTCCCCCTTGAATATATATTAAGACGAAAACGCCCGGTGTGAGCTGGGTGTTTTTGTGTTTACGACCGGTGACCATCTATGTGATGTGCGGAACACGCACATAACAGAATGACCATATTCAAGGCAGGAAACGGCCGGATGGCCATCCATGTCATGTGTGTATTTCGCACATCACAGATTCATTTTCCCTGGCGGGAAAGGTAAGGATGGCAGTGGTTTCCTTACCCTCCCTGGAGGTGATCTGCATGTCTATCTCCAGGCAGTCCGCAAGCCGACGGCACAGGTACAGTCCCATTCCTGTGGAGCCGCCCCGGCTGCGGCCGTTGCTGCCGGTAAATCCTCTGTCAAAGATTCTCGGCAGTTCATGGGCGGGTATTCCCATGCCGTTGTCCTGTACTTTCAGTTGTACCTGTTTTCCCAGTTGTCCTGCGGACAATGTGACCAGCGGTTCCCGGCCGTGGTAACGGGCCGCGTTTTGCAGGAGTTGTCCCAGAATAAAAACAGCCCATTTGCTGTCGGTATACACTGTGTGTTCCAGATTTTCCGTCTCCACCCGGATGCCGCTCTGGATCAGCAGAGCTCTGTGGCGGCTTATGGCTGTGGCGGCAATGTCCGAGAGACTGGACCTGCGGACGATAAAGTCCTTCTCCGGGCTCTCCGCCCGGGCATAAAACAGGGCGCGCTCTACATGGGCATCAATCTGGGCCAGCTCCTGGGAGAGCTTTTGGCGCAGAGAGGGCCCGGCGCTCCGGCAGATCAATCCCGCTGCCGTGATGGGGGTCTTGATTTCATGAACCCAGCTCTCCACATAATCCCGGTAGTCTCTCTGAGCAGCCCGGGCATCCGATACGGTTTCAATCATGGACTTGCCCGCCATCCGGAGCAATTCCAACAGTTCCCGTTCATAGGCGGTCCGTGGCTTCGGGACACATTCCATAAACAGATATTTCCGGTCCAGCTGTTCCATGATGGCTCTCAGTTCTTCCAGACGGCCACGGGCCCTCAGATAATCCATGGACTGTAGGCACAGAAAGACCGTCAGCCATACAAGCGTAAGGATGGCCACCACTCCGGCCTGTGTGCCGGTGGCAAGCAGAAAGGCAGCCGATGCCATGGCCAGAATTGCCTGGAATATGATTCTTCTCAGGCGATCGGAGAAAAATGTAGATATTGTCATAGTTGATACCCCATTCCCCTGCGGGTTCTGATCAGATCAGGCAGTCCCAGATCCTCCAGCTTGCCGCGAAGCCTTGTCATATTGACACTGAGCGTGTTGTCATCAATATAGACCTGATGATCCCATAGTGTTTCGATCAGTTCGGCGCGGGAGACGATTTCTCCCGGACGGCCCATCAGACAGGCCAGAATCTGTATTTCGTTGCGGGTCAGAAGCGCGGTTTTTTCACCGGCAGACACCGTTCCCTTTGTCAGATTCAGCCGAAGTCTCCCACATTCCAGAGTATCTGCCTCCGCCGCGTTTCTTCTTCTGCGCAGGGCAGCCTTGATCCGGGCCAGAAGCACAGGCACATTATAGGGTTTCGTAATATAATCGTCCCCGCCCAGGCTCAGCGCCTGTATCTCGTCCAGACTGGAGTCCCGGCTGGTGACAAAGATAATGGGCACATCCGCAGTTCTGCGCAGACCGGCGCACAGGGAAAAACCGTCCCGTCCGGGCAGACCGATGTCCAACAGTATGAGATCCGGGCGGCACCGCGCGATCTGCCCGGCAACATCCGCAAAATCCTCCACCGGCAGGCAGTGATATCCCTCGTTCCTGAGCAGAAGCGTCAGCTCCTCCCGGATTGAGGGATCGTCTTCAATAATCATAATCTGTTGCATCATGTTTGTCCTCTTTCCCGAAAGCGGTCTATCATCCGCTGCACTTCGCCAATCTCCTGTTCCGTGATTCTCCGATGTCTGGTAAAGGCAGCCACGAAGGCCGGAAGAGACCCGCCAAACTTCTTTTCCACCAGTTCGTCAATCTCCGCGGCCTGCACTTCATCCTGTGTGATCAGGGAGGAGACGATACTGTTTTCGCTTTTCAGGACACCCCGCTCTGACAATCTCCTGATGACGGTGTAAGTGGTGGTGGGCTTCCAGCCCAGCTGTTCTCTGCACAGTTCCACAAGCTCCCTGCTTCTGACCGGCTCGTGTTCCCATAAAATCAGACAGAAACGGTATTCGCTCTCAAAGATTTTCGGTGTATCCATATGCTGCGTCCCCTTTCTCTAATCTGTTAGAGTACATTTAGTCTAACAGATTAGAGAAAAAAAGTCAATAAGCCACAAACTGCGTCAATCAAAAAATCTTGCAAACGCCGTACCTGTGTATTATGATGAAAACGCAGGGATAAGCCCCGCCCTGTCTCTGTCTATTTCGCCCAATTCCGGTGTACTGATCAGAGGGTTTCGCAAACGCCGGTCCGGGAGCTGTATGATAAGGAGGGTTTCGCAGACGTCGGTCCGGGAGCTGTATGACAAGGAGGGTTTCGCAAACGTAGGTCCGGGAGTTGTATGATAAGGAGAAAATTATGTCAGAATTGATGTCTATGATGAATATTGGCAGGGAAATGGAGAGGAAGCTGACAGCCGTGGGGATTGACTCTCCCGAGAAGCTCGCGGAGACGGGAGCCAAACAGGCATTTGTCAAGCTGAAAGAAAAATACCCCCATGTGTGCCTTGTACATCTGTACACATTGGAGGGCGCAATTCATCATCTGAAATATAACAGGCTTTCCGAAGAAAAGAAGAAGGAGTTAAAAGAATTCAGCGATTTCTTAAAAAAGTAACTCTCTTTTCGGAGTCCGATAATTCAATTAGCAAAGGAAAGACTATTAAGATATGAAATTCATATATGAATTTACAACATTTTTGGCTTCAATCGGTAAGCGGTAATGATTTAATCCCCCAATTCGGGGGACTAATTCATTACAAGATCTTTGCAGTCTGTTCTTCCGATATGCGTTTGTATTATACAGCTATTCTTTGATGTTAGCCATATTTTTCATAGGTTCTCCCCATTTTCCCAGATATTTTCCATTAATGGAAGAATAGGTTTCGTTGCCCGGGGCTAATACCGGAGCGGCCTGCATTAATCTTTCTGTAAAGGGAATTGTTGTATCCAGCAGTTGTTCATCCTGGGTTACATTACGGATTAAACAGAGAAAAATGTCTGATCCATCTCCCATAGGGATTGCTTTTTTTACTTCCAGTTCAAAACTGACAGGGCTTTCTGCAATGGTTGGCACATCTAACACTTGTCCCCACTCTACAGTGGGCAGGCGCTTCATCTTATCAGGTGTGGTACTGCCACAGGTACAACCATAATAATCTGCCAAAGGCAGCAGCTGTTCAGATACGAGGTTAGCTGAAAATACGCCATTTTTGCGTATCAAATCCTTGGTCAGTTTTTCTTCACCTATACAAGCCATTACCCCGAGTCCCTCTGAAGAATGATAATATCCAAACCAACAGAAAAGACCAAAATGGGGCTGCCCATCTTCCTGCTTTGTGCCATAAAGAAATAACGCCTGCGGACAGTAATCATTACCAATCTTAGTTTTTACCTTTGCCATCATGTACATCCTTTCCTTTTTTTAATGCTTGTTCCGCTTGCTCCAAGTTGGAAACAATGCGGTCAAGATACTGTTCTAATTCCTTGATTTCTACCTTTTCAAAATCCTTAAAAAACAAGCTATTCATTTGCTGAGAGACTTGATTGTAACGTTTCTCCAATGCGCGGGCTTGGGGTGTAAGGCTAATTATGCTTTGACGCCGATCAGAAGCTGAAATTTCCCGACAAATTAAGCCGTTTTCTTCCATTCTGCAAAGCATTGCAGTAAGTGTATTTTTTGCCAATCCCGTCTTTTGTGCAAGTTCCACAATAGGAATGCCTTCACTTTTCCATAACACATAAAGAATATGCCCTTGCGGTCCATTAAATTCATCTACACCACATGTATGCAAAAGCCGATCAAAAACTCTCCCTTGAACCTGTTTAATATGAGAAATCAAAAAACCTGCTCGTGTTTCCAGTGATATCACACCTTTCCATGTTCCACCGCTTCGCAAGGATAGAAGCGGTAATTTCGCTGTACAGCATAAAAAAGGACGTCTCCTTTTCATAAACTTAATGGTACTATATAGAACTTATTTTGTCAAGATGCAAAACTTTCGTATCGGGGGAAGAATCCAAATCGGTATAGTAGAACAATCGGAGTTATGATATACTTACACGCAGAAAGCATTTCATCAGTTCCGATTGCCTTTTATCGAAAGGAGAACGATCATGGCAAAAGGTTCTGTAAGGAAAATGGAAAAGGATACATGTTTTAAGGCTGGCACAGCGCAAAGCCTTGAAAATTGAGGAAACTTATGGAAAAAGCATACAAATCGGAAGTTGTAGAGGAAGAAGATGAAACTGTATGATCTTATAGATGCAATATATATGTGGATCAGAACTGCCCAAGAAATGTATCGTGGCAAAATAAGTGTGGAATTCTTGGTGGAACATGAAGATTATTTACGATACATCATCGAAAGTGCGAATTATCTTGCTGAATTAGTCATTGAACCGGAAGGATTTCATCCGCATCGTTTTGTGTTGTTTGAGGCATTAGATAAAAGAAAAGACTCTCTACAAAAACCTTACTTTTATTTTGATGAAAAAGATAGTTCTATTGAAAGTATTATTGAAAATCTTAATAAATGTATATTATATATTATTGAATGAAAATGACTATTCAATTGTCGGGGCCGGGCAGGTTGTGTGTTATACTGCGGCAGAGGGAATCTGTTTCGTGGAGGGTTCAGGATATGATGTACAGAGTAGCGATATGTGATGACGATCAACAACAGATCCGGGAGGCGGAGTCCATTCTCTGCAGATGGAGCCGGCAATCGGGGCATATGTGCCAGATCCGCGCTTTTCCCTCCGGGGAAGCCTTTCTCTTTGCCTATGAGGAGGACAAGGCATATGATATTCTGCTGCTGGATGTGAAAATGAAGGATCTTTCGGGACTCGACCTGGCCAGACGCGTCCGGGAGGAGGATGACAGGGCGGAGATTATCTTTCTGACTTCCTATTTTGAGTTTGCCGGGGAGGGGTATGAGGTGGATGCTCTGCACTATCTGCTCAAGCCGGTCTCCGGGGATAAGCTGATCCGGGTTCTGGACAAGGCGGCGGAAAGGCTGTCCCGGCAGCCGCCCTATGTGGTTATTGTCTGTGAGGGCAGTACAATTAAACTGTATGAGGCCCGGATTTTGTATGTGGAAGCCTTTCAGCATTATATCTCCATACACACTGCGGAGGGAGAATATAAAATAAAGGAAAATATATCGTCCTTTGGAGAAAGACTCAGCAATGCTTTTTTCCGTGTACACCGTTCCTACCTGGTGTCGCTGCACCATATCGTGAGAATCTCCCGGACCAGCGTGACGCTGGAGGGAAAGATGGAGCTTCCTCTGGCCAGAGGAAAATATGATGAGATCAACCGGGCCTATATCTCCTGTGTGTAAGATCCTCTCATGCACACAAAAGATCGGATTTTGCCTGTGGTACACGGCAGTACTGCGGCGGCTTTTGCCGGGAGTACATTTATGGCACGAACGGCGGATGATACCGCGCCTGCCGGAGAGATGTGAAGGAACAGGAAACAGAAAATGAGAAAGAAGACTTATCTGAAACTGGCGGAATATCAGACGGAACAGTCCCGCAGGCACCTGGGGGAGGTGCAGGGCATCTACAGGGAAATGCGGGGGTATAAGCACGATTTTCATCATCATCTGCAAACGCTGAAAGGACAGCTGGAGGCCGGAGAGACTGAGCGCGCGCTGGCCTACATCGCCCGGCTGGATCAGCAGCTGATGGATGTGGACACATTGTTAAGGACAGGGAATGTATCTCTGGACGCCCTGTTTTCCGCCAAAATAGCCCAGGCCAGATCCCAGGATATCGCCGTTACGATCCATGTGTCCGTTCCGGACAAATTGCTGCTTACGGATCTGGAACTCAGCATAGTGGTGGGCAATCTGCTGGACAATGCCATCGAGGCCTGCGGCGCGGCCCGGGGGGAGAAATTTATCCGTGTCTATATGAAAATGAAAGGAAAGATGCTCTACTTTTCCATGATCAACTCCGCCGGGAGCAAAAAAGACAAAAAAGGTTCCCTGTTTTCCTCACATAAGGAAGGATTTCACGGCTTCGGGCTTCGGCGGGTGGCAGCGATTCTCACGGAACACGGAGGCTGGTATAAATACAACAGTGAGGACGGCGCCTTTACCTCGGAATTTCTGGTGCCCGCTCTGGAATAAAGGGAAAGGGTATGGCAAATGAATCTGCAATTCGTGTACGGGCCAAAGCGTTTCGTGTACGGATTGCTTTTTTGATCTATGCGCATGCTAAAATGGACGGGAAATTTGAAACCGGACAAAAGAAAGAGGTGATGAGTTTGCATGTTGAAACGGACAAAAAGCCCTGCCACAGTGTTTTTGACAATGCCATCTGGAGCTTTAAGGGCTTACTCAGGGAGGCTCCCCTGGCCTTTGCGGCTATGGCTTTACAGATGCCCCTCCATATTTTCCTGGCCTATGGGGCGGTATATCTGCCCGCCCTGGTGGTGGGGGAGGTCACAGGGGGGGAAAGTCTGGCCCACGGGGCCCGGCGCATGGGGATACTGCTGCTGATGATGCTTGCGGCGGATATCCTTCTTCTGTTTCTGCACGCAGTATCCGACACCAGTCAGACGATCTACAGAAAACAGAAGACCGTGGAACTGAACAGAAAGTCTATGGACTGTTTCTACCAGATCTACGAAAAAAAGGAAAACAGAGATCTGCACGACCGGGCCATATGGGCGACCATGCAGTGGAACGGCGCGCTGCCTGTCTGCGACCTGCCAAAGCGAAGCCTGAAACTGGTGGAAAACATAGGCTGCTACTGTCTGTTCGGATCGGTGATTTCCTTTGTGAGTCCCGCACTGGTCCCCATACTGACCATCGCTCCGCTGGTGAACTGGTTCTGCGCCCGCTTATACCGCAGATGGGAATATGCCAACAGGGGAAAATGGGCGGACATTGACCGCAGGCTGGAATATGTACAGCGCATGCCCGGAGATTTCCAGGCCGCCAAGGACATCCGCGTCTATGGGCTGGCGGACTGGTTCAAGGAGACATTCAAGGGCCTGGCCCGGCAACGGCTGGCATGGGAGAAGAGACAGACCGGCAGGGAGTTTCTGTCCCGGATTGCGGATCTGGCGGTGATTCTGTTTCGGGACGGGGCCGCCTATGCCCTGCTGATCCATATGACCCTGTCGGGGGAGATAGGGGTGGACGGGTTTGTGTTGTACTTTTCCGCTATTTCCATGTTTGCCTCCTTCGTGGGAAATATCGTGGAAGAGTGGAACGGGATGCATACCTCCAGTCTGAGCATTTGCGATTACCGCCAGTACCTGGACCTGCCGGAGTGGGATGGGACGGGGGAGGCGGATGTGGACCGGCATCTGCGGGGAGCCCCGGAAATCACCTTCGAGCATGTGTCGTTTTGCTATGAGGGGGCGGAAGAGGAGACTCTCCGGGATATACACTTTACTGTAAAACCCGGCGAAAAGATTGCGCTGGTGGGGCTGAACGGGGCAGGAAAAACCACGCTGGTCAAGATTTTGTGCGGCTTGTACCGGCCCACCGGGGGTGAAATCCGGATCAATGGCGTCCCGGCCCGGCACTTTGCCCGCAAAGACTATTACCGCCTGTTTTCTCCGGTGTTCCAGGAGGTGAAGACCGCCTTTTTCACCCTGGCGGAGACCGTGGCCGGGGATTTTGGCGGCAAGGTGGACCTTGAGAAGGCCCGGGAGTGCATGAGACTGGCCGGACTGGGAGAAAAGATAGACCAATTGCCCCGGGGAATCCACACGAAGCTGGACAAGCAGGTCAATCAGGACGGCACCGAACTGTCGGGAGGACAGCTGCAAAAATTGATGCTGGCCAGGGCCCTTTACAAGAACGCGCCGATTCTGGTGCTGGACGAACCCACAGCTGCCCTGGACCCCATAGCGGAAAACCAGATCTACCTGCAATACAACAGGATGTCCAAGGACAAAACATCCCTTTTTATCTCCCACAGGCTGGCCTCCACTCAGTTCTGCGACAGGATTCTGTATATGAAGGAGGGGAGGATTGCCGAGGAGGGAACTCATGAGCAGCTCTTACAGCTGGGCGGTGAGTACAGCCGGCTCTACCAGATGCAGAGCTGCTGGTACAGGGAGGATTATGAGGGGGATGAGAGCGATGCCGGAAAGAGGAAAGTCGGGAAGTAAACTTCCAGATCTTGATTGGCGCAATATCATGGACTATGCCCATGATATGCGGATAGAGGATTGATTGGTGTAATACCGCAGGCAAAGCCAGCGGTATGCGGGAAGAGGAAAGATGAAAGTATCAGAACATATACAATTGACAAAAAGATCCGTGAGCCTGCTTTTTTCCCTGAGCAGGGCAAAGATCACATGCCTGCTGCTGGGCAGCTTCACAGGGGCTGTCATGCCCTATGTGCCCGTCTGGTTTTCAGCCCGCCTGCTGGACTGCCTGTATGAGGGAAGGGAGGCCGGAACGCTGGCCCTCTATGTGCTGCTCACTGTGGGCCTTGTATTCCTTCTGAGTCTGGCGCGCGCCTACCTGGACGCAAGGTGCCGCATGGCGTCCACGGAAATGTATCGCAACGAAAACTGGAAATATTCCGAAAAGGCCATGCAGATGGCCTATGAATCCATTGAGGACCCGGAGGTGGCGCATCTTCGGGACAGGATTCAGAGGGAAACGCAGGTGGGCTACAATATTTATCGTTTGTTCCACAGCCTGGAAGGGATCGTCGGCCATGTGACCCGCATCGGGATATCCCTGTGGCTGACGGCGCCCTTCTTCCTTCTGAAAACAATCTCTGCCCCTGCCAGGGCGGCTTTTGCGGCAGGTCTGGCGCTGACAGTGCTGTGTAAAATCATCACCACCAGAAAGGTGGAGGAGCTGAACAATCAGTATTACAGCGGATGTGTTCACTTGAATATGCTGGGGAGCAAGTTTCATGCGTACCTGGATGATTACCACAGCGGTAAGGATATCCGGATTTACGGCATGTCGGAAGGGCTGACAGCGTACAGCGCCGCGCTGCGCCGGGAAACCTTCGGGATGTATCGCAAAAAGAACAGAAGGCAGGCGGAGGTTCAGATTGCCAATGTGGCCATGAGCCGTATCCTGCAATTCGGCCTGTATGTGCTGCTTTTTTCCGCCGCTTTGAAGGGAGGCGTCAGCGTGGGTTCCATAGCCAGATATGTGTCCTGCGTCCTGCTGCTGTTGGAAGCCTGCTCCGGTCTGGCGGCCAGTCTGCAGACAGCCCTTGTGAATCAGGAATACATGAAGCGGTACTTTTCCTATTTTGACATACAGAACCATATGTATCAGGGTTCTCTGACGGTGGAGAAGCGGGATGACAATGACTATCATGTGGAGTTCCGGGACGTGTCCTTCCGGTATCCCCACACACGGGAATATGCTTTGCGCCATGTGAACCTGAAGTTCAAGGCCGGGGAGAAACTGGCCGTGGTGGGCGCCAACGGCAGCGGAAAGACGACCTTTATCAAGCTGATGTGCCGTCTCTACGACCCTACAGAGGGAGAGATCCTGTTAAACGGCGTCAATATCAGAAAGTACGATTACGATGAGTATCTGTCCATTTTTTCCGTGGTTTTCCAGGATTTTTGGCTGTTTTCCTTCACGCTGGGGGAAAATGTGGCCGGGGCAGGGGTGAATCGTGCAGAAAAATATGACGGTCGGCGCGTGGAGCGATGTCTGGAGCAGGCGGGCCTTGGCAAGCGCCTGGATACGCTGGAGAGAGGACTTGACACTTTCCTGTACAAGGATTGTGATGACGGCGGCGTGGAGATATCCGGGGGAGAGGCCCAAAAGATCGCGCTGGCCCGGGCCCTCTATAAGGATGCCCCGTTCATGATCCTGGACGAGCCCACCGCCGCCCTGGACCCGGTGTCGGAATACGAGGTGTTCCGGAAATTCAATGAAATTGCCGGGGATAAGACGGCTGTCTATATCAGCCATCGGCTGGCTTCCTGCCGTTTCTGTGACAAGATCGCGGTGTTCGACGAAGGCCGGGTGGTGCAGACCGGCAGTCACGAAGAGCTGTTGGCCCAGGAGGGCGGCAGATATCATGAGCTCTGGCATGCCCAGGCACAATATTATGGATGAAAACGACAGAGTACACGCTCTGCGGGGAATTATGTCTGCATTTTTTTGTAACATTTTTGCGGTGAGTCCGTCCAATCTGTGAAGGGGCGGAAAAGAGGTGATGGTACGTGGAGAAAAAACCCTTTGAAAAACTGTATGAAACGTATTATATGCGGGTTTATTCTTATGCGATGACGATCGTCAGGCAAAGGCATATGGCGGAGGAGATCACGCAGGAGACCTTCTATAAGGCGTTTACAGCAAAAAGCGGGTTCCGGGGGGAATCCAGCGAAGTGACATGGCTTTGCGCCATTGCCAGGAATCTCTGTCTGGACGAGATGCGTCGGCAGTCAAAGAGCATGGAGATGGACTTTGACGAGGAGATGGACAGCGGCATCAATATCGAGGCCGAAGTGGAGGACAGGGATGCGTCCGGCCGGATTCACCGGGCGTTGCAGGAGCTGGAGGAACCTTACCGCAAAGTGTTCGAGCTGCGGATATTCGGGGAATTGTCCTTCCGGGAGATAGGCGGTATCTGTGAAAAAACCGAAAACTGGGCGAGGGTTACATACCATCGCGCGAAGCTGAAGCTGCAAAATCTGATGGAATAGACGCAGAGCTTTATTGACGGCATGTTTTCCAAAACGCGTAAGACGCAGGCCATGATGTCGATTAAACAGGGTTATGCGCGTTTCCGGGAAATATGCGGAATTTTGATTCAAGAAAGGAAAATGTCCATGAAAATGAATTGTAATGTAATCCAGGACTTACTTCCGCTCTACGCGGACCGGATCTGCAGCGGCGAGAGCAGGGAGCTTGTGGATGAGCATCTTGCGGAGTGTGAAGACTGTACCGCTCTCCTGGGGCAGATGCGCAGCACGGAGATGGAATCGCATCTGAGAGAGGAGACGGAAAATGTGCTTCGACGCCAGGCCCGCTTTTTTAAGAGGAAATCTGCCGTGATCGGCGCGGTCATTGCCGGAATTTTTATGATCCCTGTACTGGTGTGCCTGATTGTCAATCTGGCCACGGGGGCGGCGCTGGACTGGTTTTTCATTGTCCTGGCTTCCCTGATCACGGCGGCCTCCCTGCTGGTGGTACCGCTGGTGGTGCCTGAAAACAAGCTGCTCTGGACGCTGGGCACGTTCACCCTCAGCCTGTTGCTGCTTCTGGGTGTCATCTGTCTCTATACCCGGGGACGATGGTTCTTTGTCGCAGCCACATCGGTATTGCTGGGAATTTCCGTATGTTTTCTGCCCTTTGCGGTTCATGTCGGCCCGCTTGGGAAAATGCTGGGCAATCGGAAAAGTCTGACGGTCATGACATCGGCCACGCTGCTGTTCGGACTGATGATGTTGAGCATCGGGGTATACACAAAGTCCGCTGATTTCGAAAAAATCGCGCCGGTGGTTTCCCTGCCGATTCTGATTTTCATATGGCTCCTGTTTCTGCTGGTCCGCTACACAAGGTTGAACGGTCAGCTCAAGGCGGGAATCTGCACAGTGGGAATCGGCGTCTTTTCATTTTTTGCGGATTATTTTATGAACAGGTGTATCGGCAATGAGACAGCGCTGCCGGTTTTCAGGCCCTTTGTCTGGAAGAGCAGTACGGTTGACGGCAATCTGAAATGGATGCTTCTTCTCGTCTGCGCGATTGTGGGGATTGTGCTTGGCGTTGGCGGAATCAGGAAAGGCAGAAAAGAGAAGAGATGAGTGAAAGACAGCGGGGCATTTGGAAAAAAACAGATTCCGGATGCCTCGCTGTAATTGTCAGGTTATTTTATCCCTTATTCCTCTTCCGGGTCTTCGTCTTCCTCGAATTCAACAGGCAGTTCCAGATTCCAGGGAACCGAACAGGGGCCGCCGGGCATAATCAGCAGCTCTCTACAGATCTGCTCCCTCTCTTCCACATCCTCCAGGGCTTCTTCGTCCTCCTCATCCTCCTCCAGACGCCATGCTTTGTAGCCGTTGATGTAGCTGGAGTAGAGATGCATCCAGGAGGGATAGTAGCACTGCATCAGGCTTCCCACCACCAGGGATATGTCCATCATCTCCTCACGGTCGATTATACCGGCCACGAAAGCCATCCCCAGGATCTGACATGCGCGGCAGAGATCCCAGGCTCCGGTCTCGATATCCTCCTGATCAATGTTATCATCCTCCATATACAGGGCAGTCAGGTATGTTACCGTATCCAGCAGATCGTCCCTGTTGTCGATCCCCCAGTCCCTGCTCAACATCACCTTCATATCGGCAGCGCTCTCTTCCTTCACGGGAGAACCCGCGATATACTGCCAGTCTCCCTCGGAGTAATACTCGGACCACATGGCATATGTAGCGATGACCCATCGTTCCACATCATCCTGCGGAGCGGTTACGTTCTCCAGATTCTGTTCGTCTGATTCGCCTGGTACTTTCATTTTTTCCCCTTTCTGTGCGTGGCACGGAAAACATCAGTCAGTATTTCCAGTTTTAAATATACAGTATTTTTCCGCACTTTTCAACACTTATTGCACAATAGTACGGTTGACAGAAACCGGTAAGCCGTAATGTAAACGGACGGTTTACATGATGCGCTTAAGCAGCGCTTCTGACGTGGTGTTTTTTTCGTTTTTTTGCGCTATAATGATGTACAGGCACAGGACAGCCCGGTACACTGGGGGTATGTCTGAGCCCCGGCAAGGTTTGAAGGAATTTACCCCTACAGAGCCATTGGACAGCAATTTCATCAGCGGAGGAATGATTATGAGCCTGGGAAAAAACATCCGGTATATGAGAAGACAGAAAAAGATTACACAGGAACAGTTGGCTGAAATGATGTCTGTTTCCCGCCAGACAATATCCAGGTGGGAAGCCGACGAGATCGTGCCTGAGCTGAATAAGCTGGTAGCCTTGAGTGACGCGTTCTCCTGCGGCCTGGACAGTATGGTCAAAGAGGATATGAGCGCGGGAGAAGATATTTATTCGCAGATTACGGTCAAAAAAATGAAGGCCTTCCGGATGGCAAGGTATGTAATGCTCACGCCCAATCCGGAAGACGATGTAAACGCGTATATGGATCATTGGGCGCATCGGTCCGGATTGCTGAAAGCGCATCCGGACGCCATGAGAATCGGATGGGATTTTCCCTTTGTACCGCCTGATCTGCATACCCGATTTGGCATTCACGGATATGTGGCCGCTTATATTTTGCCGGAAGGATATGAAACAGGTTGTCCGGGTGTGGAATTTGCCCGTCAGAAAGAGGCGGATTACGCGGTAATCACAATTTATGATCCCTTTGCGGCAATCGACCGTATCCGGATCGGCTACAGAAAAATAATGGAATTTCTGGGCGCGAACGGATTCTGCGAAAGGCCGAAGGAGGATATTCTGTCCTGTTTTGAGTACGTATATGAAAAGGAGCATGGAACTTGCATGGACGTGTATATCCATGTGGACAGCGTCTCGAAAACCGGCAGTTATACCAATTTTTCTTAGTGATCCATCCGGCCCGCAATTATATTTTCAGCACCGCCTGTTTTGCCGTCCGTCAATGGTGCCGCCGCATGGCCTGTTTTGCCGTTCGTCAATGGTGCCACCGCACCGCCTCCTTCTTCCGTCTTGCGGGCTGACAAAATATCCGGCACAGGCAGTGGGATTACCGGCCGGATAGAGCGCGGGAGCGTGTTTGAAATGCTTTCGGTCAGATGTGTGTCACAATTTGTGGGAGTTATGGTCAAAGACGGACGTATAAGGAATACCCTGTTCCAGACAGAGGCCGGGGTATATATAAAAAAATTACTTCCCAGTACCCTGCCCGGAGTCCCCAGAGGCAGAAAAACAGATTTTTTCCCGCATATCAGGGCATATACAGAAAAATTGTCGCTTTATATCCACTTTTTTGCGATCAGCGGGGTACCGACACACAATTTTCCTGTATATGCCCTGTTTCCCCATACAAACTGGGCAAAAAGGGGAGAATTTGTGAAACAGCGGGGTATTGCGGAACAATTTTTTTCTATGTACCCTGCCGGATTTGGGCAGCTTCTCTCAGCAGGTGTGCGCAGACAATCCGGCGCAATGTAGAAAAGGCAAGACGCAGGATGCACGGATCAAATGGTCCGGGCTGTATGTAGCTATCGTCCAAAAAGCCTGCCGAAAAATGCTTTTGTAAGATATATGTTACAATTTGTGGGAGATCCGTACCGGATTCAGGAGGCGTAGTGGGCTACATTGACTGAATCCGGCACAAATATCCTGCAAATGTGGGAAAGCGGTTTACCGCTACAGATGGCGGAATGATTTTTCAGACATACAAAGCCCTTTATTTGCGCATCCGTGGGTCAGTATCCATACCGCTTCTTATATTTCAGCATCAGGGAAACCGACAGGGAAAGCGCCATCAGCTCCGCTGCGGGCGTCGCCAGCCAGATTCCGTTTACTCCCAGAAACAGGGGCAGCGTCAGCATGGTGAGCAGCATAAATACGAAGGATCTGGAAAACGCAAGGACAGCCGATACCACTCCGTTGGACAGCGCAGTGAACATTCCGCTGGCAAAAATGTTGAATCCGATAAAGAGCAGCGCGATGGTACATATTCGGTTTCCCGTCACCGCCAGTCCATACACCGGGTTGTCCGGGCGGGCAAATACCGACACCAGCGGTTCTGTCAGCAGAAAGGAAGCCGCGACCGTAACCGCGGAGATAACGGTGATTACCTGCATGCTCAACGAGACCAGCTTCCTGAGTTTGTGATGATTTTGCTCCCCGTAATAAAAACTGAGCATGGGTGCCACCCCGTAAGAATATCCCGTATAGAGGGAGCTGGCAAACATGAGCACATACATGATGATTGTGACAGCCGCCACTCCGTCTTCTCCTACATAGCGGAGCATTGTCCAGTTGAACATCATGGTGATGATTCCGGTGACCAGGGCGGTGGCCATCTCCGAGCATCCGTTTGTGGCGGCGTTGGCCAGGACGCGGAACCGGAATACCGGCTTTTTGAAATGCAGGAGGCTCTTTCTGCGGCTGAACACAATCAGCCCCGCCACTGCCGTAACGGAATACCCAAGTCCCGTGGCCACCGCGGCCCCGCTGATCCCCAGATCGAGACCGGCGATAAACACATAGTCAAGCGCCATGTTCAGAACGCCCCCTGTCACGGAACATACAAGAGACAGCGTCGCCTTTTCACTGGCGATCATGTAGAGCGTAAAATTGTTCATCAGCAGGATCGGCACAGTGAACAGCAGATAGCGGCTCAGATATTCCACACAGTATCCCTCCACGGCAGGGGAGAGCTTCATTCCGGCGAAGATCCGGTCCATGGCCAGATATCCCACGGCGCACATCACAATTCCCACAATGACATTCACAAGGATCAGGAAGGTAAAGTCTTCCTTTGCCTCGTCTGTTTTCTGCTCCCCCATTTTTTTCATAATCACCGCGCTGCCCCCGGTGGCCAGCATGGTGGAGATTGCCGTGACAAGCTGGATAACCGGCGCTGTCAGATTGATGGCTGAAAGCGCCTCGGTCCCGATCAGGTTCGATACAAACAGACCGTCGACCATTGTGTAAAAGGACATGAACACCGTCATGGCAATGGTGGGTACCGCAAATTTCAGGATATTTCCGAGTGTCACAGGTTTTTCATATACATTTTGCTTTTCCATCTGATTACCTCTCTTTCTCATAGTTGGAGGCCGGTCCGCATCAGATTCAGGCGGTGTCTGTTGCTTTTTTGCTCTGTAATTCCGGAACCGGCTTGCATTTTTTCTCTGTATGTAGTATCATACACCGTACAGTAACTGTGCGGTCAATGCTCTTCGGGACAAAAAAAGACTTTCCCATACGGATGACTGCGGTATCACCGGCAAGCGGCCTGCGATCTGTCAACTACAGCTTTGCGGGAGGGAGGATCTATGACGGAAAAAAGTAAGTTTCTCACCATCGGACAATTTGCCGCGCTTCACGGCATAAACAAGAAAACTCTGATGTGGTATGATGAAATCGGGCTGCTGAAACCTGCCGCCATCAATCCCGAAAACGGATATCGCTGCTATAATTATCGCCAGAGCTCCATACTGGAAACGATACTTCTGCTGCGGGAGCTGGATGTCTCCATAGCCGAAATCAGAAATTTCATGCAAAACCGTTCCGCGGAAAACCTGAAAAAACTTCTGGATGAAAGAATCACGCAGCTGGACGCACAGCTTATGCATTTGCAGGCGGTCAGAAAGACCCTGAGTGATCATAGGCAGAACATGGACACATTGCTGACAATGGACTTGTCGGAGATCCGCATAGTGGAGAAAGAAGAACACTGCCTGATAACCGTAGATATAGAACGGGATATTACCTTTGAAAAGGAAGTGGAGCTGATCACAGCAGAGACGGCCAGATACCGGCTGGGACGGCTGCGCGACGCCTCTTACGGTTCCATGATCCCGGTGGCCAGCCTGTGGAGCGGGGATTATGCCAATTATACCAGGCTGTTTATAGAAATTCCTTTTCTGCGCCAGAGGGAGGGACTGCATATTCAGCCCAAGGGAAAATATCTGAGGGCTTTCCACAAGGGAAGCTGGGATGAGATTCCCCGGCGCTATGGGGAAATCCTGGAATATGCCCGGGCGCAGGGAATTACCCTGTGTGGTTTTTCCTATGAGAAGGGAATCAATGAAACGGTCATTGACCGGATAGAGGATTATATTGTGCAGATTGAAATCCCTGTTGATGCGGGTTAAAGCTACTTATAGCCAATTGCGATACTCTCGCTACAAGTGATGAGGCTGGTCAATATATACAAAAACGGGCTCAGAAACAAATTTGCTTTGCAAATTAACTTCATGCAGCGGCAAGTCGCCCTTATTTTGCATATATATTGCTCATCCTCTGCTTCCTCAAAGCGAGTTTTGCAATCATCTAAAGTGCTTATTTGAATGTAAGGAGGATTTGACTATGGCGTTTACGCTGGAAATCAAGCAGAAAAAATTATTTGGAAAGACAGTTCTTGACATCTCATCGCTGGCCGGGGCCTGCGGGTTCCGGTACGGTTCCGACAATGATTTTCATATTTTGCAGGAAGGACAGGAGGATCGGGGAACAGCCATTTTCTATAATCCTGAACGCATTGGGCGGGGCATCTTTTTTGACGGGTCAAAGGGCAGTGAGGGATTCTATACGGTGAGCTATAATATTCCCACCACCAGAGCGGAGATCGCGGATTTTACCAGACTGGTGCGGGAGATCGAGAGGAGGCTGGGCAAGGCGGAAATGTACTGTCCGGAGGAGGGGCGTCTTTTTACCTGCAAGGAACTGGAACAGGGAATCGACAGATTTGCCCGGTTCAGCTTAAAGACATTGCATGATTTCTGCGGCAACAAGGAGTATAAGAATTACATATTTACGCTGGCTATGTGGCCCTATACACTGCCGGCGGAGAAGGTGGCGGCCTGGGAGGTATGCGGGGACTTATCGGACTTTGAACAGACTCTGCACAGTCTCCAGTGCATAGATGTCTATTATGCGAAGCCGCGGCTGCTGCAAAAGAGCGACACGCAGGAGATTGGGGCGTTTTACGCGCTCACGGAGAACTGCGAGAGTGTTTTTCCCGTGCGCGGGGACGGATTTCTGAATCTGAGTGAAATCAAGATATCGGAATGCTTCGTGCAGTTTGTGCTCTACAGTGAACAGCGCGCACTGGACGGATTGTTTCCCTATGACCGTTTTATGGAGGAACTGCAAAAATACGGCGTCCGGCCCTTTGACGGAGACCATGTGCTGATTCCGCCCCTGAACAAGGCCCGGCTGGAGGAACTGGCGGAGAAACTGCGGCAGTAAGCGGTATACTGCAAATCATGCACTGTGTATAATTGCGGTTTGTCTGCGACAACCCCGCGCGGGACGGCGCAGAAGAGTCCCATGGGCAGTGGCATACAGTTGTTTTTGCCTGTGACAAACCTTGAGCAGGATATCGCAACAGAGTTTCATGGGCGGTGGCATACAGATAGATGTTTCTTTGCACACAATCTCGCGTAGGATGGCGCAGAAGAGTTCCATGGGTAGTGGCTACAGTTGTTTTTGCCTGTGACAAACCCTGAGTAGGATATCGCAACAGAGTTTCATGCGCAGTGGCATACAGTTAGATGTTTCTTTGCACACAACCCCGTGCAGGACGGCGCGGAAGGGTTTCATGGGTAGGGACATACAGTTGTTTTTTTGCACACAATCCCACGCAGGACGGCGCAAAAGAGTTCCATACAAGGACGGCATATTTTGATCACAATTCCGGGCCAGCAGGGTATATATAGAATAATTGTTCTGTAGTACCCTGCTATTTCGCAATCTTTCCTCTTTTTGCTCTGTTTGTACGGGGTAACAGGGCATATACAGAAAAATTGTGTGTCAGTACCCCGTTAATTGCAAAAAAGTGGATCTGGGGAGACAATTTTTTTGTATATACCCTGCTGCAAGGAAAAAAGCCGGTTTTTCTGACATCAGGGGCCTTGGGCGGGGTACTGGGAGACAATTTTTTCATATAGGCCCTGTCCCTTGTCCGGAACAGAATATTTCGTATAGGTTCGGGGTCAGAGATTTTTGATTATCAGGCAATTGCAAAAGGCTGCTTTTCTGGAACGGGAATTGCGCAATATAGACAGATCAGGGTGGCCCTGCCATCGCATGGAAGCTGACATGCAAAGCAAATTTGCTTTCATGCCTGTTTTGTCGATATTGACAGTGTTAGTTTTTCAACATATATCCCGTCACTTGCAGAAAGAGCATCGCAAGTGTTCTATTCTGATCATACACACAAGAAGAGAATACATCAGGATTTCAGGTATGCCCGGGCCTGCCTGTGACGGGAAAAATCAATAAAATTTCACGGATTAATAATCTGTTAAAAGCCGGATCGAGGATTGGGAGGCGAAATGCATTTTAAAGATGACAAGGGGAATGAACTGATTGAAATCATAAAAGGGGATGAGCGGACCGCGCAGCGGATGTACGCGCCTGTCACCCACTGTCTGGTGGTGGTGAAAGTGGACGGAGATTATCTGCTGGGATGGAACAGATGGCGGCAGGACTGGGAGATATTTGGCGGTTGTCTGGAGGCGGGAGAGACCATGCGTCAGTGCGTTATGAGGGAATGCGAGGAAGAGATCGGAATCTCCGATGTACAGTTCCAGTATATAGGCCTGATGAGTCTGAATCTGGTCCCTGATTATTTTTCGAAGGAGCATCGCAGGGAATACGGCGGCCTCTATGGCATATGTCTGCACCGGGAAGACCTGCGTTATATAGAACAGTACAGGCAGGACCGGGAAGAAATCGGGAAAGTGGCGCTGTTGGGTGAGATCGGGGATGGTGAAAGGATCGCGGGGATAGACAGGATATTGCTGGATTGCTATTGAGGAACTATTCTGCGCCCTGCAAAAATAACCTGCACAGTCCCTCTGCCGGGTGATCCCATGCAGGAAACGGTGCAGGTTATGAAAAATGTATTACCGCGTGTTTGAAAAATGCCTTCCACCAGATGCGCCTCACAATCTGTGGGAGATATGTGCCGGATGATGCCGCATAGCGGGCCATGCAACCTGAATCTGGCGCAAATAGTACGCAAATGCGGGGATGCGGTTTACCGCGGCAGATGGCGGGAATGATTTCTCAAACACGCTCCAGTGTTACGCAGACTCTTTTCATACGCCGATCCGGGCGGGTAGAGAGCAATCACCACTCCCTGCACTCCGGATAATTCCGCCTTTCCTCCGCGGAGGAGGTGGCCCTGGTGAGCTGTAGCACCATTTCGCTGAAATAGTGCGCATCCACCTCTCCCAGCTTCCGCTTCACGGGCTTTAGCCGCCAGCCTTCTTTCTTCGTAACGCCGGGTTCATAAAAATACGCGTCATATACCACCACCGGCTCATTCTCATTGCCCACATAGCATCCCGAAAAGGACAGTTCCACCCCCCTATTACGCTCTTCCCGGTAAAAGTTCTGATAGACGCCGCCGTCTCCCACTTCGCCTCTGTACCACCCCATATCCTGGAGTTTTCCGGACAGTGACAGTCCGTTCAGAACCAGTCCGCCGAAACGGATCAGCTCTGTGGCTTCCCTCTCTTCCTCTGTCACCCGGTATACCTGGCGTTCCAATTGCTCAATGGGCTGAACGATCTCATAGTCAGATAATTGTTCCTTCCACGCGTCTGACAATTCCGGTGAAAGTTCAATGGGATGTACCAGGCCGATACAGCCCTCCCCCGGAAGTTCGTATTCCTCTTCCTCCGCGGTATTGAAGGTGCCGTCCTCCATATAGCGGAAGGTATCCGTCAGCACCCCTTCCACATACACGCCCCAGATCAGGCTCATGGCAAACTGATGCATCACAGGATTGGACACAAACAGCTCCCGCCATTTCTGAGGGTCCCAGCGCCGTCCGGCCCCCAGCGCCTGTTCCAGACGCACTTTCTGATTGGTGGTCACGGTCTTTAACTGCTTTTTCAACAGCTTCCAGGATTCATACGCGTTTTTGGACTGCTCCGGGTCATCGGTTTTGCCCGGGGAGGGCAGGTTCTTTAAGGCCTTGCCGTTTCCGTCATATACCTCCAGGGAGAGGGAGGTGGTCAGCAGCACTTTAAACTGCCGTTTCCCATAGTCAAAGATCCGCTCCATCTGTTGGTCAAATCCCAGGTTCGGCACAATCTTATCCTCCAGCTCTTCCCTGGAGATTCCAAGCTGCGCGGCGGCATAGTCCAGCGCCTGCGCGGCAGCGTTTTTCACCTGGCGGAATTTACATTTTCTCGCGGTCTGGTCCACCAGCAGAAGCGCGGTGGACGTACCATTCAGAGCCAGGGCTTTTACAGCCTCCGCAGCCATGGCGCCCCGGGAATGCTGGGGCCATTCCTGTATCCTGGCCTGGATTACCGGCACAATGGCCTCTCCGCCGTGGATGGCCGCGGCATAGAGCACCCATTTTCTCTTTGCTTGAGCGCCATCCTCCATCCATTTCTGGAAAATTTCCCCTATGTACGTCGCCAGTTCCCCGCTCTTAAGTCCGGCGGCCAGCCGCGCCGCGTCTTTATTAACGCCGGGAATCCCCATATCCGCATAACTGATCAGCAGCGCTTCCAGATAATCCCCGGAGGCTTCTTCCCCGTCCAGCCTGTGGACCTTGCCGGCGCTCTCCAGACCCAGCCAGGCAAGTTTTTTTCTGCTGCTGCCCATCAGGGCATTCTTTATGATTCTTTCCAGCACGGCCAGGGCGTCCTCCCTGTCCTTCGGGGACAGACCGCCGCTTAACGCGTCTCTTATGACTTCTGCCGTGAACAAGCTATCCTGCTGACTCTCCGGGCTCCCGTCCCCGGTCTGTTCTCCCGCCGCGCCGTCTTTTTCTCCGGATGCCTGCGGATTCAGCAGCTCCTGGATCAAGGTCTTTATCTTCTTTGTTTTTTCCGCTTCCATGGCCTGTGTGAGAACATCCCGATATTGCCCGACGCCCCAGTTTTTCAGAACCTCCACTGCCATCTGGCGCAGGCCGCCCTTGGGAGATTTCAGCATTGTCAGGAGATCTGTCTCCCATTCCGGATGCTTTGTATAAATGCCTCGCAGATAGTCCCTGCCCTGTCTGGTGGTATCCGTGGCACATGCAAGCAGCCGTTCCCTGTATACCTCCGGGCTTTCCCCCATAACGCGATAGGCCAGAATCCGCGCGGGCAGATTTTTGCTCTCCGAGGCCTCCAGCCACTCCTGATGCCAGTCGCTCCGCGTTTTGGTCAGAACGTCCACGCAGATCTGACTGTCATTTTCCGGGGAGAAGAGATTGTCCTTGTAATAGCGGTCATTTTCTTTTCCAAAATACTCGATCTGGTACTGCGGGGGAACCTGCTCTTCTTCAAATAAGCGCAGCAGGCCCTGAAACTGGCGTCTGTCCCGGCTCTTGTTGCCGGATGCCTGGGCACCGCTTTCCACCAGACTTTCGTCCACCCAGTATTTTGAAAAATACGAACTTTGCAGACGTAGGGCTTCCAGCACCAGAGAGCGGCGGTAGAGCTGTTTTTCGCCACTTTCCAGATAACCGTGAATCCGGTCATATTTTTGCCAGTCATAGCGATAGTATTGTTCCCGCCACTGCTCCACATAGGGCAGGATATCCTGTATGCCAACGGTTCCCATCAGGTAATCCCTGGCGATATCCTTTGCCTGCTGATAATCCTTCACGTCCTGCTCCGCCGCGATTCTGCGGTAGGTCTCGGAAAATTCCGCTCCTGCCCTTTCATACAGCTCCGGGTTCTCCGTCTTTACCTGCCCCAGCAGATAACCGTAATCTTCCGGCGTCAGTTCTTTCATCGCGCTACAGACCGCCTCCGGCGATTTGGCAATCATGCGTTTTAAGATGCTGCTGTCTTTATTGGAGACCGCGAAGCGTATATAGGTCTCGTCCGGTATCCAGAGAAACTTCTCCAGAGCTTCAATGTGCCGGTAAAACCACTCGGGCCCTGTCTTATGACACACATCCAAGGGGAGGTTGGGAATCGTATTTCCCTCCACCGCCACCGCGAAACGGATCAGGGAGATGAACCTGTCGGAGTGCTCTATTGCAAGGAACGCAAGAAAGGGAAGAAAAGTCATCCGGTACTTGTGCTTGTTTCTCCCGGAAATCAGCGCCCGCATCTCATAGGGAAATTCTTCTCCGGGATCGGAATCCTGTATAAACGCTTTCAGCTTTTCCTCCTCTTCCCCCTGGGGTTCATCGGCGGCGATGAAAAGCCCGGCGCTGTTCCCCCGCAGGCGCGCTTCCAGATACTCCCGCATCTCCTGTATGCGTTCCGGACTGTCCTCCGCTCTGTCATCCCCAGCGTCCTCCACGGGTATATAGAGTCTGCCCCTGGATTCCTTCGGCGGCTTTACGCAGTGAAGGTACATCCCCGCCAGAAACATCTTCGTGTTGCAGGCGTCGTCATCATAGCACAGTTCACTCATTCTGAAAAAGATCTCCGGGTCTTTCTTTCCCAGGGCGATCAGGGGGCGGATAGAGGATTCCCGGTGGGCCGACGCGTTCCAGGCAACCCAGTCCGAATACAGCACCGCGTTCTGGACCAGAGGCAGAATATCCTCCATATACTTAAAATCACTGCTCCAGCCGTAATAAGACAGGATTTTCCGGGATGTGGCTCCGCCCACCTGGGCCAGAAAACGGATCAGCCGCCGGGCCAGAGGCTCGTTATTTCTCTTGAAGCTGCCCAGGGTAGTGAATACGGATTGCTGCTGCCCCGCCTCCAGTTCGGTGAAATCCTGCTGCTCGGCCTCCTTCAGCAGCTCCTGATCCTCCGGCTCGGACAGATCCAGATATTTTTCCGCCAGCTCCATGTTCTTTGGAGTAAGTTTCAGAAGCTGCAACGCTTCCTCCAGCTTCTCCAGTTCTTTGCTCTGTTTTACTAACATAGCCCTTTCCTCCTTGTTCAGAGTTCCATCTGTTTTGTCTGCTGCCGGGCCGCCGGCCTGCCCCATTTTCCTTTCCGGACCGGGGGCCCCGCTTTTCGGCGTAAACCTGACCATTTTGCAAGAAAATACCGTGTTTCCCATACTTACTATATTCTATGTTACTCATAAATAAATACCGTGTCAAGAATATCTCCCTTTTGTTGACGGGCAGTTTGGACGACTTTACAATGCTTCATTTCCGTCACCTGTTGAAAGGGTCGCGCAGCAGCCGGTGAGGAAGCCGGCGCGGAATGTCAGCGGATGCGGGCGCAGCAGCCTGTCCGGGATTTCCAGGCAAAACGAATTGCCTTACCTGCAAGAGTGTACTATAATAGGAACAGCAGGGGGAGGTTATGGCGATGACGGATTTTTCTCAGATAACGGCTTGCGGGGAATGCTGCCAGGGGTGTGAAAAACGGATGAAGGGTTTTTGCAGGGGCTGTATTGAGGCGGACGGATATGTGCCCGAATGGGCCGGGTCGGGCCGATGCCGGGTCCATGCCTGCGCCAGAGCGCACGGTGCTTTGTTCTGCGGTCTGTGCCAGGAGTTTCCCTGTGAGGAGCTGCCGTCCATGATCCACTGGAACCCGGATATAACGGAGCATCTGGCCGGGCTGGCGGAAGACTACCGTCGGCAGAAAGGATTGGAGGGGTAAAGTATGGCTTCAAAACTGCCCATAGTCCGGCAGACGGCATGGCTGTCGATCCTCATTTACTTTGGGTTTATCGCGGTATTTACGGCAGTCCTGGGTCTGCTGACAAAATCATTTGGCGGGGGGCTCTGCCTGGCCTGCCTGCTGTATCTGACCGCGCGTCTGTTGCTGGGATCTCTGGTGCCGCGAAACCACAGGAGGGGAATTGCTCTTTCCAGGTCCGGCGATTATTCCCTGGCCATCCGTGAATATGAGAAGAGCTACGCCTTCTTTACCCGGCATAGCTGGATTGACAGATACCGTTATATTGTACTGCTCTCCGCCAGCAGGATCTCTTATAAGGAGATGGCGCTGGTGAATATCGCGTTCTGCTACAGTCAGACGGGAGACGGAAATATGGCGAAAAAATACTATGAGAAAGCGCTGAGCCAGTTTCCGGACAGCGGGATGGCCCGCACGGCTTTGCAGATGATTCATGCCGTGGAAAAAAGCGGCGCGGCCGGACATGATAAAAGTATTGACAATCGAACAAATGTTTGATATGATGATTCTGTGGTCATTTCAGTATGTGCATCTTACGGGGAGATGAATTATATGGACTACAAAAAACTCATCATCGAGCTGCTGGACATGGCAGATGACCGGAGTCTGAAGCTGGTCTACTACTATGTAAAAGCGCTTCTGGGGCTGGGGTAAACCCGCCCTGCGGATCGTTTCCCTTCTTATGGGAGTATCAGAGAAAAGCTGTCTGAAAAATGGCAGCTTTTTTACAGGCTCCGGTTCTCCTTTTCGCACAGCAGCCTGACCATTTTTTCCAGCGCTCTCCATTCGGATTCATCCAGTGAGGCGAGCATGGAAATAAACCTTTTTTTGAAGGAATCTTCCGCGCCTGCCTGTATGGAACCGATGAATGAGGAGATCCGTTCATCCATTTCCATATTGACAAACATTTCTCCCGTCCCCTCGCGCAGCCACTGCTCGTTTATGTCAAATTCTCTACAGATCAGAGATATCACCGAGTCCGCGGGTTCATTTCTTCCCACTTCATAATTGGCCACACCGCCTCGTTTTATACCTATTCTGTCGGCAAACTCCTGCTGTGTCAGTTCAAACGATTTTCTGATTTTTCTAATACGGTCCTTCATGATAACACCACCTGTTTTTCCTGTATTTATTATACATTTGGCAGTGTGATAAGTCAACACTAAAAGCAACATAGTCACAAAATATTGCAAAATGTGATTGACAAATGCAACGGAGACGCATATAATGCTGGTATAGGTAAGAACAAGTGTTCGATTATGATGCCAGATCGAAAACATTTGATACCGGCCAACGCTGCGATTTCCGTAAATTGCGCCGCTGGCCGGAAAAAAGGTCCAACAGGGAAAATACCGGAAATCGCGGGAGGATGCCGCGGCACGGGGAAAGGGCAGGGTAAAAAGATGGGTGAAGAAAAGGTGAAGGGGTTGTCTGCAAAACAGTATCTGGGGCAATTGGAGATTATTGACACAAAGATCAGACAGATGGAAGAGGAGCTTGCGGCTCTGAAAACAGACGCTTGCGGTATAAGCGGAATTGGTTTCGGCAGGGAAAAGGTGCAGACCTGCCGGGCCAATGATCCGCTGGGGGGCGCGGTGACCCGGTATATGGCGCTGAACGATGAAATCAGCGCGGGGATAGACCGTTTCGCGGACATCAAGCATCAGGTGGTCAAGGAGATCCAGTCCCTGAACAATGTAAATCATATCAAGGTGCTGTTCAAGGTATATGTGCAGTACAAAAGCCTGAAAGCCGCCTCGGATGAAATGGGGATGTCCTATCAATATGTGCGGAACATACATAAGGCGGCGCTGGCGGCATTTGAAAACGCGCATCCGCATATGCATTATCTGACATGATTCACACATTTGAATGACATAATCATACAACAGTTAATATTGTGTTTACAGTACACAAGTGATAAAGTATATCATGAAAACAGGTTGCGGAAGAGACCAGGCTCTTCCGGGGCCTGTTTTTTGGTGGTCATTTTTCAGCCGGAGGGCATCCGGCAGGAATGTCACTTACAGTCGCTTTTGGCCAGAAGCATTGGAAAGAGCATGCCCCGGCGTGTATTTGCGCTGAGCGTATGCGGACAATTGCAAAAAGAAAGAGAGGAAAAAATTTATGGAACAGCTGAACCTGAAGCTCACATTGAACCAGAACGGTTCCATCACAGCCAGTTGGTCCCCCATCGCGGGTGCGGTCAGATACCACGCCTATATGAGGATCGCAGGCCAGAGTTATGCCATTTACAACGAAACACAGCTGGTATCGACTTCCTACACCAGCAGGAGCAATCTGGAGGACAATAAACAATATGAGGTGGTAGTTATCGCTTACGGAAGCTCCGCCCAGCTGGCCTCTGACGGAAAGACGATCCTGCTCCCTTCGGGATTCTATCAGAATACGCCGTTTGCGGCCCCGCAGAATGTGCGGGCCACGGCGGATGCATCCTCCGTGACAGTCAGCTTTGACACGGTTTCCCGCGCCACCAGCTATGATATTCTGTTTGACGGCAAGGTTTATAATGTGACGGCTACGTCCAGAGTATTTACAGGGCTGGGGGCCGGTACAAGCCACACCTATGCGGTGCGGGCCAGAAACGCCAGCCAGACCAGCGCCTACAGCGCTACCTATACTGTCACCACCAGGACGCAGAATCTGACCGCGCCCGCCAATATCAGCAGACAGGCCACGGCTACCACGGTCACCGTCAGCTGGAGCGCGGTGAGCGGAGCCACAGGCTATGATATTCAGTTTAACGGCACGACCTATTACGTCAGCGGCACGTCGAAGACCTTCACCGGGCTTACTGCCAACACGGCCTATTCATTCAGACTGCGGGCCAGAAACGCCAGCCAGACCAGCGCCTACAGCGCCGCGTATACCGTTACTACCCAGGCGCAGAGCCTGACGCCGCCCGCCGGGACCACCAGGCAGATAACGGACACCACGGCCCTCATTGTCTGGGGCAGGGTGAATGGAGCCACAGGCTACGATATCAAGTTAAACGGCACGGTATACAGTGTCAATGACATACAGAAGACGTTTACCGGATTGACCCCCAACACGGCTTACACCTATGCGATACGGGCCAAAAACGGAAGTGCCTACAGCGCGTATACGGCACAGATGACGGCCACAACGGCCCCAAAAGCGCCGACTGCCTTCGCGTCCAGCACGGCCACCACCATTGTCCAAACAAAACGGTTACGGGACTGGCTCCGGGAACAAGCTATACTTACGCGCTCCGCAGCAACAACGCGGACGGGTCGAGCTCGTACAATGAATCAAAAACCGTTACCACTCTTCACAATCCCCCGGCTATGCCGCTGAATGTCAGCGCTGTGGCCACGCAGGATTCCGTGACCGTAAAATGGGGAGCCGTATCCGGAGCCACCGGATATACCGTTCTCTTTGACAACAAGGCCTATGACGAGACAGGCACCTCCAGAACCTTCACCGGACTGAATGCCGACACAAGCCATACCTATAGGGTCCGGGCGGCAGGTCCGGGAGGAAACAGCGAGTACACCCCGTCCGGGACGGTAAGGACTCTGCCCACAGTTCCCGCCGTTCCCACCAATGTCCGGGCCGATGCGAATCCCTATGAGGCTGTGGTAAGGTGGAACGCGGTAAAGGGAGCGGACAGCTACGACGTATTGTTCAACGGCACCCTTTACAATGTGACGGGGACCTCCAAGCTGATCAAAGGACTGACTCCCAGCACCAGCTATACTTATCAGGTCCGGGCCAGAAATGCAGCGGGAACCAGCGCTTTTTCCGCCGCCGCTACGGTGACGACTTCGGTCAGGCCCCCTTCCGCCCCCACCAACATAAAAGCCACCGCCACCGCCGATTCTGTCACAATCACCTGGGATGCGGTAAGCAATGCCACAAGATATGAGGTGGAATTTGACGGAAGCAAATATACCTTTACGGGGACCAGCGCAAAATTTGAGAATCTGACTCCGGATACCACATACACCTATACCGTCTGGGCCAGAAACGCGGGGGGCGCCGCCACCACCGGCGGCCGGAC
Organism: uncultured Acetatifactor sp.; assembly: GCA_910583845.1. Lineage (GTDB taxonomy): Bacteria > Bacillota > Clostridia > Lachnospirales > Lachnospiraceae > Acetatifactor. The sequence goes on from CAJUAB010000014.1 coordinate 86,960, forward strand.
AATCCGCACCCTCCAGATTGCCCCACCCGTTCCCGAAAACCTGCAGGCCACGGCGGAAGCCGATTCCGTGACGGTATTCTGGGATGAAGCGCCCAGGGCGGAGGACTATGAGCTGCTGTTTGACGGCAGGGTATATCCCGCGACAGAGTGTTCCCGCCAGGTGGAGGACCTTATGCCCGACACGGAGTACGCTTTCCAGGTCCGGGCCGCAAACGAGGCGGGCGAAAGCCCCTACAGCGCGGTTCATACAGTCAGGACGCTTCTGGAGACGCCCCGGAATATCCGGGCCCGGGCCACGGCCAGAACCGTGACGGTGTGCTTTGACCCCGTGGAGGGCGCCGACGGCTATGACATATCCATGAACGGGCAGGTTTATCATACAGAAGAACCCTGCATTGTCATCGGCGATCTGGAACCTGAGACACAGTACAGCTTCTGCGTCCTGGCGAAAAACGCCCGTGTGGAGAGCCGTCCCAGCAGCCAGGAACAGATTTCCACGCTTCGTCCGGGGCCTGAAATGCCGTCGGATGTCACGGCCACTGCTTCCATGGACAGCGTCACCGTGAGCTTCAGCCCGGTGCCGGAGGCCCGGGATTATGACATACAGTTTGATGACGTAACATATCCTGTGGCCGCAGGCAGCGCCGCGAAGACTCCGGCTTATGAGATACCGCTTTCCCGGTCCGGGAAGAGAAAGACCATGCCCCGGACATCCGGCACGGATGGGAGGATCTACAAAACCTTTGCCGGACTGCGGCCCAACACGGAGCACAGCTACTGCGCCAGGGCCAACAACGCGGAGGGTTCCAGCCCCTATACCGACAAAAAGCATATAAAAACCGGAATCAGTAAGGACAGCGGACTGGCCGACGGCAGGAGGCGCAGCTCCTATCCTGACGGCATGATGTCCTATATGGGCAATGACCCCGTGAACGCCCTCACAGGCGCGTTTCTGTGGAGCTATACCTGGCTGGAGGAATACGGCAGGGACAGTCTGCATTTTACCACCATGTATGATTCCCGCAGAGAGGCCGGGGACGGCGCGCTGGGGAAAAAGTGGACCCATTCCCTGGGCTATACGCTGTCCATGGATGAGGAGTACGCGTATTTCGCCACGCCCTACGATCATGTGACTGCCTTTGTCAGGGACCCGGAGACGGACAGTTTCCGGCCTGCAAAGGGGGAATCCTCCTATGCGATGGAACAGGGCGGGGACGGCTGCTACACAGTCCGGGCCGGCGACGGTACGGCGTATATTTTTGACAGCGGGCTATGCCTGAACCGGATCGTGGAGAACGGTCTGACAGCCTATAGCTTCCGGACGGACGAAGAAGGACAGATTGTACGCATGGAGGGCCGTCACGGCGCAGGTTTGGATCTGACCTACAGGGAAGGCCATATAGCCAGTGTGACCGACGCCCTGGGCGGCAGCGTCAGCTTTTCCTATGAAGACGGGCGGCTGGTCTCCGCCACCAATCCCGACGGCAGGGAAATGCGCTTTTCCTATGACGATCTGTGCAATCTGCTGACGATAACGGACTTTGCCGGAGAGGTTTATCTGACCAACTCCTATGACGCCCTGGGCAGAGTGACGGAGCAGTTTACGGCGGGAAGAGGCCGGAGCCTGGCGTCCTACGATGGGGAAAACAGAGTCACTGCCTTTACAGACGAGGCCGGGCATGTCACCAGATATTTTTATGATGAAAGCGGCCATGTGACGGATATAGAACGGGACGGCTCCCATATCCGGAACGGCTATAATGAAAACGGACAGCTGACAGAACAGCAGGATGCCCTTGGCAATCTCACAAAAATGGTGTATGATAATTATGGGAGAATGAATGAGGTGATTCATCCCGACGGCACCCGGGAGAGCGTGGTCTACGATGAGAGCAACCGGCCTGTCAAAGTGGTGGACCGCGACGGTACGGAGAACCTGTACAGTTATGATGAGCGGGGAAATCTGACCAGGGTCCGGGACGAGAGGGGGAATGTCTGCACTTATACCTATGATGAAGAGGACAATCTGACAGCCTTCACCGACAAGGGAGGAAATGTTTGGACTTACGCCTATGACAGCGCGGGCCATCTGGAGCAGGCCCGGGACCCGGAGGGCAATATTTACCGCTACGCCCATGACGCCATAGGGAGGATGACTTCCTATACCTCTCCGGCCGGAAAACAGGTATCCCTTCAATATTCGGCGGCGGGCGACCTGCTGCGGATGGAGGACGCCGACGGCGCGGTGCTTTTTACCTATGACGAGAACGGCAACCGCACCGGCGTCACCGACAGGATGGGCAACCGGCAGCGTCTGGAATACAATGAGATGGGGCTTTTAAAGCTGGCCACGGATTATCTGGGCAACGAGTATACATTTGCCTATGACGAGAGGGGCAATCTGATCGCAGAGACCGATCCCCTGGGCTACTGTGTGAGCCACGGCTACGATGCGCGGGGCAACCGGGTATCACAGACCGATCCGAACGGCGGTGTCACAGAGTACGACTTTGACGCGGCAAACCGGCTGATCCGGGTAAAAGACGCCGCGGGGGGAACGGTCCGTTACACCTATGACAGCATGGGGCGGATCAGGACCGTCACCGACCAGCTGTCTCATGAGACAGCGTTTACCTATGATCAGGCAGGCCGTGTCCTGACGGAGACGGACCCGCTGGAGCACAGCGTCAGCTATACTTATGATGAAGCGGGCAATATGCTGACCCGGACGGATGAAGACGGGGTGGTCACCTCCTACACCTATGACGTGGACAATCGCCTGCTGTCCATCCGCACCGATATGGGAACCACTTCCTTTACCTATGACGGGTTGGGAAGGATCATCTCCGTGACGGATGCGGACGGTCATGAGGAAAGCGCGGCGTATGACGGGGACGGCAATCTGACGATGGCCGCTGACAAGGAGGGAAGGCAGACCTGCTATGTCTATGACGGCATGGGACGGCTGACCCAGGAGACGGCTCCCGACGGCGGCAAGACCCTTTACAGCTATGATAAAAACGGCAACTGTGTCAGAACCGTGGACGCGGAAGGGCATATTTTTACCTATGAATATGATGCCAACAACCGGATGGTGAAGGTCACCGATCCGCTGGAGGCGGAGACTTCTTACGCCTATGACCAGCGGGGGCAGCTGATCCGGGTGACGGACGCCAGGGGAGGCATCACTTCCTACGTCTATGACGGAAACGGCAACCTGATCCGGGAGACCAATCCTCTGGGCGGGGAGAAGACCTATCGCTATGACAGCTTGAACCGCATGGTGGGCGGCACGGACCAGGAGGGAAACAGCTGGAGCTGCGCCTATGACGCGGCGGGCAACCGGACCGGCTACACGGACGCCAACGGCAACCGGTGGACCTATACCTATGACGAGGGCAACCGCCTGGTCAGCGTTACCGATCAGGAGGAGGGAAGCCTGTGCTTCACTTACACCGGCGCAGGCAAAGTCCGGAGCGTGACGGACAGAGAAGGCGCGGTGACGAGCTATCAGTACGACGCGCTGGGGAGGCTGACACAGATCTCTGACGCTCTGGGACACAGCCTGGCCTTTGTCTATGACAGCGTGGGCAGACTGATCAGCCAGACCGATGCCAATGGGAACACCACGCAATATGGCTACTCTCCGGCAGGTCATCTGGTGTCTGTGACGGACCCGGAGGAAAATACCACCACCTACACCTATGACGCCATGGGACAGGTGCTGACCAGAGAGGATGCCCTGGGCAACCGCGTATCCTATACGTACGACCTGTTGGGACAGGTCACCTCCATGACGGACGCTCTGGGCAACAAGACGGCTTTCACATATACCGCGGACGGGCGGGTAGCCACAGTGACGGACGCGGACGGGAACACTACCCGGTACACTTATGACGCCTGCGGCAATCTGATTCAGACCACGGATGCCTGCGGCCATGTGACCGTTTATCAATATGACCTGCAAAACAACAGGATCAGGGAATGCCTGTCCGAGTCCGGGGAGCAAAAATGCGTCACCCTCTACCAGTATGACCGAAAGGGCCGCATGATCAAGGAGATCAGCCCGCTGCTGGAGGAGAAGGAATACGTTTACGACGGCAATGACAATCTGCTCTCTTTCAGGGACGAGGAACAGCAGGAGACGATTGTCAGCTATGACCTGAACAACAGGCCGGTGTCCGTGACATACGGAGACGGGCGGACGGCGGCCCTGCGCTACAATAAGCGGGGCGAGCTGGTGGAGCTGCAGGACTGGAACGGCACGGCCTCCCTGGAACGGGACAGCCTGGGCAGACTGACCAGGGTAACGGACCACAATGGCCGGACCACGGGATTTACCTATGACAGTGCGGGCAACAGGACCGGCGTCGCGTATCCCGACGGCAGCGCGGCGGCTTTCGCCTATGACAGAAACAACCGGCTGGCAAAGGTGACGGACGGGGAGGAAGGCTCCACACAGTACAGTTATGACGGGGCGGGCAACATGATTGCCATGACCCAGCCGGGCAGCGCGGCTTCCTACACTTACAACGGCAACGGACAGCCGGTCAGGGCGGCGTACCGGTTCGGGGACGCGTCCAGCGTGGAGGAGACGTTCACTTATGACGCGCTGGGGCGGATTACGGGCTCACAGCGGACAGGCCGCGGGGCAGAGCCGGACGGGAGAAAGGCAGCCGTCCTGGCTGGCGGAGCGGCCCCCGGGGTGGCGGGGCTGATCAGAACAGCCGCCTATACGTATGACGCCCTGGGACGGCTGACCTCCTGCCGAAACGGTGAGAGCGTGGAAGCCTATACCTACGACGCTCTGGGCAACCGGACTTCCCGGAGCCTGGACGGCATCCAGAGAGCGGCCTGTCAGTACAACGCGCCAGGTCAGCTTGTCTCCATGGTGGAGGACGGCGTAACATACAGCTTCGGCTATGACAAGCGGGGCAACCTGACCCGGGAATACCGGGAAGAGGAACTGATCCGGCAGTACACCTACGACTCCGCGGGCCGGATGTCGCTGGGAAAGAACCTGGAGAGCGGCGGGGAGAGCGCCTACGCCTACAATGCTCTGGGGATGTGCGTCGGAAATGTGCAAAAGCGCATGGGGGACCATGGGCCGCTCACCAGGGAAATGCAGTATGTGCCGGATTATCTGAGCGGCACAGGCAATGAACTGATGGCCTATGAGATTGGCGCGGGCAGCGTTAAAACGGTCTTCGGACGGGGCTACGAGCGTCTGAGCCAGAAGACGGCGGCGGGCAGGACCTTCTTCCACAGTGACATCTACGGAAGCCCGCTGTTTGCCATGGATGGCCAGGGACAGATGGGACAGTATGTGGAACGGGGCATCTGGGGCGACTTAAAGCCCGGCACGGAAATCCCTTCCGACCTGGAGGAGAATCTGCGATTTACCAGCTACAGGCATGATCCCGTCATCGGCAAGTATTTTGCCCAGGCCCGGTTCTATGACAGTACACAGGGCAGGATGCTTGGGAAGGACCTCATAAAGAGGGGGTTGAACCCGTACCCTTACTGCGACAATGACCCGGTGGACTATACGGACCCCACAGGGGGAAATCCTGAATATCCTGGGCGGCGCGGCCATCGGCGGCCTGCTGGGAGGCGTGTCCGGATTTGTGGACTCCGCCATATCCCAGGTCACAGGCGGACAGAGGTTTGACCTGCGCAGAGCCGCGGGAGCGGCGGCAAACGGAGCGGTAGTGGGCGCGGCGAGAGGAGCCCTGGCCGGTACCGGAGTGGGGATACCGCTGGCATTTGCCACAGACTTCGCGGCGGGGACTCTGGGAAGCGCCCTGGAGCAGTACATAAGCGAGGGAAAGGTAAGCGCGAGAAAGAGCGTCACCAGGGGCCTGACCAATGCGGCCAGCAACATGTTCTACGGAACCGGCAAGATGGGAAGCATCGGGGAAGCCTTCGGGAGAGGATTCGGAGCCGGAGCGGCCACATCTGGAATCAATTATATCTCCGACGCCATAGGCAGCAGGCAGGGCCAGCCGTCCAGATCAAAGGTGGGCATGGCAAGGGTTACGGACGGACTGAACGCCCCCGTCTACGGGATGTTCCGAAACCCCAGAAACAACTGCGGCAGTGAAAGTCCCTTTGACACCGGCCTGGGATACAGTTCCGCGAAGGGTTACCGCTACAAAACCCCGCAGACGGGAAATGGAAACGGCAGTGGGAAAGGTTTCAGCCTGGCGGGCTTTGTCCGGGAGACGCTGATCGGAGGCGTCACAGGCGGACTGGGCAGCGCGGCGTTCTATGGGGCAGATCGAGTTGTAAGGTCATTGAAGGATAGCATAAGACGTACCAATATAGGAGACGCGCTATTACTAAAATTTGATTCCGGAGATGAAGAGCAACAAGCAGTACTGGATCTTGCATTAAAGAATGCAGGACCCAGCACGGCTAAAGAATTTAAGGTAATTGGTCATGGCAACGCAACTTCAATTATGTTTGGTGACAGGGCATTAGACGCAAGGCAGGTAGCCCATGTTATCAGACATTCCCCTGCATATAAAGGGGGAAAACAAAAGGTTATACTGTATTCTTGTAATACGGGAAAAGATCCGGATGGTATAGCACGGCAACTTGCAAATATTTTGGGTTGTATAGTAAAGGCTCCTAATACAGAAGTGCATCCGCTTAAATCGGGTGGGTTTCTGGTTGCGGATGTATATGAGGAAGATGGTCTTTTGAAAAAAGAAATAGGAAAGATGCTTACCTTTAAGCCCAAAAAATAATATTGTGGGGATGGGGAAAGAAGTAAAGGAGCCCCATCCCCCGATTAAAAGAAAGGGAGGTTCATGGAAATTGCATTACATATTTGAATTATGTCCGAAGTGTATGGATAAGTTGGTCGAACGGAAAATAGATGATTTTCAGGAATACATTGCAGGATATTGTCCGAATTGTGGGAGTATGTTGGAGAACGTTTTTTCTGGAAGAAATAAGGCAGATGATGTATTGTATAAAATTACATTAGATAAAATATTAGACAAAGACAAATGGGATGAAAAATGTCAGGAAACCATAATGAAGATAGGTGAATCAAATAAAGAAGAAACGTTAAAAGAAATGAGCATTGAAGGTAGTACAATTTTTGTGGGTGATTTACTACATACCTATTTGAATTTAAGAATTTTAGATCAGATGGATACTATAGTTAGCTATAGGGTGATACCGGATTTTCCATATGCAAGGCCATTTACAATGCTATGTCCCGACTGTGGGCAGGAGACTGTTTATAGAAAACAAGAGTTGAATAAGGAATCCATGAAACATGGGCTTTATTGCGAAAAATGTAAGGAATGGGTAATGTACAAAGTTTCGCCTAAGTCACAGGTTGACGATACAAAGTATTATTTGGAAGCGGTGTTAGAGAAAGTTAAAAGAGAGGTGAAGGAACAGATAACATATAAACTTCAAAATTTATATGATAAGAAAATAGAACACGATAGAATTATCGTTCTTGACAAGGCCAGGAACATAGAAGATGTTCTGAGTATATTAGAGGCTTACAATATTCCATATGATATAAATCCTCCATATCCGTACAAAGTTCCAGAGATCAAACCTACATTCAAGAACGAATGGACAGAGGAAGAGATTAGGAAGCTTATAGAGGCGAATCCAGGCTTGAGTATAACGGTAGATGAACTGAATGCGTTAAACTAAGAACTGAAATTTGATTTCAGTACAATGTGCAAAGCCTGCCTGTCTCCATGGTGGAGGACAGCGTAACATACAGCTTCAGCTATGACAAGCGGGGCAACCTGACTCGGGGATACCGGGAAAAGGAACTGATCTGGCAGTACACTTACGATTTTGCAGGCCGCATGTCGCTGGAAAAGAACCTGGAGAGCCGCGGGAGCGGCGGCAAACGGAGTGGTAGTAGGCGCGGCGAGAGGAGCCCTGGCGGGTACCGGAGTGGGGATACCGCTGGCATTTGCCACAGACTTTGCGGCGGGGACTTTGGGAAGCGCCCTGGAGCAGTGCATAAGCGAGGGAAAGGTAAGTGCGAGAAAGAGTGTTACCAGAGGCTTGACCAACGCGGCCAGCAACATGTTCTACGGAACCGGCACGATGAAAAGCATCAAGGAAGCGTTCGGGAGAGGATTCGGAGCCGGAGCGGCCACATCGGGAATCAACTATATCTCCGACGCCATAGGCAGCAGGCAGAGCCAGAAGTCCAGATCAAAGGCGGGCATGGCAGGGGTCACGGACGGACTGAACGCTCCCGTCTACGGGATGTTCCGAAACCCCAGAAACAACTGCGGCAGTGAAAGTCCCTTTGACACCGGCCTGGGATACAGTTCCGCGAAGGGTTACCGCTACAAAACCCCGCAGACGGGAAATGGAAACGGCAGTGGGAAAGGTTTCAGCCTGGCGGGCTTTGTCCGGGAGACGCTGATCGGAGGCGTCACAGGCGGACTGGGCAGCGCGGCGTTTCTTGGAACCAATAGAGTGGTAGAGGAACTGCGTGAAAGCCGTAGATTAGTTAGAAGTGATATTTATTATCATGTGACAACAGAAGAAAATGCGCAAAAGATTATATCTTCTAAACAGTTGGGACATTCAAACTGGGAGGGTAGGGTTTTTGCATGGAGAAAACAACCGACATTAAGACAGGCAAGCAGGGCTGGATTAGGGCCTGAGGCAAAGACGGTTCTTAAGTTTCGGACAACAGAGCCATTCGAGAAAGATGATGGAATTACAGATAAATTAATATCCAATTTAACACGAAGGTCATCTGATGGCGCAAGAATTCCGATGCCTATTAAGGATATTGAAAGCGTGGGGTTCAGAAAGGAGTGGTGGGAAATATGGAAAAAGTGATACTGGAAACTCATGAAAGGTTTGTGCCTGTAAGCAATCCTTTTGGCGAAAAAAATAATGATTATACAATTGATAATGTATTTGTCTTCGAAAGAGGGAAAATATATGGGGTTATATGCGAGCATGGGGGAGGCGGGGAGTCCATCTCCCTCCTGCTTTCAAATCAGGTTCCAAGAGAGGAGGAGAAAGTTTACTTTGACAATCAGGAAGTAGACCCTTTTACAGTGGGGCAGGCAGGATGGTATATGGGAAAATCACTATATTCAGGGAGGCTGATAAAGCGGGAGATAACTCTCAGAATGGCGATGAAATATGCTGTGAATAGATATCATAAGTATAAAAGTATTGAGGAGATGGCAGAAGATTTTGTATTAGAACCGGGCATTTGGGATTATGGCCTGTCGCGAAGCTGTCGTTGGGTGAAATGGCGTGCTTCCTTGGCTATCGGGTATGCAAGCAATAGAATAATTTATTGCTTCCCATGGATGAATACATTGCATTTTTATGACTGCTTAATTGACTCTTCTGTATTTCGGTTTTTTAAAAGATTTAAGGAGGAAGGATTAATTGTTATTTTGCCTACGTCCAGAAGAGAGAATGTGGAAGGGGTCGTAGATGAGATTATTCAGATACACTGTCCAAGGTTTGAACGTGTTGTCACAGATAATGAATACTTCAGAGAACATTTTTAGGATGATATCAGGGTCAAATTCAGAAATTGCCACAATACTGTGTTGCTGAGAAAAATTTATTGGCAAAAGAGCCCTATTTCCTATCCTGCGGTTTACCAGCTACAGGCATGATCCCGTCATCGGCAAGTATTTTGCCCAGGCTCGGTTCTATGACAGTACGCAGGGCAGGATGCTTGGGAAGGACCTCATAAAGAGGGGGTTGAATCCATACCCTTACTGCGACAATGACCCGGTGGACTATCTCCGACGTCATAGGCAGCAGGCAGGGCCAGCCGTCCAGATCAAAGGCGGGCATGGCAGGGGTCACGGACGGACTGAACGCCCCCGTCTACGGGATGTTCCGAAACCCCAGAAACAACTGCGGCAGTGAAAGTCCCTTTGACACCGGCCTGGGATACAGTTCCGCGAAGGGTTACCGCTACAAAACCCCGCAGACGGGAAATGGAAACGGCAGTGGGAAAGGTTTCAGCCTGGCGGGCTTTGTCCGGGAGACGCTGATCGGAGGCGTCACAGGCGGACTGGGCAGCGCGGCGTTCTATGGGGCTGGTAAAGCTGTTGAAAGATTAAAAAATAGCGTTAGAGGCGTTGATGTAGACAAGCCTTTGGCGCTCCAGTTTGATTCTGGGGATGAAAAGCAACAAGCTGTAATTGATGCTGCTGCGAAAATTGCAGGACCCAATACGAAAAAATTGTTTAAAGTAGTTGGTCATGGCAATCCCTATTCAATTCAGAAAGGGAACGAATTTCTGAGCGCACAACAAGTGGCGGAGGAAATTCGAAAATCTCCGGAATTTATAGGAGGGAAGCAGAAGGTTATACTTTATGCATGTAATACAGGTAAAAAGCCTAAAGGTTTTGCCCGTCAGCTTGCTAATATTCTGGGCGTTGAGGTAATAGCACCTAATACAAATTTACATCCTAAAAAAACGGGAGGGGATTTTATGCGGGTGATATTCATTTGGAGAATGGAGAATATATTGGTGAACGGGGCAGTTTGATTAGATTTAGGCCAAAAATTTAATGCATTAAGGGATGGAGGCAAAAATCTTGTCTTCCATCCCTTATATATAGAAAGGCAGGTAGACATTGGGATGAGAGTTTTTTTTGAATTGTGTCCAAAATGTAAGGACAGATTTGTTGAACGAGTAATAGAGGATTTTCAAGAGTATGTAGCAGGTACTTGTCCCAAATGTGGGGGAAAAATGAAGTTTGTCTTGTCTGGTAGAAAAAGAGTAAATAACACAACATATAAAATTGTTATAAATAAAATTGATTATATGAAAAGGTGGAGAGATAAATGCGTAAAAATCATAATGAAAATAGGAGAAATAGATAAAAAAGAAGCTGTAAAGAGAATGAAAACCAAGAATAGTGTTATATTTGAAGGGGACTTATTTCATACATATTTGAATTTAAGATTACTTGATAAAATAAGTTCTTTAATTGAGTATACTGTAATACCGGATTTTCCATATGGAAGGGTTATGACCATGATGTGCCCTGATTGTGGAGGAGATGCCGATTGTAAAATAGTTAATATTGGAAATGGTCTTTATGAAAGCGGATTTTATTGTGAAAAATGTTGTGATTGGATAGTATATAACGTTTTTTCACAGTTTGAAGTAGATGAAACGTATTTTTATTTGGAGGCTTCCATTGAAGAAGCGGATGTGGCAATCAAGGAAATGATTTTGGAAAATATTGAAAATGTATGCGATAAAAAAATAGAACACGAAAAAATTATATTAAGGGATAATGCGAGGAATCTAGAAATTATTTTAAGTATTATGGAAAGTTACAACATCACATATAGAATAGAGCCATCATATCCATATAAAATTCCCAAATGGAATTCAGACTATTATGGAGGAAAAATGGATGGCTGATAATATAACTACAACAATATATAATAATATATACTTTCTGTGAATGCCCGATACATTTTGCTCAGGCCCGATTCCATAACAGCACACAGGGCAGGATGTATGCCATAGGCAGCAGGCAGGGCTAGAAGTCCAGATCAAAGGCGGGCATGGCAAGGGTTACGGACGGACTGAATGCTACCGTGTACGAGACGTTCCGAAACCCCAGATACAACTATGGCAGTGAAAGTCCCTTTGACACCGGCCTGGGACACAGTTCCGCGAAGGGCTACCGCTACAAGACCCCGCAGACGAGAAATGGAAACATTAAAGAATGCAGGACCCAGCACTGCTAAAGTATTTAAGGTAATTGGTCATGGCAGCGCAACTTCAATTATATTTGGTGACAGGGCATTAGACGTAAGGCAGGTAGCCCATGTTATCAGACATTCCCCTGCATATAGGAAGGGAAGTCAAAAGGTTATACTGTATTCTTGTAATACGGGAAGGGACTCGAATGGTATTGCACAGCAACTTGCTAATATTTTAGGATGTGTGGTAGAGGCTCCTAACAGGGAAATACGACCTTTACAAACAGGAAATTTTTTAATAGCAGATAAAATAAAGCGATTTGGCAGATATCGGTTAGATATGGGAGCAATGATTCCTTTTAAGCCGAATATTTAGAATATGAGGAGATGAGAGTGAAATTTTACTCTAATCTCCAAATATAAAGAAGGAGGAAATCTTAATATGCATTATATCTTTGAATTATGTCCCAAGTGTATGAATGAATTGATAGAAAGAGACATAGAAGACTTTCAGGAATTTATTCCGGGTATTTGTCCCAATTGTGGAAACAGAATGGAGGCAGCTCTATGGGGAAATACAAAAACCGAGAACACAGTTTATAAAATTATTCTAAATAAAGTTCAAAATATAGACAAAAGCAGGGAGAAATGCCAGAAAATTATCATGAAGATAGGTGGATTGGACGCAGATGCCGCAAGGGAAAAGATGAATACTCAAGGCAGTATTATTTTTGAGGGAGATTTGCTTCATACCTATCTGAATCTAAATATGATCGATCAAATGGGTACCGCAATAGATTATAGTGTTATGCCCAGCTTTCCGTATGACAGGGCGCTTTCAATCGTATGCCTGGAATGTGGTGAAGAGGCCGAATACAAAGTTGATTATAAAGGTAAAAAGCCTGTAAAAAGTGGCTATTTTTGTAATAATTGTAGACAATGGATCATGTATGATGTATACTCCGAACAGGATATGGACGAAACAATATACTATATCGAAGCAACCATTGAAGATGTGGATGGTGAAGTAAGGCAGGAAATAATACATCATGTAGAAGAGCTATGGGATAAAAAAATTGAAAATAACAAAATATGGGCTCAAGACCATGCAAAAAAAATACAAAATGTCTTAAACATAATGGAAAATTATAACATTCCATATAAAGTGAATCCTCCATTTCCGTACAAAATTCCAGAGATGAAGCCTGTACATAAAAATGAATGGACAGAGGAAGAGATTAGGAAACTTATAGAGGATAATCCTGGCTTAAAAATTACGGCGGATGAACTGAATGCATTAAACTAAGAATATAAAATCAGAAATAAAAGAATATAGATACATACCATAATGTAAGCTGCCTGATTAATGATTTATATGTTGTGATCAGGAGAGAGTGGTGGGAATTTTGGAAAAAATAATATTGGAAACAAAGATGAGATTTGTAGATGTAAACAATCCTTTTGGGGAAAGAAGCCAGGATTATACACATGACAATGTATTTACATTTGAAAGAGGAAAAATATATGGCATTGTATGTGAGCATGGGGCAGGAGGGGAATCGATTTCCCTCCTGCTCACAAATCAGATACCGCGGGAGGAGGAGAAGATTTATTTTGATGATCAGGAGGTAGACTCTCTGACTGTTGGAAAAGCTGGCTGGTATATGGGGAAACCATTATATTCAGGAAGACTGATAAAGAGGGAGGTAACTCTTAGAGGGGCGATGAAGTATGCAGTAGATAATTACCACAAGTATGAAAACATCGAAAAGATTGCGGAGGACTTTGTGCTGGACCAAGGTATTTGGGATTATGGGTTATCACGAAGTTGTCATTGGGTCAAATGGCGTGCATCTATGGCTATCGGTTATGCATGTAACAAAATAATTTACTGCTTTCCTTGGATGAATACATTAGAATTTAATGATTGCTTATGTAATTCTTCCGTATTTCGCTTCTTTAAAAGATTTAAAAAAGAAGGGTTGATTATTATTCTGTCTACTTCCCGCAGAGAAAATGTAGAAGGTATTGTGGATGAGATCGTAAAGATACATAGTCCCAGGTTCGAACATGTTCTAGCAGATATGGAATATTTTCAGGAACATTTTTGACAGTAACAAGGTAGAGATAGAATATTAAGCCTTTGGCTATGGCTTACGGAAACAGATGACCGATTCCCATATTGTATAACAGGCGGGAGAAATAGTGGAGTTGATGACTCCGCTATATCCCAGGTCACAAGCGGACAGAGGTTTGACCTGCGCAGAGCTGCGGGAGCGGCGGCAAACGGAGCGATAGTGAGCGGGGCGAGAGGAGCCTTGGCGGGTACAGGAGTGAGGATATCGCTGGCATTCGCTACAGACTTTGCGGCGGGGACTCTGGGAAGCGCCCTGGAGCAGCGCATAAGCGAAGGAATGGTAAGCGCGAGAAAGAGCGTTACCAGAGGCTTGACCAATGCGGCCAGCAACATGTTCTACGGAACCGGCAAGATGGGAAGCAGCAGGTAGGGCCAGCCGTCCAGATCAAAGGCGGGAATGGCAGGGGTCACAGACGGACTGAATGCTCCCGTCTACGGGATGTTCCCAAACCCCAGAAACAACTGCGGCAGTGAAAGTTCCTTTGACACCGGCCTGGGATACAGTTCCGCGAAGGGTACCGCTACAAAACCCCGCAGACGAAAAATGGAAACGGCGCTGGGAAAGGCTTCAGCCTGGCAGGCTTTGTTCGGGAGACGCTGATCGGAGGCGTCACAGGCGGACTGGGCAGCGCGGCGTTCTATGGGGCTGGTAAAGCTGTTGAAAAGCTAAGAAACAGCTTGCATAATATTAATAGAACAAGACGTGAGAAAGGCATTACAATATCTGCATCTGGAAAACCAGAGGATATTTCAGCACTGACAGCTTATACAAATAAGGAGTCTGCATTATTTACTAATAGTGGCAGAAGAATGATTATAAGAGGCGACTTAATGTCAGTCCCTGTAAATGCGGCAATGGCTAAAGAACTTGCAAGTCGGGGATGGCGTTGGTCAGGTCATTCTCATCCGGGAAATTCGAGAACTGTTTTGGCAGCATCAGATCCTGATAGATATATTTTAAAACAGTTTGTGAATCAGGTAAAAAGTGTCACAGTTAATTCAGTAGGACAGTATAGAGATTTTGGCAAGGATTGGTCTACTTGGTTACCAGGTGACTGATTTTAATATTTCGTCGGGGGACATTAGTAATAGTCCTCCGACATATATAAAGAGGAGGAAAAAATGAGTGATACTGAAATATTTAATTTTTCATTCAAAAATAAAAGTATTATCATAAAAGTACAAAGGTATTGTCGTAATGATGAAATTATTTATGTCGCAAAGTCCAGTTTTAGAAACATTACGGCAGTAGGAGAATGTTGGGAAACAGCACTGGAAAAATGTATAAAAAGAATTAAATTTGCATTTTTACGGTTGGAAAAGAAAATAAATTTATTGAAAGAAAACGAGGCCAGAGCTATTGTAAAGGAACATTTCAGATTCGAGCTTGATGACTTATATAGGCGATACGGGGACAGATTAAGTGATAGCGTATTTGTTGAAGACGAATTAATGACATTTAATATGCTTGTATCTGAAAAAAATAAACCTACAAATAAGGCAATGCCATCAGCAGCCATTGTATATGTTAATTTAATAACAGGTGAATGCGATATGGTTATGAACTGCAAAGAATTATAAGTATAATATTTTTTGTAAACCTTTTGGACTCTGGAGAGTATCTAAAGCTTGTCCTGCCAGTACAATGTGCAAAGTCCGGTCTCCATGGTGGAGGGTGGCGTATCATACAGCTTCGGCTGTGACAGACGTGGCAACCTGACCCGGGAATACCGGGAAGAGGAATTGATTCGGCAGTACACCTACGACTCTGCGGGCCGCATGTCGCTGGAAAAGAATCTGGAGAGCGGCACAGACAAGGAACTGATGGTTTATGAGACGGCGGCGGGCAGGACCTTCTTTCACAGTGACATCTACGGAAGCCCGCTGTTTGCCATGGATGGCCAGGGACAGATGGGACAGTATGTGGAACGGGGCATCTGGGGCGACTTAAAGCCCGGCACGGAAATCCCTTCCGACCTGGAGGAGAATCTGCGATTTACCAGCTACAGGCATGATCCCGTCATCGGCAAGTATTTTGCCCAGGCCCGGTTCTATGACAGTACACAGGGCAGGATGCTTGGGAAGGACCTCATAAAGAGGGGGTTGAACCCGTACCCTTACTGCGACAATGACCCGGTGGACTATACGGACCCCACAGGGGGAAATCCTGAATATCCTGGGCGGCGCGGCCATCGGCGGCCTGCTGGGAGGCGTGTCCGGATTTGTGGACTCCGCCATATCCCAGGTCACAGGCGGACAGAGGTTTGACTTGCGCAGAGCCGCGGGAGCGGCGGCAAACGGAGCGGTAGTGAGCGGGGCCATAGGAGCCCTGGCCGGTACCGGAGTGGGGATACCGCTGGCATTCGCCACAGACTTCGCGGCGGGGACTCTGGGAAGCGCCCTGGAGCAGCGCATAAGCGAGGGAAAGGTAAGAGCGGGAAAGAACGTCACCAGTGGCTTGACCAACGCGGCCGGAAATATGTTCTACGGATGTAGGACGGATTTTGCCGACATTCAAAATAAAAAAATGTGGAGGTAACAGACAATGGCAAAGACGATTTCTGAGGAACAGGGCGACAAATACGAACGGCAAGGATATTACTTAATATTGTGCTTGACAGTATCCGCCGATGAAGAACAGCCGATAGGCATATGAGGACGGCGGCATATGGACTATCTGAAGCAGTACCGCAAGGTTACATACACCAATTTTCTCACAAGTGGCAGGCTGAGCACTTAGACATAGACAGGCAGGCGCAGGAACGCTTTGAAAAGCTCATAGAGGGCATGAAACAGGCACAGGACATAAAACGGAACGCCTAAAAGAAGAAAACGTCTTAGAATGGGTAGGAAGAATGAATAACATAAGGGCTTGTGTGAGGGAGATTGTGAACGAGGAAATCATTTTCACACAGGCAATGCAGTGGCAGAGGTTAAAGCTATGCCATCTTTTTTTCGGGGAGTTTTGGTTAAATGATGTGAAATCTCTTGCAATAGGAGATTCAGTTGCTTATAAGCGGAAGTGAAAAGACCGAATAGGGTTTTGTAAATTTATCGAGACCAATTGACAAGGCAGTGGAAATTTATTATAATTAGTGTTATATAACAAAAATTATAAAAAGGAAGGAAATCATAATGCCACCGAGAGCAAAGATTACAAAAGAGATGGTCATTGACGCTGCCTTTGAGGTCGCCCGTGAAGTAGGAGGAGAAAACATCAACGCAAGGACTGTCGCAAAAAAACTAAACTGTTCCACGCAACCGGTTATGTATCACTTTGCAACGATAGAGGAATTGAAAAAGGCTGCTTATGCAAAAGCAGATGGCTATCATTCTGAATACCTGATGAATATTGAGAGCCCACCGAAAGACGTTATGCTTGGAATTGGATTGAATTATATTCGCTTTGCGCTTGAAGAACCGCAATTGTTTCGCTTCCTTTTTCAATCAAACTTTTTTACTGGAATGACTTTACTTGAAATGATAGATGCCGAAGAACTTATGCCTGTCCTTTTGGCAATGCAAGGAGCGGCCGGAGGAAGTATAGAACAAATGAAAGAAATCTTTTTGACAATTTTTTTATTTGTTCATGGATATGCGTGTATCATTGCAAACAATTCATTGAAATACAATGAGGAACTTATAAAATCCCATTTGAGACGGGCATATAGAGGTGCAGTATTGGCTGTACAGGAGGAAATGAAATGAAAAAGTTGTATGAGAAAAACGAGCAGACTTTTGCGATTGTATGGATAGTGATTTATTGTGTTCTGCAATCTTTAGCATATCCATTAAATGAAAAAATAGGGATTGAATATTCTGCAAATGCTATTTTTTGTATCTTGCAGACTATCATTCTTGTTATATTTATCCGAAAAAACAATTTGCAGAAACAGTATGGACTTTGTAAATCACCTGTTCCTGCCTGCCGGTTTCTTTACTATGTGCCGCTTTTTATCTTAGCAACAGGAAATCTATGGAATGGTATTGCTGTCAATTATTCGCTATCAGAAGCGGTTTGCCGTATTGCGTGTATGCTTTGCGTTGGATTTTTAGAGGAAGTGATTTTCAGAGGTTTTCTGTTTGTTGCAATCGCAAAGGATAATGTAAAATCTGCAATTATTATATCAAGTGTAACTTTTGGCGTCGGACATTTGATAAATTTATTTAATGGCAGTGGCATGGACTTGGTAAACAATTTGTGCCAGATTTTCTTTGCGATTGCGGTAGGTTTCTTGTTTGTAACAATTTTTTATCGTGGCGGAAGCCTGTTCCCCTGCATTATTGTTCATTCTGCTATTAATACTCTTAGCACTTTTGCAGATAAAGAAGATATTACTATGGAAAAACACCTTGTTCATTTATTTGTTCTGATATTTATAACTGTTGCCTATAACTTAATTCTTGCAAGAATGCTTCCCAAAAATCAATGGGAAAGTATAAAAGATACAAGGGATAAATGATATGGTAAGCAGGAAACATTGATTAAAGCAAAAATTTTACAAATAACAGTCATCACAGAGCCAATGGACTTGTGAAATGAAGTCACAATTTGTTGGCCCTGTTTTATTTCATAAGGTATTAAGACAAACCCCCACCAAATAAAATAATGAGGTTTGGTGGGCGATATTTTGCTATTCCCGAAAAGACTTAACAGACACTCTCCGGATCTGTTTTTGAAGTTTGGAGGAAAATACGGTGAAATGGTCATTGAGCAAATCCGCACAGACGACAAGGCAGATTTCAATTCCAACAGGCAGTTTTACCGATGGGCAAGCGACTTTGGTGAATACCCTGAGGGCACGGTGGACAGGCGCACGTTACAAATTCGTCCTGCTGAACTTGTGGAAATAAAACCTTTTCGGAATTTTGTACTCAGTGGGAAATAACTTATCAATATGCATTGTAAATGGCAGATAAAGATTTTATAATCAAATACATAAACTCGGAAGTTGTAGAGGAAACAGAGTTGAATATATTTGTTGATTTTTTATTATATGGGTTGTATTCAAATATGACCGAAATGCAAATAACAAGATCCAAAAAGTAATAATGATAAGTCAGATAGTTGTTCTAATCGTTTGCACGATCACTTTTTCATTATTTTCAAGTGAGAAATGGAGATGAAACGTAAAATGGGATACGAAGACAAAGAATTATTTGTAAAGCAGATGCGCACCAATCTGTTCCTGATGGATGAGGCACATGAGGCTACGGGATACATTTTAATAGGTGAAGAACGTGTTGCAGTCATTGATACTATGATGGGTTATAACAATCTGCAGAATGCTGTGCGTGAGCTGACAGATAAACCGATTATAGTAATTAACACGCATGGACATCCGGATCATATATATGGGAATGTATATTTTGATAAAGTATTTATCAGTAAGACAGATGTAGAACTTGCTCAGATGTTTTTATTGGAGCCACAATTTATTGAGAAGATGAAAAAAAGAAATTTAACAGTTCCCACATTTGAGTATATTGAAGAAGGTGACGTTATTGACTTAGGAGGCATTACACTTAAAGTATATGCACTTCCCGGACATACGCTCGGTGAACTTGTGTTACTGTGCCCTGAGGAAAGAATTCTCTTTAGCGGAGATGGAATCAATCATCACCTGTATTTACAGGGGGAGGGGTGTTTGTTCATTGAGGATGCGGTTAAATCGTTAGACAGAATCATGTTTTTGGAAAATGAGGCTGACGTAATTTTACATGGCCATGCAAGAGATTATGACGATATTACTTTGATGCGAGCTCTGCGGGATGGATTACAGGAAATCATAGATGGCAAAACTTCTAATGATACAATCTATAAAAGCAGGTTCAGTGGAGAATCTCTCTATCATGAATTCTCAGTGCCTGAGGGACTTAAGTTCCAACAGGATAAGCATGGAATTCTATATAAGTCTGATAGAATCTATACAAGATAAGTTTACTTTTGGAACACTTTTCCGAAAGGGGAGCAATAAAAACATATTTCCGAAGGGTTCCTGTCAAAATCAGAAATTACCACAATCAGGGAGGTCTCCGTGAAGGTATATAGTTATAAAAATATTAAGTGCATAACCGGATTAGGAATCACTTTTATGGATGGATATAATATTGTGTTTGAAGAATGTAGAAAGGAGTGGTCTAAGGCAAAAAAAATTGATATCACAGAATCACACTGTGTTGCTGAGAGAGATTTGCTGGCAAAAGAACCATATTTCCTATTTTATTCTAAAGATCGAGTCAAGATCATTTTTAATAATAAAGGTATTTTCAGTAAAAAGAGAAATAGATATCAGTTTCATAAACTGCATATGATCTTAAATGGGTTTGGGAAAAGATCTTTTGATATGACATAATCAAAAACATTAGCATTTGTAGAATATACTGGAATAAAAAATCTGGCATATTCAACATAAGAGGTGTATTGCTTATGATACCCGGTACGGAAATTCCTTCCGACCTGGAGAAGAACCTGCGGTTTAGCAGCTACAGGTATGATCCCGTGACCGGCAAATATTTTGTCCAGGCCCGGTTCTATGACAGTACTGGTTCAGGATACAGTTCCGCGAAGGGTTACCACCATAGGATACCACAGACGGAAAACGGAAATGGAGGCAGTTTCATCATAGATGATGGAAAAGAGGTATAATTGATCGTCATCCAAAGGATCTGATAAAGAAAGGATTTTTATGAAACAATACGCAGGTACAAGGCAATGCGGGGATGGGTCGGAAGGCTTATCTTGGAAAAAATGCAAATGCGGCAATGACCTATGTATTGATGTAGGCGATTGCATAAGAGATGGGGAGTTTGAGTGGTTTGCGTCTATACATTGCAATAAATGCGGTGAGGCATTGGAAATGGATGGACGAGGAATTTTTGATCTGCCTTGTGAGATTCAGCAGGAGATAATAAATCAGGATGGTGAATGGGGACTTTATTCGAAATGTTCAGAATTACAAATTTCCTTTGCTCTAAAAAATATATTACATGAGCCAATCAATAATATTTTTGAAGAAAAAAATTTCATATTTAAGGGAACAAGGTCGCAAGTTCAATGGCTGCTGTTTAAGTTAGTGGAAAAAGGCATAAAGAAAGAGCATTTGGAAATTAGGCCTCATATTTTGTAAATTATTTAGTATGTTAACTCTGCATTATTTCAGCGCTGACAGCTTATACAAATAAGGCGTTTGCATTATTTACTAATAGTGGCAGAAGAATGATTATATGAGGATTAATATCAGTCCCTGTAAATGCGGCTGCCCAACAAGCAAAGAAAGGCGGGAATAAGAATAAGATGTATGTTTATGAGATTTGTCCTTATTGTATGGATCAGCTTTATGAAAGAAAACAGCCGATTGATGATGATGTTACAAATTGTTGCCCTAAGTGTGGAAGCAGGATGGAATGTGCATGTCTGGGTGAACATAAAATTGACGATACAATCTATAAGATCATATTGAATAGTGTCGCCATACCAAATTCAGGTGATAAAAAGAATAAGTTTATAGAAATATTAATGCGAATAGGAAAATTCAATCTCGAAGAGGCACAGAGAATATACAGAACAGAAAATACCATAATTTTTGAAGGAAATGTGAGTGAAACCTATGTAAATATAAACTTGTTGGAGGATTTTGCTCCGGATATTCATTATACAGTTATTCCTCCATTTGCATTAGAGAGCCTGCTTAACCCATTTCTTAGTATCTGTCCCATTTGTGGAAATAGAACTGTGACCAAAACAGAGGATATAAATAATTGTTCGGAGAATATTAAAAGTGGAATATATTGTGAGACATGTCAGGATTGGATTATGTTTGATATTTGCAGCAAAGCGGAAGTTGATGACACAAAGTACTATGTAGAAGTGTCTTTGGAGGAAATGGACAGTGAAGTAATAAACAAAATAATGCACATATATGATGGATTATGTAATACATTCGACAGCTCGGGCAATAAAAGGTTGGAGGAAAAAAGGATTATTGTCCGGGACAGGGCACAAAATATAGAAGAATTATTAAGTGCATTAGAAGATTATAACATTCCGTATGAAATAAATCCCCCTTATCCGCACAAAATTCCAGAATCGAACCCTATATATAAAAATAAATGGACAGAAGAAGAGGTAAGAGATCTTATAAAGGCGAACCCAGGTTTGAAGGTTACAGTGGACGAGCTGAATGCGTTAGTCTAAAAATTCAGTACGGATGACAGGCAGGAACACATCTCATGCGCTATATTTTGAAATATGTCCCTTTTTCAGGGATAAACTGCTAGAAAGAGATATTGATGATTTTCGGGAATATTATAAAAGCATTTGTCCAGACTGTGAAAGCATGATGTAAGGGGTTTTGCTTGGGAAAAAACGGAAGATGACATATACAAGATTTCATTAAGCAAAGTGCATGGCTTGGGCAATCCGGAGAATCGTGCTTTGACAGCATACGGGAGGGAAGTGGAAAAATTAATGGAAAAAAATTCGGTTTTTGGGGAATTATTATACGTAGGTTTAGTGTTTGAGAAAACGAGGTGTAAAAGCGCAGGGCTATGGAAACGATCGTATTTTAAGAGCCTGAATAAGCACATAGATTTACTTAAAAAAGTAGCATGCTGTTTACAGGCACCGTTTTCCATGGAAAGGGATAATGAAATTCTGAAAGAAGTATGTTTAGCAATCCAAAGCGATACTAAGCTGAAAAATTATTATCCAATCAAGATGAATTTTGCCAAAAACACGTGTAAGTATATAATAACAAATTGCGATGGGAGTATGGATAGACCTGTTATTGTAAAATTTATAATTTGCATGTTGGAAGATTTGTCAACAGAATTAAAAAAAGGATTTCATAAGAATAAGGAAAAAATATGTAAACTAATATTTTCTCTGCATAATTTGCCCCGAGTTTATCTGAAAAAGAATGAAAATACACTCTGTATGTTAAATCAAGAGGGTATTACTTCTGACTTAGCATTTACGTACTCCAAATTAAGTATGGATGAGGAGATGAAAAGTCGGTATGAACATTTTCTAATACATAAATCAATTTGCTGAGCATGTTTTATATTTGACAAATTTAAGCAAATTGTGGCTGTCATTTCAGGTATATAGGGAGATTTACACTTATTGGGAAATACATCTCTGATACCATAAGCAGCAGGCCGAGCCAGCCATTTAGATTAAAAGCGGGCAACACAGGGGTATAAAGGGACAAAGATACAAGTTCAAGGGTGCCTCGCACGGTCCGCCGCTGAGGAGCGGAAACGGCGGCCGTAAGGGCTTTATCCTGAAAGATTTTGACCGACAGGCGCAGGTCAACGGTCAGGGCTGCACAGCAGAACCATCGACATAAAACATATGGGGAATACTCTGTACACAGACACACCCATTCGCCAATTGAGTGACAAAATCCTACAACGCCCTCCATTGTGTTTCAGGGAAATCCGTGATAAAGTATATCCTGTAGAAATTGGATTGCAGAGAAGAAGAAATTCTTTTCTGCAATTTTGTTTTGCCTGGAAACGCACAGGTAATTGCAGTATTCTCTTTCCGAAGACAGAGGCTGGACCATATATATAAAAACGACATGCCGACGCATGAAGCGGATTTGCAAGACAGATTTGCGTCTGAGCCCGTTTTTGTCTATATGTGCCGTGTTATATCCTTTTTAACACATATTCCGTCACTCTCGGAAATCGTTTTGCAGTCACTCATGTATATTCAGGCGGAAGGGGGGAGACGGCCTATGTGGATCAGAGACGGGCCCAAAATATTTTGCAGCTACGGACACAAACTGCCACCTGTGATGCAGCGCATTCATCAGGTGGTTTTTTTATGGAAAAAGGAGAAAATCAGATGAAACAAACAATTTGTACCGTATTGGGACTTGCCGGTTCCGCCATCGCGGGCGCGTTCGGCGGCTGGGATACCGGGTTGACCACATTGGTGATATTTATGTCCATTGACTATATTTCCGGGATTGTCGTGGCGGGAGTATTTCGCTCCAGCCCCAAGACATGCAATGGGGCGCTTCGGTCCGAAACCGGCTGGAAGGGACTTTGCAGAAAGATTATGACTCTGCTGTTTGTGTGGGCGGCGTATCGCATCGACCTCACTATAGGGACCGGTTATATCAGAGACGCGGTCATCATTGCGTTCATTGCCAATGAACTGATCAGCATAGTGGAAAATGCCGGACTGATGGGGATTCCGTTGCCGGAGGTGATCACGGGAGCCATAGATATTCTGCAAAAGAAAGCAAAAAAGGAGTGAACCGCCGCTGCCCGGCGTAAAGCGCTGAGGGCAGCCGGGGATATACAAAAACTTAGATGAGAGGGGAGAGACAATAAGGATGAAAACAGTTAAGATCGGCAGCGCAAGAATAAATGAAAACGGTACAGTTTCCGGAGGCCAGGCCGGGGATCAGACAAAGCAGGAGGTGTCAGCGCAAAACTGGTATCTGCATTCCAAAGGCTGGATTGTCATACGGGCCAGGCGGCCGGAGGCCGCCGCTGCCATTGCCCGCAATATGCAGGCAGCCTGTGACAATGAACATATAGGATATTGCCAGACGCACAGATCATCGGCCACAGCGGCGGCAAAGCAATACGGATATGATCTGTCCAAAGTCATCCGGGACTGTGAAACGGACTGCTCCGAACTGGTCCGTGTCTGCTGCCTGTACGCGGGAATCCATGTGGGGGCATTCAGCACGGCGTCTGAAGCGGCGGCTCTTGAGGCGACAGATGAATTTGATATTCTGACAGATGACAAATACTGCAAGTCTTCCGAATACCTTCTCCGCGGCGACATCCTGGTGACGAGGACCAAGGGACATACCGTTGTGGTTCTGGACGACGGAGCAAAGGCCGCGGATGACAGGAAGCCTGTTTCCGTACCCGCACCGCAGACGCCGAAAAAAGCAGCGGCGGCTCTCTACAAGAGCGCTTCGCTGTCCGGGGTATACAGGGCCCAGGCGGATCTGCATATGAGGTATAAGCAGGGGCTTATCACCCCGGAAAATGTGGTGTGCGTCATACCTGCGGGAAAGACTGTCAGGTGCTACGGTTTCTACAATGTGGTAAAGGGCGTGAAATGGTATCTGGTAGTGTATAATGGCAAAACGGGATATGCGTCAGGCAAATATCTGAAGCGCATATAACGGATTTTTTTGCGATGCAGGGGCATTTGGGGGCTGTTAAAGAGAGCGGGTTTGTGGTACAATAAATCCATTCATTTTCAGGGAAGAACAGCGAAAATGAATGGAGGGAGAAATGATTGAATATCGGGAGTTTGGCACAGGGGATCGGTTCCCGCCTTTTCCGGACTGCCTGGGAGCGCTTTGCCCATGTCCGGATGTTTCATGTAGTAACGGATATCCACGATGAGGTGGACAATCATTTTTATCAGTCTTTCGGCATGAAAAAACTGGAGGAGGGGGATATGGTCTCCTATTTCCGACAGCCCTCCGGAGCATAATCCGGGGAAAAGGCACAGGTATAAGAGCATGCCATTGTCTGCAAGATAAAAGGGATCAGAATATGATACAGTACAGAGAACTCAGCGAAAAAGAAATAGACAGAGATTTGTTCCGGTCGTTCATCCGACATCAGGAAGTCACAAAATGCTGGCGGAAAGTGGAGGGAGAGTGGGTAATCCGGGACGATCCCTTTGTGGATGACTGGTCCGAGGAGGATTATCGGACGCTGGTATCCTGTCTGAGGAATACCGCCGCCACAGGAGGGCTTGTGTACGCGGCATTTTGCGGCGGCGCGCTGAAAGGCTTTGTGTCTGTGGAACCGGGCCTGTTCGGTGCCCGGCAGGATTACATGGACCTCTCCAGCATCCACATTTCTGAGGATGTGAGGGGGCAGGGCATCGGCAGGCAGTTGTTCCTGGCGGCCAGAGAGTGGGCCGGGAAAAAAGGCGCGGGAAAATTGTATATATCCGCTCACTCCGCAGTGGAGAGCCAGGCTTTTTACAAGGCTATGGGCTGTGTGGAGGCGCAGGAAATCCGCCGGGACCATGTGGAAAAAGAGCCTTTTGACTGCCAGCTGGAGTGCAGGCTGTAGAGGAGGGATGGGCGTATGGCATCGGTTCTGGAGGAAGGCCTGATCTATGAAATTCTCTCTGTGGTGGAGGAGATCCCGCCGGGCAAGGTGGCCTCCTACGGACAGATCGCCAGGCTCATCGGCCGGGAAAAAAATGCCCGGCTGGTGGGAAAGGTGCTTGGCAGGGCGGAAATCTATGGGGATTATCCCTGCCACCGGGTGGTGAACCATGTCGGCAGACTGGCCCCGCATTTTGGGGCACAGCGCAGTCTGCTGCTGGCGGAGGGCGTCAGATTCAAAGATGACACCCATGTGGACATGAAGTCCTGTCGGTGGGATTGTGACGGATGAAAAGCAGGGGAGAGAAAAGTCAAAAGCAGAGTGTATGGGGATTACGGTTCTGCATCAAAATAACGTATCACCCTGCATGGATTCCCTGCCGCGACGCAATTAGGCGGGACAGGGCGGTTTACAACACTTCCGGCTCCGATCACGCTGTTTTCACCGATGGTGACTCCCGGCAGAAGAATACAGCCGCCGCCTATCCAGACATTATTTTCGATCTCGATCGGGCGCGCATAGGTTCTGAAAAATGTTGTCTGGCGTTCCTTCCAATCCGCCACCAGCCTTTCCAGCGGTAAAACAGGGTGTGAAGATGTATAAATCTGCACATTTGACGCAATCAAAACCCGGTCGCCGATTCGGATAGTTTTATTATCCACAAAGGTACAATTCATATTGATGATCACATCATTTCCCAAAAAAATATTTTTTCCGTAGTCGCAGTGAAAAGGTGTGTCGATTGCCACATTTTCTCCTATTGCGCCCAACAGCTCCCGAAGAATGGAAGTGCGTTTTACCACATCTCCATAATCGGAAAAATAATATTCCCGTGTTAATTTCCTTGTGCGGGCGATCTGCTTTAACGTATCGCTGTCCGCAGTCTCCAAAAAATCACTTGCTTCGTAATACATAAATCCCTCCCTCAACGAAAACTGTTTTCCACAACGCCCGGGAGTAAAGTATAAATAGAACAACCAATCTGCTCTTCAAACAGTTCTTTTATCTCTAAAATCTTTTTCCACCTGTCTATTGTCGCCGGGTGGACGCCGTACCGTATTGTCACATCCACAAATCTCTTTTCCAGAAGACAGAACCCCGTGGGCATAGCCAATGCGTCACATAGCTGTACCAGACGGTCATAATCATCATATACCGCATTTGCAACAAAATCTTTCATAAACCGGTAATCCTCATCACTGACATCAAACTCTCCGATAGAAGTATCAATATCCTGTATCATAAATGCGTGGGATATACAGATCTGTGCAGCTTTTTCCCACCCACGCGCCATACAGTAACGATAGCCGTCTATCAGATGTCTTTCCGAACTCACTCCGGCATAACGTCCAATATCGTGTAACAGCCCGAAAAGATACGCCTGTTCAGAAGATAAATCTTTACAGCGTGACGCAATATTTTTACAGGCTTTGGCTACATACCGGGAATGGTCCGCCCACGCCCCCGGATTGGATTCTGACGCTTCCTTTAAGGCCAGTTCCGCGGTCTGAATGTTTAGCTCCATTTCCACTTTGCCCCCGTTTTCTGTTAATAGCCGATTGACTTTACAAGTATGATTATAATGTAAGGGGGCACAGGAAAAATATTTCATTTCTGCCCTGATCTATCACTATTCTGCCATCTCCTCCGATATTCTGTGGGTGAACAATGTGCGTATTCCCGAAAAACTTTTCCAAAATAACTGCTGCTTCCTAAACCGCAGTCATGGCTGATAACTGTAACAGATTTCTGCCCCTTGGCCAACATCTGACAGGCGGCTTGCAGACGGTAAGCCTTTATATACTCTATGGGTGTCATATGCAGACATTCCTGGAATACCCTATAGCACTCCCTTTCGCTCAGATATGCCGCCGCCGCAAGCTCCGGGACAGAGATTTTCTCCCCGTAATGCTCATGAATGTATATCATCATCAGCTTTATTTGATCGTTGCCTTTGTTATATTTCCCTTCCTTTTCATGCATAGGGCGGGATCGTTCAAAAAGCATCAGCCATATTTCCGTCAGGGCTTCCCGCAGTTTTATTTCATACCCGAATGCATCACCGGACAAACGAAAGGATGCGGCAATCCGCTTCAGAATCTTTTCTTCTGCCGCATTGCCCGGATAAAAAGGAATGATCTCAATCTGCGGGGCTGTTGTAACAGGCACAATGTATTTTTGCTCAATCCTGCTTCCCTGTTCCCCGGCAAGCAGGGAAACATCGAAAATATGGAGCAGCTGTATATTCTTTTCCCTCTGTGATACTGCTTTCGTCATATGGAGTACGTTGGAATTTACCAGGCCGCCACTTCCGGCAGGGAACAATCGTTTTCCTCCGGGCGTATCATATTCAATGCTGCCGCTTTCCATGTAAAAAAGTTCCACTGCCTTGTGCCAGTGCCACGGCACATAACGCCCTATATACTTGTCAAGTTCTGCCCTGGAAGCGATATAGGGAAAATCTTTCTCAAAACCGGGAAGCAATTCTTCCTTGCTTCCCGTATAAAATGCAATGCTATGGATGTTTTTCATATCGGTTTACCTACAGATCTGGGCGCTGCCCGCTATGCCTCTGGATTTGGCATATAGTCATCCGCAAATTGTGGCATGTGTCCTAGAGCGTGTTTGAAAAATCATTCCCGCCATCTGTGCGCCCCACTTTGCGTGATATTTGGGCCAAATTCAGGTTACATAGCCCGCTATGCGCCCTTCATTTGGCCCAAATCTCCCACAAATTGTGACGCACATCTAACGGAAAGCATTTTTCAAACACACTCTAGGAAAGCATTTTCAAACATGCTTTAAAGATCAGATTCCGCCGGGACGTCCGGCTCATCGGAGACATTTTTCTCATTCTTTCTGCGCTGTCTGACACATTCCGTCAGAAGATATTCAATCTGTCCGTTTACGGAGCGGAAATCGTCTTCCGCCCAGGCGGCAATGGCGTTGTACAGTTTCGGGGACAGGCGCAGGGGGATTTGCTTTTTGTTTTCCGCCATATCAGTACAGACTTCCCGAGTTCACGATGGGCTGTGCGTCCCGGTTCCCGCACAGAACTACTAAGAGATTGGAGACCATGGCCGCCTTGCGCTCCTCATCCAGTTCCACAACGCCTCTCTCGTTGAGACGCTCCAATGCCATCTCCACCATGCCCACCGCGCCGTCTACGATCATTTTCCTGGCGTCTATGATTGCCGATGCCTGCTGGCGCTGCAGCATGACGGCGGCAATCTCAGCCGCGTATGCCAGATAAGTGATCCGCGCTTCCACAACTTCTATTCCGGCCTCTTTGACTCTGGCCTGAATCTCGTCCCGAATCCTGGCAGCCACCACTTCGCTGGAACCTCTCAGGCTCCCCTCGTCCGCAACCCCGTCGCCGGTGGTATCCACATTGGGTGCCACATCATAGGGATAAATACGGACCACATTGCGGAGGGCGCTGTCGCATTGCAGGGAGAGAAATTCCTTATAGTTTTCCACATTGAACACGGCCTTCGCCGTATCCACAATCCTCCAGGTGACGGCGATACCGATCTCAATGGGATTGCCCAGGCAATCATTGATCTTCTGACGGCTGTTGTTCAGAGTCATGATCTTAAGAGACAGTTTGTTGCTGTAGACCGTCACATTTGTGGCGGCTCCCTGCGCCGCGCCCATCAGGGCCGCCATGCCGCTGCCGGTCTCGGACACATCCCCGCTCTGATTCAGCCGGGTCTTGGCCGCCGGGTTTACCCCTGTGCAGAAAGGATTCACAAAGTAAAAACCGCTGTCCTTGAGCGTACCCACATATTTTCCGAAAAGAGTCAGGACCAGCGCTTCCTGGGGTCTTAAAACCTTCAGGCCGCAGAGGAGAATCCATGCAGTCAGAAATACAAAGGAACTGACCACCACGCCCACCACCCACAGCGGTGTCGCCGGCCCCTGCACATGACTTACGGAAACCGCGAACAACGCGATATCCAGTACATAGATCAACAGCACTGACAGTAACACTTTCATTCCGTTCTTTTTTCCACTCAGAATTTTTTCTTCCATACGTATTCCCTCACCTTTCATATTGAGATTTATCTGATATCAAAAATATATCATACTGACTCCTGAAATGCAAGCACTTTTTTATAGGGGCACAAATTTTGACGCGCTTATCAGCGTCTGATCTGTCCTTACAGGTTATTTATGTGACAGAATACTACAACAGTTACCGTTGTGTTTACGTAAGATCCGTGGTAAAGTATAAAATGTAAAACAGGTTGCAGAAGAGACCGGTCGGGAGATCAGATTTCTTCTGCAACTTTTGTTTAGGCAATAGAATCCGCGGAGTGCGGATTTTCGTTGTCTGCCTGAAAAGATGATCGGAGAGGAGGTGTCTTACAGTGATCAACAGGATTGTGGAGGCAATCGGCGTTGCCCTGCGCGCAAAGTTCGGCGATGGCTGCGAAATTTATACGGAAGAGACCGGACAGGGCCTGGACAGGCCTTGTTTTTTTGTCCAATGTCTGAATTTCTCCAGCGAGCTCATGAAAGAGGGAAGGTTTTTACGGCGCAGTCAGTTTTTGATCCGGTATTCTCCGCCGCAGGACGGTGAGAGAAACAGGGAGTGCTGTGAAGCGGCCGAACAGTTATGCGATTGCCTGGAATGCATTACCGTTGACGGTCTGATGAGAGGAACGCGGATGCGCGGAGAGATCGTGGGCGGGATACTGCATTATTATGTGAATTATGACTATTTTGCCTGTAGACAGGAAGAAACCGTTGCCATGGGTGAAATGACGTCAGATGTCACAGCGAAAGGGGGGTAATGGAGTTGGCGGCAAAAAAATCGGATACGCTGGGAAAGGATGCGGCAAAGCCGGCTGATCCGCAAAGGTTTGGCCGGGAGCAGGTGCTTGGGTCCGCCAGGTATCAGGGCAGGAGGGACTTGTTGTCCGCCCTGCTGCAGAATGGCGGGGAATACGCCACTGCGGAGGTAGACAGATTAATGAATGATTTTTTGAAAGGAAAGGTGAAGTAATATGGCTTTAGGTGGAGGCACATTTGTTGCGCAGAATAAGAAATTGCCCGGAGCGTACATCAATTTTGTATCGCTGGCGAGGGCGACAGCCGCCCTGTCGGGGAGGGGGGTCTGCACAATGCCCCTGGAACTTGACTGGGGTGTGGAGGATGAAGTGTTTACTGTGACCAATGAAGATTTTCAGAAGGACAGTATGAGAATTTTCGGTTACGCGGCGGATCATGAGAAGATGAGAGGACTGTGGGATTTGTTCCTGAATGCCAGAGTTTTGCATGCATACCGTCTGAACGGCGGCGGTGCAAAGGCGGAGAATGATTTCGCGGTTGCCCTGTATGGGGGAACCCGCGGCAATGATCTGAAAATTGTGATCCAGGCCAATGTGGATGACGAAGCGCTGTTTGATGTTTATACCTACATGGGAACATCCCTGGTGGACAGCCAGACAGTCAGCACGGCGGCGGAACTCACCGCCAACGATTTTGTGAGGTTCAAGCCGGAAGCGGTTCTGGCAGTGACGGCTTCTTCGCCTCTGGCGGGAGGAACCAACAAAGAGGCAGATGGAGAGGCGCACCAGAAGTATCTGGATAAGATTGAATCCTACTCCTTCAACGTCGTGGGCGTGACTGCGGAAAGCGAGACGGTCAAGAAATTGTATGTGTCCTTCAATAAGCGTCTGCGGGATGAGATGGGCGTAAAATTCCAGCTTGTGGGTCATGAGATCGCGGGCGATTATATGGGCGTGGTCAATGTAAAGAACAGCACCCTGGACGAGGGCTGGCCCGGCACATCTCTTGTATACTGGGTGACCGGCGCGGAATGCGGGTGCGAGGTCAACAGGTCCGTTCAGAACAAGAAGTATGACGGTTCTTTCAGAGTGAATACGGATTTCACCCAGGCACAGCTGGAGCAGTGCATCGACAGGGGCGAGTTTGTGCTGCACAGGGTTAATTCCGATATCCGGGTGCTGGAGGATATCAACAGTATGGTTACGTTATCCGAGGAGTGCGGCGCTGTCTTCAAGGACAACCAGACAGTCCGTGTCATCGACCAGTTGGGCAATGATGACGCTGTGCTGTTCAACACTAAGTACCTGGGAGTGGTGCCTAACAAGGCGTCCGGCAGAACCTCCCTGTGGTCTGATCTGAAAAAGCTGCGGGAGGACTTGCAGACCATGGGCGCCATTGAAAATTTCACGGATTCCGATCTGACCGTGGAACAGGGGGATACCAAGAAATCCGTGGTCGTCACCGGCGCCATTGAGGTTGTAAACGCCATGGGCAGAATGTATATGACCACTGTTGTGAAATAGGAACCGCATACCGGTTACGGAACACAAAACAGTCTCGAAACGGAAGGACCCATCACCGGGGGAAGAGGATTCCCTGATGCGCATTATGCAGCAGGAAATCCTCCCCTGGAAAGGGTCCTGTAGAGAAGAGACGGAACTCAAAACAGTCTCGGAGCGGAAGGACCCATTACCAGCAAGCAGGTAAGAGGATTCCCTGATGCGCAATACGCAGCAGGAAATCCTCCCCTGGAAAGGGTCCTGTAGAGAAGAGACGGAACTTAAAACAGTCTCGGAGCGGAAGGACCCGGGAGGATTCCCTGATGCGCATTATGCAGCAGGAAATCCTCCCCTGGAAAGGGTCCTGTAGAGAAGAGACGGAACTTAAA
>CAJUAB010000014.1:119704-129127 GCA_910583845.1 uncultured Acetatifactor sp.
GCAGCAGGAAATCCTCCCCTGGAAAGGGTCCTGTAGAGAAGAGACGGAACTTAAATAAGAAGAGGAGTAAACGAATATGGAAAACAATGTGACGATGAAGGCAAGGGACACCGTTGCCGCAAAGCTGGCGGAATGTTTTATCACGATTGGCACACACAGGTACAATTTTATGCAGATGATTGATATGGAGGCGAAGATCGAGAAGACCAAAGCCACCGTTCCCCGCCTGGGAGCGATCATGGCGGGCCATAAGTCATGCGGGATGGAGGGGACATTCTCCGGCACGGCGCACTATAACCAGTCCGTTCTGCGGCAGGCGCTTCTGGATTACAAGAACACCGGACATGACATCTACTTCGAGATGCAGATTACCAACGATGATCCCACCAGTGATGCGGGAAGACAGACCATTATCTTCTATGACTGCAACACGGATGGCGGTGTGCTGGCCAAATTTGACGCTGACGGCGAATACCTGGATGAGGAGATCGAAGGAACCTTTGAAGATTTCTCAATGCCGGAATCCTTCGCCAGACTGACCGGATTTCTGACCAACTGATCTGATCCGCTTACCTGCGTCCGGCAACAGGCAGGGGAAGAGGAAAAACAACAAGAAGGACCCATTATCTGTAAAAAGGTAATGGGTCCTGTGATACAGGGAACAAATTTTATTAGGGCACTCCCGAATCAAATTTGTTCTCCCGATTGCGCGCCGAAGAGACTTTGTTTGATCGGATGGTAGCGCGGCGACTTTAAGAAAAGGAGAGATAAATCATGTCTAATTTTTCACAGTTTATGAAAGCAAACAAGAAGGAAAAGAAAAACGGTTTTTACGCGCCTACTGCGTCCCTGCCGGACGAAACCACCGGGAACCCTGTTGAGTGGGAGTTCCGCCATCTGACATCCAGGGAAAATGATACCCTTCGGGATGCCTGCACCATTGAAGTGCAGGTCACGGGAAAACCGAATCTGTACAGGCCCAGGCTGGACACATCCCGGTATCTGAACAAGATGATCTGCGCCGCCACTGTCTGCCCTGATCTGTACGATTCGGCATTGCAGGACAGCTACGGCGTCAAGACCCCGGAGGAACTGATCTACGCCATGGTGGATGATCCCGGTGAATATGCCGAACTGTGCGTATGGATGCAGAAATTCCAGGGATTCAGCAAAACTCTTGAGGACAAGGTGGAAGAGGCAAAAAACTGATTGAGGAAGGGGATGGGGAGGCGAATTACGCCTACTATGCCCTTCATAAACTTCATATTTTGCCCACACAGTTTCTTGACATGGATGAAGAGGAGAAAGCGTTTGTCATAGCTGCCATCCGGGTTAAGGTGAAAAATGACAGGGAAAGGGAAAAAGAAATGAAAAGAAAATCCAGAAAGAAAGGAAGGTGATGAGGATGGCATCTATTCAGAAAAGCATTAAGATGTATGACGATCTCTATGACATTCTGAATGTCATAGTCGGCTCCGCCGCAGCCGCCGCTTCCACATTGGAAGATCTGTGGGATACGGTGAATGATGAGCTGGACACAAGTCCCATTGAAAATGTCAGGGACGAATTAGAAAAAATGGCTATGGAATGGAATGCGTTTGAAGAGGCAGTCTCCGAACTGGATGTTCCGCAGATGGTGGTTCCGCAGATTGACATACTTTCCATGAATCAGCTTGTCAATGTGGAAGTGAGCGTGATGGCCAACAATGTGCCCACCCCCGATCCTCAGGAGGTCAGGCCTGACACGATACCGAACGGTCCGCCCATATCAGCCGACATGCAGATAGAATGGAATCTGGAAGAATCGGGTGACTCGGAAGAGAATGAATCAAAGAAGGACACTTCTAAGGAAAATACGCCTAAAGAAAAAGGCCCCAAAGATAACACTCCCATGGAAGTCGCTCCCAAGGAAAATACTCCCACGGAAAATACCCCCACGAAAATCGCTCCCAAAGGGAATGATTCCAAGGAAAATGCTCCCAAGGGGGGCAATTCACAAGCAGCCAATATAATCTCCAGCAGCCTTAGTGCATCCATAACCGCGGAGATGGATATCATGGAGGGTATCAGTTGGCTGGTAGATTATGCCGTCTATGGCGCAAATGCGAATTACGACCAGGCTCGTGCGGAGGCGCAGTTGATGGCTGCCATGTTGAACAATCCGGATGCTGCATATAACCTGCAATATACCGGAGAATCTCCGACTGATGCAGAGCCACAGGCCTTACAGAGCGCATTTGACTCTGTTGTTGACAAAGCGCATGAAATTCAGGGGCAGGGTATATATACGGATAATGCTATGATTGCCGGGGCAACGGAGCTGTCCTCTGCTTTTTCAGATCCTACGGCCATAGTGATGATGATGGATACCCTTGCGGATTTCGCAATGGGTGTTTCCGGCGGCGGTGAGATTGACGGTGGTACAATGGCGCAGTACGCAGGGATTCTCGGAGACGCAAGGGCAGGCTCCTATGAAGCCATGGCAGAGAAAGGTCTTGCATTTACTGAGGCGCAGAAAGCGGTTATAGAAGGAACTGCCACGCAGGAACAGGTGATTGCGGCCATTGGGAAGGAATATCTGAACGCCTCTCAGGATATACAGGCGGCAGCTGCTATCAATGCTGTGATTTCGGATTCCTGGGATGGGCTGTATGAATCTCTGAGCAACACTCCGGATGGTAAGATTATTCAGATGAATCACGCGTTTGAAGAAATAAATAAGACGATTGGCGGTCAGCTGTGTCCGTTTGTTATGTTATTTGTGGACCTGATTATTGATCACAAGGGGACCATCCAGTCAATTCTGAGTGGGATTACACAGGGATTGCAGGTTATAATGGTTGTTTTATCCTGGCTTTTGGAGGGCGCTCTGAATTTTGCTCAGATAATTATAGACAACTGGTCATGGATATCCCCTATCATATACGGTATAGCGGCTGCCCTGGCTGTATATGGGGCATACCTGGCTATTACCAAAGGACTGGAACTTGCGTCTTCTGTAGCAGCTGGTGCTGTTGCGATTGGAAAGGGTCTGCTGGCAGCGGCCACAATGATAGCGACTGGGGCAACCTGGAAAGCGACAACTGCACAGATGGGGCTGAACGGCGCCATGTATGCCTGCCCCATTGTCTGGATTATCATTCTGATAATTGCGCTGATTGCTGTGATTTTTGCAGTATGCAACGCGATCGCAAAAATGACTGGCGTGGCTGATTCCGGTCTTGGCGTGATTTGTGGATGCCTTAATGTTGCTAACGAGTTTTTTAAGAACCTGGGTTTGACCGTGGCGGATATTGTCCTGGGGATCTGGAACGCAATCGGCGCATTAACAGATAATATGAAAATCGCATTTAACAATGCAATATGTTCAGTCCAGTCAAAGTGGTATGCCCTTTTGTCAACTGTGCTTTCTGTTGTCGCAGACATTTGTGAGGCATTGAACAAACTGCCCTTTGTCGAAATTGATTCAGGATTCATTAATGCATCACGTGATGTGGCTGATATCTATGCAGCCAAAGCGTTAGAGGCGGAGGGAAACAAGGAAGAATTTAAAAGTGTCAGCGACGCGTTTAATGAAGGATTCCATACGTATGAAATTTTTCAAGACGGTTGGATTTCTGAAGCCTTTGAAGCCGGTGCGGCGTTGGGGGATGGAATTGCGGATCTGTTTGGCAGTTTCAGCCTGAAGGATTTGTTCCCGACAGAGCCCCCCCCCGATACGAATGACCTTGTGGAGCAACCGGCCGGAGGGGGCGTTGGCGTAATCGCTGAGAACACCGGGAGCATCAAGGATTCCCTTGCCTGTACAGAAGAAGACTTAAAATACCTGCGCGACATCGCGGAACAGGAAGCAGTCAATCGATATACGCTGGCGGAAGTGAAGATCGAGCAGACCAACCACAATAACATAAACAGCGCTATGGATCTGGACGGTGTCGTGTCAGGACTGACGGATGCCGTAAACGAATCCATTGACAGCATTACAGAGGGGGTGCATGAATAAATGGCGAGAAGCGGATATGAATTTTTCCTGGATAAATGTATGCTTCCCATAACTCCGTCAAAGCTGGAGATAAAGATCAACAACGCGAATAAAACCCTGACTCTCATCAACGAAGGCGAGATAAACATTCTGAAAAGCGCCGGGCTGACAGATATAGAATTCAGCTGTGGGATTCCGCAGGTACAATATCCCTTTGCGGTCTATAAGGACGGGTTCAGGGAGGCCGACTATTTTCTCAATTGTTTTGAGTCGCTCAAAAACAGCCGGAAACCCTTCCAGTTCATTGTCTGCCGGTCACTTCCAGGCAACCGGAAGCTGTTTGGGACAAACATCAAAGTGACGCTGGAGGACTATAAACTGACGGAGGATGCCAAGGACGGATTTGACATTACTGTGAAGATAAAGCTGAAACAATGGCGTGATTATGGGCCTAAAACAGTGAATGTCATCATGTCGGAACTTGGGGCCAGAGCGGCGGTGGAGCCCCAGCGGGAAACATCAACGTCGCCTGAACCGGAGCAGCCTGCCTCCTACACGGTTGTAAAAGGCGACTGCCTCTGGAACATCGCGAAAAAATTTTATGGCAGCGGCTCGAAATACACAGTGATCTATGACGCGAACCGTGATATTGTAGGCGGCAATCCCAATCGGATTTATCCGGGTCAGGTTTTGACAATTCCGGCGGCATAAGGATTCTGACAAGCGCAAAGACCCGGAAAGGGCTTTGCCGGATAGAGATATCAGGAGAGGAGGTGATTTCAATAGATATTGAACTTTTGATAGGAGACGGATCGGGCACAAAAGCCTATATTCCGTCTGTGGAAGAAGGAATTGAATGGCAGACGGAGAGGAGAGGCTCTCCGGGCAAACTGACCTTCACGCTTTTGAAAGACGATATGCCGGGGTTTTCGGAGGGCAGCGCCGTGAGACTGACAGTGGACGGCGACAAGATTTTTTACGGTTACGTCTTCAAACAGAGCAGGGACAAGGACCAGATCATAAAAGTTACCGCTTACGACCAGCTGCGGTATCTGAAAAATAAGGACACCTATGTCTATGAGAACAAGACCGCGTCGCAGCTGATCAGGATGATCGCGGAGGACTTTGCCCTGAACGTGGGCACCATAGAGGACACTGCGTTTATCATGGAATCAAGGGTGGAAGAGAATACATCGCTGTTTGAGATGATCGAAAATGCCCTTGATCAGGAACTGACGGGCACCGGAGAACTCTATGTGATGTACGACGACTTTGGACAGCTGACACTGCGGCATCTGTCTGAGATGTATGTGGGCCGGCCGGGTGCTTATCTGATGATTGACGAGGAAACCGGGGAAAACTTTGACTACACATCGTCCATTGACGATAACACGTATAACAGGGTGAAGCTGACCTATGACAATGAAGATACCGGATTCCGGGATGTCTTTATGGCCCAGAGCGGGGAAAATATCAACAGATGGGGCGTTCTGCAATACTTTGAAACTCTCTCCGAGGGAGAAAACGGACAGGCAAAAGCGGACGCGCTTCTGAAACTGTACAATAAGAAAACCAGAACCCTGAAAATCAATAACGCCATGGGAGACAACAGGGTGAGGGCAGGGTCTATGGTAGTCGTCAGCCTCGATCTGGGCGACTGGAAACAAAATAATTTCATGCTGGTGGAATCCTGCAAACATATTTATAAGCAGGGTGAGCACTGGATGAACCTTACGCTGAAAGGTGGTGAATTTGTTGGCTGATGTAAGCGAACTGGTAAAAGCGATGAAAAAAGCCGCGCGGGATGAGAGAGAATCATCCAAGCCCGTCAATGTATTTTTTGGAGCGGTTCAATCCGTAAACCCGCTGAAAATCAGTGTGGAGCAGAAAATGCTGCTGGGGGAAGCCCAGCTGGTGCTGACCCGAAATGTGACGGACTATCATCTGGCGGTTACCGTTGACTGCCTCACGGAGAGCGCTCTGGGAACTCACAGCCACTCCGTAAGCGGAACAGACGGCGATGGGGATGCTGTCAACCTGACCACAGGGGAAAGCAATCTTGTACATAAACATTCTGTTTCGGGAAAAAAGAATATTACGGTTCATAACAGCCTGGCCGTGGGGGAGAAAGTCATCCTGATCAGGCAGCAGGAAGGGCAGAAATATGTGGTCATTGACCGGATAGGAGGGAAACTATGATTCCATCAACCGGCGGATTTTTAGCGCAGGACTTTGAAATAGTAAAGCAGCCCGGTCTGACTTACAGAATGGATCTGGACGGGGACTGCGTCCGGGGGCTTGTGGATGGCCGGGAAGCTCTGCGCCAGGCCATCTTCCGCATTCTACAGACGGAGCGGTATCAATATGTAATCTATCCGTGGTGGTACGGGATCGAGACCATGGATCTCTATGGCGAGCCTGTGAATTGGGTATGCGCGGAACTGGAGCGCAGGATCACGGAAGCGCTTCTGATGGATGACCGGATTATAAAGGTGACAGACTTTGCCCATGACACCAGCGTAAAAGGGACTGTGCATACCGTATTTACGGTGCATACCATTTACGGCATGATTACGGCGGAAAGAGAGGTAAATATATAAATGTATGAAGGCATGACAGATGATTTCCTTCGGGAGCGAATGCTGGCCCGGGTATCAGACAAGCTGGACAAGCGGCCCAGCGCATTGATTTACGATACCATCGAGTCAACGGCAAACGAACTTGCGATCCTGTATATTGAGCTGGAATATCTGATGAAAAATTCCTATGGAGACACGGCGGCAAGAGAGTTCCTGATCCTGCTGTGCAAAGACAGGGGGATCACGCCCCGGCCGGCGACCCACGCCGTGCTGAAGGCGGTGTTCACGCCGGAGGCCGTGGATGTAACCGGACAGCGGTTCAATATTGGCGATCTGAATTATGTGGTCACGGAGCGGATGGCCCCGGGGCAGTACCAGGCGCGATGCGAAACACCGGGAACCGTGGGCAACCAGTATCTGGGGCGGATGATCCCCATGAGCTACATACAGGGGCTGGAAACCTCCGAACTGACGGAGGTCCTGATACCGGGAGAGGACGAGGAGGATACAGAGGATTTGCGCCGCCGGTATTTTGACAGCTTCCATGAACAGTCATTTGGCGGGAACAGGGCGGATTATCTGGCAAAGGTCCAGGGCATTGAGGGCGTGGGAGGGGTGAAGGTCACCCGCGTCTGGAACGGAGATCTCCGTCCGGCGGAGATGGTTCCGGACGACGCAGTCCGGGCCTGGTACGAATCCGCCATGGCTACGGCGCCCGGGGAGGCCGCGGCGTGGCTTGAGAAGGTATATAGGGCTGCGCAGGAAAAGAAACTGACGGTTGGGGGGACCGTCCTGATTACGGTGGTCAACTCGGATTTCGGGGAGGCCAGCGGCGTACTGGTGGACAGAGTGCAGACTGTCCTTGACCCCGGGGAAAACCAGGGGGAGGGATACGGCACCGCGCCCATAGGGCATGTTGTCCATGTCAGGAGCGCCGTGCCCGTGGCGGTTGAGGTCAGGACCACGCTGTCCTTTGCGGAAGGGTATGGCTGGAACAATCTGAAAACATCCATCGGGGAAGCAGTGGAGGAATATCTGCTGCAGCTCAGACAGGCCTGGGCGGACAGCGGCTTTCTGGTGGTCAGGATCAGCCAGATCGAGTCCCGGATACTGGCAGTAAAAGGCGTGGTGGATATCGCGGACACCAGACTGAACGGGACGGCCGCCAACGTGACGCTGGGGCAGTATGAAATCCCGGTGATGGGAGGTGTCAGCGGATGATCAGAGAGGTTGAGCTGGTCTCCTGCCTGCCTCCGTTTATGCGGAAGTATAAGGAGCCTGCGGCGGCCCTGGGGGCGGAAGATCCTGAGTTTGCCCTGGCGTGGAGCGGCGCGGACAGGATATTCTATAACCGCTTCATCTCCACCGCCGATGAATACGGGATCGCGCGGTTTGAAAAGCTGCTGGGTCTGTATCCCGCAGAGGAGGATGACCTGGAAAGCAGGCGGATGAAAGTGCAGAGCAGGTGGGTAAACAAGATCCCTTATACTCTCCGGGTACTGGCTGAGAAGATCCGACTGCTGGGAGACGGCGCGGACTTTGGAATGGAGGCGGATTTCCGGCAGGGTTATGAGATATGGATACAGACGATGCTTGAAATGGCGGGACAGGTGGGAGAACTGGAGCGCATCGTGGAAGAGACCGTGCCATGTAATATTGCGGCACGGACAACCAACCGGATTCCGGTGGAGACAGGCGGGGAGATTTTTGTGGGCGGCGGGACCGCTTATACAGATATCATAGAGATAGAGAATCAGGAGGCGCAGAATGGCGAATTTTTCTAAATTGGTAATAACAGACACGGGAACCCGGCTTCTGAACCGCAAACTGCATGCTCAGGAGGAGCTGGTGTTTACGGAAA
Organism: uncultured Acetatifactor sp.; assembly: GCA_910583845.1. GTDB lineage: Bacteria > Bacillota > Clostridia > Lachnospirales > Lachnospiraceae > Acetatifactor. The sequence goes on from CAJUAB010000014.1 coordinate 128,127, forward strand.
TGGTTATGTCGGAGCGGAAGTATGATACGGCCCTGGAGGGCCTTACAGAACTGGAAGACATCCGGCAGAGGACAGGCATCCGGAAAATGGAAAAGGATGAAAAGGGGGTCCGGATCGGGTCCGTCTTTTTAAACAGTGACCTGGAAGAGGGGTATTTCGCGAACACACTGGGCCTGTATGCCCGCTGCGGGGAAGACGCTCCGGTGTTGTTTGCCGTGGCGGCGGAGCAGACGCGGGCGGCGTTTATGCCCGGGAAGTCCCAGACCCTGTGCGGGATGGAGGTCCGGCTGAAGATCACACTGGAGAATACGGACCACATTACGATCCAGATGGATCAGTCCGGGATGGCGACCGTGGGGGACGTTCTGGAACTGGAGAACAGCATACGGGACCATATGGGCAACGGCGATAATCCCCACCACACCACCAAGGAACAGGTCGGCCTGGGAAACGCGGATGATACCTCCGATCTGGACAAACCGGTTTCCACAGCCCAGCAGGGAGCCATAGATGCAGCTTATCAGCAGGCCGCAGGGTACACGGATGCCAGGATTGCCCAGCTGATTAACGGCGCGCCCGGTACGCTGGACACCCTGGGGGAAATAGCACAGGCCATGCAGGAGAATGATACCGTGGTGGATGCCCTGGAACAGGCCATGGGCACCAAGGCGAGCCAGGCGGAGGTTGACGGCCATACGGGCAACAGCACCATCCACATCACGGCGTCTGAGCGGCAGTCGTGGAACGGCAGGCAGACGATGACGGGGGACACGAAGGACAACACAGTCTCCTTTACCAGCGGGGACGCGGCCAACCCCACCGGGTGGACGGATGTGGAGCTGATGGCATCCGGGGAAAAGCATGACAGCTTATGGAGGAAGGTATCCCTGTTTGCAAAGAATGCAAGATATCTGTGGAAGCTGCTGGGAAGCACATCCTTGGCAGGGATCGGGGACGGGACGGTGACCGGGGCCATCAGTGCGCTAAACACGGGTTTAGGT
>CAJUAB010000015.1 GCA_910583845.1 uncultured Acetatifactor sp.
GCGTCAGATCTTATTCCGCGGGAAGACGCAGGAGGGAGACTGCGGAACTCAGAATAAGGAGGTAGTACTAAATGAAGGGTTCTTCTATGAATACACATATGGGCAATATTGTGATCAACAACGAGGTCATTGCCCAGTATGCCGGAAGCGTGGCCGTTGAATGCTTTGGCATCGTCGGGATGGCGGGGGTCAGCGTGAAGGACGGCATGTCAAAACTCCTGAAAAAAGACAGTCTGACCAGGGGCATCAATGTCAGCCTGAACAACAATAAACTGACGCTGGATTTTCATGTGATTGTGGCTTACGGCGTAAGCATTATCGCTGTGTCGGACAATCTGATCAGCAGTGTGAAATATAAGGTGGAAGAGTTTACCGGTATCCATATCGAAAAGATCAATATCTTTGTGGAAGGTGTCAGAGTGATTGATTAGTCAGCCGCCTCCGGGGCCGGCAGCGGCAGGAGGGCTGAAGAACTATATTTTAGGAGGATTTATCGTGACTTCAAATACTATCGATGCTAAGATGTTGTCTAAGATGTTCTTGGCCGGCGCAAAGAACCTGGAGAGCAAAAAGGAATGGATCAACGAACTGAATGTGTTTCCCGTGCCGGACGGCGACACGGGCACCAATATGACCATGACCATCATGTCCGCCGCTAGGGAAGTGTCCGCGCTGGGTGAAAACGCGGATATGAAAGCCCTGTGCAAGGCAGTCTCCGGCGGTTCCCTGCGGGGAGCCAGGGGAAACTCGGGGGTGATTCTGTCCCAGCTTCTCCGTGGCTTTACAAAAAGCATCAGCGGCAAGGAGCAGCTGACCATCCCGGATCTCTCCGACGCCTTTGACAAGGCGGTGGAAACCGCTTATAAGGCCGTGATGAAGCCAAAGGAGGGTACCATCCTCACCGTGGCCAAGGGCGGTGCCGAGAAGGCCCGGGAACTGATCAAGGAAGGCATGGAGGACATGGGAGAATTTCTGGCGCAGGTCATTGAGCATGCCCGGTATGTGCTGAGTCAGACACCGGAACTTTTGCCGGTGCTGAAGCAGGCGGGGGTGGTGGATTCCGGCGGCCAGGGTCTGGTGGAAGTGCTGAGCGGCGCATATGACGCTTTCATGGGCAAGGAGATCGACTATACCATATCGGCGGCGGCCCAGGAGAGCCCTTCTACAGGCAGGTCTTCCGGCTATCAGGCCCAGGCGGAAGCGGAGATCAGATTCGGCTACTGCACCGAGTTTATTATTTTGCTCAGCAAGACTTTCAATATCAAGCACGAGATGGATTTTAAGGCCTATCTGGAATCCATCGGTGATTCCATCGTATGCGTGGCGGACGAGGACGTGGTCAAGGTACATGTACATACCAATGACCCCGGACTGGCGATTCAGAAGGCATTGAAGTATGGACAATTATCTAATTTGAAAATTGATAATATGCGCCTGGAACATCAGGAGAAGCTCTTTAAGATGAGCGGGAAGGAGACGGAGGGCAGTCCGGTACAGACCAGCGTTTCCGCTCCTGTGCAGGCTCCGGTCCAGCCCCCCAAGCCCGTGGGCTTTCTGGCGGTTTCCGTGGGAGACGGCGTGAACGAGATTTTTAAGAGCCTGGGGGTGGATCATATTATAGAAGGCGGCCAGACCATGAACCCCAGCACTGCGGATATTCTGGATGCTGTGGACCAGGTGAACGCGGAGACGATTTTCATCCTTCCCAACAACAAGAATATTATTCTTGCGGCCAACCAGGCGGCGGAATTGATGACAGATAAAAACCTGCTGGTGATTCCCACCAAGACCATTCCCCAGGGTATCACGGCGGTGATCAACTATGTGCCGGAGATGTCTGTGGAGGACAACGAGGTCACTATGATGCAGGAGATCGGCAATGTGAAAACAGGCCAGGTGACTTACGCCGTGCGGGACACCATGATTGATGACAAGGAGATCAAACAGGGCGACTTTATGGGGATCGGTGACGGGGGCATTTTGTCCGTGGGGCAGGATATGCTGCAGGTTACCAAGGACATGGTGAAAGCCATGGCGGATGCGTCCAGCGAATTAATCAGCGTCTATTACGGCAGCGAAGTACAGGAGGAGGCCGCCGCGCAGCTTGGAAGGGAACTGGAGGAGGCTTATCCGAACTGTGACATTGAAATGCAGTACGGCGGGCAGCCCATCTACTATTATATTATTTCGGTGGAGTAGAAATTTGCATAAGGGTGGGAGCTGCCCGAAGGGCGGCGGCCTGCCCTTTTATAGTATTCTGGCGCAGACAGCCGGGGCCATGCCGCTGACTCTTTGCCTGAGCGGGGCGCGGGGCCGGACTGTTTTCCGGTATTCAGGTTTTCGTCTCTCTCCTCGTCAGGAGAAAAGAAATGAGGGAGTAAGGATATGGAGGATGGCACTTCCATCTTGGAAATAAAGGGAATCGGTGAGAAATCTCAGAAACTGTTTGCCAAAGTGAATATTCGGACGGTGGGGGATTTATTGTATTATTATCCCAGGGATTATGAGACGTTCCGGGAGCCGGTGCCTATAGCCCAAGCCAAATCCGGGGAAATCTGCGCCATCCGGGCCACAATCTGCGGTACGGTGAATGTGAAAAAAATGCGGAGCCTGACCATATTGAACGCGCTGGCGCGGGACGGCTCCGGCGGAATACAGCTCACTTTTTTTAACATGCCTTTTCTCAAGAATGTGTTAAAACCCGGCAGTTGCCATATCTTCCGGGGACGGGTGCAGGCCAGGGGAACGGCTCTGGTGATGGAGCAGCCCCGGATGTACAAGCCGGAGGAGTATGCCGGGTTTCTTACCTTTATCCAGCCCCGCTATGCCCTGACCAAGGGACTGACCAATCAGGCGGTGCAGAAGGCCGTGAAACAGGCACTGACGTATTACGCTTTCGGCCCGGACCCATACCCGGAATCTCTGCGCAGGCAGTATGATCTGATGGAACGAAGAGAGGCCATAAACAATATGCATTTTCCCGCGAGTTATGAAGAGCTGGTGAAAGCCCGCAGGCGGGTGGTGTTCGAAGAATTTTTTTCCTTTTTATATCTGCTGCGGGAGAACAGGGAGCAGTGCAGGCTGCTGGAAAACGAATACCGTATGTTGGAAACCGCGGACACGGACAGACTGCTGGAACAGCTGCCCTACCGGCTGACCGGGGCACAGACCAGAGCCTGGCAGGAGATCAGCCGGGATTTGTCTTCCCCCTGGTGTATGAACCGTCTGGTGCAGGGGGATGTGGGTTCCGGAAAGACCATTATTGCGGTGCTGGCCCTGCTGATGTGCGCCGCCAACGGTTATCAGGGGGCGCTGATGGCTCCCACGGAGGTACTGGCGGCGCAGCATTATGAAGGAATATGCGGGTATGTGGAACATTATCATGTGTCCTTAAAGCCTATCCTTCTGGTGGGCAGCATGACAGCCAGGGAGAAGCGGGAAGCCTATGAAAGGATCGCTGCCGGAGAGGTCAATCTGGTGGTGGGAACCCACGCGGTGATCCAGGAAAAGGTGCGCTTTAAGAATCTGGCTCTGGTGGTCACAGATGAGCAGCATCGCTTCGGGGTGCGTCAGCGGGAAGTGCTGGCGGAAAAGGGCAGCAATCCCCATGTGCTGGTGATGAGCGCCACCCCGATCCCCAGGACTTTGGCCATTATTTTGTATGGGGACTTACAGGTGTCCGTCATCGACGAACTCCCTGCCAACCGGCTGCCCATCAAAAACTGTGTGGTTGGCACTTCTTACCGGCCCAAGGCGTATCAGTTCATTGAAAAGGAGGTCCGCGCCGGGCGTCAGGCGTATGTGATCTGTCCCATGGTGGAAGAGGGGGAGATGGAGGATCTGGAAAATGTGACGGAGTACGCGCAGAAGCTGCGGGCCGCGCTGCCTGCGGACATTCAGGTGGCTACTCTTCACGGCAGGATGAAACCTGCCGACAAGAATCGGGTCATGGAGGAATACGCGGCTCATAATATTGACGTACTGGTGTCCACCACCGTGATCGAGGTAGGGATCAACGTGCCCAACGCCACAGTGATGATGGTGGAGAACGCGGAGCGCTTCGGCCTGGCACAGCTCCATCAGCTCAGAGGCCGGGTGGGCCGGGGAGAGCATCAGAGCTATTGCATCTTTATCAGCGCCCAGGACAACAAAGAGACCATGGAGCGCCTGGATATCCTGAACCGGTCCAACGACGGCTTTTTTATCGCCTCGGAAGACTTGAAGCTCCGGGGGCCGGGAGATCTTTTCGGTATCCGGCAGAGCGGGGAGTTTGCCTTCCGGATGGGTGATATCTATACGGACGCGGAAATCCTCAGACAGGCCAGTCAGGCCGTGGACAGTGTGAGGGGAGTCCTGGGAGCCGGCAATGGACAGGGCGGGAACGCGGCGGCTGGAAATATGCGGGGAAGCGGCGGTCAGGACTGCATTTATGACGCTGACACGGCCGGAGAATATGATCGGCTGATGAAATATCTGCACGGGGAAAACAGGCTGCAGGTTGACTTTAGAACGATTTGAGGGTATACTGAATATGCGATGTTCTGCCGCCGTCCAAGGCATTGTTCAACCGGATGCGGATTCAGACGGGAATGGGTATCCGCCTGAAACGAGATGTCCCTGGAGGACCCTCGGTTATCACAAATTGCCCGAAGAGAGGAACGGATAAATTAATGTCAAAGGTTGCCATAATCACAGACAGTAATAGCGGTATTACGCAGTCCCAGGGAAAGGAGATGGGAATCTTCGTATTGCCCATGCCCTTTTTTATCAATGAGGAGACTTTTTATGAGGATATCAGCCTGACGCAGGAGCAGTTTTACGAAAAGCTGCGGGGAGGCGCGGATATTCATACCAGTCAGCCTTCGCCGGAATCGGTGATGCAGCTCTGGGACGAGGTGCTGAAGGACTATGACGAGATCGTGCATATTCCCATGAGCAGTGGGCTGTCCGGTTCCTGCCAGAGCGCCATCATGCTGGCCCAGGACTATGAGGGCAAGGTGCAGGTGGTGAACAATCAGCGGATCTCCGTGACCCAGAGGCAGTCTGCCCTGGACGCTAAGCTGTTGGCCTCCAAAGGTATGAGCGCTCTGGAAATCAAGGATTTCCTGGAGGGAGACAAGTTTAACAGCAGCATTTACATTATGCTGGATACCCTTTATTATCTGAAAAAGGGCGGGCGTATCACGCCTGCGGCAGCGGCGCTGGGTACGCTGCTGAAGCTAAAGCCTGTACTGCAGATCCAGGGGGAGAAGCTGGACGCTTTCGCAAAGGCCCGCACCACCAATCAGGGAAAATCCATCATGATCAGCGCCATCAGGAAAGATATTGAGAATCGTTTTGGCGGATTGTCCGAGGATAAGCATATCTGGCTTCAGATTGCCCACACGGCCAACGAGGAGGCGGCCAGGGCCTACAGGGAGGAAATTCTGGAACAGTTTCCGGGCTATGATATCCACATTGATCCGCTGTCCCTGAGCGTGGCCTGCCATATCGGCCCCGGAGCGCTGGCGTTTGCCTGCTGTAAGAAGATTGAGGCATAGGATGATAAAGCGCTCCTGCATCGCAACAGGCAGATTCACACAGGAGCAATGTATAACCAGGAACGACAGGATACAACAGGAGAGCACAGACGGATCGGAGAGCGGCGGGCACTTCCCAGGGAGGTGCCCGCTGTTCATGACAATGGGATTCTGCGCAGCATGATTCCTGCTGTTTTTCCTTTTCCTGCCACAAAATGTATGCTATAATGTTCGCAGGCAATGGGGCGGCATGTGAACAAGCATAGTCCCCGGGGGACATGTTTTGAGCGCAGGGCAAAACAGGAACGAGGTATGATTATTTATGGCAAAAGCAGATACGAATTACGGCGCGTCCAGCATCACCGTGCTGGAAGGACTGGAGGCTGTTCGCAAGCGTCCGGGTATGTATATAGGCAGTGTGTCCACAAAGGGCTTGAATCATCTGATCTATGAGATTGTGGACAATTCCGTGGACGAGCATCTGGCGGGGTATTGCGACACCATCCGGGTGATTCTGGAGGCGGACGGCTCCGCCACTGTCAGCGATAACGGCAGAGGTATCCCTGTGGGGATGCACGAGAAAGGCATAAGCGCGGAGCGGCTGGTTTTTACCACGCTGCACGCGGGGGGGAAATTTGACAACAACGCCTACAAGACCAGCGGCGGTCTCCACGGGGTGGGTTCCTCAGTAGTCAATGCCCTCTCCAATCGGTTGACTGTGACAGTCAAAGTGGGTGGATGCGTCTATCAGGACCAATATGAGAAAGGTCTGCCGGTGACAGAGCTGGAAAACGGTCTTCTTCCCATCATCGGCAAGACCCGGGAGACGGGAACCACCATCAATTTCCTGCCGGATGACACGATATTTGACAAAACCCGCTTTAAGGAGGATGAAGTCAAGAGCAGACTGCATGAGACGGCTTATCTGAATCCGGAGCTTACCATTATTTTTGAGGACAGGCGCAGGGAGGAGCCGGAGCAGGTCACTTTTCATGAGCCGGAGGGGATCACAGGCTTTATCAAGGATATGAACAAGGGGGACGAGCCTGTACATGAATGCATTTACTTTAAGGGCGAATCTGAAGATATTGTGGTGGAGGTGGCCTTTCAGTATGTGAATGAGTTTCACGAGAATGTGCTGGGATTCTGCAACAATATCTATAACTCCGAGGGCGGCACTCATCTGACGGGATTCAAGACCCAGTTCACCAATGTGATTAACACCTATGCCCGGGAGCTGGGGATTCTGAAGGAAAAGGATGTGAATTTCACCGGAGCGGATGTGCGCAACGGCATGACGGCGGTGGTGTCCATCAAGCACCCTGATCCCCGTTTTGAGGGACAGACCAAGACCAAGCTGGACAATCAGGATGCCGCCAAGGTGGTGGCCAAGGTGACCGGGGAGGAAATCGTCCGGTATTTCGACCGAAATCTGGAAGTGCTGAAAAATATTATCGGCTGCGCGGAGAAAGCCGCCAGGATTCGCAGGACGGAGGAGAAAGCCCGGACCAATATGCTGACCAAACAGAAATTTTCCTTTGATTCCAATGGAAAACTGGCTAACTGTGAATCGAAGGACCCTTCCAGATGCGAGATTTTTATTGTGGAGGGAGACTCTGCGGGGGGCAGCGCCAAGACGGCCCGGGATCGCAGCTTTCAGGCCATCCTGCCCATCCGGGGTAAGATCCTGAACGTGGAGAAAGCCAGCATCGACAAGGTGCTGGCCAACGCGGAGATCAAGACCATGATCAACGCCTTTGGGTGCGGTTTTTCCGAGGGGTATGGGAATGACTTTGATATCTCGAAGCTCAGATATGACAAGATTATCATTATGACGGATGCGGATGTGGACGGTTCTCATATCTCCATGCTGCTTTTGACGCTGTTTTACCGCTTTATGCCGGAACTGATTTACGAGGGGCATGTGTATCTGGCCATGCCGCCGCTGTACAAGGCCATGCCTTCCAAGGGCAAGGAGGAGTATCTCTATGACGACAAGGCGCTGGAGCGATACCGAAAACGGCACAAGGGGCCGTTTACCCTGCAGCGTTACAAAGGCTTGGGCGAGATGGACGCCCAGCAGCTGTGGGAGACCACGCTGGACCCTGCCACCCGGATGATGAAGCGGGTGGAAATAGAGGACGCAAGGCTGGCCACAGATCTGACCAGTACGCTGATGGGCACGGATGTGCCGCCCCGGCGGGCTTTTATATACGACCATGCCACAGACGCGGAACTGGATTACAATGCGTAAACGACTTATTTCTGCGGCTCGGGCTGAGCGTCCGGGCCATGGAGGAACGGAGGGCTTGTTTTATGGAATATGAAGAATATATCAGGCAGGGCCTGGAAGGCGGAGCACCGTTAAAGATAATAATGTCTGGCAGTGTGGAAAATACAGATGATGGAAATACAGGTGTTGTCGGTGTGGTCTATGCCACGGAAAACAAGGCATTAGCAAAGCTAAAGCTACAGGAATTGAAAGAGGCTCATCCGGAAAATTATTACATGGTATACAGTGTGCCACTGGACATGGATCTGACCACCCTGGGGCATTATCCTTCCATTGAAATTTCCAGGGAAGATTTGGAATAAATATGATCCAGGAGAATTGATTTTCTACTGGTCCGGGAAATAGTAGAAATTTCCGGATGAACTGGAAGAATATCTTGGGCAGCAGAAAGTATGACGGAACGGCGGAAATGATCGCCCTGAAAGATGAGATACGGAGTAGTGTAAGGTATGACAAACATGTCGGATATTAAAATGGTGGTAACGGACCTTGACGGGACTTTGCTTAAAGATGACAAGAGCGTTTCGGCGTATACGCAGGCTGTAATCCGGAAACTGCGGGATAGAGGGGTGCTTTTTGTAATTGCCACGGCCCGGCCCATCCGGGCGGTGAAAAAGTTTCTGCCCTGGGTTTCTTATGACGCGGCGGTCTTCCACAATGGAGCCGTGGTGGAAGATGGCGGGCGCAGGCTGGGCAAAACCGGGATACCGAACCCGCTGAAAATCGTGGCGGCGATTCTGCGGGACCGGCCCAAAACAAAAATAGCGGTAGAGTCCAATGATGAAATGTACAGTAATTTTGATGCCGGGGAGTTCTGGAAGGGAATCGAGTATACGGCCACGGAGGATTTTCACGAGACAGAGGGACTGGTGGCGGACAAGATTATTCTGGAGGCCAGGTCCGGGGCTGAGATGGAAGTATTCAGACCCTATCTGAGGGACGAGTTATATATACAGCTCTCGGAGAACCGGCTTGCCACGATCCATGACCTGCAGTCCACCAAGCGAAATGGCATAGAGCTGATCGCCAGGGAACATGGTATATCCCTGGCGCAGGTGGCCGCTTTTGGGGACGACTACAATGACAGGGAGATGCTGATGGCCTGTGGGGTCGGCGTGGCGGTGGAGAACGCTTTGCAGGAAGTCAAGGCTGCGGCGGCATATGTGTGCGGCAGCAATGAGCAGGACGGTGTGGCCAGATGGCTGGAAGAAAACCTGCCATAAACTTTCAGACACACTCTGGCAAATATAAATGGGAGCTGTGAAATGATCATGAGACATGCGCAAATTCTCATCTGCTGGCTGGCAGTGGCATTATTCTGCTGACCGAATGCCGGACGGCGCAGGCAGAATCCGGAGCGGTGGGAGAGTCAAGAGAGGTGCTGCTTTCCCCTTATGCCCGGGCGTATTGTGAACTACAGTATGATGACATGTGGACGGGGCATACGTGGAGGCCCTATTTTTATCATTATGAAGAGAAGGAAGGAGAAAATGGGAAACTTACGCCGGATGAGGGGGAAAACTTTCTCCTGCGGAGCTTGAGAAGCTCTGCGGATTTGACCTGGCGGGAGAAGTGGAGGCCAAAGGCTATGAGGTGACGGCCATCGTCAGGTGGAGCTCCAGCGATATTGTAACTGTTAATTATACCATCCCTGCAGATGAAGAGGGCCCTGTTCCCTGCCTTACCTACGAAAATATTATCTGGGATTGCCAGAAAAAGGATTATTGGAGAAAAGACCAGCGTGGCGTAACCTCCTGGGAGAACGCGGGAGTAGGCGGCAGTATTTAAGAGATCTGTGATGTATGGCCTTAAACTTTGAATTTTCTGAAACACGTAGAGGAGCATTGAGAGATGGATAATTGCAAGCTGATCATTTTGCGGGGCAATTCGGGCAGCGGAAAAAGTTCCGTGGCCCGGGAGCTGCAACACAGGTTTGGCAGAGGGACCCTGATGATTCCCCAGGATGAGGTTCGCCGGAACTTTCTGTACGCCAGAGACGGCATGGGGACCAGGGCGCTTCCCCTTCTTATTTGCCTGCTGGAATACGGGAGGGCAAACAGCGCTGTCACCATTCTGGAAGGTATACTGAACGCTCAGTGGTACAAGCCCCTGTTTCAAAGGGCGCTGGAAATCTATGGCCCGGAAAATATACACGCATACTACTATGATCTGCCTTTTGAGGAAACCCTGCGCAGACATGAAACCAAACCCAACCGGTTTGATTTTGGCCCGGAGGATATGCGCAGATGGTGGAAGGAAAAAGATTTGATAGAACTATAACCGCCGTTTTCAAAAGGGGGTGAATAAATGCGATACTTTAATACGGAAGGGGCCTGCAATCCCCGTGAACACTACATGGTAAAGCTGGATGAGCGGCTGGAAGAGATTAAGAATACGCTGGTTGACCGGAAAAAATATTTTATTATCAACAGAGGACGACAGTATGGGAAGACCACCACGCTAAGGGCTTTGGAAAAATATCTGGAAAAGGAGTATATCGTTCTGTCTTTGGACTTCCAGGGAATGGAGACGGAAAAATTCGCGGATTCTGTGACTTTTGCACATGCTTTCGCGAAGGAATTGCTGGAAGCGGCTGACCTGACGGAACTTAAAGACCAGAAGCCGCTTCGGGAGCCCCTTTCGAAGTTTGCGGACGGGACTCAAAAGGATGGCATCATGGAACTGTTTGTCATTCTCAGCAGAATGTGCGGGGCAGCAGAAAAACCCATTGTGCTGATGATTGACGAAGTGGACAGTGCCTCCAATAATCAGGTCTTTGTGGATTTTCTCTCCATTTTGAGAAAATATTATCTGGGTCGGGATAAGGTGCCGATTTTTCATGCAGTGGTTCTGGCAGGGGTCTATGATATTAAAAATCTGAAACTGAAGCTGCGTCCTGAAGCAGAGCATCAATATAACAGTCCCTGGAACATTGCCGCGAAATTTAAAGTAAATATGCGTTTTTCTCCAAGCCAGATTGCCTCCATGCTGACAGATTATGAGACAGAACATCAGACAGGGATGGATATCCGGGAAATTGCAAAGCAAATAGACCAATATACATCGGGATATCCGGTTCTTGTCTCCGCAATCTGTAAATATATCGACGAGGATCTCTCGGACGGTGAAAACTCAGATTGCAGGGCGCAGTGCTGGACGAGAGAGGGCATACTGAAGGCTGTAAAAGCGATCCTGGTTGACAATGTTCCGCTGTTTGAAAGCATGATACGCCATATCACGGAATACCCGGAGATGAGGAAAATGTTTCAGGCCATACTCTTCCAGGGAAGCGAATTTGCTTATAATCCGGATACAAAGGAAATCAATTTGGCCTGCATGTTTGGATATGCGGTTGACGATGCCGGTAAAGTCCGGATCGCAAACAGAATTTTTGAGACCCGCCTTTATAATTATTTTCTGTCTGAGGAGGAATTGACCAGTGCAATCGGAAATATGGCGAAGCGCAATAAAAGTGCCTTTATCTGTGATGGGATGCTGGATATGGATACTGTAATGACAAAATTCGTCAGTCATTACAGTGAGATCTATGGAGAAAAGGATATAAATTTTGTTGAGAAGTATGGACGGAAGATATTTCTGCTATATCTGAAACCTATTATAAATGGTATCGGCAATTATTATGTGGAAGCACAGACCAGAGATGAAAGGCGCACGGACATAATTGTCGACTATCTGGGAGAACAGTATATTATAGAACTCAAGATATGGCATGGCAATGAGTACAATGAGAGAGGCGTAAGGCAGCTTGCAGACTATCTGGCCTATTATGGTAAGGACAAAGGGTATCTGCTCAGTTTTAACTTTCATCAGAACAAGAAAGTCGGCATGAAGGAAATCAGAGTGGACGAAAAGACCATTCTGGAGGTCGTTGTGTAATGCATCCTACAGGAAGTGGTGCGCAATAAGAACCCCAAATACAGGAAAGGGAAACACCATGCGGGAGCTGGAAAAATATTGCGCAAAAATATGCCGGATCAACGGGCTGGATACTTATATCATTTCTCCGCGGCACCGCGATGATTTTGTCCGGGACAGGGAATTGCTCGGAAGTCTGGGGATTTTACGGCGGGATTTTCTGCTGGGCAGGCTTCCATATATTATGGAGACATGCAGAAAATACGATGGACTGTATCTGGCCCTGGTCCGGCATCGGGGTATGTTCAAAGGAATCAGCGAGTGGGAACCCCTGCTCTGTTATCTGCATGGTGAGGCCTTTTTTCACGTCAGTTACCATACTTCCTGGAAGTGCCGGTTTTGTGGAAATCTGTATCAGGGAGCTATGATAATGCCTGCGGTCGAACACAGTCCGGATTTCTATATGGAAACAGAAAACCGATGGCCGGACACGCCGTCTTTTTTTCATGAGATACACTGTCCCCAATGCGGATTGACACTGCAAAACCATTGGGTTCTGCTGGAATAACGGCTGGAACCGGCAGATGGATTCTATGAAAATCCCGGCTAAACTCCGTTTTTTTGTTTGTGGATACAGGATTCCTGTGTTATAATGGGCATGGCTCCGGCAGGATGGAGGAAGAGAAATGATTTTACTGGTAATAGACACACAAAAGGGGATAACCGACGAAAGGCTTTACGCGTTTGACACATTCAGAAAGAATATCAAAACGCTGCTCTCCGCGGCCAGAGAAAACGGTGTGGAGGTGGTGTATGTCAGGCACGACGATGGCCCCGGCACAGGATTTTCCGTGGGCGACGATGAGTTTGAGATCTTTGAAGAGTTTGCCCCCCGTGAGGGAGAGCGCATTTTTGACAAGACAGTAAACAGTGCGCTTCACAGTTCCACGGGACTGGCGGACTATCTGGCCGGAAAGGGCCAGCGGCAGATCATGGTGGTGGGTTTGCAGACCAATTTCTGCATAGATGCCACTGTCAGGAGCGGTTTTGATCTTGGCTGCGAGATCCTTGTGCCGGAGTATGCCAATTCCACATTTGACAACGACTATATGGACAGGGATGTCTGTTATCACTATTATAACGATTATATCTGGCCGCAGAGATACGCGCGGTGCGTCACCATGGAGGAGGCGGTAAATACACTCAGGGCGGGTGTCTCCGGGTCACATGATTCATAGCGCTGATCCGTCTCTGTAAAAGGGCATGTGCGTCCGAAGGATTGTGCATGGACTGCCGGTGGGACGGCGACAGGAAGCAAGAGAAATGTTGGACAGGAGGCCGCATGGGAATTTATCTGAATCCAAGAAACGATAATTTCAGAAAAGCAATTCGTTCGGAAATCTATGTGGATAAATCAGGCCTGATTTCATGTACAAACAAATACCTGAATACGGAGCAGCGTTATATCTGTGTTAGCAGACCAAGGCGCTTCGGAAAATCCATGGCGCTTAATATGCTTGCCGCCTATTACAGCAGGGGGTGTGATTCCGCAGAACTGTTTGCGGGGCTGAGAGCAGAAAATGATTCCGCTTTTAAAAAAAATCTTAACCGATATGATGTGGTTATTCTGAATATGCAGCAGTTTTTGATCGGGAAAAAGGATCAGAGCGTGACAGAATATCTGGAACAGGAGGTATTGGAAGAGATCCTGGAAGAATACGGAGACTATATAAAAAAAACGGACATCCGTCTTGCAGATGCGCTCCGAAAAATATACGCGAAAACAGGTAAAGAGTTTGTTTTTCTGATAGACGAGTGGGACTGCGTGATGCGGGAGCGGCAGTACGCGGAGGATTTGCAGAAGCAGTATCTGGATTTCCTGCGGGATCTCTTAAAGGACCAGCCCTATGTGGCCCTGGCCTACATGACGGGCATTCTCCCCGTGAAAAAATATGGACAGCATTCCGCCCTGAATATGTTCTGGGAGTATTCCATGACGGGCCAGATGGACTTTGAGGAATACACCGGCTTTACGGAGAGCGAGACAGAGGCCCTGTGCGCCCGGTATCATATGGATTTTGCCCAGGCGGGCAATTGGTACGACGGCTATCGTTTCAGACATTTTCAGCATGTCTATAATCCCAGGTCGGTGGTGGCGGCCATGAAGTGCGGCTATTTCGGGAGCTTTTGGACCTCCACCGAGACCTACGAGGCGCTGAAAATATATATGGAGATGGACTTTGACGGCCTGCGCCGGGATGTGATCGGGATGCTGGGGGGCGGGAGCGTCAGAGTCAACACCCGCAGCTTTCAGAATGACATGCGCACCTTCCGGACGAAGGACGATGTGCTGACGCTGCTGATCCATCTGGGATATCTGGGCTATGACGCCGAGACGGAAGAGGCGTTTATCCCCAACAAGGAGATCATGGGAGAATTTGAGAACGCTATGAGCGTGGGAGGATGGTCAGAGGTGATGCGGGTGCTGAAAGCCTCTGAGAAGCTGCTGGAGGATACGCTGCGGGGCGATGAAAAGAGTGTGGCGGAGGGACTTGACAGAGCCCATACCGAGGCGGCTTCCATCCTGGCATACAATGATGAGAACGCACTGAGCTGCGCCATCGGCCTGGCCTATTACAGCGCCCGGAAGGATTACCGGCTCATCCGGGAACTGCCCACGGGGCGGGGATATGCGGATGTGGTTTTTCTGCCGCTGCCCTGCAGCAATAGACCGGCACTGGTGGTGGAACTGAAATACGACCGGTCCGCCGCGGCGGCAATCCGGCAGATCAAAGACAGAAGATACACCCAGGCGCTGGAAGGCTACTCGGGGGAAGTGCTGCTGGTAGGAATCAATTATGACAAAAGCAGCAAAGAAAAGCCCCATAGCTGTGTGATCGAAAAAGTGGTGTGGAATCATAATCATCCATCATGAAAAATAAACGATATAGGATCGACAGGCAGGTATGGGGATCATGCATAAGAAGAACTATTTTCTATTGGCAGAGGTATTCCTGATGATGGCGCTGACCAGCGCATGTTCTGCGGGACAAAAAGCGGAAGCACGGCCCAAATCACCCCAGTCGGCAGTTTCCGGCAAAGAGAGCGTTCTGCCCGTCACCGGGCCATTGGAAATGCTGTTTTACAGCGGCGCGGGGGCCTGGGGCAGCATGCTTACACTGAACCCGGACGGCAGTTTTGAGGGGGAGTATTTTGATGAGGACTATTATGATAAGGATATGATTCAGGTATATGTCTGCCAATACCATGGGCAATTCGGAAACATAGAAAAGCTCACCGACGCTTCCTGGCGGCTGACGCTGGAAGATCTGGAGCTTGACACCGGCCGCAGTGTGGGGGAAGTCTGGGATGATACGGACGGTGAATATGCCATTCACTATATTGCCGGTGAACCGGGGGGCTTTTGCGGCAAAGATCAGTTGGCTCTTTCCCCGGGAGCGCAATTTCTTCTCTATAGTCCGGAGGCCGCCGGACACGAGCCGGGAACGGAGCTGTATGGCGCTGTAGAATTTCTGTTCTGGGAAAATACGCATCAGGAGTTTACAAGTGAAGAGGATGTTTTGGGCTGTTGGGGACTGCGGAATCTGGCGACGGAAGAGGGGTTTTTTACGGAAAAATCAGAGCGGTGAATTTTCAGAAGAGATTGTATCGGAAATGAAGAATGTTGAATCGGAGGTGTCCAATGGGGATATATCTGAATCCGGGAAACGATAGCTTCACAGAGGCGGTTCGATCTGAGATCTATGTGGATAAATCGGGTCTGATTGCCGGTACAAATAAGTATCTGGGCACAGAACAAAAATATATCTGTGTCAGCAGGCCAAGGCGCTTCGGAAAATCCATGGCGCTTAATATGCTCGCCGCTTATTACAGCAGAGGCTGTGATTCCAAAGAACTGTTTGCGGGAATGAAAATAGAAAAAGCTCCCACATTTGAGAAAAATCTGAATCAATATGATGTCATTTACCTGAATATGCAGCGCTTTCTGATCCGGTCCGGAGAGCAAGGCGTGGCGGAATATCTGCAACAGGCGGTGATCCATGAGATCCGCAAAACCTATGGAAAATATTTCAGGGAACAGGAGACGGTTCTTGCCGCCGCATTGGAGGAGATTTATACAAACACCGGAGAAAAAATCGTTTTTCTGATAGACGAGTGGGACTGCGTGATGCGGGAGCGGCAGTACGCGGAGGATTTGCAGAAGCAGTATCTGGATTTCCTGCGGGATCTCTTAAAGGACCAGCCCTATGTGGCCCTGGCCTACATGACGGGCATTCTCCCCGTGAAAAAATATGGACAGCATTCCGCCCTGAATATGTTCTGGGAGTATTCCATGACGGGCCAGATGGACTTTGAGGAATACACCGGCTTTACGGAGAGCGAGACAGAGGCCCTGTGCGCCCGGTATCATATGGATTTTGCCCAGGCGGGCAATTGGTACGACGGCTATCGTTTCAGACATTTTCAGCATGTCTATAATCCCAGGTCGGTGGTGGCGGCCATGAAGTGCGGCTATTTCGGGAGCTTTTGGACCTCCACCGAGACCTACGAGGCGCTGAAAATATATATGGAGATGGACTTTGACGGCCTGCGCCGGGATGTGATCGGGATGCTGGGGGGCGGGAGCGTCAGAGTCAACACCCGCAGCTTTCAGAATGACATGCGCACCTTCCGGACGAAGGACGATGTGCTGACGCTGCTGATCCATCTGGGATATCTGGGCTATGACGCCGAGACGGAAGAGGCGTTTATCCCCAACAAGGAGATCATGGGAGAATTTGAGAACGCTATGAGCGTGGGAGGATGGTCAGAGGTGATGCGGGTGCTGAAAGCCTCTGAGAAGCTGCTGGAGGATACGCTGCGGGGCGATGAAAAGAGTGTGGCGGAGGGACTTGACAGAGCCCATACCGAGGCGGCTTCCATCCTGGCATACAATGATGAGAACGCACTGAGCTGCGCCATCGGCCTGGCCTATTACAGCGCCCGGAAGGATTACCGGCTCATCCGGGAACTGCCCACGGGGCGGGGATATGCGGATGTGGTTTTTCTGCCGCTGCCCTGCAGCAATAGACCGGCACTGGTGGTGGAACTGAAATACGACCGGTCCGCCGCGGCGGCAATCCGGCAGATCAAAGACAGAAGATACACCCAGGCGCTGGAAGGCTACTCGGGGGAAGTGCTCTTGGTGGGAATCAATTATGACAAAAGCAGCAAAGAGAAGCCCCATAGCTGCGTGATCGAAAAAGTGGTGTGGAATCATAATCCAATGAGAAACGGATCGCAGCACAATCCGGAGTCCGGAGTCCGGAGTTGAGGTGAAAAATGTATAATATTAAAGAAGACAACGGAAAAAAGGTATGGGGACATCTGGTGGCAGTCCTGCTGCTGGAGAGGGCGGGATTTCGGCTGGAGAACGGCTACGAGGATACGCTGAACCAGTATTTCTTACAATACCCGGAGGATGAATTTCTTCTGGAACTGGAATTTATCTCCTCCGAGGCAAACCAATCCCTGCATCTGTTAAAAATGAAATGTAAGGATGAGTATGTTTCCATTCTCTGCGAGCAGTTAAAAGAAATCTGTGGCAGCGCTGCACCGGAAGACTTTGAATCCTGTGTCTGCCATTTATGGCAGCTTTTGCCCCCCACCGCCAGAAAGGAGTTGGAGCAGGCTGAAGACATTTATCGTGAAATATTCCGGGATTATTTGGAGGGTTATGACAAAACCGTAATCTTCAAAGAATACAGGGCCGCCTGTCCGGGGAGCGTTGCCCCGGCTTTTGAAAAGGCGGAGTCCCTGCTTGGCTTTAAACTGCACGACAGCGTCCGGAATTTTTATTCCAGGGTATATGCCAAAAGGGTCAAGGGCCAGGTAAATATCCCGGCAGAAGGATTTACCATACCCATTGGCAATCCCCGTTTTGACAAATGGTTTTCCTTTAACGGCATTAAGGGACGGACTGCGTTTGAACTGTTTCCGTGTACGGACTGTGGCGGCAGCGCGGAATCCATCCGCGACGGATTCACCCTGTGGACCGGAGGAAATGATTTCGGAGAACGTGTGCTGATCGGAGAACTGTTTACCGGAATCGGAGAGATCTCCATTGTGATCAACAACCGCACCGGAGCGGTGGAATGGGTGGACTGCGAATATGGGCAGTACGAGGAATACGAAAAAAATCCACACGGCGTCCTGGCAGATCACATGGATTCCTTTCTGCAAAAGTTGACCGGTAAGACCGCAGGCAAAGTCTCCGGTATGTAGGTTTGGAAGTAAAACGTCCAAATACCAATTGGTGCAATACCGCAGGTACAGCCAGCGGTATGCGGAAAGAGGGGAAAATGGAAGACAACAGCAGAATCATCAGAACAGAATATTCGGAGGAGATGCAGAAGTCCTTTATCGACTATGCCATGAGCGTGATCATTGCCAGAGCGCTGCCGGACGTGCGGGACGGTCTTAAGCCCGTGCAGCGCAGGACCCTTTACGACATGCACGAGCTGGGTATACGGTACGACAAACCCTACCGAAAAAGCGCCCGTATCGTGGGTGATACCATGGGTAAGTACCATCCCCACGGGGACAGCTCCATCTACGATTCCCTGGTGGTGATGAGCCAGGATTTCAAAAAGGGCCTGCCCCTCATCGACGGCCATGGCAACTTCGGCAATATCGAGGGAGACGGGGCCGCCGCCATGCGTTACACCGAGGCCAGACTGCAGAAGATCACCCAGGAGGCGTTTCTGGCAGATCTGGACAAGGATGTAGTGGACTTTATGCCCAATTTTGACGAGACGGAGAAGGAACCCACGGTACTGCCGGTGAAGATTCCCAATTTTCTTGTGAACGGTTCCGAGGGCATCGCCGTGGGCATGGCCACCAGCACCCCGCCCCACAACCTGGGGGAGGTCATAGACGCCATGAAGGCCTATATGCTGGACGAAAATATCACCACCAGAGAGTTGATGCGCCACATCAAGGGGCCGGACTTTCCCACCGGGGGAATTGTGACCAACAAGGACGAACTGCTGGAAATCTACGAGACCGGCACGGGCAAGATCAAAATCCGGGGCAAGGTGGAGTTCGAGAAGTCCAAGGGCGGCAAGACCAATGTGGTCATCACGGAAATTCCCTACCCCATGATCGGCATGAACATCTCCAAGTTTCTGATGGATGTGGCGGCGTTGGCGGAAAACAAAAAGACCCAGGACATCGTGGACATATCCAACCAGTCCTCCAAGGAGGGCATCCGCATCGTCATAGAGCTGCGCAAGGACGCGGACCCGGAGAATTTTGTGAACCTGCTCTATAAAAAGACCCGGCTGGAGGACACCTTCGGCGTCAATATGCTGGCGATCTATAACGGCAGGCCGGAAACCCTGGGGTTAAAAGCGGTTCTGAAGGCAGTGGTTGATTTTCAGTATGAAGTGGCTACCCGCAAATACACGAATCTGCTGGCCAAAGAGATGGACCGCAGGGAAGTGCAGGAGGGGCTTATCAAGGCCTGTAATGTCATCGACCTGATCATCGAGATCCTGCGGGGGTCCAAGGACCGGGCCATGGCAAAGGACTGTCTGGTAAACGGCAAGGTGGAGGGAATCAAGTTCAAATCCAAGGAGTCCAGAATCATGGCTTCCCAGCTCATGTTCTCCGAGAAACAGGCAAACGCCATCCTGGAGATGCGCCTGTACAAGCTGATCGGCCTGGAAATCGAGGCCCTGATCAACGAGCATGAGGAGACCATGGCGAACATTTACCGCTATGAAGATATTCTGGCCCGCCGGGATTCCATGGCCCAGGTTATCATGAACGAACTGGAGGCGATCAAGCGGGAGTATGGCCGCAAACGCCGCACCGCCATTGAAAACGCCCAGGAGGCCGTCTATAAGGAAAAAGAAATCGAAGAGATGTCTGTCATGTTCCTGATGGACCGCTTCGGCTATGCCAAGACGGTAGATATAGCCACTTACGAGCGCAATAAAGACGCGGCGGATGCCGAGAACAAATACATCTTTAAATGCAAAAACACCGGCAAGGTGTGTCTGTTCACCGATATCGGCCAGCTTCATACCATCAAGGTCATGGATCTGCCCTTCGGAAAATTCCGGGACAAGGGCATACCCATTGATAATGTGAGCAATTACAGTTCAGACAGGGAGCGGATTGTGTTCCTGACCAGTCAGACGGAGTTAAACCTCTGCCGGGTGCTGTTCGTCACGGCCCAGTCCATGATGAAAGTCGTGGACGGCGGCGAATTTGACGTGAGCAAGCGCACCGTGGCCTCCACCAAGCTCCAGGAGGGGGACCGGGTGGTCAGCATCGTCTGTCTCCACGAGCAGAAACACATTGTGCTCCAGACCAGGGAAGGGTATTTCCTGCGGTTTGCCGTCGAGGAAATACCTGAAAAGAAAAAGGGCGCCGTGGGCGTTCGCGGCATGAAACTGGGTGACAAGGATCTGGTGGAGGATGTATACTATACCCAGAACGCCATGGAGGCATCGATCCCGTACAAGAGCAGGCAGTTGGTGCTCAACAGCCTCAAGCTGGGCAGACGGGATTCCAAGGGCGTGAAGGTGCGGGGATAATATCGGGAAAAGGCAGGAGAGACAGAAAATGAGAGTGATTGCAGGTACGGCCAGGAGTCTGCCCTTAAAGACTCCCCAGGGGCTGGATACAAGGCCCACCACGGACAGAATCAAGGAGACATTGTTCAATATTCTGCAAGGGGATATTCCCGGCTGTGTGTTTGTGGACATGTTCTGCGGCAGCGGCGGCATCGGTATAGAGGCGTTGAGCCGGGGGGCCAGGAAGGCATACTTTGTGGAAAATGCCCGGGAACCCTTAAACTGTCTGGCGGATAATCTGAAATTTACCCGTTTCGAGGACCGCGCTGTGGTGCTCAGACAGGATGCCGCAGCGGCCCTGTCCGGCATATCGGAAAAAGAGGTGGACATTCTGTTTATGGACCCGCCCTATGGGCAGGAGCAGGAGAGACGTGTGCTGGAGGAATTACAGAACATGCGTTATATAACAAGTGATACGCTGATTGTCCTGGAGACGTCATTGGACACCCCTGTGAATTATGCGCCCGAAATAGGTTTTTCTGTTGTCCGTGAGAAAACATACAAAACCAACAAACATGTCTTCCTAAGGAGAGTCTGATTATTTTGCCAGCTTATGGTAGCAAGATCTACACATCAAAAGATCCCCTGCGTGGGACGAAAGGAATGAAAAGCTATGAAAAGAGCAGTATATCCGGGGAGTTTTGACCCTATGACGCTGGGGCATCTGGACATAATCCGACGCGCGGCCCCCATGTTCGACGAATTAACCGTGGCAGTTTTGAATAATACGCAAAAGACACCGTTGTTTTCTGTGGAAGAACGTGTTAATATATTAGAGAAAGCAACCGAGGATCTGCCCAATGTGAAAGTATCCAGTTTCAGCGGATTGCTGATTGACTATTGCCGGGACAACGGTTTCCACATTGCCGTCAGGGGGCTGCGGGCCATCACGGACTTTGAGTATGAGCTGCAGATTGCCCAGGCGAACCGACAGATGTCCAAGGACGCGCTGGATACCATATTTCTGACCACCAGCCTGGAATACGCGTACTTAAGTTCCACCAGCGTGAAGGAATTTGCCAGCTTTAACGGGGATATTTCCAAATGTGTTCCCGACTGGGAGGCGGAATTGATCTATCAGAAATACGGCTATCGCTGACGGTGGTGAAGGGCAGGAGTACGGATGACTTTATACAGTTCCTGAGTAGGAGGAATACATGAGCAGCAGGATTGAACAGTTAATTGACGAAATTGAAGAATATATTGACAGTTGTAAATACCAGCCCCTGTCCAGCACCAAAATCATCGTGAACAAAGAGGAAATAGATGAGCTGCTGCGGGATCTGCGGATGAAGACTCCGGATGAGATCAAGCGCTACCAGAAAATCATCAGCAACAAGGAAGCGATCCTGAACGATGCCCGCGCCAAGGCGGAGGCACTGATCAACGAGGCTACTGTACATACCAATGAGCTGATCAACGAGCACGAGATCATGCAGCAGGCTTACGCCCAGGCCAACGAAGTGGTTTCCATGGCCTCCCAGCAGGCCCAGGAGATACTGGACAATGCCACCATAGAGGCAAACAATGTGCGCGCCGCTGCCATGCAGTATATGGATGACATGCTGGCACATCTGGAGAATATCATCAGTTCCTGTACGCAGTCGGCCAGAAACGGGTATGAGAATCTCATCGGCTCCATGAACCAATACCGGGATATTATTCAGTCAAACAGAAACGAACTGCATCCCGCGGAAGAATATGAGGATGTGGTGCTACAGAATGTTGAGGATACAGATGCGTAGCTTTAGCAGAATACAAAACCGGTTTCAGTCGGAAACCGGTTTTTCTAACTTTTTCCTGAATCAATTTATCAGAATTTTGGCAGCCCTGATACTGCTGGCCGGTCTGTTGGCTGCCCTGCCGCTTTCCGCGGCGGCCTCCGGTTTCAGGCAGAGCGGCAGCGAAATAGTTGTGGTGATAGACCCCGGACATGGCGGCGACAATGAGGGGACGAAGGAGAACGGCTTTTGCGAGAAGGAGATGACGCTGGTCACGGCCCTGGCTCTGTATGAGAGGCTGAGCCTGTACGAGGGAGTCACGGTATATCTGACCCGGGCGGATGACACCAAACTGAGCCTGGCCCAGCGGGCGGCGTTCGCCAAAGCTGTAGAAGCCGATTTCCTGTTCAGCATCCACTATAATGCCTCCGAAAATCATGAGTTGTTCGGCTCCGAGGTATGGGTGCCCCTGGAGGCTCCCTACAATGTATACGGTTATCAGTTTGGATGTACGTTGCTGCCCGCGCTCCGGGAGAAAGGTCTGTTCATCCGGGGAGTCAAGGCCCGCAGGAATGATAAGGGCACGGATTACTACGGGATTATCCGGGAATCGGTGGCGCTGGACATTCCGGCTGTAATCATTGAGCACTGTCATGTGGACGAAGTGCGGGACTACCCGTATTGTGACAGTCCGGAAAAGCAGCAGGAATTTGGCTATGAGGACGCGGATGCCATCGCCCGCTTTCTGGGCTTGTCCAGCGACAGTCTGGGCATAGACAACAGCGGCGGCCCGGAAGATCCTTTTTTGCAGGAGGTCTATGCGCTGGATACCGGCAAAGTGGTGGCCTCCACGCTGATTGACACTACCGCGCCGGAGATCTGCGGCGTGGAGCATGTATCGGAGGACTATGAGGGGCTGCGGGCCACAGTCCAGGTGACAGCGGCGGACTATGACAGCCCGCTCATGTACTATGATTACAGTCTGGACGGCGGGACTACCTATTCCCCCAGGCAGCCCTGGCCGGGATGTGATACTCTGACAGGGGAGTATCAGGATGTGTTTCAGGTGACGCTGGAGATTCCGGAGGGAGTTATCCCCAGCATCCGGATCAGAGCGTACAATCAGTATGAAGCCACGACGGAAAGCAATATCCTGGAGGGCTATGGCGTGTTCCGCAGGCCGCAGGCGATCGTCTCCCCCGGGGAGCCGGAAAGCGCGGAGGCCTGGGGACCGGCGGTCAATCCGGATTCCCCTGACCCGTCCGCGTCCACCGAGGTTCACGGCTGGCTGGGGGCTCACGAGGAGACAGGGCAGGAGGAAGAGGACGATCAAAGCCTCCGCATGCAGGATTTTCTTCTGGTGAGTCTGCTGGCAGCGGCGGTTCTGGTAGCGCTGACACTGATCATCCAGATTCTGCAATCTGCCGGAAGGCGGCGTAAACGTTATAAAAGGAAAAGGTGAGGGAAAAAAATTCTCCAGGCCAGGTAATACAGGGCCGTAAGCGCGGTCAGGAGCAGTTTATGTACTACATATTCCCCCAGGGGCAGATCTGTGTCATGGATCATGCTGTAGGTCTGGGCGATGCAGGAGAGTCCTCCAAAGGGAAGCAGCAGCAAAGTGTACAGCGGACAGCGACGGCCCAGTTGCTTAAGGCCTCCGGTAATCTCAAACAGGGGAGCCAGCCATACCCCGGCCCGGGGCAGGAAGAGACGGGGGAGCAGATTCAGCAGATTGAACAGAATCATATAGCCGCACAGACTGATGATACTTTGCAGTCCCGCCTGCACCGAATCGTCCAGATGCGCCAGCAGGCCGGGAGGGTCAGGATTTCCCCGGGGCATGGACGGGCGCGCCGACTGTGCGGCGGCTATCTGTACGGAGTTTCGGGACAACGCTTCGGCGGATGATTCCGGCAGGTGCCGGAACAGGGTTCTGCGCAGAATGATCCCGTAGAGCAGCGCCACACCGTACATACCCAGCAGATAGGGCGCTGTCATCCTGCGCTCCAGCAGAGGCAGTACGAAGCTACAGAAATATACCGGACCGATATTGTTGCAGAAGGCCAGCAGAAAGCGGGCCTCCTGACGATTTATTTTCCCCGCCTGGTACAGCTGGGCGGCAACTCTGGCTCCCATGGGAAAACCGCACAGAAAACCCATCAGCACCCCGTAATTCACATCGGGTCTGCATCGCAGCAGCGGCTTTAACACGGGTTCAAACCATTTTCCCAGCCGTTTGGAAAGTCCCATACGGATCATCAGCCCGGACAATATCATAAAGGGGAGCAGCGAGGGGATCATTTTGGAATACCACAGGAGGAAGCCATCCGCCGCATAGGCCGCCGCCTCCTGGGAGTGGGTCAGGATCAGCACAAACAGCAGTAAAAAACACAGAGTGTACAGCAAATTTTCCATGCTCCATAGAGGATATTGATAAAGTATATGCCGTCAGGCTGCTTTACAAACCAAAGCGGCGGGTAAAAAGAGGCGGCGCGAAAAAGGAGCGGCCGGTCAGGAAGGGGAAAACAGGCGCAATGACCAGATTGGACAAGCTGCTGGCGGACGCGGGAGCAGGAAGCCGCAGCCAGGTAAAAGAATACATCCGCCGGGGACGGATCACGGTCAACGGTCAGATCTGCAAAAAGCCGGAGCAGAAGGTCCAGGAGGAAAAAGACCTGATCTGTTTGGACGGACAGAGGGTGGAATATGCCCGTTACCGCTATTATATGCTTCATAAACCCCGGGGAGTGATCACGGCCACAGAAGATTCCAGGGATAAAACCGTGCTGGATCTGCTGGGAGGGGTTGATACCGCCCACATTTTTCCTGTGGGGCGGCTGGACAAGGATACAGAGGGGCTGCTTCTGTTGACCAACGACGGAGAACTGGCTCATCGGCTTCTGTCTCCCAGGCGGCATGTGGACAAATGCTATCTGGTGCGCACGGAAAAGCCATTATCAGAGGCTGATCTCCGGGCTTTGGAGACAGGCGTGGATATAGGGGACGATAAACCTGCTCTGCCTGCGAAGGCCCAGCTGAATGAGACAGGAGATTTGCTGCTCACCATTCAGGAAGGGCGTTACCATCAGGTCAAACGTATGTTACAGGCAGTGGACAACCGGGTTCTTTACTTGAAACGTCTGTCCTTTGGCAGTCTGGAGCTTCCGGAAGATCTGCGGCCCGGAGAGTTTCGGCCTCTGACAGATGAGGAACAGGAGCGGTTACGAAATGATGTTAAAGGATAGAATAGGGGATAAGAAGGCTTTTCTTTTTGATCTGGACGGTACGCTGGTGGATTCCATGTGGATCTGGGGGCGTATCGATGTGGAATATCTGGGACGCTTTCATCTGGAGCTTCCAGATGATCTCCATTCCCGCATTGAAGGGATGAGTTTTTCGGAAACGGCCCGATACTTCAAGGAGCGTTTTTCCATACCGGATTCTCTGGAGGATATGAAAGCGGACTGGAACCGCATGGCCTGGGAAAAATATACCAGAGAGGTGCCGCTGAAGCCCGGTGTCCGGGATTTTCTGGCCCATCACCGTGAAAGGGGCGTCCGGATGGCGGTGGCTACCAGCAATTCCCGGGAACTGGCTGAAGCGGCCATCAAGGCCCACGGCCTGCAGGATGTCTTTGACGCCATTGTAACAGGCTGCGACGTGGCCCATGGGAAGCCCTCGCCCGATGTCTATCTGGCGGTGGCAGCCAGGCTTGGGGCCGGGCCGTCGGACTGTCTGGTATTTGAGGATATTCTCGCCGGTATCCAGGCGGGAAAGAACGCGGGCATGGAAGTGGTTGCCGTGGAGGATGCCTATTCCAGGTATCAGGAGGAACAGAAAAGGAGACTGGCGGATCTGTATATTACCGATTATCGGGAACTGCTGTCCGCCGGATGACGCGCTGTCTTAAGGAGATCGGAATGTGGAGTGAAGCGTTTTTACCAATCTGCGGGCAGGACATGAAAGACCGGGGAATAGAGCAGCTGGATTTCGTCTATGTGATCGGAGATGCCTATGTGGACCACCCGTCTTTCGGGCATGCCATCATCAGCAGGGTGCTGGAGGCCCATGGTTACTCGGTGGGCATCATAGCCCAGCCCGACTGGAAGGATGAAGAAAGTATCCGGATTCTGGGCAGACCCCGGCTGGCCTTCCTGGTTTCCGGAGGCAATATGGACAGCTGTGTGAACCATTATTCCGTGTCCAGGAAAAGACGGGGCACCGACGCCTATTCCCCCGGCGGCGTCATGGGAAAAAGGCCGGACCACGCGACGGTGGTCTACGGCAATCTGATCCGGAAAAGCTACCGGGACGTGCCGGTGATCATCGGCGGAATCGAGGCAAGCCTGCGGCGCATGGCCCACTATGACTACTGGACGGACAGCTTTAAGCGCTCCATTCTGCTGGACAGCCAGGCGGATCTGATCTCCTATGGCATGGGCGAGAAATCCATCGTGGAAATCGCGGACGCTCTGAAAAGCGGTATCGCCGTGAAGGATATTACATTTATCCCCGGAACCGTATATAAAACCAGAGATCTCAGCAGCCTTTCGGATGCCGTCCTGCTTCCTTCCTACGAGGAGATGAAAGCGGATCAAGCTGCCTATGCCCGCAGCTTTGCCATACAGTATCAGAATACGGATTTTATCAATGGCCGTATTCTGGCGGAACCCTATCCCGGCGGGGGCTATGTGGTCCAGAATCCGCCCCAGCCGCCGCTGTCCACGCAGGAGATGGATGATGTGTACGCGCTTCCCTACGCCCGCGCCAGTCATCCGTCCTATGAGGAGGCGGGAGGCGTTCCGGCGATTTCGGAAATCAAGTTCTCCCTGATCAGCAACCGGGGGTGCTTTGGCGGATGCAGTTTCTGCGCGCTTACCTTCCATCAGGGAAGAACAGTACAGACCCGGAGCCATGAATCCATTATAGAGGAGGCAAAACTGCTGATCCGGGACCCGGATTTCAAGGGCTATATCCATGATGTCGGAGGACCTACAGCCAATTTCCGACATCCCTCCTGTCAGAAACAGCTGACGCAGGGAGTGTGCAAAAACCGGCAGTGCCTGTTCCCGAAGCCCTGCGC
This sequence comes from uncultured Acetatifactor sp., assembly GCA_910583845.1. GTDB lineage: Bacteria > Bacillota > Clostridia > Lachnospirales > Lachnospiraceae > Acetatifactor. The sequence goes on from CAJUAB010000015.1 coordinate 27,138, forward strand.
CAATCTACAGGTGGATCACAGCGATTATCTGGAGCTGCTGCGAAAACTCCGCAGTCTGGAAGGCGTAAAAAAGGTATTTGTGCGCTCCGGCATCCGCTTTGACTACTTGCTGGCGGACGGGGATGATACCTTTTTCCGGGAGCTGGTGGAACATCATATCAGCGGTCAGCTGAAGGTAGCGCCGGAGCACATTTCCGACACGGTGCTCCGGCGGATGGGAAAACCGGAAAATGCCGTATACGAACGTTTTACAGCCAAATATAAGAAGCTGAACCGGCAGCTGGGCAAGAATCAGTATCTGGTGCCCTATCTGATGTCCTCCCACCCCGGCTCCACTTTGAAGGAAGCCATAGAACTGGCGGAATATCTGCGGGACATGGGATATACCCCCGAGCAGGTGCAGGATTTTTACCCCACCCCCTCCACCCTCTCCACGGTGATGTATTACACGGGACTGGACCCCTCAGGCGGTCCCCAGGACTTAAAACCGGTGTATGTGTGCCGCAATCCCCATGAAAAAGCCATGCAGCGGGCGCTGATTCAGTACCGCAATCCCAAAAATTATGATCTGGTCCACGAGGCGCTGACACTGGCCGGGCGCACGGACCTGATCGGCTATGACAAAAAATGCCTGATCCGTCCCAGAAAGGCGGGACAGGGGGATGGACGCTTTGCCGGGGCTGAAAGAGCAGCCGGGAAAAACGCAGGGAGCGCGGCGCGGGAAACGGACGGAGCTTTCAGAAAAAAGAAAAAAACCATCCGCAATATTCATAAGAGCAAGGGACGGCGGCCCTGATTTTCAGACGCGCCCGTTCCCTGTTGTCTAAGTATAACGATTCAGGAAAGGAATGACGGACTATGGCAAAAAACATTGTAATGATCACCGGGGCGTCCTCCGGCATCGGCATGGAGTTCGCGTTGCAGATTGACGCTCATCTGCGAAAGACCGACGAGATCTGGCTCATCGCCCGAAACAGGCAGAAACTGAAAACGCTGGCGGGAGGGCTGCGCAACAATATCCGCGTGGTGGCCATGGACATCACGGTGGAAGCCCAGATTGACAGGCTCAGAGATATGCTGCGAGAGGAGCGGTGCCGGATCAGAATGCTGGTGAACAGCGCAGGTTACGGTGTGATCGGAGATGTGGCCGAGTTAAAGCTCCAGGAACAGACCGGCATGATACGCTTGAACTGTGAGGCCCTTACTGCCGTCACCCGCTGCTGTCTGCCCTATATGAGCAGGGGAAGCCGCATCATTCAGATGGCCTCCAGCGCCGCCTTTGTGGCTCAGCCGGGTTTTGCGGTGTATGCGGCCTCCAAGGCTTATGTGGACAGTTTTTCCCTGGCGCTGCGGGAGGAGCTGAAAGGACGAAGAATCTATGTGACCAGCGTGTGTCCCGGACCGGTGGATACGCCGTTTTTTACTATCGCGGAGCGGCATGGAAACGGTCTGTCTGTCAAGAAGCTGACGCTGGTGGACCCGGAGCGGGTGGTGGCAAAGGCGCTACGGGACGCCTGCCTGAAACGCCCCCGCTCTGTCTGTAGCCTGCCCATACAGGCCTTTGAGGCGCTGTGTAAAGTGCTGCCCCATACCCTTATCACGGCGGCAATCAGAAATCTGAAGGGATGAACCTTTCTGAGGTCCAATGGGACGGGCATGGGAGGGAGGCTGGCAGGATGCGGCAGACAGATCATTTGTGCGGAAAATCCGTAAAAAGGCGAATCGCGGTTCTCCTTCTGGGATTGATTCTCGGTGTGACAGGCTGCGGCAATACGGTGGATTCTCCGGGTGTTTCCCCATCTTCACAGGAACGGGAGGACTATTCCGCCGTGGGGAATACCAGCGTGGATCTGGTTTACATGCCGGATTATACGGCGCTGGAACTTGAAAGCGGAGAAGAGCCCCATATGGCAAAAATCGTGGGGGATTCCCTGTACTATGTCAGCTGTCAGTACGGTGACACCGTATCGGATTCCCGCCGGTCAATCTGTGAATATTCTCTGACTGAGCACAGGACCCTGCGCTCAGTCAGGGTAGGGGAGCGCTACGGACAGATCTTTGATTTCACGGCGGCCGGGGACGGCAGCATATATGTGCTGGACTTTGCCGCCGAGGACGGCGGCAACAATGGGATGGAGCTGTATCTGCTGGCCTATGATGCGCAGGGACAGCGGCGGCTGACTGTCAATCTGTGGAAGGAGGCCGGTATCCGCAGCGCGGACATCGCTCCTGTAGCGGACCCGCAGGGACGCATATACCTGCCGACGGATAACAGGATCGTGCTTTTTGGAGCGGACGGTTCTCTGGCGGGTGAAATCCCTCTGGAGGAAAATCGCCGGGCGGTTTCCGTGGGAACGGACAGCGGCGGCAGAATCTATGTGGGCAGTATGGGGAGCAGGGACAAGGACGGTCAGTTGACAGAGGTAGATTTTGACGGAAAATCCCTGGGGGAAAGTTTTGAAAACTACCCTGTCGGCAGACAGAAGGAACTGATCCCGGTCAAGGAGGGCGGATTTCTGGTAAATACCGCTGCGGGTGTATATTGCTATGATCCGGATACGGAAACTGCCCGTTGCCTCTTTTCCTGGCTGAGCTGTGACATCAGCAGCCAGTCCGTCGTGGCCGTCTCCCCCGGTGCCAGACAGGACATACAGGCCGTTCTCTATGAAAACGGAACCGCCGAACTGGCCTGTATGACCCGGAGAGAAGTTTCCCCGACGGAAAAGACACAGCTGATCATCGGAACCCTTGGCGTGTGGCCGGAGCTGGAAAATTCCGTGACCTCCTACAACAGGCACAGCAGAGAGTATCATGTGACCATCCGGGATTACGGAAGTCAATATGCCGACACCTTACGCACATGGGATGAGGACGCGGTCACAGCGCTGAACCTGGATCTGGTTTCAGCCTATGACTGTCCGGACCTGCTGGTTCTGGCCAATCTCAATGTGGAAAGCTATGCCCGCAACGGGGTCTTTGAGGATCTGGGCCCCTGGCTGGAGCAGAGCGAAGTTCTGAGGAGAGAGGACTATATTGAGAACATCCTGGATAACTATACTTACGGCGGGCAATTGGTGTCCGTTCCCCGTAGCGTGACCTTAAGCACACTGTCCGGCAACAGGCAACAGGTGGGGGAGACCCCCGGCTGGACGCTGGACGAGATGAAGGAATGTGCCATGGCCTACCCCGACGTGGAGCTTTTGGCGGTGACATACAACCAATTTGTTCTCCAAATGTGTATGCGGCTGGGCAAATCGGCCTTTCTGGATCTGGAGCAGGCGCAGTGCCGCTTTGACAGTGAGGAGTTTCAGGAACTGCTTCGTTTCGCCGCTTCCTACCCGGACACTCCGGGTCAGCGCTATATCGGCCATACCGACGGCATTGTGAAGGGAAAAGTACTGCTCAATGAACTGACCATCAATGCCCTTCAGGATATCCAGCTGTATGAGGCTATGTACGGGGGAGAAATGACGCTGATCGGCTATCCCACCCCGGACGGAGAGGGCAGCGGCTGCAGCTTTTCCTCTCTGAACGCCTACGCCATGACTTCCAGATCCGGAAATAAGGAAGGGGCATGGGAATTTCTGGAATACTGTCTGTGTGAGGAAGTGAGAGACGGTCTCCCCACCCGCAGAAGCGAGCTGCTGGAGAAAGCGTCCACTGTGGAATATTACAGGGACAGCCAGGGATGGCTTCTTCTGGGGCTGGACGGACGGCCTTCACCCAAGTATGGGGAAATGGAGTATGACGGCTGGCGGTACCAGTACCACGATGTGACGGAGGAGGAAACCGCCGCTGTGTTATATCTGCTGGAAACCGCCCGGCTCTCTTCGGATCTGGACAACACACTCTGGAATATCATTCTGGATGAAGCGGTTTCCTGTTTTCAGGGCCAGTCCACAACGGAGAACGCCGCCTCGGCCATCCAGAGCAGAATCAGTCTCTATCTACAGGAAAACGATCTATAACATGCACGAGGAACTTCAAAACAGCCTTGCTCCGGACATATGCCTGGAATAGAATACGAACCGCATGAAGGGTAGTATTTTATTCTGCCTAAAGTGGTATATGGGAGGGCAGAGGCGGAACTTCAAATACGAAAGGGATGGCGAATGAGCAGAAAAAAAGGGTTCAAAGGGTTTTTCCGTCTGTTTTCAGCGGAGGCTTACAAGGGGGAGCAGGGTTATATCCGCACACAGAAGATCTATGAGGTGGTTCGGACGATCCTGTATTTCGCGATTTCCCTGAGCCTGTTCGCGGCCGGCTTCATTACCACCGGAAACCGGCTGAATCTGCTTACGGTGGTGGCGGTGCTGGGATGTCTGCCGGCCAGCAAAAGCGCGGTGAACATGATTATGTTTCTGCGTTGCAGGGGACTTGGCCGGGAGGCGGCGGCACAGATCGCCCCCTGGGAGGGAGATCTGGACTGCCTGTACGATATGGCTTTCACTTCCTATTCCAAAACTTTTGAGGTGGGACATATGGCGGTGAGAGGCCATACCATCTGCGGTTACAGTGAGAAAAAGGATTTTCCCGAAAGAGAATTTCAGGCCCATCTGGAGCCGATTATGAAGACGGACGGACATAAAAATGTGACTGTCAAAATTTTCACGGATCTGGAAAAATACAGGGAGAGACTGACGCAGTTGCAGGCATTGGACAAGGAGAGCGGGACTACGGAAGGCATTGTCCGTACCCTGAAATCGGTGGTATTGTAGCTTTATGGCATCGGAAAGTGTCCCATCCGGTTCCTGTCCGGATACCCCCCTTGTATTGACTGGAACGGTCAGAGACTGACTCCTGCCAGTCAACAAATAGACCAGACCGGTCAAGGCGAAGGCATAAAACAGCACATCTTGTCAAAGGGGAATGTCCGGGCGGAAATCCCGCAGAGCAGGGCGACAGATGGCAGGAATGATTATTCAAACGCGCTCCAGGAAAAAGCCTGGCAGGTCATGAGATGGAGAGTTATAAATGGTAGTCTTGGAGATAGAGATGAATCAGGCAAACCAGCGGCTGGACAAATTTCTGGGAAAAGTTCTGCCCGGGGCGCCGTCCGGATTCTTTTATAAAATGCTTCGCAAAAAGAATATAACACTGAACGGAAAGAAAGCCGAGGGAAAGGCAATTCTGCGGCAGGGAGACCGTGTCACTCTCTGGCTGGCAGATGAGACAATCCTTACGTTCGGCGGGTATCTGCCCCGGCAGGAGGAAGGCGGCGGGTCCGTTGGGGCTACCGGCAATCCGGCGGCAGCCCGTCCAATGGACGGAGAACATTTTTCTGCCGCCGCAGACACGGGCAAAGGAGAGAGATTATACCGGCAGGCATACAGGCAATTACAGGGCGTGAAGATTCTTTATGAAGATGCCCATGTTCTGATTCTGGATAAACCTGCGGGAGTGCTGACCCAACAGGCCTGGGAAGAGGATCTGAGTCTCAATGAGTGGATGATCGGATACCTGCTTAAGACAGGGGGCATGGATTCCCGGGAGCTGCGCCTTTTCAGGCCCTCTGTGTGCAACCGTCTGGACCGCAATACCAGCGGTCTTGTGCTGTGCGGCAAATCCCTGCCGGGAAGCCAGGCTCTCAGCGAATTGATCCGCAGCCACAAAGTGCGCAAATTTTACAGGGCCCTGTGCGTCGGGGAAATGGCAAGAACGGATTGGGGAAATGGCAAAGAAATTCAGGGCTATCTGCAAAAGGATTCCCATTCCAATAAGGTAACGGTCATCCTGCGGGAACCGTGCCCCGAAGAGGCACCGGAAGGAAAAAAACAAGGCGAATATATCCGTACTGTATATTTCCCCAGAGAGCGGTTTTCTTTTCCGGCCCCGGCAGAGGAGCGGCAGAAACCGGCCGTTTCTTCAAAACATCAGCCCGGCGTCTTCACAGAGCTGGAGATAGAACTGATCACCGGCAAATCCCATCAGATCCGGGCGCATCTGGCGTCCATCGGGCATCCGCTGGTGGGAGACGGCAAATACGGCGACGCTTTTGTCAACCGGCTTTTCCGGCAGCGTTTCGGTCTGCGCTGGCAGCTGCTTCACGCCTGCCGCCTGCAATTTCCGGCCCTGGACGGTGTGCTGGCTCCCTTGAGCGGAAAAAGTATCCGGTCGCCGCTTCCTTCTGATTTTACGGGTATTTTGCGGGAGCTGAAGGAATTGGAAAAACTGGTTTGAAGGAGGCTGCTATGGCGACATGGAATTCCAGGGGGCTTCGGGGTTCCACGCTGGAGGATATGGTCAATCGCACCAATGAGCGTTATGCGGAGGGGGGCCTGGCCCTGATCCAGAAGATACCCACCCCCATCACACCCATCAAAATTGATCAGGAGACCCGGCACATCACCCTGGCTTATTTTGAGCAGAAAAGTACTGTGGACTATATCGGCGCGGTGCAGGGCATACCGGTATGCTTTGACGCCAAGGAATGCGCTGTGGATACATTTGCCCTGCAAAATATCCATAAGCACCAGGTCCGGTTTATGGAGCGTTTTGAACAGCAGGGAGGCGTGGCTTTCTTTCTGATTTACTATACCCACAGGGACCGGCTGTACTATCTGCCCTTCCCCCGCCTGCTGCGATTCTGGCGGCGCGCTGAAGAGGGGGGACGAAAAAGTTTCCGTCTGGAGGAACTTGATCCCGCTTTTTTTCTGCCGAAAAAGCATGGCGTTCTGGTTCCCTATCTGGACACATTACAATTGGATCTGGAAAAGAGGGAAGAACATGGGCAAACAGGAAAATAAATCTTGACAGGCCAATGGCTTTCCGATATACTACAAGAAGTTCGTTTCTTTTATATGCTACTTGGTTAGCACTGTGAAGCGGTAAAGTGAACAGATCAAGAAAATGCAGAAAGGCTACACATCTATGAGCAAGAAACTGCTGCACACGCCGGAAGGCGTGAGAGATATTTATGGAACAGAATATGCGGGCAAGCTGTATGTGGAACAGAAGATCCACGACACTGTCACCGGCTATGGCTATGAGGACATCCAGACGCCCACTTTCGAATATTTTGACGTGTTTTCCAGGGAGATCGGCACTACTCCCTCCAGGGAATTGTATAAGTTTTTTGATAAGGAGGGCAACACGCTGGTACTGCGTCCGGACTTCACGCCCTCTGTGGCCCGCTGCGCCGCCAAGTATTATATGGAGGAGAAAGAAGCCCTTCGCTTCTGCTATCTTGGAAATACCTTCACCAATACCTCAAATCTGCAGGGAAAGCTGAAAGAGGTCACTCAGATCGGGGCGGAGCTTATAGGGGATGACAGTGTGGAGGCGGACGGCGAGATGATCAGCCTGGTCATCGAGGCCTTGAAAAACACGGGCCTGAAACAGTTTCAGATCAGCGTGGGACAGGTGGAATATTTCAAGGGGATCTGCCAGGAGGCGGGGCTGGACCAGGAGACAGAGGAAGAGCTGCGGGAATACATATCCGGGAAAAATTATTTTGCGGCCCAGGAACTTCTGGACCGGAAGGCGGTTCCGGAGCCCTACAACGGCACACTGCTGAAAGCGGCGGATCTGCTGGGCTCCATCGACTCTCTCAAAGCGGCCAGGGAGTCCGTGCATAACAGGCGTTCCCTGGCCGCCATAGAGCGACTGGAGGCTATATACCGGGTGCTGAAACTGTATGGGGTGGAGGAGTATGTGTCCTTTGACCTGGGAATGCTCAGCAAATATCATTATTATACAGGAATTATCTTTAAGGCCTATACTTACGGTGTGGGAGCACCCATCGTCAAGGGCGGACGTTACGATACATTGCTGAGACAATTCGGGAAGGACGCGCCGGCCATCGGATTTGCCATGGTGGCGGATGATGTGCTGGAGGCGGTGCAGTACCAGAAGGCTCCCCTGCCCCAGGGCCGGGAGAAAAGGGTACTGACTTATACGGCGGAGGACTATGCCGAAAAGCTGCAGGAGGCCAGAATGAGCCGCCTGCGGGGGATTCCCACAATGTTGGTGCGGCAGTGCCCGGAGTGATTTTTCAAAAATTGCAGATATTGCCCGATCCCTGTGTGCCAAAAGGGGGTACAATTGTCTGCATCAATAGGAGAGATAAGAGGTGTCGTATGAATGACTGCAGATACTTGACATTTGCGCTGGGTAAAGGACGGCTGGCCCGAAAGACCCTGGAATTGTTCGAGCAGATCGGTATCACCTGTGAGGAGATGAAGGATAAGGACTCCCGAAAACTGATCTTTGTAAATGAGGAGCTGAAACTTCGTTTTTTTCTGGCAAAGGGCCCGGATGTGCCCACCTATGTGGAATACGGCGCTGCCGATATCGGAGTGGTGGGGCGGGACACCATACTGGAGGAGAACCGCAATGTCTATGAGGTGCTGGATCTGGGCTTTGGGAAATGCCGTATGTGCGTCTGCGGTCCCCGGGAAGCCAGAGACCTTCTGCTGCACCATGAACGAATCAGAGTGGCCAGCAAATATCCCCATATTGCCCGGGAATATTTCTATAACAAGAAACACCAGACTGTGGATATTATCAAGTTGAACGGGTCTGTGGAGCTGGGTCCCCTGGTAAAGCTGTCCGATGTAATTGTCGATATCGTGGAAACCGGCGGCACATTGAGGGAAAACGGACTGGAAGTGCTGGAAGAAATCTGTCCGCTGTCCGCCCGGATGATCGTGAATCCGGTGAGCATGCAGATGGAAAAAGAGCGTATCAAGGATTTGATTTACCGGCTGCGCAGTCAGATCGTATAAACAGATCATCCTGCTCCGCGGTGCAGGATACCACCCGGAGCCTTGTAGAAAAGAAATCGTAGCCAATCTGTCAGCGACAGGTTTGCGGAAAAGAGGAAATGATGAGAATTGTAGAATTGACGGAAAGCACCCGGCAGAACGTGCTGAATGATCTTTTGAAGAGGAGTCCGAACAATTATTCCCAGTATGAGGAAACAGTCAGTGAGATTTTATCCGACGTAAAGGAAAACGGGGACAGGGCTTTGTTTGCCTACACACAGAAGTTTGACAAGTTCCGGCTGACTCCGGAGAATATCCGCGTGACCCGGGAGGAAATCAGAGAGGCCTATGCGCAGATGGACCCGGAGCTGGTGGAAGTGATCAGACGCTCCGCTGCCAATATCCGCGCTTTTCACGAGAAACAGCTACGCAGCAGCTGGTTTGACGCCAGAGAGGACGGCACCATTCTGGGCATGAGAATCACGCCCATCGCCAGGGCCGGTGTGTATGTGCCCGGGGGTAAGGCCGCTTATCCATCCAGTGTGCTGATGAATGTGATTCCGGCAAAAGTGGCAGGGGTGACGGAGATCATGATGACCACTCCTCCCGGACCTGACGGAAAAGTGAATCCCGGTACGCTGGTGGCGGCGGATATAGCGGGTGTGGATGCCATATACAGGGCAGGCGGCGCCCAGGCCATCGCCGCCATGGCCTATGGAACGGAATCCGTCCCAAAGGTGGACAAAATCACCGGCCCCGGCAATATCTATGTGGCCCTGGCAAAAAAGGCGGTTTACGGATACGTGAGCATTGATTCCATCGCCGGGCCCAGCGAGATTCTGGTGCTTGCGGACGAGACCGCGAATCCGCGTTATGTGGCGGCGGATCTGCTCAGTCAGGCGGAACATGACGAGCTGGCCAGCGCCATATTGATCACTACCTCCAGAGAACTGGCGCTGCAGGTGTCCGCGGAGGTGGACGGCTTCGTGGCCCGTCTGTCCCGCCGGGAGATTATGGAAAAATCCCTGGAAAATTACGGATACATTCTGCTGGCGGAGGATATGGAAGCCGCCATCCAGACCGCCAACGACATTGCCTCCGAGCACCTGGAAATCCTGACAAAGAATCCTTTTGACACCATGACCAGGATCAGGAACGCAGGGGCTGTTTTCCTGGGAGAATACAGCTCCGAGCCGTTGGGGGATTATTACGCGGGCCCCAATCACATTTTGCCCACCAATGGCACGGCCCGGTTTTTTTCTCCGGTGAATGTGGACGACTTTATAAAAAAGACCAGCATTATTTCCTATTCCAGGGAGGCCCTTCAGGCAGTACACCGGGATATAGAGCGGTTTGCGGAAAGCGAGGGGCTGACGGCCCATGCCAACAGCGTCAGAGTGCGTTTCGAGGAGTGAGAGGAGGGGCATATGAGGCGCAGCAGCACAATACACCGAAAGACCAGGGAAACGGATATAGAAATCACTCTATGCCTGGACGGCAGCGGGCAGGCGGCAGTGAACACCGGCATCGGATTCCTGGACCATATGCTGGAGGGTTTTGCGAAGCATGGCTTCTTTGACTTAAGCTGCCAGGTGACCGGCGATCTGCGGGTGGACGGCCACCATACCGTGGAGGATACCGGCATCGTGCTGGGGCAGGCTATCCGGGAGGCCGTGGGGGACAAAAAGGGCATCCGCCGTTACGGTTACTTTATCCTGCCCATGGACGAGTCCCTGGCGCTGTGCGCCGTGGATCTGTGCGGCAGGCCCTATCTGCAATTCGACTGCGATTTTACCGCGGAGCGGGTGGGGGAGCTGGAAACGGAGCTTGTGAGGGAGTTTTTCTACGCCGTCTCCTGCAACGCGGGCATGAACCTGCATCTGCGAATGCTACAGTCAGGCAACAACCATCATATGATTGAGGCCATGTTCAAGGCCTTCGCCAAGGCGCTGGACGAAGCCTCCACGCCAGACCCCCGGATTGCGGACGTACTCAGCACCAAGGGCAGCTTATAGACTTTTGGGGAAAAGCCATCGCGCAGCGATTCACGGGATTGTCGCGAAGGCGCACGAGAGGAACTTTCATGAGAGCACTATCGAATGAAAGTTTCTCTCATGGGGTGCGCCGAAGGGACAACCCCTTCAGAGCCATCGCGCAGCGATTTACGGGGTTGTCGCGAAGGCGCACGAGAGGAACTTTCATGAGTGCATTATCGAATGAAAGTTTCTCTCATGGGATGCGCCGAAGGGACAAACCCCCTTCAGAGCCATCGCGCAGCGATTCAATTAGGAGAAAAAAGTATGCAATGGGAAGATTTGAAGAAAGATCCCCAGGGGCTTGTCCCCGTGATCGTTCAGGACGCGGACAACGGGGAAGTACTGATGATGGCCTATATGAACAGACAGGCCTATGAGGATACCCTCCGCACCGGACAGATGCATTATTACAGCCGCAGCCGCAGGGAACAATGGCTGAAAGGCGAGACCAGCGGACATTACCAGCATATGAAATCCCTGACGGCGGACTGTGACCGGGATACACTGCTGGCAAAGGTAGACCAGGTAGGCGCCGCCTGCCATACCGGTTCCCGCAGCTGTTTTTTTCAGAAGATAGCGGAGTTATAGGAAAATCCTGAATGGCTCCTGGACGGAACACATACAATTGAATAACAGAGCGGACTGATTCCGGGTATCTGTAGATGCCCGGACTTTTGTTCAGTTTCTTTATCGTCAGTAAACAGTTTCCGGACAGGGCAGGGAGGTAACGATGAGCGACATTTCCACACAGCAGAAACTACAGTTGGCAAGACAGGTACGGGAACGGTATCAACAGGACCGGCAGGATCTGGGGCAGCGGGAACAACTGCTCTACGGCAGAACTCTCAGCTATTTTGAGGAAGATCCGGTTTACGGCGAGATGTCCGGTTATGGCGGACAGCCCACGGACGGCAGCGGCGCGGGAAAAACCGGCACTCTGGGGCTGCGGATACTGCTGGCGGCAATACTTGTATGCCTGCTGTCCCTGGCCGGACACCGGGGAGATACGCTTTTTGGCCTGACCAGCGGACAGATATCGGATTACATCAGATGGGATTGCACCCCCTGAAAGCCGCAGACTCCCCAGACCACGGCATGGTATTGCTTTTACGCGTTCCATGCCGTATACTATAAAAAGGATCTGCCCTATTGCATATGAAAGAAAGGACTGTAAACAGATGATGACAGAAAAGCTGGCCCTGTCGGATGACATTCTGATGAAGATAGAAAAACCGGCCCGGTATATCGGCAATGAAGTAAACGCGGTGGTCAAGGACAAGTCCCGGGTGGAAGTGCGCTTTGCCATGTGTTTTCCGGATGTGTATGAAATCGGCATGTCCCATCTGGGTATCCAGATACTCTACGATATGTTCAACAGCTGGGAGGATGTGTGGTGTGAGAGAGTCTATTCCCCCTGGATAGACCTGGACGCCATTATGAGACAGCAGCATATCCCCCTTTTTGGCCTGGAATCGCAGGAGCCTGTGAAAGACATGGACTTTTTGGGCATTACCATACAGTATGAAATGTGCTATACCAATATTCTCCAGGTACTGGATCTGGCCCAGATCCCCCTGCTGGCGGCGGAGAGAGGGGAGGGCTGCCCCATTGTCATAGGCGGCGGTCCCTGCGCTTACAATCCGGAACCCATTGCGGATTTTTTTGATCTTTTCTATATCGGAGAGGGAGAGACACAGTACCGCAGCCTCCTGGATCTGTATAAATCCTGTAAAAAAGAGGGCTGCGGACGGACAGAATTTCTTCGCCGGGCGGCCCGTCTGCCAGGCATGTACGTCCCCCGTTTCTATCAGGTGACCTATCACGGGGACGGTACCATCAAAAGTTTTTCCCCCACAGAGGAGGGAATCCCCAAAACTGTTGTGAAAGAGGCGGAAATGCGGATGTTCGACACCTATTATCCCATGAAGCCAGTGGTTCCCTATATAAAAGTGACCCAGGACCGGGTGGTACTGGAAATCCAGAGGGGCTGTATCCGCGGCTGCCGGTTCTGCCAGGCGGGACAGCTGTATCGTCCAGTGCGGGAGAGAGATCTGGAAATGCTGAAAGGCATAGCCCTGGAGATGTTGAAAAACACCGGGCATGAGGAAATCTCCCTGAGCTCCTTAAGTTCCAGCGATTACAGCAGACTGCCGGAGCTGATCGACTTTCTGATCGGGGAGTGCGGGGATAAAAAGATCAACATTTCCCTCCCCTCCCTGCGGGTTGACGCTTTTTCCCTGGATGTGATGAGCAAGGTGCAGGATGTCCGCAAGTCTTCCCTGACCTTCGCGCCGGAGGCAGGCAGCCAGCGGCTGCGCGATGTGATCAACAAAGGCCTGACGGAGGAGGACATCATACAGGGCTGCGCCCTGGCATTCCGGGGGGGCTGGACAAGGGTAAAACTGTATTTTATGCTGGGGCTGCCCACGGAAACCCCGGAGGATATGCGGGGCATTGCGGAGCTGTCCAACAGGATTGCCGCCACATTTTTTGAGGAAGTGCCCAAGCAGGCCCGTACCAACGGACGGGTCCAGATCGTCACCAGCACCTCCTTCTTTGTGCCCAAGCCCTTTACGCCCTTCCAATGGGCCAGTCAGTGTACCCGGGAGGAATTTATTGAAAAGGCCTATTTTACCCGCAAGTGCGTCTCCGAACAACTGAACCAGAAAAGCATTAAGTACAATTATCATGAGGCGGATGCCAGTGTGTGGGAAGGAGTATTGGCCCGGGGAGACAGACGGTTGTCCCGGGTAATCCTGGGAGTATACCGAAAGGGCTGTTTTTACGATGCCTGGAGCGAATATTTCAGGAATGATGTCTGGGAGGAAACCATGGCGGAATGCGGCCTGACGGCAGAGTTCTATTCTCACAGAGAAAGGCCTCTGGATGAGATTTTCCCCTGGGATTTTATTGACTGCGGCGTCACCAGGGAATTTCTTGAGAGAGAATGGCTGAAAGCCCGGCAGGGCCGGACCTCCGAGAATTGTAAGGTCAAATGTCAGGGATGCGGCGCGGCCCGATTCGGAGGCGGGATCTGCTTTGAACCCAGAGAAATGACAGGAGAAAACAACTTATGAAAGTGCGTGTGAAGTTTCGCAAATATGGTCCTGTCCGTTTTATCGGGCACCTGGACGTAATGCGGTTTTTTCAGAAATGCATACGGCGTGCCGGGATTGACGTGGCCTATACCACGGGTTACAGCCCGCACCAGATTATGTCCTTCGCGGCTCCGTTAGGGGTTGGGCTGACCAGCGACGGGGAATATATGGACATAGAGTGCAACAGTGTAACCACCTCCCGGGATATGACAGAACGTTTCAATAGAGCCAGTGTGCCGGGGATCGAGATTGTCAGCGTGGTGCTGCTGCCGGAAAGCGCGGGCAATGCCATGGCCAGTGTGGCGGCGGCAGATTATACCGTCAGATTCAGGGAAGGGAGGGAGCCCTCCTTTGACTATATGGGAAAACTTTCGGATTTTTATGCCCAGCGGGAGATTCTCATCACCAAAGAGACCAAAAAGAACACACTGACCGTAGATATCAGACCGGGGATCTATGAGTTATGGGCAAACCCGGAAGAGCGGGAGATTCACATGCTGGTGGATGCCTCCAGCGGTGGCAATATCAAGCCTTCACAGGTCATGGAGGCCTATGCGGCCTGGCAGGGGGAAACTTTGGCAGAAAATGCCTGTATGGTCCACCGCCGTGATACTTATCTGAATCTGGCTCATCCCGGACAGCCCCGGCAGCTGGCTCCTCTGGATGCCATCGGCAGCCAGATTCTGGAGCCCCGGACAGATGAAAAGAGGCTTTTGCTTGCCAGGGAGGCTGACCTCCGCAAGGCTGAAACAGCGGCAAAGGCCCGACAGCTCCGGCAGGAAACGCTGGCGGCCCAGGATGCACGGCAGCAAACATGGCTGCAGTCCCGGGCCGAGAAACAATAGGAACCCTGGCGAGTTTTGCAATTACTTAAAAAGTATCAGAAAAAGAGAGGAGCGGGAATGAGCAGAAGCATACGCCAGGCAGTGCCCCGGCCAGACGGGGAGCAGTATCGCAGAGAGCGGGAAGCAGGAAAAGTCGTGATCACGGCATGTCCGTCCGGCTTATGCGTCAGAAGAGGACATGCATCCGGTCCGGAATCCGGCTGTCTGATGGCGGCGCTGTTTGGGCATGACCGTCTGACTGCCGTTCAGACCTTTTCCCCGGACACGCGCAGCCGTATCGGCGCGGTATATCTCGGGAAAATCAAAAAGATTCTCAAAAATTTAAATGCCTGCTTTGTGGAAATTGCAGGAGGGGAGCAATGCTTTCTGCACATGGGAGGCGAAAATGACGCCCCCTTTCTGACGAACAGAACCTATGACGGCAGACTCATGGAGGGGGATGAAGTGCTGGTTCAGCTCCGGCAGGAAGCCGTCAAAACGAAGCAGGCGACGGTGTCCACACGGATTACCATGCAGGGAGAATATTTTGTATTTGCCACAGGGACATCCAGGTCAGGCATTTCCAGAAAGTTGGGAGAAGCTCAGAAAAGTCTTCTGCGGGATTTTCTGGAGCGCGCGAAAATCACGGATCAGGAGGGCCTGCTGGCGCAGGAGGAAGGCGTCCCACCCTTCGGACTGGTGGCGCGTACCCGGGCGGGCCTGATTTTGGAACAGGCCGATCCGGATTGTGAGGATGTCCTGTATCGGGAATATGATCGGCTGCGTCAGCAGTTTACCGCTGTCTTTTTACAGGGGCGGCACCGGACCTGTTACAGCTGTCTGCACGAGGCCGGATCTGCGCTGGAGGAAGCGCTCACCCCTTTTCTGCCGGATGAATACGAAGAAGTGGTGACAGATCTTGCGCCCATCTATGAGGAATTGTCCCGGCTGCGGGAGCAGGGGCGCTTTTCTCTGGAAAAGAAACAGCTCCGCCTGTATCAGGACCCGGATTTTCCTCTGAACAAACTCTATAGTCTGGAGACAAGACTGAGGGAAGCCACGGCCCGGACGGTATGGCTGAAATCAGGTGCCAATCTGGTGGTGGAGCAGACGGAAAGCCTTACCGCCATCGATGTAAACACAGGAAAATGTACCCGGACATCCGCCCGGGAACCGGGAAAGCCTTCTTCGGCGGATGTCATGCGCCGGGTGAATCTGGAGGCTGCCGTAGAGGTAGCCCGCCAATTGCGGCTGAGAAACCTGTCCGGTATCATTATTGTAGATTTTATCAACCTGGCCACTCTGGCTCAGGAGGAGGAGCTGCTGCAAAAGCTGCGGGAACTGACGGAAAACGATCCTGTGACAGTGCAGGTAGTGGATATGACGCCGCTGGGGCTGGTGGAGATTACACGGAAGAAAGTGTATCCTTCTCTGCGGGAACAACTGGAGCGGACAGTTGTGGAAACGTAAACCATCTGCCTGTGGGAATCCCATATCCGGCGCGAGGCGGCGGGGCGGGCGGAGAGCCGGAAAGCGCTCAGAAGCGGATTTTGGTTTTCCGCCCGGATATCAAGAGACGGAACGCTTTGCCCGGAAACTTCAAAAGACGGAGGATCGGATCATTGGTCGGAAAGGATATGTGTGGATATGAAACTTCTTAAGATGGAAAAAGTGGGGAACGGCAGATTTCTGAAAAACTATGAGCTGACCTACCTGAACAAGGCCGGAAGAGAAAAAAAGTATGAGATTGTCAGCCGCAGGGAATTGTCCTCCCCGGAGGACCTGGGGCAGAAGCCCAGCGGCGTATCCATTGTGGCAATCTGCCAGGGCAGATTGCTTTTGCTCCACGAATTCCGTATGGGCGTAAACCGGAACGTATACAATCTCTGTGCGGGGATGCTGGAGGAGGGGGAGTCCGTGGAGGACTGCATTCAGAGGGAGCTGTATGAGGAAACCGGGCTTTCCGTCAGAAAGATCCGGGACATATTGCCCGCCTCCTTCGCGGCGGTGGCTTTTTCCGATGTCACCACCTATATTGCGGTTGTGGAGGCCGAGGGAGAGATGCAGGATCATACCTCAGAGAACGAGCAGATCGATTCCCGTTTTTATACCAGAGAAGAGGTGCGGGACCTGATTCAGACGGAACAGTTCAGTTCCAGGGCACAGCTGGCGGCATATTTTTTTGCGCAGGGAGCTCTGGATTAAGTGAAGCTGCCCCATCAGAAGGGAAGATACGATTATGAAGATATTTGCGTATTGTTTGCGGGAATTTGATGAAAAGCCCATGTTTGACAAACTGGCCGGGGAGTTTCACGCCCAGTATGGCTACAGCACGGAATACCCGGTTATGGAAAATGTGGATCTGGCCCGGGGATATGACGCCGTGAGCTGCACGCCCTGCAATATGGGCGCGGATATGCTACAGCGTTTTTATGATGTCGGTGTGCGTTACGTGGCCACCCGCTCCATCGGTTTTGACCATATTGATCTGGAAAAGGCGAGGCAGCTGGGCATGGGTGTCTGCCATGTGAGCTATGAGCCGGAAACAGTGGCGGATTACGCCATTATGCTCATGCTTATGTGCTGCCGTAACATGCCCCATATCATGAATCGTTCCCTGGTGCAGGACTACAGCCTGAAAGGAAAGATGGGCAGGGATCTCAGTGACTGCACGGTCGGTATCATAGGCGCAGGTCAGATCGGGAGCACGGTCATCCGGCATCTGAGCGGATTTGGCTGCAAAATGCTGGCATATGACCTGTATCAGAATCCCCGGCTGGAGGGATTGGCGGAATTTGTATCCCTGGAAGAGCTCTATGCCCGGAGCGATATCCTGACGCTCCATGCTCCGGCCACGGCGGAAAACTATCATCTGATTGATGCCAGGGCCTTGTCAAAGATGCGGGACGGTGTAATCCTGATCAATACGGCCAGAGGAGCTCTGGTGGACACGGAAGCATTGATTCAGGGTCTGGAATCGGGCAAGGTAGGGCATGCGGCGCTGGATGTGCTGGAGGATGAAGCGGGGTTATACTATGCCAACCGTATGGGGGATGTGATTGTCAACCGCCAGATGGCCATCCTGCGTTCCTTCCCCAATGTGATCCTGTCTCCCCACACTGCCTTTTATACGGAACGAGTGGTCTGGAATATGGCTTATAAAACCTTCAAGGGTGTGCAGGATATGATGGAGCATGTGGAAAATCCCCTGATTATCCTGTGAAAAGAGATGTTTGGATGCCGGATGCTCCATCGGCCAGAAAGCAGTTTTCAAACACGCTGCGGGTTTTGCACCCGTTTTTTGCCTACACTGACCGATGCCGCCATCTGCTGTGCTATGTTTTACAATTGCCTGATACAGAATGAAAACCCGAGGAGAAACGGAATGAATATCCACATTGCAGAGCAGCTTACCAAAGCGCAGATGAAGGAATTAAAAAAGTTGTACCGGAATGCCTTCCCGGCAAGTGAGAAGAAACCCTTTTGGCTGATCCGCAAAAAGAAACGGCAGGGGTTCTCTGAAATCCTGGGGCTGGTAAATGAGGAAAACCGGCTGGTGGGAGAGATCATTACCATCATATGGCGGGATCTGCTGCTGGTGGATTATTTTGCCATTGCGGAAGATGTCCGGGGACAGGGCTGCGGAGCCAGGGCCCTGGAGCTTATGAAAGAGCGGTACCGTGGAAAGCGATTGCTGCTGGAGATTGAGACGCCTGACCTCCCCTGTGATAACAGCCGGGAGCGGGTGCGCCGCAAGCGGTTTTACCAGTCCTGCGGCATGGAAAGTATGGAATATCATGTGGGACTGTTTGGCGTGGAAATGGAGATCATGACTTTCCAGTGTCAGGTCAGCTTTGAGGAATACCATGAAATTTTCGTGGGAGTATATGGGAAACGTTTCGCCGGAAACATTACCCGGATTTAGACCCGGATTTAGACCCGGATTTATTTTGAAAAATAATTCGGGAAAGATATGGACAAAAAAGAAAAATAGTACTATAATTTCATTTGATCGCTGATAGACAGGGGTCAGATAAAAAGTAGTATGAAAGAGGAGAGGAGAAATTATGAAACTCAGAAAGAAGTTAGTTGCTTGTGTTGCGGTCATGATGATGGCCTGCATGATGCTCAGTTCCTGTGGCAGCCCCAGCGGAACCACAGTGAACAATGTTGTTAAGGCAGTGGACGGTCAGGCAGACGGGGAGATCGGCACTACTTTCAGAACAGCATTCTTTGACTACAGTGTTGATTCTGTAGCATATCCTTCCGAGTACGAGGGTTATACCCCCAGTGAAGGCATGCAGCTGCTGGATGTCGTAATCACGATCAAGAACACCTTTGGCGAGGCGCTGCCCATGTTTAACAGCGATTTCCAGATTCAGTGGCATGACCTGGGCGATGGCGACGAGGATTATGATTTCGGTATTGAGATGGACAGTTCCAGCACCATAATGCCTTCCGAGTATTCTCTTGCCAAGGGAGACAGCTGCACTTATCATATTCTTTATGAAGTGCCCGCGGAAGCCAAGGAATTTTCGGTATCCTACCTGGAGTTCTTTTCCGACAATACCGAAGGAGATGTATTCTTCACTGTCTTTAACAAGTAAGAATAAATATCCATAATGTTATGGGGGAATGTAGCCTTTAGGGGTTGCATTCCCCTTTTATTTTGTGTATTATAGTATAAGAGGAAACAGACGTATTATAAAGTACTGCTTACACTATAAACGTAAAAGGAGATAACGGAAATGGAAAGCAGAAATATAAGTGAAGAACAGGCGCAGATTTGGATATCTGTACCGCAAAAGCACAAGAGAACAACGATGGTTTTGGCCACATCCGGAGGAGTGCTGCTTCTGGGCGCTCTGCTGATCGGAGGCTACAAAGTCTGTATGATTGCGGGTATTGTAATGGCCGCCGCTGCAATTCTGGTCCATTTTCTGCTCCAAAAAAGGATTACCCTCGCTCATATCATTTTCTATTTTTATCAGGGGGAAATGTACCTGATCTCCCTGCATAAAGCTGATGAAAAGCTGTACGCCTATTTGCACGGTCAGACGGAAGAGAAGCCTGCTCCTGCGGAAAAAACCACGGATTTCCTGCTTAAAATGGCGGACCGCTCCGTTATATGGCGCATCCTGGAGATTTACAATGTAACGGAATTGAAGTCCCGGCCTGAAAATAGAAAATACAGAATTAACACACAGTTTGATCTTCCGCGTTATACCTATGACTCTGTTCTGGGCATAGTAGTACAGGAAAAGCGATTTGAGAATTTTGATAACCTGATCCGGACTTTACAGTGCATGGCGGAATCTTAGGTATTGTGAAACAGCCTTATTTGTTGTATAATAGACAATATTGCTGATTTTGGAAATACGGAGGATAGAACTATGTATATTACCTGTTTGGATTTAGAGGGAGTGCTGGTGCCGGAGATATGGATCGCGTTTGCCGAAGCCAGCGGCATTCCCGAGCTTCGGAAGACTACCCGCGATGAGCCGGACTATGAGAAGCTGATGAAATATCGATTGGGAATCTTAAAGGAACATCACCTGGGCCTGAAAGAGATTCAGGAAACCATAGCGACAATTGATCCCATGCCCGGCGCCAAAGATTTTCTGGATGAATTGCGCTCCTTTACGCAGGTTATTATTATCAGTGACACATTCACACAATTTGCCAGCCCCCTGATGAAAAAGCTGGGATGGCCTACCATATTCTGTAATTCCCTGGAAGTGGCCAAGGACGGTGAGATTACGGGATTCAGAATGAGGATTGCGGACTCCAAACTGACTACCGTCAAAGCACTGCAATCTATTGGATATGATACCATTGCCAGCGGGGACAGCTATAACGATCTGGGAATGATAAAAGCCAGCAAGGCCGGATTCCTGTTTAAAACCACAGACAGGATCAAGGCGGACAATCCAGAGCTGCCAGCCTATGAGACCTATGAAGAGTTAATGACAGCCATCAAGGCCGCGATGAACATTTAAACGGGCGTATAGGTCTGGGTCAGGAATATGAACAGAATTTACAGATAAGAGGTGCATACAAATGAATTTGAATCCAATGGCCATTTTAGGGTTAAAAAACGATTTTGACAGGTTTCAGAACAACCATCCGAAGTTCATACAATTTGTCAAGGCGCTTACCAGGACTGGTATTCAGGAAGGAACCGTCATGGAGTGCAAAGTCATTACAGCCGATGGACAGGAATTTCAGACCAATATAAGAATAACGGCCGATGATCTGGAACTGATTGAAAAGCTGAAAAACCTGCGGCAGGAGTCCTAAACAACTATGCGCAAAAGACAACTTTAACGCATAGTTGTATAAAATTAAAAAGATACATGCGGCTGTTGTAAACCGTGTGTATCTTTTTTTATAAAAGCCTGTATTTATGCGGCTTTGAAGGCACTTCTCCAGTAATTTTTTTCTCCGGCAATTTGTCCTGGGAGGATCTGCCACAATCAAAATATCGTATGCCAGGCGGTCGCAATATTGTATATTTTCTTGCTGCAGTAACAGACTTATATGATACATTTATTTATCGCTTAGTTTTTCCGGTGCCTAAGATCCAGTCGGCACTGACTTCATAGAAATCTATTAATCTTCCTAAAGTTTCAAAGTCTGGTTCTCGTTCTCCGGTTTCGTATCTGCTTATTGTATTTTGCGGTATTTTTAAAATATCTGCAATTTGTTTTTGTGTGTAGCCAGCTTGTTTTCTGGCCTCCTTAAGTTTTACTGGTATTATTTCTCTATACATTGTATGTCTCTCCTATATATCCCATTATGGCATATTTCATCAAATAAGCAATCCCGTTTTGGTATATTTGTACATACCAAAAAGGGATATTTTTTGCTATTATATATACCAGAAGGGGATATTTTGCAATAGCCCCTACTACTACCAGCAAAGAGAGGATGAGAGAATGAAGAAGAGAAAAGAAAAGCTGGAGTCAACGTATGTGCTACCCAGCTCGGAAGAAGTGTTTGTATGTGAGGACCCTGGCCGGCTGGATATCTGGGGTATGCCCATGGATAACGTGCATATTGAGGTGCGTTCCAAGGGAAAACAGACCTGGTATTACTGCTGCGGTGATATTGATGGTGTCAATACATATTTTGGTGCGGAGTTGACATTGGAAGGTGCATATCAGGTTATCAAGGGTCTTATTCCGGTGGAGTGTGCTGTAGGTAAAAAGGCAGAGCATCCGGTGCCAGAAAATGTCTCGGAGGAGTCCAAAGCGGAAGTTATTTGTCATGCCGGCGTTGAAGGGGCTGACACGGAATCCCTGCCCTGTGCTGATGCTGATCTGGAGGACTATGATTCTTGCGCCGGTTGTCCCTACCTTGAAGTTTTGGGCGGTGATTGCACTGCCCCCGCGGATGTATATGGTCGGGAGGATCTGCCCTGTGGATCGGATGATCCGGATCGCCAGAAATTACAGGATGAGGTTAAGGAGGCATATCTGCATGGTGGCCGCACGGGGTGCATGTTTGATGATGACGGTAACGAGTACTATACCACCATGGATGGTGTCCGGCATTATACCCGGTTGGAGGGTTGATGATGGCAATATAGCCCGTATACGGGCTAATTGTATACACAACAATGAAAAAGGAGGACAAAATTTTGAGAGTGAATGTTGTGGGAAAAGAAGATGTGAATTACATCAAAAATGGTCAGCCTGTGCAGGGTATTAAATTGCACGTGACGCATGAAAACACTAAGGAAGGCGCTGTGGGAGTTGCCTGTGAGACGCCGTATTTTAGCAACCGGTATGATGCGTATCATCAAGCGGCGCTGGTTAATGTCGGTGACGTGGTGGACATGTTTTATAACCAGTATGGACGGATTGATTCGTTACAGGTTGTTTCCGGAGCGGCGCAGGGAAAGAAATAGTTATCAAATGGCTGGAAACGGCTATTGGTATAATGTCGCATTCGGGAAGGGGGTGTTAATATGCAGCATTTAGCAATACGTGCGTTGCTTAGCTCTGGAGGAGCTTCCGGTGCTGGAGGTGGTCTGGATGACGTATTAAGTAACGTCACTAAGGTCGTTGAATTTAGCGGTACTATGCTTAGTGCCATGCTGGCCAATCCGATTTATGCATTTTTGTTTGCTGTTAGTTTTATCGGTATTGGCATCAGCATTGTCCGTTTGTTCCGGCGTGGATCAAAGGGATAATCTTTGCTCTTTTGTTTCCCCTGGCGGGTGTCTGCCAGGGGAATTTTTGAAAGAAGGTGTGTTATGCGTTGGAAAATAAGGATTATTGCGTTGGCTTTTGCGGTTTCACTGGTGCTGCCTGGTGTGCTGCTCTCTCCGCCCCTGCCGGCCCATGCCCAAACAATCAGTGATCTATATGGGACGGGATCAGCAGATGAACTAAATATTGTCAAACTGATTGACATGGCGTTAAACCGGGGTGGTATGTCTATGTCTCCGGCCACGATCAGGTCATTTTTGGATTTTTGGTGGTCATCTGTACAGTCAGATCTGCAGCAATGTATCAGCAATATCGGTACGGCCTATGACACGTCACAGGCGTTTATCAATGCTCTTGTGGCGGGCCTGGCCAATACGGATCATTATGATAAATTGGGCGGCATCATAACAAAATATGTGCAGTACTGCTATTCCCTGGGTGAAAAATCGGTATCTGATTTTGTGCAGCTGATTACCCAGGCGGGCACGTTTCGCAGGTTTTTGCTTTCGTATGTGACGGATGGTGATGGCAATATTGTTAATACCGTGGATAATAAGATCAAAAAATATAACCTTAAGGGCGGTTTAGTCAATATGGTGCGCCAGGCGGCAGATTTTTATATTGAAGAACATGAGGGATATTATTTAGTACATACTTTTACGTACAAAAATTTTCCGGCGTCTGTGTTTGACAATAAAGCAAAATATGATTTTATTTGCAATACGTTTAAAACGGCTAAATCTGATGGTGTTTATTTTTTGCAAAATTTTAGTGGTTTGAAGATATATCAGGCAACCGGATATTCATTTGTTGGTACACTCGAAAATAATAAGATTGAGTTTTCTTCTTATGCTTCGGACTGGACTTCTGCCAGATTGTATTCTGCCGCTTTTACTGATTTTTCCGCCGGTATTGATTTATCAAAATATAATCCATCGTCTGATAGCGATAAAATATCTATCCCGGCGTATCAAAATTATATTATAACCTATTTTGGTAAAAACGGGAGCATGGAGCCCTATCTTTATCCTGTGACGGCTGATGGGCGGACGATTAAAGTCTGGAAGACGCTGGATGGATTTAAAAATCATACTGTTGGGCGATCAGATATCTATTATACAAATAGTTATTCTAAATTTGATTCCAGCGTGGATAATTCCATTGAATTTACGGGTTCCTACTATAACAGCACGACTAATAATTATTCACACGATAATATACAAAATACCATTGATAATAGTCAGGAAACCATCAATGAAAGCACAGTCAATAATATCGTGAATAACTATATCACTAATGTCACAAATAACTATGGCGGTGGATCTGGCAGCGGAGATGATGATTCCGGCGGCGACTGGAATTTAGGAGAAGGCATTGAAGCATTTGTAAAAAGCATTATGGAATTATTGGATTTTGTTCTTAAACTTTTGGGCGATCTGGTCGGCCTCCTGGGACGGTTTTTGACGGACGTTTTGGAAGTTTTTAAAAGCCTGGGCGTCGTTGGATCCGAGTTTGGTGGATTTCTTAAAGAGGTTTTTAGCTTTTTGCCGGAAGAATGTATATCGCTTATTATATCCTCCATCGGTTCTATGTGCATTGTGGGCGTTATTAAGGCAATTAAAAAGTGAGGTGCGTAATGGAATATATAGCCAGGTATTTTAGTATTATTTTTGATGCTATGCGGCGTGAATTTGTGCTGTTTGGCTATCACATATCGTTTTTTGATATTTTTATTTTTGTGTCGGTGGCTAGTATACTGGCGTCGGCCATAAGGAGGATTTTCGATGACTGACAATAAAATTTTGGAAATTTTGGAAGGGGAATGGGGCGATTCTGTTAGTGCCGGTGATGCGCCTGTGTCATCCAGCGTTTCTGGTGGTGATGTGCCGGCGTATTATGAGATCAATTTTTATAGCCTTCCCTCTCCTGCTCCGGAACCGGAAACGGAAACTACAGCCTATACTTTGTGGTACAAGCCGCTGGAACAGTATACGGTGTCGGAGGGACTGCTGCTATTGCTGGTGATAATTGTGGCTGTTGTTTTGATATGGTCTGCAATCAAAGGAGGATTTAAATGGCTGACATAATAAAAATGTTGTTGGAGGATTTAGGGGTTTATGGAGCTGTCCCGAGTACATTCCCGGAATTGATTACCTGGATTGCCACTGTGACTGTTGCGGCGTCTCTGCTTGCCGGTGTTTTAAAAACCTGTTTTATTATCTGCCGGGAGATTGGGGGGAGGTGGTGGCGCAGATGATTTTTGCTGTTATTTTTTTGCTGGTGTTGCTGTTTTTGTTTTGTCAGACGTTTCATCAGGCGGTGCTGCACCCTTTTAAGTTTTTGTTTTATATGGCTAAAGATATAGTTTTGTATGTGGTCCATCGGAATTGGAATAGGTGTATTACTGGCCGTCTGGTGTGCTATTTTGCTCATTTTGGTGGCGGTAAGACGCTTTCGGCCACCTATTATATAACCCAGCTGTATTACAAATATAATAATAAACGGGTTTATGACCGTAATCGCGGGAAAATGGTGCTACAAAAGGTCGAAGTTTTATCCAATGCGCAGTTTGTTTCTATCCCCTATTCGCCGCTGCAATCTTTGCGGGATATAACTGCCAGGGCCGCGCATAACCGGGAAATTGATCTGGCTAATGATACACTGACTGTGACTATTATTTTAATCGACGAGGCTTCCGCAGAATTAAACAGCCGGGAGTATAAATCAAATTTTGATATGGACACGCTTAACACGCTGATTACCTGCCGGCACTATCATTTAAATTTGTTTTATACGTCCCAAAAATTTAAATTAACAGATGCGCTGCTGCGATCAGTGACGCAGGAATGTATATGTTGCCGCAAATTTTGGCGTGTGATGATAAAAACCGGCTATGACGCGGATCAGCTGGAGGTTGCCGGGGATGCGCTGCTGGTTAAGCCGTTATACCGCCGGTCCTTTTTTATAACTGACAAAATTTATAATGGTTATGATACCCTGGCTACTGTGGATAAATTGCGCAAGGGCGCAGAAATGGGGAAGATGCTTACAGCAGCGGAGATTCTTGCTCTGCGCGGTAATGCTGCTCCTGATGCGGACAGCGTTTCCAGACCCAGTAGGCGGCTTCGGCGGATGCGGCAGGGGAAATAGGCCTGAGGGGGTGCCGGGACCCGTGCGGCTCGTCCGCCGGGTGGCACCCCCCTCCCCATTGTTATGATTTTTTTGTGCATTATGTACACTTCGCCGGCTCCGGCCCGGCTCGATCCGGCCCGCTGTGGCATGGATTATTTGTTACCTTTGCACAAAAATGCCAGCAGCCGGAATCCTGCCGTGGAAACTTATTGCCGGGTGCCCTCCGGGCGGCAATATCTACCCGGCCCGCTTTCCCGGGCCACCTACAACGGCCGGGAATAATGCTGTGTCTGATATGCCACACTTGGCGGCACCCCGTGCCCGTCTATAGGCCCGGTCATGGCATTATACCCAAAACGGGCTCTTTTAATTATATAATATTTTGTCCCTGAGTCATCGGTGATTAGCTGGCAAGGGTGGAGCCCCGCAGGGGTCCAGCCCGACCATGGTAACGTGATCTGGTGCGGAGCCCGGAAATAAATTGTTTTAATTGTACAAACAATTTGCTTGCTAGGGGGTGCCACTACGACACACCCCCTAGTGATCATTGATCATTGATCAAAAATCTGTCAAATATTATTATTGTCTGACAAAAGGAGTTATTATGGCATCTAATAGGGTACGAAATTATGCTACAGTGGTTTATCCTGAGAGTGCGCCGGATAATTGGCAATTAATCATGGCTGAGATGTGTATACCTTGCTTTATATCTCCGTTGCATGATAAGGATGTAGATCCAGGTGGTGAGCCGAAAAAGCCCCACCATCATGTGATGCTTATGTTTGAGGGAGTCAAGACCAGAGATCAGGCGCAAGAGGTATTTGATCAGATCGGCGGCGTTGGAAATGAGATCGTGCAGTCTATCCGGGGATATGCCCGTTATCTCTGTCACCTGGATAACCCGGAAAAGGCACAGTATAGCCCGGATGATGTGCTGGCCTACGGCGGCGCTGATTACATATCCACAATCGGCCTAGTGATCGACAAATACAAGGCTATAGGTGAGATGATGGACTTTTGTGTAAACAATGGTGTATACGGATACGCTACGCTGCTCATGTGGTGCAGGGTAAACAATCCTGGTTGGTTTCGGGTGCTTTGTGACAATGGATCATTTGTGATCAAAGAGTTTTTAAAAAGTTTGAAATGGGAATCTCAGCAGTTGAAGTCTCTGGGAATGGATGATTTACAGTTGCCTTCTTCTGTTTCTGGCTCTGAAGATAAAGGAGGTGATGAGGATGAGTAAACGCTGTATACATTATATGGGAGCTGCCTGTATAGATGGTACGTGTGTAAATGCATCCAGTGAAAACTGTAGATTTTGCTTTTTTTACAAAGGTTGTGGCGATTGCTATTTTAAGGATACGGAATATTGTGACGATTACCAGGAGGGCTTGAAAAAGGATGGAAAATACAAGTTATAAAACCGTTAAATGGGTGCTGCTATCTCTCAATCTCTGCGATTATATACGGGTATGTGTCCGGGAGCATGGTGTCCAAGGCATCGTTTATGTGGGTGGCGGTTATCCTGGCAAGGTTATGCGGTGTTTTGGTGATCGTCTGGTGATGGATAGTTGTATTTATGATAATGCATTAATTTTGTATGTATTACCGTTAGATTGTGCGGAGCATTGAAGTGGCAAGCGGTAGCGCTGCAAGAGCCCGGCGTCCTCCCGAGTAGCCAGGCCGGGAAAAAATTTTGGCAACTCGTTGTCAAAATAGGGAGGAAAGCATACCGCCGGCAGCGGTATGCGGGCCCTTTTTGGCGACAAAGGAGCTAAAAAGGGTTGACGAGCGATTTTTCCCGGAATGGATACGCCCCTATGGGTGTTATGTGTGGCCCGATTTTTTAACGATTTTTGAACACTGGAGGTTAAGAGATGAGTTTTGAAAATACGCTATATGTATCGGCTGTATGTGTGTGCATTGTTTTTTTATTAGTTATTTTTTTATTGTCCAAGAGATCTTTTTCTGATCCATTTCTGAAATTCTTGATCTGTATGATCGTTTTTGGTGTGTATATGTTTTTGATGTATGGTATTTTGTTTATCGGGCATGTTTGCAGATAAATATATTGTTTTTGCATAGCCAGGGAGCTATAATATCTTTAGAGCCCTGTACGTTGCGGCCCATAATCTCGCCCCTGGCCCCTCCCAACTATGTCGTTAAAGTAATGTTTTGCAAATAGTTTTCGCCTGGGGTGCGGCTCAAACTGAATTCGCAAAACAGACCTTTAACGCATAGTTGTATAAAATTAAAAAGATACATGCGGCTGTTGTAAACCGTGTGTATCTTTTTTTATAAAAGCCTGTATTTATGCGGCTTTGAAGGCACTTCTCCAGTAATTTTTTTCTCCGGCAATTTGTCCTGGGAGGATCTGCCACAATCAAAATATCGTATGCCAGGCGGTCGCAATATTGTATATTTTCTTGCTGCAGTAACAGACTTATATGATACATTTATTTATCGCTTAGTTTTTCCGGTGCCTAAGATCCAGTCGGCACTGACTTCATAGAAATCTATTAATCTTCCTAAAGTTTCAAAGTCTGGTTCTCGTTCTCCGGTTTCGTATCTGCTTATTGTATTTTGCGGTATTTTTAAAATATCTGCAATTTGTTTTTGTGTGTAGCCAGCTTGTTTTCTGGCCTCCTTAAGTTTTACTGGTATTATTTCTCTATACATTGTATGTCTCTCCTATATATCCCATTATGGCATATTTCATCAAATAAGCAATCCCGTTTTGGTATATTTGTACATACCAAAAAGGGATATTTTTTGCTATTATATATACCAGAAGGGGATATTTTGCAATAGCCCCTACTACTACCAGCAAAGAGAGGATGAGAGAATGAAGAAGAGAAAAGAAAAGCTGGAGTCAACGTATGTGCTACCCAGCTCGGAAGAAGTGTTTGTATGTGAGGACCCTGGCCGGCTGGATATCTGGGGTATGCCCATGGATAACGTGCATATTGAGGTGCGTTCCAAGGGAAAACAGACCTGGTATTACTGCTGCGGTGATATTGATGGTGTCAATACATATTTTGGTGCGGAGTTGACATTGGAAGGTGCATATCAGGTTATCAAGGGTCTTATTCCGGTGGAGTGTGCTGTAGGTAAAAAGGCAGAGCATCCGGTGCCAGAAAATGTCTCGGAGGAGTCCAAAGCGGAAGTTATTTGTCATGCCGGCGTTGAAGGGGCTGACACGGAATCCCTGCCCTGTGCTGATGCTGATCTGGAGGACTATGATTCTTGCGCCGGTTGTCCCTACCTTGAAGTTTTGGGCGGTGATTGCACTGCCCCCGCGGATGTATATGGTCGGGAGGATCTGCCCTGTGGATCGGATGATCCGGATCGCCAGAAATTACAGGATGAGGTTAAGGAGGCATATCTGCATGGTGGCCGCACGGGGTGCATGTTTGATGATGACGGTAACGAGTACTATACCACCATGGATGGTGTCCGGCATTATACCCGGTTGGAGGGTTGATGATGGCAATATAGCCCGTATACGGGCTAATTGTATACACAACAATGAAAAAGGAGGACAAAATTTTGAGAGTGAATGTTGTGGGAAAAGAAGATGTGAATTACATCAAAAATGGTCAGCCTGTGCAGGGTATTAAATTGCACGTGACGCATGAAAACACTAAGGAAGGCGCTGTGGGAGTTGCCTGTGAGACGCCGTATTTTAGCAACCGGTATGATGCGTATCATCAAGCGGCGCTGGTTAATGTCGGTGACGTGGTGGACATGTTTTATAACCAGTATGGACGGATTGATTCGTTACAGGTTGTTTCCGGAGCGGCGCAGGGAAAGAAATAGTTATCAAATGGCTGGAAAC
This sequence comes from uncultured Acetatifactor sp., assembly GCA_910583845.1. GTDB lineage: Bacteria > Bacillota > Clostridia > Lachnospirales > Lachnospiraceae > Acetatifactor. Next base: position 56,990 of record CAJUAB010000015.1, read on the forward strand.
GGCTATTGGTATAATGTCGCATTCGGGAAGGGGGTGTTAATATGCAGCATTTAGCAATACGTGCGTTGCTTAGCTCTGGAGGAGCTTCCGGTGCTGGAGGTGGTCTGGATGACGTATTAAGTAACGTCACTAAGGTCGTTGAATTTAGCGGTACTATGCTTAGTGCCATGCTGGCCAATCCGATTTATGCATTTTTGTTTGCTGTTAGTTTTATCGGTATTGGCATCAGCATTGTCCGTTTGTTCCGGCGTGGATCAAAGGGATAATCTTTGCTCTTTTGTTTCCCCTGGCGGGTGTCTGCCAGGGGAATTTTTGAAAGAAGGTGTGTTATGCGTTGGAAAATAAGGATTATTGCGTTGGCTTTTGCGGTTTCACTGGTGCTGCCTGGTGTGCTGCTCTCTCCGCCCCTGCCGGCCCATGCCCAAACAATCAGTGATCTATATGGGACGGGATCAGCAGATGAACTAAATATTGTCAAACTGATTGACATGGCGTTAAACCGGGGTGGTATGTCTATGTCTCCGGCCACGATCAGGTCATTTTTGGATTTTTGGTGGTCATCTGTACAGTCAGATCTGCAGCAATGTATCAGCAATATCGGTACGGCCTATGACACGTCACAGGCGTTTATCAATGCTCTTGTGGCGGGCCTGGCCAATACGGATCATTATGATAAATTGGGCGGCATCATAACAAAATATGTGCAGTACTGCTATTCCCTGGGTGAAAAATCGGTATCTGATTTTGTGCAGCTGATTACCCAGGCGGGCACGTTTCGCAGGTTTTTGCTTTCGTATGTGACGGATGGTGATGGCAATATTGTTAATACCGTGGATAATAAGATCAAAAAATATAACCTTAAGGGCGGTTTAGTCAATATGGTGCGCCAGGCGGCAGATTTTTATATTGAAGAACATGAGGGATATTATTTAGTACATACTTTTACGTACAAAAATTTTCCGGCGTCTGTGTTTGACAATAAAGCAAAATATGATTTTATTTGCAATACGTTTAAAACGGCTAAATCTGATGGTGTTTATTTTTTGCAAAATTTTAGTGGTTTGAAGATATATCAGGCAACCGGATATTCATTTGTTGGTACACTCGAAAATAATAAGATTGAGTTTTCTTCTTATGCTTCGGACTGGACTTCTGCCAGATTGTATTCTGCCGCTTTTACTGATTTTTCCGCCGGTATTGATTTATCAAAATATAATCCATCGTCTGATAGCGATAAAATATCTATCCCGGCGTATCAAAATTATATTATAACCTATTTTGGTAAAAACGGGAGCATGGAGCCCTATCTTTATCCTGTGACGGCTGATGGGCGGACGATTAAAGTCTGGAAGACGCTGGATGGATTTAAAAATCATACTGTTGGGCGATCAGATATCTATTATACAAATAGTTATTCTAAATTTGATTCCAGCGTGGATAATTCCATTGAATTTACGGGTTCCTACTATAACAGCACGACTAATAATTATTCACACGATAATATACAAAATACCATTGATAATAGTCAGGAAACCATCAATGAAAGCACAGTCAATAATATCGTGAATAACTATATCACTAATGTCACAAATAACTATGGCGGTGGATCTGGCAGCGGAGATGATGATTCCGGCGGCGACTGGAATTTAGGAGAAGGCATTGAAGCATTTGTAAAAAGCATTATGGAATTATTGGATTTTGTTCTTAAACTTTTGGGCGATCTGGTCGGCCTCCTGGGACGGTTTTTGACGGACGTTTTGGAAGTTTTTAAAAGCCTGGGCGTCGTTGGATCCGAGTTTGGTGGATTTCTTAAAGAGGTTTTTAGCTTTTTGCCGGAAGAATGTATATCGCTTATTATATCCTCCATCGGTTCTATGTGCATTGTGGGCGTTATTAAGGCAATTAAAAAGTGAGGTGCGTAATGGAATATATAGCCAGGTATTTTAGTATTATTTTTGATGCTATGCGGCGTGAATTTGTGCTGTTTGGCTATCACATATCGTTTTTTGATATTTTTATTTTTGTGTCGGTGGCTAGTATACTGGCGTCGGCCATAAGGAGGATTTTCGATGACTGACAATAAAATTTTGGAAATTTTGGAAGGGGAATGGGGCGATTCTGTTAGTGCCGGTGATGCGCCTGTGTCATCCAGCGTTTCTGGTGGTGATGTGCCGGCGTATTATGAGATCAATTTTTATAGCCTTCCCTCTCCTGCTCCGGAACCGGAAACGGAAACTACAGCCTATACTTTGTGGTACAAGCCGCTGGAACAGTATACGGTGTCGGAGGGACTGCTGCTATTGCTGGTGATAATTGTGGCTGTTGTTTTGATATGGTCTGCAATCAAAGGAGGATTTAAATGGCTGACATAATAAAAATGTTGTTGGAGGATTTAGGGGTTTATGGAGCTGTCCCGAGTACATTCCCGGAATTGATTACCTGGATTGCCACTGTGACTGTTGCGGCGTCTCTGCTTGCCGGTGTTTTAAAAACCTGTTTTATTATCTGCCGGGAGATTGGGGGGAGGTGGTGGCGCAGATGATTTTTGCTGTTATTTTTTTGCTGGTGTTGCTGTTTTTGTTTTGTCAGACGTTTCATCAGGCGGTGCTGCACCCTTTTAAGTTTTTGTTTTATATGGCTAAAGATATAGTTTTGTATGTGGTCCATCGGAATTGGAATAGGTGTATTACTGGCCGTCTGGTGTGCTATTTTGCTCATTTTGGTGGCGGTAAGACGCTTTCGGCCACCTATTATATAACCCAGCTGTATTACAAATATAATAATAAACGGGTTTATGACCGTAATCGCGGGAAAATGGTGCTACAAAAGGTCGAAGTTTTATCCAATGCGCAGTTTGTTTCTATCCCCTATTCGCCGCTGCAATCTTTGCGGGATATAACTGCCAGGGCCGCGCATAACCGGGAAATTGATCTGGCTAATGATACACTGACTGTGACTATTATTTTAATCGACGAGGCTTCCGCAGAATTAAACAGCCGGGAGTATAAATCAAATTTTGATATGGACACGCTTAACACGCTGATTACCTGCCGGCACTATCATTTAAATTTGTTTTATACGTCCCAAAAATTTAAATTAACAGATGCGCTGCTGCGATCAGTGACGCAGGAATGTATATGTTGCCGCAAATTTTGGCGTGTGATGATAAAAACCGGCTATGACGCGGATCAGCTGGAGGTTGCCGGGGATGCGCTGCTGGTTAAGCCGTTATACCGCCGGTCCTTTTTTATAACTGACAAAATTTATAATGGTTATGATACCCTGGCTACTGTGGATAAATTGCGCAAGGGCGCAGAAATGGGGAAGATGCTTACAGCAGCGGAGATTCTTGCTCTGCGCGGTAATGCTGCTCCTGATGCGGACAGCGTTTCCAGACCCAGTAGGCGGCTTCGGCGGATGCGGCAGGGGAAATAGGCCTGAGGGGGTGCCGGGACCCGTGCGGCTCGTCCGCCGGGTGGCACCCCCCTCCCCATTGTTATGATTTTTTTGTGCATTATGTACACTTCGCCGGCTCCGGCCCGGCTCGATCCGGCCCGCTGTGGCATGGATTATTTGTTACCTTTGCACAAAAATGCCAGCAGCCGGAATCCTGCCGTGGAAACTTATTGCCGGGTGCCCTCCGGGCGGCAATATCTACCCGGCCCGCTTTCCCGGGCCACCTACAACGGCCGGGAATAATGCTGTGTCTGATATGCCACACTTGGCGGCACCCCGTGCCCGTCTATAGGCCCGGTCATGGCATTATACCCAAAACGGGCTCTTTTAATTATATAATATTTTGTCCCTGAGTCATCGGTGATTAGCTGGCAAGGGTGGAGCCCCGCAGGGGTCCAGCCCGACCATGGTAACGTGATCTGGTGCGGAGCCCGGAAATAAATTGTTTTAATTGTACAAACAATTTGCTTGCTAGGGGGTGCCACTACGACACACCCCCTAGTGATCATTGATCATTGATCAAAAATCTGTCAAATATTATTATTGTCTGACAAAAGGAGTTATTATGGCATCTAATAGGGTACGAAATTATGCTACAGTGGTTTATCCTGAGAGTGCGCCGGATAATTGGCAATTAATCATGGCTGAGATGTGTATACCTTGCTTTATATCTCCGTTGCATGATAAGGATGTAGATCCAGGTGGTGAGCCGAAAAAGCCCCACCATCATGTGATGCTTATGTTTGAGGGAGTCAAGACCAGAGATCAGGCGCAAGAGGTATTTGATCAGATCGGCGGCGTTGGAAATGAGATCGTGCAGTCTATCCGGGGATATGCCCGTTATCTCTGTCACCTGGATAACCCGGAAAAGGCACAGTATAGCCCGGATGATGTGCTGGCCTACGGCGGCGCTGATTACATATCCACAATCGGCCTAGTGATCGACAAATACAAGGCTATAGGTGAGATGATGGACTTTTGTGTAAACAATGGTGTATACGGATACGCTACGCTGCTCATGTGGTGCAGGGTAAACAATCCTGGTTGGTTTCGGGTGCTTTGTGACAATGGATCATTTGTGATCAAAGAGTTTTTAAAAAGTTTGAAATGGGAATCTCAGCAGTTGAAGTCTCTGGGAATGGATGATTTACAGTTGCCTTCTTCTGTTTCTGGCTCTGAAGATAAAGGAGGTGATGAGGATGAGTAAACGCTGTATACATTATATGGGAGCTGCCTGTATAGATGGTACGTGTGTAAATGCATCCAGTGAAAACTGTAGATTTTGCTTTTTTTACAAAGGTTGTGGCGATTGCTATTTTAAGGATACGGAATATTGTGACGATTACCAGGAGGGCTTGAAAAAGGATGGAAAATACAAGTTATAAAACCGTTAAATGGGTGCTGCTATCTCTCAATCTCTGCGATTATATACGGGTATGTGTCCGGGAGCATGGTGTCCAAGGCATCGTTTATGTGGGTGGCGGTTATCCTGGCAAGGTTATGCGGTGTTTTGGTGATCGTCTGGTGATGGATAGTTGTATTTATGATAATGCATTAATTTTGTATGTATTACCGTTAGATTGTGCGGAGCATTGAAGTGGCAAGCGGTAGCGCTGCAAGAGCCCGGCGTCCTCCCGAGTAGCCAGGCCGGGAAAAAATTTTGGCAACTCGTTGTCAAAATAGGGAGGAAAGCATACCGCCGGCAGCGGTATGCGGGCCCTTTTTGGCGACAAAGGAGCTAAAAAGGGTTGACGAGCGATTTTTCCCGGAATGGATACGCCCCTATGGGTGTTATGTGTGGCCCGATTTTTTAACGATTTTTGAACACTGGAGGTTAAGAGATGAGTTTTGAAAATACGCTATATGTATCGGCTGTATGTGTGTGCATTGTTTTTTTATTAGTTATTTTTTTATTGTCCAAGAGATCTTTTTCTGATCCATTTCTGAAATTCTTGATCTGTATGATCGTTTTTGGTGTGTATATGTTTTTGATGTATGGTATTTTGTTTATCGGGCATGTTTGCAGATAAATATATTGTTTTTGCATAGCCAGGGAGCTATAATATCTTTAGAGCCCTGTACGTTGCGGCCCATAATCTCGCCCCTGGCCCCTCCCAACTATGTCGTTAAAGTAATGTTTTGCAAATAGTTTTCGCCTGGGGTGCGGCTCAAACTGAATTCGCAAAACAGACCTTTAACGAATAGTTGACTCGGGAGGAGCGGCTGGGGCTTGTGGCGCGGGTTCGTCAACTATTCGTTAAAGTTGGGGAACCGGGATTTTTTTTGTGGATGGTTTGAGGCTTCTGTGGTTTTGTGGTAAGTGGGGGGTCTTGCAGGATCTTTTTTGGGGCTTCGGTGCTGTTGAGTTGTTTGACTTGGAGCTTGGAAGGTCTGTTTTGGGTTGATGTAAGTGGTTTTCTCGCAGAATCTTTTTGGAGCCTCGGTGCTATTGAGATGTTTGACTTGGTTTGGCCTGGAAAGTCTGTTTGAGGTTGATGTAAGTGGTTTTCTCGCAGAATCTTTTTGGAGCCTCGGTGCTGTCGAGTTGTTTGACTTGATTTGGCTTGGAAGGTCTGTTTGAGGTTGATGTAAGTGGTTTTCTCGCAGAATCTTTTTGGAGCTTCGATACTGTTGAGTTGTTTGACTTGATTTTTCAGGTTTGCCTGCTGTTTATATTTGGGACGGGTGAACTTTCAGGGAGTTAGTTGTGTTATGCGATTTGTTGTGCAAAGAGTTTCTGAGGCCAGTGTATCTGTGGATCAGCAGATGATCGGATCTATAGGGAAGGGGTTTCTGGTGTTGATTGGCGTAAGCCAGACAGACACCAGGGCTATTGCGGATAAAATGATCAGGAAGCTATTGGGGCTGCGGATCTTTGAAGATCAGAATGGCAAGACCAATCTGTCTCTACAGGATGTGGACGGCAGTCTCTTATTGGTTTCACAATTTACGTTGTATGCCGATTGCCGTAAGGGGAACCGGCCTTCCTTTATCAATGCAGGCGCTCCCGACCTGGCTGAGGATCTTTATCAGTACATTGTCAATGAGTGTCAAAGTCATCTGGGAGGTTCTTCTGAGAAAGTACAACAAGGCAGCTTCGGGGCCGATATGAAGGTTTCTCTGTTAAATGACGGACCTTTTACCATTATCTTAGATTCAGATTCATTATCAATATAAAACAATTCTTCACCGGTTTTCCAATAGATTTTCCTTTTGCCATGCCTCACAGAAAAATGTTGTGAGGCATGGCTGACTTACCTGAACCGGTACACGGTACATTACAGATCATTCTGCTTTTCAGAGGCATCCGTTCTTGTTTCCTCTGATCCTTTTTCCCTGTCAGAGGAAACAGACGCAGCTGCCTCTCCCCGGGCAACTGTTTCCGCATCGTTCCAACGCACGGGTACTCTTCTCTTCCACTCTTCCACATTGCTTATAAAGCGCATTCCGGAAACAAGATTTTCGTGCTGATCATCCTGGATTTCATCTGCTCTGTTCTCCTTCTTTTCCAGATTTCTTGCTTTAATGATCCTGCGGCGATCCAGATTATTGATGGTATGGATTCCCGCTTCATCCACACATTCTATATTCTCATAGACATCACTTCTGATGGGCATATTCTTTTTTATCAGGGCCGAATTGACATGAGATCTTACCGCCGCATATATGATGGCAAAAATCGGTACACCCACGATCATGCCCAGCACATTGAACAGACCTCCGAATAGCGTGATGGCAAAAATTACCCAGAAGCTGGATAGGCCTGTGGAATCACCCAGAATCTTCGGCCCGATCAAATTGCCGTCCACCTGTTGGAGAATCAGTATAAATATGATAAAATATACACAATTCAGAGGATGCATCGGATCTACCACCAGAATCAACACGGCGCTGGGAATTGCTCCCAAAAATGGTCCGAAGAAAGGAATGATATTCGTCACGCCGATAATTACACTGATCAGGGCCGCATAGGGAGTCTGCAGCAAAGTGGTTCCTATAAGGCATAACATGCCGATAATCAGTGAGTCCAGAATCTTTCCGCTGATAAAACCGATAAATGTATTGTGGGCAAAGCGAAAATTATTTATAATCACATTGGCCGAATCCGGCTGATAGCAGGCGTAAATGAGCTTTTTGGCCTGCACGGCAAACTTTTCCTTGCTGCCAAGAATATATATGGAGATAATAAATCCGATGATAAAATTCCAAAGAGTTTTAAATATGCCCAATACGCTCAGGGAAACTGTCTTAATCAGTTCACTGGACTTGGTGAGTACAGTCTCGTTCAGGAAACGCTCCAGCTCTACGGAATAGCGATTGATCAGACTGATTGCATAGTCCTTGATCTCCGAATTATCAGCCAACAGTTTATTCATCCATTCCGTAAAATTTGTCATATACGTATCAAAATTTGACACAATGTTTTGAATACTGGGGACGATCTGGGAGACCAACATGCTCACCAGAAGGTGGATGGCCAGATAAAACAACAGAGCTGTGATCAGAACACCCAGCATACGGGTTCTCTTCTGACTCTTAGGCCCCTCCTTCAGCTTCAGAACTTTTCTGAAGGGAAGTAATATTCTCTGCTCAATGCTGTTCAGAACCGGTGTCAGCAGATAGGACAGAATAAAGCCGAATACAACCGGCATCATAATCCCTACAACAACATTAAAAGCCGATTTGATATTCGACGAGTGAAACAGCAAATAGTAAAACATAATGCCGCCCATAATCACCAGCAATGCTGTCAGCCCCCATCTGATATATTGATTCTTCCATTTGAGTTTCATCTTTACCTCTTTCCTGCAAGCGTTTCCGTCCGCGTCTGCATCGCCTGCGCTCAGTACTTGGTTGAAATGCGTCCTCATTTCATTTCAGGTCAATCCCTTTTTCCCACGTTATGCACTTATCATACACTGAATTTGCCTATATAACAAGAGTCATTTTACCGAAAAAAAGGAAAACCGACACGGCCGTTATGCATCCGCAGCCATAATCTGTTTATGCGGATTGAGAAATCATCTGAAATGTACCCTGGAATGAATAATCTGGGGTGATCGTCTTTATGAACCGATAACGCCAGGACATTTTTCAGACACGTTTCCGCAAAGTTTTTGAAACAAAGTGAAAAAAATATTGTGATCTGGCACAAAAAAAGGTAGAATGAAATAGTTAAAAGTTTCCGTCATACGCTCTGAACCGGAACCTTAACAGGAGGATTTGTCCATGAAGTTACAGCAGGTAATGAGTTATGTCCGTCGTGCCGTAGATGACTACCATATGATTGAGGAAGGGGATAAAATTGCAGTGGGAATTTCCGGTGGAAAGGATTCCCTGACTCTGCTGTATGCCCTGCATGGTCTGATGCGCTTCTATCCGCAGCACTTCACGATCCACGCCGTGACAGTGGATCTGGGATTTGAAAACCTGGATCTGCAGGAGATTCAGAATTTGTGTGATCGTCTCAATGTGGAATATACGGTTGTGAAAACAGATATTGCCCAGGTTGTATTTGATGTTCGCAAGGAAGATAACCCCTGTGCTCTGTGCGCCAAAATGCGAAAGGGCGCATTAAATACCGCTATAAAAGCTGCGGGCTGTAGCAAGGTGGCCTATGCGCATCACAGGGACGATGTGGTGGAAACCATGCTGCTGTCCCTGATTTATGAGGGCCGCTTCCATACATTCGCCCCTGTGACCTACTTGGACCGAATGGATCTGACCGTAATCAGACCACTTATGTATATGAATGAAGCGGATGTCATTGGTTTTGTCCACAAATATAATGTACCTGTGGTAAAAAGTCCCTGCCCGGCAGACGGCCATACCAAGAGAGAATATGTCAAGCAGCTGCTCAGGCAGCTGAATCAGGAAAACCCCGGTGTAAAGGAGCGCATGTTTACAGCCATTCAGACCGGCTGCTTGAAAGGATGGGAAGGAAATGGCAAATAGCACAAATCAGTCAAGTTACCATGAAGAACAAAAAAAACAGAATATTCTGAAGATGCGTACCGTTCTGGACGAACTGCCTCCCTTCTGCAAAGAATTTTTCCGGGGAATTGAACCCTATACCTCCGCAAGAACCCGTCTGGCCTATGCCTATGACCTGAGAATGTTTTTTGAATTTCTTCATGAAAAAAACAGCGCCTGCTCCAAGTCGGAAATCTCTCAGATTCCTTTGGAATACCTGGATATGCTTACCCGCCAGGATATCGAAGAATATCTGGAATATGTATCTCTGTACCAAAAGGACGGAAAAGAAATTATCAATGAGGAGCGGGGAAAAAGCCGAAAATTGGCGTCTCTCAGGAGCTTTTACAACTATTTTTTTGAGAGCGAGAAAATAGAGAAAAACCCGGCGGCGCTGGTGCCGCTGCCCAAACAGCACGAAAAGGAAATCATCCGTCTGGAACCCAACGAGGTGGCTATTCTGCTGGACCAGGTGGAGGACGGTACAAAGCTGACGAAAAAGGAACTGGAGTACCATAAGAAGACCAAACTTCGCGATGTGGCATTGATCACATTGTTGCTGGGAACCGGTATCCGGGTGTCGGAATGCGTGGGCCTTGATTTGCAGGATGTCGATTTTGATGTATATGGGATAAAAATTCTGCGCAAGGGAGGGAAAGAGGCCATCATCTATTTCGGAGAAGAGGTGGGAACCGCTCTGCTGGACTACCTGGAGCAAAGAGAACATCTGATCCCTGCAAATGGACATGAAAATGCCCTCTTTCTCTCCCTGCAAAACCGCCGCATGGCTGTACGCTCTGTAGAAAACCTGGTAAAAAAATACGCTTCCCGGGTTACCACTCTGAAAAAAATTACGCCTCACAAGCTGCGCAGTACCTATGGAACGGCCCTGTACCAGGAGACCGGCGATATTTACCTGGTAGCAGATGTGCTTGGACACAGCGATGTCAATACCACGCGCAAACACTATGCTGCCCAGGAGGATGAGCGCAGACGACGGGCTGCCAACGCCGTACGTCTTCGTGAATAATGCTTTACGGAAAATCTTCTACTTTATAAACTCTGTAGAGTAATAAGGCAGAATCAGGTAGTGTCCGGCACAGATCTCCTCTCCCGCCAGATGATTCATTCGCATGACTTCATCTATATACTGATCCTGGCTGGCATAATGCTCCCTGTCGGCATACCTGTCCGCCAGTGCCCACAGGGTTTCACCGGGCTCGATCCGGACACTGGTATAATACTTGTAGGAAACCTCTTCCAGTTCCGTGTTGGCCTGGGACAATAACGCATGATAAGAAAGAGTGAAGCCCAATACCAGCACCGCCGCAATGCCTGTCAGGATAAAGCCGCGGCGAATCTCTTTTTGCCTTTGGCGCTTTCTCTGCTGGTTTTTACAATATCTTTCATAAATATGTGCTGTCTGGTTCATTCTGTAATCCTCCCGCCGGCTTGTATGCAAATCTCTGTTCGGAACATTCGTTCTTTCTAAATGCATTATATCGAACATGCATTCCGTTGTCAAGAACTATCGAACATATTTTTGGAATATATGTTTGCTTTTTTGGCTCCGATATGTTATAATGACTTTATTCAATACAGAAACCGTCAACAATAATTTTGAGAAATGGAGGACCATAGAATGGGCTATGGTAAGATAACTACCAAACAACAGGAGATTTTGGATTATATTAAGGATGAGATTCTGAAAAGGGGATATCCGCCCACTGTCCGTGAGATCTGTGAGACGGTACATTTGAAATCAACCTCTTCCGTACATTCCCATCTGGAGACGCTGGAGAAAAACGGCTATATCCGCCGTGACCCCACCAAACCCAGAGCCATCGAGATCTGCGATGACAGTTTTCAGATGGTGCGCACGGAGATGGTCAGCATTCCTGTCGTAGGACAGGTAGCCGCAGGACAGCCCATACTGGCGCAGGAAAATATTGAGGACTATTTTCCCATACCTGCGGACGTGGTACCCCGGGGTGAATCCTTTATATTGAAAGTCAAAGGAGACTCCATGATCAATGTGGGAATTTTCAACGGGGACCGTATTTTTGTCAACTGTTGCAGTACGGCCGACAATGGAGATATGGTAGTGGCGCTGTTGGATGATTCGGCCACGGTAAAGACATATTATAAAGAAGACGGACATATTCGCCTGCAGCCTGAGAATGACTCCATGGCACCGATCATTGTCGATGATTGCCAAATTTTAGGAAAAGTTTTTGGCGTTTTTCGATTTTATCAATAGGCTGTATACTCTTCCTGTCTTTGGGACACAATAATTGTGGAAACTGTAATCCGTCTCTCCCACAGCGCCTGAAAGGACTGTTCTGGTCAGATTTTTGCCGGAAATGCTGTGGGAGACCGGGGATCTTATAAGCAGGGAGGTATCAATTTATGGGAAATAAATATTTGGACGGCACAGCCCTGACCATTGCTATTATTGGCGCGATCAACTGGGGCTTGATAGGCCTGTTTCGATTTGACCTGGTAGCCTTCATCTTCGGGGACATGTCATGGTTATCCAGAATTGTCTATGTGATTGTGGGACTTTGTGGTTTGTATCTGGTTACTTTTTATATGCATCTTGGAAGTAACGGACGAGGAGATGCTTCCTAAAATATCCTCATACCCATACCCCACTGAAAAAGCAGCGGCTATTCTGTTGTCATTGGAATAGTCACTGCTTTTTTAAGTATATCAGAAAATACTTTCAGCCAGATGAGCGCGGCTCTGGAGCATCAAAATGATCCTAATTCTTCCTTTGATACCATTTTACCGTCTCTCCAGATTCGCTCCAGATCATACAGCAGACGATTTTCCCTGTCAAATACGTGTACAATCACATCGCCAAAATCCATCAGAATCCAGTTTGCTGTGTCATAGCCTTCCACCTGCTTCTTGAAATGACCGGCCCGGCCGAGCTTTTCCTCTACATTATCGCTGAGCGCCTGAATCTGGCTGCGGTTATTTCCTCCTGCTATGATAAAGTAATCCGCAATAACGGATAGTTCACTGATATCAATCACTTTGATATCCTCTGCTTTCTTATCCTCCAGGGCCTCTATGGCAAGCCTGGCTATTTCCTTGGATGTATTCATCTATTTCCTCCGATTTAAGGTACAGCCTGATGTGGTCCCTCTTCCATATGGCATGGGGTCTTACAAACGACCTTGGCTTACAGGATTGTCTTTTGAGAGGTCACATAGTATTGATAAGTTTCCTGGGTGGTTTTTTCAATCACAGAGCCGCTGGCCTGTAGATAATTCAATGTATCTTCCAGAATCATCAGGACAGCTTTGTCCAGGTCCGTATAAGCTGTTTTGCGGATCTGATCCAGTCTGGGTGCCTGCCTGCGCCCCGGCTCCATATAATCGGCCACAAAAATAATTTTTTCCAGAAGAGACATGCCTGGCCGACCGGTGGTATGGTTACAGATGGCATTTAAAATATCCTTGTTTTTTACATTATATTCTTTCTCCGCCAGATAACTTCCCGCCTTGGCATGAAGCAAAGAGGGTTTTTTGTACTCCTCCTCGCTGATTTCCATATGCTGCTTTTCACAGATGGACAACAGTTTCTTTTCAGGCAGGCATTTCGCACAGTCATGGAGCATGCCCGCGATCAGAGCGCAGTCGACGCTTTCACCGTAACATGCCGCCAGATTTGAAGCCGTATAGGCTACGCTCAAAGTGTGTTCAAATCGTTTGCTGTCCTGAACTTTGGACATTTCTTTTCTTAGTTTGCTCAGTTCACTTGTTTTCAATGCCTTATCCTCTATGGAAAACTCCTGCATTCTATAAATTTTCGTAAAAGTGTCCTGCGATAATATATTCCCTCACGCTGTCCGGCACCAGATACTGAATGCTCTTCCCCTCACGGCATCGACGGCGAATATCTGTGGAGGAGATCTCCATATCCGGAAAAGCCATCAGCAGGATATCCGCGCCGTAATGTTCCGCCAGCTCCTGCCGCTTCTCTTCCAGTTCCTGTAGAGGTGTACTGCCGCGGGATGCTGCCAGCAGCGTACACTGCTTGAAAATTTTTTCCGGACAATACCAGTTTTCAATGGAAAACAGACAATCCGCGCCTACAATAAAGTACAGCTCCGCCTGGGGATATATGTGCCGCAGGGACTCCAGAGTCTCATAGGTATAGGTGTTTCCACCTCTCTTTACCTCCATATCTGAACAGAAGAAGCAATCCCGGTCCTGAACGGCCAACCGGGTCATGGCAAGTCTCTCTGATCCGGACAGCATTTCCGTCTTGTCTTTCAAATAAGAATTTCCTGTGGGCATAAATATAATACCATCCAGTCCGGCCTCTTCCATAGCCCATTGGGCGAGCAGCAAATGCCCGATATGGATGGGATTGAAGGTTCCGCCCATAATGCCTATTTTTTCCCAGGACATGTCGCACTTCCTTCCCTGATATAAAAAATTCATAGTGAATGTGAAACTCAGGGCAGCTGTATTTTGGGATTGTCCTTGTCGGGTTTGTACAGCACTATTTTCTTGCCGATTACCTGCACTACCTGGGAATGTGTGCGCTGTGCCACCATCTCCGCAATTTCTCCCGGGTCATCCATGCAGTTTTTCAGCACTGCCACCTTGATCAGTTCCCTGGTATTGAAAGCCTCTCCGATGGCTTCCGTAACCTGTGGAGTCAGACTGGACTTTCCTACCTGAAAGACCGGGTCCAGACTGCTGGCCAGGCTCTTTAAATATGCTCTCTGCTTACTTGTCATAGCTGTTTTTCCTCTTTCTGTCCGGACATCTGGAGGCCAGACACCCGGATACACATCATTCTGATAACAGAATCCACCATCTGGAGCGTGAACGTGGATAATTACTTATAGTAATCGAAAGACAAGCCATACATCCTGACGGTATCGCCCTCCTGAATCCCCAATTGCTCCAGCTGCTCCAGTATTCCGTTTTCCCGCAGAAAATTCTGGAAGAAAGTGAAACCCTTTTCACTCTCCAGGTTGGTATAGCCCAGCATCTTCTCAATCCGGGGCCCTTCCACCACATATTCGTCTGCTGCCTCATGATACTCCACTGTAAAAGGAGCGTCGCTGTCAGAGCTTTTCTCTTCCTCCGGAAAATATTCCTGCTCAAAGACGGTGGGTTCCTGATCCAACTGATCAAGCATATCCCGGACATGATACAAAAGCTCCTTAAGTCCCTGGCCGCTGATGGCGGATATGGGATACACGGAAATTCCCTTCGGCTCAAATTCTGCTTTCAGAGCTGCCAGGGGATCGCTTTCCTCCACAGAACAGACCGCATCCATTTTGTTGGCGGCAATAACCTGGGGACGTTTCCCGATCTCCGCATTGTAACTCTCCAGTTCCCTGTTAATGGCATAAATATCTTCCACAGGGTCCCGTCCTTCGGTTCCCGCCGCGTCCACAATGTGGATAATGACCTTGGTGCGCTCAATATGCCGCAGAAATTCATGGCCCAGGCCCGCTCCCTGAGAAGCGCCCTCAATCAGCCCGGGGATATCCGCAATCACAAATCCTCTGGAGTCATCCAGATCCACCACCCCAAGATTCGGGCTCAGAGTCGTAAAATGGTAATTGGCGATCTTGGGCTGCGCGTTGGTCACCCGCGACAGAAGGGTGGATTTTCCCACATTGGGGAAACCTACCAGGCCTACATCCGCAATTACTTTCAGTTCAAGCAGCAGTGTCAGTTCCTGGGCGGGTTGACCGGGCTGGGCATATTTGGGGGCCTGCATCGTACTGGTGGCATAGTGTTGATTGCCATTGCCGCCCCGGCCCCCTTTCAGCAGAACAAAGCGCCGGTTATCCCCGGACATATCCGCAATCACCTTTCCCGATTCCGCCTCCTTGATGACAGTTCCATGAGGCACTTTGAGCACAATATTCTGCCCGTTTTTTCCGTGGCAGTTCTTCTTGCCGCCCGTTTCACCGTCTTCCGCCCTGTATTTCCGGATATGGCGATAGTCTGCCAGGGTATTCATTCCCTCGTCCACCTGGAATATCACATCTCCGCCGTTGCCGCCGTCTCCGCCGTCCGGTCCTCCGCTGGGAACATATTTTTCCCTGCGAAAAGAGACATGCCCGTCTCCGCCCTTTCCACTTCTCACATATATTGTCGCTCTGTCTGCAAACATCCCGCTTTACTCCTCTTTCCGCCGATTGAAAAACAACAAAAAACGATTGTCATGAATAAAAGGCTTCAAACAATAAAATATGTTTGAAGCCTCTCGTGACCTATGTTCGATAACCGGCATTACTTCTCAACAGGATACACAGATGCCTGCTTCTTGTCTCTGCCTTTTCTCTCGAATCTCAGTACGCCATCAACCAATGCAAACAATGTGTCATCGCCGCCGATGCCCACATTTACACCGGGATGGATCTTGGTACCACGCTGTCTGTACAGAATGTTACCGGCTTTGACGAACTGTCCGTCAGCTCTCTTCGCACCCAGTCTCTTGGCCTCAGAATCCCTGCCGTTCTTGGTAGAACCGACACCCTTTTTATGAGCGAAGAATTGAAGGTTCATATTTAACATGGTCTACACCTCCTCAAATTTTACTGTCAGAAACTTCTCCCCATAGGTCCTGGCGATCTGTTGCAAGCCGAACACCATGGCATCCATCAGGAAGATGGATTTTTCCTGCAAATCGCTTTCTATCACACACTGTATAAAACCGGTCTCTTCGTTGGAGGACACCTGCAGGGTCTCCCCGGCCAATTCCTCCAGAGAATTAATGGTATTGATCACCAGCGCGGAAATGGAAGCACACAGGATATCCGGTTTCCCGGGTTTTGCGTAACCCGCATGTCCCATACAGGTAAAGCCTGCATACTGCTGCGCTTTTGTTCTGCGAATCACTACTGTCGTCATAATTGTCCATTTACATCAGGCGTTGATCTTATCAATCTTTACCTGCGTGTATGCTTGTCTATGACCGTTTTTCTTGTGGTAGCCGGTTTTTCTCTTGTATTTGTATACAATAACCTTCTTACCCCGGCCCTGCTCCATAACAGTAGCGGATACAGTAGCACCGGCCACATCCGCCCCCACCTTGAGAGCAGCGTCACTTACTGCGATTACCTGGTCAAAAGTAACAGTAGCACCAGCTTCCGCGTCAAGTTTTTCAACCTTGATCACATCTCCCTCAGAAACTTTGTACTGCTTTCCACCTGTTGCAATAATTGCGTACATAAGGCACCTCCTATTCATGAACTCCAGCAACGAATACCTTCGTTCTTACTCGCTAACTTCGGTGGTGTATTTTCAGAAAATGACACACTTCTACCTGGTTATGCGGCATACTGGAACATCATAGCATGAGGTGCCCTGTTTGTCAAGAAAAATATTATTTTTTGTCCACTTTTTATCTACTGCTTCTTTCTGGATTCAAAATCCTCTACATACTGGATGATCAGCCTGACCGTGCCCTCCACGCCCAGCACACTGCTGTTAATGCACAGATCATAGCTGTCGGCCCGCCCCCATTTTTTGGAAGAATAGTAATTGTAATAGCTCTGACGCTGCTTATCCTTCTTGTTGATCATATCCCGGGCCTTGGATTCTGTCAGTTCATACTTCTGCATGATCCGCCTGACTTTGGTGTCCTCATCCGCATAGATAAACAGATGGATGCAATTCTCATAGTCAGCCAGAGCATAGTCGGCGCAGCGGCCCACAATCACACATCCGCCTTCGTCAGCAATCTTTTTGATGGTATCAAACTGCGCCAGAAACACCTTATGGCTGATGGGCATATCCACGAAGGAGGAGGCGTTGTATCCGAAAGAATAGGTATCCATTACCAGATTGTACAAAAAGGAATTGGTGGGACGCTCATCGTGATTCTGAATCATCTCCTCGCAGAAACCGCTCTCCTTGGCCGCCCTGCTGAGCAGTTCTTTGTCGTAACATTTGATGCCGAAATATTCCGCCAACTTTTCCCCGATCTCCCGACCCGCGGAACCAAACTGACGCCCAATGGTAATCACAGTATTCATACACAAATCCTCTTTCCCTAAGAAGTATAAATGATTTATCATTTATCTGTATATATTATACATCAAATTCAGTTTGAACACAATAAATTATTGCAAAATATCCAACAAATGCACAAAATATTCGGGCAAAGGAGCGATTACCTCCATATATTCGTCGGTGGTTGGATGCTGAAAGCCGATCATCATGGCATGGAGCGTCTGCCCCTGCAGGGAAAAAGGACATTTCCGGCCCGGGGCATAGACCGAATCCCCCAGCAGGGGGTGCCCCATACTGGCCATGTGTACTCGAATCTGATGGGTACGCCCTGTCTCCAGCTCACATTCTATATAAGTATACTCCCGGAAGCGCTTCAGCACCCGATAATGGGTCACGGCCCGCTTGCCGCTTTTCTCATTGACAGCCATTTTTTTGCGGTCCGTCGGATGACGGCCTATGGGCTTGTCCACGGTTCCCTGCTCCTGCTGGATAACCCCATGGCACAGGGCGCGATAACGCCGGGTGATGGAATGCTCTTTCAGCTGGGACGCAATCTTGTTATGGGCTCTATCATTTTTACATACAATCAGAGAGCCGGTGGTATCCATGTCGATCCGGTGAACAATACCGGGCCTTAAAACACCGTTGATGCCGGACAGCTCGCTTCCGCAATGATACATGATACCGTTGACCAGAGTGCCGCTGTAATGCCCTGCGGCGGGATGCACCACCATACCCTTGGGTTTGTTGACCACCAGAAGATCCCTGTCTTCATACAGAATATCCAGCGGGATATTTTCCGGACACAGTCTGGGCTCCTGAGACGGAGGCAGCGTAAAACACACTTCATCCTCCGCCTGCACCTGGCAGCTGCTCTTGACAGGCATCCCGTTCACCAGCACCTGTTTTTCCTTTATCAACTTCTGAATATAACTGCGGGAGAGAGAATCCATCAGCATAGCCATGCACTTGTCGATTCGCTCCCCCTCATATTCCTCTGTAATCTGAAAACGAAACTCATCCATAATCCGCTCCCGCCCGGCATAAATTTCCGTTGAACCAACGCCGGGATTATTCCATTCCTGTCCGGCACATTTTGCACATGCAGGCCGCATGCGCCGAAAAGGTCCGTTCGTGAGTACCGCGCAATGAACCGAGTCTTTTGCAGGCTATAACTTGCGTTCAGTATCCCGTTTGAAATTCAGAAACTCCAGGTCTTTCTCATTCAGAACAAACATGAACATGATAAACATTCCTATGGTAGCGCAGACCACATAGATATCGGCCACATTGAATATGGGAAAATGAATCAGCACAAAAGAAATGAAATCCACCACATAGTCCATGCGCAGGCGATCCAGCATATTGCCCAGTCCCCCGGAGATAATAAATACCGTCATTATATGAATCACCCGGAATTTGGGTGTAACCGGCATTTTCAACAGGAAAAAGAGCAATACCAACGTGAATATGCTGCCTGTAAGAATCAGAAACACTTTTTGGTTCTGCAACAGGCCAAAAGCCATTCCGTAATTCTCCAGATATTGTAATTCCAACACTCCGTCAATCAGGGGAACGGCAGGCTGCCCCTTCAGATGTCCGACGGCCAGCCCCTTGGTAAACTGGTCAAACCCGATCAGAAGGATGCCCAGCAGTATATCCAAAACTAACATGAATGCCCGTTTCCTGTTCAAAATCTTCCTCTTTTCCGCACAGCCTGTCCCGGCTTTCCTGCAATCAGTCTTCCATACCGTCAAAATAGATCTCCCGAATGGCGGCCAGAATCTCTTCATCCGACACGGTGGTATCAATCACCGCCTTGCCAATCCGCTCCAGCAGAACAAAACGAATCGTGCCCGCCTGTGCCTTTTTATCGGACTTTGTCAGCCGCAGCACCTCCTCCGGCTCAATGTCCTCCACCGTGATGGGCAGGTAAAAAGGGACAAACATGTCGCGGATCTCATAATACTCATCCATGGATATCATATCCCTTTTCCAGGAAATGTAGGCGGCGGCCACAGCGCCCAGAGCCACACACTCTCCGTGCAGCAGCTGGAAATGCCGGGCCTTCTCAATGGCATGGCCGATGGTATGGCCATAGTTCAGAAGAGCTCTGTCTCCCTGTTCCGTGGGGTCCTTCTCCACCACCTGCTTTTTCACGGTACAGCTGCGCAGAATCATCTCCTCCAGCACATCCATATCCTTCTCGCAGATTTCGTACATCTGGTCGATGAGCCAGGTATAGAACCGGGCATCCTTGATAAGACCGTGTTTCATGACTTCAGCAAAACCGGAAAAATACTGACGGTCTTCCAAGGTACGCAGCGTATCCATGTTCATATAGACCAGCCGGGGCATCTTGAATGCCCCCACCATATTCTTATAGCCATCGAAATCCACCCCCGTTTTGCCCCCGATGCTGCTGTCGCATTGAGACAGCAACGTGGTGGGAACCTGTATGTAGTCCACGCCCCTGAGGTAGGTTGCCGCCACATATCCGGTCATATCTCCAACCACGCCGCCGCCCAGGGCCACCAGAAGGTCCCTGCGTCCATACCCTTCCTGAATCAGAAAGGTATAGATTCCCCTGACGCTGTCCAGGGTCTTGTATTCCTCCCCGGCAGACAGCGTGTATAAATCAACCTTTTCGGAGAGTCTGTCCAGTTCCGATTTCAGAGCATCCGCGTAAAGCCCCCGCACATTGGAGTCCGTGACGATACAGACCTTCCTTTCCCGGGTGACAAAGGGGGCAAATTCCTGAACAACATCCGTGAAATCCCGGGTGATATAGATGTCATAGCATGGCTTGTTCTTATAAAGTATTGGCAGTCTCTGCGCCATAACCGTTTCCTCGCTTTCTTAATTTCCTCACTGACGGTCAGATTTTCCTTTCCGCACAGTGCCTATTGCAAGATTATGCGATATGTGCTGTGTGGAAACCGGACAATCGGATTGTCAGTCAGTATAAGTCGGTTGAAAAAATTAACTGCCCAGCAATGCGCCGCTGAACAGTTATTTTATCCTATAAGTCCGTATTCAGGGGAGAGTCGAAGGAACCTCCGAAAATATCCTGAAAATCGCCGGAAATATCCACGCTGGCTGGTGTAATAATAAAGATATAATGTGAAATCTTCTGCAAATTACCGGATATGGCAAAACAGGAGCCGGAGGTAAAGTCTATGATTCTCTGGGCAATATCCACATCCAATCCCTCCAGATTCAGCACCACCGTGCGGTTAGCCAACAGTGTCTCGGTGATCTCCCGGGCATCCTCAATGGTGGTGGGCTTGATCACACAGACCTCCATGCCGCTGCCTCCCGTCAGCTTGCGGGTCGCGGGCTGACGCATCTGTGTCACCTTGCCGGCAGAGGGCTTTCTGGCAGGCTTATCCTCCATGAGATCGTCATTGTCCTTTACCACGTTCATCTTCTTCGGAGCAGGAGTATCTTCGATATCGTCATCATAGTAATCATCGTCATAGTAGCTGTCTTCGTCCTCATTCAGCTTCATATAATTCAGAAATTTGTCCATTACACCCATTATATTGTCTCTCCTTCATATGACCGATTCCCGAAAATGCCGGTGCCTACCCGCACATAGGTAGCACCTTCCTCGACAGCCACCTGATAATCTCCCGTCATTCCCATGGATAGCACATGCATATTAACATTATCAATGTTTTCCCGTTTGATGTCAACAGCTAATTGCCGCAAGTTGGCAAAAATCCCCCGATTTGCCTCCGGGTCTTCCACATAGGGAGCCACTGTCATCAGTCCCTGGATCTGGACGGAAGGCAAAAGGGCAATCTCCCTTACCAGCCGGATCGTTTCTTCACGGCTGCCGCCGAATTTGCTCTTCTCTCCGGCCACATTGACTTCCACCAGGATATTGACCTGTGTCTGCTTCTTCTCCGCCTCTTTCTGGATTTCCCGGGCGAGCCGCAGGGAATCCACGCTGTGAATCAGGTATACCTTATCCACCAGATATTTCACCTTGTTGCGCTGCAAATGACCGATCATATGCCATCGTATATCTTTGGGGAGCGCCTCGTATTTCTCCAGCAGCTCCTGTACCCTGTTTTCACCGAAATCCCGCACACCTGCCTCATAGGCTTCCAGAAGCATGGGGATCGGCTTGGTCTTGCTGACAGCGATCAGTTCCACCTCTTCCACGCCGCGGCCCGCGCGCCGACATGCGCTTTCCATATTCTGTCTGGTCTGTGTCAACTGCTCACGAATCATATTTTACGCCTCTTTTCAACAAAATACTGAATCTAATAGATAAATTGCGCGTCGTCCACAGCGGCGGCCTCCAACACAATGTAGTCATAAACATTCAGCCCGTACCGGGTATTGGACTTCACAATCGCGTATTCCTCATTTTTATACAAGATATGAATCTGCCGGAAGTCCGCATATCCCTTGTTCATATTATATACACCGGTGAGGGAAGCCCTGCGGCTGATGGTATATTTCTCCTGGCTGTCCGGCATGATGATATTGGAACCCAGCTGCAGGGCGGCGCTGTCCAGATAGTACTCCTTGCTCTCCTCATCATAATTATAGACGGAGGTCTCCAGAAATTCGCTGTAAACATTTCCCTCCTCATTGTAACGCTCCAGAATCACGCCGTCCGAGCCGTCTGCCCCCTTGGTCATATATTCCCCGGGCACCAGGTAGAAATCCTTCTGCACAATGGAGGAAACAGGAATTTTCAACCCTACTTCGTCATTCAGGATCAACTCGATATCCACATAACGGTCAGTGGCAAAGGTTACCATGGAGTTGTTGAAATCCAACCGGACAAGGGCCGATCCGTCACTTCCCCGGATCAGTCCGGCCGTGGCCCAGGACTCATATTGATTCTTTAAAAAACGGATTTTGACAACGCTCATATCCTGCAGCATAAGCCCCATATCCTCTTCCACAGGAATCACCAGGGACCAGTTTTCATCTGTGGCGAGCTTGTACACCGGGTCTCCCTGGGTAATCAGATCCACGCCCAGGAGCTGGTTTTTCTCATACTTTTGGGTGTCAAACATTTCTGCGGAGACCATTTCAGGGGTCAGCTGCTCATAACCATCCGTCCAGTAAGTCACAATCCCCGTGTTGCCGCTGCGGCAGAAATCCACCATGTTAATCAGCTCGCTGCTGCTGTTGATATCGTTGATGCTCTGCATCATATTCGCGTTGGCCAGTCTCATAACCGTGCCCTTCAGACTGTATTTGAAACTGTATGTACTGTCAAAATCCGTGGGATCAAAACCGTGGATAAAGCTGACTACCTCCCCCCGAAGCTCCGCAAGTTCCCGCTCGCTCAGGGCGTTGTCTCCCATATCCGTGCTCTGCAGAAAATCGTTGAGCCGCCCCGTCTGATCCACCGTATAGACCAGGTCCCCGCAGGCCACCCGCTCTCCTTCACGGGCATAATAATTGATGTATCCCGCCGTGTCCGCGCTCACCACGCTCTCCTGCCGGATGGCAATACCGCAGTAGGTATAGTTCGTAGCCAGGGACCCTTCCTTTACTTCATAGGGCGATATATGCTCTACCTGTAAGGAGGCAAAAATGCAGTATACCACATAGACTAAGATGGCCACAAAGATGATCATACCGATATTCAGATTCAGGGGTTTCCGATATTTCCTGATATTGTCAGGGGGGTGCTGTCTCTGTGCCACCGTTCACCTCCTATTGGAGATCCTTCGACCTCCCGATTGCCGCGCGGCAGCTCCCCTCATGGGAGAAAATTCCCCCAAAAGCGCTTATGAAAGCTCCTCCTTCACGGCTTTACCGTCCGGTTGAGAAGTATCAGGAAACACTCCTGATATTTCTCAGCCGGACAGTTCAGACTTTTGGTCCGTATGCACTTAGAAAAAAGCCCCAGTTCCATGTCCGAGGCTTTTGTCTGTACGTTTTCCAATGTTTCTGATGTAAACCATATAAACGGCAATCCCGCTTACAGAGAAATGATAATATTCTTCTTAATCGCCTCGGGAAGTTCTCCTTCATCCTTGGAAACGCTCAGGATAAAATCTACACCCGTAGCCTTGCTGACCTTCTCCAGCTTCGCGATCGCGTCCGTGATATCCGTGCCCTCCAGGCAGGAAATCTTCAAAAAGCTGTCAAAATACATCTGCTGAAGATCATGGTCCTGTGAGATGATGCCGCTGACAAAGCCTATAAACTCACTGGCATTCTCAATCATGAACTGTGATACATCGATCAGCCTGACTTTATTGTTAAGTTCATACATATGTTTGGTACTCTTATCCAGGTATACGATATTACCTGTGATACTCTTCACTTCACTATTTACCTTGTCCAATAACTGTTTTGTCTTTCCTTTACCTTTATTGCCTACGATCAGCTGAACCATTGGTAACCCTCCTAAAGTAAATTTTTAGTACTACCTTTATTATAGTTTATATCAGAGTAAAAAACAACCTTTAATTCTGTATTTGCCCCAATAAATCTATCATTTTTTCATAGGCCAGATCCCGGGTCTCGGCCTTGAGTATGACAGAGATATAGGGGGAGCCCCCCGCGTCTCTGGAAAGCAGCATCAGGCAGCTTCTGGCGGCATTGGTGGTGCCGGTTTTGCCGCCGATCACCGTGATATTGTCAGGCGCTTTGTAATTCCCCCGAAGGAACAGATTGGATGTCTGAACCCGGATATTCTTTACCGCTCCGGAAGAATCACTGTAGGTAGCTTCATAGCTGCTGGTCTGGATGACCTCATTGAATTTCTCGTATTTCAGAGCCTCGTTGAAGATCAGATAGAGGTCATACGCCGTAGTGTAATGATCCTCCTGGGTCAGTCCGTGGGGATTCATAAAATGCGTGTTTGTGGCTCCGAGTTCCAGCGCTTCCTGGTTCATCAGTTCCACAAAATGTTCCACGCTGCCCCCCACATTTTCCGCAATCATCATGGCCGCGTCATTGGCGCTGTGCAGCAGAAGCACATATAACGCCTGATTCAGAGTCATGGTATCTCCGGGCTTCAATCCGCACAGAGTGGCGCCGGTCTCCGTAATATTCACCACATTGGAGGCTGTCATCACCTGATCAATGCTGCCGTATTTCAGGGCCACCAGCGCCGTCATAACCTTGGTCAGGCTGGCCGGATGCAGCCTTTCGTGCGCATTCTTGGCGTATAACACCTGGCAGTCGCTTAAGTCAAAAAGAACCGCCGCCTCCGCCTGTGTCATATCCACCGTCTCTTCATTCAGTACATTGTCCGTCACCACGCACAGATTTTCCGCGAAGGTATGGGCCGCCTTGCTGTTCTGGCGGCTGATTACATTAAAGCCGCTGACTGCCGCGTCCGGATCATAAGGCATATCGTAAGTCTGCCGTCCGCAGCTCACAGATCCCATCGCCGTCATCACGCCAAGAAAAAGGCAGATTACTCTTATCCTGAAATTATTTGTACATTTCACGCCACTCAAGGTCTCCTCTGTCCAGGGACTTAATCAACAGTTCCGCCGTAGCCAGGTTGGTCGCCAGGGGAATGTTGTGCATGTCGCACAGCTTCACCACATTGTTCACATCCGGTTCATGAGACTTGGGAGTCAGCGGGTCCCGCAGAAAGATCACCAGATCCATCTGATTATGCTCAATCTGTGCTCCGATCTGCTGCTCTCCTCCCAAATGGCCTGCCAGAAACTTATGAATGTTTAAGTTGGTCACTTCCTCGATCAGCCGCCCGGTGGTACCGGTGGCATACAGCTCATTTTTGTTCAGTATCCCCCGATACGCAATACAAAAATTCTGCATCAGCTTTTTCTTCGCGTCATGCGCAATAAGTGCAATATTCATGTCAAACACCTCTTCCATACATTATATAGCTTTCCCCCTTATTCCGGCAGCCAGGTACCCCGCGCCTTTGTTCCCTCCCCATACCGCAGACTGCCCTGCGGTACGCAATGACGACGCGCGTTCTATCTTTTGACCTGCAGGCGCACATTCAGCACAAATCCCATGCCGATATACAGGCTCATCAGAGAAGTCAACCCATAACTGACAAAAGGCAGGGTAAGTCCGGTGGTGGGCAGGATGAACGTCGCCACACCGATATTGATAAACGCCTGAACCCCCACCAGTCCCCCCATACTGGCGGCGATGATAGCGCCTGCCGGTTCCCTGGCCCTGCGCGCCACATGAATACACTCCAGAGCAATGAGCATCTCCAGCGCGATCACAGCCAGGCTTCCCTTAAAGCCGAACTCCTCTCCGATGACGGCAAAGATAAAATCCGTCTGGGCCTCGGAGATAAAGTTGCCGTTTTTCACGGAGGTAATCTCGTTGTTCTTGTATCCCTTGCCATCCAGCATGCCGGAGGCAATGGCCGTCACGGAATTCAGCTGCTGGTAAGCAGTGGTGGTGGCATACTGCTCCGGATATATAAATGCCAGGATACGGCCTTTCTGATTGTTGGTGAGTATCGTGTTGTCGCTGTCCGGCTGCAATGCCAGCGCCACCAGAAGAGCCAGAGCCGGTATGGCCACGGCCGCCGCGCCGAAAATGACCTTGAAACTCAGCCCCCCGGCAAACATGATGATGCAGAAAAGAGCCAGCATCACAATGCTTGTGGACAGGTCCGGCTGTTTGTAGATCAGATACCAGGGCGCTGCCATCAGCAGCACACACAGACCAATGATCCGAAAGGTGTTAAACTTCTCTATATGTTTCATAATAAACTGTGCGAAGAATAAAATCAACAAAATTTTTGCGGTCTCCGAGGGCTGGAACCGGAAGCCGCCGGGGAACTGAAACCAGCGCTGCGCGCCTTTTGTCTCATATCCCAGATAACGGACCAACAGAAGTAGTACTAAATTCCCAAGGTACATCAGCCAATATAACTTCAATAAAACCGTATAATCCAGCAGTGAAATAACCACCATCAAAAAGGTGCCGGCAATCACTCCGATCAGCTGTTTCTGTTGTACCGATTGCTGCGCGCTGCCCACCGCGAAAACCCCGATTGTGGAAAGCGCCAGTATCAGCAGGATTAACTTAAAATCATAATTCCTGACCTTATAGCCCTTGTTAAACATCTTTTAATGTGTCCTCTTATGATTGCTTATTCAGATCCAGTATGGGTATACTGGCGCTGAGCACGGGGGTCCGAATCCCCCTCTTGCCCAGGCTCTTTGTCTTACTGATCTGGATATCCATATTCCCGGTATCAATCTTCATGTATTTGGATATCACCTTGGCAATATCCGTCTTGATCAGCTCCATCATCTCCGGGGAACAGTTGACTCTGTCCGAAATCAACAGGATCTTAAGCCTGTCCTTGGCGACCTCGCAAGAGCTTTTCTTTCTGAAAAAATATCTCATGCTTCAAACCGCCCCCTCTCATACCTTGTGGAAAATACCGCTCACCCTTGTCCAGAAGGATATGGTTTTTTCCATGTTCAGGAATGGTACCTCCTTGCCAAGTACACGCTGGCATACATTGTGGTATGCCATGCCGGCGGGGGTATTGCTGCCCACCAGCGGCTCCCCCTGATTGGTGCTGACCACCACGTTCTCATCGTCGGGTATGATCCCGATCAACGGTACAGCCAGAATGTCCACCACATCCGAGGCGGACATCATATCCCCCCTCTTTACCATGTCTATACGCAGCCGGTTGATAATCAGATCCATTTTCTGAAAACCATTGGCCTCCAGAAGCCCGATAATCCGGTCTGCGTCCCGGATGGCGGACACCTCCGGAGTGGTCACCACAAGCGCCCGGTCCGCTCCGGCGATGGCATTCTGAAATCCCTGTTCGATGCCGGCGGGGCAGTCCAGAATAATATAGTCGAACTGCTCCTTCAGATGCTCGATTACCTTGACCATCTGGCCGGGAGTCACAGCGCTTTTGTCTCTGGTCTGGGCCGAGGGCATCAGGTACAGCCCCGGATTGCGCTTGTCCCGGATCAGCGCCTGCTTTACCCGGCAGCTCCCCTCCACCACGTCCACCAGATTGTACACAATCCGGTTTTCGAGACCCATGACAACATCCAGATTGCGCAACCCGATATCGGTATCAATCAGGCATACTTTCTTCCCCGCCTTGGCCAGACCGGTTCCAACGTTTGCGGATGTGGTGGTCTTACCCACACCGCCTTTCCCTGATGTGACGACAATTACTTCGCTCATACTTACCTCCGTTCTGCCTTGTCTGCGGCAGTAATCATAATCGTCGCCCGAACCCTGGTTTAAAAGGTGTCCAGTATCTCCTTGGTAAGCGGTTCCATGACAATCTTATCGTTTTTTACATGCGCGATTTTCGGCTGTACCTTGGAGCGTATTCCCCACTTTGTCTGTCTGTCTTTACTTTTATATTTGAAATCGCCGATTTTTAATCTTTCCGGCTCCATTTCAAGCGCTGCCACATAGATTCCCTCGGTCCCCTCGCTTCGGTCGGTTCCCGCGTACGCTTCTCCGTACAGGCCCCCCAGAATAATGATATTTCCCCGGGACATCACGGCGCTGCCGGGACATACATCTCCCACTATGATAATGCTGCTGTCCGTCTCCAGAACCTCACGGTTTTTCAGGGAGCCAGTATGAAGCTGCCTCTCGCTGCCAAGCGGCAGCTTTTCCTGCACTTTCTGGATCGCCTTGATATAGCGTCTGTCGGTCTCCTCGTCCTTTCCCACAATGCAGATCAGATTCAGATCGCTGGACCTTCGGATGACATCCACCAAAGCCAGTTCCTGACCGTGCTCCAGTCTGCGTCCCTCATAGGAAAGCGCCACATCCGCGTTTCCGAAAAAGCCGCGTGAACCGGAAAGTCTGGCAGCCAGTTCCTCCGTGACCTGCTCGAAGGGCACATCCTCCCTCATGATCAGATTGATCCCGTTTTGATAGCTCTTAATTACCACTGCGTCCTTCATTGTCTCTCCTGCTCAGAATCCGATCTCCACACAGCGCTCCATCATATCTTTCCACCCTGCCCGGAGGGAATGGGTGTCCCTGCTGTGGGGCCGTCTTCCTTTTTCTATATTTCATTGATTGTGACACCGGCCTCGGGAGTATCGGCCATACCGTCAATAATCTCCTCTGTCGGCCTCAGTCCATAGTAGTATGAGATCACGTCCTTGGTTGTCTGCGCCGCGTAATCCGAGGAATAGCCAAAGGGAATCCTGACGGTGACGGCAATCTCCGGCTGTTCATAGGGCGCATAGCCTACAAACAGCGCATGGTTGGGACGGCTGGCAATCTGCTGCGCCGTACCTGTCTTGCCTGCCACATGGACGGCCAGCTCGTTGAAATAGCTCTTTCCCTCCACCACACGGCGCAGACCCAGCCGTATGGCGTCCCAGTACTCATCCGGCATTTCCACCGTGCCCGGCAGAGTCGGTTCGTGGCGCATCAGCACCTTTCCCTCCTTGTCCTGGACATGGTCAAGCAGCGTCAGATTGTAACAGTTGCCGCCGTTGGCCACGGTGGCAACATAGCGGGTCAGCCCCACGGCGGTAAAACTGTTGGTTCCCTGACCGATGGCGGACGGAATGGGCAATTCATCGGAGACGGAGGGTTGGGACTCCTCAATCTCCACACCGGACTTTTCCAGCAATCCGTACATCTCAGCATATTTCGCCAGCACATCCAGTCCGTCCTGCGCAATGTAGCTTCCGCTCCTGGTCGCGAAGCGGTATCCGATATCATAGAAAAAGAGGTTGCAGGAGTTCTGAATAGCCGCCGTAAGGTTCAGAGGGCCATGGCCGCTTCGCCGCCAGCATCTGGGGGAAGGCGTTACCTGTGTATAAGTACCGGTACAGTTCACCTTGCTGTTCAGGGAGATCTCGCCCTCCATCAGCGCCGCCGTGGCAGCTACCACTTTGAAGGTGGAACCCGGCGCCGCCGCGTACTGGGTAGCGTAATTCAGCATGGGACTGGTCTTGTCCGCCAGCAGCTTACTGTAATATGCCGGGTCCACGGAATTTGCCATCTTGTTATTGTCATAGCCCGGATAGGACACCAGGGCAAGCACATCGCCCGTGTTCACATCCGTCACCACCACGGCGCCGGTACAGGGGTCAAGAGCCAGCTGGGCCGGGGTAATATCCATATACAGGATACGGTTTCTCATAAATTCAAAAGCTGAAATACCGCCTTCAAAAAGTTTCTGTTCCTCCTCCGGAGGAATCTCAATGGCCTTCTGCTCACAGAGGATCATACAGACCTGTCTGCCGCTGATCACATCATTTTCAATCATAAAACGATAGATCAGTTTCTGAAATTCCAGTTCGTTGTCCAAAGTCTCAAAGACAAAATCGCATATCCGATTATAGATCTCCGTGGAATCCGCATAGGGCTGTTCCATCTTCAGCTTGTCCACATCTATCCAGTTGGAGGCAATACAATGGTTCAGATACTCATACAGGCTGATCACTTCGTCTGTAGACCAGGCGATCTGCACCGGATCATCCCGGTCCAGCAGACTGGCGTCTATGATACCGCCGGCCCGCAGAATGTCGTTCACAATGTACAGCTGATACATCTTATACTCCAGCGTCAGCTTATTGTATGCTGTTTTCCCCTCCCCAAGCTCCGTTTCCAGGCGCTGATAGACTTTCTCCTTATAATCCAGATATTTTTCATACACGGCCCTCTCGGTTTCACCGGCATTTTCTTCCGAAAAATGGGTAATGTCAATTACATTATTGTTGATGGTCGCGTAATACACATCGTAAATGGGGATTTTGATATCTCCGTTGGTAACCTCGGGAGCCTCTTTGGCATTGATGATTTTGTTGATCAGTATGCCGGCGATATGCTGCTCCAGAATCTTGTAGCATCCGATCTGCAATTCCATATCCAGCGTCAGATACACATCATTGCCCGCCTGCGCCTCCTGACGTTCCAGTATACTGATCACCTTGCCCATATTGTCCACACAGACGGTTTCGGAACCCTTAACGCCCTGTAAAGTGGCCTCCATGGATTTCTCTATGCCGCTCTTGCCCACCACGTCATTGCTGGTATATCGCTCTCCGGTGCCGCCCTCCGCCAGGTCCTGCTCGTTGAGACTGGCAAGCTCCTCCGAATCCACTTTGCCGGTGTAACCCAGAATATGGGCAAAATACTCGCTTTCATTATATCTGCGCACCGTGTCCTCCACGATGGAGACACCGTCCAGCTCATACAGATTTTCCATGATGACGGCCACGGTCCTGACACTCACATCCCTGGCCACCGTGGTCCCGATGTATTTGCGATAGCTGGTGAGATGCATGGCATATCGGATATTCATCATCTTCAGAAATTCCTCGGGGGTATAGCCCTCCCCCACCAGAAATTCGCTCTTGGTGTCATCCTCCACGGCATATCTGCCAAGGCCGAATCTTTTTCCCAGATAGTTCAGCACTTCCTGAGGGGTGGCGGTCCGTTCTTCCTCCTCCAGCTGGTCTATGGTGGTATGTCCGTAGACATCCGCCAGAAAGCGCAACAGCCTGGTTCCCGACACATTGTATGTGTAGTTTCCGTGTTCATCCAGAACAATGTTAAAATCGGTAATGATGTGATCGTCGTTTTTTTCGATCATATGAATCAGTTTAAGGACAGTGCTGTTCAACTCCCTGTTCTTATTGGAGCTGTTCTCATAAACATCCTCTATCTTCACGGAGTAAGCCAGCTCGTCGTAGGCAAGAATATTGCCGTCCCTGTCCCGGATACTGCCTCTGGAGCAGGCTATATCCCTGGTCTTCTCCGTCTGTAATATAAAATGATCCAGGTATTCCTGTCCGTGTACGATTTGCAGCACAAAACAACGGTACACCAGCACACCGCCAAGCAGACTGAAAGCAATCGTCAGAAGCGTCAGCCTGCTTGTGCAAAAACGGATGATATCTTCTTTCAGCTTGTCAAACAAATTTCTTCGCTCTCTTTCTCTCAAATTCCTCCAGCCGGTTGTTCACAAACAGAGCCAGCGGATACAGCAGACAGGTGATGACGATGGTATAGACCGCTTCCGGCAGGATTACCGTTCCCAGATAAAAGGGGAAATTCAACCTGCCCCGAAGCAAAAACAGCAACACATAACAGACCACTCCGTAGGACAGGTCGCTGACTGTGATCAGCGCCAGAGGGAGCTTGATATCCTCGGGGTAAAATATTTTACAGAATTTTCCGTTCAGAAAACCGATATACATATACACCAGCGCATGAAACCCCAATATATCAGAAAAAAATATATCGCAGAGCATTCCCGAAAAAAAGCCGATCAGCAGCCCTTCTTTCTCCCCTCGCATGAATCCGAAAGCCGATGTCAGCACAATCAGCAAATTGGGCACAATCCCCGCGAAGGCCAGGCTGCGGAACAGGGTGGTCTGTAGCAGAAAACAGAACAGAATCAGGACGGCCATGGTTATTTTTCTAAGCATCTTCCCACTCCCTTTTCATGTCCGTGATAACCAGCACCTCCTCCAGATGCTCAAAGTCTACCGCAGGAGTCAGAAAACCGGATTTCGTCAGGTTATTGGAGTCCCTGTTGATGGTATGTATCGTACCAATCAGGATATTGGGCAGGTATTTGTCACTGATATGGGAAGTCACTACCTTGTCTCCCACCACCACGGTGTCCTGGCTGTCAATCAGCTGGCTGAAACGAATTACGCCGTCATGCATGGCCTGCAGATCCCCTGACACGGTCATGGTGTCAGAGGAGCTCAGCGTCTTGGCGGATACGTTGGAGTTGTCGGCAATGACGGCAGTAACCCGGGCCCAGTCAGGCCCCACTTCGCTGATCCGGCCTACCAGACCGCCGCTGGCAATCACATTCATGTCCACTTCGAGACCTTCCCCGGTCCCCTTGTCAATCACAAACGTGGAGTACCAGTTTCCGCTGTCCCTGGCGATGATTCTGGCTCCTACTTTATGGTATTCGTCGTACTGGTTATCCAGCTGGTAAAGCTCCCGCAGCCGGCTGAGTTCGGCCTTTTCCTGCTGAAGCAGCGTATTTTCCACCAGCAGTTCGTCCACCTGCTGCTGCAGGCTCACATTTTCTTCCAGCAGCTGACGGATCTGTATGAGTTCGTCAGCCCTTCCCGAAAGCCAGCTGCCCACTTTGCTGATTCCCTGTTGAAACGGGACGATCACATAGCCCACAGCCGTGTTTAACGGTCGGTTGAACACATCCGTGCTGAATGTCAGCGCCATCAGCACAGTACACAGACAGGTTAAAGCAAAGAGGAGATATTTACTCGGTATCGTAAATTTCTCCCCCTTTTTTTTGATTACTGGGCTCATTTACTCATCCCTTCAATCGCGTACGCTACGGTTTTATAGTTATCCTCGTTGATGATCTTGGATAAGCCCACGGCCACGCTGGTCATGGGATTTTCGGACGCGTTGACCTTCAGTCCGGTCCCCTGGCTGACGCGCTCCGCAAGATGACTGGTCTGGGAAGCGCCGCCTGTGAGATAAATCCCGTGGCGATAGATATCCGCCGCCAGTTCCGGCGGCGTCCTCTCCAGAATCACCTTTACATTGTCCACAATCGTGTTGAAATGTTCCTCCAGAGAATCCACCACGAGTTTGGTGGGAATCTCCCGTTCCACCGGCAGCCCCGTCACGATATCCCGCCCGTAGACCACGGCTCCCTGCTTCTCCTCCTCCAGCTTGGACAGAGACATTTTCACCGATTCCGCCGTCTTGCCCCCGATAATGAGGCTGAACTCTCTTCGGACGGCGGAGCGGATGGCCTCGTCGAATTTGACGCCCCCCACCTTGATCAGTCGGCTGAGCACGATGCCGCCCAGGGACAATATGGAGATTTCGGTGGTCTCAAAACCGGCGTTTACAACAATGACACCCTGAGAATTTTTCACGTCTATTCCCATGCCCAGGCCGTCCGCCACGGCCTTCTCCACCACCATAATCTTGCGGGCCTTCATGTTGGCATCACGGATCAGGTCATAAAACGCTCTCTTCTCCACCTCCGTCACATCTGTGGGTACGGCGATAAAGTAATCCGCAGGCAGGCTCTTGCCTTTCTGGATATCGCTGATAAAGTACCGGATCAGGGTTTCCATGTTTTTGATATCAGCGATCACGCCGTTGGACAGGGGATAAGAAATATGAATATTTGCCGGCGCTTTCTCATACATTTCAAAAGCGGAATTTCCATAGGCAAAAAGAGTGTTTTTATTTTCAATCGCGATCATGTTCTTTTCGACCACGATGTTGTCGTCGCTGCGACTGTAGATTTTGATATTGTTGGTACCTAAGTCGATACCGTACGCGTTGTTTGCCATGTTACCGGCCCCTTTCTTATTTGAAGTTCCGCCTCTGCCCTCCCATATACCGCTCCTGTGGAATAAATCCTGCCCTTACTGCGGTCAGCATTTATTCCAGGCATATGTCCGGGCAGCGGCTGTCTTGAAGTTCCGCTGCCGACGCAGCTCTATGATTGACAGGGTATGAGCCCTTTTTCACGAAAACTCATATACTCGTTATCTCCGATGATAATGTGGTCCAGCAGCGGGATGTCCAGCATCTGCCCCATCCCGGCCAGCTGGCCGGTCAGTTCCACATCCGCCTGGCTGGGGGAAGGGTCTCCGCTGGGATGGTTGTGTACCAGTATAATGCTGACTGCCTGTTGTCTGAGCGCCTCCATAAATATCTCTCTGGGCGAGGCCAGGGACATGGTGGCGCTGCCGACTGACATCACATGGTCTCCCAGCATACGGCTTCTGGCATCCACAGATACCAGAATCACGCTCTCCGTCTTCCGGTGGCGAAGATCCTCCATATAATATTTCGCCACCGTCCCCGGCTCGCGCAGGTTGATGCGCTCTCTTGCCGTGGTTGTGGCAATGCGCCGGGACAGTTCGGTAAGGCATTTGAGCTTTACCGCCTTGACCTGCCCGATCCCATTGATATCCATCAGGCGTTCCAGGGGAATATCGTACAGCCCCAACAGCACTTCCCTGGATGGATCAGCCAGCGCCAGCACTTCCTGGGCCAGCTCCAGCGCGCTCTTATCCTTGGTGCCCGTCCGTAGGATAATCGCTAAAAGTTCACTCTCCGTCAGGCTCTCCGGCCCCATGCGGAGAAATTTCTCGTAGGGCAGATCCCTCCGCCTTACACTTTCCAATGCGTTCATTGTCCTCCTGTCCGCCTTCTCCCATGTGCGGATGCATAAGGACTATCTGATGAACCTGTATACGACCAGCGCGATAACCACACCGATGACGCTGGCGATCGTGATTTGAATTTGCAGCCCGAAGGTCAGAATGATAAATCCCAGATCCAGGACGAAGGGACTGCTCAGGCCAAAGGTCTGTCCATAATTCAGGAAACTTCCGCTGAAGTAGGTTCCGATAAAACGGCCTATCACAAAACCGATCAATATCAGAACAACAAATACCCAATTGACTCTCTTCAAAAGTACTCCCTCAACTTTCTTTGGTATTGCCTTTGCCTTGCAAAGCATATTAGTTATCTTACCATATTTTTGCAGTTCTGTACACACCCAATCCAAGAATTATGACAGGGATTTTTTCGACTTTTCACTGGCTTCCACGACATCTTCTGCCTCCAGCAGACCCTTGTCGACAAGAGCCTGCAAAGATCGCAGAATCCCGAATTTGGCGTGCTGCCAGGTCAGGCCTCCCTGAAAGTATACCGCGTAGGGGGGCTTTATGGGACCGTCCGCTGACAGCTCTATGGAGGAACCGGAGACAAAGGCTCCCGCCGCCATGATCACCTGGGCGTCGTAGCCGGGCATATCCCAGGGCTCGGGTGTCACGTGGCTGTCCACCGGGGCCGCCGCCTGAATTCCCTGGCAGAAAGCCACTACCCCCTCCGGCGTGCCGAAGGTTACGGCCTGAATGATATCATGCCTGCTCTCCCTGCCGTCAGGCACCACATCATATCCCAGACCCTCATATAGATTGGCGGCAAAAATCGCCCCCTTCAAGGCTCCCGCCGTCACTGTGGGAGCCAGGAAAAACCCCTGGTAAAAATCTTTCAAAGCTCCCAGAGAAGCCCCTACTTCCTTGCCCAGACCCGGGGATGTAAGCCGGTACGCCGCGTTTTCCACGCATTCCCGTCTGCCTGCGATATAGCCGCCGATGGGGGCCAGACCGCCGCCGGGATTCTTGATCAGGGAACCCACCACCATATCCGCTCCCACATCGCTGGGCTCTCTGGTTTCCACAAACTCCCCGTAGCAGTTATCCACCATACAGATCACATCCGGTCTGATCCCTTTCACAAAGGCAATCAGCTCTCCGATTCTGGCCACGGAAAGCGTGGGCCGGGTCTGATAACCCTTGGACCGCTGGATCGTCACAAGCCGGGTCCGGCCGTTTATTGCTTTTCGGATATTCTCATAGTCGAACCCTCCGTCCGGCAGCAGATCCACCTGGGCATAAGTCACACCGTATTCCGCCAGAGATCCCCTGGAGGGCCTGATGCCTATGACCTCCTCCAGGGTGTCATAGGGCTTGCCCACCGGGGAGAGGATCTCGTCCCCGGGGCGCAGGTTGCTCATAAGAGCCAGCGCCAGTGCATGGGTTCCACAGGTAATCTGGGGACGCACCAGTGCGTCCTCCGTGTGGAAAACAGAGGCGTAAACCTTCTCCAGAGTATCCCGCCCCAGATCATTGTAGCCATAACCTGTGGTTCCCAGCAAACAGGCTTCGCTGACCTGATGCTCCTGCATGCCTCTGAGCACTTTCAGCTGATTGTATTCCGCCGTGGCGTCAATCCCGGCAAAACGCTCCGTAAGCCTCTTTGCCACTATCTCCCCATACTCGTAAACTTCCCTGGAAATGCCCAGGGCTTCATACATTTCGTATCCAATATTCATACAGACTCCTCATCCAAATTCCTTTTCCCGACAGTCTCCCGGGATCTGCGGCACAAATATTTCCCGACAGTCCCCCGGATCTGCGGCACAAATATTTCCCGACAGTCTCCCAGGATCTGTGGCACAAATATTTTCCGACAGTCTCCCGGAATCTGCGGCACAAATATTTCCCAACGGTCAGACGAATTTCCCCGGCCGCAGGCCGAAGCGCTTTCAGACACGCTCTGGCGCTGGTATGCGCCTTACGTCCGGAAGGTTCCATTTGCGGCCGGATAGAGTGTCGGCGCTCATGGCAAAATCCCCGCTCTCCGAAGATGCCCGTCCATAACCTCCAGAATTTTCCTATCATCATATCCATAATCCGGCTTATTTATCCAGATCACATCCTTTTCCCTGCGAAACCAGGTCAGCTGGCGCTTGGCAAAATGCCGCGTGTCTCTCTTAATGCGGAAAACAGCCTCCTCCAGAGTGATGTCCCCCGCCAGATAATCCAGTATCTCCTTGTAGCCAAGCCCCTGCATGGACACCATGTCCCGCCTGCATCCCCGGGCCATCAGGCGGCGCACCTCCTCCACCAGCCCCGCCTGCAGCATCTGGTCCACCCGCTCCTCAATGCGCCGGTATAGCTTTTCCCTGTCGTCACTGAGCACAAAGTAACAATATCGGTACGGAGACTGCCGCCCGGCCTCCCTGGTGTTGTGTTCCGAGATCTTTTCGCCGGTGAGATGGTGAAATTCCAGGGCCCGGATCATGCGTTTCACATTGTGGGCATGGATGGCCCCGGCCGCCGCCGGGTCCACTTCGGCCAGCATCTGATGCAGGGCTTCCGGTCCCCTGTCGGCGGCCAGCTGTTCCAGCCGCCTGCGGTAGCCGGTATCTTCCTCATTCTCCGTAAAGTCGATATCCCGCAGCACTGCCTGAATATAAAAGCCCGTACCCCCGGTGAGAATGGGAATATGACCCCGTTCATAGATACCCTCCATGGCCTGCCTGCACAGCTTTTGAAACACCACCACATTGAATTCCTGATCCGGGTCCAGCACGTCGATCAGATGGTGGGGAACTCCCTGGGTTTCCTCCGGACGGATCTTGGCGGAACCTATATCCATGCCCCGATAAACCTGCATGGAGTCCGCGGAGAGGATTTCGCCCCCCGCCATTTTGGCCAGTTCCACGGACAGCGCCGTTTTCCCCACCGCTGTGGGGCCTGTCAGTACAATCAAGGGTTTCATCTCTTAAACTTTTTCTCCATTTCATATTTGCTCATGGAAATGATGGTGGGTCGTCCGTGGGGACAGTTATAGGGATTGTCCAGAGTCAGCAGTTCATCAATAAGCTGCTGGGCCTCCTGGGTGCTGAGACGGTTGTTGCCCTTCACCGCCGCCTTACAGGACATGGAAGCGATCTTCTCCCTCACCACAGTCAGATCTCCCCTGATTCCTCCCTCCAGAAGTTCGTCCAGCACCGCCAGAAACAGTTCTTTTTCCTGACAGCCGTACAGGTCCACCGGCACACTGCGCAGGGCGTACTCGCTGCCGCCAAAGGGTTCCACCTCAAAGCCCATTTCCTCGAAAACAGACGCGTACTGTCTGTAAGCGGTCTCTTCCTGCCCCGTGAGACTCACGATAACAGGGGGCAGCAGATTCTGGGTTACCAGGCTTTTCTCATGGTACTGTTTCATGAATCGCTCATATTTTACCTTTTCATGAGCCGCATGCTGGTCCACCACAAGCATTCTGTCCTCGTACTCAATCAGCCAATAGGTGTCAAACACCTGGCCGATGAGTTTGAAATACACTCTCTTTTCCGGTGTCAGCACCTTTTCCTCAAAAAGCTCTCCCTGGTGGAAATCCTGCGCCCGGTCACAGTCCGCCTGGTAGCGTGTCTCCTCCATGACCCGGTACTGTCTGGCGCGGTTTGTCTCAAAGGGCTCCGGGGCACTCTGAGGCTTTTCTTTTTTTACATCCGGGGACAGTTCCGTCCCCTCTCTTCCCGACTGGGACTGCTGGAGAATCTCCTCCTGGGGCGAAGCGGCAAAATTCCGTGGAACCGTGTCCTGCTCTTCTGCGGCGGAATTTCCGGAGGCTACGCCCTGCTCTGATCTGTCAGAAAGTGCGGAAGCCATCCTGGGAAGTTCCTTATCGATTTCCTGGCGCGCAGGGGCCGGGGTTCCGCCATCGCTTTCCATGGAAACAGAGCCCGATTGCACCCCGCCGTTTCCCCTGGAAACAGGACCCGATTGCACCTCGCCGTTTCCCCTGGAAACAGGACCCGATTGCACCTCGCCGTTTCCCCTGGAAACAGGACCCGATTGTCCCCGCCCCCCGCCCCACACGGGCTTTCCCTGGCGGGACATTTCCTGTAAAAGCTGCATTTCTCTGTCGGAGGACTGTTTCCCGTCCAGGCCTACAGAGGGAATCATCTCCCGGCTTCTGAGTCTTTCCCGTATACCGGCGGACAACGCCTCGAAAATCCCGGGGCCGTCCATAAAGCGCACTTCCATCTTGCTGGGATGCACATTTACATCCACTTTGGATAAATCGTTTAATGTCAGATGCAGCACACAAAGGGGAAACTTGTGCTGCATCAGATATTCCCGGTACCCCTCCTCTATGGCCCTGCCCAGCAGATTGCTGCGGATATATCTGCCCCCCAGAAAATAGATTTCAAAATTACGGTTGGAGCGGACGATGGCCGGAGTGCCCAGATAGCCTTCAATCTGTAAGACCTCCGTCTCCAGTGAAATAGGCACCAGATTCTGAATCATATCCCTGCCGTAGATCCGGTAGATGACTTCCCGCAGTTCCCCGTTTCCCGAAGTGTAGAACCGGGTCTGGCTGCCCACCTGGAACTTAAAGGAGATATCCGGCCTGGACAGGGCCATGTGCTCCATCAGATCTATGATATAGCCCGCCTCGGTGGTAGGACTTTTCAGAAATTTTCGCCGGGCGGGGGTGTTGAAAAAGAGGTTCCTGATCAGAAACGTGGTCCCCGTGGGAGCCCCCACCTCCTCAAACGCAGTCTCTCTGGGGCCCTCCATCACCAGATGGGTGCCGGTAAGAGCATCCGCCGTCTTGGTGATCACCTCCACCATGGCCACCGCGCAGATGCTGGACAATGCCTCCCCCCGAAAACCCAGGCTGGCAATGACGGTCAGGTCTTCGGCTCCCCGGATCTTGCTGGTGGCGTGGCGCAGAAAAGCGGTGCGCAGCTGTTCTCTGGGAATCCCCGATCCGTTGTCCGTGACGCGGATGAAACTGATGCCCCCGTCTTTGATCTCCACGGTTATGGAGTCCGCCCCGGCATCAATGGCGTTTTCCACCAGTTCTTTCACCACGCTGGAGGGGCGTTCCACCACCTCGCCGGCGGCAATTCTGTCTATGGTCTCCGCATCCAATACCTGTATGGGATTCATCTTTTTTCCTCCTATTTAAATCGCTGCGCGATGGCTCTAAAGAGTATAGTCCCTTCGGCGCTCCCTTCTGAGAGACAAATTTCCTTCGCAAGTGCTCACGAAATTTGCTCTCACGCGCCTTCGCGACTTCACCGACGCTGCGCGATGGCTGGCGCTATTCAACACCCTTATATCTGTTTTTCAGTTTATTCTGGAGTCTGTACAGGGTGTTCATGGCATCCAGGGGCGTCATCACCGTAATGTCGATTTCCGTCAGTTCCTTTATCACATCCTCGTCGGACACCGTGTCAAAGAGGGACATCTGGGCCAGATCCACCTCGTCATACCGGGGCGCTTTCCTGGCTTTTCCCTCCCCCTTGCGTTCAATGGCGATACTCTGCACCTTTTCGGTGATATCATTATCCGAAAGCTGCTTTGCAATCTCCTTGGCCCGGTCTATGACCATGTCCGGCACTCCCGCCAGCTTCGCCACCTGGATACCGTAACTGCGGTCCGCGCCGCCTTTGATAATCTTGCGCAAAAACACGATGTCGTCTCCGCGCTCCTTTACGGCAATGCAGTAATTATTTACATTGCTGATCTTTCCCTCCAGCTCCGTCAGTTCGTGGTAATGGGTGGCAAAGAGCGTCTTGGCCCCCAGGAGCTTTTTGTTGCTGATATGCTCAATGACCGCCCAGGCGATACTGAGACCGTCAAAGGTGGAAGTGCCCCTGCCGATCTCGTCCAGGATCAACAGACTGTCCGCCGTGGCATTTCTCAGGATATTGGCCACTTCGTTCATCTCCACCATAAAGGTGGACTGTCCGCTGGCCAGATCGTCCGAAGCGCCCACCCGGGTAAAAATCCGGTCCACAATCCCGATATTGGCGCTCCTGGCGGGTACGAAGCAGCCCATCTGGGCCATGAGCACGATCAGCGCTGTCTGCCGCATATAGGTGGATTTTCCTGCCATATTCGGCCCCGTTATCACGGAGATACAGTGATGCCCGTTGTCCAGCAGTGTATCGTTGGCGATAAACATCTCATGGTCAATCATCTGTTCCACCACAGGATGCCTTCCGTCCCGGATATCTATGATGCCCTTTTCGTTCAGAGCCGGGCGCACATAATGATTCCTCTCCGCCACAAAGGACAGGGACGCGAACACATCCAGCCCCGCCACCGCCTTAGCGGTGCGCTGTATCCGCTCTATCTCCCCGGCAATGGTATCCCTGATCTTGCAGAACACATCATACTCCAGGGCCGCCAGCTTGTCCTCCGCGTTCAGTATGGTATCCTCCAGTTCTTTCAGCCGGGGGGTGGTGTACCGCTCCGCATTGGCCAGAGTCTGCTTGCGCACATAGTCCTCCGGCACCATATCCTTAAAAGAGTTGGTTACTTCAAAATAATAGCCGAATACTTTGTTGTATTTGATTTTCAGGTTTTTGATGCCCGAACGTTCCCGGTCCTGCTCCTCCAGACGGGCCAGCCACATCTTTCCGTCCCGCTTGGCGCGGCGCAGCGTGTCGATGGTCTCATCGTAGCCGTCCTTGATGATGCCTCCCTCCCGGATGGCAATGGGGGGTTCTTCCTCGATGGCACTGTCGATCAGGGTATACAGATCCGCCAGACAATCCATATCTTCGGCTATCTTTGTCAGCAATTCCTTCCGGAATCCGGCCAGCACCTTCCGGATCGGCGGCAGCATCTCCAGGGAGCCCCGGAAGGCCAGCAGATCCCGGGGATTGGCAGTCTTGTAAGTCACCTTTCCCAAAAGCCGCTCCAGGTCATAGATGGAGCTTAAGTATTCCCGGATCTCGTCCCTGGACACCGCGTCTGCGTTTAACTCCTCGATGGCGTCCAGACGCTTTTCCATCTCTGCTTTTTCGATAAGAGGCTGTTCCAGACAGCTGCGCAGAGCGCGTGCGCCCATGGCGGTTCTGGTCTTGTCCAGCACCCAGAGAAGGGAACCCCTCTTCTGCTTTTCCCGCAGGGTTTCCGCCAGCTCCAGATTCCGCCTGGTGGAGGAGTCCAGAAGCATATATCTGCTGGCCAGATAAGAATGAATATGGGCGATATGTCCCAGGTCCGTCTTCTGGGTATCGTACAGATAGTGCAGAAGCGCGCCGGCGGCGATGGTGCCGATGGGAAAGTCCTCCAGTCCCAGACCGATCAGGCTTTTTACCTTGAAATGCCGAAGTATGCTCTGCACACAGACCTGATCGTCAAAATAGTGGGCGTCCACTGCGCTGACCGCAATATGTAACCGCCCCCGCAGATCCCCGATATCCATGCCGCTGACCAGAAAGGCGTCATTGCAGATGATCTCCGAGGGTTCATATTTCATCAGTTCATCCATGAGCCGCCGCAGATCTTCCACCTCCGTCATATAGAAATCGCCGGTGGTCACATCCGCCGCCGTAAGGCCAATGCCCGCAGGAGTAAATGTGATACACATCAGGTAATTATTTTTGCCCGCCTCCAGAGACTGCATATTCAGATTGGTGCCCGGAGTGACAATCCGCACCACCTCCCGCTTTACCAGTCCCCTGGCCTGCCTGGGGTCCTCCACCTGCTCGCAGATCGCCACCTTGTATCCCTTGGCCACCATCTTGCTTAAATAATTCTCCACCGCGTGATAGGGTACGCCGCACATGGGTGCCCGCTCCTCCAGGCCGCAGCTTTTTCCCGTCAATGTTATCTCCAGTTCCCTGGAAGCCGTCAGGGCGTCCTCAAAAAACATTTCATAGAAATCGCCCAGCCGGTAAAACAATATACAGTCCGGATACTCTTTTTTGGTCTCCAGATACTGCTGCATCATGGGGGTCAGGTCATCTACCTTTATATTTTCGTTCACATGTACCTCGCTTCTGCCGCAAAGCGGCCTCTTTGGTTCCTTTTGGACATCAGAAAACGGACACATCCTGAGACGTATCCGTTCTTCATGTTACCACAAAATCTTGTTTTTGTAAATTGACAAACTACTATTTCTTGCGAACGCCGCTGCGGGAATCAGGTTTCTTTTTCCCGCTTCACAAGTTTTTCAATCA
Organism: uncultured Acetatifactor sp.; assembly: GCA_910583845.1. Taxonomy (GTDB): domain Bacteria; phylum Bacillota; class Clostridia; order Lachnospirales; family Lachnospiraceae; genus Acetatifactor. The sequence continues at coordinate 99,683 of CAJUAB010000015.1, forward strand.
TACAGTTGTGCTTCCTGGTTTTCTTGTCATAGTTTATGCCGACTAACAAAATATCTCCGGAAAAATATCTCAGTGCCGCCGGATAATCCTTCTCAATAATTTGCCGGATGGCCGTTTCTGCGCTTTGATTCCATTTCAGTTCGATCAGAAGAGCAGGATATTCACTGGCATACTCTGCCTTAGGAATAAAGACAAAATCGGCAAATCCCTTCCCTGCCGGCAGCTCACGCATCGGTTTGAAATAATATTGCATAGCGCCCAGATACGCTATTGTCAACACACTTCCCAGCGAGCTTTCATTATTATATTGAATCGCCGGGGCGTACTCCTGATGAAGTCTTTCGATCTCTTCCGCAACCGTCTCAGCGTCCATTTCAAGAGTAGCTGCCAGAAGCTGATCCGACCTGTTCTGAAGCTCGATCAGCTCATTCCATTTTCTTCTCTTTGTGGCGGATATAAATTCCTGCCGGATCTCCTCATTGGGAATGCATACCGTGCGGGTCTTCTGACTGTAGGAAAGATAACCAAGATGTATCAAAAATGTAAGAACATCATCCTTATCCCGGAAACTTGCCGGATCATTTTGAAAGAAGCTGATATCAACAGGAACTGGCACACCTGAAAGCATCTCAATAACAGCCGTTTTCAGCCCGTCAAAGTTCATTCCGATCAGCGGCATAATTGATTCATATGTCCCCGTCTTTGACCAGTAACTCTGAAACTTGTTCCAGATCATAACACTGACAACCGCTTTGGGGTTATAAACCTGGCAGTCCTCAAGAAGATACCCATCATACCAACGCTTTACATCCTCGAAAACGATCCGATACTTTTCACATAGATGTCTGACTTCATCCTCTGTAAAACCAATGTACGGCGCAAATACCCGGGCATCCAACATGGTAAATTCATCAAAATTGTTGAGCGCGGATTGTGTTCTGACTTTTTTGATGGGTAGAATCCCCGTCAGATAGGCAAGACGTATAAATCGGGTGGGTTCGTTTCCCTTAAACATCCCCCTGAGAAAATTGATATACGCATTCTGAACGGCCTGGGTGGCTTCTTCATCCCGAATCAGGGCATCCCATTCGTCAATGACAACAATAAACTTCGTGCCGGTGGACGCATTGATCCAAGACATTGCGCCATACGCTGTTTTTACTGAATCAGGTACTGTATTGGGATATGCCAGCATCAATTCCGCCAGAATATGGCTGTTTATATAATCTACAGTCGCTGCCGGAGAACCGGCATCCATCTGACACCACTGCACATCAAAATGAATAACATCATATCTGTTTAAATGGGTCCCGAATGAATCGCTTCTGCTGATTGCAAGGCTCTGAAACATCTTTTCCGAATTACAGCCCCTGCTGTAGTACGCCACAAGCATATTTGCGGTAATTGATTTGCCAAAACGCCGCGGGCGACTGTTACAGATAAAAGCTCTGTCTGTGTCCATGACACCGTTTATATACGTAAGTAACCCGGATTTGTCCACATAAATGTCCGAGTTCAGCGCAACCTGAAACGCGCTGTTATCCGGATTGACAAACCTCCCCATTTTCCGCGCCCCCTTTCGAATCTTCCGCAAGCCTTTTACCTTTTTGTTGTGCTTCCGAAGCCCCCATTGCGGATTCCGCTGGCGTCATCGTCCACGGTAATGCCATATTCCAGAAAAATCCCCTGTATGAAGCCCTCTCCCGCACGGATCTTTAAGGTTTTATCCTCCAGGGAGTCATTGGTGATTTTGGCAATAATATGTCCCTCATTATCCGAAAAAAAGTAATCACTGTCGATAATCCCCACCGTGTTATTCAACTGCAGGCGGTACTTGAATCCCAGGCCGCTGCGGGGGTAAAGTTTCAACACCCAGTCCTCTTCCATCTCCGCTCTTATGCCTGTGGGCACCTTGACAGAAGCGCCGGGAGCCAGGGAAAAGGCAAAGGGGGAGCAGAAGTCATACCCGGCGCTGCCCTTGGTGGCGCGGACTGGCAATCTGACCGCCTCATAGGCGTTCCTGACCTCCTCTTCGGAGTATTCCGGAAATTCCTCCCTCATCACAGCTGCGAATTGTTCCATACTGACCTTGTGAAATCTGGCTATCCTCTTCATTTTACCACGTTCCCTCTGCTCTGCGTGTCTCCTGTCCAAAATCTCTGTATCAGATTCCCTGTCTCATAATTTCTACTTCAGATTCTCTGTCTCAGTTTCTCTGTCTCAGTTTCTCTGTCTCAGTTTCTCTGTCTCAGATCTTTATCTCAGATTCTCTATCTCAGTTTCTCTATCTCAAATCACAGCGGGGGCCTGCCGGAATCTCACCGCTCTGTACCGTGTCCCCCGCATAATCTCCGCAGTGCAAAACCGGCACGGACGGGTCCGGCTGCTTCAAAGTAGCCTGCACATCAATCACTCTCTGGTTGGAGCTGCCCTTCCAGAGCAGTTTGGCATCCTTCTTCTCCACCTGAAATTCCCCGTCCACCAGCACATCCACATACTGCATCAGGGGATAATGTACTACATTCTCCCAGAGATCGCCGGTATACAGCCAGATGGTCTTTTGCGGATACCGCTCTTTGATCTCCTCCATCAGAGAACGCACCTCCCGCCGGTTAGCCGGATGCAGCGGGTCCCCGCCGGAAAAAGTAATCCCCGAGATATATTTCTTTTCCAGCTGCGCAAAGATCTCCTCCCTGGCCCCTCTGTCAAAGAGCAGACCGCCGTCCGGGTCCCAGGTAATCGGATTGTGGCACTCCCTGCAGCAGTGATTACAGCCCGCCACCCACAGCACGACACGCAGTCCGTCCCCATTCAGCATGTCGTCCTTCGTTATATTATGATATCGCATACTACATGGACTTCCTTTCCGCAATCTCCGCCATTTTTGCCTCGTTCAGCCTGGTATCCCCGTGTACTCTGGAATAAGACAGATAACCGTTCATACGGTCGATTTTGGTCAGGTTGCGGCTTCCGCACTTGGGACACACATCCATCTCCAGCTCCTGATGGCCGCAGTCATCGCAGTAGGCCAGAGACAGATTTACTCCCTCATAAAAGCCCATATCCATAGCGCGATAAATCAGTGTCTTAATTGCGTCTATATTATAGTCAATGGGATATTTCACATACTGGATCTTGCCGCCGTTGCACAGATCCCAGAAACGATCCTCCATATCCTGCTTCTCAATGGGCGTGATCTCCTCCGACACATGGCAGTGAAAACTGTTGCTCACGTATTCCCTGTCAGAAACGCCCTCCACAATACCGTATTTCTTGCGGAACTGTTTGACCTGCACACCGCAGAGATTTTCCGCGGGCGTCCCGTAGATGGCATACAGGTTGCCGTCCTCCTCCTTGAAACGTGTCACCTGAGCATTGATATATTCCATGACCTCCAGTGCGAAGGCTCCGTCCTCCACCAGGCTCTTGCCGTTATACAGCTCCTGGAGTTCATTCAGAGCCGTGATCCCAAAGCTGGCCGTGGCGGATTTCAGCAGAGGCTTGATCTTTTCCGTCAGTTTCAGATGCCCTCCCAGGAAACCTCCCTCACAGTAGGCCAGAGGATTGGTTGACGCGCGCATCTCTCCCAGATAGGCATAGGTGCGGATATGCAGCTGCCGGATCAGATTCAGATAATAGTCCAGCACCTCATAAAAATCCCGGCTCTCCTTTCTGGCCTTGGCCAGAATCATGGGCAGATGAAGGGAGATTGCTCCTATATTGAAACGCCCCACAAATACAGGGGTGTCATCATCATCCGCGGGATGGATGCCGCCTCTCTCATACCAGGGGGACAGAAACGCCCTGCACCCCATGGGAGATATAATCTTTCCGTATTGCTTGTAAATGCTGGCTACATAGCCCTTGCCGGTGAGGCTCAGCCAGTCGGGATACATGGTCTTGGCGGAGCACTGCACCCCTGCCTCAAACACATCCTCCAGGGGTTTGCCCGGGCCGTGCAGATTCTCATCAAACAGAAATACGATCTTGGGGAACAGCACCGGCTTCTTGCACTCCGCCTTGCCCTGTCCCTTTCTGCGTACATTCAGCATCGTGATGGTGGCCTGTCTGGCAAAGCGGCCCGTGCCCGTGCCTGCGGTCACTGTGATAAAGGGGTAGTCCCCCCGGCTGCTGCCCACGGTATTGAACTTGTATTCCCAGCCCTGGAAGCCCTGTTCAAATTCCCGTTTCACGTCCGCGCTTGCCTCTGCCTCAGCGATGTCCGGGGCAATCCCCAGGCGGGCATATTTGTCCAGATATTTGCGGTAGGATTTCTCCGCGTAGGGCTCCAGAATCAGATCCACGCTGGGCACGGTAAAACCGCCGTACTGCTGGCTGGCCGCGCTGAGTACAATATCTCCGATCACGTCAAAGGCCACGTCCAGAGTCTTAGGCTCATTGTACCATACATTGCCCATCTCAAAGCCGCCCCGCAGCACATTCTCCACGTCAAACAGACAGCAGTTCATGGTATCCCGGCGGGCGGACATGTCATGGACATAGATATACCCGTCCCGGCATGCCTGAATCTCCTCCGTTGTCATAAAGAATTTCTGATATAACTCCTTGTTCAGCTGATTGAATACCAGACTTCTCTTGGTGGAAACCAGAGCGGAATCCGTATTGGCATTCTCCTTGTCCCCCACATACATAATGGACTGGCTCTTTTTATAAACATCGTCCAGCATGCGCACAAAGTCCTGCTTGTAGTTGCGGTAATCCCGATAACTCTTAGCCACCACCGGCTTGACCTGCTCCAGCGCGCTCTCCACAATATTGTGCATAATGGGGATCGGGATCTGTGTCTGCCCCAATTCGTCCACCTTGTCCACCACATACTGACAGATCCTGCGTTTCTCCTCATCGGTAAACTTGGTCAGGGCACGGTACGCGCTTTTCCCGACAGCGTCAATCACTTTCTGAACATTAAAAGCCTCCTTGCTGCCATCTTTCTTAATGACATATACCGTCTGCTCCGGCTTATAGATAATGCCATAATCTTCCGCGCTCTTGCTCTCCTGCAAATTGTTCATGCTACCCATCCCTTTCCCTGGCTGTCACCAAATGCCCACTATATGTAGTAGGCATTTGGATTTTGGTCTTCTATATTTAGTGCTTGTCTTCTAGTATAAAAAAAAACGGCCCAAAAGTCAACGAATGATCTGTAGAATATTCCATGAAAAAGAATTGTAAAATTTGTCATTTTTTATTTCAGATTTCTATTGACTTACTGTGATTTCCACGCCTGGTCCTCTTTCAGCGGCATCTGCGCCTCCGGGAGATACTGCCCCAGAATATCCCGCAGTCTCCCGCAATATTCCTCCCTGACCCAACGGGGACTCACGATCCGGATCTGACGGCCCAGCCCCGTCAGCCATCCGTAAAACTGATCGCTGACGGCCACTGTAACTCTGGCCCGCAGACAGTTCTCCCCCTCCCTGCGCAGGAAGACTTCTCTGCCGAAGCGATCCAACACCACGCCCGCCAGACCCGGAAGTAATTCAAGCACCACTGTCTCCTCCCTGCCGCCGAACATGCTAAATGTCCTGTCCGCGTACACCGCCAGGTCCAGTCCCGCATAGGCCTCTTCTCCCTGCCGCCGCTCCGGGATTTCCTCCACCTGGTCCATCTTATCCACCCGATAATGCTTCATCATGGCCGCAGGCTCGTCCCAGGCCAGCAGATAATAATTCTCCTCCCGCCAAATCAGTTCCCAGGGACTGACCCGGTAGAGACGTCCCTGCCTGCGGGGTTCCAGCTGTCCGTTCTCATTCCATTCCAGATACCGGAAAGTGATCTGGCGGTTGCCCTGAATCGCCCGGTGCAGGGCATCAATACAGTAGTACACTCTCTCGTTCTCCGCCTTGACCCGGCCCACCACATGGACCTGACGCCTGAGTTTTCCCGCGTCATGACGGCTGGCCAGCTTTTCCAGTTTACCGATGAGCTCCCTGGACTTCCTCGTTGTGATGAAGCGGGAAGACTGAACCGCGTCCACCAAAAGTTTCAGTTCCGCCAGCTCAAACTCCCTGCCCGCCATATAATAGCCGCCCCCCTGCCTGCTCTGGATCTGCAGGATGTCATAGCCGAATTGCTGCAGACAGGCAATATCGTCATAAATGCTCTTGCGCTCGCTGTGTATCCCCAGACTTTCCAGGCGGCCGATCAGTTCCGGCGTGGTGATGGGATGCTCCTCGTCCGTGTCCTCTGACAATATTTTTGCCAGATACAGCAATTTTAATTTCTGTCCCGATGCCCTGGCCATAATTTTTTTACTCCTGTTCCTGTCCGCGGACGGCAAATCCGCCTCCGCAAAGTGCTTTCCGCACAGTGGACCAGTTCCCTGATGTCAAAAACAGCCTGACTGGATATAACTCCCTGGTCAGGCCCGTGTCCGGGTATGCCCTTCCATGAACGATAACGACAATGTTGTTATCCATCACCGTATCGAACACGCCGGCATCCCGCATAGCGAAATTACTCATAAATGCCCAGCACCTCGTAGATCTGCTGCAACACCGATATCTCATAATCGGCTCTGTAGGCATAGTCGCAGGACTGCTCCTTCGGATTATACCAGCAGGTCCGTATCCCGGCCTGCACACCGCCCAGGATGTCACTGGTCATGGAATCCCCCACGATCAGTATCCGCCCCCGGTCCTTCTCGTCCAGATGTTCCAGGCAATATTCAAAAAAGATTCTGCTGGGTTTGGCATGGCCGATGGACTCGGAGATAAACACTCCGTCCATGACCTCGGAGAGACCGGAAAGCCGCAGCTTACTCTTCTGGACGGCAGTAACGCCGTTGGTCACCACATACTGCCTGTAATGCCCCTGCAGGGACTTAACCAACGTCAGCGCGTCATCCCTGTACGCGTAGATCTGTCCCAGGCCAGCCTCATACTCCTCCCGGAAAGCCTCCACATCCATGCCCTCCAGCTTCTGCGCGGCAAAAAAATCCCGGAACCGACCGTTCAGAAGCTCCTCTTTGGTCACCTCGCCCCTCTCCAGCCTTTTCCAATAGCCGTCATTGATCTGGCTGTAACATTGGATCATCTCCTCCGTGAGGGGTATCCCGGCAGTGAAAAAGCATTTCCGCAGCGCTCCCCGCATGGAATAATCAAAATCCAGCAAGGTCCCGTCCACATCCCACAAAAGAGTGGTAAAATCCGTTTTACTTTTCTTCCGCATGTTCAGCTCCCGCCTGGACAGCCGGCTCCGCCTGATTCTTCTTTTTGCGCATGGTTATGCCAATAAAGATCGCCGCCCCCGCCACAGCCACGATTACCGCCATAAGCATCAGATAGGATAAGAACGAATTGAAAAAAGCTACCATAGTAAAAGCGCCTCCTGATTAAATATTCCGCAGCCTCCCGCCGACAGCAGAAAGCCGCTTTGCAAAGACCATTATAGCAATACCTGCCGGTTTCCGTCAAGACAGTTTCCAGATTCCCTGCCGCAGAAATCCCTCCGCGAGTGTCTGGGCCTTCTGTATGATGGACGGGTCATAGCCCATAATCTCCAGCAGCCGGATGGCATTCCGGCTGTTGGCCCTGCCTTCCCGCAGTGTGTAGTTAAAGAGAATATCCCCCTCCCGGATCTCTTCTTCAAAGTGATAATTGTCGTACAGGTCGGCCAGAAGATCTGTCAGCTCAATATCGTGGGTGGCGGCAAAGCACTGAATTCCCTCCCCTGTGAGACTGACCAGTATCTGGGTAGCCGCCGCGATCCGTTCCACCGTATTGGTTCCCCGCAGTACCTCGTCCACAAAGCACAGAATCGGTCTGGCATCCGCCTCCCTTCTGGCATCCAGAATCCGCTTCAGGGATTTGATTTCCACAATATAATAACTCTCCCCGCCCTCCAGGTCATCCCGAAGGGACATGGAGGAATAGACGCGGTACAGAGGGGCGCGATAGCTGTCCGCCAGCACCATATACAGAGTCTGCGCCATCAGGGCGCCCAGGGCCACGGTTTTCAGAAAGGTGGATTTGCCGGAGGCGTTGGAACCTGTCAGCAGTACGCCTCTGTGCGTGGAGATACTGTTTTTCACCGGACTGTCAATCAGCGGGTGATACAGCTGCTTCGCGGAAAGCGTATTCCCCTGGAGATCCGGCCTGCACCAGGCAAAGCCTTCCGCCTCCAGGCTGGCCCGGTACATGGCGATGCTGACAGCCGACTCCATGTATCCCAGAGTGGTGATGAGCTGGTCAATTTCCTCCTCATGACTGCCGATCTCCCGCAGCATCCGGTTAAAAAAGATCAGATCCACATGAAACGCCATCCTCACATAGTCCAGCAGCACGTCCGCAGGACTCCCTCCCGTAGATGTGCCCGTCTTGGAAAACACCCAGAAGGCGCCTCTCTGAGACTTGTTCAATGCCTTTTTCCCCCGAATCAGCCGCTGGTTTTCCCGCTCGCACACCGGAATCCGCAAAGCGGCCGTCGCCTGTGCCTCCGAGAGAAGCCGGGCAATATAGGCAAGGCTGGTGACATAGGGCTCAATCTCCCCCTTGATTTTCATGTAGGTGACAATATTGTATACCATCAATACGGTGATGGCGGCCAGCCCCACGGACAGCCGGAAAAACAGCAGCAAAATGGCGGGGAGATACAGCAGGTTGACAAAAACATCCCTGGCATTGGATCGGTCTCCCAGTGTGTGCAGGTATTCCAGATAGTCATACAGAGAGAATTTCCCCGTGCTTCCCAGACTCCGCATATGCTTCTGGAATGCCACCCGGTGATCGGGATGCTCCATAAAATAAGTGACCACCCGGTCAAAATACTCCAGTTCCTCCCGGGACCGGGTCGGAGTGCGCAGCATATGATACAGTACCTCCTCCCCGCTGGAGGAGATGGTATAGTTCAGCCGCATAAACACCTGATCCATGGACAGATCATCCCAGGTGATGTCGTCAATCTGTCCGGGCTCCCTGTGGTGCTCATAGTATCCGGGAATGCGCACAAAGCGCTCCACCTTGTATTCCTTGTCCGGCCTCTTCCCATAGCTCTCATAAAGTTTTCTTTCGAATCGCTTCTTTTCCCTGCTGTCCGCCAGAATCCCCTGCCCCATCAAAAACAGGACAAACAGTCCCATGACACCCCAAAATATCAAATATTCCATCTGCCAGCCTCTCTGGCAAAAAGAGAGCAGATTGGATACACTGCCCTCTTTTTCCCGCTTATATTATTATGAACGCAATCCCGCTTTATACTACCAGGAAGAATTTCACCAGGAAGATCGCGGAAATCACATAGGTCAGTACCGACACTTCCTTTGCCTTTCCGGTAAATACCTTGATAACGGTATAGGAAATCAGTCCCAGACCGATGGCATGTCCTATGGAGCCGGATACGGGCATGGAGATCAGCATAATCGCCACGGGCAGAACCTGGGCGATATCACCGAAGTCAATGTTTTTCAGACCGGTAATCATCAGAACGCCCACATAGATCAGCGCCGCGGAAGTAGCCGCCGCGGGTATGACAGCCGCCACGGGCGCGATAAACACACAGGCCAGAAACACAATGCCCGTGGTCAGGGCCGTCAGTCCGGTACGGCCGCCGGCCTCCACGCCGGAGGCGGATTCCACAAAGGTCGTGACCGTGGAAGTTCCCGTCAGGGAGCCGGCCACGGTACCCACGGCGTCCGCCAGCAAAGCCTCTTTCATCTTGGGCATCTTGCCGTTTTTGTCCAGCATGCCCGCGCGGCTGGCAGTGCCCACCAGCGTACCGATGGTATCAAACATGTCAATGATGCAGAAGGTGATTACCAGCGTGATGGCCGTAAACCAGCCAATCTCCAGCAGGCCTTTGAAGTTGAACTTGAACAGGGTCGTGGATACCATGTCCCCGAAGGCCGGAACAAAGGAGGCTGCTTTCAGGCTGGCGAAGGGGTTCGTGTGCAGGAATATGGCCTGCCCCGCCCAGTAGATCACGCTGGCAGCCAGCATGCCCAGAATGACGGCGGCCTTCACGCCCTTCTGCGCCAGGATCACGATGACAAACAGCCCCACAAACATAGTCACCACGGTCAGCACCATGGCGGAATAATCCGCTCCCATATTCGCGCTGGCAAGACTGGGTGTCAGAGAGCCAAAGAAATCACGCATCACATAGAACTGGCTTGCCGCGCCGACGCCCGCGTTGGAGCCCAGACCGATGTTCATCAGCATCAGCCCGATGGCGGGCGCGATTCCCAGACGCACCCCCAGCGGAATGGCGTCCACAATCTTCTCCCGCACATTCAGCACCGACAAGGCCAGAAATACGATGCCTTCCACCAGAATGATACACAGGCCTGCCTGAAAGGATTCCACATAGGACAGACCGGTGATGCTTACAATATTGGCCACCACCACGGCAAAGAAGCTGTTCAGCCCCATGCCGGGCGCCATGGCAAAGGGCTTGTTCGCCAGAAAGGCCATGACGAACATACCCACTGCCGAGGCGATACAGGTGGACAGAAATACGGCGTTCCACAGCGCCGGTGTCCCGTTATTGCCAAAGCCTGTCAGCAGATTGGGATTGAGGGCGATGATGTACGCCATGGTCATGAAAGTTGTCAGCCCCGCAATGACCTCGGTCCTGACATTCGTTTTGTTCTCTTTGAGATGAAAGAGCTTTTCCAACATTTGGTTTCCTCCTGATTGAAGTATCACACATTCCCCGCAGACACACAGGGAATATGCCGTTTGTGTTTCCTCTCTTGCAGGCGGTGGGCCGGACGGCCGTTTTACGCATGGTGAACAGCTTCCGGCGCTGCGGCCTGTCTGCCTGTCAGAAGAGGGGTGACTGTATCTATTGATGTCTGAGCGGATCACTCAGATAACAACCTCGCCGCGATGGTGTTGCAGGCCGCGTATATATTTTCGGGCCTGTCTCCTATGTTAAACCAGCCGTCCTTGTACAAAATCCTGCCGTTTATGACGGTCATCTTCACATTGGACTTGCTGCCGGAGTAAACTATGTTTTTCGGAATATTGTGGAGGGGCTGCATGTTGGGCTGACAGAGATCCAGCAGGATCAGATCCGCCAGCTTTCCCTTGGCCAGCACGTCCGCCCGGCCAAGGCGCATGGCCCTGGCTCCGTTTACCGTGGCCATTTTCAGCACTTCCAGGGCGTCCAGGCTGGCGGCATCCATCTCCCGCAGCTTGGACAGCCCGGAGACCAGAAACATCTCCCGGAACATGTCCAGCGCGTTATTGCTGCCCGCGCCGTCCGTCCCGATGGCCACCGGAATCTGTTTCCTGAGGAAATCCCTGATGGGAGCCACGCCGCTGGCCAGCTTCGCGTTGGAGGCCGGATTGGTGATCACGTACATCCGGCGTCTGCGGAATACATCCATATCCGAATCCGTCATATGTACACAGTGGTATCCGCCCCCTCCGAAGTCAAACATCCCCAGGGAGTCCAGGAAAAAAGCGGGCGTCATGCCGTATTTTTTCCTGCACTCCCGCACCTCCTCCATAGTCTCGGACATATGGGTAAAAACCGGCGCCCGGTGTCTGTGGGCCAGCCCGGACAGCTGTACCATCAGCGCCCTGTCACAGGTATATTCCGCGTGAAAACCAAGCTGATAACTGATCAGCGGGTTTTTGCGGTTCCAGTGCATATACTCCTCCTCCACCTGGGCTATGGACGAGGTAAAATCATTCAGGCCGCTGACCAGCACACAGCGCATCCCCATGTCCTGGCAGGCCTTCGCGGTCACTTCCGGCCGTAGATACATGTCAAAAATGGCCGTTATGCCGCTGGTAAGATACTCCAGAATCGCCAGTCGGGTCATCTGATAGATATCCTGATCCGTCAGTTTCTTCTCCATCGGAAACACGCTGTCCTGCAGCCAGCTCTGTAATGGCACGTCATCCGACGCGGACCGCAGGAAAGTCATGGCGGAGTGGGTGTGCGCGTTCTTGAAGCCCGGCATCAGCAGATTTCCCTCGCAGTCTATCTCACAATCCCAGGAGATCCGCGGAACTCCCTCTCCCCGCCACTCTCTTTCAATCTCCTCCTGATCCGCCACATAGACAATCTTTTCATTTTTGATCCAGATCTCACCAAAAAAGATATCCCGGCCGGGCTCCATGGTGAGGATTCTGGCATTATACAATCTTAAATTCATTCCCTTTTTATTCCCCTTTTTCTGTTTAAGTTCCGCCTATAAGCTCTGAATGCCGTTTCTTTCCCGTGAAATCACAGGTCCGAAACTCCTGGGCAGCAGTTCCTCCAATGTATATTCCTCAAAATCTTCCGTACTTCTGCCCACCAGAACACAGAAATCAGGTCCGCAGAACTCTCGCATCACCTGTCGGCATATGCCGCAGGGATACGCCATTTCCGGAAAGCAATCGTCCTGCGGCGCTGCTTTGCTGCCGCCCACAATGGCGATTGCCCGGAAATCCCTCTTCCCCTGGCTGACCGCCTTGAAAAACGCTGTCCGCTCGGCACAGTTCGTAGCCCCGTAAGAGGCATTCTCTATATTGCATCCCTGATAAACTTCCCCGTCGCAGGTCAGCAGAGCCGCTCCCACCAGATACCGGGAATAGGGCGCGTAAGCCAGCTTTCTTGCCTCTATGGCCGCCTGTATCAGTTCCTTGTACCGCTTTTGTATGTCCACCGCAACCCCTTTCCGAATGTACTGCCATCCGCATACGCGCTGCCCTGCGCAAGATCCCTTCTCCACCGGTCAGGCAGCGGCCTTATTCCCCTGTCCGCCGCAGCCCGCGATTCCCTGCCCCTACGGCAGCAGCCCGAATCTCTTTACCGATTCCGTCACCAGACTCTTGAATACCGGCGCCGTCCTGTCCGCCGCCTCCTGCACCTCCCTGTGGCTCAGCGGGTTGGCCGTCATACCTGCTGCCAGGTTGCACACACAGGAGATCCCGCAGATCCGCATGCCCATATGCGCCGCTGCCACAGCCTCCACCGCCGTGCTCATGCCCACCGCGTCGCATCCCCATGTACGCAGCATGCGGATCTCGGCGGGCGTCTCAAAGGAAGGGCCGGTCAGCTGGGCATATACCCCCTGCTGGAGAGAAATCCCCTTCTCCCCGGCCGCCGTCCTGATGATTTCCTGCAGCTCCGGGTCGTATACATGACTCATATCCGGAAACCGGGTGCCCAGCTGCTCAATATTGGCGCCAACCAGCGGATTGGGCGCGAAACAGGAAATATGATCGGTAATCAGCATCAGATCCCCCGCGTGGAAGGATGTGTTTACGCCTCCGGAGGCATTGGTCAGAAAGAGGATCTCCGCGCCCAGCAGCTTCATAAGCCGGATGGGCAAAACCACATCGCTGATCTCGTACCCCTCATAGTAATGCACTCTGCCCTTCATGCACACCACCGGTACGTCTTCCACATAGCCGAAGATAAACCGTCCGTCATGTCCCGGCACAGTGGAAACAGGGAATCCCTCGATATCCCCATAGGGCACCTGGGCCGCAACACGGATCGTGTCCGCATAGTCTCCAAGCCCGGAGCCAAGAACGACTGCCACCCTGGGGATGAAGTCCGTGACCCGGCGCACACAGGATTCACATTGTTTCAGTTTCTCATAGACCGTTGTCTGCATGGCGTTCTCCTTTTCAGAAGCGGACATACGCCGCCAAAGCCCCGAAACAGCCCCGGCGTCTGTATGAGCAGTAAAATGTCTTATCCTACACGCACATTATAACCAATTTGTTCCTAAAAAGCAATTCTATTGGACAAAAAGTTTGGGACCGCCGCATTACTGCGGCCGTCCCTGATTCTTCCATCTCTTCAGCGTGGGGAAAAGTTTCCTCATCTGCTCCCGGGCTTCCTCCGGCGTTTTGCACTTCCCGCCTCCCACCCAGAACGGAATACAGCTTTCGATCATTTCCTCCATGGTTTCGTCCTTTCCGAAATTTCCGTTGGGGAAGCAGTATTTGCAGTAATCCGTGTTTCTGCTTCCATCGGCATTGCGGCCATACTCCTCTTCCCCCATCATCATGCTGCAGCTCTGACATACTCTGTTCATCTCATTTTCTCCTTGTCTTTGTTTTATTCCGCTTCCCCGCCTCGGGACCATTCCCTGATCTCTCCGCTTATGAAGCTGTGTCAATCGGTTCCCTGTCTGTGCTGTGACGTTCCCGCGAAATTCCGCGTACCAGTGTGTCAATTCCGGTTGTCAGGCGTACTGCTTTCCTCATATCCTCCGGTGATCTCACATACATTGCTGTCCGGATCAAAAATATGAAAATAGTAATACCCCTCATGGACTTTCCTGATCCCGGTCATCCGGCCGATCCCCAGGTCCTTCACCCGCCGGTACTCTTTCCTCAGATCCTCCACCCAGAAATTCAGCACAAACTTGTAGTCTCCCTCTCCGTAGTGGTGTCCGGGCAGGTTCTCCTCATTCATGACGGCCAGACATTTGTTGTCAAAGAAAAACTCCGCGAACCTGTTGCCGCAGTTCCGGGTGGACACCTTCATGGAAAGAAGTTTTTCGTAAAACGCCACGGATGCCTCAAAGTCCCTCGCGATCAGGTACACACTGCCCAGATGCAGCTCCTGCCGCCGAAGCTTGTCCGCCTCCTCCAGCAAAATCTGATCCGTCCCCACGGACAGCACTTTGCTCATCTGCACCACCTTGTCGATCTCCGGCAGCGACTGATCCATTTCCCATTTGGAGATGGACTGCCTGGAGACGGCAAGTTTTTCGGCCAGCTGCTCCTGCGTAAGACCATTGTCTATGCGCAGTTGCTGAATCCGTTTTCCGATACTCATAGCATTTTCCTCCGTTCAAGATATTGCCGCCCGGACCTATCTTGAACCGCCCGTCATAACGGGCGGTTGTCAGGGAGGCCTGTTCACTGAATGACATCTTTATTGTACCTGTACCCGGGGAATTATTCCACCAATTATTCTTGGAACTTTCGCAACCATGGGTTGCCGACGGCCTGTCCTGCCGCTCCGTCCGGCCAAAAGACTTATGCGAAAAAACAGAGGCTGCCCTTATTGCCGCAGCCCCCGACTCTCTAAATGATGATGCAGATCATCCCTCCGTTACTGTCATTGACAATTTTTTGCATGGTATCCTGCAGCTTTACCTGGCACTCGTCTCCAATGGAGGCAATCTTGGTGGCAATTCCGTCATTTACAAGCTGTTCCACGGATTTTCCGAATATATTGGTCTCCCAGATCCCCTCTCCCTCATGGTCCGTATTGTTGATGTACTGAATCAGGTCCTCCGCCTGCTCCTGGGTGCCCACAATGGGAGCGATCTCCGTCTCGATATTGGCTTTGATCATATGTATGGAGGGACTCACCGCCTTGATCTTCACCCCGTATTTGTTGCCATGGCGTATCACCTCCGGCTGATTCAGAACAATTTCTTCCTTCATGGGCATCACCACTCCATAGCCCTTCATCCGCACCATGTTTACCGCCTGGAGCACCTTGGAGTACTCCGACTTCATCCTGGCAAATTCCTGTAGTTTGGAGAGAAGCTGATACTCATCCCCGATATCCTCTCCCACCATCTCCGTCAGCATCTCGTAGTAATAGGCATCATCGGCCTCCAGCTGAATCCGCACACATCCGTCGCTCAGGGAAATCTGGTCCACCTTGGTCCGCCGTACATACTGGCTGTCGATGGCGATGGGATGTTCCAGGCAGTCCCTCAGGGTAGTGTACTCTTTCATGATTCCCTTTACCCGCTCGATCAGTTCCTGTTTCATCCGATTGTCCCGGGGCAGCATCTCCACCCACTTTGGCATGTAGAACTCGATCACGGAGATGGGAAATTCGTACAGCACATTTTCCAGAATCTTATGGATATCCTCCTTCTTAAGCTGTTCGCAGTTTACCGGCAGCACGGCCACGCCGTATTTTTCCTGCATCTGTTCCGCCAGCGCCCGGGTCTCCTCGGAGAAAGGCTTCTGACTGTTCAAAAGCACCAGAAAGGGTTTATGTAATTTCTTGAGGGCATTGATGGTCTTTTCCTCCGCCGGAAGAAAGCTCTCCCTGGGAAGTTCCCCGAAGCTGCCGTCTGTAGAGACCACCAGACCGATGGTGGAATGATCGTTCATAACCTTATCCGTGCCGATCTCCGCCGCCTTGGTGAAGGGAATCTCATTCTCAAACCAGGGCGTTTTTACCATCCTCTCCGCGTTTTCTTCCATATGCCCCGCCGCGCCGTCCACCATGTATCCCACGCAGTCGATCAGTCGTACATCCACCTCCACATCATCGTTGAGCACCACATGGGCCGCCTCCTTGGGAATGAACTTGGGCTCCGTGGTGGTGATGGTACGCCCTCCGGCGCTCTGGGGCAGTTCGTCCATGGCACGGGTCTTCGCGTGTTCGTCCTCCATATAAGGCAGAACCATCACATCCATAAAACGCTTGATAAACGTGGATTTTCCCGTGCGCACAGGCCCCAGCACGCCGATGTAGATCTCCCCACCGGTCCGCTGCTGTATATCATGATAGAGGTCATAAGTATTCATCGTATAATTTTCCATATAAAGAACCTCCCGCCTATACTGGTATATGTATATGCGAGAGGTTCCCGGTCCATGATTTTTTTTACGTCTGAAGATCAGAAGGTTGCCACCACGCGCTTGAAGCTCTTCTTTCCGCGCTTCACCACCTTGCCGTCCCCGGCGAAATCATCCTTTGTATATGTCGTCTTTACATCCGTCACCTTCTCTCCGTCCACAGTGACGCCGCCCTGCTCCACCGCGCGCCGGGCCTCGGAACGGGAAGCCGTCAGTCCGGCGGCGGCCACCACGCCGATGATATCTATGACGCCATCCCTGAAATCGGCCTCCTGCAACTCACAGGTGGGCATATTCTCCGCGTTGCCGGTGCCGAAAAGGGCCCTGGCGCTCTTCTGGGCCTTTTTGGCCTCCTCTTCGCCGTGTACCATGTTCGTCAGCTCGTAGGCCAGAATCTCCTTGGCCTCGTTGAGTCTGCTGCCCTCCCAGCCTTCCATGGCTTCGATCTCCTCCAGGGGCAGGAATGTCAGCATCCGCAGGCATTTCAGTACATCCGCGTCCGCCACGTTCCGCCAGTACTGGTAAAATTCAAAGGGCGTTGTCTTCTCGGGGTCCAGCCACACAGCCCCCTTCTGGGATTTGCCCATCTTATTGCCCTCGGAGTTCAGGAGCAGCGTGATGGTCATGGCGTAAGCGTCCTTGCCCAGCTTGCGGCGGATCAGTTCCGTGCCTCCCAGCATATTGCTCCACTGGTCATCGCCGCCGAACTGCATGTTGCAGCCGTATTTCTCGTACAGGCACAGAAAATCGTAGCTCTGCATGATCATGTAGTTAAACTCCAGAAAACTCAGCCCCTTCTCCATGCGCTGTCTGTAACACTCCGCGGTGAGCATACGGTTTACGGAAAAGTGTACGCCGATATCCCGGATAAACTCTATATAGTTCAGATTTCTGAGCCAGTCCGCATTGTTGACCATCATGGCTTTTCCCTCACCGAACTCGATGAACCGGCTCATCTGCTTTCTGAAACACTCACAGTTGTGGTCAATCTGCTCCGTGGTCATCATGGAGCGCAGGTCGCTTCTGCCGGAGGGGTCCCCGATCATGCCCGTGCCGCCCCCCACCAGGGCGATGGGGCGGTTTCCTGCCATCTGCAGGCGCTTCATC
This sequence comes from uncultured Acetatifactor sp., assembly GCA_910583845.1. Lineage (GTDB taxonomy): Bacteria > Bacillota > Clostridia > Lachnospirales > Lachnospiraceae > Acetatifactor. The sequence continues at coordinate 117,319 of CAJUAB010000015.1, forward strand.
AGGCACAGCGCCATAAAATGACCCACATGCAGACTGTCCGCGGTGGGATCAAAACCGATATAAAATGTCGCCTTCCCGTTGTTGATCAGTTCCTTGATCTCCTCCTCGTCCGTCAATTGGGCCAGCAGGCCCCTGGCTTTCAACTCGTCAAATACCGTCATTTTTTCTCTCCTTTTTCTGCTTTCGGGCGGCGTCGCGCCTGTGCTGCGGTAGCTGCACCGCCCTGTTGTGTCTGGCTTTGCCGGGAAGCAAACTCTTCTGTGCACTAAAAAAGCCCCGTCCCATAAAAGGACGGGGCCAGCACCCGTGTTACCACCTTTTTTCCCATAAAACTCACGCCTTATGGCTCAGAGAGTATCCATCAATACTCATGGCCGATATCGGGGCCTGCCGTCAAAGCCTACTCTGCGGATATTGTATGCCGCATTTGGGTTTGCTGCTCCGAGATGTATTCCTGTCAGGCTCTGTGCGCCTCTCACCGACCGGCCGCTCTCTGTACAAAGTGGAATGACAGTACTCTTTCTCTTCATCGCATTCGCGTTTTTAAAAACCTGGGCTTATTGTACCCGAAAAAACCAGATGTGTCAATCACTTTTTGTGTCAAACAAAAAATTTTACCGGGTCTCATCCAGATATAACTGCACCCGTCTCTGGATGATTTCCGCCGTCTCCCGCTCACTGCGGTCCCCCGCGAAACACGCTTCCGCCTCTTCCTGCACGATATTGCGGATGACATCCAGCTCCGCGGCGTAGGGGATGCCGGACTCCGCGATCTGTAGAAATTCCTCCAGCCAGGAAGTGCCGTCCGCCCTTCCGGCCAGCACGGTCACAGACCGGTCGCCCTTCCTGAAAACAGGCACCGGAGCCGGATAGCCGTAAATTTCCCTGCACTCATCCACACAGTCCCGCAGCACATCCTTCCGTATCCAGTTGGTACTGTACTGCCGCTGGGATTTATAGTCTGTGAGAAAACGGAGAAAATCATCCACGATCTCCCGGTGCCCCGCATGAATATTCACTGCCACGCAATCCTCATAGGCCACCAGAAGGTTTCCGCTCTCTCCGTCGGTGGGATATCCCACCGCATGATACCCCTCTCCCAGCAGAGCAAATGCCCGGCTGACGGAAATCAGATTTCCCTCCGCCTTATATGCCAGGGCTTTTTGCTCCCGGACCTGCTCCTCCCCCGTGAGCCCCGTTCCGCCCCGCGTCGCCTCTCCGCTCTGTTTACAAAATTCCAGTATATGATAAAACTCTTCCGTGTCAAAACAGCATTTTCCCGCCTCCAGATCCAGCAGAGGACACTGGCCTATATTGGCGAGTACCAGATCATAGAGCATGTGGTATGCCTGCCTGCTGCCATCGCTGAAGGAGACAGCCGAAAACTGCTCCGCCGGGTGTCCCGCCATTTCCCGCTCTTTCAGAATCCCCATCACATCCCCAAGGGACCAGGTAGTATCCTGCCACACCTGTTCTGATACCAGCAGCGTGGAAAAAGTGGCACCGCAGGTTATACCGTACAGTTCACCGCCGACTTTGCCGTTTTCCAGCGCGGCCGGAAAAATCTGCTCCCGGTCCTGCGCCGGCAGCACTTCCGACAGCCCGGCCAGCGCCCCTGCACTCTGCATGGCCAGCAGCAGCGGTCTTCTCACCAGCATCAGCTCCGGTCCCTCTCCCTGGGAGATCTGGGCCATGACACGGCTTTGCTGCGCCTGGGCATCCTCCTGACACTCCGGGATCTCTATGACCACCCCCGGATGCCGCCGGGTATACTCCGCCGCGCAGGTTTCTATATAATCGTTTCCCCATGTCAGCATTTCCAGCCGGATCACCACATTTTCCACCGCACGGTCCGAAAAGCCATAGAGAAAAGTCCCGTCCTCCTGCCGGAACGCGGCATACACTTTCCCGTCCGAACCCTCCAGCATACCGTCGCAACTGAAGAAGTTCAGATTTTTCCCGTCATATAATCGCTCAAAGGTGCCGCTTAACACATTCCAGCGAAACAAGCTGCTGTTATCCCCATACAACAGGCTGCCGTCCGGCCGGATCAGGCAGCTTTGCATAAGTTCGTAATCTCCCCGGTAGAGTTCCTTCTTCTCTTCCCCGTCACAGCCCAGAATGACCAGGCTCTGTCCCTGAAAATCTCCGCAGGCGTACAGGGGATTGCCCTCCTTCGTTTTTCCCATATAGGTCAGGGCCTTTGCCCCTCCCGGATTGTCCGGCTCCTCCAGGACAGTCAGCAGCCGGCCCTCTCCGTCTATGACGGCGATACGCTCCATGGTGCTGTCTGCCATATAACATCTTCCCGTTTTGTCGCAGCGCCCTCCCGGCAGTATGATATTGTCCTGAGACAGGATTTTTCCCTCCCGCAAGGCGGAGGTCAAATCCAGCACTCTCTCAATGTGGCCCCTGCGGTCCGCCTGCGCCCTGAAATACCGAATTTCCCCGGGACGCTCGGAATCCCACTGCTGAAAAAACAAAAAAATCCTGCCCCCGGATACGTCCATGCCGGTCATAAGCGCCTGTTTTTCCCCATAAGCCTTCAAGAGGGAATCTATTTCCTCCCTCCCCTCCGCATCGGCATCCGTCCGCAGGGACCACTCCTCCATGACGGATTCTCCGCCTCCCGGGTCCACGGTTATCCAGAAAAGGGCATGCTCCGTCTTTTCCTCCCCTTCCGTCACCAGATCCTCCAGAATATAGTAGCAGGAATCCTCCAGGGCGCTGTAATAATAAATATTGTCCGCCGCGGCTGCATCCGGCAGCGTCACCTCCAGGCAATCGGCCACACTCCAGGGAACGCCTTCCGTTTCCACCCGCTCCGAAGCCCATTTTACAGCCAGCAGATCACAGGATGCCGCCTGTTCCCGCAAAGGGACAGACTCCGGGACCTCCTCCGTGGAAGAGAGGGGCTCCGCCCTCCCGCATCCGGACAAAAATATCAATAAGAATAACACTATGGCACAATATCCCGGTCCTGTCCATCGGTTCATTGCTTTTCCTCTCCCGGCATCTCTGTCAGCCAATTGTATAACCCGGATCACCTCTTCCATTTTCAGAAAGGCGTTCTTGCTTTCGCTGCTCCCCCGCCCTATTTATTTGCCATCAGCGTGACCATGGCCCGGTTCAGCCCGTCCACCGTCAGTTTGAACATGGGGAACAGCTGCTTCACCGCAGTCTCCGCCTCCCGCCAGGGAGCGTGCCCCGGAGCCATCTTGGGATTGAGCCAGACCACTTTCTTATATTTTCGCTTCACCAGCTGCAGCCACTCGTAGCCGGACAGGCCGCCGTTGGGCCCCCGGTAATTGCCGCTGACAGAATAGAGTTCCTCCGGAGCCATGGCAGCATCTCCCACGATGATCACCTTGTAGTCGCTGCCCACATTGCGGAACATCCACTCTGTATCCACCCAGTCTCCGTTTTCACACTCGGGGGTCTTGTACAACTTGCTGTAAATGCAGTTATGAAAATAATAGGTCTTTACATCCTTATAATGATTGGACTTGTGCACCGCCTGGAACAGATCGTTGAGCAGACTGCTGAAGGGGATCATGGTACCCCCGGAATCCATCAGAAGCAGCAGCTTTACCGCGTTCTTACGGGGTTTCTTCATAACAATCTGCAGGCAGCCGCCGTTATTACAGGTCTTGTCCACCGTGCCGTCTATGTCCAGTTCCGTCTCGGGTATATCCAGCCTGGTGGAAAATTGCCGGAGCCTGCGGAACGCAAGCTGAAACTGCCGGTTGTCCAACACCCTGTCATCCCTGAAATCCCGGTACTTGCGGGCACCCACCACGGCGAAGGCAGACTGATATCCCGTCTTGCCCCCCACGCGGACGCCTCCCACATTGCCTCCCATATTGCCAAAGGAAGTCTTCCCCATGGTGCCGATCCAGAAGCTCCCCCCATTGTGCTCCTCATTCTGGTCTTTCAGACGCTGCCTGAAGGTCTCCTCCACCTGCTCCTTGTCCACATGGATATCCTCCATCTGGTTCAAGTGATTGCGGGCCTCCTCATGGGCCAGCTCCATCATCTCGGACTTGTCCAGCCAGCGGAGCATCTCAGCGCCTACCTCGGTGTCCTTCTGAGCCGCCTTGAAGCACTCCTCAAAGGCCATGTCAAATTTGTCAAAATCAGTCTCGCTCTTGACCAGGATCATCCGGGCCACATAATAAAACTGCGTCAGGGAGCTGCCACACAGCCCCCTATCCAGCGCGTCCTGCAAAGTAAGCCACTCCCCCAGCGTCACCCGAAGTCCCTTGGCCCGCAGCGCGTCAAAAAATTTGATGAACAATGGTATTCCCTCCGTACTTGCTGCTTTCAGATATATTCCTTCCGCGCATACCTGCGCTGCTTTACATCCATTTCCTCCAGACAGGGCCTGCCGTCCAGATACAGCCAACGCTCCACCCGCAGCGGAGTGACTGCGAAAAGACGCTCCTTTTCCAGTGCTGAATATCTTTGAAAGGAACCCGGAAAGCATTCTTCATACAAGCGGCAAAACTCAGCATCCTCCAGTGGGCAGCCTGTCTCACTGCATAATCCCTCTATCTGGATATTCTCTATACACAGCGCCACATGAGGATTGCCCGACAGTTGTTTGTATTTGTGCATTTCCCTGTCCGTCTGGAAATAGAAGATCCCGTCTCTCTGGACAACGCTCATCATTCTGGACGTCACATAATCGGAAAGAGATGTGGACAGCACCATCTTTCTCCCCTGTCCAAATTCCTGCAGAAACATTTTATACATATCCTCAAATATCGCCCTGTTTTGATAATCCATTGTCTGTTTTTCTCCTATATGGCCATACGCTCTGCCGCATGCTCCGCTGTCTGAAATCCTGTCGGCCCCCGCTGCGCAAGCATTACCTCATGAAAAGTTCTATTGCTCATGTACCCCGCCATTACAGATTCGTCTCGTGGCGCACCAGTTCCAGATCCTCGTCTTTTTTGACTACCACGCCGATAAATGGCAACGCGCCCCGGATGCGGTCCGCGCTGATACCCCCGATCTGCAAGGCGTTGACCCAGTCGATCAGTTCCGAGGTGCTGGGCTTTTTGCGAATATCCCGGATACCGCGGATATTGTAAAAGACCTCCATGGCATTTTTCAGCAGATGCTCCTCCACATCGGGGAAATGCACCCGCACAATCTCTTCCATCAGCTCTTTGGAGGGGAAGTCTATATAGTGGAAGATACAGCGGCGCAGAAACGCGTCCGGCAATTCTTTCTCCGCGTTGGAGGTGATCATCACGATGGGGCGGTGTTTCGCCTTCACCGTGCGCTTGGTTTCGTTTATATAAAATTCCATCTGATCCAGTTCCCACAGCAGGTCGTTGGGAAACTCCAGGTCCGCCTTGTCGATCTCATCGATGAGCAGCACCACCTGCTCCTCACTGTCAAAGGCCTCTCCCAGTTTGCCCAGCTTGATATACCGGGCGATATCGTCCACTCCCTCCACACCGAACTGCCCGTCGTAGAGACGCTGTATGGTGTCATACACATACAGGCCGTCCTGGGCCTTGGTGGTGGACTTGATATTCCAAATGATCAGCCTCTTGCCCAGCGCCTTGGCCACCGCCTCCGCCAGCATGGTCTTGCCCGTCCCCGGCTCTCCCTTGATCAACAGCGGCTTTTGCAGCGCCATGGCAATGTTCACGCTGGCCATCAGCTCCTCGCTGGCCACATATTCCCTGGTTCCCTGAAATTGATTGGTGTTTTCACTCATTGGATTCATTCTCCTGTCTTTTGATTCATGGCATCAGATTCCCCGCGAAATGCGGATATCATTGTTTTTCGGCAGATTTGCCGCTTTATTCCGTATTTTTGTGCAGCGTCTGTTCCAGAGCGTGTTCAAAAATCATTCCCGCCTCTACGCCCCGAAAAAGTACAGAACATCGCCGTCCTGTTTACAGACCACTTCCGTTTTCTCATTCAGCGGAATCAGGGCGGCGTTGCGGTATAGCTGCCGTCCCGTGATCTGGAGGCTGGACATGGAGTACAAAAAGTCCAGAAGCTCCCCGGTGTCAAATTGTGTGGGATTGTAAAAACCCAGCTCCGGAAGTCCGAAGTCCTGTAAACCCTGAGTCCGGATCACCGGCGTTTTCCCCTGATAGCTGCCATAGACCCACACCCACAGCGGCACCGGAAAATACCCCTCATCGTTGGTGGATGCCTTATTTTCCATCAGTTCCCTCTGCTGGAGATAATGGCGCTTACTCACCAGAAGCCCGCCCCGGTTCACGATGTGGACGCCCACCGCACCCTCCTGCTCCAGCAGAGCGGCACAGAGCAGGGAAAATGCCCAGCAGGCCCTGCGCTTTTCCTCCAGGGAGGTTCCGCCTCCCTTCTGCGCCAGCATCCAGAAGGACCTGTGCCCCGTAAAAGCCTGTTTTTCCTCATCGGTAAGGAGAAAGCTGTATTGTGCCGCCGTGGGAATATCCGCTGTATCGGCGGGAATGGGCATGGGCAGATAGGAGCACCAGAACTCCAGGCCGTCTACAGTGGCGATAAATGCCGGGACACGGGGATGTCCGCGGTCGATCTCACCGGCGGCCTGACTGCCAAAGACCGATTTCAGGTGCTGTGCCACAGGAGCCACATCCTCCAGCACCCTGTCCATGAGCAGCAGGCACATGGTATCTTCCGCCGGAGGCTGCGGCCACTTGGGAGCCGAAGAATCGGCGGGGCCGGATGTGTTTTTTTTCTTAAAGCGATCGAATATAGACATATTTAACCTCCTGCGCTGCCGGATGATGGATGCAGCCCCCGTACTTGCTGAATCCACCGGCGCAGCACTTTATAAAGAATCAAAAACTATATTACTTGAAAAATGTCTACTAACATGTTACGATATTCTCCATGGAAAAGCAAGTTAATTACCAAAAAATTAAATCCGCATAAACCCTGCTTCCGGTCTGTGAGCCGTCCGGAGATATGCGGGACTCTTAATCAGCATAGCCCCGGACGGCGCATTGCTTCCTGTCTGGACGCC
>CAJUAB010000016.1 GCA_910583845.1 uncultured Acetatifactor sp.
TTAGAATTTAGCGGGAAATTGTTTTTGGCACTTGCGGCCGCGTAAGCGGCTTGGTTCAATTTAATGAATAAATCGAAATTGTTTTGAAGGAGGAAAGGAATATGAATTTGTTAGGGGTTGGAATATATGTCAAAAACAGTCCTAAAGCTATTGAGATGTATCGTTCTGCTTTCGGATTGGAAATGGGCTATCATGTGCTAAATGATGACAATACATATTATCATTCGGAGTTGCTAAAGGATGGTGATGGTTTTTGTTCAGTTGTTGAAGCGAAAGAAGAAAAAGGTGCGACAAATAATCCAGTTCAGCTCGGCTACACTTTTGAAACGCGCGATGAACTTGAACGCGCATTTGCGATTTTAAAGGATGGCGGAACAGTGAAGCTGGATATATGTGAATTACCATGGAGTCCGTGCGCGGCGGAGGTCACGGACTGCTTTGGCGTGAATTGGTATCTTACCATGCCGCAGCATCGACCTGCTGATGATTGGAAACCAACGGACGGTGGGTATTAAATGTAAAAACCTATTTCTCTATGCAGTTAAACTCAAGTTGTTGATTAGAAGTATAAAAGATAACAAATTAATATCTTGCCACACGATGCTGATTAAACACGGAGCCGCGAATGTGTAATGATTGCGGTAAATACAAAAATGTTTTCTGTGCCATGAAAGTGTGCCAATAAAAACATAACGCATAAGAATAACGATTTTACGTTGCTTTCAGCAAAAAACATGGAAAATACCACAAAAAACGCTATTCAAATACTGTGAGGGTGGTAGGACAGTAGGTTCTGGCCTTGTAGCAGCGATCGTCTAATCATTTTGGATTAAAAGAAAATTTGTACTTGTGGAGATAGAGGAAATGATAGAAATTCGATATGTTCAGTCAGAAGATCAAGAATTTTGGTATAGTCTTGACAGACATTTGCCGGAACAAGAGTTTGACAATAAAGTCAGGGATCAGAGAGGTTATGTTTTATTATCTGACAATAAACCAATTGGATTGTTGAGATATAATCTTTTTTGGGATAATACCCCGTTCTGCACAATGCTATTTGTTGATTGGAATTATCAGGGAAAAGGTCTTGGAAGAAAACTTGTGGAATATTGGGAAAATGATATGAAATTACAAGGCTATGGGATGCTTCTGACATCTACACAGGTTGATGAGGATGCACAACATTTTTATAGAAAATTGGGATATAAGGATTGTGGCGGTTTTGTGATAGACATTCCAGAATATGAACAACCTATGGAAATGTTTTTGGTTAAGGGGATTTAGTACATTCTGCATTATGCCTGACCGTTCATGTATGAACCTGCTGTTTGAATCTATCCAAATCCGGCAGCGGCTTCCCCGGGGCCTGGCGGCTCTTGATGCCGTTTTCAAGCTCTGCCATGTCCGGCCAGCGCCCATGTTTTGGCGTGTAATGCCATTCAAAGCATTCTGCCTGTTAATGCAGTATATGGAGGAAATTATGTGCGATAGGGTCAGGTTGGCGGTTATAGCGAGAGAAGAAGCTGAAAAACCGTACAATGGAAAATCGAAGGATTGTGCGCCAAATATACAGGATCTGGTTGCACGATTTCCTAAGTGGTCTGTAGACGAGGCTGACGGGCTTTGGTGTGCGGCATTTGTATATCATTGTGTCATATTAGCGGGATTTAAAATTCCTGTTCGTCCGAAAGAATCCTCATGCTCTCTTGCCGGCTGCGTGGCCTGGGAAGAGTGGGCGCAAGCAGATAACCGTATTGAGTACCATAGTGGGAAAGATCATGTCTTTAAGCCTGCGGCTGGGGATATTGTTCTTTTTGACAGGGTATTCAACAACATGGATCATGACCATATGGGCATTGTGCTTGAAAATTACGATGATTTTATTATAAGTGCAGAGGGAAATGTAGGGAATGTCTCTCAGATTTTAGAACGTAAAAAGAACAGTCATATTCGTGCGTATATTCGTATCCCCGATCATTTTTCGTATTAAGGCAATTTTCTGTTGGAGAGGGAGATATGTTTGTTGCAATGGGTGAAACCGATCGCCCTATCAGAGGCGCTTCACTCTGTATGCCAGATACAGGAATATGATTTACTTATTTTTCTTTAAAATGGATAGGGAAGAATTGTACTCTCATATTGCGGCCTGGCAAGAGGAAATCGGTGAAGCCGCGCCAGGTGACAGGAGGACGTGATTTATGATTACCGAGGAGATATTGCAGATCGCGATGGAACAGTCTGCCGAGGACATCAACTGTAGCTGGGAAGACTTTATGAAAAGCCAGAATGTGATCGTTCCATTCCGTCTGGGAAAAAATGCGAGAAAATATCTTAAAGAGCCGATTATAGCGAATTTTGTTTCTTATGGGAACAATGTAGTTGCGTCAGCCGCCGAGGAGGTTATGGAAACGGTGAGGGAATATGTGAATAAATTTGAGTTCTATCACCTTTTTGAAACACCTAATATGCATTGGTTGAGCGACAGACTGGCCGGGAAGGGATCGGATATATGCTTCATGGCAGAATATTTTCTTCCCGATCTGCATAATCTTCGTCCGCTCTCCTGCAACTACGAGACACGTATTCTTACGAAACGCGATTTTCAAGAACTGTATCTGCCGGAATGGAGCAATGCTCTGTGCGAGAAAAGAAAGCATTTGGACCTGCTTGGCGTCGGGGCCTATGAAGATGAGAAATTGATCGGGCTTGCCGGCTGTTCCGCGGATTGTGAAAAGATGTGGCAGATTGGAGTAGACGTGTTGCCGGAGTACCGAAAATGCGGCATTGCGTCCGCGCTTACCAGTAGATTGGCTCATGAAATACTTGAGAGAGGGAAAGTCCCATTTTACTGCGCCGCATGGTCAAATATCCGTTCTGTAAGAAATGCTGTAAAAAGCGGCTTTATACCCGCCTGGGTGGAGATGACAGTAAAGCCTGCAGCCATTATCAATGAGTTGAACGAAGAAACGAACGGAAACTGACTCAGAAAGGATCTGTATTACCGTGAGAGAATTTATGTGTACCATGGCGCCGGGACTGGAAGAAATCGTGAAAGAAGAGCTGGCGGAGAAACTGAACAGTCCCGATATCTCCGAAACCGCCCGGGGCAGGGTTTTCTTTCGCGGAAAGTACCGTCTGGATGAGCTTTGCAGGCTGTCCTGTGTGGATAACATATATTGGATGGTATCCCGGCTGCCTATCGGAACGCGGAAGCGGGATCTGGAGCAGCTAAACGAAAAAGTGAGAAAAATGGATTTTTCGGGGGCAAAGCAATTCCTGGGCATCAAGGACAAGCCCGCAATCATTGTGAGCGCAAGCAAGAGAGGAAAGCAGACGTATTCACGTTTTGATCTGGCGGACTATGTCACGGAGCTCTTAGTGGGGACCGGAAAATTTGTGGCGGGGGATATCCACGAACACAATTTTCCCATACGGGTTGATCTGGACACGGATTCCTGCGCCTTTTCTGTTCAATTGACAACGGCGGATTTCCGATTCCGGGGCAGCAATTATGGGTATATGCCGGGAGGAATACGTCCCACTGTCGCAGCCGCGCTGATCCGGGTAAGCAGGCCGGATAAAGAGGACGTTTTTTACGATCCCTTCTGCGGAGCGGGTACAATCCCCAGAGAACGCGCGCGCATGCCAAGCCGGCGGATACTGGCCAGCGATCTGAATCCCGATGCCGTGGCGTGCGCGAGAAACAATTTACCGGGAAACATAAAGGTTTTTCCCTGCGATGCCCGCAAGATGAAGGTGAGAGACAACAGCATAGATGTCATTGTCTCCAATATCCCCTGGGGGAAACAGATTGAGGTGGAAAATATCGGGGAATTGTATACGGATTTTTTCCGCGAAGCGGGAAGGGTCATGAAAGATCAGGGACGTATCGTGATTCTTACGGACAGAGAAGAGATCGTGGAAAGTGCGGAGAAAATGGGATTTGGCATATCCCAACAGGCTGTGGTCAGTCTCCATGGCCTCCCGGCGGGAGTCTATTTGATTCAAAAATAGCTATACCTGTTTTTTCCACTGGTCTGTGGACCGCTTATATTGTAAAATAGTTCTGAAAAGAGGTGATGATATGGTAGAGAAAGAATGGGGATTCAGTCATAAAGTGGGAATCCATGCCCATGCGGAAGTAGTGGTTATATAGACTTCTGTGTGGGCTGCTAAAGCTATATAATCTGCTGTTTCCGCGCTTATTTATCAAATAAATAAGGAGTGGGAAAATGAAATACAGGAATGCAGCAGAGATTTTGCCGTCCGGATTGCTGCGGGAGATTCAGTGCTATGTCGATGGGGAGCTCTTATATATTCCCAGATGCGAATCCAAGCAGGAATGGGGGGCAGTCAGTGGATCAAAACAGTTCTATCAGGACAGGAACGGCCGGATCAGAGAATTGTTTGAAAGTGGTGTGGCGCTGGAGGAACTGGCTCAGAAATTCGGACTATCCAGCAGTACAATCAAAAAAATCGTATATCAAAAGAAAAATCTGTAATAGGATTTCTCCCGGAATTGTGAAAAGGAATTCCGGGAGATTTTGTGTTTCTGACAATGAAATCTTCCGGTGCGCGGATGCCGCTGCCGCAAAGTGAAAAGAGCGGCGGTACTACGACAAAAAACGGCTATAGTCGTTTTGCGGACTCGAAATATTTTGGCTTATCGTATATAGTTTACCCATGACGCCATATATGGATACGGAGAAAGCCCATGAGAGTAAACGATATAAAGAAATACAGAAAAAAAGATATCTATTCATACAGCTTCGGTTCCTTTCCGACATTTGAACTGCTGCAGAACAGACCGGAGATCCTGGAGTGTATTTTGGCGCATTCTGACGCGTCGGCGGAGATTCAGGATAAGCTGGAGCAGGAATGCGGGAGAGCGGGCGTGAAGATCGTATATAATGACAGGATTGTTGAAAAAGTGCGCGACAAAGACAATTGCGTCATAGTCGGCGTCTTCCGAAAGTATATCTGCGCATTGGATCATAATGAAAATCATGTGGTGCTGGTACATCCGGGGGACGCGGGGAACCTGGGCACGATTATCAGATGCTGCGTGGGATTTGGCATTGCCAATCTGGCCGTAATCGAACCGGCCGTCGATCTCTTTCATCCCAAGGTGATCAGAGCGTCCATGGGAGCCATATTTAAAATGAAGTTTGCATGTTTTCCCCATTTTGGCGTGTACAATCAGGAGTTTGGAGAGGAGAGGGAGAGCTACCCTTTTATGCTGAACGGCGCGTATCCGCTGGGTTCTTTCAAACATCCGGAGAACAGGGCCTTTTCACTGATTTTCGGAAATGAGGCAAGCGGGTTGGACGCGGGTTTTCGCGCGGTGGGAAAAAGTGTGGTGATTCCTCATGCCCGGACCATTGACTCATTGAATCTGTCCCTGGCCACAGGAATAGGTCTGTATGAGTTCTGCGGGAAAAGACAGTGGGAAGCAGGGGGAGAGCTGTCAACCGAAAGCTGCCGGAAAGATGTGTAAATCCCCATGGAAAATATTTGCGTCCTATGGTACAATGAGTCTGGAGCATGTTTGAAACTTACAATCAAAAAATGCAAAGGAGCAATTATCATGAACGTCATTGTGATCGGAGGCGTTGCGGCGGGCACCAAAACCGCCGCGAAGCTGATGCGCCAGGACCGCAGCGCAAAGGTTACGGTCTACACCAAAAGCAGAGAGATCTCCTATGCCGGATGCGGTCTGCCCTACTATGTGGGCGGAAGTATTGAGACAAGGGAGGAACTGATCGTAAACACGCCGGAGAAGTATGCCAGGCTGACCGGTGTGGAGGTGAGAACAGAGATGGAAGCCGTGGGCGTGGATGCCGCGGCCAGAACGGTCAGCTTCGCGAATGGCGAAAAGGTTTCCTATGACAAGCTGGTGATCGCCACGGGGGCCGTTCCCTTTGTGCCCGATGTGGCGGGCGTCAGTCTGCCGGGGGTATTTACCATGCGCACCCCCGATGATGCCATCGGGCTTCGCGCCTATGTGGAAGACAACCGCTGCCGGAGCGCCGTGGTGGTGGGCGGCGGCTTTATCGGTCTGGAGATCGCGGAGAACCTGATGTCCAGAGGGCTTAAGGTCACGGTGGTTGATATGGCGGATCAGGTTATGCCCAACCTGTTTGACGCGGAGCTGGCGGCGTATATCCGCCGTCAGCTACAGGCCAGAGGTATCCGCGTTGTCACCGCGGCCGCGCTGGAGGAAGTGCTGGGCGGCGGGAAGGCCGCGGGAATCCGCACCAGCGTAGGTACCTTTGAAGGCGATCTGGTGGTGCTGGCCATCGGCGTTCGTCCGGCCACCGGATTCCTGGCGGAGTCGGGGCTGGAAATGAACCGGGGAGCCATCGTGGTGGATGACCGTCAAAGGACCAATTTGAAGGATGTATACGCCGTGGGCGACTGCGCTCAGGTATACAACCGCGTCACCGGAAAAGGTCAGTGGTCCGCCATGGGCTCCACCGCCAACATTACGGGGCGCTGTCTCGCCAGGAATCTCACCGGGGAGGACGCTGCCTACGGCGGCTGTCTGGGCACCGGGGTGGTGAAGCTGGCAGGGGACCTGAATGCCGGACGCACGGGACTGACCGAGGCACAGGCCAGAGAAGCGGGCTATGATGTGATTTCCGTCACCTGCGTCACGGATGACAAGGCGCATTACTATCCCGATGCCTCCAGCTTTGTCACCAAGCTGATCGCGGACAGGAATACGCATAAGCTGCTGGGCATTCAGGTGCTGGGTGCCGGCGCGGTGGACAAGATGGTGGACATTGCTGTCACCGGTATCGCCATGGGCGCGGCTGTGGAGGACTTTGACACCCTGGACTTTGCTTACGCGCCTCCCTTTTCCACAGCGATCCATCCCTTTGTGCAGGCGTGCTATATATTGGAAAACAAGATGTCGGGGGCTTTTGAGACCTTTACCCCCGCCGAGTATGCCGCAGGTGCCGCCAGGGGGTATCGCGTTGTGGACGCCCACCCCGCGGCAACGATTCCCGGTGCGGAGTGGATCGATCTGGGCAAGGTCACCGCGCCCCTGGAGGGCATCGGAACGGAGGAAAAGCTGCTGCTGGTGTGCGCCAAAGGCAAGAGGGGGTATTTTCTGCAAAACCGGCTGAAAGCGTTGGGCTATACCAACACCCGTGTGCTGGAGGGCGGCGCTTTTGTCAACCAGGTCAAAGTGCAGTTCGCGGGGGGCGTACTGCCTCCCGAGGAAATCAAAAGGGTCAAGGCATTGGGCTGTCTGCGGGACAAACGCTATCCGGATGTTTTCAATGTCCGCGTTATTACCCGCAACGGGAAGATCACTGCGGAGGAACATCGCACCATTGCTGAGGCCTCGGAGCGTTTCGGCTCGGGAGCCGTCACCATGACCACGCGTCTGACATTGGAGATTCAGGGAGTGAGGCATGAGAATATTCAGCCGCTGATTGATTTCCTGGGCGAACACGGTCTGAGCACCGGCGGCACCGGCTCACTGGTGCGTCCGGTGGTCTCCTGCAAGGGCACTACCTGCCAGTATGGACTCATCGACACTTACGGCTTATCCGAAAAACTGCATGAGCGGTTTTATGTGGGTTATCACGGGGTGACATTGCCGCACAAGTTCAAGATCGCTGTGGGAGGCTGTCCCAACAACTGCGTAAAACCGGACTTGAACGATCTGGGCATTGTGGGACAGCGCATTCCCCTGACAGATTTTTCCAAATGCCGCGGCTGCGCGAAATGCCAGGTCGCGGAGAACTGTCCCGTGAAGGTGGCCAAAGTAGAAGAGGGAAAACTGTACATTGACCCGGAGGCCTGCAATAACTGCGGGCGCTGCAAGGGCAAATGTCCTTTTGGCGCGCTGGAGGAGTACCGGGAAGGCTATAAGGTCTATATCGGCGGTCGTTGGGGCAAGAAGGTCGCTCACGGCATTCCGCTTACCAGAATCTTTGAGAGTGAGGAGGAAGTGCTGGATGTGGTGGAGAAGGCCATTCTCCTGTTCCGGGACGAGGGTATATCAGGCGAGCGGTTTGCCGACACCGTTGAGCGTCTGGGCTTTGACTATGTGAACGGGAAACTGCTTTCCGATACGATTGACAAGGCGGCGATTTTGCAGAAGAAGGTGAAAGGCGGCGCAACCTGCTGACCGGGCTTTTCCCATACGCAAGTATGAACGGATCAAATGCAGGACGGCGGGGAGGATTCAGAAGATCTTCCTCACAGGGAGATATGGAAGGGGCGATGTGGTGGAGGCCATATCGCCTCTTCCATCAGATGCCCGGATCATGCCGATGCGCGTCTGAAAAGGGAGGACACATCTGTGAACAGAAGTTTTTGCGTTTTCTTATTGGTCTGTCTGCTGTGTCTGTCCGCATGCGGCAGCGGGACTGCCGGGCGGCCGCCCGTGGAGGCGGAACCGGGGACAACAGTGACCTTTACGGACGATCTGGGCCGCCTGGTGACGGTGCGTCATCCCCAAAGGGTGATCTGTCTGATCGGCAGCTTTGCGGATATCTGGTATCTGGCCGGAGGGGCGGAGACGATCGTGGCGGCCACGGATGCCGCCTGGACATATTTTGATCTGCCGTTTGGGGAGGAGGTGATCCGTCTGGGGGGCGCCAAACAGTTGAAGATGGAGCAGCTGATCGCCTGCGATCCCGATCTTGTTCTAGCCAGCTGCGGAACCGACCGGAATATGGAACTGGAATCCGCCTTTGAAGAGATGGGGATCAACGCGGCGTATTTTTCCGTCAATACCTTTGAGGATTATCTGCGGATGCTGAAAATCTGTACGGACATCACCGGACATGCCGAAAATTATGACATTTACGGTACCGCTGTCCGAGCGCAGGTGGAAAAGGCTCTTGGAAGAGTCGACGGTTCACAGCCCAGTGTCTTGTATATCCGGGTCACCGGAAGCGGCTGTAAGGTCAAAAACAGCGAGGGAAGTGTGCTGGGAGAGATGCTTGCGGCCATGGGGTGTGAGAATATCGCGGACAGGGAGGACAGCCTTCTGGAACAACTCAGTATGGAGAAGATTCTGGAGAGTGATCCGGAATATATTTTTGTGGTATTACAGAGCGCGGACCCGGCGGACGCGCAGGCGGTTCTGGAGACCACGCTCCTGCAAAATCCCGCGTGGACTTCCCTTACGGCCATAAAGGAGGGGCGCTGTTATACAATGGATCAGAAACTTTATAATCTGAAACCGAATGAACGATGGGGGGAAGCCTATGAGCAGCTTGCGGATATTCTTTACCCGGCGCAGTGACAGGTTTTTCTGGGGCGGACTGTGTATCCTGACGCTGATGGCGGCGGTGCTCAGCCTGGGGATCGGCTCGGTGAAACTTAAGCCCGGGGAGGTACTTGCCGCGCTGACCGGGCGGGATACCGCTTCGACCGCTGCCCGGATCGTGCTCTACAGTCGGTTGCCCCGGACCTGCGCCGCAATGCTGGCAGGTGCCGCGTTGGCGGTTTCCGGCGCGATTATTCAGACGGTTCTGGACAATCCTCTCGCGTCTCCCAGTGTGATCGGTGTCAATTCCGGCGCGGGACTTGCGGTGGCGTTGGTATGTGCCGCCGCGCCGTCCGCACAGCAGTATACGCCGCTGGTAGCCTTTGGCGGCGCGTTGGCAGGAGTTTTTCTGGTGGCGGGTTTGTCCAGGCGCACCGGCGCTTCCCGCATGACCGTGATCCTTGCGGGGGTTGCCATATCAGCGTTGTTTGGTGCCGGTATCGACACGGCGGTTACGCTGGTGCCGGACGCGCTGGGCGGCGTCACGGATTTTCGGATAGGGGGCTTTACGGGCGTCACCATGGCGCGGCTGGCTCCGGCCGCCGGGCTGATTGCAGTCAGTATGGGCGTCACGCTGTCGCTCTCCCAGCAGATGGATATCCTGGCGCTGGGCAGCGACACGGCCCGGAGTCTGGGGCTCTCTGTGGGGCCTGTCCGCTTTGTTCTGCTGGTTCTGGCGGCAGCCCTGGCGGGGGCGGCAGTGAGTTTCTGCGGTCTGATGGGTTTTGTGGGTCTGATTGTTCCCCACACTATGAGACGGTTGCGGGGGGACGGAAGCCTTTCGCTGATCGTCTCCTCCGTCTTAGGGGGCGCTTTCTTTGTAGCGGTGTGTGATCTGCTGGCAAGAGTGCTGTTTTCTCCCTTTGAACTGCCAGTGGGCATTATACTGGCATTTGCGGGGGCCCCTTTTTTCTTGTGGCTTCTGTTTCAACAGAGGGGAGGACGCAAATGATCCAGTTAAGCAGGCTTTGCGCAGGGTATTTTGGGAGACCCGCCATACGGGAAGTCACCATGGAATTTCTGCCGGGGAAGGTTACCGTGCTGCTGGGGCCCAACGGCAGCGGGAAGTCTACACTGTTGAAGGCGGCGCTGGGACTGCTGCCGGTCATGAGTGGGGAGGTTCTGTATGACGGGGCGGACATACGACAGATGAAGCCCAGACAGATCGCCCGGAAAGCGGCGCTGCTTGCCCAGAGCCGGAATATCCCCTCCATCCAGTCGCTGCGGATGGTGCTGCATGGGCGCTTTCCGTATCTGACATACCCCAAACGCTACGGCGGGAAGGATTATGCCATCGCACATAGCGCCATGGAGGCCACCGGGAGCCGCCAGCATGAAAATACCAATGTAAGTCAACTCAGCGGGGGTCAGCGCCAGGGGGTGTATCTGGCTATGGCGCTGGCACAGGACACCCAAACGGTCTTTATGGATGAACCCACCACTTATCTGGATATCCGCCGTCAGTTCCAGACTATGGAAATCGCCCGTTCCCTGGCCGGGGAGGGGAAAGCGGTGGTGCTGGTATTGCATGATATCTGCCTTGCCCTGCGGGAGGCGGACCGGATCGCGGTGTTTCAGGAGGGACGGCTGCTCTGCCTGGATCAGCCGGAGGCCGTCCGGAAAAGCGGGATACTGGAAGAGGTATTTCAGGTGGGGGTATATCCTGTACAGACTCCGCACGGTACACAGTATTACTGCGTTCCGGGGCAGAATCAGTTCCCGGAAAGCGGGTTTTGCAATGGCCTGAGAAAGACATAGGGAGTAAGGAGTGAGAAATGCCGTATTTTCCCATATTTATAGACTTAAACAGCAAACCGGTGCTGATTGTGGGCGGCGGAGCCGTGGCGCTTCGCAAGCTGCAAAAGCTGATGCCCTACGGGGGACGGATGACGGTGGTTGCGCCCCATATTCTGCCTGAACTGGCAGCTGTTCCCGGCGTGAAACTGCAAAAGCATTGTTTCAGCGCTGCTGATCTGCGCCCGCGTCCTGCGCTGGTCATTGCCGCCACCAATGACAGGGAGACGAACCGCCACATTTCCTTACTCTGTCAAAAGCGTCATATTCCGGTGAATGTGGTGGACGATCCGGCACTGTGCAGTTTTCTGTTTCCGGCGCTGGTGCGGCAGGGCGATTTTTCGGCGGGAATCTGTACCGGGGGCGCAAGCCCTGTGGCAGCGGCTTATTTCAAGGAGCGGCTGCGGGAACTGCTGCCGGAGGGGCTGGACCGGATTCTGGACTGGCTGGCCTCCCTGCGCCCGGCCATGAAAAATGCCATACCGGGGCAGCATAACCGGTCGGAAGTATTCCGAAGATTGTTTGATGCCTCCATGGCAAAGGGAGAACCTCTGACCCAGGAGGAGGCGGAGTGCTGTATGGGCGGCGGGGCCGGGGACGGTGCTCCCCTGCGGGAGGGCCCTGCGTCACCGGGCAGCGCTCCCCTGCGGGAGGGGTCTGTGTCACCGGGCAGTGCTCCTCTGCGGGAGGGGCCTGCGTCACCGGGCAGCGCTCCCTTGCGGGAGGGCCCTGCGTCACCGGGCGGCGCTCCCCTGCGGGAGGGGTTTGTGTCACCGGGCAGTGTTGCCCTGGTGGGGGCGGGCTGCGGCACTGCGGATCTGATCACTCTGCGGGGGCTGCGGCTGCTGCAGCAGTGCCAGGCGGTGGTGTATGACGATCTGATTGATCCGGCATTGCTGGAGTCTGCTCCGGAGTCCGCGCTGCGGCTCTACATGGGAAAGCGAAGCGGATCACACGCCGCGTCACAGGAGCAGATCCATCAAAAGCTCATCGAACTGGCCCGTTCCGGTCTGCGGGTAGTGCGTCTGAAGGGCGGTGATCCCTACCTTTTCGGGCGGGGAGGAGAGGAGATGCTGGCGCTGCGGGCCGCCGGAATTTCCTGTCAGGAGGTTCCCGGTATCCCCTCCCCCATGGGTATAGCGGCGGAGGCCGGTATTCCCCTGACGCATCGGGGAGTCAGCCGGGGGGTGCATATAGTCACGGCCCATACAGCCGACACGCCGGACGGTCTGCCGGAGGATTTTGACGCGCTGGCCGGACTGTCCGGCACACTGGTATTTTTGATGGGACTGGAGCGGCTGCCTGTCATCGCGGCCCGGCTGGCGGCGGCAGGAAAGGACAAAAATACGCCCGGGGCGGTGATCTCCGGCGGCAACGCGCCGAACCCTGTCCGGGTCCGGGCACCGTTGTTTCAGCTGGAACAGGCCGCAAGAAGCGCCGGCGCGTCATCACCGGCCATTATACTGGTGGGGGATGTGGCGGCCATGGATTTGTCCGCGCCTGCCGGTCCCCTTGCGGGGAAAAGAATCGGTGTCACGGGCACCCGGGAGGTAGCGGAGAAGCAGTTGAGCGCGTTCCGGGAGCTGGGGGCGGAGGCGCTATGGGTGCTGCGTCTGCATGTGAAAGAACTGCCCATGGAATCTGACTGGCAGGATGTGGGAGAGAGGCCCGGCTGGATCGTATTGACCAGCGCCAACGGAGTAAGGATATTTTTGGAGCGGATGAAAAGAGAAGGCAGGGATATGACGCTTCTGGAAAAATGGAAGTTCGCCGTCATCGGCGCGGCCACCGGCCGGATGCTGGCCCGGTATGGGATAAAGGTGGATCTGTGTCCCCGGTCTTTTACAAGCCAGGCCCTGGCGGCGGAGCTTGCGGCCAGAGCAGAACCCGGGGAAAGAGTCGTTCTGCTGCGCTCGGCCATGGCTTCTTCCAAGCTGCCGAAAGCGCTGCGCAGGGACGGGTTCGCGGTGGAGGAGTATTCGATTTATGACGTGGAGAGAGAAGTCTGCGGGGACACGCTTCCCGTGCTGGATTATCTCACTTTTTCCAGCGCGGGCGGTGTGAAATTGTTTTTGGAGCAATATGGGGCCATTCCGCGCAAAACCCGCTGTGTCTGTATCGGCGGCGTAACCGCCGATGCTTTGTCACGATATACGGAGCAGCCATTTTTGATCTCGCGGGAGATTTCCGCGGAGAGCGTGGTCGAAGCTGTATTGCGCGATGGGTAAGGAAGCCGGGGACTCACTTTAAGTCTGTTCCCCGGGGGGAACTATCTTCCGAAGGCAATAATTCATAAAATCGGGAGATTAATTTATATAGATGGCTTCCAAGCTCCTGAGGCCAACGCTCCACAGGATTGGTATGTAGTAATCGGGCACGTTTGACAGCAAGGGAAACCTTTTCGACAGTATAGTCATCCGGATTGGGGATTTTATGGCCGTTGCCACTCATGGTTATGCCCGAATCAGTCATTTTCGAGCGAAAATAGCTGTCTCCTGTCCTGTTTGCGTGTTTTCTGTCTTCCTCGCAGACTTCAAAGTGATGCAAATAAAGCCAGAACTCGAAAAATGGATTGGTTACGGCATACTGTATTCCCTTTGCTGTACATTGCTGTAAGACTGTCTTGAACTCATTTATCTTATTGGATGCAATGTGATCATCAACATCTATAACAATCCAGAATTCATCTTCCGCGTGTTTATCAAATTCGTAAATATGATCGTTTTCATTGATAAAGGTTTCCAACCTGTCCAAAACATATTGTGGACTTGATTTATTTTGCTCATCCCATTGGGCCTGTGTTCGCTCAGAAGCGGGAATTTTTAAAAAGTCCCTTCTGGCGGATACAAGGCATATCTGACTGGAGATGTCTGAGAAAATTTTTTCTGAAAGGATTTGAAAATATTTTTCTTCTGTCACAGGCCCCTCACAGGAAAAAAATATAATTTTGGAGCTGCGGGGGCGCTTCTCTCGCAAAGGCTGTGGGACCATGGGTGTTCTGGTAGATAAATTCATCTGCTATAATCTCCCTTTATTACAGGAACAGCTCCGAACCGTCCTGCCAGATAGCTTTTGATATTGGAGTACCCATCTACAGTATCAGGGGACAGCACATAATCGGAAAACGGTTTTAAGTAGCTTTCGCCGGAGTGGTTTTTTTCTATAAACCAGATTTCATCCTGGGTCAGGTCCTCCAGACTGATCAGGTTGACATCATGCGCCGTAAAGATCAACTGGTTGCGATGCTCCTTAGCAATAAAGTCATTAATAAATGTTTTGGTCAGTTTCGTGTGCAGACAGCGGTCAATCTCGTCAATAAAAAATACGGATGATTTTGCGGTAAGTCCAAAAAGGATGGGGAGCAGATCCAATAGTCTCTGTGTTCCATCAGACTCCTCATCCTTGTGAAAGGAAAAAGTTTTACCGGCCAGTGAATGCTCCAGAATCATTTCGCATAGCATGGGTTCGCCGTTCTCTTCGTTAAAAATGAACAGACGGCCGTTGATATTTACCAGTCCCTCCCGTTTCTGCAGAATATCATCAATAATTTCCTGAGGAATATCCATATCAATCAACAGCTTATTCAATTGTACCTTTTTGGCCTGAGCAAATATTTTGTTAATGCCTGTATCATAGTTCACTAATTTGGACGATAAAAATCTGGCAAAATGCTCATTCTGCATCAATCGCATCTCAAGCATGTGTACTTTAGAGGAAGGAAAAATGATTTGGATATTATAGAACCATTCCACTATACTCTCAGCAATGGAAAAACCGTTTTCCGATAACTTATATAGAAATAACTGATTCCGCTGATTCTTTTTGATGGTTTCCTTCAACAACTCAGCCAGACGCCTTTTCCGGCTGTTCTTTCTTCCCAGGTAATGTGAAAGCTCTATGGAGGTTACATCTTCATTGGTTGTGAGTCTTTGAAAAATTGGTAGGAAAGTTGTTTTCCCCAGAATCATTAACCATTCTTCCTTGACTCGGAAATCATCCAGTGTGAACCCATATTCGTAGACATTTTCGTTGTGGTAGAACATGAACTGAAAAGTACTGTTCTTTCCGATGTCTGAAAAATCTCCCTTAAATTGCGGTATCCCGGTTCTGGTTCCGCTTTTTTGGGCTTCCACAATGTAGTCCCGGGCAAAATCCAAAGATTGTATGAAATTTGATTTTCCCGAAGCGTTTGGGCCTAACAGGGCTCCTCGGCGCAATATTTTCCAGGGTCCCTGAACAGTATGAAGTGTAACCAGGTATTTATGATCAAGGTTCTGGGTGGTCGGAAACATACTGTATTCTATTGGATGTGCAATCGACTTGTAATTTTTTACAATATATTTCAGAAGCATAATACTACCCCTCCCATTAAAGAATGTCCATCCCGCCCTGTTCCATCCTGCTGACTTTTATCGCAGAGGCGCATAAAAAGTACTTTCTGTCTTTTGTATTGTAGCATACAGTAAATACGACAGCAACCATAACTTATCGAAAATGTCTCTGCCTGGAGGGGGTGCGGACATATCACAATTCCGGCAGCTCCGCGCTGTTTTTCCGGTACTGTGACGGCGTCAGATGCATGTATCTGCGGAAGGTACGGTTGTAGTAGCTGATGTTGTTAAATCCCGTTCTCATGGCAATATGGCCGATTTCCAGGTCAGTCCGGCGCAGCAGTTCCATGCTCATGCTGACGCGGTAAAAGTTAATATATTCCACGGGGGACATGCGGGTCATGGACTTGAAAAATCGGCACAGATGTCCCGGGCTCATATGAAATCCGGCGGACAGATCGCCCAGAGAGATAGGGCGGTCATAGTTTTCGCGGATATATTCGATCATTTCCTTTATAAGGCTTACCCGGTAATCGGAAGGGGCTTTGGCGTCTTTTTCCTTTTTCCGGGCGTGACTGTAGCAGAGATGCCACAGCTCCAGGAGCTTTGCCTTGACCAACAGCTCATAGCCGAATTCCTTTTGGAGAAAGAGCTGCCGGATTTCACAGAGCAGGCCATGCGCCCGGGCTTCCCAGACGCTGTCTGAGGCGGAAAGGATCGGAAAAACCGTATCCTGATTTAACACGGGCTCAATGTACTGCTGGCGGATGACATCGCTGATGGGGCCGGACAGCAGGTCCGGATGGAAGACCAGGGCGAAAAAGGAGAAAGGTTTTCCGATTTCGCAGGTCACCAGATGGAGCTGGTTGGAGGGAATGAAGATCACGTTGCCCCGGCAGATTCCCGTATAGGCGCCGTTTAACCGGAGACTGGCGGCTCCTTCAGTGACCACCAGGATCTCCATCTCCTCATGCCAGTGGCAGTGTATGCGCTCCGGCAGATCTGCGTTCGAAACCACATCATAGACAGACAGCGGAAACAGCATATTGCCGTGCGCTGTCTGCTCCTTTAACATCAAAAATTGCTGCTCCATCTTTTCTCCCTGATCCGGACAGACCTAAACTACCGTTTTGCAGTTTTGCGCCGCAGGCAAAAAGCCGGTCATCAAAATCGTGTCAGCGGATATCAAATATATTAAAGATCATTTCCCCAAAAATCATTATAATACAAATATAGCAAATAGGAAAGCGAAGCGCAACCCCTGGACGGTGCTGCCGGGCAATGGCGGTGCCCGGACAGGCGGGCCTCTGGCAGGGTGATCGCAGCTTCGGGGAGCCGCGGAAACGGAGGATGTTGAGATGAGGTTTCAGGAAGTGAAGAACGGTTTACTGGTAAGACGCCGGAATGAGCGTCTGCTGATCGAGGCCTGGGGCACCAATGCCCTGCGGGTGAGGGCCACACAGTATGAAGACTTTACCGGCAGGGACTGGGCGCTGGAGGAGCCGGTAAGCCCTGATAAGAGACAGGCGAAGGTGACGGTCCGGGGAGAGGAAGCCTTTGTGGAGAACGGAAGGCTTAAAGCGCGGGTGAACCCGGCGGGGGTGCTGTTCTTTTACAGGGACGGAGAACCCATACTCAGCGAGTATCAGAGGGATTATGCGGGGACGGAGAGCGGTGAAAGCAGATGCCTTAAGATTGTCAGCAGGGACTACAAGGCCATTGTGGGCGGGGATTACGCTCTGACCGTGCGGTTCGAGAGCCGGGACGGGGAGAAAATCTTCGGTATGGGACAGTATCAGCAGCCCTATCTGGACCTGAAAGGCTGCACACTGGAACTGGCGCAGCGCAACTCCCAGATATCCGTTCCTTTTGCGGTATCCAGTCTGGGATATGGCTTCCTGTGGAATCATCCCGGGGTGGGCAGGGCCACTTTCGGCAAAAATTACACGGAATGGACGGCCCGGGCCGCCAAGGAAATGGACTATTGGATCACGGCGGACGATAATCCGGCAAAGATCGTGGAAAACTATACGGAAGTGACCGGCAGAGCACCCATGCTGCCGGAGGGGCTGCTGGGCCTGTGGCAGTGTAAGCTGCGCTACCGCACCCAGGAGGAGGTGCTCTCCGTGGCCCGAAAATATAAGGAGCTGGGCATTCCTCTGGATGTGATCGTCATTGACTTTTTTCATTGGACCAGACAGGGCGACTGGAAATTTGACCCGGAGTACTGGCCGGACCCCAGAGCCATGTGCGATGAGCTTCACGCCATGGGAACAAAAGTAGTGGTTTCCGTGTGGCCCTCTGTGGACAAAAAAAGTGAGAATTTCCAGGAAATGCAGGAATTGGGCTATCTGATCCGCACGGAGCGGGGGAGCAATCAGACCTATGATTTTCAGGGGGACTGCCTGGAGATTGATGTGACCAGTCAGGAGGCCCGGGAGTATCTGTGGGAGAAGTGCCGCAGAAACTACTATGACTATGGTATTGATATGTTCTGGCTGGACAATTCGGAGCCGGATTACGGCGTATATGATTATGACAATTACCGTTACGCTCTGGGGACGGCGCTGGAGGTCAGCAACCTGTATCCCAAGCTCTACACCAGGGCCTTCTACGATGGAATCAGGGCGGCGGGGCATGAGAAGGATATTCTGAGCCTGGTGCGCTGCGGATGGGCGGGGAGCCAGAAGTATGCGGCGCTGCTCTGGTCGGGGGACGTGCCCAGCACATTTGCCTCTCTGCGGGACCAGCTCAGTGCCGGATTGAATATGGGGCTTGCGGGAATTCCCTGGTGGACCACGGACATCGGAGGCTTCATGACGGACGATGTGGTTGACCCGGCTTTCCGTGAACTGCTGCTGCGCTGGTATGAGTTTGCCGTGTTCTCCCCGATTCTGCGGATGCATGGAGACCGGGGGCCCCACAATATCCCGCCTCTGTCGGACAGAGAGTGGGGCGGGGGGCATCTGTACACGGGCCAGCCCAATGAACTGTGGAGCTATGGGGAAGAAGCGTTTCAGATCATGCGGGACCAGCTGAACCTTCGGCTGTCCTTGAAGCCCTACATAACAGGGCTGATGGAGGAGGCCAGCCGGACAGGGGCGCCTCTGCTGCGTACCATGTTCTATGAGTTCCCGGAGGATGACCGGTGCTGGGAATTGGACGACCAGTATATGTTCGGGGACAGATATCTGGTGGCTCCCGTTCTGGAGGCAGGCATGAAACGGCGGCAGGTGTATCTGCCCGCAGGCTGCTGGCGGGATCTGGCGGACGGGAAGGAGTATGTGGGAGGGCAGGTGCTGAACTGCGAAACGCCCATTGAGCGGATTCCGGTGTTTGAGCGGGTTTGATCCGGAGGACTTCCATATTTTCCAGGCTCCGCCCGGCATATATGCGGATGATATGTGCCGGGCGGAAAAGAAATCAGACAATTGTAAGACAGTCTTCGCGATTGACGGAAGTTGAGCAATAACTTTGTGGACAATCTCCTGTGGGTGGTATATAATATGACAAAGAAGAGGGCAGTGTTTTGTCCGCGGCATGGCAAAAAAAGACAGCGACAGGAGGAAAACGGAATGGGACAGAAAAGGAAATATGGAGCATTATCGGGAATTGTCTGCCTGGTGGTCTTTCTGATATACAACTTGCTGGTGTTTCTGATGTTCCGGGGATTCAACGCGGTATTCTGGGTCAGCTATGGGTTTATGCTGGCGGTGTATCTGCTGCATATTGTGTGTGTGCTGGGGATTTTGGGAGATGTAAGTGCCAGGGCGGTTTTCTTCGAGCTTCCGCTGGGTGTGCTCTCGGTGTATTTTGTGGGGGCGGAGTTTTTGACCAGCATGGTATTCATGCTGATCAGACACCGGGCCGGTGTGAAGGCAGCAGTGCTGGTCCAGTCCGTCCTGCTGTGCCTCTTTGTGGTGATGATCCTTGCGGCAGTTATGACCAGAGATGCGGTCTCCCACATGGCTTCAGGGACAGAGGAGCGCGTCCGTTTTATCAAGGGGATGAACACGGATGTGGAAATGCTGCTGCGAAGGAGCGGCGATCTCAGCGTAAAGGGCGCGCTTAAGAAGCTGTCTGAAACCATAAAATATTCCGATCCCATGTCAAACAGCGCGGTTGCGGATCAGGAACGGAGGATTATGCAGTCTCTCTCAGAATTGAAGGTCAGATTTGACGCGGGGGATATGGTTGCGGTGCAGGAGCTTTGCCCTGCGATTGAACTTCTGTTTGCGGAGAGAAATAAGACGCTGATGGCTTCCAAGTAAAATGGGATGTGTGGATCATTGCCGGCGGCGAATTACAAAGATCTGTTGTCATAAAAAGGCCCCCTGTTGTCTGGCAGGGAGCCTTTTTGACGCCATCCGGAAGGACAGCGAACCATAGGCAGAGAGATGAATATGTTTTGACTAGTTAAAAAACTTCCTGGCAGCAAAAGCAGCGCCCGCCAATGAAAGAACTGCGGTTGCAGCCGCGAAGGGAACAGCATTGCTGTCACCTGTCTTGGGTGCCTTGACAGGAACCTTGTCCAGAGAAACGAAGATAACGGGGGACAGGGAGGAGAAAGTCACGGTAACTTTGCCGTTTTCTACCTTGTCAGGTACGATTTGCTCCCACTGACCGTCGGCCTTTAAGTGCAGAACGATAATGTTCTGGCCAGCCATGACATTGGTCAGGTTAAAGGGAATGGTTACCTTGCTGAAAGTAGCAGGCAGCTTGACATCTACCATCTGTAAAACGGTTCCGTTGTTGGCAACGGCCCATGAAGCGGCGGCAATTGCTGCTTCAGAAGTGGCCGGAAGCGCTTCGACGGTCAGGGAGGCACTGCTTGTCTCCACACCGTCGATTATGATGTTGCTCCATACTTTGACGCTGTCAACAGTGGAATGACCATTGGTGTTTACCGTGGCAGTGGAACCGGTAGCGGAACCGGGAGTGGTTGTAGAGGTAGTCTGGCTCTTATTGCCGCCGGGAGTGGTGGTGCCGGTTGTCTGACTGGGAGCCGCAAAAGCCGCCATGCTCATACTACAGGCCAGAACACCGGCGCACAGTAATGCAAAAAATTTTTTCATGATGAAGATCCTCCTTTTTCTCTAATGCCCTATGGTTATTTATATTAACTATTCGTTAATATCAGATAGAAGTATATCGTTTACCAGTACAGCCTGTACCAGGTAGCGTTTCTCGTTCTGGCTGCCTACGCAGGTGGACAGGGTGATCAGACGGTCTTCTGAAGTGACGGCCACCTGATCGTCCAATACGGCAGACATGCTCCGGATACTGAATATTTCCGACAGGTATCCGGCCCGTCCCTCCGGGGTGGCATAGTCGAAGGAATACAGCAGATGGCGGTCATCATAGGGGTACGCGGCGAATATCCGGTATCGCATCACTCTGTCCGGTGTGTAGATATACACATAGGGATGATCCGGCAGAAAACTTTCATCCTCATAGCTGTGCAGATCGTGGAACATGGAGCCATTTTTCATATTGTGACCATAGATCACGGTGTTAAAGTCCGAAAAGTCCCTGGAGTTTTCCCTCTCTGTGTAGATACAGCCCGGATAACCCTTGGAGCCGTCCAGGTTATAATTCAGGTAATAGGTGTCATCCGAAGGGTGCTGTAACACAGGATAGTCAATCCGGGTGTCGGGAATGGAGATCCAGGCGTATATATCCGCGCAGGTATCTTCCTGCAGCGCGGCAAAGTCCACAGCGCGCAGAAGAGCCGCGTCCTCGGGAATTTCCGGCTTTGGGGTGGCCGTTGCCACAGGCGCTTCCGTGGGAGCCGCGGACGGCGCGGGAGAAGGAAGAGGAAGGCCGGCCATGGATGCCTGCAGGGACTCATACATTGCTTCCTTTTCACTTGCGTTTTCATAGTATTTTAATATATATGCAATTGCCAGTACCAGGATCACCAGACAGACAATGGTTATTATAAGATAGATAACGGAACGCTTTTTCTTCATATCAGATTCCCTCTACTTCTGTATAAAACACATCTATGATCAGTTGCTTCAGGGCATCCTGATCTACATAAAATTCATCAAATTCCCCAGAGGTGTCAGTAACACCGGGCAGAATGATCAGGTCGTCCTCCGAAAAACTGTATTTGGCGGCTTCGCTGGCCAGATACATGACCTCATCCGCAGTGAGATCCGTGACCATGGACGGAGCGGCGGCCTGGAAGAGCCTGACGGGGAGCGTTATGTCCCTGGCAAATTCCTCTTTGGCCTTTTCCACAAATGCCATGAGATATTGTTTCTGCCTTCCCAGACGCAGTCTGGCGCTTTCCGGCACGTCTTCATCCCGGTAACGGATGTAAAAATAGGCAAGACGTCCGTCCAGATGCACGACCTCTCCCGGGGTAAAGGAAAAGTATTCCGATGTGAAATCCGCCAGAATCGGGACATCCACACCGCCGATGGTATCGTTGAGTATGTAGATGGCGGGCAGATTAATGGCGCAGTACCCATGAATGGGCAGCTCATACATCAGGTGGGACACCGCTTTGACCTGGTTTTCGGCACTTCCCTCCCGACCGTCCCCATATCCGTGGGCCAGGTTGATCTGTGCCTGAACGGTGCCCAGAAAGAGGTTGTCCTGATCATACATGTCCACATCCGTCATAGTGTTCCGGTCAATGGCGATAATGGACATTTTCCGGCTGTCAGGATTCAGCACAAGGAGAAAGAGAGCGTCGGCCTGACCGGAATCCCAGCCCTGCTGCCCCTCACTGAGCACATTGTCCACATCAATTCCCATACACAGGAAAGAGAGGATGTTTTCATTGTAATCATAGACTTTTCCCTGGTAGCGAATCCAGTCCTCCTCCCATTCCTCATAGGGCGAAAGCTGCATTGACTCGTCAGTAAACTGTGGCATCCCGGAGGACGCATTTTTGAGAAGACTTGCCTTTCCGCTTCGCGTTATAAGGAACAGACCGCAAAAAACAGCTGATATCAGGGAAACAGAAATCCCGATTATCCATATAAATATCCTTTTATGTTTCATGGTTGTTTTGCACCCCGCCATAGAATCAGGACAGGAGGGCATGTGTTATGCCTCGTAATTTTTTCCCCTGTCTGATCAGTATACTTCAATCCAGCACAATTTGAGAAGGTTAATATTGAGAGGAAGGAGCTCCGGGGGAATAACGCAGTGCGGAATAAAAATCAAAAGAGCATAATTCCCCATAGATAATATATGAGGCATATGGTATAATGATTACTTTAATGTACGGAATTTCCGTCGACATTTTCAGAAGCGCATGATCGCAGTGGGCTGCGGCGCGCGGAAAGAGGTTGCTATGTCAGAAGAAAAAATCAGCTGGTCATCCTTTCTGAAACTGATGATGACCATTGCGCTCCCTGTGGCGATGCAGAATCTGCTGTCCACCACCGCCGGGATGGTGGACACGATTATGATCGGCAGTATGGGAGAACTGGCGGTGGCCGCGGTGGGGATCTGTTCCCAGATCAGTTCTCTGTTCTTCTCCTGCTATTGGGGCTTCGCAGGGGGAGCCATGCTCTTTTTTGCCCAGTATTGGGGAGCCAGGAACCAGAGGGGGATCAATCAGACCTTCGGCGTGACCTTTTTGTTTATGACTGTCGTAGGAGCGGCTTTTTCCGTGACGGCCATCACCAACCCGGAGCTGATGCTGGGAATCTATACAGACAAAGAGCATATCATACGGATGGGAGCGCCCTATATCCGCATTGTGGGTTTCGCTTATCCGCTACAGGTATTTGCTGTGCTGGTGAGTTTTTTTATGCGCGCCACGGAGCGGGTGAAAGCGCCGCTGTTCTGTTCCATAGCCTCGCTGGCAGTGAATTTCGTGCTGAACTTCGTGCTTATATACGGGCGCTTTGGCGCACCCAGGATGGGGGTGGCCGGGGCCGCCGTGGGTACGCTGGCTTCGGGGTTTGTAAATCTTCTCCTGCTGATGGTCTTTCTGCTGGCCTCCAAGTGTGAGGTACGGCTTCGCCTGGGGGAAATGTTTGGCTTTCAGAAGGAGTTTTTCGCCTCCTATCTGTCCAAATGTCTGCCTATATTGGCCAATGAGATGCTCTACGGCGTGGGGCAGATGATTATCAATATTGTAATAGGGCACCAGGACGAGTCGGCTATCGCGGCCATGGCGGCATTCCGCGTCTGTGAGGGATTTGTGTACGCTTTCTTTGGCGGCCTGTCCAATGCGGCCAGTGTGATTATCGGCAAGGAGGTCGGCTCCGGGAACCTGCCCGGCGCATATCACTACTGCCGGAAATCCTCCCTGTTCTGTCCGATGGTGACCTTTGGCGTGGTAGGCTTGATCACCCTGTTTAACCGCCCGATTCTGGGACTTTTCGGATTGGGGGATATGGCGTTGGAATATGGAAAATACATGTTGCTGATCTACCTGGTATTCGGCACCATACGGACCTGTAACTACATTATGAATGAGTCCTACAGAGCCGGTGGCGAGGCCGTGTTCGGTACCGTGCTGGAGGTGGGCTGTCTGTTTGCCATCAGTGTGCCCGCCACCTGGATCGCGGGGATGGTGTTGAAACTTCCTTTTCTGGCGGTGTTCGCCTTTGTGTATACGGACGAGTTGATCAGGCTGTTGGTGGAAACCAGGTATACGGCTTCCGGTCGGTGGGTGAAGCCTGTGACAGAACAGGGGAGGAGAGCGCTGCCCCAGTTTCAGGAGTGGCTTAAGACAAGGAAGAAAGCCGCCGGGCGACTTCGGTAGATATGGTATGAGGATGCTTTGGACTGTTGCCCGGCATTGTGGGAAGACTTCGGGAAGGCGGGAAACAAAACGGAACCCTGACAGCATATAAAAGGGACTGTCAGAGTTCCGTTTTGTTCATGATAACAGAAAATCCATCTGGAAACTATTTTACAGTAATAGAGGTAATATGGGGGTTCACGCCGTTGTACCAGTACAGGAAGCCCTCCATATCCACGGTCTGGCCGATCTCCAGAGCCTTCACAGCCTGATAGACTTCCGTGTCCGCGCCGCACAGATAGGATTCCACGGTAAAGGTGTATGTATTGCCGCCCAGGGAAACATTGAAGTACAAATCACTGCCCTCTTCACCGGAACCGTCCCAGTTGTACATGAAGGCGGAGCCGTTGCCCGCGTCTTCCACGGTCATACCCTTGAAGCTCACGAACTCGTTCTGATGTTTGATCAGTTCGTCCTTGCCCAGCAGAGAAGTCACGTCCCGGGCGGAAGCCACATAATTACCGTCCATGATCTCAAAGGTTGCGTCAATGATTTCTACCTCGCCGGACCACTCGGCCTTGTAGCCCGTCACCTTGATCTTGGTGCCGGTGGTCAGTTTGGCGTAATCTTCCTCGGAGCAGGCCATGTTGTAAAGGAAGTAGGCTCCTTCCTTGTCCTGGGCATATACGGTGGCCTGATTTTCCCACCAGGACTGCTTTGCCTGTACATAAGCCTCGATTACCACCTGGGTGTCCAGGGCGGCGGCTTCATACTCGGCATAGGTCATAACGCCTTCGGACTTCACATCCTGGGCAGAGTCAGCGGCATCTCCATTACCGCCGTTGCCGCAACCGGTCAGGGCCAGCACCAAAGTCAGTGCCAGAGTTGCAATAAAACTTTTTTTCATAAGTCTCTCCTCTTTTCTGATTGCTTAGAGCGCGTTTGAAAACTGCCTTCCCCAGAAAAGGATACGTCACACACGGCGGGTGTGCGTCCCGGGGAATGAAATTCCGGACACGCTTACATCAGTTTACAGTAACCAATGTTATTATACCGCAATGTGCCGATAAATCAATGGTGATTCTGCCTTTTTTTATGGTTTCTCAGAGCGCTTTGCACTACATATGCACCAATCATGAGCCAGGTGATTCCCAGTCCGGCCAGCAGGGCCACCGCCATGGGAGGCAGAGCCCCCAGGTCTCTCTTATCCGATGTGGTCTGCATGGTGTTTTGCAGGCGGTAGAGGGAGGATACGTCCCGGTAGAGCTTTTCCATGTAGGCCTCATCAATGGTTTCCTTTCGGTTGACCGACTTGGTCACATTCTCGATCATCTGCCCCGCCGCGTCCCGCAGGGAGGTGGAGCCATTGAACACCGGTGTCACAAAAGTGTCCTCCACATGGTCGAGCAGCAGCCGGGAGGCCTTGATCTTAATGTCATAATAGGTGTCATTATCCTGGCCGCTGCGGCTTAAATAGTCCTGATACTGCTCGCTGCCCTGGGCCTTGGAGGTGACCGGCACATAGCCTTCCGTCTCCGCGTAGGCAACCTGTACCTCATTGGTGAGCAGATACTGGGCAAAAAGCCAGGAGGCCAGCACTTCCTGGTGATCCGGTTTGTTGAAGACACAGACGGAGGGGCCCTGGGAAATCATCAGGGGATGCTCCGGGTCATACTGGGGAACAGGATATACCTCGGTCTCAAATTCTACCAGGGCCTCCTCGCTGATATCTGACAGAGGGGCATGCGTTCCCATCCAGGTGGCTCCGGCGGTGGAGTCAACGGCAAAGACGCATTGGCCCGCGTTCAGGAAGTTGGCAGGGTAGCTGGAGATTTTGAAGGTGGAGAACGCGCCGGTTGCGGCGTGGTCCGCCACGGTGTACAGCAGGTCCCGGGCGGTGTCATTGAAAATCAGGATTTCTCCCTGGGGGGTGGAATACCCCGCGCCCTTCTGCTTCAGCATCTGAATCATCATGTTGTCCGTGGATTTGTAGATGAAGGGGATCATGACTTTCTGTCCGTTGACCAGATAAGTTCCGTCCTCGGCTCTGGCAGCGGCGGCTTCGGCCACTTCCCAGACATAGTCCCAGGTCAGCACCTCTGGCAGAGTGTATCCCAGGGCTTCCACATAGGTCCTGTTCACGTAACAGGCTTCCGTGGAACGCATATAGGGGATGGCGTAGTAGTGACCGTTAAAAGAGCATTCCTCCAGAAACCGGGGGACGATTTCTTCCCGGGCGGGGCCGTCATAGCGCAGCTCACTGCCTCCAAGCCCGTATCGGGAGTCCGCGAAAAGTCCGTCCAGAGGCACGACGATGTTGACGCCGGTCAGATAAGTGGCAATATGGTCCGGGTAGGTAATGCACACGTTGGGAGTAGTACCGGTGGAGATATTGGTGATCACATCGTTGTAGATTCTTCCGTAATCCGTGTACAGCCGCAGGTTCACCGTGATATTGGGGTACAGCTCCTGAAAGTCCTCTATGGCTTTTCGATAGATGTCGGTCTGGGTCTTGTTGGTGTCGTTTTTAGCCCAGAAGGTAATCTCATAATCCCGGGAGGTATCGAAACTCTCCGGGATCTGAAAAGCCTCCATTCCTCTGGAGCCATGGCAGCCGCTCAGGGAGAGCAGCATGGCCAGCAGGGTGCATATTGACAGAAGGCGGATATAGTGTTTTCTGTGTTTATTGTTCATAATGTCCTCTCCCCGCAAATCCTCGCCTCTACTCACGAACAGCCGGATTTTCTTCCCACCCGGCGCATGCTGCAGGATTGCGCGACATATGCCGGGCGGGAGCCGGCGTATGTCAGCGCCCGTGGGTATGAGCCAGTACAGGATCGGATTTGCCTGTGATGTTGTGAAAGTTTGCCTGTGGGAACTCCCCGGGGGATCAGCCCTTTGTTCCGCCCCGGGCCACCCCCGCCATGACCTTTCTGCGAAAGACCAGAAACAGCACGATCAGGGGAACGGAGATTACCACCACGGCGGCCATCATGGCGGGAATATTTTCCCTTCCAAAGCCGTTTTCCCGGATTTCCTGGATGCCGTTGGAGACCAGGTAGTAGTCGGGATTGTCGGTGATCAGCCGGGGCCATACATAGGAGTTCCAGCACTCGATGATTTTCAGGATGATGATGGTGATCAGCGTGGGTTTGCAGATGGGGATCATGACCCGGCGCAGATAGCGCAGGTCCGTGGTACCATCTACCTTGGCGGCATAGTAGAGCTCATCCGGGATCTGGGCGAAATTCTCCTTCAGCAGGTAGATGTAGAATACGGAAGTCACCGACGGCAGAATCAGTCCCAGGAAAGTGTTCCGCATCCCCAGGTTGGTGACGGTGGTAAAGTTGGTGATGACTACCAGTTCATTGGGAATCATCATCAGAGACAGAAACAGGGTGAACACCAGATTTTTTCCCCGGAAATCCAGCCGGGCAAAGGCAAAAGCCGCCAGTGTGATGACCACCAGCATGACGGCGGTGGTGGTCAGGGTGAAAAACAGCGTGTTCAACAGGTATTTTCCCAGGGATACGGCGGTGAAAGCATCCACATAGTTTTGCAGGGTGGGGGACAGGGTGAAAAAGGCGGGCACATGCTCCGCGTTGTAGGAGCCGTAGCTTTTTACGGAAGTCAGCAGCATCCAGTAGAAAGGAAACAGCACAATCAGTCCCCACAGGGTCAGCAGGGTATAGAGGATGCAGCGGGAGATGATTTTACCTGTCCGGGCACGTTTTTCGATCTTTTGATAATCGGTTTTCCGGTTCATATGGTCCTCCTCACAGATAATGTACATGTCTTTTACTCACGAGCAGATTGATACAGGTGATGGTCAGCACGATGGCGAACAGTATGATGGCGGCCGCCGAGGCGTAGGAGGGGTAGCCGCCGCTGTCCCCGTACAGCATGTCATATACATAGCCCACGATGGTATTCATCTCCGCGGCGTTCAGGTCTGTGCCGAACAGAGCCACCGCGTCGCTGTAGGCCTTGAAAGCGCCGATAAATCCGGTGATGATCAGGTAGAAGACCATGGGGGATATCATGGGAAGCGTGATTCTGGTGAAAATCCGCCACCTGGGGGTGCCGTCCACCCGGGCCGCATTATAGTAGGTCTGGCTGACGGAGGCCAGGGCGCTGGTCAGGATCAGGATCTTGAAGGGCATGACTACCCAGACGGTATAAAAGCACAGCACAAACATTTTGGCCCAGTAGGGTCCTCCGATGAAGTCCACGGAATCTCCGCCAAAGGTCTGGATCAGCAGGTTTACCAGGCCGTCAGAATAGGGAGTCTTCTTGAACAGGATCATGAAGACCAGGCCCACCGCCAGGGTATTGGTCACATAGGGCAGAAAATAAACCGTCTGAAACAGATCCCGCAGGGGCTTTATGGAGCTTAAGGCCACGGAGATCAGCAGCGCCAGTCCGGTGGAGAGGGGTACGGTAATCACCACCAGGATCAGGGTGTTTTGCACGGCCTGCAGAAAATAGGGGTCGTGGAGCACGTAGGAGTAGTTGTACAGTCCCGTGCCGGAAAAGGTCTGGGAAGCGGAGTTGTACCCCTCCTCAAAGGAATACACAAACACGTCGATCAGCGGGTAGATCATGAATACGCCCAGAAACAGGAAAGCGGGCAGCAGGTAGAGCCACCCTTTCATATTTTTATTGTCCATAGTCGGATCTCCTTACAATTGCCCACAGCCAGGCAGTGTCGTCCGCTCCCCGTTTTCCGGAGCGCCGGCGGCAAAGAGGCTGATTGTATTATCTCACGGTAAGCCGTGACCATATCGCAGGTGGCAAGCGCGGTTTTCCGCAATCGAAAGCGGCCGGCTGACCTTTCAGGCCGGAGGAATCAGGCCCGCACGGTAAAGGGAATCCTCTCTCCTGTTTCGGGGTGGAAGAGGTAGAGCTTGTGAGGCTTTACGGAAAACCGCACGGTTTCTGCGTCAGGGTCCACCATGCTTTCTGCGTTGATGATGGAGCGGATGGACACATTGTCGGAGCAGGGGTGGGTGGATACCACACTGACATCCCGGCCCATGACCTCCACCCGGGTCATACGGCAGGTCAGGGGGCCGTCTTCCCGGGGGATAAAGCCCTCGGGGCGGATGCCCACGGTGACTTCCTGATCCGTCACGCCCGCCAGGGTCAGCACGGCATCCTCACCGATATAGAGAACTTCGCCGGACACCCGTCCCCGAAAGATATTGATGGGAGGGGTGCCCAGGAATCTGGCCACAAAAAGATTTACCGGCTCGTCATAGACTTCCTGGGGCTTGCCGATCTGCTGTACCACGCCCTCTTTCATGACCACGATCATGTCCGAGATGCTCATGGCTTCCTCCTGGTCGTGGGTGACAAAGATGGTGGTGACGCCGGTCTGGCGCTGGATACGCCGGATTTCTTCCCGGGTCTGCAGACGAAGCCGGGCGTCCAGATTGGACAGGGGTTCGTCCAGGAGCAGAACTTTCGGGGTTTTTACCAGTGCCCGGGCGATAGCCACCCGCTGCTGCTGGCCTCCGGAGAGCTCACTGG
Source organism: uncultured Acetatifactor sp. (assembly GCA_910583845.1). Classification (GTDB taxonomy): domain Bacteria; phylum Bacillota; class Clostridia; order Lachnospirales; family Lachnospiraceae; genus Acetatifactor. The sequence goes on from CAJUAB010000016.1 coordinate 29,669, forward strand.
GCTTTCGGTCCATAAGGCCTTCCAGTTGTACCATCCTTGCCGCTTCCAGGGCTCTCTTCTCCATTTCCTCTCTGGAGAGTTTGTCCGCTCCCCGCAGGTTTTCCAGCGGAAAGGTGATATTTTTCAGCACCGTCAGATGGGGGTAGAGGGCATAGTTCTGAAATACCAGTCCCACGCCTCTGTGCTCGGGGGGCAGGTTTGTCACATCATCCTCCCCGAAAAAGATTTTGCCCCGGGTGGGTTTTTGCAGGCCGCAGATCAAATTCAGGGCCGTGCTTTTGCCGCAGCCGGAGGGGCCAAGCAGGCCCACCAGCTTGCCGTCGGGGATTTCGAAGGTGAAATCGTTTACCGCAATGACTTCGCCGGGAGATTTTCTGCCCCGGCTGGGGAATTTCTTTGTCAGGTTCTGCAGTACTATTTTCATGGTTTTCCTCTTTCTGCATATCGCAGGCGGACTCGCGGCATGCGTCAATCAGTATTTGGAGGGTCAATGTCCCCGGGCCTTTTCGGCAGGACATGTCCCGTGAACATTATAGCGGATTTGCGGAGGTTCTACAAGATAAAACATGCAAGCTTTTCCGGGAACCTTTTTGGCGCTGGCGGTATCATAATATATGTAAGAAGATTTAGGAACTGCCAGCGGTATTAAATCGCGCGTCAGGCTATTGCTGGACGGGTGAAGTTACAATGGTAAAAGCAAAAGTATCTTGCCGGCGGTCCGTAGTTGGGACTTGTCGCAGGCTTTACCGGTGTGCAGTATATAGCCGATTGCGAAACCCTGTCCGCAAGTGACGAGGCTGGTCAATATATACAAAAACGGGCTCGGAAGCAAATTTGCTTTGCAAATTAGCTTCATGCAGTGGCAAGTCGCCCTTATTTTGTATATATTGCCATCCTCTGTTTCCAGAAAGCGAGTTTTGCAATCACCTATGTGCAGTATAGAAGAAGAGGAGGAATGAGCAATGAAAGGGAAAATGATTACAGGGACATTGTTGTTGTCAATCTGCATGCTGTGCGCCTGCGGGAGGGGTGAAAACCAGAGGGGCGGACAGGAAGGAATCCCGGGGACAGGGCAGGGAGCGGCCATAAATTCGGAGCAGGGACAGGAGATGGAGGAATGGCAGGAGACCGCCGGCAGCAGTGCCGACAGCATATATCGAAGCTACAGGGAAGTGTACAGGGACTTTAACGGTGAAATCAATACGGCAGTATTACGTTTTTTTGACCTGTTTGATACGGATTTCTATAATTCAGACGCCGCAATGTACCATCAATACATGAGTTACTATGGAAGCTTCTGTTCTGTATTTGAGAATATTTTCTCCGGTGACGATGAAAAAATTGAGAAGGATCTGAGAGAGGGGCTTTATGCAGATGACGCGGAGTGGAGCGTAGACGGCGGATTTGCAAAGATATCTTTTGTGGATCAGCAGACAGAGGTCATCGTCACTGTCGAATATGATGGCTCTTCGACAGCAGAGATTATTTACACAGCTGGCGGGGAGGTTACCCAGAGAGCTTCATTTGTCACAAATGACAAATACGACATCGTAGCATACAGCTATGACAAAATGACAATCATCGATGCCGTGTATGCAGATGGAGATGACTATTATATTTATGACCCCAGCGGCTCATCCGTGGACTTTTCGGTGTTTGGGGGCTCGTTTGACGATCCGTCAGCGTTGATCGGAGGCAGGTCATATATTGCCATATTGGACGGCGCATTAGTCTATTGACCGAAAATGGGACCCCCGATGGGGGCGCACAGTCCACCGTTTTCAGCAGTACCAAAAGCCAATAGTTCTTATTTTTGTTTTTTGAAAATTGATTTCCGTGTGCGGGCAGGCCCATCTTGTAAGAGACAGCCTGCCCCATCAGTTTAAAGCCCGAATCCCTTCAAGATCTCAGAAAATTCCGAGGATCTGGAGAATCCTTCCAGAACCTCTTCTCTGCTGATTCCACTATTCAGTCTTCCGACCCAGTCTGTTTTTCCGGCCTCATCAGAAGCGCGGTCCATAAATGTCTGATACAGGGTTTCGACATAATTCTCATTGTCCAGTCCCTTGTTTATAAATTCCTCGGATAAGAAAAAGTTTTTTGCCACATCTTCCGCGCTCATGGTACCGGAGGCAATCCGCCGTGACCAATCCTGAACGCCGGCCTCTTCACCGTCCCGTCCCAGTGCCTTTGTGTACATACGGAGGACATAGTCACGGATACTTGGCGTGATGGCAATTTCGCCGGAAGCGTCCAGTTGCCCCCGCACAATATTATAGGAACCACACAGACCGTCGAATTCTGCCGAGTTGACAAAGCCTGCCAGCACGTACAGTCTGGAATTTCCCATGCTCAGGCAGGATAACCAGGTATTTCGCCCGCCCTCGTCCGCTTCTCTGTCAAAAAATGTGCGATACAGCACGTCCACATATTCGCTGTTGCTCAGGCCGCGGTTGGCAAATTCATCGCTCATGATGAATCCGTGAGCAATGCCCGCACCGTCTGTCTGGAATGTCTGTAACCGCTGGGTCCAGTCATGCAGTCCCTCGGGTTCGGCAGGCCTGTTCAGCGCAACGGTGTACATACGTCTGACAAAGTCCTCCACCGATGCGGCCATACGGATGGGGGCAGAGGCCTTATAAGAACCGTTGGCCATTGTTGCCGAGATTTCCGCGGGGCCTGCGTTCAATGCCGTTACCATGCCGTTGTTGACTGTTGCCACGGCTGTATCAGAGCAACTCCAGATCAGGAAGTCAGGAGCAATCGCATGGCTGACGTCGAGACTGGGATTTTTCAGATAAAATACGGCTTGCGTCTGATTCCCCGGACTGACAGAGGAAGGGTTCAGAATGAGGCTGCTGGTATATGTATATTTTTCCAGTTCACCCCAGATAATGCCGGAGGAGGTAGTTGCCTCTTCGAATGTTTCCGTCGCGATCTGTATGGGCTGAATCGCCGTTTTGTCTGCGGGACTGCTGCAATTGGTCTGATTTTTCCCCACGCCAAAGCACTGCGCCCAGTAATACACGCCATCAACCGCGACGCAGCCAATGCCGATTGTCGTATAACCGGGGTTCAGAATATTTTGTCTGTGACCATCCGAATTCATCCAGGAGATCATCACGTATTCGGGAGTTGAACTGCCATAGGCTATGTTCTCCCCATACATCAATGGATTGAGATCCATACAGGAGGAGCCGTCAGGACGCGTATGAGAAAACAATACGGAGGACTCCATGGCTCTCTGCATGGCCGTTTCCAGAAGAGAAGAGTCCATCACCAGATCGGGAGCGCCTGCCTCCCTTCTCCGCTGATTGACAATATTCAGAACTTCATAAGCATGGGAATAGCTGTAATTGCCGGTCAGGGAGAAGTATTCCAGCGTCCGCAATCCATTTGAGCCAAAAGCGCCCAGGCCGGGGTTTTTCGCGGTGAGGGACACAGTGGGATCAAATGCGTGAGAGGCCACAAAATTTACAGAGGCCGGAAGGGTCACGGCAGTAAGTTTAGGACAGTTCCCAAAGGCATATCTGTAGATTGTGGTCAGCCCTTCGTTCAGATTAAGCCTGACAAGGGATCTGTCGTTCAGGAAAGCCTGATACGGGATGGCGGACAGACTGCTGCTGGTAAAACTTTTCAGGGAATAGCATTCCCCGAAAGCGCCGTTCCCGATTTCCTTGATATTGGGGGGCAGGGTGATCTCTGTCAACGAGCTGCAATATGCAAATGTATGTGCGTAGAGCTTCTCCAATACGCTGCCGAAATCAATCCCGATCAGTGAGGTACATTGTCTGAACATCTGGTAGGAAGTGCTTTTCAGCCCGCTGCCGAATTTTACGGATTTCAGGGCCGTGCATCCATAAAAAGTAAAATCATCCGCACTTGTAACGCTGTCCGGTATTACAACGGAAGTCAGGGCGGTGCAATTCTGAAAGGAGGACTCTCCCAATTCTGCAATCCCTTCCGGAATGATGATTTGGGTCAGTTGCGCGTTACTTATAAAAGCGCCTGCCCCTACTTTTTTCACCGTGTACGGAATAATATAGGATGTTCCCGATTTCCCGCCGGGGTATGCGAAAAGGGTCTGTCCATTATCAGAAAAGAGAACTCCGTCCGTAACAGAAAATATGCTGTTTCCCGGCTCAATGCTGAAAGAGCCTACCTGCGCGCCAAAGAAAGCAAGACTGTCAATATCTGTCAGGGTTCTGCCTATGGTGAAGTTTGCCGGTTTTGTATTCTGAAAAGCGTATGTTCCGACGGAGACAGCGCCCGGCATGGATATTTCTGTAAGAGAGATGCAATTCGCGAACAGGCCGTCCGGAATATTCTGTATACTCGGCGGCAAAGCAATACTTTTTAGAGAAATGCAGCCATAAAAGGCTCCCTCGCCAATAGCGGAGAGGGTCTGGGGGAGAGTTACGCTGCTTATATTGGCGCAATCGGCAAAGGCCTGCGCGCCGATTTTGGTCACGCCGCTTTCGACCACGACAGCGCTGATGGAATACTGATCTGCAGCCCAGGGGGCGGAGGAACCGATGTAATCGTTCATCTCCCCGGTTCCGGAGATCGTAAGGATTCCGCCTGCCAGACTCCAGGTCAGATTGCTTCCGCAGCTGTTGGATGCCGTTGCCAAAGGCTCGCCCATACTCGGAGTGTTTTCGGCAGCAACGGCATAGCCGAACGGAAATGCCAGGTCCTTTTCCGTAAAGGACAACACGTTGAACGCTTCCGGTCCCGGCCATGCGGCGGCGCCGTTGTCCGGCACGGCTGTTTCGCTGATAAAACTGATATCCGTATTCTCCGCCGCTGCCGCGGTGATACCGGTTCCTCCAAAAATTTGCAACGGGAAAACCAATTCACCGAGTATCAGCAAAAGTGTCAGTATTCTTGCAGACATTTTTTTCATATATCTGTTCCTCCATAGTAGTGATAGTCTCAGAAATATTCTATACATTATGTATTACTGATGTCAAGCCCGATGTGCCTCCTGTGGCCAATTTGTCCGGATTGATCACACAGCCGGTTTGTGTTATGATGGAACAAGAAAAAGCGGCATGGAAGCAGCTGCCGTAAACGGCAGTATGGCGGGATGGGGCAGGTATATCCCATGTGGGATCAAGCAGCTCCACAGGTATATGGAAGTCCAGCTAAGAAATGTCAAGAGGAAATTTAAAACAGTCTTGGAACGGAAGCCGCCACAAGGGGGCAGGAGTGGAGAGACGGAACTCTAACAGGGGGAAGAATATGGAGGATTGCCTGCAATTATTCAGCAGTGACACGGCACAGTGGTTTCGGGAAAAACTGGGGAGTCCCACCCGTGTACAGGAGGCCTCCTGGCCGGCCATCGCCGCGGGGGGGCATGTGCTGGTGTCCGCTCCCACGGGCACAGGCAAAACGCTGTCGGCTTTTCTGGTATTTCTGGACAGGCTGAAAATCCGGGCGCTGGAGGGAAATCTTCCCCGGGAGTTACAACTGATCTATGTATCCCCTCTCAAATCTCTGGCGGCGGATATTCGTGAAAATCTAAGGAAGCCCCTGGAGGGAATCGGCGGCCAGGAACTGCTCTCCGTTGCCATCCGCACCGGGGATACCACCACCCGGGAGCGGCAGCAGATGGTGAAAAAGCCGCCTCATATTTTGATTACCACCCCGGAGTCCCTTTATCTGATGCTGACCAGCAAGACGGGACAGAATGTACTGTGTACCGCCAGGGCTGTCATTATAGACGAACTTCATGCGCTCATTGACACCAAGCGGGGGGCGCACCTGATGCTTTCACTGGCCAGGCTGGACGCTTTGTGCGGCAGACCCTTGCAGCGAATCGGTCTGTCTGCCACCATTGCGCCTCTTGAGCAGGCGGCCCGGTACCTAGCCCCGGAGCCGGTGACGGTGGCGGCGCCAGCCATGGGGAAGAGTGTGCGGCTGCAGATTCTGGGGCCCTACGCGGACGCGCGCAAAAAGCGCAGGGACCCGGTGTGGCAGGAGCTGGCGGCGCTGGTGTACCAGTACTGCCAGGGAAACCGCAGCGTCATCGCTTTTGTGGAAGGCAGGCGGTATGCGGAAAAACTGGCCTATTATGTGAATCTTCTGGGCGGGGAAGACTTTGCCCGTGTACATCACGGAAGTCTGGCCAAGGAGCAGCGACAGGAGACGGAAAGCGCTTTGCGGGAGGGGAGGCTGCGGCTTTTGTGCGCCACCTCATCCATGGAACTGGGCATCGACGTGGGGGAGATTGATCAGGTATTGCAGGTGGGCTGCCCGCGCACCGTCTCCGGCACCTTGCAGAGGCTGGGCCGGGCGGGACACAATCCCTCCCGCACCAGCGTCATGTATCTGTTTCCCAGGACGGCAGCGGAATGTGTGCTCTGTGGCATGACGGCCCAGCTGGCCAGGGAAAACAGGGTGGAACGCCTGAATCCTCCCGAGGGCTGTCTGGATATTCTGGCCCAGCATCTGGTGTCCATGGCGGCGTTTCGTTCCTATGAGGTGGAGGAAGTTCTGGAGATCCTTCCCAGGGCATGGCCTTTCCGGCAGATCACCAGAGAGGACGTGGAGTCCGTGCTGGAAATGCTGGCCGGGGATTATGAGCACAGAAGGGACATTCCGGTGAGGCCCCGGATTTTGTATGACCGCATCCACGGGAGAGTGGAGGGCGACGGATACAGCAGGATGCTGGCAATTTCAGCGGGAGGAACCATTCCGGACAAAGGACTTTACACCGTGCGTACCCAGGACGGTGTAAAAGTGGGGGAGGCGGATGAGGAATTTGTCTATGAGACCCAGAAAGGAGACCGCTTCCTGCTGGGGGCTTTTGCCTGGAGGGTGACGGCGATTGACAGAGACACGGTGACGGTGGTTCAGGCCCCGGTAGAGGGAGCCCGACTGCCCTTCTGGCATGGGGAATTAAAGGGCAGGAACAGGGAGACGGGAACGGCTTTCGGCCGGATTCTTCGGGGGCTCTGGGAGGCGGAGCAGCGGGGAGCGCTGGGGGAGGCTCTTGGAGCGCTGGGATTGGACGAATCGGCAACAGGGCTGGCGGAGGCCTATCTGCGGCGGCAGATGGAGGCCACCGGCGGTCTGCCTGATGACAGGACCATTCTGCTGGAGCATTTCAGGGATCAGTCCGGTCACAGTCAGCTGATGGTCCATTCCGTCTTTGGGAGACAGGTCAACAGTCCGTTGGCCCTGTTGGCAGCCCGGCGCGCTCAGCAGGAAATGGGAGTCAATGTGGGCAGTGTGGATGAGGAAGACGGATTTCTGCTCTATTCCTACGGGGACGAGGCCATGCCGGAGGGGCTGCTGCAACGGGTGGACCCGGAATCTGCGGAGGCGGTCCTGGCGGCTCTGCTGCCCTCTACCCCTCTTTTCAATATGGCTTTCCGTTATAACTGCGGCAGGGCGCTGATGATGGGAGTGCGGGGCAAAGGCAGGCAGCCTCTGTGGATGCAGCGGCTTCGCAGCGCGGAGATGCTGGACCAGGTGGCGGGAGAGAAGGATCATCCTCTGATGCGGGAGACCCGGCGGGAGTGCATGAATCAGCTGTGGGACGTGGCGGGGCTGCGGGAGCTTCTGGAGAATATTCAGGCTGGGGAGATCCGGGTGCGGGAGGTTTATACGGACACGGCCTCCCCCATGTCGCTGCCTCTGCAATGGAGCCAGGAGGCGGCGATGATGTACGACTACGCCCCCACGCCCAGAGGGATATACCGGGCTGTGGAGGAAGCCTTGCAGCGGGAGGAAATGCTGCGGCAGGAAAAGAATCTGGTGCGCCCGGATATGGAGGAACTGGCCCGGGCAGGGGAGGAAGGGCGTCTGTACGGGGGCGGAATGCCCCAGGATGAGAGTCAGCTTCACGCCCTGCTGATGACCGAGGGGGATCTGGCGGCGGGGGAACTGGAGATTCCTGTGGAGTGGCTGGAGAAACTGGCGGGGGAGGAGCGCGCTCTTTATCTGGAACAGGGGCTTTGGATTGCCGCCGAAGAGCAGGCGTTGTATGAGGAGGCCCTTGCGTCCTCCTCCGGCGGCGCGGCGGCGGATGTTGTCCGGCGGATGCTGCGCTACCGGGGCGGAGCCACTGCGGACCAGGTGGCGCGGCGATATGGATGGACGGTGGAAGAAGCCCGGCAGGTGCTGGAAGAACTGCTGAGCAGGGAAGAAGCGGCGGCCCAGGAAGAGCAGGGCCAGACCGTATACTACCATGCCCGGCTGTACAGGCGGGCCAGAATCCGCACCCTGAAAAACCGCCGGGAGGAGATATCCACCTGCTCTCCGGAAAACTATGCGGCGCTGCTGCTGTCACGCATACAGCGTTCCGCCCCGCCCCAGGAGGCTCTGCGGGAAACCCTTCGGTCCTTTGCGGGCATGGCTCTGCCAGTGGCCATGTGGGAGGAGCTGATCTTGAGCGCCCGGGTACGGGGGTACAGGGAGGGGCAGCTGGATGCCTTTCTGGCCCAGGGGGAATACTTCTGGCACATGGAGGAGGGCGGCAGGCTGGCGTTCGATGCCGCGGAGGAGATTGACTGGAACCGGGAGGCGCAGATCCCCTGGGAGGAATTGTCCGACCGCGAGAAGCGCCTGACGGAGGCTCTGGCCCGTCGGGGAGCCAGCTTTCCCCAGGCGCTCAGCCATGTGCTGGAGGGGGAATCCCCTCATGACGTGCTGCTTTCCCTGATGGAAAAGGGACTGGTATGCGCGGACAGCTTTGTACCGGTGCGGCAGTGGCTGAACCGGGAAAAGACGGAGAAGGCCGCGGCCCGGCGACGGGTGGGAGCCAGGGTAAAGGTTTTGCAGGCAGGACGATTTGACCTGGTGAGACCTCTGCGTCCTTTGACGGTGCAGGAACAGATGGAGAGATGCTTTGAGCGGTATCTGATTCTGTGCCGGGAGACTGCCGCCGCATGGGGACTGTCCTGGACGGAGGCGCTGAGAATTCTGCGGGTATGGGAGTACACCGGGCAGGTGCGCAGGGGATATTTTGTGAGGGGGCTTTCCGGAGCGCAGTTTCTGCGCAGGCAGGATTTTGAGAGTGTGACGGGCCGGCTGATGTATCCCGGCACGGAGACGGCCTGGCTGAATGCCGCCGATCCCATGCAGCCCTGGGGAAAACTGCTTTCTCATGAGCCGGGGCGTAGCTTTGTCAATGTGCCGGGGACGGCTGTGGCATTTCAGGGAGGCCTGCCGGTGGCGGTGTTTGAGCGGCAGGGCAGGGTGCTGCGCTGTTTTGGGTCAGAGGAATTGCGGGAGAGCGATTCCGAAAGAAGCCGTTTGCGGGAAAATGAACTGACGGAGCTCCTGACCCTGTTTGCGCAGGAGTATCGCGGGGGAAGGATTTTTCCGGGAAAGAAACGCGTCTCGGTGAAGGAATACCCGGCCCAGGCGGCAGATGCCCTGGCGACGGGCGGTTTTTTGCATGAGGTACAGGATTATGTACTGTATCGGTAGGGATGGGGAAGAGCGGCCATCTCCGGTCAAAAAGGGTAGTGGACAAAGGGTGTAAAGCCATTGACAACTAAACAGACTTTACACTCTTGCGGTTGATATACCCGATTAGATGGCTGCTTTGTTTAATCCGGGAATCAGTTCGTTCATTTTCAGAATTTCTTCGACCGTATCCATGCCATCCTGCAATCTGGCGAATTTCTTGTTCGCGTTCAATTCAAACAGCTTTTGCGAAAGCTGTAGTTCTGTCAATTGCTCATGCATTTTATTTTGCCTGACATCCATCATTTTCATGTGATCATCCATCTTGTCAAGCCGGGTGTCCATCTGATCAAGTCTGGAATCCATCTGATCGAGTCTGGAGTCCATTTTGCCAAGCTGTTCAAGTATTTTCTGAAACATTTCCATGCTTTCTCTGTCCATAAGTTTGTACCTCCTGTATAAAGAAGTATACCACCTGCGGAGTGTAAAGTCTATTTAATTGTCAAGGTGCTTTAAATATTTTTTCGGCTGCCGCACTTCTCTGTTGCTGAATGTGGCAGCTATTTTATTGAATTCTTTTTCGGTTTCTGAAATCCCGAGGTGCCAGAAGAGCGCCATGACATACAGCAGACTTATAATACTATAATATGGAGAAATAAGCGAAATGGAGGTAAGTCGCCGGAGTGTAATTATGTGTGTACCCTTACCAGAGAGTGGATTAAGCGGAGAAGCTGTCGTCTTACGGAATTGAGAATTGCAAGGAAGCCGGGCGTGAAACGAAGACGCAGGCCCATGAAACGCTCATCGAAGCAGGAATAACGGAAAACCAATAAGGACAGGGGAAATTTCCGCCGGAAATGCTGACTGGGAGTCACGCATCAGACTTTCTGACCCGGGTGAACGGGAGCAGAGACAGAAAAAGAAGTACAATCAGATGTTCAGATCCGTATTTGTCATGATCTGTAAAAAATGCAATTTTAATAAAAGAAGTCTATCACAGACAGAATACTTTTTCAAGTATAAACGAAAAATTTTTCAATAAGTCTTTTGGCTAACTTCTTGAAAATCTGGTATAGCAAGCGGGGAATTCTTATGATACCAAAGCGGAGGTGGCTTATGATACAGATATGCCGGAAAGATAAGGAAGGGGAGGCCATGCGCAGATATAAGCCCGCCATCCTCAGGGGCGTCCTGGACGATTCAGGGATAGTGGAGGATGCCGTGAAGCTGGCCATCGTTAGCGGAAAATGGCAGAAGCCCCCCAACCTTTCCGCCAAATGAAGGACTTCTGGAAACTGGAGGACTTCAAGAACACAAAATACAACTATATCCTGATTGAAGTGATAGAATATTGGGGCTTGACATACGCTCTGCTCCAGGTATAATAAGAGACACAATGGCAGAAAGAATAATAGTTCCACGATTTTGTGGACGTTATTCTTTCTGCCTTTTTCATCTTAGAACAGACAATGCAGGAGGAGCTGATTTATGGCAAAACAAGAAGGAAAAACAATTGCAAACCGAAAGGTAAAAGACAGTGCGTTCACGGCATATTTCGGAGAACCCGAAAATGCCTGCAAACTGTATGCGGCGCTGGGGGATGGGGAGGTGTCCCCAGAGGATATCACCTATGTAACGCTGGAGGGGGTGCTGTTTATCGCCAGAAAGAATGACTTGGCTTTCACAGTGAAGAACCGTGTGCTGGTCATCAGCGAACATCAGTCCACGATCAATGAGAACATGCCTCTGAGGGACTTGCTTTATCTGGGACGCACATTGGAGAAACTGTTGGATGAGAGGATGATCTACAGACGCAGGCTGTTCCAGATCCCCACTCCAGAGTTCTATGTTTTTTACAATGGAGATGAGCCCTGTCCGCCGGAGAAAATTATGCGGCTTTCCGATGCTTTCCTTGATAAAACGGAGCATCCTATGGTAGAATTGAAAGTGAAAGTAATCAATATCAATCTGCCGTCGGGACATAGGCTGCTGCGGGACTGCCGTCCCATGTACGAGTACTCCTGGTTCATCCAGCGGATCAAGGATTATCTGGGAGCCGGATGGATTCGGGACGAGGCGATCACACAGGCGGTCAGAGACTGCAAGGAAGAGGGAATCCTGACGGAGTTCATGCGGGAACATGGTTCGGAGGTAGTAAACATGCTGTATACACAGTGGAATTATGATGATGCGGTTGCGGTGGAGAGGGAAGAGGCGTATGAGGAGGGGCTGAACAGGGGTATTACGAAAGGCGTTACTGAAGGAATAGCGAAAGGCAGATTGGCCGAGAGCCGACAGGTTATATATACTTTCCTGGATCATCTGGGTGAGATACCTCAGGATATTCGCAGCCGCATTGAGAGTGAGCAGGATGCCAAAGTTTTGAAACAGTGGTACACCGCCGCTCCCGGTGTGAAAAGTTTTGAAGAATTCAGGCTGTGTATGGACCGTTGAAAACGCAAATAAGCACCTGAAAGCAGCAGACTATGTACAAAACACGCATATTGACACGGTTCTTCAATGATGTCACAGTGTATTGGATCGGTGGAACCTTCGGCTGCGCCTGATGTACGACAATCTGCGCAATCATTTTTCCACCGATTATGATGCGGTAGATTTTCGAAAGAATATGGCCTGGTGGGGTGACGGAAACGGTAAAAAATTGCGGTTGGGGATTGACAGGGGAGCTTTGTTTTTGTTATGATAAAATTCCCTGCGTCCGATAAAGGGATCAGCAGGGAAAACTGAATAGTATCCATCGGCAAAATCCGATGGAGCCGGACTACTTGGAAAGATGCGGAGACATAACTACCAGGAGGAAGCAACGATGATTACGATGGAAAACGTGTGCAAATCGTACAGGATTGCAAAGCGGAGCGGCGGCTTTCACGAGGCCATAAAAGCCCTGTTTCACAGGGAGTATGAGGAGATTCACGCTCTCAGAGACGTGAGCTTTACCATTTCCGACGGGGAGATGGTAGGCTATATAGGCCCCAATGGAGCGGGGAAAAGCTCCACGATCAAAATTCTCAGCGGAATATTGACACCTGACAGCGGCAGCTGTCTGATAGACGGCAGGGTGCCCTGGAAGAACCGGATTGAGCATGTGCGCCAGATCGGCGTGGTATTCGGACAGCGCTCGCAGCTGTGGTGGGATGTTCCGGTCATAGATTCCTACGAACTCTTAAAGGATATTTATACGATTCCCGACCATGTATATCGGTCCAATCTGGACGAATTGACGGAATTACTGAATCTGGGGGAACTGCTGCGCACTCCGGCCCGGCAGTTGTCTCTCGGGCAGCGCATGCGCTGTGAGATTGCGGGCTCTCTGCTGCACAGTCCCAGGATTCTGTTTCTGGACGAGCCCACCATCGGATTGGACGCGGTGTCCAAGCTGGCCGTTCGAGATTTTATCAGGAAGCAGAATGAGAATCATAAAACCACCGTGATTCTGACCACCCATGACATGCAGGATATCGAGGCGCTGACCAGGAGGATCATTTTGATCGGAAAGGGACAGATTCTGTTGGACGGCACACTGGAGGATATCCGGCGGGGCGGAGAGAATATCGACGAGGAAGTGGCCCAGCTGTATCGCAGTTATGAGATATGAGGTAAGAAGAGGAAGAGAGCTATGAAAAAATATTTTTCGTTCTTCCGGCTGCGGTTTTTCATGGGACTGCAATACCGGACAGCCGCGGCGGCGGGGATCGTTACTCAGTTTTTTTGGGGAGCCATGGAGATTCTGGTGTACCGGGCATTTTATGAGGCGGACGCGGCGGTCTTTCCCATGAGCTTTGAGGCGGTGGTGACATATATCTGGCTGCAGCAGGCTTTTCTTGCGGTGTTTGGAGCCTGGATCATGGAGGGGGAGATTTTTGACGCCATCCGAAACGGCAATATCGCCTATGAGCTGTGCCGACCAGTGAGTATTTATCAGATGTGGTTTTCCCGGTCGCTGGCAAACCGTACATCCAAAGCTCTGCTGCGCTGTATTCCGATTCTGGTGGTGGCATCGCTGCTGCCCTCTCCCTATGGGCTGCGGCTTCCCGCCAGTCCGTTGCATGCTGGCGTGTTTCTTCTTACGCTGGTGCTGGGGCTTCTGGTCATAGTGGCATTTACCATGTTGGTGTATATTACGACTTTTTATACCCTCTCTCCGGAGGGGGTCCGGATTTTCTGCGTCTCGGCGGTGGAGTTTTTTGCCGGGGCCGTGATACCGTTGCCCTTTTTCCCGGAAAAAATTCGTTATATTCTGGAACTGCTGCCCTTTGCGGCCATGCAGAATGTGCCCCTGCGGATCTACAGCGGCAGCATGTCCGGGGATGAGATGCTGCGGGCGGTCTGCCTGCAGGTGTTCTGGCTGGCGGCGATGGTCGCGGCCGGGCGGAGCCTGTGCCGGAGGGCGGAGAGAAAGGTGACGGTGCAGGGCGGGTAGGAACTGACACAAATATCGGGCAGACGGGAGAATGTGAAAAAAAGAATTTCACGGTCTTGATGAGAGTGCCCGCCAAGGCGGGCAGACGGGAGAATGTGAAAAAAAGAATTTTCATGGTCCTGATGAGAGTGCCCGCCAAGGCGGGCAGACGGGAGAATGTGAAAAAAGAATTTCACGGTCCTGATGAGAGTGTCCGCCAAAGCGGGCAGACGGGGGTTTTTATGAGAAGAAAAATGAGGCTGTACGGACATTATATTTCCATCGTGATTCGGGGGATGATGCAGTACAAGGCATCATTTCTGCTTACGGCTCTGGGACAGTTCCTGGTTTCGTTTAATGTGTTTCTGGGCATCTATTTCCTGTTTCAGAGGTTTCACCAGGTCAGGGGATACAGCTACAGCGAGGTGCTGCTCTGCTACGCCATTGTGCTGATGGAGTTCTCTTTGGCGGAGATGTGGGCCAGGGGGTTTGACACCTTTTCCGGCCTTGTCAGGAGTGGTGAGTTTGATCGGGTGCTGGTGCGGCCCCAGGGGGAGATTCTGCAGGTGCTGGGCAGCAAGTTTGAACTGACCCGACTGGGCAGGATGCTGCAGGCGGTGGTCATGCTGGTCTATGCCATTGCAACAGCGCAGATCCGATGGACGGCAGAGCGGGTATTTACCCTGGTCTTTATGCTGGTGGGGGGGATGGCGGTGTTTGCGGGGCTGTTTCTGGTCTATGCCGCGCTGTGTTTTTTTACACTGGACGGGCTGGAGTTTATGAATGTGCTGACAGACGGTGCGCGGGAGTACGGTAAATATCCTCTGGATATATATGGAAAGAGGGTGCTGCGGCTGACTACATTTATTGTGCCCTATTCCCTGATTCAGTATTATCCCCTACAGTATATTTTAGGGCATGTTTCCAGCCCTGTTTATATGTTTCTGCCTCTTCTGGCGATTCTGTTTCTGCTGCCCTGCTATGGGCTGTGGAGATTTGGCGTGAGACATTATAAGTCCAGCGGGTCGTGAGGCTATGGAGCAATATGTACACATATTCATCTGACAGGAGGGATTCTTTTGGCATTTATCCCCGCAATCTGCGCATAGTGCGGAGCGCAGATGGAAGTTGACGACGGACATGACGCCGCGATCTGTAAATATTGTGGAACTGCTTTTGTTGTTGAGAAAGCGATAAACGATTATAATGTGAATCACATGGACAATATCCAGAGCGGCAGAGATGCGATCAATACCGGGTATGTGGATCAATCGGATCAGTATATCTTGATGGCCCGCAGGTACAAGTACAGCGGCAACGCGGAAAATGCGGAAAAATATTATACCCTTGCATTGACTGGATGGCCGGACAATTGGGAGGCGAACTTCTACAGTATCTATTATGCTGTAATGCGGGCAATAGTTGGCATATTGTATTGCTTCGGGGACCAATTGGAAGTACATTTTCCCTCCAGTCAGGCAATTATGGAGATAGCGGTCGTCAGCTGGAAGTATGTGTTATCTATCAGAAAAAGATTTGCCGCAGATCATCCACGTTATCGCAAAACCGGAAACTCCAGGAAATCTGTGCAGGCTGAAACAGATCACTTTGCCTGTAAAGTGAAAGCGTTTGATCCGGCGTTCAAGGCACCCAGAGCGGCAGGATGCTATATTGCGACCTGCGTATATGGCTCCTATGACTGCCCTCAGGTATGGACGCTCAGGCGTTTTCGGGATTACACATTAAAAGAGACGTGGTATGGCAGGGCGTTTATCAGATGCTATTACGCAATCAGTCCCCTATTGGTAAAATGGTTTGGCGGCCGTAAGTGGTTCAGGACATTCTGGAAGAGGCGTCTGGACGACATGGTGAAAAAATTGAATACCCTCGGAGTGGAAAACACACGGTATTACGATGTGTATTAAACAAATATGTATCTCCCTGTAAGCTGGGCCGGGGGTTGGAGGCGCGGGGCATCAGCCCGTGGCCAACCGGGCCGCCAGTTCAGACAGAACCTCTGACGAACAGGGGGAGGCAAACAAAACACATGAAGAGGCAAAAAATAGATTGACAAATCTCTGCCGGATATTATAGAATGAGAAAAACGTTGATAGAGGCAAGTACTATTTACCGGAATTTACAGAGAGTCAGGGGGCTGAGAGCTGACAAGGAAGGTAAGTAAGAAAATCACTCTGGAGTTGCAGGCTGAAAACTACATGGCCATGGCTGCAAGGCAGGTTTAGCGGTTGTGACATGGGCGTGAGTAAGTCGTGCCGGTATTCCGCCGTTATCTGGAAGACATATGTTGGTATGTTCGTGCAGGTGGTGTAAAAATTGAGAAGCGCAAGCCCTCATCCTGGAATGGATGGGGGCTTTTTTGCATTTCAGGAAGGAAAACCGCACTGTCCGGGCTACAGTCTCGCGCGTAGAGGAGGATCTATCATGAAGTATGAGGAACTGTCAAACAAACCGGAGCTGGCGCTGATCCAGGAGGAGGTGCTGGATTTCTGGAAAAAGGAGAAGATCTTTGAAAAGTCCGTGGAGCAGCGGACGGGAGAGGAAGTGGTTTTCTATGACGGACCGCCGTTTCCCACCGGAAAGCCCCATCACGGCACGGTCCTGGTGTCCTTTATCAAGGACATGATCGCCAGATACTGGACCATGCGGGGGTACCGGGTACCCAGGGTATGGGGCTGGGACTGCCATGGGCTTCCCATTGAAAACCAGGCGGAGGCACTGCTTCACATCACGGACAAAAAACAGATCGAAAAGGAGCTGGGTATCCACAAATTCAATGAGAAATGTTATGAGATCGTTGCAGGCAACAATGAGGCCTGGAGAGAATATGTGGAACAGATGGCCCGCTGGGTGGACTATGACGGCGCGTACAAGACCATGGACAGGAATTTCATGGAAAGCGTCATGTGGGCGTTCCGGCAGTGCTATGACAAGGGTTATATTTACCGGGACTATCGCGTCACTCCCTATTGCATGCACTGCGAGACATCCCTGTCCATCTCCGACACCCGTGAATCCGACTCCACAAGGCCCCGGCAGGACCGCTGGATTATGGCCCGGTTTAAGACTCCGGAATCCGTGGGGGAAAAACCGGTGTACTTTCTGGCCTGGACCACCACGCCGTGGACGTTGCCCTCGAATATGTGTCTGGCCGTGGGGGAAAAACTGACGTATGCGTATGTGGAGGCAGGGGACTGCGTCTATGTGGCCTGTAAAAATACCCTGGCAAACTATGAAAATGTTTTTGGCACATCACCGGTGATTGTGAAAGAATGCAGGGGATTGGATCTGCTGGGGAAGACTTATGAGCCGCTGTTTGACTATTTTGCCGACAGGAAGGCAGAGGGTGCTTTTCGGGTGGTTTCCGCGGATTATGTGGGCTCGGAGGAAGGCGTGGGAATCGTCCACACGGCGCCCGCGTTCGGTGAGGACGATTATTGGACCTGCCGGAACAATCGGATTCCTCTGGTGAATCCTGTGGACGAGAGGGGCCGGTTCACGGAGGAAATCCGCGATTTTTACGACCCCGCCGGGGAAAAAAATGTCATTGAGATGAATCCCGCGATTATCCGTTTTCTCTATGACAGTGGAAAGGCGGTGGCGGACGGAACCATTCTGCACAATTATCCCCATTGCTGGCGATGTAAGCAGCCTTTGATCTACAAGGCCATGGAGGCATGGTACTTTGATATCGGAAAAATCAAGGAACGCCTGGTGCAGCTCAATGAAGATATCAACTGGGTGCCGGAAACTGTGAAGCACGGACGTTTTGGCAATTGGCTGGCAGGCGCCAGAGACTGGAATATCTCCCGAAACCGGTACTGGAGCACCCCCATTCCGATCTGGGAATGCGAAGCGTGCGGCGAGAGGGTGGTGCTGGGAAGCGTGGAGGAAATACACAGGGCCAGCGGTGTGCTTCTGACCAATCTGCACAGGCAGTATATGGACCAGGTGACTTTTCCGTGCAAATGCTGCGGCAAGACCATGCGCCGGGTGCCGGAGGTTCTGGACTGCTGGTTTGAGAGCGGCTGTGTCCCCTTTGCCCAGAAGCACTATCCCTTTGAGAACAGGGAGTGGTTTGAGTCCCATTTTCCCAGCGATTTCATTGTGGAATACACGGGACAGATCCGCTGCTGGTTTTACTATCTGCATGTGCTGGCCGTGGCGCTTTTTGACAAGCCCGCGTTTCAGAACTGTGTGGTCCACGGAACGGTTCTGGCAAAGGACGGGAAAAAACTGGCGAAATCCTCCAAAAATTATACGGACCCCATGCAGCTGATGCGGCGGCACGGGACGGATGCGTTCCGGCTCTATCTGTACCAGACAAATGCCATGCTGATCGGAGACCTGCTCTTTGATGAGGCGGGCATCCAGGACGCGTATCAGCAGATTATCCTGCCCTACTGGAACGCCTGCAATTTTTATATCTCCTACGCGAATATTGACGGTTTCAGGCCGGAGGGACAAAAGGATATTTGGCAGGAGTCCCGGCTGGAAGAAGGGGACTGCGATTTGAGGGAGGAGAGGAAGGAGTACGGGTCAGAGATCCGGCAGTGGGAAGGGGAAGGCGTTTCCCCGGAGGGGCGGAAGGCGCTTTTGCCGGAAAACCAGCTGGACAGATGGATGCTGGCCAAATTGTATGAGACCTGGCGGCAGATCACGGACCATATGGATTCTTACCAGGTGAACAAATATGTGGAGTATCTGGTATCCCTGGTGGACGGACTGACCAACTGGTATATACGGCGTTCCAGACGGCGTTTCTGGAGCGGCGGCATGTCCCGGGATAAGTGCGGCGCTTATCACACCCTGTACTATGTCCTGGTATGTACCACCAAAATGCTGGCCCCTGTGGCTCCCATTCTCTCGGAAAAGATGTATAAGGTTCTGACGGGGGAGCTTTCCGTACATCTTGCGCGGTGGCCGGAGATTCCGCAGGTCTGCGCGGACGGGAAGCTGCTGGAGGATGTGGCCCTGGTACGGGAGGTAATCTACCTGGCCCGCTCTGTCCGCAGCAAAAACCGCGTAAAGAACCGACAGCCTCTGTCCGGTCTTAAGGTGGCGCTGCCGGACTCCGCCCAAAACGGCGTTATAGAGGCGTTTCGGGATGTGATCGCGGAGGAGCTGAATGTGAAGCGCGTGGAGATCCTGGAAGAGGCGGAGGATATCGCGGAGGTGAGATACAAGCCCAATTTCAGCGAAATCCGCAGCAGGTATCCCGACAGGATCGCGGAGATTGTCAAGGCTGTTCAAAGCGGAAAGTTCCGGATGGCGGGCGATGAGGTCATTTTACAGATGGAGGAGCGGGAAGAGAATTTCGCGGCGGACATCATTCTTGTGTCTTATCAGGCCAGGGACGGTCAGCCTGTGGCCAGCAGCCGGGGAATTGTGGTGTCGCTGGATCTGACGCTCACGGAGGATCTGAAAGCGGAAGGGCTGGCCAGGGATATGGTCAGAAATGTCCAGGATGCCAGAAAGCAGATGGACTGTGAGATCACGGACACGGTTCTGCTGGCCTTTGAGGGGAATGTGCCGGAAAAGTGGGTGGAGTTTATATGCCGGGAAACGCTGGGCAGACAGGCAGAGTTCGCTACGCCGGACTGTGTCCTTGCGACCCGGACGGACCAGGGGGAGGAGGTCAGGATTCTGGTGAAGAAAGAACGCAGCTGAGAAGGGATTTGAACGGCGGCCCGGGATGTGGGGCAGACTCGCCCGTTCTGATGACCGGTTTGTGGGAGGATGACAGATAACCGGTAATTTCAGTGACGGGCTGCCGCCGCGGTGAGACCCGGGTTGACTTCCCCCTGGGATGCAGGTATGATAAAAGCATGAGAATGCGTGACATTCTGCCGGGAAAGGATTGTCGGCTGCCCGGAGACAGTAAGGCAGCCTGGGGCCCTTCCCCGCTGGGATCAGGAGGGAACGCTCGTATTGCATTCCCTGAAATAGACTGTCTCGGAAAGGTATAATCTATGTATGACTTCGAAAAGAAAAGGCTTCCTATTGGAATCGAGAGTTTTGAGGAGATCCGCACGGACGAATATTATTACGTGGACAAGTCGGCGTTTATCAGGGATTTGCTGCGCAGACGGGACAAGGTGAATCTGTTTACCCGTCCCCGGCGTTTCGGAAAGACGCTGAATATGGATATGCTCAGATGCTTTTTCCAGATCGGCGGCGACAGGGCGTTGTTTGACGGATTGGATATTGCAGAGGAGAAGGGGCTCTGTGAGAGATACATGGGAAAATTCCCGGTTATCTCCATCAGCCTGAAAGGGGTAAGCGGATTGGATTACCAGACGGCCCGCGCGCTGATGTGCCTTACGATTGGCAGAGAAGCAATGAAGTTCTATGACTTGCTGGAAAGCAAAAGGCTTACGGATGCGGATAAAAAAATATACAGACAATTGATTCAAGTGGACTCCACAGGGCAAAGCGTCTATGCCATGTCAGATATAACACTTATGGGGAGTCTGCATACATTGTCCGAGCTGCTGGAAAAGCACTATGGCAGCAGGGTAATCATCCTGATAGACGAGTATGACGTGCCGCTGGCCAAGGCCAACGAACAGGGCTATTATGACCAGATGATCGTCCTGATCCGCAATATGTTCGAGCAGGCGCTGAAAACAAACAGCAGCCTGCAGTTTGCCGTGCTGACGGGATGTCTGCGGGTATCGAAGGAGAGTATTTTCACGGGGCTGAACAATTTACTTGTCTTTTCCATTACTGATCCGGAATGTGATTCTTACTTTGGCTTCACGGATGATGAAGTAAAAGAAATGCTGGAATACTATGAGCTTAGTGAAAAATATGATCTGATAAAGGAATGGTACGATGGTTATTGCTTTGGGGATACCGATGTATACTGCCCTTGGGATGTGATCAGCTATGTAAATAAACTCCTGGTAAAACGGAATTGGCAGCCCCAGAATTATTGGGCCAATACCAGCAGCAATGAAGTGCTCAAACGCCTGCTTAAGGAAGCCACTTCCGGGACAAGGGATGAAATCGAGCGTCTGATTGCCGGAGAGCCCGTGTGGAAACAGATCAATGAGGAGCTGACCTACAAGGAGCTGTACGACAGTATTGAAAATGTATGGAGCGTTCTCTTCGTCACGGGCTACCTGACCCAGCAAGGGGAGTCCGAGGGGAAGATGCGCAGGCTTGTGATTCCCAACAGGGAGATCCATGATATTTTCATGACCCAGATCCGGAGCTGGATGCAGGAAAAGGCCCGGGAGGACAGGGAGAGGCTGCGCGCGTTCTGCGAGGCTTTCCGGGAGGCCAACGGGGAAGCGGTACAGAGGATTTTTACGGAGTATTTAAGTGAGACGGTCAGTGTCCGGGATACGGCGGTCAGAAAGGAGTTAAAGGAAAACTTCTATCATGGCTTTCTGCTGGGCTTACTGCGCTTCAAAGAAGACTGGAAGGTGCTGTCCAACCGGGAGGGAGGCCAGGGCTACGCGGATATCGTGATTGAGATTTTCGCGGAGAAGACCGGCATAGTGATAGAGGTCAAGTATGCCGAGAACGGCGATCTGGAGGCCGGATGCAGGGAAGCCCTGGAACAGATTGAGAGGAAGGGGTATGTCGGATGGCCGGGCCTTGCCGGAATGGGCCGGGTCATAAAATGTGGTATTGCCTGCCATATAAAGAATTGCAAGGCTGTTTTTGAGGAAGGGCAATAATCCTGTGGCAGGAGGCGGAATAAGGAATTTAAGGCGAATTCTTTCCCGCAGGGCGTTATGGAATATCCTGAGATCATATGGTAAGATGGTCAGGACAGAAGGGGAAAATCCTGTTTGGCGGACAATTATGATTCTATACAAGGCTTTCTGTTCGTTCATATATGAGTAAGGGCTCACGATACAGATTTTGACTCCTTTTATCGGTAGACGCATACGGAGGGAAAGAAGATGGCAAATTTGCAACTGAGGATTGCGGAGCTGCGCAGGCAGAAGGGAATCAGCCAGCAGCAGCTGGCGCAGAGGCTGGGAGTGGCCTTTCAGACAGTGAGCAAGTGGGAGACGGGCGCAACTATGCCGGACATCGGCATGCTGCCGGAACTGGCAATGTCTTTTCAGGTATCAGTGGATCAGCTTCTGGGACTACAGCCACTGCCGGGGGAGGAGTATCTGCCCGTGGAATCCGGCACCAGGGGGTATTGGGAGGAGAGGGCGGACTATCTGACGTGTACCCGTAAAACCATAGCGAATCAGGATTATTTTGGATTTTTAGTGGAGCGGGTCTGGGGGATACGGGGGCCGGTCAGGATACTGGACTGCGGCTGCGGACTGGGCTTTTTGTCCTCCCTGCTGATGCCTTTGCTGCCGGAGGGCAGCACATATCACGGTATTGACCTGTCCGAAAATCTGATTGCCCAGGGACAGAAACTGTCGGAACGGGCGGACTGGTGTGTCTTCCCGGGGCAGATTACCCTGGAGCAGGGGGACTTTCTGGAGAGCGATATTCGGGATGTGTATGATTTGGTGATCTGTCAGGCGGTGCTGCGGCATATCGGACGGCCGATGGAATTTCTTGAGAAGATGTATCAGGCCTGTCGTTTGGGTGGTCTGGTGGTCTGCATTGATGTAAACCGGGAACTGGAGAGCGACGGACTGTATATCCAAGGGCTGGACTATGCCAGGCTCTGCGCCAGGGAGGGATTTCCCACCATGTGGAGAACGGAACTGGAAAAGCAGGACAGGGATTATGCCATTGGCATTCGTCTGCCTCTGTTGATGGAACAGCTGGGATTAAAACAGGTGCAGTGCCGCATGAATGACCGGGTGAATGTGATCAGCCCCTGCCAGGACAATTACAGCGAAAAACTCCAGGACCTGATGCTGACCAGAGGCTGGACGGAGGACATGGAAGCCGGAGAGAAGGACACCGTCAGCCGATTTATGAACCATGGCATGACCAGGGCCGAGGCTGAGGACTACTGTCGCAGACAGAGGGAGATCCGGGAACATCTGCGGCGACATCAGGAGGATGCGGGTATTGTGACTGCCGGAGGGCTGATGATCAGTTTTGGATGGAAATAGAGATATGGGGTGAAGAAGAAACAGAATCGTATCATAAAAAATAAAGCAGCCAATTCCAGGTCGGAAGGGCTGCTTTATCCTTTTTGCGAATCCATCAGTCCCTGGGCGTACGCGATCAGCATTGCTTTGTTTTTGCTGCCCAGACGGCGGAAATAATTCATAAGAATTGTCTGCTGATTCAGGTCTTCCAGAGTACCGTCTGTCTCCATGGCAACATGCCGGACATTGGATATTCCCATGATATAATCCATGCTTGCGCCGAAAATCTCACACATAGTCAGCAGCGCGCTTACACTGGGCAAATGCTTGTTGTGTTCATAAGCGCTGATTGTCTCCTGGGTAACGCCCAATTCGATGCTCAATTGTAGCTGCGTTATTTTCTTCTCCTGACGCAATTCCCGAATTCGATTTCCCAATATCATATCCCTCGTTGTGTAAAACGATAAGTTGGCAACGGATTGCTTTGCGGTTTCTTCACTTGAATGGAATCACAGATTGATTTGCAATACAAAAAATAAGTACAGTTTCTATTATACAAGAAGAAGCTATATAGTATACAAGAATAACAGGTATGTTCACAGCATAAAACTATATGTTTAATAAAATCAGATGGTAAAATCTGACAATTCAAGTCGTATTTTTGATGCTCCTGGCAAAAATACAGTTGCAAAAAGTATAAATATAATATATACTTGTACAATATGAAACTGTTAAAATATAAATAGAAGACATACAGTGTGGTATATCACTTATGCGGAAAGGGCAGGGAGACTCATGCCGAAGGCACTCAGATATGGACTGATCATTGCAGTGATCGCAATTATACTTTACCTGGTAGCCCGTAATTTTGATGATGTCCTGTACTCCTTCGGCCATGCGGTTTTTGAGGTGAAGGGGCAGGAAGAAAAGACGGAGAATGTATTTGGAATGCCAGAGGAGCAAGGAGAGCCGGGGAATGAGGCCATGAAATGATGAAACCATATCCGGCCGTACTGGCAGGATTGGAAATAGAGACAAGAAGAGGAGGATATGAAACATGTTGAATGCAGTGGACCGAATGTATCTGGGAATGTGCTGTAGATTGGGGTACATGAAAAAAAGGCTTGCCTGCGCATGGCAGGAGATGAAGGAGGATGAGAAGGGGAGCACGGCCACGGTGGTAATTGAGATTGTCATGATCGGCATGGTGCTGGTGCTGGGTTTTGTGTTCAGAAAGCAGATCGGAAATCTGTTTACTCAGCTGTGGAACAGTCTGGTCAAGTTTGATGAGAACCCGGGTGATGTGACGATTGAGAGCATGAGTAATCCCTTCGAGTGATGTAAAGAAATACATCGGCTACCTGACACAATCGTGTACCTGAAAAGCATACAATTCAGCGCTTCATGTCAGGAACCTCTATGGTATCCTACATGGAGCAGTGTGCTTTTCGGCAACAAGCTGTTTGGGGATATTCCGCCACAGGAAGAAGGCGGTGCACACAAAGCGAAATCCATGTAAATGTGGAGTAGATTATGTTATTACACAAAAAGAGTAAAAAAGAATTATCTCGATCTGCCACAGTCCCGGACGCAGGCTATGCCCTGATCGAGAATATGTTTGTCATGCCCATCGTCTTTCTGGTCATGATTGCCCTGATCTTCGCGGGCTGTATGCTGCACGCCCAGTGCGCCATTGAGTCAGCCGCCAGACGGGGCGTGATCTATGCCTCCAAGCTGATCTGCGACCCTCAGTATGGTGGGATTACGGCCAATGCCACTGTGGAAAACGGGAAGGAACTGAATGAATTGTCCTCCTCGGAGTTTGATTTTACAGGAATCAGACATTATGAACCTTACCGATATATCCCGCTGCTGTCCAGGAGCTTTCCGATCAGTGGAAAGTCGTCTCTGGAGACGGATGTGGAGAATTATGTCAGGAAAGTAATCAACCAGAGCAATACCTGGATGTTTGACATAGAAATGGACAGTATTGTCTGCGACATTGACAATTATGTGATTACCCAGAGTATAGAGGTGGAGGTCAAAGCCTCCTACCATATGCCGGAAGTTTTCCATCTGTTGGGGATGCCGGAGACCTATGATTTGACCGCCGGGTCCGTGATGACGGTCAGTGACCAGGATGAATTTATCCGGAATGTGGACTTTGCGGCAGATCTGATCGGCAGAGCGGCAGAGAAGCTGGGAGTCATGGAGAAGGTGACGGAACCGCTACAGAAACTGATGAATTTTGTCAGTAAGGTATTCAATTGAGCGTGCCTGATAAACGCTCCGGGCTGGGAGTATGGTCATGGGAATATCGGCGGTCAGTCAAAAATCAGGAGGCAGGGGTACAAAAGAATGGGATTTTTCTTAAAACGGGAAGTGCAGGGAGCCGTGTCGATTCTGCTGGTGGTCATTATGGTGCCGCTGATGGTGCTCAGCGCGTTGATGGTGGATACCGCCAGATACAGCCTGAGCAAATCCATGGTGGCCAGCGCGGGGGATCTGGCCATGAACGCGGCGCTTGCCGATTATGACACCATACTCAAGGACGTGTATGGTCTTTTTGCCATGTCACAGGCGGATGATGTGGAGCAGAATGTGAAGCGGTATTTTGAGGATACCCTGGTATCCTACGGCGTGGTGGGAAAAGAGGACGCAGGGGCCTATGTGGAAAGTCTCTTAGGGGCTCTCTACCAAAGCATGGTGTTGGATGGCACGGAAGCGGCCAATTTTATGAGCATGACGGTGGACATGGACAGAACCAGAGTGGAAAAGGTCCAGGACAGCAGCCTGGCCAATGCCGCCGTCCTGGAAAAGCAGATCGTGGAATACATGAAATACCGGGGGCCGGTGGATTTCGGCCTGAGTTTTTTTGATTCCCTGTCAGCCTTTACGAAGGTGGAGGAGCAGACCACGGTCATAGAGTCCCAGGTGAAAGCCCAGGAGGAGATGGGGGATGTCGCGGAAGCCAACAGCAGGTTGTATCAGGACATAGCGGGAAAAGACCAGGACGGCCACCATATCGATGGGTTTGACGATTCCTACAGGAAGCTCCAGGACAATGCCGACGAGGGCTTCAGGCTGATGGACTACGGAAATATTCTACAAAGCTACAGAGAGCGCTATGAAAACGTGCATCGCCTGGCTGTGGTATTCTGTGTGTCGGCCTACGGCGGCGTCAGCGGAGTCAGCAAGTGGGAGCTGGATGACTCGGATTTGTATGTGCTCAGTGGCAGTGGAGACTATATCACCGGAAGCGGTGTGCCCGACACACGGAACACGGATTTTGCGGAGCGGTCATATGATTCGTTCTTTAAAAATGAGGTGGACGGGCTGTGGTCGGACGGCGACACAAATCGGCTGAACCAGTTGTACGGCGGCAGGAAGTTTGGCAGCGTAAATTTCCTGGGCTCCGGATATTGCTGTTTTGTCAGCAAAGACGGACAGGCCCAGGCCATGGACGAGTTCAGCGATGCGGATTTATTCTATAAAAAAGACTATGGAGAATACAGGACGTTGCTGGACCGGTTGGACCGCTATCTGGCGGCGGCAAAGCGCTTTGATGTGGCGGTGGGGGCGGAGATCGAAAAGCAGCAGGAGATTATCAGACGGGCGCAGGAAGAGAGAAAAAGGCAGGAACAGAAACAGAAGGAGGCCGAGAACGCCATCAAGGACAGCCGGAACAATCTCAGCGACTGGAATTATGACAGCTATCAGGAAGAGCTGGCGGATTATGAGAAAAACCAGCAGGAGATGGACCGGGCCTCAGGGGAGGACAGACAAAGGCTTCAGGAGGAAAATGAGCGGATACTGGAGGATATCGGAGGCTACTTCCCTCCGGGAACGGAGAATCCGGCATCCTTTGCCCAGGATGTTATCTCAGAAAAAAACAGCATGGAGGCAAACAGCGAGGCCTGGGGTCAGTGCAAGCAGAAAATAAATGAGCAAGAAGGCATGGAATACTCCGCGCAGCAGCGCATAGATCAAGTTCTGAAACCGGAACAGGCGGCGGTGGCGCAGCGGCTGCAGGAGGTGCTGAACGGATGCAGAACTTCGACCAATGCCTACAATGCGGATCTGAGAGAGTATAAGAGCTATAAGACTGCCGTGAGGAACTGGATAAGCGGCGAGGTAAATCAGATGGCCATTCAGTTTAATACCATCTATGGCAATCTGGAATTGCTGGAAGGACAATTAAAGAAGGCTCTGGACGATCTGGCCCTGGCCAGAATAGCTATCAGCGCCTATCTGGGGGCCGTGGATAATTGGGAGAATGCCAACAACACCTATCAGAGCGGCGCCAACGGGGGCAGCGGGGACAATTTCTCCATGACCAACGGGGAGGATATCAAGGCGGCCAGGGACACCTTTGATCTGGAGGAAGTGGAGGAACTGCGGAAGGAGCTGCAGAAGAGATATGATCTGGTACGCAATTTCCGGATGACCATAGACCGTAATTTCCACTATATGGACAAAGAGTGCATCGGAAAGATTACCACTGCGGAGCGGGTGCGGGAAGTGGTGAAGGGAAGTGCCGTCGGAGCGGAGATCACGGCCTATGGACAAAACGGTGTCTCCAGCAAGGTCTCCGATGCCTCCATCAACGCGTGGTTTCTCTATACGGACGACATCGGGCAGGAAGCGGAGGCGCTGCAGGATCTGAAGAAGCTGACGGAACCCTGTCCCTGCTGCAGCTTTATGAATTATTTGCACCAGACGTTCCGGGCGGACAACCGGGGGGCGGAAGGGTCGGATGTGAGGAAAAAGCAGGATGACGACAAGTCTGGCTATGACACGATCAAGGGCGGCGGAGGCGGGATCGCAGACAATGTCAAAAAATCGGGGGGGTCGGGGACCATGCCGGATCTGGGATACCAGTATAACAGAGAACCCAAACCGGCCCATATCGAGGGAGACGAATACCCTTCCGCCCAATATAAGGCATGGATTACGAGTGTGACACAGAACACGGACACATCCTCCGGCGGGCTGGCGGCCAACAAAGCCATAGCTTCCGGTCTGCTCTCCGGCCTGGGGAATGCCATGGAGACGGGAAGGGACAAGCTGCTGGTGACATCCTACCTGTTTGAGAATTTTTCCTACAACACCATCGTGCAGGATATGGCAAGAGAGCAGCATAAGGACCTGCAGTGGCCGGGCAATTATAAAGAGGAATATTATACGCCTGTATTGGGCCAGGCCAAAACCAGCAGCGGTATCGCCATCAACGGAGTCAATAATCCCCTGTACGGCGCGGAGATTGAGTATGTGCTGTTTGGAAACCCGAATCCGGAGACCAATGTCACCTGTATGAAGGGAAGCATATTTGCCATTCGCATGCTCTTTAATTCGATCTATGCCTTTACAGACTCGGGAATCCGCAACATGGCCAGAGGGGTGGGCCTGAGTGTGCAGGCGGCCACGCTGGGAGTGGTTCCCTATCAGCTGGTGATGGTGGTGGTACAGCTGGCTCTGGCCATAGGCGAGTCGGCAATCGATCTGGAAAAGATGAACGTGGGAGAGCAGGTGGCGATTATAAAATCAGATTCCACCTGGATGCTCAGCGGGCAGGGCATGATGAACCTGGCCAAGGCGACGGTGAATAAGTGGGCCGGCGAGGTGGTAAACGAAGGGGCCAGATTCATTGAGAACAAGATCAGCGAGATCGTGGATGCCGGGGCGGAGGAATTGTCCGGCATAGTCAATAATATGGGAGAAAGCCTGAATACTTACGCGGAGAGCGCCGTGGAGGAGACAGTGAGCCGTATCTTTGCCCGGATTGAAACAACGGTGGAGACCTGTGTTAATGACATAGCGTATCTGAAGGAGGGGGAACTGCCGGAAAATCTGGAGAGCGCCAAGAGCCAGATGTATGGGCTGGTGGATGAGGCCTTTGGAAAGATAAAAGCGGACCTGACGGGAGCGCAGGGATATCTGGGCAGCAGGAGGAGTGATGACTCCGTGGAGGGAAAGGTTTGCGCGGCCATCTGCGGCGGAAGCGGCGAAAATCAGCCCCTGGACACAATAC
This sequence comes from uncultured Acetatifactor sp., assembly GCA_910583845.1. GTDB lineage: Bacteria > Bacillota > Clostridia > Lachnospirales > Lachnospiraceae > Acetatifactor. The sequence goes on from CAJUAB010000016.1 coordinate 58,587, forward strand.
TGGACGGCATGGCGGCGGCTATCAAGAACAAGATCAGCAGCGCCGGTACACTGGAGGAGGCCCGGGGCGCTCTGTACAGCCAGGCATACGGGATACGGGAAACCGTCAGCAACCAACTGAAAGGCCTGACCAAAGGAATTGTGAACAGTGCCACAACCGCTCTGAAAGGCATAATCTCGGAGACGGAGAAGGCCATCAAGGACAAGGCCGGGGAAGCGGTGGAAAAGGGCGCGGAGGCCGCCAAAGAGGCGGTGGTGGGAGAGATCAACAATTTTATGGACAAGATTTCCGCAGGCAGCAGCAGTCTGAACACCGGCAGCTCCACAAGCCTGGCTCAGACCAACGGGGTCAATACTGGCTCTGGAAATCTGGCCACACAAATCAAGTTCGGTTACTCCGACTATCTGAAGCTCTTTGTGTTTATCGGGCTGTGCGCCAGCGACAAGAGCGGTGCCATGATCTGCAGGATCGGTGACCTGATTCAGTATAATATCTCCAAAGCGGGAGCGGACTCCGCGCTCCGGAGCAAGGCAGGGGACAAATTTACCATGCGGGAAGCCAAAACTTATATATCCGTTGACGCGGTTGTGGATCTGGATATGATGTTTCTGAACCTGGGCATTTTCCAGAAGCAGATAGAGAGCTATAACGGGGAGCTTGCGGAGGATCAGCAGATTGATCTGGATTCCACATTGCAGGTTCATTATATCGGGATTTCCGGATATTAGAGTGTGCTTGCGCGAAATGCCGGAATACCGGTTTGGGTCTGGCGGAATCCGTGCCGGACAAGGGGGTGGGTATTTGCGGAAAAGAATGAGATACCGTAGCCGCGGCGCACAGGATGTCGCAGGGGAGCGGGGCGCGGCTGTTATAGAGGCGGTATTGTGTCTGACCATATTTATAACAGCGATTTTCTTTATACTGAGTTTTATCAACCTGTGCCGTGCCCAGGCGGTGGTTTCCAACGCTGTGGACGCCACTGCCAGAGAGATGTCCCAGTATGCCTATTTCTGTCATCTGACCGGCTGGGATAAAATAGATCAGGGAGCCAGCGCTTCGGTGGCGGAGGACGAAAAGAATTTCAATGATATTATAGGTGGTGTGGACGCGCTCTATGGAGTTTTTGAGTCCGTGACCAGCGATGGGATGATGAGTTCCGATAAAGTCGGGGATGTGGTGAAAGGCGTCACAGGGGTTGCCACGGGTTCAAATACCGCCGAAGAGGTGGTCTCCGATCTGACAGACGGCAATGTCAGCCTGGCGGATCTGTCTGAAAAAATGGACAAAATGAAAGCCGCGTACCAATCCTTTGACAGTCCCATGGACATGGTAAAAAGCATGGGGCGGATCATGCTCACGAAAGGGCTGTCCGTGCTCAAGTCCCAGCTGATCGCCGCCCCCATGGCCAGCGCGCTGATGGAGAAGCATTTTGAGGCGGACGGACGCAGTGCGGGAGAATATCTCTCCAGCCTGCGGATTGTCATTCCGGATGACAGCGACCCCATGTCCGCGTTTAACCTGAAGCTCTCCACCATATTTGCCCCCACCAGTCCCAATGACATCCACATAGTAGCATATTACCAGGTGCAGGCGGTCAATTTCTTCAATTTTGAGTTCGGCACGGTCACTCTCTGCAAGGAGGCTGTTACCAGGGCCTGGCTGGGGGGAGATAAGGAAGCTGCTCTTGGAGTTTTTGGAAAAGACGGCAGCGGCGCGTGGAATATGGGAAGTTTCAAATACGGCAAATATATCACGGAAAAGGAAGTCAAGGATCTACAGGGACAGGGCTGTCTGGAAGCGTCCGCAAAAGGGGTGGACGCGTTTGATCCGGACAGCAATACATGGATTGCCATTCACAGTATGGATATCTATTCGGAGCACTACGCGGACGATCCCAAAGCCATATCCAATATCAAAAGCGCCCTGCGGAAATACTATTCGGAAATTGCCTCCGCGGCTGATACCTCCAGAGAATCCATTCCCATTCTGCAGGGAGGGGAAAAGAAGGAGGCCACTTCCTCCACGGAGGACCGGAAAACCAGACTGATTCTGGTGATCCCGGAGGGAGAGCAGACGGATATTTTCAAAGTGGCTTTGGCGGAGTTTTTGCAAGAGCAGACGGACAGCGCCTTCGCCATCGAAATAAAGCAGGGCTACGGGAAATCACCGCAAGATCCCTCGCAGGCCGCCGCCGGGCCGTAAGGAACTGTCCAAAAATAACTTTTAATATCGCTTGTCTTTTTCTCCGACAGCACCACTCAAAAATCAGTTACATAGCCCGCTATGCGCCTGATTTTTGAGCGGCACTCTCGAAGAAAAATCCTACGCGCTATTTAAAAGTTATTTATTGACAGTTCCTAACAGCGCGTATAGCGTCGTCCTGTCCGGCCCGGGGAGCGGCGCAGGAATGCGGATAACCGACAAAAACCTTCGGGCATACATAGGAAAGGGAGGTAATACGGAATGTGGGAGGCTGTCACGGCGACAGGGATCTGTCTGACGGGCTGGCTGGGGCTTCGGGCCTGGTACTGCGGCAGAGAAATGGGCATAAGAAAGCTGTCGGAGTATGGGCAGGTCTGGAAGAAAAAAGACGGGTTATGGATGGATATTGCCGCCCTGGCGGGAATGAGCTGCGCTTATCTGCTTGGCAGGTATCATGGTCTGGCCTGCGTACAGTGCATTCGCAACGCTCTGGTGCTGGTGTGGCTGCTGCTGATCGCGCTGGTCGACGGAAGAAAACAGATCATTCCCAGAGCGCTTACCAATATGGGATGGCTTTGCTGGATACTGCTTGGCATAACCGCGGTGGTCACGGGAACGGCGCTTATACAGGTGCTGCTGTTCTCCGCGGGGGGTCTGCTGCTGGGCGGGGGCGTGCTGTTTATATGCAGGCTGGTGTCCAAGGGCGGCATGGGCATGGGGGATGTGCGGCTGTTTGGAGTGCTGGGTGCATTGTATGGCATGAATTACACATTCTCTATTCTGTTTTTTACGATTGCGCTGATGTCGGTATACGGCCTCATCGCCATATTGCTTCGCCGCAAGGGCATGAAATCCATGCTGCCCATGGGTCCCTTCGCGCTGGCCGCTTATGGGATCTGTATTGTGCTGGGGGTGTGAGACGGCGGGAGGGCAGGGATGAGTCATGTCGCGTTATAGGTTCTAATACATTAAAAGTCAAACTTTATGAGAGGGAGAAGAGGAAAAGATGTGGCGGAACAGAGGATGCATAATATTGTTGGCAGTAATGCTTACAATATCTGGCGGAATGGTTTTTGCAGAAGAGAGTGAAGACGGGATGCCCTTGGAGGAAAGCCAGATGAAGAAAACGTTGCTGGATGAGGATATTGCGGATGGGATTATTGCCAGTGAGACGGATGGAGATATCACCTGGGAGATCAATGCGGACGGAAAGTTGACCGTAAACGGAACAGGGGATTTGTCGGGGACTCATGAAAGCGAGGACTTTGCGTGGAGGCTATACAGTAACCAGATCACTTCGGCGGAACTTAATGTGACAGGAATGACAGACGCTTCCTGTCTGTTTAAGAATTGTACTAATTTGGTCAGTGTAAATCTGGACAATTTTGATACCAGCAGCGTGACGAAAATGCAGGGAATGTTTTCAGGCTGTGAGAATCTGACCGGGGTGGATGTAAGTGGCTTTGATACCTGTAATGTGACAAATATGGCAGAAATGTTCTGGAATTGCATGAATCTGGTCAGCGTGGATGTAAGTGGCTTTAACACCTGCAATGTGACAAGTATGGGAGGCATGTTTTGCCGGTGTATTAGTCTTACCAGTGTAGATGTAAGTGGCTTTGACACCCGTAATGTGACAAATATGTGGTGGATGTTTTACGGTTGTAGCAGCCTTACCAGCGTGGATGTAAGTGACTTTGACACCGGTAATGCGGTCAGCATGGCTGGTATGTTCTGGGATTGCAGCAAATTAAGCAGTGTGAATTTAAGCGGCTTTGATACCAGCAAGGTGAGGGATATGGGATGGATGTTTGCGGGCTGTAGCGGTCTGGAGAGTGTGGATCTAAGCAGCTTCAATGCTGGTCATGTGACGGAAATGAGAAATATGTTCAGGGGTTGTAGTCGTTTAAAGAGGATTAAAACTCCCTATAACGTGAATGCCATTACTGATCTGCCCGATGTTTTGGATATGACATGGCTCTATTCGGATGGAACAGAAGTCACACAGCTCCCGCAGGAGCTAGGTTACAGTGTGGTGCTGACCCGCAGTGATGTATGGGAGAGACCAGTTCCGACTCCAGTGCCCACGGCCACACCGGAACCTGCGCCGACTTTTGCGCCAGCGCCGACGGCTACGCCGGAACCTGTTCCCTCTCCGATACCTACTCCAACGCCGGTAAATCCACCGTCATCTGATGCCGCTCAAAAGGTACAAAATTTTGTCTCCCGCATGTACACGGTAGTCTTGGGCAGAAATGCTGAGGCAGCAGGATTGCACGACTGGACGAATCGACTTCTTACCCATAAGATTGATGGAGCCGGCATTGCCGATGGGTTTGTCATGAGTGATGAGTTCAAAAACCGTCGCCTAAACGACGGCGACTATGTGGACACGCTGTACCGCACCTTCTTTAACCGGGAGGCGGACCAGGGAGGCCGCGCGACCTAGCTCGGAGATCTGGCTTCGGGTAAGTCAAGGGGCTATGTGCTGGCCGGATTTGTCAATTCCAGGGAGTTTGACGTCTTATGCGACAGTTACGGTATCGTTCGCGGGGTTATGCGAGAGGACGGCTCCCCGATTAACCCCGGCATCCGCGGCTTCGTGGAGCGCTGTTACCTCAAGGCACTGGGCCGGGAGGGAGAAAAGGCCGGTGTGGAGGATTGGACGAACCGCATCGCCACCGGCACCATGAGCGCGGAGGATGTGGCAAAGAGTTTCTTTTTCTCAGATGAATACATAAACAAGCAGACGGACAATGAAGCATTTGTGGAAACTCTTTATCAGACCTTCATGGATAGGGCCTCAGACCCGGCGGGTAAGAGCGACTGGGTTGGGCGGCTGAACGCGGGCACCGGCAGAAAAGAGGTGCTGGAGGGATTCTCCCGATCGGAGGAATTTGCGGGTATATTACGACAATACGGACTGTAAGAATCATCGGTAGGACATAAGCGGCTATTGCTGATTCGGATTGAGGTTTGCATGAAAAATATAATTGTTGTCTTCCTGACGATAGCGGTACTGGTTCTGGCAGGAGCAGGAATCCTGGGAATGCGGATCAGCAGTGACGCGGAAAAAGTATCCAGTTACAATCAATATGTGGCCTCCGCCAGAGAACGGGCGGAGAAGGGAATTGTCTACTATGCCCGCGCGGATTACCTTAAGGCATTTTCCATCTATCAGGGGGATCAGGGACTGCTTCAGGAGTTCCTGGACTTTCTGGAGACCACCGAATACACCGCGGATTATAAGAAGTATTTACAGACCTATATCCGGCGGTATCCGGAAGATACGCAGGGCTACGAGCGACTGTGCCGCTATTATTATGACAATGGCAGCTACCGGGATGTGCAGCTGTTGACGGCGGAGGCGGAGGCGGCGGGGATAGTCTCGGAGGCGCTGGCGGAATATAAGGATAAGGTCAACTATGAGTTTGTCAATCTGGGCGGAGGCTATGAGAGCGTCAGCCCTTTCTACGGTCGGCAGGCCATCGTGGGAAAGGGAGGACTGAAAGGGCTGTATTACCTGGGGTCAGGAGTAACCATCCCCATAGAATACCGGGAATTATCCTTTTATGTCAACGGGGCCATGGCGGCGAAGAATGAGGCGGGAGAATGCTATTTTATGGATTTCGCGGGAAATAAGAGCGGTGTGACGGACAAGCCCGTGGACAGTCTGTCCTATCTGGGAAATGGTTACAGCGTCGTATCGGTGGACGGCGGATACAGTTATACCACCAGCGCTCTGACGGTGCCGGAGCAGCTGCCCTATGAATATGCCACTCCCTTCAGCGGCGGTGTGGCGGCGGTGAAGAAGGACGGCAAATGGGGCCTGATCGACACCAACGCAGACTATATTGTGGCTCCGTCCTATGACGATATCGTGTTGAACGAATTTGGCAGCTGTGTCTCCGGCGGCGTGATTTTTGCCCGCCAGGGGGAGACATATCACATGCTGGATGCCCAGGGAAACCGGCTGAACACATATGACTTCGAGCAGGTCTATCCCTTCCAGATGTCCGGTCAGCCTGCGGCGGTGAAGCTGGATGGGAAATGGACATTTGTCAAAAACACGGGGGAATTGTATGAGCTGGAGGGCAGGGAATTTTTTGAGGTAAAGTCCTTCAACAATTTCCTGGCCCCCGCTACCCGGGACGGGGAAAATTGGGGCTACATAGATGCCTATGGAAACTTCGTGATTGAACCCCAGTGGGCGGATTGCCTGCAATTCTCCGAATATGGCGCCGCGCCGGTGTACAATGGGACATCCTGGTCGTTTATCCAGCTGATCAGGTATAAGTAAAGAAAATCAGAGACAAAGAAACAGGAGGTCACAGGGCATGATCAAGATCGCGATAGCGGACAACAGCGAACTGTATTTAAAGAGGCTGCACGACTACTGGAGCCGCGCGTACGGCAGCAGCGCCATGATGATCTATATCTATAAGGACATCGGCCATCTGCTGGAGGAAATGCAGACCCAGCGGTTTGACATTGTGCTGGTCAGCAGCCAGATGGAGATGGACTGGGAGGGCCTGCCGGGACGAGTGCTGAAGCTGATCCTGTTGCCCGGCAGGACGGACGGGGAGATGGATGGCATTCCCGCTCTGGCCAAAAACGGGAATGCGGACGAGCTCTATCACAAGATCATGGAATTGTACGACAACCATATGAACATCAGCAGACAGGCGCTGCCGGGCCAGATGGTATTCTTTACTTCCGGCACGGGCGGATGCGGAACCACCAGTGCGGCCATCGCGTATGGCAAACATCTGGCCGGAATGGGAAGAAAAGTGCTCTACATCAGCCTGGAGGAGGCCGGCGGGATAGAGGAGGCCATGACAGGGGGCGGCGAAAAAAATATGGAGGACTTGTTTTATCTGTGCAAAACCGGGCGGAAAAACGTGAGTTATTCCATGGAAAGCATTGTCTCTGTGGACGAGAGCGGCCTGCAATATATTCTTCCCTGCAAAAACCCTCTGGAGCTGATGGAAAAGGACGCGGGTGAAATCGGAAACATGCTGGCTACCGTGACGGAGAAGGGGGCTTTTGACGTAGTGATCACGGACAGGCGTCTGGCATTGGACCAGGTGGGTATGGAGCTGCTTAAGATGGCGGACCGTGTGGTGCTGGTGGCCCGGACCGGCTATATGGAGGGGAGTAAACAGCGCCGGACGCTGGCCTTTCTGGAGGAAGTAAACGCCAGGAGCTTTCCCTGTATGCAGAAACTCCGTATTCTGTACAACAAGTCCGCACAGGCCCAGGACAGCCGTCCGGAAGTGATCGGCGCGCTGCCCATGGTGGCGGAAAAAAATCCCCGGGCAGTGACAGGAGCGCTGAAGGACTACGATTTATATGAGGCTATTCTGATGGAAAATTAGAGGAGGGGGCCATGATGGATGAGGCCAGAATACAGGAGATTTCCAACCGGGTCATCCTGCATATCAAGATGAACGCGGAGCATTACAGGATCACCCAGCTCTGGGATGTGGATGCGTCATTAGAGGAGATGCGGGAGAAGGATGAAGAGTTCAAGGATATCATCGCGGAGGCGGTGAGAAGCAAGGTGGACGAGTACCTGACCAGCGGGGAGCGGATCGAAATTGAGAACAGGGTGTTCAGTGAATTCAGAGGGCTGGGAGTCTTGGACACGCTGCTGAAAAATGAGGACATCACGGAGATCATGATCAATGGTCCTCATGATATTTTTGTGGAGAAAAAAGGGCAGATTACCCGCGTGGAACAGGGATATGAGAATGACGACAGACTCCGGGACGTGATTCAGCAGATCGCCAGGGATACCGGGGCGGGAGGGGAGATCAGTGATGCCAGTCCCATCATGGACACCCGTCTGCGGGATGGGTCCCGTGTCAATATCGTGCTGTCTCCCATTGCCAGACTGGGGCACACTGTCACGATCCGTAAATTTTCCCGGGAACCCATGACGATGGAAAAGCTGCTGGAGTATGGCTCGCTGACCCCTGAGATAGCCCATATTCTGGAAAAGCTGGTGGAGGCCAGATACAATATCTTCATCTGCGGCGGCACGGGCTCCGGCAAGACTACTTTCTTAAACGCTCTGAGCAATTATATTCCCAAGCAGGAGCGCATTATCACGATAGAGGATTCCGCGGAACTCCAGATTGTGGGCGTGGATAATCTGGTTTCTCTTGAAACCCGCAACAGCAACACTGCGGGAAAAGGGGAGATATCCATCAGGGACTTGATCAAGTCCTCTCTGCGTATGCGGCCCGACCGTATTGTGGTGGGCGAGGTCAGAGGCGGAGAGGCGCTGGACATGCTGCAGGCGATGAATACAGGGCACGACGGCTCACTTTCCACCGGTCATGCCAATTCCACCAAGGATATGATGAGCCGCCTGGAGACCATGGTTCTGCAGGGAGCGGAGGGACTGCCGCTGAAAGCCATACGTCAGCAGATCGCGTCCGCCATCGAGATCATCATACATTTGTCCAGACTGCGGGATCATTCGCGAAAGACCATGGAGATCTCTGAGGTCATAGGTATGGACGACAGGGACAATATCATCATTCATCCGCTGTTTCAGTTCAAAGAGGATGAAAGCTCCACAGCGGCCAGAGTTTCCGGCAGGCTGATCCGCAGCAAGTATCCCCTGGAGAATGTGGAGAAGCTCCAGGCAGCGGGTATAGACTTGAGATTTTAGGAGTGAAGAGGGGTAGGGATTATGGAAAAACTGATATTGGAACGGCAGAATAATAAGACTTATCTGGTGGGCAGGGTGCCGGAGGGCTTTGCGGTGGACGAGGACTGCCTGGCAACTGTCAGTGAGGAAAAGACAGGCGAGGAACAGGAGGGCTTTGCGGGAGTGGTGCCGGTTATTTACAGCCAGGTCTTTCAGGACAGGACACTGAAATATGATGTGAACGCTTACCTGCCGCTGGCGGAGTATAAGCCCAGGATCACCGGCAGGCAGCAGCTGGCCACGCTTTTTCTGTCCATTATCGACACGTATCAGAAAGCGGAGTCCTATCTGCTGGACACCGGTTTTTTTCTGCTGGATGAGGCGTATGTGTATGTGAACGAGGCCACAGGCAAGGCCTCCCTGATCCTGTATCCGGTGGCGGGCATGGCTTTGGATACGGACCTGCGGCAATTATTTTGCAGGATGATGAATGGCATACGTCTGGCAGAGAAAGACATGGGCTTTTATGGGAAAGTCATCTATGAGCTGGACTATGCGGAGTCCTTTAACATTGTAAAGTTCAAAGAACTGTTGTCCTCCCGGGACCCTGAGGACAATAAGGCTTCTGCCTCCTGGAACAGGAATGCGGAAAGCGATGGCCCGCGCAACAAATCCCTGGCAAGGCCAGGTCCGGCAGAGCCTGACACGCCGGAACATCCGGCAGTCTTCGGACAGTCGGAACATCCGACTGTCCAGGGACTGTCGAACCATAAGACAGTCCCCAGACAGCCGGACAGGGGAAATCCCGGGGCAGGGGAAAGGGAGGATTTTCCCGATTTGCAGGGAGAGAGGGGACAAAAGACATCCAGAGCCTTCGGCGGTCTGTTTGGGGGCGCGGGCAGAAAGAAAAAGGGCAAAGAAAAACCGGCCAGGGGAAAAGCCTCCGGCAGTTCTGATCTTTTCGCGCCGCCGGACCAGGAGGTGGGCGTTTCAAAGAGGGAGCCCAAGGGGAAGGCAGCGCCGCCTGATCCAGGCAGGGATGAAAACATTCTGCATGATATTCCCAGGACAGCGGATGAGGACATCTTCGAGGCTTACGCCAGCACCATGGATGAGGAGGACGAGACAGGCAAACAGACTCTGGAGCTTTTCTACCGCAATGAAAAGCGGGTGATCAGAGTCACCGTCTTTCCCTTTGAGATTGGTCGGGAAGGGAGCGGCTGCCGAATTGATCCCTCCAAGGGAAAGGTGAGCCGCAGACATGCCGTATTACAGCGGGACGGAGAACGCTTTCAGATTTGTGACGTGTCCAAGCTGGGTACATTGCTGAACGGTGAGAGGCTGCCCCGGGATGTCTTTGTCGATCTGGCCGACGGGATGCGGATTGATATGAAGGGCGAGGTATTTGAGGTCAGAATCACAGGTGGCTGACAGAGCGTCTGGAAACGGAATTGTCATGGAAAGCGGCGTATTCCACCACAGACGTACAGAGGGAAATATGGACTATGAAATTACCTGCCATACAGATATTGGCACAACCCGGAAAGTAAATCAGGATTCCGCTGCGGCAGCGGTGGCGGATACCAGTGAAGGTCCGGTATGCATGGCGCTTCTCTGCGACGGCATGGGCGGAATTGCCATGGGGGAATACGCCAGCAGTTATGTGGCGACGGATATGCTTCGCTGGTTTATGGAGGAACTGCCGGAGCTTTTGCGCGGTCGCCGGACGCTGGAGCAGATCGGGGAGATATGGACGGAGATGCTGGTGGGATATGACAGGCATTTGCGGGAATACGGACATCGAAGAGGCATCAAACTGGGTACCACCGCCACCTGTGTGCTGTTTTGGAAAGGATGTTTTTTGCTGGCGCAGTCCGGGGACAGCAGGTTGTATGAGTCCGGCAGGAAGCTCAGACAGATCAGCCGGGACCAGAGCAGGGTGCAGGAGCAGATTGACAGAGGGTTACTGACAAAGGAGGAGGCCAGGAGGCATCCGGGGCGCAATATTCTGTCGGACTGTATAGGCGGTTCCCGGCCTTCCGTACCTGTCTGTACCTATGGCCGGATCAGGCGGGGGACGAACTATGTTCTGTGCTCTGACGGTCTGGTGCATGAGTTGTCGGATAAGGAGATAGCGCGGTTTACCAACGGGATCAGTCATGGGCTGCGAAATGATTTACAGGACAGACTGTCGGAGATGACGGAAGTGGTTAAAAGCCGCGGAGAAACGGACAATATTACGGTTGTGGGCGTTATGGTCAGGGGAGCGTCCAGTATCGGGGAAAGTATTCTGAGCGGTATATGCGGACAGGGACAGTCCCAGGAAGCATCCCGGCGGTGGCTGTTCCGCGTCCGTGAAAAGATACTGCTCACCTCCGGAACCGGAAAACTGGCCGGGGAGACGCTTGTCACAGAGACGGAGGGAGAGGCGCAGGACAATGGACAGGGAATGGACGGGCAGAGAGACTGCGGACGAGGCTTTGGCTGAGACCGTGGACGAGAATATAGAATACACCTGGGAAGGGAGTATGGAAGATACGCAGGATGAGGAAGAGGGGGTCCGGAAGCAAAAGGCAGGCAGACCGGCGGCCCGGACCGGAGCGCGGATAGAAGCCCGGCATATCAGAATCCTGATCCGGGAGCTTTTGCCATATGTAATTCTGGCGGCATGTATGGGACTTCTGACCACCGGGGCCCTGGCTTTCAGACGTGACCGGACTGAGAGAATGGGCAGGGAGATCCTGCAGGAATATGAGGAGCAGTTTCTACATGAGTGAGACGGTAAAAATATGTTATGGATGTATGGGCAGGTTAGAGCCCGGCCAGAGCTGTTCCTGCGGCTGGAAATATGACTACAGCCAGGAAGAGCAGGAACAGCTTCTGCCGCCGGGAACTCTTTTGAGCAGAGGGACATATCTGATCGGCCGCAGGCTGGGGCAGGGAGGCTTTGGCGTGACCTATCTGGGACGGCAGCAGGATGAACTGGGAATGAAAGTGACCATCAAAGAGTACTTTCCCAGACGGCTGACCTGGAGGCAGAATTCCATCTCCGGTGAACTGAAGCCCCTGTATAAAAGCGGAATGACAAATCATGACCGGGAATATGTGCAGGAGAAATTCCGGAAGGGGAAGAGCGGCTTTATTGAGGAAGCCAAGAGGCTGCTGGAATTCAATGAACTGCCGGCCATCGTCAGCGTAATGGGATATTTTGAGGAAAACAATACCGCCTATATCGTCATGGAATACATAGACGGCATCGACCTGTATCAGTATATGAAAAAACAGGACAGGACGCTGACTCTGGGAGAAGTCAAAAGTTTTCTTCTGCCGGTCATGGAAGATCTGCACAAGGTCCATCAGTCCGGCGTCATCCATCGGGACATCAGCCCGGATAATATCATGGTCACCCAGAGCGGCAGGGTAAAGCTGATTGATTTTGGAGCGTCTGTCAATCAGGACGCGGAGGAGCAGGTGAGCGTTCTGCGAAAGAACGGCTTTGCCCCGCTGGAGCAGTACGATACCCTGGGCAGCGCTCTGGGGCCGTGGACGGATGTGTATGCCCTCTGTGCCACCGCCTATGTGCTTCTTTCCGGGAGAATGCTGCAGGATGCCAGGGACAGGCAATATTTTGACCATTATCAGACCCTGCGCGGCATGGGAATCAGGGTGCCGGCTTCCCTGGACGCGGTGCTCAAAAAGGGCACGGCGCTGGACCGGAAAAAACGGTATCAGGATATGAGGGCTCTGGCAAAGGCTCTCCGCAAAGTCAGAAACAGGCAGGGGGTCCGTCATTGGGCGGCAGCAGCGGCCATGCTGCTGGCGGGAGGATACTTTGCGCTGTATGGAGCGCGGACCCCGGGAAACGGATCTGTGGACACGGCCGGAAGGGCGGCGGATGCGGATCTGTCCTCCCGGCTGATGGCCCAGGATCAGGGAGCGGAGGGAGCCTGCGTAGTCAGCGCCGACAATTACGCGGTGTACAATGATCTGGTCTATATCCGCTATGTGTTTGAGGACGGAACGGTTATGCTGATGCGCTCGCCCGTGGGCACGGATGATTTCAGCCAGGTGGAATATGTTACGGACGGAGAGTTTGAACAGTTCTGTGTGGATCAGAATTATCTTTATCTGACTCTGCCGGAAGACGGCTGCCTGTATCGTGTGGATATCTCCCGGATACGGGATACGGACGATCGGGAGCAGAAACTTTCTTTATGGAAAGAGAAGGGAGAGCTGCAACAGATATCCTCTGTCCCCATAGTCGGGGAGAGACCCTTTATTATAACGGAGAACGCTCTGTTTGCTGTTGTATCAGGGCAGAAAAAGGGGGAATATGAATTTCTGCGCCTGTCTTTGGATGGAGCGGACAGAGCGCGGACAAGCCTGCATATGCGGATGACAAATTTTGCCATTTACGGTGACTATCTGTATTTTACCACCAGGGAGGGGCAGGAGACGGTTCTGCAGCGTATGCGGCAGGACGGCTGCTACCACCAGGAGCTGGCCCGATATCAGGGAGATATTTCGGCAATGGTGGTCAACAGAGGAGTGATCTATTATCTGCTGAACGGGACATCGGCGGCGGAGAGCTGTCTGGGTTGTATCGGCATAAACGGGACGGGGGAGAAGGCTTTGTCTGTCAAGGATAACGGAGCGCTGGATTACTGTTATATGACCGGTATCGTGGACAACACGAATATTTATTACACATGCTCCACGGCCGGTACGGAACTGCTGAACAATCTGTACTGTTATTCTCTTTCCACAGGTATGAATAAGCAGATCAGCAGCGAATGCGGCAGGTATATAGTCACTTCGGATGATATTGACTACATTATTTTCGCGTCCATGGACGGAAGTGAGATCCGTCAGATGAACAAGGACGGATCAAATCCCAGGGTAATGCGGGAGGAGGACGGCACTACGGGAGTGCTTGAGCGCGTGGATGTCACCTCGCTGAGCATCATTGAGGACCATGTATACTATCTGGACGGGGACAATGTGGCTTATAAGGAGATTGAGGAGGGCGAGACGTGGTAATATCCGAATACATGCCAAAGAGGCTGCAACGGGTGGGCCGACTGCTGAGAGGGGGATTTGTCGCGGTTTCAGCGGTGCTGGCGATTCACTGCGCCAGGGAGACGGGACGGCTGCAAAGCCAGGAGAGCGAGTATCAGAGACTGCGTCAGGAGGTGATGGAACTGCGGCAGCTGCAAAAGCAGGGGGAGGAAGCGCTGAGAGGCGGCGATCTCATGGAAGGAGAGAGCCTTCTGCTGGCAGCCATCGCCCAAAGGACATCCGATCCGGAGCCGTATCTGCTGTTGGCTGACCTGTATACAGAGCAGCGTCTGTATGAGGAGGCATTGGAGATTCTGGATGCCTATGGAGGAAATAACGCGGCCATTGACGCGAAAACGGAGGAGCTCAAAGGGATGGTGGACGCGCTGGAGCGAAGCGCTTTTGCGCCGCAGGAATGAACGGTCCGATGAGGGTAAAAGAGTGTGGAAGATATGGAGGAGATTGGGAATCCTGATCATACTGGCAGCTTTGACAGGGCTGCTTTGCCTGGTCTTTGGGCGCGTTTTCCGGGAATGGAACAGCTTGCCCAGGGCCATGACGGGAGACGGCTGGGAGCAAAACCGGGACGAAGACGATATCTCCGTCAGTCCCCGGGAATTTGCGGAGATCTGTACAGAACTGGAGTGCTTTCTGGAGGAAAGGGGAATTACGGAGACATGGCAATGGAAGAGAGAAGAGGCGGTCTGGGAGAGGATTGAACGGGTTATGGCCTGCGACGGCAGGGAACTGTCAGGCGATGACGCGTTTCTGTATCAGGAGCTTGTCTACGTGGGGGAACTGCGTGGGCGGGAGAGGGAGTTGCCGGATTATTACAATTATCTGTCAGAAACGGAGGGCGTTATCAATGAACTGTGGATGTACGCGGCCACGGAGCAGGGAAGTTACGGCGGATCGGAGGCTCTGGCCGCATGGGTTACGGAGGCCTCACGGGCTTTGCTGCGGCAGCAGGAGGCCGGACGCCTGTATCCGGCCTCCCAGCTGGGAGATGCCATAACCCAGTGCCGTCAGCTGCTGGAGGAGGAACTTCCGGGAAGTGATATCCGTCTGAGAGAGGCCGTGGAAAAACTGCTCTCCTGTCTGGAGGAACTGGAAGGAACGGAGGAGATCACCGGTCTGTGCCAGCTTCCCATGGGAGGTGCGTATTATGACGTTTTGCTGGAATGGGAGACTGGCTCCGGGCTGACGGCAAAAGAGATGTATGACAGTCTGTCTGAACTGCGGGAAGCGCTTTCTATGGAGCTTTCGGACATGGAAGGACAGGACGCGGGCAGCAGGCTGCAGAATGCGGATGCAGGGCAGCTGCTTGCGCTGCTGGAAGAAAACACCCGGCTGCAGTTTGGACATACAAAGGGGGAGACTTATGAACTCCGGGAAATGCCGGAGGCGCTCAGAGGCAGAACCTATGTGGGATTTTATAAAAAAGATCTGGCAAGCAACAGCCATGTGGTTTACATCGAGCAGAGCAGCATCCATCAGAATGCCTATGAAAAATATGAGATTCTTGCCCATGAGGGTTTTCCGGGGCATCTTTTCTTCCAGATCTGTCAGCAGCAGCCCTATGCCGGGCTGAGATGCTGTCTGTCCGGTAAGGGCTGCAGGGAAGGCTGGGCCGTATACAGCGAATTTCTGGCGGCGCAGTGGCTGGAGGAAGACCGGGAGGGATACAGGGCTTTCCTGATCCGTAAGCTGCTGGACGAGGTGATTCTCAGTCAGATGGATATAGGCATCCATTCCTTTGGATGGGATCAGTCGCGGCTCACGGACTATTGCAGAGAAGTATATGGGGAGATCCGACCCGAAGGAGTGACGGCTGTCGGCGTGAAGCTGTCCGGGCAGCCGGCCATGTATCTGTCCTATGCAGTGGGTTATATGAAAGTCTGTGAGCTGGAAAGGGCATATATGGAGAGCGGTCACAGCAGGGAGGAATTTGTGGAGTGGTTTCTCCAGTATGGGCGGACTGCTTTTACAATGATAGAAGAATATGCCAAAACGCCGGGAAGCGGTTGTCCGTAAGAGCCATCGCTCCAGGTGATCAATAAATCTACGACAGGAGGATGCAATGAGAGAAGCGGAAAGGGCAGTGGAAAGCCCAAAGAAAAATTCCAGCGGAGAGAAACTCGCGCTGGACGGAGGTATTGATTACAGCGTATATCAGATGTCTCTGTGGGAGAAGACAGAGTGGTTTCTGGTGGGAGCCGCGGCTACGGCGGCGGTGATGTACATATTTTATGAACGCTGGTATGTGTCCCTGGCTCTGGGTATGGTGGGGGGCATTGTGTTTGTACCGATCCGGAGGAGGCAGATTATAGAAAAGCGGAAAAGAATGCTGCGCTTACAGTTCAAGGAGATGCTGGAATCCGTAAAGAGCACATTGGGATCTGAGACCGTACATAACGCGTTTATGAATGCCAAGGCGGACCTGGCGATACAGTTTCCGGAAGATGCCTGCATCATGCAGGAACTGACCCGGATCATGCAGGGTGTCATGCTGAAGGAAAAGCTGGAGGATCTGCTGATGGACTTTGGGGAGAGGAGCGATCTGGAGGAAATCCGCAATTTTGCCACCGCCTTTAAAACCTGTTATCGCCGGGGCAGTAACATTCAGGAGATTGTCAGCAGGTCCATTACCATCATCAATGACAAAATTGAAGTGAATATGGATATTGAAACTATGGTGGCGGGACAGAAAAATGAGCAGAATATTCTGCTGGTACTGCCTGTGGTATTTGTGGTCATGCTCAAGGCCATGGGCGGTATGGTGGACCTGGAGTCGGCCATGGGGATCATTTCCATGACCATCGCCATTGCCATTTTTCTGACGGCTTACGCGGTGTCCAGGAAAGTGATGAAGATCGATGTCTGAGGAGTCCGCTTTTGGATAGATGGACCCATCCTGTCGCTGGCGGACAGGGGGTTGCAATTGGCTGGGATAAGTGGGATAGGCAAATGCAAAACTTGCTTTCTGGAAACAGAGGATGGGCAATATAGACAAAATAAGGGCGACTTGCCACTGCATGAAGTTAATTTGCAAAGCAAATTTGCTTCCGAGCCCGTTTTTGTCTATATTGACCAGCCTCGTCACTCGCGGACAGGGTTTCGCAAACGGCTGAGATAAGTGGGAAACGGGAAGGAGGATTCCATGATTGATTACGGATACTATGTGATTCTGGCTGTTTATTTTGTGCTGCTGGCCATATGGTCGGCGCTGCTGATCTTTGGCAATGCGCGGCACAGCGCGGTTCTGACGGAGAAGTATCTGCCCAGACAGAAATATCCTCTGCGGGAACTGATTGCCGTGGGACTGGTGCTGGCGGAGGTGTTTCGCTTTCAGTTCAACAGCAAGGCTGACTTAAAGAGGACAGCGCAGCTGCGGGGGGTATACGGGGAGAAGGGAGGCGTCTTTTACTATCGCGTCAATGTGGCGGAACGACTGGCTTTTGCCGCTCTGGGCGGACTGCTGGGACTGCTGGTTCCGGTGATCGCCGGGGAATACCTTTTTATCCTGGCCAGTCCGGCGCTGGCGGCTCTGGGATATATTCTGGCCATGGGCGGAATCAATGATCTGATTCAGGACCGGGAAAAGGAGCTGATGAAGCAGTTCCCCAATATGGTGTCTAATCTGGCATTGCTGATCGGCAGCGGCATGGACACTTACAACGCATGGGAGATCATCGGCAGAGATGGGGAGGGACTGCTGTATAAGGAGATGCGTGAGACAATCAAGGACATGGAGACTCAGGGAACCTCGGAGATTCAGGCCTATGTGAATTTCGGCAAGAGGTGCGCTGTTCCCCGGATTACAAAATTCATTTCCATGATGATACAGACCATCCGGAAGGGGGGGAGCGACGACCTGATCACGTTTCTGGCCTACGAATCCTCTCTTTGCTGGGAGGAGAAGAAGAGCAGCGCCAAGATCCAGGGGGAGAAGGCAGGAAACAAGCTGATGATCCCGATCTTTATGATTATGATCGGGATACTGGTGCTGATCGGCGGACCGCTGATCAGCAATATCGGGTTTTAGCGGGCCGTGAGCACGTAAACAGTCATTACGGTTGCTGAAACGGGAGTGGGAAGATACTATGGCAAAACATTCAGGCCATGGTTCTTTATAGAGCAGAGGCATCTGTCAGGGCAGCAGGGAGATGAAATACAGAAACAGGACCAGTCTCCATACTGCGGGGCAGAAGCAGAATACTACATGGACATACCGCATAAGCGGGGGAAAGGAAGTATGTATGAAAAAGAAGTGGCTGAAAGGCATGGCAATGCTGCTGTCAACGGCGTTGCTGATCACTTTGCCGGGAATGCCGGTAAAAGCGGACAATGTGACGGAGGACGGACTGGTGAAGGTGACAGAGGCTGCGGAACAGATTGTCAGATCTGTTTCCGGGGGAGACGCGGAAATCCTATATACGGCACCAGGAATGGAGTGGGTGGATATCTGGAGTCTGCGGATGAAACAGCCTGAAGGATTTGTGGCAGATGATGCCCATCAGTATGGATTTGAAGTCGAAATGAGCAGAGATGGTCTGGATATTGGGTACTGGACATCTGAGGCATACTCGGAAGTGGAATTCAGCGTATACTATGATCTGACAGTAAGCGGAACTTATACATATGTTGGCTATTTCACCGAGGATGGCAGCCGGATCAGCGAGACGGTGACGCTGGAGAGGGAGTACACAGCGCCCGCGGATAAAATCGGAACAACCACTGCCACATGGCATGACGGCAGCATACCGGTCATCAGCTTCCCGGAAGTGCCACATGCGGGTTGCTATCTCATAAGCAGGGTAAAGGATGGTATCGGACAGGGCGGTACATATTGGAGAGCCAGCTCTTTTGAGAGACACGAGGACGGTACGCTCTGGACGGATGAGTATCAAAGCAGGGATATATTGAAGGCAGGTTCCGGTGAGTATCAGGTAACCGTCCAGGCCATCAGCGAGAATGTTCTGCTCTACGCCAATGGGGATGCGGGCCCTCTGTCCGAGTCCTTCGTCTTTGACGGCGTGTTTGGAAAAATCTCCACCGGGGACATAGCGCAGGTCAAGGAAGGACTGGCCAACGAGAAGGTGACAGAGATTGAATACAATCTGCCGGAGGGGACGCAGGTCAGCGAGTCGGATCAGGCGGAAATCTTCTCGGCCCTTAAGGGCAAGGATAAGTCCCTTACGCTTTCCTTCCGGAATGAAGACTATACCACGGGATATCAGTGGACCTTTGACGGGACAGAGATCGTGGATGATACCAAAACCATGAATTTCCAGATTATTGTGGATGCCAATGTACAGGAGGTCATTGACTGCGTGGATACCAGCAAACTGAATGAGGTGGATCTGGCCTTTCTGCATGAGGGCGAGCTGCCGGGCCGCGCCACAGTCACAGTCAATCTGGGGGGCAGGCTGGGAGGCGCAGAGACCGCTCATCTGTACTATTATAATCCGGAGACCAGACAGCTGGAAATCGTAGCGGAGAACCTTGCGGTGGTGAACGGTCAGGTGGCATTTCCCATGAGCCATTGCTCCAATTATATCCTGACGGCGGAAATGCTGAAAGATCTGATTCCTGACAGAGAGCCGGAAAAACCGGAGACAAAGCCCGATCCGAAACCGGATACAGGCAGCAATCAGCCTGTCGCTGTCCAGGCGCAGATCAATCCGCAGCCGGTATTTACATCGGTAGTCAGTTATGTGGTTGAACCCGGGGACACGCTGAAAAAAATAGCGGCAAAATTTTTTGGAAGCAGGGATTACTGGACAAAAATATATGAGGACAACGCGGGCAGTATCGCTGATCCCAATCGGATATATCCCGGGCAGGTGTTGTTTATCTGTCTGACGGAAAATCCGGCGGAAGAAAAAGACGTTGCGGCAGGAGAGATCTATATGGTGCAGCCTGGGGACAGCCTGTGGAAAATAGCTAAAAAAGTTTACGGCAAGGGTCTGCTGTATGTTAGAATTTACGAGGCCAACAGAGAAGTTATAGGAAATCCCAGGAGTCTTCGGGTGGGACAGAAGATTGTTCTGCCGCAGTGACCGTGTTTTTTGCAAAAGTATAATCTCCGTTTTTTGGTACACACTACCTGCTATACAATTCTGTGCCTCAAAGGCTGCGGAATCCAAATCCAGGAAAAGGAGTGTACAAAAATGATAGAGGACGATACAATCAAACTGCTCAGGGAGTGTAATGCGGGGGTCAAGATGGGCATATCCTCGCTGGATGACGTGATGGATCATGTGAGGGACCAGAATCTGAAAAACCTGCTGATCCAGAGCAAGGAGACACATTCCAGGCTGGGAAGCGAGACCCATCAGTACCTGATGAAATGCCAGGACGACGGCAAGGAGCCGGGAGCCATGGCCAAGATGATGTCCTGGATGAAGACCAATATGAAGCTGGCAGGCGATGATTCAGACCGGGTGGTGGCTGACCTGGTGACGGACGGCTGCAACATGGGCGTAAAGTTTCTGTACAAATATCTGCACCAGTATCCGGCGGCCGACGAGGACTGCAAGAAGCTGACGGAAAAGATCATCCGCGCGGAGGAGTCGCTGGTCAAGGATCTTCGGGAGTATCTGTGAGGAACTGCCTATAGATTATCTTGCGGCTGTTCCGAAGGATGCGGACATGCAAAGTATCTTTTATAATGCGGCGGCACGGTGAGAAGCTGTGCCGCCGCCACAAGAGCCCGCCGCCGCCGCAAATTCTGCGGCTTTTTTCGATAGTCGTTGACAATCCGGGAAAAGTTGCTTATACTGAATACAGGAATATTCTGGTTGGAAAGGATGTGAGGTCTGATGGGACTTAGCGTTATGGGAGTCGGCAGTATGCCCTATGGTACGGGTTACGGTATGTATGCCTCTGTCAGCGGCGCGACAGGCAGTGCAGAAGGAGTGAAGCGCATGCTCCCTGTGGGGGCTGTGAGTTCTGCGGAGGGCGTCAGGGGCGTCGAGGACAGCCGTGCGGCCAAGAGAGTGGGCAGGGCGGAGTGCCAGACCTGTAAATCAAGAAAGTATAAAGACGGTTCCGACGAGATGGTGAGTTTCAAGTCGGCAACCCATCTCTCGCCTCAGGCGGCGGGATCGGCGGTGATGGCCCATGAGCAGGAGCATGTCTCCAACGCCTACAAAAAGGCGGCGCTGAATGACGGCAAGGTATTGCAGGCCAGCGTACAGCTGCATATGGGCGTGTGCCCGGAGTGCGGGCGCAGCTATGTGGCGGGCGGTACCACCAGCACCAAGATTCAATATAACGAGGACAATCCCTACGAGAAGAACGCAAAATCTCTCCAGGCGGAAGCCTTCAAGGGCAACAATGTGGATGTGGCAGTGTAACTCCAGGGTCTTATTTAAAAGAATCAGGGTCTATATGTGACGGAAATGTTACATATAGACCTTTTTCATTAAAATGTATGAACAACTTCTAAATTTTCATTAAGATTGCCGCCTGTTACTTGTGGCAAAAAAAGGAATATGCTAAAATGCACGTATCAGGGAAAAATAAGAAAAATATTTTGTATACACCCTTCTGGATGGAGGGGGAATGGAGGAGAACCAATGAAAAACAGAATGTATTATTTGCTTTTGCCGGTATACCTGTTTGTGGTGGGCTTTGTGCTGGTCGTAAACGGGGTGTTTACCGGACAGGTCACATCCGTCAGCAACCTGGTGATCAACCTGATGTTCCTGCTGCTGATCGGTATTCTGTTTCTGATTTCCTTTTCCAGCTTTTTCCGCCTGAACCGCATGACGGACAAGCTGCTGGGCGAGGCGGACAGGATCTACAAGGCCTATGACGGCGGCGACCATAAACTGTGGGAGACCTACCGCACCAAGAGCAAGGTTTTTGAGGATGAAGTGCTGGACGAGGCATTTTACCGTTACCAGAAGAAAATGAACAGCTTCCAGACCAGGCACGGTCTGATGGGGCGCTGCGAGATCGAGGATTATCTCAATGAGGACATGCTGAACCAGGTGGGCATGAATTATTACAATTCCGCTATCTCCGGCACGATGACGGGTCTGGGCATCCTGGGTACCTTTATCGGTCTGTCCATCGGCCTGGGCTCCTTCAACGGCAACGATATCTATACCATTTCGGACAATGTGGGGCCTTTGCTGGACGGCATGAAGGTGGCGTTCCACACTTCGGTGTACGGCATTCTGTTTTCTCTGGTATTCCAGTTTGCCTACCGCAGCCTGATGGCGGATGCCTATGACAAGCTGCAGGAGTTTCTGGCGGCTTTCCGGGAGTGTGTGGAGCCGACGGTGCGTGGCACGGATGAGAATGCCAAGGCCATGCTGGTCTACCAGGCCAATATGGCCAATTCCATGAAACAGATGACGGAGCTTCTGAAGGGAGAGGCCCGGGATCAGGCGGAGAGCCTGGACCGGATGGCGCAGCGGTTTGCTGCCAGAATGGAGGAGGCTCTGGGGGCCGACTTTGACAGGCTGGGCCAGGTACTGCAAAGGGCATGTAAGGCCCAGGAGGGGTATGCCGATAATTACCGCAGCATGGCGGATACCACCAAAGAACTGCTGCTGGCCAACCGCGCGTTACAGAAAGCGCTGGAGGAGACCATGGACAGACAGGAGACCATGGCCCGGCAGCTTTCGGAGCAGGCGGAGCGGATCGACGCGACCTGCAACACCATCAATGAAGAACTCAGCAATCAGCTGTACGCCTATGCGGAGACCCATGATATGTAAAGATATTCCAGAGAAAGGGTGTGAGAGAAAGTTGACAAGAAGATATCGGAAGAGAGGGGCATTTGAGGAACCCAGCTACTGGCAGTCCTACTCGGATATGATGGCCGCCCTGTTGTTGATCTTTATCCTGATCATTGCCATTACGCTGGCGATTTACAAGCAGAAGACAACGGATCTGGAGCAGACCCAGATAGAACTCAACGCGGCGAAGCAAAAGCTGGATGTAGCCTCCGAGGAGCTGGAACTGGCTAAGATAGATCTGGAAAATTATCGCAGCGAGATCGAGGCCTCCAAGCATGATCTGGAAGATTCTCTGTTAAAGCTCCAGGAGGCTTACGACGCGGCGGCCATGACCAAGGAGCAGCTGGCGGCGGCTTATCTGGAAATCGACGAGGCCAGAGGGGAACTGGAGTCCACCCGGAGCCAGCTCCAGGATATTGTGGGGGTGAGGACGGATATTATCGGACAGCTGCAATCCAGATTCAACAATTCCAGCATGAAGGTGGACGCGCAGAACGGTTCCATCAGTTTCTCATCGGATGTGCTGTTCAAGTATGGCAGCGCCAACCTGACGGAAGAGAGCAAGGCTACGCTGACAGAGATCATCCCCATGTACCTGGACGTGCTGCTGCAGGACCAGTTCCGGGACTATATCGCGGAAATTATCATTGAGGGCCACACGGATACTTCCGGCAGTTATCAGCACAATATGGATCTGTCATCGGAGCGGGCCAGCTCGGTGGCCAGATATATACTGAACCCCGACAACGGTCTGAGCGAGGCCAAAGTCGGGCAGCTGCAGTCCATGCTGACGATCAACGGCCGCTCCTACAGCAGTCCCATTTATGAAGCGGGAACCGGGGAGATCGACATGGCGGCGTCCCGGCGTGTGGAGATCAAATTCCGTCTGAAAGAGGATGAACTGATACAGAGAATTACGGAAATATTATCCCAGCAGACTCCGCCCGTTCAGAATCCACAGTAAATCAGGGCGGTATTCCGGAGCGTGTTTGAAAAATGCTTTCCGCCAGATGTGCGTCACAGCTTGTGGGAGATTTGTACAAAATGATGCCGTATAGTGTGTTATATAACCTGAGTTCGGCGCAAATATCACACAAAGGGGATGTGCAGATGGCGGGAATGATGTTTAAACAAGCTCTAGAAATAGAGTGAAAGAATGATTATAATACAATAGAGAACATGAATTTTATTGCATTCTGGAGGACACGCCTGTCATATATATTTTATGACAGGCGTGATAACAGTCAATATGACATGCATATACATAAAAAGAGCAGAGAAACAGGGCATTCTGACAAGGATCTGAAATGACAGGAATGTGTAGGAAAAGGTGTCAGAAACCTTCCGGATGTCCGGGGGGTGCAGGGATTGGGAGATCATCAGATCTCCAGATCATCAGATCTCCAGATCATCAGATCTGATAGTCTCTGACAGGAGGAGAGATTCAATGGACGAAAACAGGCAAAAAAGAAATGAACTTCTGGCGGCCACAGTCATCAAGGGCCTGGAGAGCCGCAATATGAAAGGTTACTATGCCGCCACCAAAGAGCAGGCTCTGCAAATGGCCCTGGAACTGATCCCCCAGGGCAGCAGCGTGGGCTGGGGCGGCTCCATGAGCATTCAGGAGATCGGCCTTAAGCAGGCTGTGACAGAGGGCAATTATTGTGTGTACAATCGTGATGCCGCCCGGACCCCCGAGGAAAAGCGCAGGATCGAACTGGCCATCTACGACGCGGATTATTTTCTCACCAGCAGCAACGCGGTGACGGAGGACGGGATTCTGGTCAATATAGACGGCAATTCCAACAGGGTGTCGGCCATTGCCTACGGCCCCAGACATGTGCTTATGATCGTGGGAATGAACAAGATCTGCAAGGATGTGGACGCGGCGGTGTACCGGGCCCGGAACGAAGCGGCGCCCTGTAATACCCAGCGGTTTCCCATCAAGACCCCCTGCAAGGTGACAGGGTCCTGTGCAGACTGCAAATCGCCTGACACGATCTGCTGTCAGTTCCTGACAACACGTTTTTCCAGGCACACCGGGAGGATTCAGGTAATTCTGGTGGGGGAGAATATCGGTTTTTAGCCCGGAATTTATTGCTTATATCTTAATAATTTCTTTCGTTTTTCCTTCGGTCGTACTTTAGAAAGGACTGCTATGCTATAGTCCGATGGAAGGAGAATACGCAATGAAGATCTTGATTTTGACCGGAAAGTTTGGTATGGGGCATTGGAGCGCCGCACAGTCCCTGCGGCAGCAGCTGCTGGGCCGCCATCCCGACGCGTCGGTGGAAGTGGTGGATTTCCCGGCCTATGCCCTGCCCAATTTTTCCGGTGTTCTGTATAAATTTTTCAATCTGATGGTTACCCATGGAAGACATATCTTCAATATGTATTACCGGATTTCCGGCAAGGGGCATCCCGATGCCCATCCGCCCTTTGAAGGGATGTTTCTGGAGCGTCTGACACAGCTGCTCTTTGCGCAGCGTCCGGATATGGTGATTGCCACGCATCCGCTGTGCGCGCAGCTGGCTTCGAGGCTAAAGGATAGGATCGGGGGGAATATACCGGCCTGCGCGGAGAAAGAGGGTTCGCTGGATTTTTCTCTGGTGACCTGCGTCACGGATGTGAGCACACACCCGGAATGGATAAACCGCAATACGGACTGCTATCTGGTGCCCAGCGGAGAAATTCGCCGGAGCATGGAGAAAAGGGGGATAGATCCCACGCTGATCTGTGTCACAGGCATTCCGGTCAGAGATGAGTTCCGGCAACTGACCGTCAGCGGTGAGGGCAGGGCGCTTTGCAGCGATGACAGAAGGAGGGAACTGCTGATTATGGGAGGCGGGCTGGGACTGCTTCCGAAGGACAATGCCTTTTACGAGGCTTTAAGCAGGATTCCCCATACCCACACCACTATTATCACGGGCCGCAACAAAAGGCTATATAAGCGCCTGCGGGGCAGATGGGAGAATATTCAGGTGGAGGGGTATGTGGGCCAGGTGTGGGATTACATGGCAAGGGCGGATCTGATCGTCTCCAAACCCGGCGGTATCACTCTGTTTGAGGCGATCTTTGCCAGGGTTCCCGTCCTCTCCTGGCCCCCGACCCTGCAAAATGAACGCAATAACGCCAGATGGATGGTGGAAAAAGGCATTGGATGGGTGGCCGGTTCGGAGAACTGCGCCGGGGAGATCCAGGAGATTCTGCTGGACAAAGGGCGCTTATCGTCCGCGGCCTATCACATGGAATGTCTCAGAAGGCAGCTGCAGGCGGGAACATTCGACCGGATGATGGACGCGGTGTACAGGGAAAGGCGTATTACGGCATAGGAGCGGCATATCGGCGGCCTGAGCGGAGTGATGCAGCGGTATGAGGGAAAGAGGCAAGGTATGATACAGGGTAAGAAGAAATATATGGGCGGCGTATTCCTGGCGGTCATGATGATTATAACCGGATCGATCCTTTTCCGGGGACAGTCCATGGGTCTGCTGTGGGAGAGTCTGAAACGGGTTCAGATTCCCTTTCTTTTCGGAGGACTCCTTCTGATGCTGGGCTATGTGGGCTGTGAGGCCATGTGTACCCGGCAGATCATGAAGCGGCTGGGCCACCGGGTTCCCTACCGGCGGTGTCTGGGATATTCCTTCGTGGGATTTTATGTGAGTTCGATCACACCGTCCGCCACAGGAGGACAGCCCGCTCAGATTTACTGCATGAGTCGGGACCGGATACCTGTCGCCCATGGGACGCTGAATATGATGTTGATCGCGGCCTGCTATCAGACCGCCACTCTGATCTGGGGCGGAGGCATATGGCTGCTTTTCCCGGGAACCGGGGAATTTCAGGGGAGTATGGGCCTGCTGCTGGGTTATGGAGCGGGAGTGATGGTTCTGCTCACCCTGGGCATGGGACTGGTGATGTTTCTGCCCGGGGTGTCCCGGCGGATCTGTGCCGGGATTCTGAGGTTTGCGGAAAGGCTTCATCTGCTGCGGAATCCGGCAGCCACAGAGGAGAGGCTGGAACGGCAGCTTACGGAGTATGCCGGAGGCGCTGCCTGTATAAAGGCGAATCCCGGATTGGCTTTGCAGGTTCTGTTTCTCTGTCTTGTTCAGCTGGGGATGCTGTTTTCCGTACCCTGGACGGTGTATCTTGCCTTCGGGCTTCACGGATATGGCTGGATTCAGATAGCAGGGCTCCAGGCGTTGCTCACCCTGGCGGTCAGCAATCTGCCCCTGCCCGGCGCTGTGGGACCTGCGGAGGGGGGCTTTGTGGCGGCTTTTACCGCCGTGTTCGGAGCCGCCACGGTCACTCCGGCCATGCTGGTCTCCAGGGGGATCAGTTTTTATGCTTTCCTGCTGATCAGTTTTCTGGTTTCCATGGCGGTGCATCTGCGGCACAGGGAAAGAGGCACCGGGCGGTGCTGTGGAAAAACGGATTTGAAGACGCGTGAGATTTCGGGGCTGCTGCATGATAAGATGTAGCAGCTTTTTTGACAATAGCGGCAAAAATGGATTGATTTAAGAGTGGAAAGCAGATATAGTATAACCATAGAGACCCGTATGTGCCGGAGAGAGCGGCAGAAGGCGGGGGAGGGAGAGAAACTATGGCATATCTGTTTGTGCATTTCAGGGAGAAAACATCGCCGGACGGCGAGCAGGTATATTTCGGGCTCAGCAGGGACGGTTTCACATGGGAAGCGGTAAATCACGGACAGCCGATATTGTGGGCCTATTACGGAGATAAGGGTGTCCGTGATTTTACCATTATAAAGTGTGAAAACACAGGAAAATATCATATCCTGGCCACTGACCTGAGTCTGTCCTATGGGATGAGGAATCAGTACCATCACTCCTGGGATGAAATCGGCCGAAATGGGAGTAAATGTCTTTCTGTCTGGGAGTCGGCAGACCTGGTATCCTGGTCGGAGCAACGGCTGGCGCGGCTTGGCGATGAGGATTTCGGCTGTCTATGGGCACCGGATATTATTTTTGACAGAGCCTGGGGCGATTATGTGATCCATTGGTCCTCATCCCACAGATGCAATGACTATGGGCAGAAAGCGATCTATTACAGCCGCACAACAGATTTTGAGACTTTTTCAGAACCGGAACTGCTGTACAGAAAAGAAGATTCCGGTGTAATTGACTCCGCCATGTATGAGGAGGACGGCAAGTATTATCTTTTTGTGAAAAGTGAGGGCAACCCCAGCAATATTATATTATTGGAATCTGACAGCGTGACGGGGCCTTTCGCCCGGATACAGGCGTTTGACGAGAGCATGAAAGCGATACAGGCGGGTCTGTATGAGGCACCCACGGCCGTGCGGCTGGAGGATGGGAGATGGTGTCTCTTTCTGGATTATTACGGAGTGCCGGGAGACGGACAGGGATATGTGCCCTTTGTGGCTGACAGCATGGCGTCGGGCAGATTTGTGCGGTCAGACGCAAGGTTTCATTTCCCTTACGGATACAAACATGGCACTGTCATAAAAATCAGTACACAGGAATATGAGCGGATACGCGGTTACTATGGATAACAGGGGCGAAAACAGAGAGTGTACAAAACTGGTGGTGGGCATTCTGGCCCATGTGGACGCTGGAAAGACAACGCTGGCGGAGGGAATCATGTATCTGACCGGAGGAATCCGCAGGCTGGGCCGGGTGGACCACGGGGATGCCTTCCTGGATACCCATGCCCTGGAAAAAGCCAGAGGGATTACCATATTCTCCAAGCAGGCGCAGATCAGTGTTGACTATGACGGTCAAACCAGGGAGATTACGCTGCTGGATACCCCAGGGCATGTGGATTTCTCCGCCGAGACAGAGCGCACACTGCAGGTGCTGGACGCGGCGATACTTGTGATCAGCGGCGCGGACGGGGTACAGGGGCATGTGGAGACTCTGTGGAAGCTGCTCCGGCGCTATGGAGTTCCCACCTGCCTGTTTATCAATAAGACGGACCAGCCGGGGACGGACCCGCGGATGCTGCTTGGGCAGCTGCGGGAGCGGCTGGATGAGAACTGCGTGGATTTCAGCGTGGCAGACGAGTTCCTGGGAGTGACGGGCAGGGAAACTTTCCGGCGGATGCCGTCAAAGCCGGCCGAACAGGAGAAAACAGAGGGAACACAGAGGGAACAACAGGGAGAAGCCGGGCAGTCGGCCCAGGGAGAGGGAACGCCCCGGAATGTGGAAGAGCTCACCCGGGAGCAGTGGCTGGAGAGAACGGCCCTGTGCGGTGAAGAACTGATGGAATCCTATCTGGAGCATGGACGGTTGACTGTCCCGGACATTCGTGAGGCCATCCGCAGGCGACAGCTTTTTCCCTGCTATTTTGGTTCGGCACTGAAACTTATGGGAGTGGAGGAACTGCTGCAAGGCGTGGCCCGCTATACCTATGAGCCGGTCTACGGACAGGAGCTGGCGGCCAGGGTGTATAAGATTGAAAGGGATGCAAACGGCAATCGCCTGACCAATCTGAAAGTAACCGGGGGAAGCCTCAAGGTAAAGGGGCTGTTGGAAGGGGAGAAAATTGACCAGATCCGGATATATTCCGGGGCGGGATACAGGCTGGCGGAGGAGGCCCCGGCGGGATGCGTCTGCGCCGTCACGGGGCTTGAGAAGACTTACAGCGGCCAGGGGCTGGGCGCTTCGGCGGACGGGGAGAAACCCAGTCTGGTGCCGGTGCTCAGCTACCGGGTGGAACTGCCGGAGGGCTGCGATGTGCATAAGACGCTGAAAAACCTGTATCAGCTGGAGGAAGAGATTCCGGAACTCCATATTGTGTGGCAGGAGGGCAGGAAGCCCGGAGAGGGCGAGATCCACGTCCAGGTCATGGGACAGGTACAGATCGAGATTTTGCAGGAACTGATTGCCGGGCGTTTCGGCATACAGGTGTCTTTCGGAGAGGGGAGCCTTTTGTATCGGGAGACGATCGCAGGTCCGGTGGAGGGCGTGGGGCATTTCGAGCCGCTGCGCCATTATGCGGAGGTGCATCTGCTGCTGGAGCCGGGGGAGCCGGGCAGCGGCCTGGCGCTGCAGACGGATTGCAGTGAGGATGATCTGGACAGGAACTGGCAGCGGCTGGTGCTGACGCATCTGGAGGAAAAAGAACATACGGGAGTTTTGATCAATTCGGTCATAACGGATATGCGGATTACGCTGGTTGCCGGAAGAGCGCATTTAAAGCACACGGAGGGCGGCGATTTCCGGCAGGCTGCTTACCGGGCCCTGCGGCAGGGTCTGATGAAGGCGGAGTGCCGTCTGTTGGAGCCCGTGTATTCTTACACACTGGAACTGCCCACGGAGAATCTGGGGCGGGCCATGAACGATATACAGAAAATGTATGGACATTTTGACGATCCGGTGACGCAGGGAGAGCGCAGTATTCTCCGGGGAACGGTTCCGGCGGCCACGTTGAATGGCTACCAGACGGAGGTGAGCGCCTACACCAGGGGCAGAGGCAGGCTGTCCTGCCGGTTCCACGGCTATGCCCCCTGCCACAATGAGCAGGAGATTATTGAAAACTGCGGCTATGATCCGGAGCATGATCCGGACAATCCGGCGGATTCGGTATTTTGCGCCCATGGGGCAGGCTTTATCGTGCCCTGGCAGCAGGTGGAGGAGTATGCCCATGTGGACGCGGGAGACAAGCTGCGGCGTCTGCTGCCGGAAGTATTCGGACGGACCGCGGAGGGAGGCGGCGATTCCTGCGTTTCCACCCGGGGAGATGAGAGCGGTGATATCCATGGGGGAAGAACAGGTGGTACTCGGGGCAAAGGGCAGCATGGCGGCGGAGAAGAGGGCCGCGCGGTCCGGGGGGAGCGTTTTATCAGCCAGGAGGAGATTGAGGAGATTTATCTGCGCACATATGGCACCCGGGCGCTGGACAGGAATCCCTGGAACCGGCCTTCCGCCCCCGCCGCAGGCGCGGCCCCGGGCAGGGAGCCGGTCTACAGGGGTACGCCCGGGCAGCGCCGGGAGAGGTATCTGCTGGTGGACGGCTATAACATTATTTTTGCCTGGGAAGATCTGCGGGACATGGCCCGGGACAATGTGGACGGGGCCCGCACAAAGCTGATGGACATCCTCTGCAATTACCAGGGCTGCATCCAGGACACATTGATTCTGGTGTACGATGCTTATAAGGTCAAAGGAAATCCGGGCACGGTACAGAAGTATCACAATATCCATGTGGTTTATACCAAAGAAGCGGAGACCGCGGACCAGTACATCGAGAAGGTCGTACACCGGATCGGCCGGAAATATCAGGTGACGGTGGCCACCTCCGACGCCCTGGAGCAGGTGATTATCTGGGGGCAGGGCGCGGCCCGGATGTCCGCCCAGGAGCTGCGCCGGGAGGTGGAAAGCCAGACCCGTCAGCGTCTGGAGGAATGGCAGGAGAAACAGGCGGGGGGACGCTTTTTTGCCATGGAGGAGAAGCTGCGGCAGGTGGAGCTGCCGCCGGAGGCTAAGCAGGGGTCCGGTCAGGAGGAAGGTTAATGGACCGCTCTGGCATGTACCGGGAGGCATGCCAGTCTGCTGCCGGAAAGTGTACGCAAAGTGGGTGTGGCCGAAGCCGTCGGTCACGAGCCGTATCTGTGACAGTCAATGCGCTCCAGGTCGTATTTCGTCATAAAAAGGTAGGATTTCTACATTGTTTATGACAGGACACCGCTATATACTGAGGAAAAGAATTCCTGTGGCCGAAGAGCGGGCGGAGGGTAAAACAGGAGGACATTATGAAGAGAAAAGTGGCGATTGTGGGATGTGGAGGGATAGCCCGGGTGCATGCCCAGGCCGTTCACAACCTGGAGGGAGCTGAACTGTGCGCCTTTGCCGACTGCAGGCTGGAGCGCGCGGAAAAGCTCGCCGCGCAGTACGGCGAGGCGGGGGCCGGGACATATGAGGGTCTGGAGGAAATGCTGGCCGACGCAAAACCGGATGTGGTACATATTTGTACGCCTCATTATCTTCATGTTCCGATGGCGATGAAGGTGCTGGAGAGCGGCGGATCGGTCTTTATGGAGAAGCCCCCGGCGATTTCCCGGGAGCAGTTCGCGCAGCTGGAACACGCGGAGGCGGGAAGCGTCGGCAGGCTGGGCGTCTGTTTCCAGAACAGGTACAACGCGTCCACGAAAAAGGTGGATGAACTGCTGCGGGAGGGCAGTCTGGGAAAAGTGGAGGGAGGCAGAGCGTTTGTCACCTGGAACAGGGGCGCGGATTATTATCAGGGCAGCGACTGGCGGGGAAGATGGGAGACGGAGGGCGGCGGCGCGCTGATCAATCAGTCCATCCACGCCCTGGACCTTTTGCTGCGATGGCTGGGGGAACCGGATGTGGTGGAGGCCTCCATGGGAAATCATCATCTGCGGGGGGTGACGGAGGTGGAGGATGTGACGGAGGTTTATCTGGGATTTCCGGGGGGAGAAAGGGCCTGCTTTTATGCCACCACTGCCTATGTGGCCGATGAACCGGTGCTGATAGAACTTGCCTGTGAGTACGGCAGCGTCCGCCTGGAGGGGGAGCGGGTGACGGTGCGTTACTCCCGGGGCGAAGAGGCGGTTTTTCTGTTGAAAACCGGTCCTGCGGCGGGAAAATCTTACTGGGGTTGTGGGCACGAGGCCTGTATCGGTGATTTTTATCGGAGCCTGGAACGCGGGACTTCCTACGCGAATGATCTGGACTCGGTGGCCAACACGCTGAAAGTAATGATGCGGGTCTATGAAAGCGCGGGGATACGGGATAGAGTATAGGGGCTGTCAGGCATTGTTGGAAGGAGTATGCGGAACGCAAGGAGGAACGTTTGGAAGTAAAACATCCAAATATCAATTGGTGCAATACCGCAGGCACGGCCGGCGGTATGCGGAAAGAGGAAAAAAATGGAAGAGGTCAGATTGGGAATTATCGGAGTGGGGGGCATGGGGAGCAACCATGCCAGAAGCATTCTGGAGGGCAAGGTGCCGGAGATGCGGCTGACGGCGGTGGCCGATGTCAGAGAGGCCAGAAGAGAATGGGCCAAGAGGGAGCTTCCTTCGGATGTGGCCGTTTACGGCGAGGGGAGGGAACTGATTGACAGCGGCGTCTGTGACGCGGTGCTGATCGCCACGCCCCATTATCAGCATCCGGAGCTGGTGATCTATGCCCTGGAACACGGCCTGCACGCCATCAGCGAGAAGCCTGCGGGCGTCTATACCAAGCAGGTCCGGGAGATGAATGAGGCGGCGGAGAAATCAGATAAGGTCTTTGCCATTATGTTCAACCAGAGAACCAACTGTGTCTACCGAAAAATGCACGATCTGATCACCGGCGGGGAACTGGGGCAGATCAAGAGGGTGAACTGGATCATCACGGACTGGTACCGTACCCAGAGCTATTACGACGCGGCGGACTGGAAGGCCACCTGGGAAGGGGAGGGCGGCGGCGTGCTGCTGAACCAGTGTCCCCACCAGCTGGATCTGATCCAGTGGCTGTGCGGTATGCCGGTGCGGGTGCGGGCCTTCTGCCACGAGGCCAAATGGCACGACATAGAGGTGGAGGACGATGTGACGGCCTATCTGGAATATGAAAACGGGGCCACGGGCGTTTTTGTCACCACCACTGCCGACACGCCCGGCACCAACCGTCTGGAGATCACCTTGGAAATGGGCAAGCTGGTGTGTGAGAACAACAAACTTCTGCTGTACCGCCTGAGTGAAAACGAGAGAGTTTTCTGTAAAACTTCCCGGGAGGGATTCGCCCAGCCGGCATGTACGCTGGAGGAGGTGGAAACCGACGGGCAGAATGAACAGCATGTGGGAGTGCTGAAAGCGTTCGCGGGAAAAATTCTTCACGGCACACCCCTGACAGCGGAGGGAACAGAGGGGATTCGCGGCCTGACTCTCTCCAATGCCATGCATCTGTCCAGCTGGCTGGACCGGATGGTGGAGATTCCCTTCGACGAGGAGCTGTTTTTGCAGGAGCTGAACAAAAAACGGGCGACGTCCAGAAAGAAGACGGGCAGCGGCATTGTGTTCGACACCACGGGAACTTATTAAAGTCGGAGCGGACAATTTCACGTGCGAGATGTCTCAGGCTCATAATCAACAGACGATTGTGAGACGCCCATTCCCGTCACTTGCGGAGAACGTATTACAATTGCCGGAACATAAATCAACAGTAAAAGGAGAGAAGCTATGTTTGATCATACTATTTTAACGGGATTCGCGGACGAGATTGCCGCGTCTCTGGACACCCAGATGCAGGTACTGGACAAATTACAGATGAACCACATTGAAATGCGGGGAGTGGACGGACGGAATTTTGTGGAATACACAAAGGAGGAAGCCCAGGACATCAGAAGGCGTCTGGATGACAGGGGATTTGCCCTCTCCGCCGTGGGCTCGCCCATCGGAAAGATCGGGATTACGGACGATTTCGCGCCTCACATGGAACTGTTCAGGCATACGGTGGAACTGGCCCATCTGATGGGTACGCCCAATATCCGCATGTTCAGCTTCTATGTCCCCAGGGAGAAAGCGGAAAGCTACAGGGGCAAAGTGTTGGAGCAGCTGGGACAGTTCGCGGACTATGCCGCCGCCAATGAGGTGGTTCTTCTTCATGAGAATGAAAAGGGGATTTACGGGGAGATGGCCGAGAGCTGTCTGGAGCTTATGA
The DNA here is from genome assembly GCA_910583845.1 of uncultured Acetatifactor sp. Taxonomy (GTDB): domain Bacteria; phylum Bacillota; class Clostridia; order Lachnospirales; family Lachnospiraceae; genus Acetatifactor. Next base: position 92,915 of record CAJUAB010000016.1, read on the forward strand.
AAAACTTCGCGGGTCCTCACTTTAAAGCCGTGTTTGATTTTGCCAATTTTGTGCAGGCAGGACAGGACACCCTGGAAGCCTATGAAATGCTGAAACCCTACATTGCGTACATCCATGTGAAGGATGCCCTTTTCCAGGACGGGAGCGTGGTTCCGGCTGGACATGGGGACGGCAATGTCAAGGAGATTCTCGGGAGGCTGAAAGCCGGCGGTTACAGCGGATATCTCTCTCTGGAGCCGCATCTGTCAGAGTTTACCGGTTTTTCATCCCTGGAGAAAGGCGGTCAGATCGGCAGGAAACTGTCCGGAGAGGAAGCCTTTACACTGGCTCATGACGCATTGGTAAAGATTCTGGAAGAATTATAGGCATGGAAAAGTAATCGCTGCATTTGAAAATTATTCCCTCCGGAGAAAATCTTGTGTTTTTTTGGCACTTTCCTTGATAAAACAGAGCATCCTATGGTAGAATTGTCGGTAAAGGCAATCAATATGAATCTGTCGTCGGGACATATACTTGTGCGTACACTGTGCAAATAGGACAGCGCGGAGTCATCGCCGGCAAAAAGGAGGGGGATTTTTATGGCATTGGTACCTGCGATTTGTACGCAGTGTGGAGCGCGGATTGAAGTAGACGGCACACATGACACCGGAATATGCAAATATTGCGGAACCGCTTTTGTCATTGAAAAAGCGGAAAACAATGATAATGTGAATCCTATTGTTCAAAACGGCGGAAATATGAGTAACATCGTGGAGCAGTCGAATAAGCATATCATGATGGCCCGTAAATACAAGTATAGCGGCGACATGGAAATGGCCGAAAGATTTTACTCGCTTGCGCTGGAAGGACAGCCGGACAACTGGGAGGCAAATTTTTATACTACCTACTATTCCGGCATGCGGGCAAAACGCGAAGAAATAGTGGGAAAAGCCATTCAGATGCAAAGCTGTATTGTAGTTTCGATAGATTTGTTGAGAGAAAGAGCGCCGGCTGACGAGGTGATCGTATGTCTCAGAGAAATGCAGAGAAGGCTGTCGGAACTGTCATATGTACTGTTTCATTTATACAGAAGCTATTATTATAAAAACAGTAAATACTCTGATGTATGCAGAGAATATAATTATGTAGTGAGAGCGATTGTTGGCATGCTGTATACTTTTGGAGACAAACTGGAAGTGCATTTTTTCTCCAGCCGGAAAATAATGGAGGTGGCCGTCAACAGCTGGAAGTATGCGTTATCTGTCAGAAAGGGACATGCTTTAGATCATCCGATATATTACAACAGTGGAAACGGAGATTCCAAAAAATCCATAAAGGCTGAAATAGAGCACTATGCCCGTAAAATCAGGGTATTAGATCCTGCGTATAAAGCCCCTAAACCGAAAGGGTGCTATATTGCGACCTGTGTATACGGCTCTTATGACTGCCCCCAGGTATGGACACTCAGGCGTTTTCGGGACTACACATTGAACGAAACGTGGTACGGCAGAGTATTCATCAAATGCTATTACGCAATCAGTCCAATATTGGTGAGATGGTTTGGCCATCGTAAATGGTTCAGAATATTGTGGAAAAAATTTCTGGATGGCATGGTGAAAAAACTGAATTACCGAGGGATAGAAAATACACGGTATTACGACACACAGTGAATAAAATATTTTTGCTGTCCGCGATGAGATTATAGGGGAAGACAGCATTGCCACCCTCGGGATGGTTGGGGGAGAGGCCCTTCGGCCTCTCCCTTTGCTTTCCACATCTGCATCGGATTTGTCCCCGTGTCAGATTATTTTGCCGCATCCGCCCCCTTGACAGGGATGGCGGGAGTATCGGAGCCTGCACTGGAGTTTACGCAGGAGCTTACGCTCCGAGAGAATCAATAAGTCCCCTGCAAAAGGAAGGAAACGGATATCACGCCTGACGCGGTGGAATGGAGGGCTATTGCCTTTTCACAGGTCGGACGAATTTCCAGAATCGCTCGGGGTCGTGATACAGATAGCCGATTCTTCCGGGAGTGGTGTCCAGACAGTAGCCGGATTTTTCATAGTCAAAGGCATTCATTGCCTCTTCTACTTTGCTTTCCACGCTGTAGTTCTGCTGATCGTAATTAAACGGCCCGTGCTCGAACACAATGTACTCGCCCTCGGGAACCTCCATCATCAGCATCTGCGCGGGTACTTCGCCCGGATAATCCAGAGGCAGACGTACCCCGTAGCATTCCGCAAGGGGGATGCCCCAGCTGCAAAGCCTGCCCTTCGGGTCATTGAGATATCCGACGAGCTGGCCGCTGCCGCTGTTGCTCTCACTGCCTCCCAGATCATCCAGCTTGCCCTTGATGCTGTCCAACAGGCCGCAGATGGTCTCGCAGTCCTGGCCTGGAATCAGGCTCTGCTTTTGCCAGAAGTCCCAGTACCCGATGCTCTCATAGTTCCGGATGTGCAGGAACTTGTGCGCGGGAATGGTTACAAAGTAAATCTTGATCTCTTCAGTGGATTGTATCATACCTATTTCTCCTATTCCAAAAAAGTAGCGGTCGAAAGGATGTATTTTGGTGCGGAGTACTACGGGCACAGGGTTTCTGCGGTATTCCCTGGGAGTGATGCCATAGGCGGCTTTGAAGGCCCGGGTAAAGGCTTCGTGAGAGGAAAAACCGTAGTCCACGGCGATCTCCAGAAAACCGCGGCTGCTGTCCCGCACTTCCCACAACGCGAAAGCCAGTCTGCGAAGCCGCAGGTAGTCCCGGAACTGTATGCCCGATATCTCCCGGAATTTCCGGGTGACATGATATTCGGAATACCCCAGCCTACAGGAGAGGGCGTGCAGCGTCAGCGCATCGTCCTGATGTTCCTTGATGCATCTGTCGATCTCGTCAATCATGATTTGAATCTGTCGCTGCCACTCGTACACCCGTCTGTCCCCCGAAGTAAATTCGTCTGTTCTTCTCCCTTTCCGACTGCCCTGATGTCAGTATAAGGGATCGGAGAAATACATATTTGATTCTGGTTGCGGTTCTGCTTAAGAGCATTTTTCAGACACGCTCCTGCTGTATTATAACCGAGAGGACCCGGGGGTGTCAAATCCCAGCATTATCCCGCCGTTTTCGGCGTAGTAGCCGCATAGCCCCAGCGTGGGAGATATGCGCACATCTGCATTTTCCCAGGTCCCGCGGATCAGACCGGCCAGCTTTTCGGCAGCGTTTTCATTGCTATTATGCATGAGGCGGACTTTTCCGCCACTGAAACCTGCCCCGTTCATAATTTTTACCATTCGGGAGAGGGCACCGGCTTCTCCGTGGCATTTGTTAAGGATTTCCAGCGTTCCCTGGGTGCTGGCCTGCCCCACCACCCGGATGCCCAGGATCTCGCAGATTTTGGCTGCAGACGGGCTGACGCGGCCGTTATTTGCCAGGTTCCGAAGGGATTTCAGGCAGAAGAGAAGCCTGGTGCGGCAGGTGTATTCCCGGATACTGTCAAGTATCTCATTCTCACTGGCTCCTGTGCAGATCAGCTCCTGCAATTTCTCAATGAGCAGCGCCATCTCGGGGCCCGCGGACAGAGAGTCGATGACATGTACATGGCGAAGGGGGTATTGCTCTTCATATTCCGCCTTGGCAGCCCTGGCGGCGGCGCAGCTTCCCGACAGACCGCTGGTGATGGTGACGCAGAATATGCTTTCGGCATCACCGAAAGCATCCAGCCAATCCCCTGTTCCGGGACAGGCGGTGCCGGATTTCCCGCCGCGGGAGAGCTCTTCTTCCATCCGGGCCAGATCCAGACGGTCATCGTCGGGAAAATCCCTGTCTCCCACAATAATGTGGAGCGGGGCGTAAGAAAAAGGGACTTGTTCAATTGTATGGATATTGGATGCGGAATCAGAAACGATTTTATATCTCATTACAACCTCCTTGATATAGTATGAATTACTTCATCATCAGTTTACATATAACCCATAACCAGATTATCAGTTATCAGAAAACCTGTCAAGGGATATTACAAAACTTTACTTGCGGGATTAAGATGCAGTTACAAGCATCCCTTGAAAACAAAGAGGATCTTGTGCTAGAATGGTACAGGGTTTTCCTTTCCCGCATGGGGAAAGTCAGCGGCGGCAGCGAATATGTGGCGGGCATCTGGCAGGAATGATTTATAGGCAAACTCCACAGCCACTGCAAAGTGACAGCGCGGCGGCGGGGAGATCAGATGATCTCCCATGGTACACAGATTTTTCAGGCAATTGCGGCGAGTGACGGAAAAGAAGCGTTTTGTTATTGTCTAAGATAGATTGGAAACAGGGGGAGGGCGGGAGCGGATATGACGGAAATCAACGAATTTCATATGCCCAGGTATCAGGAACTGCCGGATGTGGGCCTGTATCTGGAGCAGACCACGAAGTATATAAACGGTTATCTGGAGCCGCTGGGATGCATGGAGATTACCACATCCATGATCAGCAATTATGTAAAGAAGGGGTATGTGGTCAGCCCGGTCAGAAAGATGTATTACCGGGAACAGATCGCGCAGCTGTTTTTTATCACGGTGGCCAAAAATGTCCTTTCTATGGAGAATATTGGGAAAATGTTTGCCTTACAGAAGAGGACCTATCCTATCCAGGTGGCGTTTGATTATTTCTGCCGGGAATTTGAGGATAAGCTGTGTGCGGTTTTTGGAGGCGCGGAGACGGCCGACTCGGCGGAGAGCGTTGGCGCCGGGCCAAAAAAAATGCTGCACAGCGGTATCACCGCCATGGCGCATATCATCTACTTAAGCCATCAGTTTGAGACGATGGATGAGCTTTGAACGGAAAGGCGTTTAAATATCATTTGTGGTCAGGGGGAAAATATGATATAATGACCTTATTCAAGGCAGGAAACGGCCGGATGGCCATCCATATCATGTGCGGAGTGTACACATGATATAATGACCTTATTCAAGGCGGGAAACGGCCGGATGGCCATCCATATCATGTGCGGGCTATGCACATGATATAATGACCTTATTCAAGGCAGGAAACAAAAAAATAAGCGATAGGAGGACGGGACTATGAAGCTGACATTTATAGGTGCGGACCATGAGGTAACGGGAAGCTGTCACTACCTGGAAGCAGGAGGCAAGCATATTCTGGTGGATTACGGCATGGAGCAGGGGGTGAATGTGTTTGAGAATGTCCCGCTGCCCGTGGATGAGGCGCTGATCGACTATGTGTTTCTGACCCATGCCCACATTGATCACTCCGGTCTGCTGCCTCTGCTGTATGCAAAGGGGTTCCGGGGGCAGATCTATATGACCCATGCCACGGCGGATCTGTGCAGCATCATGCTCCGTGACTGTGCCCATATACAGATGGCCGAGGCGGAGTGGAAGAACCGCAAGGCCAAAAGAAGCGCCTCCCAGCCTGCCATGGAGCCTCTCTATACCATGGAGGATGCCGAGGGTTGTATCAAGCGGATCGTGCCCTGCAGCTATGACAAGGAGATCCGGGTGGCGGACAATATACGGATTCGTTTTACCGACATCGGGCATCTGCTGGGCTCCGCCAGCATTGAAGTATGGCTGACGGAAGACAACACGACCCAGAAGCTGGTGTTTTCAGGGGATATCGGCAACAAGGACCTGCCTCTGCTGCGGGACCCCCAGCCCACCAGAGAGGCGGACTATGTGATCATGGAGTCCACCTACGGAGACCGGTACCACGACAAGAACAGACTGGACTATGTGTCGGCGCTGGCTCAGATTTTGCAGGAAACCTTTGACAAGGGCGGCAACGTGGTCATTCCTTCCTTCGCCGTGGGCCGTACCCAGGAACTGCTCTATTTTCTGCGCAAAGTCAAAGTGGGCCGCCTGGTGAAGGGGCATGAGGACTTCCCGGTGTATGTGGACAGTCCCCTGGCGGTGGAGGCCACCAATATTTTCCAGGAGAACCGTATGGAATGCTTTGACGGCGAGGCGCTGGAATATGTGAGGGAGGGAATCAACCCCATTTCCTTTGCGGGGCTGCGTCTGTCCATCACAAGCGACGAATCCATTGCCATCAATTTCGACACGACTCCCAAGGTGATCATCTCCGCCTCCGGCATGTGCGAGGCAGGGCGTATCCGGCATCATTTAAAACATAATCTCTGGAGACCGGAGTCCACGGTTCTCTTCGTGGGCTATCAGGCAGTGGGAACACTGGGCCGGGCGATCGTGGAAGGAGCCAGAGAGGTGAAACTTTTCGGTGAGCCTATCGAGGTGCGGGCCTCCATCAAAAAGCTGGTGGGCATGAGCGGCCATGCGGACAAGGACGGGCTGCTTGACTGGGTGGGCGGCTTTCAGGAGAAGCCGAAGAAAGTCTTCGTGGTTCACGGTGAGGACAGTGTGTGTATGAACTTTGTGGAATGCCTGAAGGTGGAGCATGGACAGCGGGCTTATGCCCCCTACAGCGGTACGGAGTTTGACCTGATTGCCAACAGGTTTACCTATGAAGCAGAGCCTCAGCCCGTCAAGAAGAGGGCTACAGTGGCCACCGGCGTATTTGCCCGTCTGGTAGCCGCGGGGCAGCGCCTGGTGGCGATGATCACCAAGTGCGACGGCTGGGCCAACAAGGATCTGGCAAAGTTCGCGGACCAGGTCAACTCACTGTGCGACAAATGGGAACGGAATATCTGATCCCCGGGCAGCAGAGGCTGACGCTGAACGCCATTCTGAACCAGCGCTCTCAGGACGTGCTGACGGACAACAATCCGGATATACAGGACTTTTATCAGTTCACCCGGGAGGACGGCTGTGTGACCGGCGGGCAGATCAGGGATATTCCTATCGCCATATAAGGAAAACAGGAGAACAGAGCCAATGAACATAATTGTAGCGGTAGACCGGAACTGGGCCATAGGCAACAAGGGGGATCTGTTGGTACGCATTCCCAACGACCACAAACAGTTCCGGGAGGAGACCACGGGCAAGGTGGTGGTGCTGGGGCGCAGGACCCTGGAGACTTTTCCCCAGGGGATGCCTCTTAAGAACCGGACCAATATCATACTGACCCACGATCCCGGATATCAGGTAAAGGACGCTCGCATGGCGCATTCGGTGGAGGAGCTGCTGAAGCTGCTGGAGGAGTACGACAGCCGGGATGTGTATGTCATCGGCGGCGAAAGCGTGTACCGGCAGCTGCTGCCTTACTGCGATGTGGCCCATGTGACCAGGATCGACCACGCCTATGAGTCGGATGCCTTTTTCCCCGACCTGGATCAGGACCCGGAATGGGAAATCACGGCGGACAGTGACGAGCAGACATATTTTGACATTGCCTATCAGTTTCTGCGCTATGAGCGCAGGAGCGGAGAGGAGCATTCATAATCCACAGGCGGCGCTGCCCCTATCACGGTCTGTGTTGTCGGCAGCCGCGTCCAAAATAAGGAGGAAGAGAAATGCCATTTGTTCGAGGTAACAACCCGGTGCAGTTGGAGGATCTGATAACAGGCTGTATCGGGGTTCAAGGTCAGCGGGAATGACAGCGCGATTTGTCATGTGACGGTGGGAAAATCCGGTTTTCTCACAAAATGTTATCAGAAACTGCACCGGTTCGTGGAGACAGCAACGCGGAAGGTCAATGGACTTCCGGTAGATCACACATTCGAATAGGAGCAGTGAAATGATGAATAGAGAAGAATTGGTCAAGATCTGGTTACAGGAGGAAGAGGCGGCCCACATCCACGGATGGGATTTCTCCCATATAAAGGGGAGATACAGAGAGGAGGGGGATCTGCCCTGGAATTACGAGGCGCTAGTAAGGCGGTATCTGCGGCCTGAGATGAAGCTGCTGGACATTGACACAGGAGGCGGGGAGTTTTTACTGTCCCTGGGCCATCCCTGTCACAATCTGGCGGCCACGGAGAACTATCCGCCCAATGTGGAACTATGCAGGGAGAGGCTTCTGCCCCTGGGAGTCGAGTTCCGAAAGGCGGACGGGGGCGGCGGCCTGCCCTTTGCCGAGGATTCTTTTGATATGGTTATAAACCGGCACGGGGACTTCCGGCCCGACGAGATCGGGCGGGTGCTCAAGGCGGGCGGACTTTTTATCACCCAGCAGGTGGGTGCGGAGAACGACAGGGATCTGGTGGAACTGTTGCTCAATGATGTGCCGGGGCTGTCGTTTCCCCAACAGTATCTGGGGATCGCCCGGGAAGCGTTTGAGAAAGCGGGATTTTCGGTCATGGAGGCCCGGGAGGCATTCCAGACCATAAAGTTCTGGGACGTGGGAGCTCTGGTCTGGTTTGCCCGGATCATCGAATGGGAATTTCCGGGGTTTACAGTGGAAAACTGCATGGAGAATCTGTTTCATGCCCAGGAGATATTAGAGCGGCAGGGCGTGATCGAGGGACGGACGCACCGATTTCTGCTGGTCGTAAGAAGGAACGAAAAATAGACCATATCAAAACAAAAATGTATTGCTGACGGGAAAGCCTTGCAGCAGAGGCGGTGCGGAGAAAAAGCGCGAAGCCATATCTTTAAGGAGGAACAGGCCGTGGGGGTGCTTAATTATTTTACCAGAAAGCAAAAAGGCGGGCGGATTGAGAAATCTTGCCTGCTGTTCTGTCCGGAGAGCGATCCTATCAAGATCATAGACCGGATCGAGAACATGTTTGGCGGAAGCGGCGGCGCCAGAACCAACAACTATACCTTGCAAAACGGCGATATGAAGATTTTCCTGGCCGCCTGCGGCGCGTCGGAGACGAATGCAAACGGCACTTACGCCAAAGAGCAGTTAAACGGCGTACAGGGCTTTGTCTACAAAATCCAGACATCCCATGTGGAGGTGAAGCGCAATCTTTTTTATCATCTTCGCCAGTGCAAGGCGCTGCTCCGGATTGACTACGGCTATGACGGCGCAGGTTCACGGGAATCCGCGGAAAAGGAGCAGGAAATCCGCTCAATTATTTTGCGGGTGGCGGAGATGCTGCAAGGCATTGCCACCTTCGGGGACGGAACCGCCTTTCTGGACGGTAAGGGAAAACGGATTCTGGACAGCAAAGGGAATACGGAACTGGATTATTACATGCCCGCCGAGGTGCTTCCGGGAGAAGATTGGGGGGAGGGCATGCCCCCGGAGTGCCGGGAGCGGAGAGACCGGTCCATGGCCTGGCTGAAAGAGAGACATTTATATGTGACTCCGTGGCTGCCCATGTTATCCGAGACGGAAAAGGACGGCCCTGCCCGGACGGTGAGGGAGATCTGTGGCCGGGCGGGCGCTCTGCTGGCGGTTTCCCTGTATTCCGAGTGCCGTCTGGGAGAAGGGATGGACTATGGGCAGGCCCGGGAGTTCATAGCGCCGGTTATGACACAATTTGAGGTTGATCCGTATCTGTCCCCCAAAGAGAAAGCCTATCTGGATAATCCGGATTCCACACGGGAGGAACAGATCCCCTGGTCCTGGCAGTATGAGAATCTGCTGGTGATGGAATGGGCGCTGGGACTGGCCCCGGAGCTTCCCTATCCCGGTGAGATCTGTGATGTGCCCGGGACGGTCCGGGCGCTGCACGATTTTGACTCGCTGGACGCCATGGAGCAGGGGGCGTCCCCACGTTCCTACGGTGAGCTGCTGGACGCCGCGGATCTGATTTACCGCATGGACTGGGCCTGTGTGGATGCCAGGGTGATGGGTATGCCGGCTCCAGGGGGTCTGAATGCCGGCGTGGTCGTGGAACGGCACCGTGCCCTGTTCTGGCTGGCAGGGGTGGACTCGCGCTGCGCCTGGGACGACGTGGATCTGTCCACTTAATCCACAGGATGGGTTTTCCAATTTGGATTTGACAAATAAACCGGGGAAATGTATACTATACAGTATGCAAATTACTGGAGCAGTGTATCAGCCTGCGTCTATGCGCCGAACCTGATCATATGCGGGGGCGCGGATAACCGGGGGGAATATATGCCTGCCCCACATACAGATGCAGGAAAGGATGAGGGTAGTGATGGAGAAGAAGAACATTGACTGGAGTAATTTAGGCTTTGGATATGTGCAGACAGACTATCGGTATGTGTCCGATTTCACCAAAGGGGCGTGGGATGAGGGAGTGCTCACCAAGGACGCCGACATCGTTCTGAACGAATGCGCCGGAGTGCTGCAATATGCCCAGACGATCTTTGAGGGACTTAAGGCATACACCACGGAGGACGGCCGGATCGTGACCTTCCGTCCGGATCTGAACGCGGAGCGTATGATGGATTCGGCGGCCCGGCTGGAGATGCCGGTATTTCCCAAGGAGAGATTTCTGGATGCCGTGAATCAGGTGGTTGCGGCGAACGAAGCCTTTGTCCCTCCCTATGGCAGCGGCGCGACCCTGTATCTGCGCCCCTATATGTTCGGCAAGAACTCCGTAATCGGCGTAAAGCCTGCGGACGATTATCAGTTCAGACTTTTCTGTACCCCGGTGGGTCCTTACTTCAAAGGGGGAGCAAAGCCTCTGACCATCCGTGTCAGCGATTTTGACAGAGCGGCTCCCAACGGCACGGGCCATATCAAGGCCGGGCTTAACTATGCCATGAGCCTGCATGCAATTGTATCCGCTCATCATGAAGGGTATGACGAGAATATGTATCTGGACCCGGGAACCCGCACGAAAGTGGAGGAGACCGGCGGCGCCAACTTCCTGTTTGTAACCCGGGACAACAAAGTGGTAACGCCCAAATCCAACAGCATTCTGCCCTCCATCACCCGCCGTTCTCTGGTACATGTGGCACAGGAATATCTGGGTCTGGAAGTGGAGGAGAGAGAGGTGCTGCTGGAGGAGGTGCAGGATTTCGCGGAGTGCGGTCTGTGCGGTACGGCGGCGGTTATCTCACCGGTGGGAAAGATCGTGGACCATGGACGGGAAATTTGCCTGCCCAGCGGCATGAGCGAGATGGGACCTGTCACCAGGAAGCTGTATGATACCCTGACAGGTATTCAGATGGGACGCATTGAGGCTCCCGAGGGATGGATTCATGTTGTCAAACAATAGGATTCTATTGCCATAAGTCAATAATGCCAGGCATAATGCGTCCGGTCTGCGAGGAAAACCTTTGGGACCGGACGTTTGTTTTCCTTTTACAGATTTGCGTTTACAGACAAAACAGGTATAGACCTGAGGCATGAGCGGAAATTATAACAGGAAACGGCGGAGGATAGAATCTACGCGCGTGGATTTATTGGGAAAATGGCGGTTTGCAGTGATAAACGCGGAAAAACAGGCCCCGTGAGGAATGTCAGATCCGCCGTATGTGAGTATGGCAGCGAGGGAAAATATTGAAAAAGAATAAATTGCGTGGAAAAAGGAAACCCAGGATAGTGCTGGCGGCCCTGCTGGCGGTTTTGTCCCTTTCTCTCACCGGCTGCGGTCTTAAGGAAGATTTCTCCAGGGTGGTGTTTACCACCGGGTTTGGCAGGGACGAAGTATTCCGCATCGGGAGGAGCAGCTGCACATTGCCGGAGTTTATGGTATATCTGGTCAATACCCAGAATCAGTATGAAAATGTATACGGAGAACAGATCTGGAACGTGGAGGCAGACGGCGTGACGCTGGAGGACAATGTGAAGGATACGGTGCTGGCGAAACTGGCCCAGATCAAGACCATGTATCTGATGGCAAAAGAGCGGGACGTGGAGCTGGATGAGGGAGAAAAGCAGCAGGTGGAGGCGGCGGCGCAGGCTTACTACGGATCACTGTCGGAACAGGAGCGGCAGGTTATGGGGGCGGATCTGGACCTGATCCGGCAGCTGTACACGGAGTACGCCATGGCGGAGAAGGTGTACAACCGGATTATTGAGGGCATTAATCCGGAAATCAGCGACGATGAGGCACGTACGATAACCGTGGAGCATATCCTGATCCGTACCTGCACCACGGACGGCACGGGCAAACGGATCGACTATTCGGAGAGCATGAAGCGGGAATGCTACGAGCAGATTTTACAGCTGCGGGAACAGGCGGTGAACGGAGAGGAGGACTTCGCGGAACTGGCGGCAAAATACAGCGAGGATGAGAATCTGCGCTATTCCTTCCGCAAGGGTGAGACGGACCCTGTCCTGGAAGAGGTGGCTTTCAAACTGGGAAACGGGGAGATCAGCGATGTGGTGGAGCTGGAGGGAGGCTACCATCTGATCCGCTGTGTCAGCACCTTTGACAGAGAGGAGACAGATGCCAACAAGCTGAAAATAGTGGAAGAAAGAAGGGGGCAGGTCTTTGGCGGGGAGTATGACGCCTTTGTGGAAACCCTTGTGCGCAGCATGAACGAGGAGCTGTGGCAGGAGATTGCGCTGGTTCACGACCAGGAGGTAAATACGGATGACTTTTTTGCCGTATATGAGCAAATGCGGAATCCATAATAGGACTTATCGGAAGGATGCTTTTCCCTTCCGATAAAAGGCGCGCTCCTTGCGCCGCATTTGATTGCAGGAAGATGTTTTTGCTTCCTGCAATAGGACTTATCGGAAGGATGTTTTCCCTTCCGATAAAAGGTGCGCTCCTTGCGCCGCATTTGATTGCAGGAAGATGCTTTTGCTTCCTATAAATGGTACGCTGTTGAACCACATATGATTGCGAAAAGACGTTTTTGCATCCTGTAATCACAGTTAATGAAAATTTTAGAATTATAAAAAGTGCCCGGAAAAGCCGTATTTCCGGCACTTTTTTGTTCACTGTCAGCACTCACACGAAACGAGTGCTAATTTTGTGTTGACATTTGGAGACAAGAGTTTTAAACTTATCAATAGCGGCAGAAAGTCATTTGATATAAGGCGCATATGCATCATTTCAAAGGAATTTCTGCAAAATACAGAGTGTATAAAAAGAACAGGAAAAGGATGTGGTAAGTATGGCAGCAAAAAACGGAAGTTTGTCAATCAACAGTGAAAACATTTTCCCAATTATCAAGAAGTGGTTGTACAATGACCACGATATCTTTTACAGGGAGCTGATTTCCAACGGGTGTGACGCCATCACCAAGCTCAAGAAGCTGGATATGATGGGCGAGTATACTCTGCCGGATGATTACAAGGCCAGGATTGACGTGGTGGTGGACCCGGAGAACAAGACATTGACCTTTACGGATAACGGCCTGGGCATGACCGCCGATGAGGTGGAGGAGTATATCAATCAGATCGCTTTCTCCGGGGCGACGGACTTTATTGAAAAGTATAAGGATAAGAGCAACGCGGATCAGATTATCGGTCATTTCGGACTGGGCTTTTATTCGGCTTTCATGGTGGCCGATGAGGTGCATATCGACACCCTCTCCTATCAGGAGTGCGCGGCGGCGGTGCATTGGGAGTGCGACGGCGGCACCGAGTTTTCCATGGAGGACGGGGAGCGGAAGGAAGTGGGCACCACAGTCACCCTGTTCCTCAGTGATGGATGTCTGGAATTCTGCAACGAGTATAAGGCGCGGGAGGTCCTGAAGAAATACTGCTCCTTCATGCCTACAGAGATCTATCTGTCCAAGGAAAATACCCAGGAGACTCAGATCATCAAAGCAGATGAAAAACTTGCGGATGATGTGGTGCTGGAGGAAATTCATCCGGAGGTAAAGGAGCCCAAGGAGGGCGAGGAGCCGGAAGAACCCGGGGAGGAAAAATTAAAGATCAGAAAGCGCCCGGAACTGATCAATGAGACCGTGCCGCTGTGGTCCAAACATCCCAATGACTGTACCAGGGAGGAGTACCTGGCATTTTACCGCAAGGTGTTCCAGGATTACAAGGAGCCTTTGTTCTGGGTACACCTGAATATGGATTATCCGTTCAACCTCAAGGGTATCCTGTATTTCCCCAAGATCAACATGGAGTACGAGTCCATCGAGGGAACCATCAAGCTGTACAATAATCAGGTGTTCATCGCTGATAATATCAAGGAGGTCATTCCGGAATTCCTGATGCTGCTCAAGGGCGTCATAGACTGTCCGGACCTGCCGCTGAACGTGTCCAGAAGCGCGTTGCAGAATGACGGATTTGTGAAGAAGATTTCTGAGTTCATCAGCAAGAAAGTGGCCGACAAGCTCTCCGGCATGTGTAAGACGGAGAAGGAGGAATACGAGAAATATTGGGATGATATCAGTCCCTTTATCAAATTTGGATGCCTGCGGGATGATAAGTTCTGCGAGAAGATGAACGATTATATCCTGTTTAAGAATCTGGAGGGGAAATATCTGACACTGCCGGAGTGCCTGGAGGTTAAGCCCGCGGATGCCGATGGTGCCTCCGGAGAGACAGCTGAGGCGGCAGAAGGTGAAGCAGCGGAGAATGGCGGCGAGACAGCGCAGAACGGCACCGCAGACGAGGCGGCGGAGAAACGCAGTATCACAGACGAAGACGGCGAAGCGGCAGAGAATGGCAGCGGCGGGAGCGATGAAGCGGCAGAGACCGACAATACGGGTGACGAGACCGGGGAGGTCGGCAGCGCTGTGGATGAGAACGGCGAAACTGTGGAAGCGGAGATTGTGACAGAGGAATCCGGGGAAGAGTATGCCGAGGAAGAAGCCGAAGAAGAGAAAAAGGAGAAGATCGTCTACTATGTGACGGATGAGCAGCAGCAGAGCCAGTATATCAACATGTTCAAAGCGGCCGGTATGGATGCGGTGATTCTGACACACAACATTGATCAGCCTTTCATCTCCCAGCTGGAGTCCAAGAACGAAGGTGTCAAATTCCTGCGTATTGATGCGGATCTGACAGACACACTCAAGGACAGGACTTCCAAGGAAGCTGAGAAAGAGATGGAGGAACAGACCCAGGCCATTGCCGCCATCATGAAGAAGGCGTTGAAGAATGACAAGATCACGGTCAAGGTGGAGAAGCTGAAGAATAAAAAGGTTTCTTCTGTGATCACCCTCTCCGAGGAGAGCAGGCGGATGCAGGACATGATGAAGATGTACTCCATGAACGGCATGGATATGGGAGGCTTTGGCGCGGAGGGAGAGACACTGGTGCTGAACGCCAGCCACCCCCTGGTACAATATGTGGTGGATCATCAGGACGGCGAGAATGTGGAGATGATCTGTGAACAGTTGTACGATCTGGCCAGGATACAGCATGCGCCGCTGGCACCGGAGGCCATGACTGCGTTCATAGCCAGAAGCAACGACATTATGATGATACTTGCAAAATAATTTTAGAGGAAGATAACGGAATCCACGCTCTTCCAGGATTTTGTTGTCATGAAGAAACGGTATGGCCTGCGGGCTATGCCGTTTCTCTGTTACCGTAAAAGATTTGTCTCCAAAATGAGGAGACGGATCGTAAGTGTTTCGGTTTTCCTTATTTTTTGTATGGAATTAAGAGGGTATTTATGTTATGATTTAAATTATGGCTACGGAAGGACAGAGGAATTTACCATGGAAGAATTGCGTTTTATCATGCAGTATATCAAAAGACATAAATGGCATTACCTTGCGGGTATCATCACCCTGTTTGTGGTGGATTTTGCCAATCTGTACATACCCAGAATCACCGGTACAGTCACGGACGGGCTGACCGCGCGCACTCTGGACTGGAACGGCGTGAAAAGCTGTCTGTTGGGGCTGCTCCTGCTGGGGCTGACTTTAGCTGTGGGACGCTTTCTATGGAGATATTTTCTGTTTGGCTCCGCCAGAAAAATAGAGAAAGAATTGCGTGACGATTTGTTCGCTCATCTGGAAAAAATGAGCGTGGACTATTTCAATGAAAACAAGACGGGTGATCTGATGACCCGATTTACCAGTGACTTGAATGCCATTCGTATGGCGATCGGAATGGCGGTGATCTCCGCTTTTGACGCCACGGTCATGACGGTTATGGTCATAGGACAGATGATGGTGTATGTGAATGTGAAGCTGACTCTGCTGGCGCTGATTCCCATGGTGGTAATCTGCGGCGGTACGATCTATTACGGAAAAATAATCCATTCCAGATACATGGAGCGCCAGGAGGCGGTGTCTGACCTGACGGATTTCGTGCAGGAGAGCTTTTCCGGCATCCGGGTCATCAAGGCTTTTGTCCGGGAACAGGCGCAACTGAAGGCTTTTACAAAGGCCAATGAGAGAACCCGGGAGAAGAACCTGAATCTGGTGCGGCTACAGGCCGTGGTCATGCCTCTGCTGGAGGTGTTCATCGGCATCAGCAGTCTGGTGACTTTGATCTATGGCGGCTATCTGGCCATCGTGGGGGAGATTACCCTGGGGCGTTTCGTGGCGTTCCATCAGTATGTGAATATGCTTGTCTGGCCCATGCTGGCCTGCGGCGACGCCATCAACACCTTTGCCCAGGGCGGCGCTTCCATCAAGAGGGTGCGGGCTGTCATGGAGGAGAAGCCGGGGGTAAGGGACCTGCTGCCCGGGGAAATCCGGTCGGGTGAACCATCCTCCGGAGGACAGCCTGGCGAAGGCGGGCAGTCCCTTGAACGGAAGAGCGATGGAAACAGCGCGGCCGATCGGGAAGTTTCGGGGAGCAGGCGGGAGAAAACGTCTCTTGGTCAAGAAGATGGAGGTGTGCGCCGGGGGAAATCCGCGGCCCGGGCCAAGAGTCGTCTGGAAGCGGTCTGTCGGGAGGAAAAATCCCCGGCCATCCAGTTCCCTCTCACCGGACAGATTACCTTTTCCCATCTGACCTACACGCACAAGGGGGCGCTTCAGCCGGATCTGCGGGACATCTGTCTGGAAGTTCCGGCGGGAACGACTCTGGCGGTGATCGGACGCACCGGCAGCGGCAAGTCCACGCTGGTCAATCTGATGCTGCATTTATATAATACAGAGCGGGGAATGATTCTGCTGGACGGCAGGGATATCAATGCCATTCCCTTACAGGAGCTGCGGCGGCAGATTGCCTATGTGCCCCAGGACAATTTCCTGTTTTCCGATACGTTGAAGGCCAACATTGCTTTTGGGGCAGAAGGCCAGGATATGGAGAAGATAGTGGCTGCCACGAAGGCCGCCTGCATCCATGACAGTATCATGGAATTTCCCGATCAGTATGACACTATAGTGGGAGAGAGGGGGGTGACCCTGTCCGGCGGACAGAAGCAGCGCAGTTCCATTGCCAGAGCGCTGATGAAGGACGCCCCCATACTGATTCTGGACGACGCGCTGTCCGCGGTGGACACGGATACGGAGGAAAAACTGCTTCGGAACCTGCGGGAGAACCGACAGGGGAAGACCACTATATTGATTGCCCACAGGATATCCACGATTCAGCATGCGGACGTGATTCTGGTTCTGGATGAGGGCCGGGCCGCGGAGGTGGGCGACCATGCAGGGTTAATGGAGCAGAAGGGTATTTACTACGAGATGTTTGAGAAACAGCAACTGGAGGCCGCCATGGGCGAGCAAAGGGCGGCGCTGCACAGAGAGTTCGGGGACGAGCCGCCCCAAAAAGAGACGGGGCAGGGAGCAGCCCGGGCAGACGAGCCGTCCCGGAAAGAGACGGGGCAGGGAGCAGACCAGACAGACGAGCCGTCCCGGAAAGAGACGGGGCAGGGAGCAGTCCGGGCAGACGAGCCTCTCCGGAAAGAGGCAGCGGCGGGAGCGGCGTTGGCACCGGGAAAGGAGGCGGAGTAAGATGCGCAGATTATTGACCTACCTTAAGCCTCATAAGTGGACCATGACCTTCGCCACAATCCTGGTGCTGTTTATTATTGTGGTGGAGCTGTATCGCCCTGTCATTATTGGCGATGCCATTGACAATTATATCAACGGGTATTACCATCCCTTTCAGGTGACGGTTCAGGGAGCGGAAGGGGCTGTGCCCTACAAAGATCTGTGGCTGGTGAACCGGCAGGCCAGCCAGCCGGCAGCGGCGCAGGATTCCGCTGTGTATTATCAATTGTTTCTCTATGAGGACCGCTATTACATGGCGGAAGGACTGACTGCCGCCGAGAGCGAGGCTTTGACCGAGGGCAGTCCGCAGCTGATACAGGCCTATGTGGATCAAGGGGCTCCCTGTATGAGTAAGGAGCAGCTGAAAGCGCTGCGACGCTATGATTTCACGGGAATACTCTCGGCGGCGGGGCTGTATCTGCTGATGATGGCGCTGGGGTTTGTGCTGAACGCGGCGGATACCTGGATGCTCCAGAAGATGGGGCAGAATATCATTTTCCGGATGAGGGAACAGGTTTTTACCCATATCCACAGTCTGTCTCTGAGCTTTTTCAACACTACGCCGGTGGGCAAGCTGGTGACCCGCGTGAGCAACGATACGGAAGCCGTGAATGAGATGTTTACCACGATCCTGGTGCGGCTCTTTAAAAATGTGGTGAAAATCCTGGGATACGCGGCGGTGATGCTGTCGATCAGTGTGCGTATGACACTGGTATCCTTTGTGCTGCTTCCGGTGGTGGGAGCGCTGACTTTTGTGTTTCGCTTTTATTCCCGCAAGGCCTACAAGATTACCCGGAACAAGATTACGGAGCTGAATACTTTTCTCTCCGAGCATATTTCCGGTATGAGGCTGATCCAGGTGTTTGTCCGGGAGAAGGAAAAGTATCAGGAATTTGAGACCAAATCAAGGGAACTGTTCAGAGCCAACTGGCGGGAGGTCATGACCTTTGCCATCTTCCGCCCCAGCATTTATTTCCTCTCCATCATAGCCATGGTGATTGTGATTGGAACCGGAAGCTACTCGGTGCTGGGAGGGACTCTGTCTCTGGGGACGTTGTTTATATTCATCACCTATATCAGCTCTTTCTTTGAGCCTATTCAGGAACTGGCGGAGCAGTTTGGCACATTGCAGTCCTCCCTGGCCTCCGCGGAGAAGGTTTTCTCCATATTGGATGAGGAACCGCAGATTGTGAACTCCTCCAGGCCCATAGAGGTGAATATACAGGGGAGTATTGAATTCAGACATGTGTGGTTTGCCTATGAGAGAGAGGACTATATTTTAAAAGATGTGAGTTTTGTGATTCACCCCGGGGAAAAGGTGGCTTTTGTGGGCGCTACCGGCGCGGGCAAGACCTCAATATTGAATCTGATCGGCAGATATTTCGATATACAAAAGGGAGAGATCCTGATAGACGGCGTGAATATCAAGGAGATCGACAAGGCCCGGCTGCGCGGAGCCATAGGCCAGGTACAGCAGGATGTATTTCTCTTTACCGGGGATATCAAGAGCAATATCTCTCTGGACAACGAGGCTATCAGTCGGGAAGACGTGATCCGTGCGGCTCGTACGGTTCATGCGGACACATTTATTGAGAGAATGCCCGGTGCCTATGACGCGCCGGTGACGGAGAGGGGCAGTACCTTATCCGCAGGACAGAGGCAGCTGATCTCCTTTGCGCGTACCCTGGCCTATGAACCCCGGATTCTGGTGCTGGACGAGGCCACGGCCAATATCGACACGGAGACGGAAAGCCTGATCACCCAGGCCCTGTCCGCGCTGATGAAGGACCGCACTACTATTATGGTGGCGCACAGGTTATCCACCATCCAGCATGCGGACAATATCATTGTGCTGCATCACGGACGCATCCGGGAATCGGGCAGCCATCAGGAGCTGCTGGCGCAGAACGGATTATACAAGAAGCTGTATGACCTGCAATTGGTACAGGAATAGAAAACATTTTGACAGCTGCGGGAAGGAAACGGCAGGTGATTTTCATATGACAGAATTTGTAACAGACCATTTTAATCTGGCGCAGATCTGCCAGTCGGGACAGTGCTTCCGCATGAAGGCGGAGGGGGAGAACCGCTACCGCGTCATTGCCGGGAAGCGCTGTCTGGAACTGGAGCAACAGGGGCAGAGATGTCGTTTTGAATGTGATAAGGAGGAATTTGACGAATTCTGGAAAGAATATTTTGATCTGGAGGCGGATTATGGCTTCTACACAGGCCAGGTGGCCGGGACAGACAATTATCTGAGGAATGCGGCGGAATTTGGCGCGGGGATCAGGATTCTGCGGCAGGATCTGTGGGAGATGATCGTTTCTTTTCTGATTTCCCAGCAGAATCATATTCTACGGATACGCAGATGTATTGAAAATATCTGCACAGAATACGGGGAAAAACTGGAGGACGGGCAGGGGAAGGCATACCATGCATTCCCCACCCCCCAGGCGCTGGCAAGTCTTCCGGAGGACGCCCTGATGGTGTGCAATCTTGGCTATCGCAGCAAGTATGTGGTGCGCGCCGCCAGAAGTGTGGCGGAAGGGGAATGCAGTCTGGCGGCGATCCGCAAACTGCCCTATCCGGAGGCCAGAGCGAGTCTGTTACAGTTATATGGCGTGGGGGAAAAGGTGGCGGACTGCATCTGCCTGTTTGGCCTGCATCATCTGGAGGCATTCCCGGTGGATACCCATATCCGGCAGGCCATGGAAGCTCATTATAAGGAAGGATTTCCCCTGGAGCGCTATGCGGGCTGTCAGGGCGTTCTACAGCAATACATATTTTACTATGAATTGGCCGCAAAGACCCGGAGCCGGGGAGAAAAAGCAAAAATCTCTTGACTGTAAACCTGGTTTATCCTTTATTATGGAGAAAATAGGAACCAGGAGGTGGCTGTATGACTATAAAAGAGGCGGAGGAGCGGACTGGCTTATCCCGATCCAATATTCGGTTTTACGAAAAGGAGGGGCTGATCAGGCCCCAGCGCAATACGGGTAACCGTTACAGAGACTACTCGGAGAGGGACATAGAGGAACTGCAAAAAATCGCCTGCCTGCGCACACTGGGCATTTCCATCGAAGACATTCGAAGAGTTGCGGGCGGGCAGGCAAATTTATACGAGGTGATTCAGGGGCAGATTCCCCGGCTGGAGCAGCAGATGTCCGAACTGCAAAATGCCCGGCGGATGTGTGAAAAGCTGCTGGCTCAAGGGCCCATTGAATACAAAGATCTGGAGATAGACAGGTATATAGGGGACCCGAAAGAATATTGGCGGGAAAACAGGGAGTTTTTAGGGCTGGATTCGATCAGCTTTATCTTTATATGGGGAGGAAAAACAGTCTGGATGATCATTACGGCTGTATGCCTTTTGACTGCGCTGGGGGCCCTGCCGTTCCTGCCGGAACAGATACCGATACAGTGGAGCGGCGGCGAGGCAGTGTCCTTTGCGGACAGATGGACAATTCTGGCATATCCGGCTGTATGCGGGATTATCCGCCTGATGCTGCGCCCTGTCATTGGCACATGGGTCAGGCGATACACTCTATATGGCAGTGCGGTTACGGACTATGTGGTGAACAGTCTATGTTTCGCTACGTTGTCGGCAGAGGTATTTATGATCCTTTTTGTGAGGGGATTTGTACGACAGATCACAGTGGTTCTGCTCGCAGAGATTCTGATTCTGGCAGGCTTTTTGTGGGCTGCCGGAAGAGAGCTGCCCGCAGCCCGGCAGGGGCGGTAACTTTTTCAGGCGGGCAGGAAATTGGAGGAAGTATATCCAAATTCTGATTTTTCTTGACATTTTTCTATTGACCATGCACAATACATTTATATGAGAAATAACGAAATGTACGGTATTATGGAGGCTCTTTTATAGCTGCGCGGCAGTTGTCCCATGAGTGGGCGGTTTGTGTGGTACAGAAAGGAAAACATATGACAAAGAAACAGCGTGCGCTTTTCATTATAGAAAAACTGAAAGAAGAATATCCCCAGGCGGACTGCTCCCTGGATTACGATCAGGCATGGAAGCTGTTGGTCAGTGTACGGCTGGCGGCTCAGTGTACGGATGCCCGAGTGAATGTAGTGGTGGAAAAGCTGTATGAGAAATTTCCGGATGTGGACGCGCTGGCGCAGGCTCCGGTGGAGGAAATTGAAAAGATTGTACATCCCTGTGGTCTGGGCAACAGTAAGGCCAGGGATATCAGCGCCTGTATGAAGGTGCTGCGGAATGAATATGGCGGCAAGGTGCCCGATGATTTTGATAAGCTGCTGGCTTTGCCAGGGGTGGGCAGAAAGAGCGCCAATCTGATTATGGGGGATGTGTTTGGCAAGCCGGCCATTGTCACAGACACACACTGTATCCGGCTTGTGAACCGCATGGGGCTTGTGGATGGCATCAAAGAGCCGGCAAAAGTGGAAAAGGAATTGTGGAAGCTCATACCGCCTCAGGAAGGCAGCGATTTCTGCCACAGACTGGTGAATCATGGTCGGGAGATTTGCACTGCCCGCACCAGACCTCACTGTGACAAATGCTGCCTGCGGGATATCTGTAAACAAGTGGGGGTGTAGTACGTCCATCGTTACCCGCAGGGGGCAGTGCCCGCTGAATCCGGCACAAACAGGGGATTTTCCTCATATTCCGGCCTTCATTCAGATCAGAATCTTTCCTATGTGCCGCTTAACTGAGTCAGTTCCGAAGCCTTTCAGGCGTATGTTCCGATCCAGAGTCTGTTGTTTCCGGCATCGTCGCCGCTGAATCCTCCATCATATAAGTTTCATGCAGGAAGACGCTCAAGTCCATTCTTGTACAGATGGGCCTATTTCACCTGCGGAAAGAGTTTTGAGATTGCTCATATGGGAAAGGCGACAAAGGGAGAAAAATGTGATGAAAAACATTGACAAATTGTTGGATATGCAATATCATGTTTATATAATGCACAATCAAGGTTTGATTTTTACTAATAAATTGAACCTGTGAAAAAGCAGGCAATATACTGTAGTGTTTTTCAAAACAATACATAATGTGAGGGAGAGCTTATCATGAAGTTAAATCCACGTGAATTGGAAGTTCTGAAAATTTTACATGCGACAGAGCAGCCGCTTACGTCTACCCAGATCGTCAGAGCCGGTGAGGAACTGACGCAGAGCACCGTTCAGGCGGTACTGCGCAAGTTGATGGCCAACGGTATGATAGAGGTTCAGGGAGTGACCCATAGCGGCAATGTCCTCAGCAGAACGTTCGGCGCCACGGAAAAGTCCAGAGAAATCCTGACTCAAAGATTTTTGGATTCCTATAAGAATTACAGGAACATTATCAGTATCAGAATGGCCATTGAGGGCATGCTGGACATGGAAGAAGACGAAGCGATGAGGGAAGAGGATATTAAGGCAATTGAGAAGGTGGTTGCCGAATTAAAAGCGGGATTAAAGAAGAAATAAAGAATAGCGGAGTATATGAAAGCGGCAGGGGTTCCCTGCTGTTTTTGCATAGGCGATTCTGCTTCTGCAGATTCTTGAAATCAATGCTTGCCCTGCCGGAGAATATCCTATATACTGATAGTAGGAAAGTTTTTGTCTCTGATTCCTGCAAAACAAGGGCAGGGCGTTATTACGAATGTGACGGAAACCTGTTTACAGCACAACTGGAGGTGATGCCGATGTCGGATCAAAAAGTGGCGGCAATTCAATGGCATCCGGGGTTTTGCAGCGCGGCGGAACTGGAACTGATTTCCAACAAGGATATTCTGGAATTTCAGCGAGAGTATCATCTCAGTAAAGAGCCAATCAGAATGGACCTTCTGATTATTAAAAAACTTGCGGATGTACGTACAGAGAATGAAATAGGGCATATATTCAAAAGATATAATGTTGTAGAATATAAAAGCCCGGAGGACAGTCTTTCTATTGACGACTATTATAAGACAATCGGATATGCATGCCTGTACAAGGGGCTGGGAACAACCGTAAATCAAATTCCGGCGGATGAGTTGACAATATCCATCTTCCGGGAAGGCTATCCCAGAGAGCTTTTTGAAACTCTGGTAAAGTCCGGCAGGACGCTGGAAGAACGGTATCCCGGAATTTATTATATTCATGAAAATACTCTTTTCGACACACAGGTCGTGGTTACCAGCCGATTAAGCATAAAGAATCACAGTGGGTTGAGAATCCTCTCCAGGAATGCGCAGGAGGAGGATGTAAGGGCATTCATCGCGGGAACGGCATGCCTTACCGGGCAGGGTGACCGCAACAATATAGACGCAGTCTTACAGGTAAGCATCTCTGCAAACCAGAAATTGTATCAGGGAATAAGGAGGGATATGGGTATGTGTGAAGCGCTTAAGGAACTGATGAAGGATGAGATTGCAAAGACAGTGGCGGAAGCGAGTGCGAAAGCTGCAGCCGAGGGTATGAAACTGGGCATGGAAAAAGGCATGGAAAAGGGCATGGAAAAGGGCATGGAAAAGGGCATGGAAAAGGGCATGGAAAAGGGCATGGAAAAGGGCATGAAAAAAGGCATGGAAAAAGGCATGGAAAAGGGTTCCGATCATGCCATTCTCTCCGTCATTACAAACCTGATGGAAACAATGAGATGGACATCCGAGCAGGCAATGGATGCAATAAAAGTGCCCGCAGCCGACCGAAGCAAATATGCTTCAAGGTTATGATATAAAATGGATGAACGGGAACCCTCGGGCAATGAGCCCGGGGGTTTTTGAACGGCTTCGCATGTATCGCCGGCGGGCCTCTTCAGACGGGTACAGTAGGGAATGAGCGGATAATACTGCCTGACAGAGTGGAGTCCTGACTTCCAGAAATCGGTGTAATGACATATTTACTGTCGTCAGTTTCGGGAATCCTGTATGCAAAACAGACCATCCGTTTGCAGGTCCGGAATGTAAATCATGGGCTTCAGGACACATACACGCTTGACATCTTCCGGCATATGTGCTATGCTTCAATAAATTTGACAATCAAAATATTTGAATCTCAAATAGACTGAGAATATAAAAGGAGAATGCGTATGAGCATAAGGATAATAACGGATTCAGGAGCGGATATTCCGCAGGGCTTGCGGGATGATCTGACGATCCTGCCCATGCATGTGTACTTTGGAGAACAGGAATTTCTGGATGGGGTGAACCTGTCGCACCGACAGTTTTATGAACTGTTGATTGAGTCGGAAGAATTACCCAAGACCAGTCAGATTCCTCCCTATGAGTTTGAACAGGTCTTTGAACAGGCAGTGGCAGCGGGGGAACAGGTGGTGGTAGTCACTATATCCGGCAAACTCTCCGGCACTTATCAGAGCGCATGTGTCGCGGCGGAGGACTATGAGGGCAAGGTATTTGTGGTGGACAGCTTAAATGCTACATTGGGAGAGCGATGCCTGGTGGATTATGCCCTTCGGCTGAAAGATCAGGGAAAGACGGCGGAAGAGATTGCGGCGGAACTGAAACGGGCCCGAAAGAGGATTCGCCTGCTGGCCCTGCTGGATACGCTGGAATACCTGAAAAAGGGAGGCCGTATTTCAAAGTCCGTAGCCATGGTGGGGGGAATGCTGTCCATTAAACCAGTCATTTCCGTGGTGGACGGCGAGGTAGTCATGGTGGGTAAGGCGCGGGGGTCCCGTAACGGCAACAATCTGCTGGTTCAGGAGATTCAGAAAGCCGGGGGCGTGGATTATACCATGCCCTATTATCTGGGGTACACCGGCCTGGACGATCATATGCTGCAAAAATATGTGGAAGACAGCCGGGCGCTGTGGGAAGCGCATGTAGATCATCTGGATGCCACTTCCGTAGGCGGCACCATAGGAACCCACATTGGGCCGGGGGCCATAGGGGTATTCTTTTTTGCCGCGGATGAATCATGAATAGAACTGAAAGACAGGAAATCTCCTGGAATCTCCTGCCTTCAATTCAGAACAGCAGAATCCTCGCTCCGCGGGAATTCTGCTGTTTTGTCGATTGATAAAGAATCTGGCTATTTTACATATTTTTCCAATGTCGCCTGCACTGCGCCGGGACCTGCGGACAATTCGGCAAAATAGTTTTTGACCAGGTCGTCCATATGGACCGCTGTCAAATCTACGCCGAAAATCTTTTCGTTGGAAAGCAGGGGATCTAAACGGGATAAATCCTTAGGGGTATTATCCAGCTTATAATCCTTCACATAGGCCGTGGCGGCCTCCAGCAGAGGGTCGCTGCTGGGAGCAAAGGAATTGCCTGCATCGTCCACTGCCATCAGATAGCGCAGCCAGCCCGCATATACCAGGGGGATCAGTTTTAAGTCCGCAACATTCAGATCCGGGCGTTTCTGATATGCCTTGATAGTCTCACCGAAGCGGATAGCCAGCTTCTGGGAAGTGTCGGTGGCAATACGCTGGGGGGCATCGGGCATAAAGGGATTGGGGATGCGGACATTGACTACAGTGTCAATGAACTCTCTGGGGTCCAGAATGCCGGGATCTACCACTACAGGCAGTCCCTCCTGATAGCCGATGATTTCCACAAAGCGCTTAAGCAGCGGGTTTTTCATCTCCTCAGAAACCAAAGTATAGCCCAGCAGGCAGCCGTAAATCGCCAGAGTGGTGTGGAGGGGATTCAAGCAGGTACAGACCTTCATTTTCTCCACCTTATCCACCGTTTCCCGCTCCGTGAAGATTACGCCGCCTTTCTCCAGTGCGGGCCGCCCGTTGGGAAAACGGTCCTCAATCACCAGATACTCACATTCCTCCGCGTTGACAAAGGGAGCCACATAAGTATTTTTACTGGTGACGGCGGCATCCAGTCCCTGAATGCCATCCTGATTGAGCAGGGCCTCCACCTTGGCGTCCGGCCTGGGAGTGATTTTGTCGATCATGGACCAGGGATAGGACACGGCCTGAGGGTCTCTCACATAAGCGGCAAAACCCGCCTCAGCCAGCCCGTTTTCGCACCAGGCATCGGCAAAGGCCCATACGGCGGCGGCCAGCTTGTCCCCATTGTGGGAGCAGTTATCCATGCTGACCATGGCGAGAGGCTTTCTGCCGCTGATATAGCGGTGATAGAGGAGCGACACCACCTTGCCCAGGTAGCTGTCTGGAGCGGGAGAGCCGTTCACTCCGGGGCCTTTCTTGTAGTCCTCCGCAATGGCGGGCAGTATATTGCCTCTGGCGTCTGTCAGCGCATAGCCTTTCTCCGTGATGGTAAAGCTGGCCATCTGTAGGGAAGGAGCGGCAAAGATCTGTTTCAGACGATCATACTGAGACTGGTTGCCGCTGTCCAGTATCAGGGACTCGGTTATGCTGCCCACTATGGTCTTTTCCACTGTATTGTCCGCTTTCAGGGTGGCCAGAATGGAGAGGTTGTCGTGGGGCCAGTACATTTTCTCAATGATTTCGTAGTCAAAACCTTCCACGGCGATGAGACCGGTGTCCGCCGCGCCCTGATTCAACAGGTTTTGCAGCACGTTGCACTGAAAAGCCCGGAAAATATTGCCTGCTCCGAAGTGTATCCACGTGGGGGCGGCATCCGTTGCGGCCTTTACCTTGTCATAATCAAATGCAGGGAGGCGGTAGCCGGCCTGGAGGAAAGCATTTTGCTGCTCCTGTATGCTTTTTCTTGTGAGTTCCATTTTTACCTCTTTTCTATAGGGGACATACTCCCGGGGCTCCGGTCCGATCATGCAAAACCCGCCGCTATTAGGGGTTCGGGTATGCGTCAGCGCGTTTCCCGGAAATATGCCGTATGAATTTGCAGATTCGCAGTTGCCTTTGTCATGTGGAATCAGGTATTTCCTGCATGTCCAAGGTCATTCAGTTTCTGTGCTGCTTCTCGATCGCTTCCCACAGTCCGTTCAGATAGGTGGCACCCAGAGCCCTGTCGTACAGGCCGTAGCCGGGCATGGCCACTTCATCCCAGATCATGCGTCCGTGGTCAGGACGGATGGGCCCTGTGAATCCGATCTCATACAGCGCCAGCATAATCTCATACATGTCGAAAGTGCCGTCGCTGGACAGATGGGCGGACTCCTCGAAATCGGTGGGGGAATTGAATTTCAGGTTGCGCACATGGGCGAAATGAATGCGGCCCTTCAGAGAGCGGATCATATCCGGCAGGTCATTGTCCAGGTTGGTACCGTAGGAGCCGGAGCAGAAAGTCACACCGTTGTGGGGGTTGTCCACCATCTGCATCATCCGAAGAATGTTGGTCTTGTTGATGATAATGCGGGGAAGGCCGAACACGCTCCAGGCTGGGTCATCCGGATGGATGGCCATATCAATGTCATATTTGTCACAGGTGGGCATAATGCGCTCCAGGAAATATTTCAGATTGGCAAAAAGTTTTTCATCGTCCACATCTTTGTACATCTCGAACAGATCCTTGATGTGAGCCATGCGTTCCGGCTCCCAACCGGGCATAACAGAGCCGTTGGTATCCCCCGCGATGGACTCAAACATTTTTTCGGGGTCCAGGGCATCCACCGCCTCCTGGGTGTAGGCCAGCACGGTGGAGCCGTCGGGACGCATCCGGGCCAGTTCCGTCCGGGTCCAGTCAAAGACGGGCATGAAATTGTAACATACCATATGGATGCCGGCCTGTCCCAGCCTCTCCAGGGTGGTAATATAATTGTCGATATACTGATCCCTCTCCGGTGTGCCTACCTTGATGGCATCGTGGATATTTACGCTCTCAATGCCTGCCAGCGAAAGCCCCGCGTCCTCAATCTCCTTTTTCAGGGCCAGGATGTCTTCCATCTCCCAGGCCTCTCCGGGAGCCGTGCCGTACAGGGTGGAGATCACTCCGGTTACGCCGGGGATCTGACGGATCTGCTTCAAAGTTACCGTGTCGTACTTGCTGCCATACCAGCGTAGTGTCATCTGCATAGATTTGCCCTCCTGATAAAAAATTTACCATATTCCCGGCCGACGGATATCCTGCGGCCCGGGATACGGGTGTTTATGGTTCGCTCTCCTGATGTCTGATTGTATTTATATTATAGAATACAAATAAATGTAAGAAAAGCCTATAAGTTGCTTGAAAAAGTGTAAAAATTGCTCTATTATGGGAAGTAGAATTCCTGGGAGCAGTTTTGCCTGATATAGTGTGTCCATTTTGACATAGTGTATCCGGTAACGAGCAGCGTGGAGGGTCTTTTCCATTTTGAAGCCATCGCGCGGCAATTTGACGGGAGGAACCGGTATGCAGGAAATCAGGCGGCATCAGCTGGAGGCTACGGATGAACGGCAGTATATGATTCAGGAGGGCTATGAGGTCTATGAGAAGCAGGGTGCTCCGTTGGGGGCCCTGGCTTTTCATTATCACAGCTTTTATGAAATTATTTACGTGCTGGAGGGAGAGTATTCCTCCATGCTGGAAAATCAGACGTATCATATGAAAAAGGGAGATTTTCTTCTGATTGACTGCAATGTAATGCACAAGTATAATTTTGTTGAAAAAAAGCATGATTCTTCCAGACGTATTATATTATGGGTGACCAGAGAGATGCTGCAGAACCTCTCCGGTGAAGGGCTGGATCTGAGCGCCTGCTTTCGCGTAAGGGAGGCCTGTGCCTACCACTTCCCTATCTATTATGAAGAGATGCTGAGAGGATATCTGCTGAAAATGGTGATGGCGGAACTGTCCGATGTGCCATCGCCGGAGGCCAAACAGGTGCTGGACCGGGGGTATCTGACCCTGTTTTTCGGCTATCTGAACGTGTTGTGTCCCCGGCGGGAGTATGGCTTTTCACGGGAAGACATGGTGTTTCATCCCATGGTGGAGCAGGTGGCCGACTATATAGACGGACATATAACCATGGGGATTACCGTGGAGGAGCTGGCGGACCATGTACACATGAGCAAGTACCATTTCCTGCGCAAGTTCAAAGAACAGACAGGAGTGACGGTCCATAGCTTTGTGCTGAACAAACGATTGATCCATGCCAGCGAGGAACTGGTACGGGGAAGGAGCCTGAGCGAGGCCTGGCAGAGCGCGGGATTTACGGACTATTCCTCCTTTCTGAGAAATTTCAAGAAAGCCTTTGGTGTCTCACCTGGGAAATATCGGGATCAGATCCCACAGTCTCTGGTTCTGTGAAAAAGATTGTGGACATTTTAAATAGAATATTGTAAAATAAAGGCGGTGCCGTATCAGACGAATATGACAGATCAGTGGGTCTGGACCGGCCAGAAGGGGAGGACATATGACGACGAAGGAATGCTATGAATTGATGGGGGCGGACTATGAGGATGTGTTGGGACGCCTGATGATGGAGAAGCTGGTCAAGAAATTCCTGTATAAGTTTGCGGACGCAAAAGATATGGAGGACTTAAAGTCTTCCCTGGCGGCAAAGGATTACGAAACGGCCTTCCGCATGGCGCATAATTTAAAAGGGGTGTGTGCGAATCTGAGTATCACTAAGCTGGGAGCATCCAGCTCCGAATTGTGTGAGGAACTCAGGGGAGGCAGTTATACCGACAGAGTAGAGCCACTGCTGGCTGTGGTAATGGAAGATTACGATGCGACACTGGCCGCCATAAGGCAGTTGCAGGCATCGGAAGGTTGACACGGAGGGAACCGGGAAAATGCGCGGATGCGCTCTATGCAGCCGGGGATTTTCCCCCGGGAGGTTCCTGTAGTGCAGAGACGGAACTCAAATCAGAAAACAGTCTCGAAACGGAAGGAACCGGGAAAATACGCGGATGCGCTCTATGCAGCCGGGGATTTTCCCCTGGGAGGTTCCTGTAGTGCAGAGACGGAACTC
>CAJUAB010000017.1:0-5758 GCA_910583845.1 uncultured Acetatifactor sp.
GAATATATAAAGGTGGTGTGGGGCATTGGATACAAAATGGAAAAACAGGAAAAAAGGAATTAGCTTTATCATCTTCTTTGCGGGAGTCAGCCTGACGCTGGACGGCGGTGTCAATCTCCTGCAGAATCTGCCGGGAGATTTCTGGAGGCAGCCGGAGCAGGTGTTGCAGGATGACTACCAGCAGAGTAACCGTTTTCGGGAATATATCGCAGGGCGTCTGGAGACATTCCTCGCCATGGCCACAGATTCCTACAACGGCTATTATGATAACTATGGGTACGCTTATCCCGGCGTGATCCAGGAGGGAGTTCTCGAACAGGAGAGCACGGAGGCTTATGCCATTGAAACGCCTTTGCAGGTTCCCCTGGAAGACCTGCCTGCCGAAGAGTGGGAAGAATACATTTCCTGGTGGCAGAACAATTATCAGCCGGAAATCGCTGACGGCCAGTGGGAAGAAAAAAGAAAGGAGCAGTGCCGGAAATTAGCCCGGCAATATCACGACAGTATCAAAACGGACCAGAACCTGCTCTATTCCATCGCTTTTGACGGCAAGGTTCTCTATTCCAACTCTGATCTGCTTCCCACGGACGGCAATATGAGTTTGCCGGAGGGATACAATTTTATACTGCGATACGAGGGTGGAAAAGTCCGGATCTGTAAGGACGGCCAGGAGCTGGACGTCTACGGAGACGGCTATTACCGGGAAGGAAGCCCGTGGTATGTGCCCGGCTACCGCAATTTTACAGTGGATGAAGAGATGAAAAAGGCCGTGATCTGCATGGCCGTGGCGCAGGAGCCTGTGCTGTACACGGAGAGCTCCTACGCAAGGGGCAGTTATCTTCAGATGGACAATACCCTGTACTGGCTGCGGTACAATACACTTCAAAACAGAACCCGGCTGGTCAGTTACATGGTGACTTTTGGAGCGGGGCTGGCGCTGCTTGTCCTATCGCTCCTGTGCAGAAAGTCCCGGCGGGAAGCCAGCGCATCCATTGCCCGGTTTACCGGAAAAATCTGGTTTGAGGGGAAAGTACTGCTCTGTCTCCTGACCCTGTATCTGATTTTTCTTCTCTGGATCACACAGGCCCATTGGGATTACGGGGACTTCTGGTACGAATGGGAATATATGACGGAAGCAACCGTGGATTACGGAATTACTGCGTCATACATCGGCAATTCCTTCACCTGGATGCTCCGCTGCCTTCCCGGCTGGTCTTATACTGCTCTGTTCTGGCTGGTATATCTGGCCGGTGGCGACCTGCGCCGCAACCAAAAAGTCTGGCAGCACGGGCTTATAGCCAAGCTGCACCGGGCTTTCAGCGCCCGGGATCTGGGACAGCCCCTGCCAGTGAAGACTGCCCATCGCAGCGGCGCTGCCTTTGCCGCTGCCGCCGTATACGGGCTGATCATGCTGGCCGGAGGCGTATCGGGCTATGTGCAGGGATCTCACAGCGACGGCGCCGTCTGGGGTATGGGCAGCCTCTTCTTCCTGATACTGGTGGGATTTCTGGTGCTGCAATACCGGATCGGCGTCAAAAACATGGAAACTGCCCGGGATCTGGAGGCGCTGTCCAAGCGCATCCGGGATATCCGCAGCGGAAATTACGCCGGGTACAAAGATGTTACCGACGGCAACGGTCTCTCCGAGGACGGTGACCCAGCCAAAGCCACGGATGCGACCGGAGCCGCGGCCAAAGATGAAAACGCCTCCCGGGGCAGAAATTCCCGGATGGCCGGACATGACCTGGAGGACACCTTCTCGCAGCTGGAGGACATCCGGCAGGGCATGGCCTGCGCTGTGGACGAACAGATGAGGAGCGAACGCATGAAAGTAGAACTCATCGCCAATGTGTCCCACGACATCAAGACGCCGCTGACCTCCATCATCAGCTATGTGCAGTTCCTCAAGGAGGAAAAAGATCTGCCGGATCATGTGCAGGACTACGTAAAAATTCTGGACGAAAAGTCCCAGAGATTAAAGAATATGGTACAGGATGTGTTTGCCGTGAGCAAGGCCGCCTCCGGGGAACTGCCCATGCATATGGAGGAACTGGACTTTGGCAAGCTGCTTTGCCAGACTCTGGCGGATATGGAGGAACAGATCGGCGGCAGCAAGGTCTCCTTCCGCACGGAAATTCCGGAGTCGCCGGTGATGATTCTGGCCGACGGCCAGCGGATGTACCGGGTATTCCAGAACCTGTTCCAGAACGCCATACAGTACTCTCTGGACGGCTCCAGAGTGTTCGTGACCCTGCAGACCGACGGACGTCTGGCGGTGGCCAGCGTCAAAAATACCTCTCATCTGGAATTGGAGAAGGATAAGGATTTCACGGAACGCTTTGCCAGAGGAGACCAGAGTCGCACCGATGGCGGCAGCGGTCTGGGACTCTCCATCGCCCGGAGCTTCACGGAAGCCTGCGGCGGGACCTTCAGCTGGGAAACCAACGCGGATCTGTTCGTAGTGACGGTTTCTTTCCGGATTCTGGAACATGTCTGAAAATGCCTTCGGGCAGACCAGCGTCACCGTATACAGGGATTTGCGGCAGATGACGCCGCGCAGGGGACTATCGCCAAAAGCTGGCGACAGCCCCCTGCTTTCCTCACCCGAAAACCGTTTTTCGCTTTTACAAAAACTCCCTCTCATGCATCTTGAAAAAATCAAAGTATGCCCTCACATTGGAGAGATCCGTCCATCGCTTCACGTCCACCGGGTCCTCGTCCAGATCGTAAATCTTCGCCCCCCTCATGGACAGCAGAAAAGGGGAATGGGTGGCGATGACAAACTGGCAGCCGAAGAAACGGGCGGAGTCCTCCAGGAAGCGCAGCAGCTCCTGCTGTCTCTGGGGCGACAGACTGTTCTCCGGCTCATCCAGCAGATAAAGCCCGTTCTCCTGTATTTTTTCGGAAAAATACAGAAAGGCGCTCTCCCCGTTGGAATGTTCCCGCACATTGTCCATCAGATTGGCGCGCACATATCTGGACTGGGTTTTGGACCGGGCTGACACCACCTTTTTCAGCCGGTCATAGTCCTCCAGGGAACGCATCTGGAAGTGGGTATACTTGTTTTCCAGATATTCCTGAAACATCCCTTCCCTCTTTCGGTCAATTCCCTCATTCAGCGAACGCAGGTTCAGCATGAAGTCAAACACATCGTCGCTGGTAATGATTCTGCTGCGCTCCGGAATGGGCTGCTGTGTCTCAAAGCGGCAAAGTCCGGTATAATTCTCAAAAAAATTGCTACGGTTGTACAGCGTGTCCCGCTCCAGTCCCAGTGTCTCCCCGATCACGTTCAGCGCCGTGGTCTTGCCGGAGCCGTTGCCCCCATAGAGAATTGTCACCGGCTCGAAATCCAGCACCCGCAGATTTCTCCTGGACAAAATCTGGAAAGGATAAAATGTGTCATAACAGGTTCGTTTTTCCCCCAGAAAAAAGTCAAATTCCTGCTCCCCGGTGGGAAATGTAAACTGTGCTAAGTATATCATGTACTCTCTTCTCCCGATTCTACCCCTGTTTCAGTCCGATTCCCGCCAGCACCTCCGTGGTGGTCAGTCCCCGGTCCTGCCAGACCAGCTCTTCCAGCCGCCTTGGAACAGAAGCTCTGTCATCTAACCGTATAAGCTGATAATTCCTGCGCAGCCGCTCTTCCGCCTCCGCCAGCGCCTTCCGCACAGAAGGCTTTCCGATCTCGCTCTGGCGCTCCAGCAGTGCATCCAGGCTGCCAAACTGCCGCGTCAGGTCCGCGGCCGTTCTAGGACCGACACCCCGGACCCCCTCTATATTGTCAGCCCTATCCCCTGTGAGTGCTTTGTAATACGCATATTGGGCAGGCTCAATTCCCAGCTTTTCCCGGATGTAAGCCGTGTCACACAGAACCGTCTTCTTTCCTCTGTAGCGCAGAACGAACACATTCTCCCCGATCAGCTGAAAGAAGTCGCTGTCAAAGGATGAAATGACGATCCGCGTATCCGCCGGGGCTGTTTCCAGCCCGGACGACTTCCCATAAGCATAGACATAGGCCGCAATCTCATCATCCGTCTCATACTCCCGCGTCTCCCAGAAAGGGATCTCCAGATACCGGAGCGCCCGGTATACATCCGGCAGCTGGGAAAAGGGGTTCTCCTCTTCGGGCACCTGACTGAAATCCGGGCGGTTTGCCTTGTAATCCTTCGTTATATCCCTGCGCAGGTTTTCATGCTGGCCGTCAAAAATCACTGCCACATGGCCGCAGCGCACCCACCGGACAATTTTCAGCAGCGCTCCCACAAAGCCCAGGGTTCCCTGAATGGCTCTGCCCTCCCGGTTCACAATCCGGGCAGGCATCCCGTAAAACATCTGGAACAGCAGATTATGTCCGTCCACCAGCAAAAGAATTTGTTCTGTTTTCTCCATTGTATATACGGTCCTCCCCTGAACCCATGGCCCCGCTACCCCAGCGCCACATCCAGCACCATCATCAGGGTAAAACCCATGGCCACACCGATGGTGCCGATATTGGTGTGCTCTCCGGACTGAGACTCCGGAATCAGCTCTTCCACCACCACATAGATCATGGCTCCCGCCGCGAAGGAGAGCAGATAGGGCAGGAAGGGCACCACCAGATTGGTCAGCAGGATCGTGATCACCGCGCCCACGGGCTCCACCAGCCCGGAGAGCATGCCATAGTAAAAAGCCCTGCCCTTGGAGATGCCCTGTCCGCTGCTTTTCAGAGGCATGGAAATAATGGCTCCCTCCGGAAAATTCTGGATGGCAATGCCCACCGCCAGCGCAAAGGCCCCCGCCATGGTTATGCCCGTGTTGCCCATCATGGCCCCGGCAAAGGTCACTCCCACCGCCATCCCTTCCGGCAGATTGTGCAGAGTCACCGCAAATACCAGCATGGCCGTCTTGCCCAGACCGGACTTCACTCCCTCCGGCCGGTTGCTGTCCAGATGCAGATGCGGAATCAGACTGTCCAGCGCCAGCAGGAAAAACATACCCAGCAAAAATCCCACTGTGGCAGGCACCCAGGCAATCTTGCCCTGCTCTCCGGCCATCTCGATGCCGGGGATGAGCAGCGACCACACGGAAGCCGCAATCATCACCCCCGCCGCGAAACCCAGAAGGAGCTTCTCCAGTTTTTTATTCATCTCATTCTTCATCAGGAACACCATGGCCGCGCCCAATGTGGTCCCTGCAAAAGGAATTAACAGACCTGTAATTACCTGCATAAAAGTGCTCCTACCTTCTGATTGCTCTTATGATTAATATATGAGCGGACTCTTATCCTGTCACTGCCGCCCCGGGACGAAGCCGAAGTCCCGTCCGTTCCGGTCATAAAACCACCTGCGACATGCCCCAGCCAAAGCGTGTTTGAAAAATGCTTTCCGTCAGATATGCGTCACAATTTGTGGGAGATTTGGGTCAAAGACGGACGCATAGCGAGCTATGTAACCTGAGTTTGGCACAAATATCACGCAAATGTGAAGACGCGCAGATGGCAGGAATGATTTTTCAAACACGCTCCGGTACTCCATCCGGCTGGCTGTTGGACTATAACATACAGTCTGACCCGTTTGATGCATACATCCTTGCACTTTCTACATTACGCCTGATTGTCCACGCACGAACCTGCTGATGGAAGCTGTCCAAATCCGGCAGCGATTATCTCAGGGCGTACAGTTGCGGTTTGTCGCAGGCATCCCCGCCCAGGTCGGCATATTCTGAGTTTGTCGCAGGCATCCCCGCCCAGGTCGGCATATTCTGAGTTTGTCGCAGGCAT
>CAJUAB010000017.1:5858-104157 GCA_910583845.1 uncultured Acetatifactor sp.
CCCCGCCCAGGTCGGCATATTCTGATCATCCTTTGATCCGGCAGGGTATATATAAAATAATTGTTTCACAGTACCCCGCCTTTTCGCAAATTCTCCCTTTTTGCTCAGTTTGTATGGTGAAACAGGGTATATACAGAAAAATTACCGCTCCATACCCTCTTTTTAGCGATCAGCGGGGTACTGACACACAATTTTTCTGTATATACCCTGATATGCGAGAAAAATTCTGCTTTTCTGCCCCCAGGGACTCTGAGCAGGGTATTGGGAAGTAATTTTTTTATAGATACCCCGGCTTCTGTCTGGAACAGAATATTCCGTATACATCCGAATATCCGTTTTGGGTTTTGACCAGTCCGGACCAGCGCCTCAGTCGTGTCTGTCCTCGTTTCCGTAGACCTCACAGAACCGGGCCGCGAAGGCTGGTTCCTCCCCCGCTTCGTACAGATGGGAAATATCTCCGAAGGCCGTCATCCGAAACGACGCTTTCCCCCGCCTGCGCTCCTCCGTGTACAGGGTGGTCACAGCGGTGGGAGCGGCCACCGTCCCATGCCACAGCACCATGGGGGATATTCCCAGCAGATGACTGAGCAATACACATTCTACCCCAAAGTGGCAGAAAAATACCAGTGTGTCCTGATTGGCCTGCCTGACACGGTAAATCTCCCCCTTGCGCTGATAGCCATGCTCCTCCAGCACACCTTCAAAATTCCGGATCACCCAGTTATATTCCTCCTGAATCCCCACCCGCGTTTCACCGGTGACGGGGTCCGTAGCCATGGCCTCCCGCATCATGGGCGGTGTGCTCCACAAGTCACGGCGATAAAATTCATCCACCCTTGTCCAGTCCTGGGGCAGCCAGTCCCAGGAAATCATCGTATGATCCGCCACATCCGGCCTCATAATCTGAGGGGCAAATTCCCGCAGCCACGGACATACTGTGGCTGTGCGCCCCATTTTTTCCAATGTCAAAGATGCCGTATCTCTTGCGCGTCCCAGCGGAGATACATAAAACTCCTTTACATCCAGCCGCGCTATCCTGTCAGCCAGAAACGCCGCTTCCCGCCACCCCTTCTCTGTCAGGGAATCCCTCTCGTAGTCCGGGTCCCCATGCCGTATAATCATCAGTCTCATTCTTTCCTCTTTCCCGCAAACCTGTAGTTGACTAGTCAACTACCTTGACCAGTCAACTACCTTGATCAGTCAATGCCTTTTCCCTTACCACCCGATGTGATTGTAATGAGAATATCCCTTCATCTCTTCCTGAAAGCGGTCGATCTGCTGGCTGATCCGTTTCCGCTCCTTTTCCGGCAGTTCGCCCTCCATCGCCTCAAACAGTCGCCTGGCCTCCTTCAGCCCGTCCCTGGCCGCATCCTTATAATTGTTGGCCAGACTGTTAGCCACGATGGTCAGCTGGGCATCAATCTCTCCCGTCTTTCTCTTAAAACCGAACATCCTGCCCTCCCTTCCAAACACCGTTATTTCAGGCAACAGCAAAACTTGCTTTGCCCGCACTGTATTTTTATTATAATGGCAAGCCCTGAAAAATACAACACCAGAATCCATGCTCATCTGGGATTCCGGCGCAAAAAAAGAAGCTGTTATTCGCAGCTTCTCCGCCGATGCAGTTCCGGTATGGAATATCCCGCCGCCGCGGGCGCGCAGGCATCAACCCTGCGCCGGGTGAGTATCCGCCCCCCGGGAGATCTGCCCTTTCCCGGTTTGCTCCAGATATTCTCCGTACCGACGCTTGACTTCCCGGTACCTGGCCTTGGGCACAGACAGCTCCTGCCCTGTAGTCAGCGTCATCACGTAGCTGCTGATCTTCCGGATATAACGCATGTTTACCAGAAAACTCTGATGGCATCTGAGGAAGTTCATCCCCTTCATGACATCCTCAATCTCGTCCATCTTTCTGTAAATACTATATGTCCTGTCTACAGTGTGGAAGATGTTTTTATGCCTGCTGGTCTCAATATAGAATATTTCCTCCGCCTGCAGAGTTGTCTCTCCCTCCACAAATGTAAATGTCACCTGCTCCATACCTACCTCGTCACGCATACATTTTATCTGATACTCACTAATCATATCGGTTGCTTATCCGCTCAGACAAGCCCTTCTGCACCAAACGACCATGTACGTTTTATGCTTTACAGTAAATATTTCAGACAAAATTCCATAAAATCATTCTCCCAACATTCCGCCCGAAGATAAAAAATATCTTCATAATTTCCCAGCGCGATCATTCCCACATTGCCTCCGCCCCCCGCGCCCGGTACTTTCATGATTGAGTCGTAACCCAGATAAATATATTCCCCCTCTATCTCCAGGTCTCCAACGCACTCTTCCATCCGCTCCCTGTCAATCCGCAAATATCCGTCCACCACCGCAACTGCCTCGCGGAGCTGCGGCGAATCATTACAGACCAGGCGCAGACTCTCGTCATACAGAATCAATTCCGGCAGCCGGGTATACAGGGGATAGGATGTGGCCTTCACCGCCAGAAACCCGAGAGCCAGCGTGACGGCGCATCTCCGTCCCATACGTTTATGTATGCTTTGATACTGCTTCCACTCACATTTTCCTCTCAGATTGCCGATGCGGCTCTTCAGAGAGTGATAGTCCCTGTCTTTCAGAAACGTGGCGGCTCCCGCCGGTCTCATAGGTGCCTGTCCGGCGGCCATCGCCAGCAGCATCCTGCCATATTCTCTCTCACTGACATCCGCATAGTGCAGACAGCCCTCATCACAGGCTTTTTCCATATCCTGCTGTAGCAGTCTCTCGCAAAGATAGACAAGAGGATTGAACCACCAGTAAATTCGCAGCAGCGCGAACAGATTCATCCACAGAATATGCCCTGCTTTCAGGTGCAGCATCTCGTGGCACAGCAGCACCTTCCCCTGTTTTGTGAGTCTCCCGTCCTCCCCTGACGGTTCCAGACAGAACTCCGGCAACACAATATAAGGCCGGAATATTCCGCCGCAAAAGGGACTGACTCCGTCGCCGCCGATATATACCCGAACCCGGTCCAGATACCAGCGGGCCAGCTTCCGGCGGTCTCCCCCGGTCACCCGTGTGGCACAGTCCCGCCAGTCCTCCGTCCCCTTGTGGGAAACCGCGTTTATGGAATACCAGCAACGCAGTTTTCGTATCCTTCGGGCCAGATTCCTCTTTCTGACCAGCCACCGACACCCCAGCGTCAGCATCACCGCAAAGCAGGCTCCGCTTATCCAGGTGCGCCCCAGGATATGGATTCCGTTTTGCAGCCAGACGCTCCAACGCTGATAGAACAGCCTGCTCATACCCGTTGCCGCCGCAGGAAACAGCAGGAACCAACTGTAAAATCCCCCGTCGCCGCATCTGCCGCTCTTATCCCGCCGCCAATAGTGCCAGGCCAGCAATGGCCCCATGACCAGTAAGCCGCAAAACGCCGTCTTCATACACTTGGAAAAACCATATTGGCAGCAAAATATGCCGAAGCGCCAGAATATATGCATCTCTTCATATATCTGCGCCATCCCCTTCACCCCCTGTCTTCTCAGTCCTGCGCCGCAACGCTTGCCTCTGCGCTCCGTCCATCCGGACGGACCACCTCCGTTCACTTTCCCTGCGCCGCAACGCTTGCCTTTGCGCTCCGTCCATCCGGCCGGACCACCTCTGCTCACTTTCCCTGCGCCGCCGCGCTCCGTCCGGACGGATCACCCTCTGTTCAGGTCCTGTCTTTCATGCTCTCCACCAGACTGCTCAGATCCTCCAGCTGTTCCCGGCTGATATCAGCCGACTGTAGGAAACTTGCCACCGCCAGCGACGCATTGCCACCGAAATAGTTACTGACAAAGCGCCTGCTTTTGAGCCGCAGACATTCATCCTTGCTTCTGGCTGCCTGATAATGATAAATTCTTGCGTCCCTCGTGTCCACTGTGTATGTCAGCATCCCTTTCGCCAGCAGACGGTTTATCATGACCCGGATGGTCTTCTGGCTCACATCCGTCTTGCCCGTAAGCCTCTCAATGATCTCCGCCGCCGTCATGGCCTCCTCATGTGCCCACAGTACCTCCATGATCAGCCACTCATTTTCACTGGGTGTAATCTCTCCCATATCTTTCCCTTTCTTTCCGGAGACCCACGGCCTACCCGCGGATCTGCCAAATCTTTTCCCCTGCCCGGATCTGCCCGGACACGCATGTTCTTTATCAAAACAGAATCCTCGCAGAACATGGCTCCTGCTGTTTTCCTGTTCCCGCATCTTATATATCGGATCAATCCGCCCATTCATTTATACCTGTAAATGAATCTGGTCCCTTGTTTCCTTTTTTGAAGACGTCCCGATGGTCCTTCCGGTGCATTCATCCCGCCGCACTGCCCGTTCCCGGCCAGACAGCCGGAAACCTCCCCTCCCGCCCGCCTGGCCGGTCTGGCATGATAAGCGGACTCAGAAGCAAATTTGCCTGGCAATTCACTTTATGCAGTGTCAAGTCGCCCTTAGCTTCTTACTGACAGAGAGTGCAAAAGGCAGCAACATCTGATCACAATATCATGCTCCGTTTCAAGAAAGAAACGGGGTACAGACAAAAAAACTTTCTGTCTGTACCCCGTTAATCGGAAAAAGTGGATCTGGACGGCCCATTTTTCCGTATATACCCTTTGAGTGCGAAAGAGTCTGTTTGATCAGCTTCAAAGGCCTTGTGCTGGGCTTTCCACGCCAACCTCCGTTGCCGATGCCGGAAGCCCTATATCCGTCTCCGCGTTGTACGCCTTGCCCGCGGGATCATACTCCTGTCTCTCCTCTTCTTCATCATCCCACAGTGAGTCGTATTTCTCACGCTTTTTCTGCATCTGAGCCATGGCGCCCATGCTTTTGGCGGCCTGATACATCTCAAAGCTGTAATCCAGCAGCTTTTTCTCATCCGCCGCCGGAACAATGGCACCCTTGGCGATCCGGTGCGCCACCTCCATGATTTTGCCCATCTCAACGGCAACGTCTTCCATCACATCGGCCTGCTGCCTGGAAACCTCCGCATTCCAGACCGCCGCCTCCTGCTCCGTGAGCTGGTCCAGAACTTTCAGATTCTCCTCAAAACGCTCGTTCACATTGTTTATGGACAGTTCCAGCGTGGCGGCTTCATCGGCGTAGCGCTCTCTGCCCCCCGGGGCGGCATTGATTTTCTTTTCCAACGATTCCTTCTGTCTGTACAGTTCCCGCCTCTCCTGCACAATGATCTTGCGCTCTCCCCGGTAAGCGGCCAGAGCCTCTCCTATTTTCATGCTTCCCCTTTCCCGCAAAACAATTGTCAGGCGTTTGCGATATTGCGCCCATCGACATAGATATGTTCCTGATCCCTGTAAAATAGCACTTTCCCTCATCTCTGTATATTTCGGCAGGAAATGCCCGGATATTAACCCTCTTTGTCAATGCCTCCCATGCTTTCCTCCTCCGGGTCGCGCTCTGTATTCTTCTTTAAATCCTCCCATGCGTCCTCAAAAATCCTGGATGTCATAGAGGGGTTGGAGCGAAGAAGCTGCCTGTAAAAATTCCTGGTCTTTCCCAGTCCGTCCCTTTTCTCCGCGCTGACACGGTACTTGACCCGCAGCTCGCCAAGCTCTTCCCGCACACTCTCCAGATACCCGGAAGACCCGTCCTGGGCGCGCTGCCTCAAAAACGCAAATTTTTCCTCAATGCCCGCTTTCAGCTCTCCCGCTCTCAAAGTCATACTCTCGCCGAGCAGGGCCCTCTGCCTGGCCGCCTCTGCCCGCCGGGCCAAGTTCGCTTCCGTCCGGGCCTCCCTGGCCTCGCTGCGCGCTTCCATACGCGCTTCCCTGGCTTCGGTCCAGGCCTCTTTGGCCTCATTCCACGCATCCTTCCTGGCTTCCCTGGCCTCATTCCACTCTTCCCTGCGAGCCTGGAGTTCACTGTCAGCCAGGGCAATGATCACATCCAGACGCTTCTGGATATGCATCATCTCCTCCCTGGCCTTCTCCATCATAATCAGGACATCCCGCAAATCCATAGCGGCCTTGAAGGACAGGGCAAAATCGCAGGCGATGCCCACAGTCAGCGCCAGGGTGACGATGGTCAGCGCCGTAGTGGGAATCCTCAGCACCAGCTGTTCCACCGGCCTATGCACCAGCCGGGTCATCAGGATGGTAAGTAACCCCCAGGCCAGGGATGTGCCCAGACAGATATGCCCCTGAAAATTGAACTTCTTGTCGGAATAATCCCAGTACCGCACCTTGAACAGCGCCTCCATGGTCACTCCCGTCACATATTCCAGCACGGTGGCTCCGATGCAGCCCGCAATGTACACCAGAACCAGATGCTCCTGAAAAGGCATGGATACCACCAGCATCATTATGCCGCCGCTGCCATACAGGGGCAGAAAGGGCCCCTTCATAAATCCCCTGTTCACCAGACGTTTCTGGTGAAGGGACACATAGGTGGACTCAATGCACCAT
Source organism: uncultured Acetatifactor sp. (assembly GCA_910583845.1). Taxonomy (GTDB): domain Bacteria; phylum Bacillota; class Clostridia; order Lachnospirales; family Lachnospiraceae; genus Acetatifactor. The sequence continues at coordinate 12,309 of CAJUAB010000017.1, forward strand.
CCCACAAAACAATAAAAGTAAAAGAAAAACAGCCACTGAATCACCGAATAATGATACATGTCTTCCTCCCTGGCTCATTGGTATATCCATATTTTAACGGCAAGTTTTCCCTTACGGGTCTCCCTCTGTTCTCCGGTGAAAAGAAATTTTCCCTGCCCCCGCAGATTCACCGTCTCACCGCCCTTAAGCTGCCGGGAATTGTTCTCGCAAAGCCTGCCGTCCACGTAAACCTTACCGCTCTGGAACGCCTCCAGAATCTCCCCTCTGGACCGGTTGTAAACCCTGGCCAGACAGGCGTCTATCCTGGGAGACGACAGCTGCACCACCATTTCCCTTGGCTCTTCCTTCTGTATATCCGCGCTCTCCGCCACCTGGACGCATTTCACACTGGTATGCCGGACCCTGTCCAGATGCCCGCAGATATACTCCGCCATATTAGCCAGGCAATACAGATAAGCCTCTTTCTTCCCCACACGGATATCTCCCAGTGTGCCGCGCTCAATACCCAGATTCATCAGCGCCCCCAGAAAATCCCGATGACTCAGCTCATCGGCAAACTTAGCCTGCAGCGGCGCGATCTGAATACAGACAATAGGAAACGCTTCCTCGTAGCCCAGGATCTCCGGGTTGCCCAGACGGATTACCTTCCGCTCCGCCTGCTCATAGCCGCCCCAAAGCCGAAAACCGCAATCCTGTATTTCTCTCTCCATCCTCCAGAACTGATCCTGTTCTCCCAGCCCTAAAAATCCCGTAAAAGTATACCGATTCTGCCGATAGGACCTGTCCGCCAGATCTTTTATGCGGCTCTTCAATTGTTGTATTTCCTTGGCAGATTCCATTGCCCTATCGTCTCCCCTGTGAACACATCAGATCAGTATACCGCAAACACGGGCTTTTGGCATTCCGGCCACCTCTGTTCAGGTGAAGCTGATCACTTCATTTTTCGGCGCCTTGGCCTTGACCACCGAAACTGCGTGAAGAATGGGCCCTTCCCCCTCATAATCCTTCCAGTACTCTTTCCTCACGGTGGCCGTCACCTGCACCCACTCCCTCTGCGCCAGGCTCTCCGCGCCCTCATATCGGCAGGCAAAGCCGAGAAAAGCCATGTCGTCCGCACAGCAGGTCATGGCCATACGTCCCGGCACAAAATATCCTTTTTCTATGCCGTCCGGTTTAAGCACCATCGCAACAAAGCGAATGGTTTTTCCCTCATAGCGCTCCAGGTGGTCCAGCGAATCCAGATACCAGATTCCATAGCTCTCATCGTTCAGATCAATTATCTCCGCCTGCAAATCATAGGGCAGATCTTCCTCAAAAATCTCGTTTACCTCTCCATTGGCATCCTCAAATATCACATCCGCGTTCTGGTTTACCGCCTTGATATTGCGCTTGTAGACATTCAGCTCCTGGATGCCGTCGCAGCGGTTAAAGATGATCATCTCCGATTTCCTCACCATCTCTGCCAGCAGGGAACGCATGTTGGTGTAATACATGGGAAACGTGGAGCCATCGATGGTGGTAATCTGCTGCTCCACCCTCCAATACCAGGGGAGCTTAAGATTCTTAAAATTCCACATGCCATTATACTCGATAATGATACGCTCCGGCTTATGCTTTTTTTCCAGTTCCATCAGATAGCCCGGATTACAGTCCCCCTCTTCCCCGATGATCTCCAGCACCGCGTTACATCTTTGCAGCAATTCCTCCCCGTACTCAACCTCGCCCTCTTCACAGGCGATGATCAGCGTCTTTCCCTTGATCCGAAAGTAGGGCTGAGAGATGGTATAGGTAATAAATTCCGTCTTCCCGCTCTCCAAAAATCCGTTGATAATATAGACCGGTTTCATACCGTTCATTTCCTCCAATCCTTCCTCTGACACAGACGCGGTAATCGCTATACATGCGCCGCTCCTGATGAACCCGCCGTCCGGATTACCTGCGGAACAACTCCGCAAGTTTCTCCTCGTTCAGCTTGGAGCCGATGACGCAGATCTTCCCTGTGACTTCCGGCTTGCCGTCCCGTACATCGTGCTCCTGGGGCACATAGTCAAAATAGACCCAGCTGCCGTCCCCTGTGGGCACCATCCCCTTGGAGCGCAGAATCATGCCGTAATCCCCCGTATCCAGCGCGGACAGGATCTTCTCAATCTCCTCCGCCGTGTAAGTGTTGGGAGTCTCCATGCCCCAGCTGCCAAACACCTCGTCCGCATGATGGTGGCCGTGGTGATCGTGGTGATGACCATGATCATGCTCTCCATCGCCGTCATGATGATGGCCGCAGCTGCACACCCCGTTTTCATCATAGTGGTGGTGATGCCCCTGTTGCTCTTCATGGTCATGGCCTCCGTGATCATGGCTTCCATGCTCATGCTCGTGGCTGTGCTCTTCCCCGTGATCATGGTCTCCATGCTCATGCTCGTGGCCGCACCCTTCCCCGTGATCATGGCCGTGCTCTTCCTCTCCATGGTGATGTCCGCAGGCACATACCCCATTCTCATCATAATGATGATGGTGCTCATGCTCTCTGGCATGCTCCAGCATCTCTTTCATCATATCATCCAGATTATCCACCCCTTCGATGGTCTCCAGAATCGCCTTGCCCTCCAGGTCTTCCCAGGGCGTCGTGATAATGGTAGCAGCTCCATTGTGCTGACGTATCAGTTCCACTGCCGCCTGTAGCTTCTCCTGCGGCATCTTCCCGGTTCTGCTCAATATAATCGTTCCCGCATGGGCGATCTGATTGATAAAAAACTCCCCGAAATTCTTAATATACATCCTGCACTTGGAGGCATCCACCACCGCTACGGCGCTGTTTACCTTCACCTCCAGATCGGCTGCCACGTTTTCCACCGCTTTCACCACATCGGAGAGCTTGCCCACACCGGAGGGCTCAATCAGCACCCGGTCTGGCCTGTAGGTGGTCAGCACCTCTTTCAGGGACGCGCCGAAATCACCCACAAGAGAGCAGCAGATGCAGCCGGAATTCATCTCCTTGATTTCGATTCCCGCATCCTTCAGGAAACCGCCGTCAATGCCGATCTCTCCAAACTCGTTCTCGATCAGCACTACCTGCGTATCCTGCAATGCCTCCTTTATCAGCTTTTTGATCAATGTGGTCTTACCTGCTCCGAGAAAACCGGATACAATATCAATTTTAGTCATCATTCCTCTTCCTTTCTTATTCTGATCCCTTATATTCCCTACCTGCGCCAGAGCGTGTTGGAAAAATGCTTTCCGTCAGATGTGCGTCACAACGCCTGTATGCCCACGTACACGCCGGTTGGTCTCACAAGCCATAACCGTTACCCTTTATTGTCTTACAAATCTCTCTGATTGTCAATATCCGCACCCTTTAAAAAATGTATGAAAAAATTATTAATCTTTTTATAAGAATATTGCATATCGTAAATTCGACCTTTATAATAGGAAATCAAAAGACAACCAACCCGTAGGAGGCTAGTTTATGAACTCTATATTGATTGAACTCCTTGCCCCGATCATCCCTTTGCTCTTTTATCTGCACAGCGCTGACCGGAAACACAGACCGCCCGAAAACTCCGGACTGCTGGTGCGCTTTTTACTCTATTCCCTCAGCAATGTGCTGATTATCACCCTGGCGCTGATGCTAACCGGCAGTTCGGACTTATCTCTGCAGGAAAAATTTGACCGTTCCCCTGCTTTTGCCCTGAAGTTTCTGATTCTGGAAATTCTGACCATCGGAATCATCACCCTGGTTGACCAGACTCTGCTCCGCTACCAGATTCATTTTCAGGTGGCCAGCTCCAGAGTCAGCCGGTTCATCACGAAACTGCTGGTTCCCTCACTGCTGCCCCTGCTGGCCATCGCGATCCTCTGTCTGAACGGCAGCCTGATTTTCGACCATGTGCTCTGGGGTGATGAGGCCTTCTCGGTGAATACTGCCAGCAACAGCATAACCGGCATTCTGGAAATTCTTCACTATTGGGACAACCATCCCCCTCTGTACTACCTGTGGCTGCATTTGCTGATCCGCCTCTTTGGTCAGCATGGTTTTGTCTACCACCTGAGCGCTTTTCTGCCATTCGCAGGCGGTATCCTGTTGGCTGTTACCGGGCTTCGCAGGCATTTTGGCGCCATTCCCGCCGCGCTGTTCGTCATCGTTTCCGGTCTGTCCATCCCCTGTCTCGAATATAACCAGGAGGTGCGCATGTACGCCCTGGCCTATCTGGCCCTTGTTCTTTGCTACTACTGTAGTTATCTGGTGATAAAGGGCAGCCGCCCCGCCTGGTTCTTTATGGTGTTCTTTGGGCTGGCGGCAGCATACAGCCATTATTATGCCTTGGCGGCGGCAGGCATATTGCTGTTTTGCACAGGCGTGGGATACTTTATCCGCCGTCGCGGCAAATCCTGGATTCCAGGCACGGTCTCCCTCCTTAGTTTTGTGCTTGGGTATCTGCCCTGGCTTCCCCAGCTGCTGACCTCGGCAGGTACGGTTGCGGACGACTGGTGGATGACCTCCCTGCTGCCGGTCCACGACGCGCTGGATATGATCGCAGGCGGCAGAACCATGAGAATCATATTGCTGCCCCTGCTTCTGCTGCTTCTGCTGTCGGTTCTGGTACTGGACTGCGGACTTATCCGGATAGACGCACAAAAAGCCTCTCAGGACGCCGCCAGAGGACATCTGACCATACGGCTCTGCTCCCCCACTCTGAAAGGCTGGACCGATCGTACATATGGCTGTGTAACCGGCATTCTGACCATCGTCGGAACACTGCTTTTTTCCTACCTGCTATGCGCTTTCATGGGCCCTGTTCTGGCGCAGCGATATCTGTACCCTCTCTGCGGCATTTTCACCATGATCCTTGTCATGACATGCAGCCGGATGCAGGAATGGATTTCCCAATGCGCGCCGCCTGCTCACCGTTCCAAACTTATAACAGGGGGCAAGTGCTGCCTGCTGATCATCTGCTGTGTTCTTCTGTTCACCGGACTGCAGAATTTTAACGTTTACCGCCTCCGCGTGGAAGGAGAAAAAAAGGAAACCGCCGAGACACTGGCTCTCATAGGGGAGCCTGATCCTTCTGTCCCCATGGCCGTCACAGGTGTAAAACATCTGGGATGGACTGTTCTGCAGCACTACTATCCGGGACATGAGATTATCACGGACGGCCTGACAGCTGTAGACGCCGATACTTTCTGGTACTTCTCCAAAGATTGGCTTGGGGAAGAGCAGCTGCAGCAGATGTATGAACAAGGTTACCAGATATGGGCCTATGGGGAACACTCCATCTCCCAATACCCTTTTGTCCTGTACTTTTTTGAAAGAGCCTCCTGATCTACTCTCTGTTGGCCTCCATCACACTCCAGGGCAATACGGCAATCTGATCCGCCTCGTTACCGCCGCAGAGGATACCCGCCAGAATCCCTTCCCGGGTAAATACACCGCCGCCGGACGCTCCCGGAACCACACAGGCGTGCCCCAGCAGCATATAATTTTCAAAATCCTCCATGTAAATCCAGGGGTCCACTACACTGCCTCCGGGGATGTCGTGCCCGGCATCCTCTACGGCCCCCGGTATCCACAGCGCCTGTCCCGCCTCAAGGCGCTCACAGCTCTCTTTATCCTGCCTGGCTTCCTGCCAGACGGCCCCCCTCTCCTCCGCCTCCCGCAGGGACACCTCCAGAAATGCCACATCGACCCGATCGGAAATATGAAGCGTCCGGGCTTCCACCGGCTCCCCCCGGTCAAACAGCGCCGTCATGGGACTGTTATCCCGGGCCACATGAGCCGCCGTGGCAATCACCAGCCTCTCCTCATCCGCGGACCAGACCACGCCGCTGCCCATGTATTGAGGGCCGGAAATCTGAACCGTCGCCTGCCTGAGATACTGCCGCAGATCCTCCTGTCCGCCGTCATCTCCCGGATTTTCCCCGGCGGCAGAGCCTCCCGGTGCCTGGGGATCTGTGTCCCATACCGTTCTCCCATCTTCCTGCCCAAATTGTGCAAATCCGGGTTGCACTGCCGCGGATTGCTCCTTTTCCGTCTGCGGCTCACCGCAGGCTGCCAATATCCATATAAGGATGACAGTACTCAACCATCCTCTGATTCTTCTTACCATTTTACTCCGCAAAAATTCCGCCCCCCACGCCGTATAAATATCCCTTTTTCCCAAACCGCGATTTTCACAGCCCATCACATCTGCCTGCCCCAAAGTCTGTTTGAAAATGTTTTCTGTCAGATGCGCGTCACAATTTGCGGGAAGTTTGGGACGTACAGATGGCGGAAATGATTTTTATACAAGCTCCGGACTTTAACAGCAAAATCCCAGTATTTATCACAAATACTGGGATTTTAGCATAAGCAGAACGATAAGCCGGGTTATGTCGTTGAGCGATCATCTATCTAGGACACCTGTCGCCAGGTGCCTCCAGCGACCTACCTGAAAGCAGGCCGGGCAAGCCTTTCGCTTTCGTTTTGGTCTTGCTTCGGATGGGGTTTACATGGCTCCGCCTGTTACCAGGCGGACGGTAGTCTCTTAAGCTGCCTTTCCACCCTTACCAGGAAACCTCCGCATTACGGTTCATTTCCTGGCGGTATATCTCTGTTGCACTGGCCTTGGAGTCGCCTCCACCGGACGTTATCCGGCATCCTGCCCTGTGAAGCCCGGACTTTCCTCACCCACGCTGCCATGGCTGCGATCGCCTGTCCTGCTTACACTTTCAGATCATATCACAAACCGGAGCTTTTGGCAACTCCCGAAAGTTTTCTGCTTTATATGCCGATCAAAGCCGAAGATTCAGAAACCCGATCGCCATCTCCATATATTTTTCAGGGATATCCAGACCGTTTACGCATTCTCCCGCTTCCCGGCATAATTGGTTGGCTGACTGAATGCATGCATAGGTGAAATCTTCCCCCGTATGGAGCAGATGGATATTCAGTCTGGTCCAGCACGGAGCCTTTTTGTCAAGTCCTGATGTCTCATATTCTTTTACAACCGCGTCCACATCATACGCAACCTGAAAAAATTCCTCTTCCCAGCCGTTGTTTGTCCCATGCAATACCATGTACTGGCTCTTCCCGCCATTGTGCAGGGGGATTCCCACAGAACCGGGATTAATCAGTTTTTTAGATCCGAATGACCTGCTCTCCTGAATGTGGGTATGGGCCCCGATCAGAAAATCCACATCCAGCTCCTTCATAATCTCTTCCACATTCTTATTCTCCGGAACAAGGGCTTCCCGGGAAGAGGTGAGAGAGCCGTGGCAATATCTGAAAGGAGGAAAACCGTCCTTTTGATATAAACCCTTTATATCAAGGCTTTCAAAGAAATCCAGATCCTCTCCGGAAAGATTTTCATATGTATAGAGGAGACTCCCGCTGGTGGAGAAATAAGTCCATTTTTCATCCGGATTCTTCCTATGGTTTAACATATATTCTTCCCTGTTTCCACGGATCAAACGGCATTTATGTCTTCTGTTCATCTCATGGAGAATCCGGATGGTTTTCTGCGGATATGCACAGTCGCTTATATAGTCGCCCAGAAAAATAAATTCGTCCACATTCCTTTCAAGAGCATGATTGATACAGGTCTCAAAAGCTATATGGTTGCTGTGTATATCCCCCATCACCGCGATTTTCATATAAAATCCTCCCTGGAGCGTGTTTGAATAATGCTTTCCGGATGGCTTCAGAATATGGATTCTTTGCTCATAGTCAGCTTATCATGAAAAACCGGATATTACAAGTACCATTTCTGCAAACTTTATATATCTGCAAAACCATCTGCAAAACCGTCTCTTCCTCTTGTCACCCTTAACACTCCAGACGCCGGAGTATGGTATCCCTGGCCTCATCAATCATATCCTCCCTGGAATAGATCGAGTTCTGGCGTATTCCGCAATTTAAGCAGATTTCCGGAAGACAGAGACGACATTGCTCTTTCAACATTTCTTTTCTTTTGTTTCCATTCCAGGCATCCGACAGCGAGCACTCCCGGACATTGCCCAGTTTTTCTTTTTGCAGCAGCTGTGTACAGGGATAAATATCTCCGTTGGGAACAACTGTTAATGTATGAAAGATAAGCGGGCATACTCTCTGAGGCGCAAATTCCTGCCCATATTTGTTGATGGCCGTCTCCGATGGATCTGCTGATTCCGGAAAGCTCTTCTCCTTCCAGATGGGCACTTCCTTCTCAATGAAAACACGGTCCGCAATCGGCGCGAACAACTCAAAAAATCTCTCCTCCTCCCCCTCATCCAATGCAGTGTCAATAATCTTGATATAAATCTGTGTATTCTTTTTTATATTGTAAAAATATTGCAAATTACAGTAAAAACTTTCATAATCAATATTGTAACCGCACACTTCCCTATAGCGCTCCGCGGATAATCCCTGCAGGGACACAACCACCCTGTCTATCCCCGCTTCCGCCAGTTCCCGGGCGTATCCGGGCGTCAGCAGAGAACCGTTTGTATGGATGGAAATCCTCCCCTTTATCCCCATGTCCTTGATAAATCCTGCCATCCAGGGCAGCTTTCTGTTTGTCAGGGGTTCCCCATGGTGAGAGAGGGATATTTGCCTGATCTCTCCCGGAAACTGACGCAGCTGTGACACTGCTGTTTTAAATATGCTCTCGCTCATCATGCCATTTTCAGCCGCATACCCCCAAGCGCTTTTATCCCGTCTGGCCCGGAAACAATAGCCGCATTTGAAATTGCATAACTCGCTTGCGTCCAATATGACGGTAAACGGGGTTTCCAGCGGCAGCACATCTGCCAGACATGTCCTTTCCATGTCAAAGGAGGGGGCAATGTTTCCATATTTTGCTTCCTCATTCTTCGATTGATCCATAATAAATTCCCCTCTGAACTACATTTGAAGGAACACGTCCTCACAGCAGATATATTGTTCCCTGTCTATTCCTTTTTTCTCAAAAAAATGTTCTGCTTCATTTGAAGCTTTTACTGGCAGAACAAAAATAATTTCATCCTTTTCCCTTTCAAATAGCTCCGGCTTAATGGTTCTGACGCCATGAAACTCAACATTTTTATATTGATCAATTACATCTTTAAGCTTTGCGTTTGGAAATTTTTCACACATATATGAATAAAATGCCTCTGCTGCATGATTTAATCCCCAGATACTATATGTAAATATATCCTCTCTTTGATGTCGGCTTGCGATAAAAGAATATGCCCTCTCAAGGCCGGCAAAGCAAGCCTGCCGGAATCCGATATAGTTTTTCCTGCTCCGGCTTTTGAATATGGAATCTATCTTTTCCGCCATTGAATATTCTTCATATTTTGCCTTGATCCTGCCAATCGCATTTTCCCTGATAAGCGCTTTATCATTTTCATACTCCACGGAAATAGGATGCCAGTCAATTTCTGAATAGGTGGATTTATCATAGATGGGAAGATACTGATCGAGCCACCCGAACCTCTTGTCGATCTGATTCTTTGTAAAAATGATCGGAATCCCCATAGCCATACATGGCGAGGCGACATGAAGCCGTGATGTCACTATTAAGCGGGCCTCACTTGCAAACTTATAATACTGTTTTTTCACATCGTCAAATATCGTTTCCGCGGGGATTTCACACTCGTAATATTTCTGTTGTGTCAGCATTTCATAATTTTGATACAATTCTTCCGGAATATATTTCTGCACCTCTCGGGGTACATCCACGAAAAAAACTTTATTCTGGCCTTCACTTTCTGTACGTTTCGGTAATACAGCGCTCATACATCCATTTATATATGCAGAAATATGATATTTCCCTAAAATAAGCGCCGTTGACTCGTCCCTGCATCCGATAGGTTCAAACCGCTTCAAATAAGATATGTTGTATTCATTAAAATATTCGTCCTTGCAGAACATGGATTCTATTGTCATTCCTAAAAATACAGGTATAATGTTTTCGGAAAGCGCAATTCGGTCGTCCTCCATGTAGTAGGGATTGAACAGCGACCAGTTCAAGGGTAAAATCAGTTTCTCACCCTGATAATCACGCAAGTCGCTTACCTGTATTTTCAGTACATCTTCTCTGGAAATCGCCGCCTGATCATATAAATAGTCAATAACCATGAATTGTAAGGTGTCTCCCATATTTACCATCTTCAGATCACTTCCTTCAAGTGTCCGGTCTCTCCATAATATATTGGCAAATCTCATTGTCCGCCCTCCTGGTCATCCCTATTTTACCTGTGCTCCGGCTCCGCCGCAGAACGGCATGTTATCTATCTCCCGCATATCATCCTTGTCAATTTCAAAGCCTGAAATATCCAGATTCTCCTGCATGCGCTGTCTCTTTGTAGTTTTCGGAATGGGTATTATCCCATGCTGAAAACACCATCTGATACATATCTGCGCCTTCGTTTTCGACAATTTATCCGCTGTTTTTTGTATTATTGCATTTTCACGGATTATCTCCCCGTTTCCCAATGGTCCCCACGCTTCAATCACAATCTGATTCTCCCTGCAGCAGGACACTGTATCTGTCTGCATGAATCCCGGATGAAACTCTATCTGGTTAATCATTGGCCTAATCTCGCAGTATTTCAAAAGAGACTCATAGTGCTTTCTCATAAAATTACAGGTTCCTATAATCTTTACCCTGTTCTCCTTATATAAACGCTCCAGCGCCCTCCATGTCTCAATATTGGTTTTTTCCCAATCGGGATATCTTCTGACTTCAGCAGGCCAGTGAATAAGGTACATATCTATATCCCCACCCAATGCTGCCGCGGATTTTTCGAACGCCCGTAAAGTCTGGTCATACCCCATATCTGAATACCACACTTTACTGGTCACGATAATTTCGCTTCGGGTTACGCCAGATTTTCTGATCCCTTCTCCTACGATCTTTTCATTGAAATAATGGGAGGCTGTATCTATAAGACGATAGCCGCATTTAAGAGCCTCAAGAATAACTTCCTCATCATAAATCCCGCATGTTCCGAATCCGACAGGCGGAAGAGAGGTATGCTTTATCGGTATATCCTTATCATTTCTAAACATATTTTTTCTATCCAGTCCGCATTCATTTTATAATAGTGATAAAGCTGCTCCGCGCTTCCGTTTATTGTAAACTCATCAGGAACACCGATTTTTTTCAGATGCACTTTTTTTTCATGTTCCGACATCACCTCTGATACAATTGTACCCAGCCCGCCAATCTGTCCATGATCTTCCACAGTGATGAGAATATTTGTTTGATCCATGGCCCACAGAATCATTTCCGTATCAACGGGTTTAAGGGAAAACATATCTATAACCCCCACATGCACCCCTTGTCTGTCCAATCTCTGCGCCGCCTCCAATGCTTCACACACCAATGCCCCCATCGCTATAAAGATTGCATCTCTTCCCTCCCACAATAATCTGGCTTTACCGCATTCGATCTTTTCATGGAAATCTCTGTATATCAGCGGAGTTGACGCCTTGGCACAGCGCACGTACACCGGCCGTGGCTTTTCCATATACGAAAGCATTATCTGATGCGTCTGATTGGCATCACACGGCGCATATATCTGAATATCAGGAATGCATCTGATCGCCGCCACATCCATCAACGTATTATGTGTAACCCCCTCTCCCGCAGCCAAACCCACAGATGTGACAAGGATACAGACCGGAGCGCTGTTATAGGCTACATCCAGATAGATCTGTTCCAAAGCCCTCAGTGACAAAAAGGGACCATATGACTGGCAAAATACTCTTTTACCGGCCAATGCGGCACCGACAGCTATGCCTATCATGTCCTGCTCCGCAATTCCTGCGTCCCAGACCCGCCCGGGATGCTCTCTCTTGCACTGGTCAATATCGCTTCCCCGTTTCGCGCCATCTAAAATAATCAGGATCGTATCTTCATTTTCATTCAACATTGTCCTTAAATGGTAAGAAATATATGTATTTTTTTCACCATATACTTTCTCTTCTATCAGATTATAAACTTCGGAACAGGTTCTCATAAACTTTTTTCACCTTTCTTAAATTCCTCCAGAATTTCATCTGAGACCTCTCGGTGATGCCACTCGCCCGGCATATCCATTGCCGCTCTTATTCCATATCCTTTTTTCGTACACGCTATCACTACAAACGGTTTCTTCGGGTCTGACCGGTTAAGAGCCAGCTCCAAGGCATAACAGACATCTTTCATGGCATTTCCGTTTATACGCAGCACTTCACAGCCGAAAGAAAGAAATTTGCTGTCCAGGTCCTCCAGGCCCATTATGTCCTCCGTTTTCTGACAGGAGGAATATCCATTCCTGTCTATAATAATAACCAGATTATGTAAGGAATTATGAACCGCATACATCACTGCTTCCCAATTGCTTCCCTCATTCAGCTCGCCATCACCCAGAAGACAAAAAACCTTATATGGTTTTCCTGTTATGGCCGCATGCGCACATCCGGCCGCTACAGGAAGTCCGTGTCCCAGAGAGCCGGTGCTGACTTCAATATAAGGCAGATACCTTCTGTCCGCATGTCCGCTGAACCTCCCGTTCATCCTGCCCCGCTCCTGAACCAGCTCGTCAAACTCATACAATCCCATGTCCGAGAAGATTATATACAGTAATTCAGAGCAATGTCCTTTGCTCAAAATAAAACGATCTCTATCCGGATCACTGTAATTTCCTATATCATATTTCATAAAACGATAATACAGAGCCACTACTATTTCGCACATGGACAAGGAACCTCCCACATGAGAACGCCCTGTTTTATTAACATATTGCAGATATTTTGTCCTGATCTCATCCGCTTTTTTTTCTAACCACTCTTGCTCCGCAGCCATCATTTCATTCACCTCAGACTAAAATCCGGTAATAATAACGCTCTCCTCATCTCCGACCGGCGTAATTGTAAATCGGCTGTTTTCTCTCATCCATTGCTCTACTGCCGCTCTGCTCCCTCTATATATATCATTATAAAAATCATGTACCATAATAACGCCTCCCCTTTCCATCAGAGGAGCAAAGAAGACAAGCCCTGAATATATGGGCTGATATAGATCCATATCCAGATTGACAAAACAGAATTTGTCATTTATTCCTCTGGCGCTCTCAGGGAAATAACCTTTTATAAATTTGCACATCTCCCTGTGCTCCATTTTTGCTTCCACCAATTCCATACTTGTCTCTGACCATCTTCCGGCCTCCACATCAGAATACTGATTCGCTTTTTCAAACGCGATATCTTTGTCCGAGAAGCCTTCAAAGGTGTCAAACAAATAGAGATACCTGAAATAAAACTCTTGATTGATGACTTTTGCGAAATCCCCCTGAAACACCCCTGCTTCCGCGCAATTTCCTTTTATTCCATAGTTCTTTACCATTGCCGCAAAGTTCCTAACAAACACATTTCTTGGATTGCTGATGTCTTCACAATAGCACAAATTTATTTTTTCATCCGCAACGCCATATAAATGCAGCTGTTGTATCATATGTGTTTTATGCAATGGACTATATGTGGCGATAACGACTTCGTCAAATTGCATTTCCCCTATTTTGTCAACCGTCCGTATGGCAATTCCATTCCAGTCTGTGTCTGTGGCCGCGTTATCTATAATCGAAATAATTTTTCCGTCATTCCGGTTCCATTGCGAAATTATTTTCTTTCCGACTTTCCCGATCCCAAATATGACTATTTTCTTCATAGCTGTTCTTCATCCTTTCCAACCATGCCCGCTCGGATTCCGTAGTATAGGCCGATAAACAAATTTCCTTCTCGTGGCACAACAGATACCGCCTCATCCCATCATACTGCTGACGACAGGACCCTATTTCATTTTCAACAATGTTCCGGCATATAGACAGCATAAAAGACCACGTACTGTACTGTGCCAGCCCTGTCAGCTCTGGCAGTTTATCACTGATAAACTGCTCCCTCTCCTTATAGGCGGCTAAATATTCGTCCAGCTGTTCCGGTTGAAGAGCTGAGAAGTCTGTGGTAAAATAGGAAACGTTATCTCCATGTCTGACGCAACAATATTTTGGAGTTCCCATCACCACGCCATGCCTTATCTCCGACATATACTTGTAAGTAGTATGTATATCCTCATGTACGCAATCCTCCTGAAAAGGATATTTCAGCAGGATTTCCCTTCTGAACAGCTTTGCGGGCATACCGGCCCGGATATGCTCCCGCTTTAGCAGCTTTTCCACTGCGAGTTTCGCATTTACCTGATATTTTCCTTCAAACGCGCACTGCAAATATACTTTACCTTCCCTCATCTCCGTTGTTCCACACATCACAAAGTCCATATTTTCCGCCGCTGTCCCCAGCAAATTCAGAAAGTCCTTCTCCACTCGGTCATCGTCATCAACATAAGTGACAAAGTCCCCCGCCGAACAGCGCAGCCCTATATTTCTCGCCTTTCCTATGCTGACCTCCTCCGTCAGATGAACGAGTCTGATCCGACCATCGAGCCTTGCATATGTGTCAATAATCCTTCCGCTTCCATCTTTCGAAGCATTATCCACAATAATATATTCAAAATTCCGCCAGGTCTGTCCAAGGATGTCCTGTATCATATTTCTTACCATATGTTCCCTGTTATGCGCGATCATAATCACAGATATCTTCATTGTTTCTCCTGTATTCTGTATTATCTTCGATTCTCTTCCATAAAAATAATGCGGCTTCCCTCAGGCTCAAACGCAAAAGATACCTGTTTGTAGGACATCATTGCTTTCCTTACCGCGCCTTGTTTTTCTACCGGCACATATACAAGCAGAAATCCCCCGCCTCCGGCTCCCAGTATCTTTCCACCCAGGGCTCCGGCCCGTTTTGCTGTCAGATACATCTCCTCAATGGCCGGGGTTGATATTTTACCTGCCAGCTGTTTCTTCAAATTCCAGGCGGCATCCAGCATATTACCCCATTGCGTCGTGCTGTCCTCCTCCAGAATATCTCTGGCCTTCTCAGTCATCTCCACCATTCTGTCCAATATAGGCATATTATTGAATATCATTTCGTCCTGCTCTTTGAGAATTTCCGATGAAACCCTGGTAATGCCGGTATAAAAGAGCATCAGATTCTCTTTCAGCTTCTTCAGTCTCTGTCCTTCACGGCAAACCGGGACAGCAGTCACACTCCCATCGGCCCAGAATTTGTACTGTTTAAATCCGCCATGTGAAACAGCATATTGATCCTGGATTCCTATCGGATTTCCCAGTCTTGCTATCTCGATCTCACATGCCTGTCTTGCGAGCTCGTCCGCAGAGACCCGCATCCCCTTATATGCATATAGCGCATTCAATACCCCTACCGCCATAGCGCTGGATGAAGCCAGCCCTATGCCTGCGGAACTCAGAGGAATATCTGCCGAATAGACGATATCAATTCCGCTCTCTATGCCCGTTATCCTCAATGCTTCCCTGATAATATTATGTTGTATTTGATCTACACGGTCCACAAACTCATTCTTGGTGTAGCATACCCTGATCTTGTCATCAAATCTGCGATTCACCACGATATAAACATACATATTCAGAGCCGCACTCAACACTGTTCCATATCCATATTTGCCCCGTTCATAATACTTTTTAAAATCTGTTCCTCCGCCAAAAAATGAAGCCCTGAGAGGTGTCTTTGATATTATCATATTTTTTACCGTATTGTTTAGTATTTAAAACTACCCCTGTCCAACAATTCCATTACAGCCCGCAGCAGATTATATCTCTCTGTCACCCTGATACAAGTGCATCCCGCGCTCTTTCCTGCCTCTATATCCCTATCGTCATCGCCTATCAGAACAGCTTTCGTCAGATCCAGAGAGAAATCTTTCTGCGCCGCATATAACATTCCAGGCCTGGGCTTCCTGCATTCACACCCCTCACTCCAATCATGAGGACAATAATAGATTGCGTCCAGCCTGTAGCCTGTATCCCGCTCCAGTTCCTCCTGCATCAGCTCATGGATCTGTGCCAGCATCGCTTCTGTCAGCCTGCCTCTGGCAATTCCGGGCTGGTTGGTCACCAGAATAACTCTGCACCCCGCTTCTTTCAGCATTCTCACAGCATCCTTTGCTCCTTCCAACCATACGAACTGATCAGGCCTCTCAATATAGCAGGCTTTGGGCGCCTTTTTATTGACAGTGCCGTCCCTGTCAAGAAATACCGTAACCGGATTTGAGAAAAACGCATTCGTCAGAGAAATCCTTTCCCACGATCCCACTGAGTAGTATCTGTGTCTGGTTACAGTGGCATACAGTTTTCCCTGTCTGGCTAACTCGGGATACACCGTTGCCTCAAAGGAGGCGCTATCCCTTCCGCCCCGGCTTTCCACAAGCGTTATGACCTGTTTATCCATAACCGCATACCCGATATCCACTCCATTCAGACCCGGTGCTTCCCTGCTTTTATCATAGATTCTCACCTTGCTCCCTTCCAGCAGCAAATTGTTCTTTGTATATTCATCCCTGTTCTCGTATACGCTCAGCTGAATCATCGCCTGATTACGCGCAAAGTCACTGAGCAGTTGTACATAATCTACAGGACAATAATTATCACAATATAAAAACAAAAACGCAGAATCAATCAGGGGGGCTGCATGCAGCAGACGCTCCAGCGTGCCATACTCAATCGGCGTAATATCATAAGAAATATGGACGCCAAAAGCGCTTCCATCCCCAAGAAAATTTTTGATTTCCGCGGCCATATATCCCAGCAGAATCAGTATATCATGTATTCCAAACTCTCTGATCTGTAAGATCAAATACTCAATAAACGGCTTTCCCTGAATCGGGTACATGGATTTGGGATGTCTGTCTGTAAAAGGCTTCATTCGGGTTCCTTTCCCTCCCGCTATTATTACTGCCTGTTTGACCATCTTATCCTCCGGATTCATTCCTCTTTCCATAATCTCCATTTTTCCGCGTTTCACTGGTCTGTACTGTCCAGATCCACCATTAAATCCACACAATGCTGCAGAATCAAGTTGTGAATGGATTCCGTTATTCCATAATGGCAAACCGGAACATAAATATTCATATCACCCATTTTTCTGATCCTGTTCTCTCTCTGAAATCCAGTCAAGGTAACAATATATCCGCCGTACATCCTCATAGTTTCTATGGCACTTATAATATTTTCTGATTCTCCGGAACTACTGATGGCAATAAGAATATCCCTGCTGTCTGCCATCAGTTCCAGCTGCCTGCAAAATACATGCTCATACCCCAGATCGTTGGATATACATGTGATCGTTGTCTGCCCAAAAAGATCATGTATTCTGACTCCTGCGTTTTTCAGAAAATCCGCCGCCATGTGCTGCGCAATACCAGCGCTGCCTCCATTCCCGCAGAGAAAAAGGCTTCCTCTTTCCGCTTTGCATTCTCTCAGTCTGCCGACAACCCTGGAGACGCCTTCCTCATATTCAGACCGCTTCCCGATATAATCAGTAAACTCAATGCAATCCAATAATGTCTTTATCCGATTCAGATAGTCGCTCATTCAAATCATCCTCTGACACGCCCATTTCAAGCAGATCCTGATACTCCAGTACCGCCTGACGGGTATTCCTTTTCTTTATCATATATACCAGTTTTGCATATTTTCCACGGACAAAATACTCTATGTTGCCTGACAAGGCCGCCAAGTCAAGCAAAACCTCTGCCAGGCATCCCTGATAATCCCCGTTTTCTGTGGTTTCCAGCAGCTTATCACACAGCTTCATCGCTTCATCCCACTCCCCGTCCGCAAGCTCAAATATCAATCGGGGATACTCTTTGACAAAAGTCGTGTCCTGCAATAGATATTTCAGCAGCATTTCCTGTGGCGGCAGCATCTGACGCCAGGAAGCGACAGAGCATTCCGCCTGCTTTTTCTCCATGCGGCAGACACTATCCAAAAACAGCTGCGTGATATAACGGGCAAAATCTCCTTTTTTCTCTCCCGTCAATTTTCCTTTCCTGCTGAGTAATACAGCCTTCTGGGTAAGCTCATGCTTAAAGATATCGCCGTAAGCTTCCGCCTGTTCCCGCGCCTCCATATTTTTATGTACCATCCGAACTGTGTCCCGCACCGCAAATGAATAGACGGCATACAAGAATATCTCATTCCTTTCGTTTACTCCTCCCAAGTGCCTTAAGAAGTCTTTCGCGAACCTGAACAAAAATTCATCCGCGCCAAGCCTCCCCCTCGCAAAATTGGTATAAGAGCTGCTCTGAAAAGAAACCTGATAATTGTGCAGAATCCTTTTGCTGATTCCAAACCGTTTTACACCTCGCAGGATTTCCAGCACGTATACTGTATCGCCGCCATAATCACCATATTCTTCTGAGTCTGGATGTTCTCCCGGATCAAAAGCCCTAATGGACTTTGCAGAATACAGTTTTCCCCATATTGTCCGGCAAAATTGGTACATTTCCGGAAAATAATCAGGAAACTGCTCCCTATCCATACAAAGATCCTCTCCCGTTCCTCTATATCCACGCAGCTTACCAGCTTCATCCACAAACCTGCTTCCACAAGCCGCTACGTCCAGAGTATTCTTTTCCATAAAGTAAATCATTGACTCCAGCCAGTTTCTTTCATACCAATCATCGGCATCCAGGCTGGCTACATACTCATTTCCCTCTTCCACCATTATTGGGGCATAGAAACAAAAACCCATCTTATCTCCTGGATGCCAATAAAGAATTTTTACTCTCTCATCCGCTTGAGCGTACTTTTCTACAATTGGCCTGGTTGCGTCATTTACCATTATATAATACCTCAGATTTTTGTAATTCTGTCCCAGAATACTCTCAATTGCTCTGCCAACAGACTCTTCATTTCTGAAGATTCTTGTATAGATCCCCGCACACCCGAATGCCATTCCTGCTTTCCTCTCTCAATTGCGGACCAGTTCCTCCAATGTATCCAGTTCCCTGTCTTCCGGCACCAATATTCTCAGCTGTGAGAGTATTCTGGCCGCATCCTCCATGTTCCCGCCCTCCATCATAACCCGGACACTGTGTTTCATCCTCTCAGCCAGCAGGATAAATTCCATCTGCTCCGCATAAGTAATTCTGTTTCTGTTCTCTTCCTCCTCGATCCGCAGCAGTACCTTACAGCTCTCCCCCATTCCCGGATAACTCTTTGCCGCCTCCGCAATCTGCCGCAAATATGTCGGCAGATCACCTTCCTGTCTGGCCCGCAGGGCCTTGTCCATACACACCGCGAAAGCCGCCTCCGGCGGCAGGATTTCTGTTCTTCCCTCCGCGAAAATCTCCGGTCTGTAGATGGTTTTGTACAAATCCAATACCCGGCAGCCAAACGGTTTCATATCCTTCAGGATCTGCTCTCGCTGTTCTCTTCCCGGTTCCCCGGACTGCGCCGTTCTCTGAATCTTCTTTCTCAGCATGCCCTCGCGGTACTTGATATCCAAAAACCGGGCATGCGGACTTACCGCTTCCTTCCGGGGGAGTTCCCCCAGAAGCAGTTCCCCTGAGCAGACTGTACGCTCCTGCATTATGGAGGCGTCGGCGCGATACCCGCTTTCCGGGATATCTGTATCCGCCTCGGGCGAAACGGTTTCAGAGCCATCCTTTGCTGGCAGCCAGGCCTCCAGCCATCCCCGGACCTGCGCCGCCCACCGGTCAAGTGAAGTCCTTTCCACAATCCGCCACACATGCAGGTTATTTTGGCAGATCGCCTCCCACATCTCCCCCTCCCATAAAAGGGGATTTTCTGCTTCCTCCCAGAGCCGGGTCAGCTCCTCTTCCATCCGGTCGCCTGACTCCGTTTCCTGCGGTTCTGTAGAACTGCCTTTTTCGCCCGCTGTGCCCAGGCCCCTCTTCTTTGCCGCGGCATAGTACAGAAAGCGATATCTTCTGCTCATGCAGGATGTGTCTTCCCCGGCTCCGAATATGCGCAGCAGCCTGCCATATGCTTCCCTGTCCGTCCTGGCGTATTCCGTCAGCTTCTCCTCTATCTGCCCGCGGCAGGGGGCGCTTTTCATGACACGGTCAAGGACCTCCGTATATTCCCGCCTGTACCCGGTCATGGCCCAGAGCTCCACAACATAGTCCAGCGTGTCCTTAAACAGAGGCAGCGGCACAGCCTTCCAATCCTTCATCAGGAAAAAACTTTCCGCCTGCTCATAGTCCCCGTCCAGAACCGCCAGTGCAATTCCCTCCGCATACATGTATTCCTTTTCCCCGTCCTGTAAATACCTGCTCAGATCGGAAAAGGCCTCCTCCCTGGCAGATCCCTTTCGGACGGCTTCATAGAGGTCCAGATATTTTTTCAGGCAGTTAATGCCCTCCCTGTATCGCCCGACTTTATGGCAGACCGATATCATTTCCCCGATGGTGCCCAGCAGGGCTACCTTGGTGGGAGCGCCCTGCCCGATCAGCCGTTTTCCCCAGTCGTATGCCCCCGCCCAGTCCTTCTGCTCCATGAATGCGCGGAGACTGATATTGTAACAGTATCCGGCGTAATTTCTGTCCTGAGGCTGATAGATTTCCATCACTTTCCGGCACACATCCTGCGCTCTGCCCATCTCGCCTATGGCAAAATACTCCTGTACGAGATGGGCCAGCAGTCTGACGTCCTCCTGACAGCGGGCGGTCTCCTCCTCCAGCAGCGTCAGGTTTCTGAGGGAATGTCTGATTCTCTCCTCCTGGGTGGCAAAGGCATATCCGTAATGATGCACATAGGCGGAAAAATACTTGCTGGGCCCTTCCTGGGGACCGATATATTCATGAATTCTCCCGATAAATTTTGTCTCCGGACGCCGCCTTACCATGCGGGCCGCATTGGACTGAGTCCAGCTTGAGCCCTCCTGATCGCCGTAGTTTCTGACCAGATAAACGCCCCGGTTATAGGCTTTGTATTCGCCGCTTTCAAAAAATTCCGTGATCTCTTCTATGTCCTCGAACCACTCGTCATCGTCCAGGAACATGACCCATTCCCCTCTGGCCAGCCGCAGTCCGGCGTTTCTGGCTTCCGCGAAGTCATTGCGCCAGGTAAACGGCACAATCCTGTCCGCGTACCGGCGCGCCACTTCGATGGAGCCGTCGGTGCTTCCGGTATCCACGACAATCAGCTCGCCGGGAATCCTTTGTAAAAGAGGATATATGGAATCCATGCATCGCCCGATCGTGTCGATTCTGTTGGACACCAGCATGGTAATCGTCAATAGGATCTCTTTTTCCGTCGCCACTTTTTCTCCCCTGAAAGATAGGGGAGTCATGCCACTCCCCTATCCTCTGATACTTATTGTTTTTTCTATGTGGGCATATTTTGCGATCCGCCCGCCCCTTTGTGCCTGTCAGTGAGAACAGACAGCGCTTCCAGACGCATTCCTTACTGGAGCAGAGACAACACGCCCTGGTTAGCCTGGTTGGACTGAGCCAGCATCGCCTGGCCCGCCTGTGCCAGAATATTGTTGTTGGAGTATCTCACCATCTCCGTCGCCATATCGGTGTCACGGATCTGTGCTTCCGCCGCCGTAGTGTTCTCCACTACATTGTCCAGATTGTTGACCGTGTGCTCCAGACGGTTCTGAACAGCGCCCAGCGCCGCTCTCTGGGTGGAAACCTTCTTGACCGCGGCGTTCAGAGCCTCAATGGACGCTGTGGCGGCATCCTCCGTATCCACCTTCAGGCCGTCAACCCCGATATTCTTTGCCCCCATGGAGTCAATCGCAAGACTGATCTTATTGTTGGCGGTTCCGTCAGCGCCCACATGCAGATTCAGAGTCAACGCGCCGTTTACTTCTATCTGCTCCGTGCTTTCGGGCACTTCCGCCTTTCCGGGCGTAAGATCGACAAACTTATCCAGCTGCTCGTGGCCGACTTCTGTGGCCTTGCCATCTTTATCTTTCGCATATACAGAATTCTTCAGGGAACCGTCCACATTGAACTGATCGGCCAGATCCTTTGCTTCGATCTTTGTCGTGCAGGCGGCATCGGAATACAGCACCTGCTCCTTGGTCTCAAATACAGCCTGGACATCCGTGTCATCCACCAATGTACCCTGGAGCTGCGCGCCAAACTCGGACGCGCTCACCGCCGCCGTTGAGAAGAGCACTACGCCCTCCTTGAGAACAACGTTTCCGTCCTTGTCGATCTCAAGCTTCTCCTTCAGTTCATCCTCTGTAAGAGCGGTCGTACCTCCCTGTACATACCACTTGGCGTCTGAGGCCACCGTCTTGCCGGACTGCAGCGTGATTTCCGCCTCATCGCTCTTGTAGGATACCTTCAGATCCACGGCTGCCTGACCGGGAATAGTCTTTGTGATTGTTTTCTTGGTGGTGGGATCGCCTTTCAGCAGATAGGTCTCATTGAACTTGGTGGTCTCAGCCACGCGGTCAATTTCCTTTACCAGCTGGTCAATCTCATCCTGGATATATTTCCGGTCCTCATCGCTGTTTGTACCGTTGGCGGACTTTACAGCCAGCTCATTCATTCTCTGAAGCATGTCGTGCACTTCTGTCAGCGCGCCCTCAGCCGTCTGCACTGCGGAGATGCCGTCCTGCGCGTTCAGGGAAGCCTGCGTCAGACCTCTGATCTGCTTTCTCATCTTCTCGGAAATCGCCAGACCTGCCGCGTCATCCGCCGCGCGGTTGATCTTGTATCCGGAAGAGAGCTTTTCGGTGGACTTGGACTGGGAAGCTGTGGTCAGACCCAGCATTCTGTTGGAGTTCATCGCTCTTAAATTGTGTTGTACTACCATTATTTACCTCCTTGTGTTATCCGGCGCAAATCCGTTTGCGCCTGCCATATGGTTTACAGTTTCCTGTTTATGTGATAAGCGGCTGTGTCGGCTTTCCGGACCGGGCCCTGCCCGTAAAACCTCCACAACCGATTATTACCCGATTCAGATCTGGTGTTTGCCCGGGTTTCCTCGTGTAATGATCACTCCGGGCTTCCTGTTGTATTTCTCCGGATGTTCCTCCTGCCTGTAGTACTTAGGGAGCTTTGCCTGTTCCTCCGGATCGGTAATCTGTCTTTCCAGCACACTGCTCCTGACTATGTTCACATCCTTTGGCGCGTCAATCATAATCCTCATATGTCTCCCGGTCCCCCCCAGAAAGACCAGCTTGATATCCTCTCCGATCATCAGATACTCTTCTGCCGCCACTGACATTCTCAGCATTCTTCGTTCCTCCTTGAATTGTTTTTCTCTCACCTGGTTATAATCAGTAACACAATGTATGTTGTGTTTCGCAAAACTGAAATCCGCCCCTTTATTTTGCCTATTGATATATATCCCGGAAAACACGGTCTCTGTCATCCTGCTCAATACCCAGATAGCGGATGGTATTGGCAAAGGAGGAGTGGTTGAAAAGATTCATCAGCATGGCCGGTTCCACTCCCTGCCGCCAGGCGTAATATCCGAAGGTTTTGCGCAGGGAATGGCAGCTGATCACCCCTTCCAGATGACAGTCCTGCGCCGCTTTCCTGACAATTCTGAATGCCTGTATCCGGGAAATGGGATTTCCGGGCCGCTTCTGGTTTTCAAAGAGCCAGTCCCCGGGATTCACCTGTCTGCCGCGCTTTTGCATCTGTGCCATATGGACGGACAGCGCCTCCGTGACATTCCGGTTCAGCAAAATCAGAGAGTTTTTGTCCGTCTTCCGCTCCACAAGGGACAAATGCACCTTGTATTTCTCAAGCGCGGAGTCATACACATCCCCCCACCGCAGGCCCAGAAGGTCGGAAATCCGCAGCGCCGTGTTCAGCCCCATCACCATCATCAGATAATTCCTACTGTTGGGCGCTATGGTTCTGTAATAATTCATAAAACAGAGCAAATCCTCATTGTTGCGAATTGGTTGTGCCGTATTCATTTCTTTTTCCTCCTTAGAAAAAATTGAAAAAAATTCAAAAAAATATCCTATGCCCCTAAAGTTTACTCCACACGAGCCGATATACAAAATGTAAAGCGGATAGGTAACACAACATACATTGTGTTACCTATCCGCTTTTTACCCTGTCACCGGAGAATCCGCGTTCCGCCGGTTTTCCCTGTCTGGCGCGCATCCTCAGAAAAATTCCGTGAACAGCCTCTTTTCATGGAAACGCGAACAGCCCCGGGAAAGATATAATCTTTCCCGGGGCTGTTCCCTTTTTACATATAAGCATTACGCCGCCTGGGCGGCACAAATCTGACACCGGCTCCCATCTCCCGCCCCAGCGGGCGCATAGCTTTGCTATACTCTGAAACAGCTTCCTCCCACAAACTCCCTGCATATGGAATTTCTGGGCAGCTCCTCGCTGCTGATCCCCAGAAAGTACTCCAGAAACTTCAGCAGCCTCTTGGCCTCATAATACTCCGGCTGATCCTTCTCAATGTGAAACAGCAGAGGCTCCGCGTACTGTTTCAGCGCCGCCAGTTCATAGATTGTGGCAGAATTGAACATCACATCCGCCTCCTCCTGGAAGGGGAATATATACTCCTCCTCCCCCCGGCGCACGGAGGGCCACATCTGGATGGTCCTCTGGGCGGAAGCGCCCCTGGTTCTGGCATCCCGCACCAGCCTGCGCAGCAGTCTGCCGTCTGTGGTGGGAATCCGATTGTGGGCGTCCACATTCAGGTTGATCAGGGCGCTGATATAAATCTTATACTTACTCTCCTCCGGAAGCGCATAACTCATCCTGGGATTCAGGCCGTGTATGCCCTCGATGACAAGCACATCCTCCCTGCCCAGCTTCATATAATTGCCGTTGAACTCCCTGCGTCCGATCTTGAAGTTAAATTCCGGGATTTCGACCCTCTCCCCGTTAAGGAGCCTGATCATATCGTCATTGAACCGTTTTACATCAATGGCTTCCAGGCATTCGAAGTTATAATCGCCGTTCTCGTCCAGGGGCGTATCCTCCCGGTTCACAAAATAATTGTCCAGCGCCACAGGATGAGGCGTCATCCCCAGCGTCCGCAGCTGAATAGACAGCCTGTGGGACAGACTGGTCTTTCCTGACGAGGAGGGCCCTGCAATCATAATGAATTTCACACCCTGGCGGGAGGCAATCTCCCTGGCGATCTCGCTGATCTTCCGCTCCTGCTCCGCCTCCTGCACCAGAATCAGATCGCTGATGGAACCGCTGCAAATCTGGTTGTTCAGCTCTCCCACGGTCTCTATGCCGATTTCATGCCCCCACCGGGCGGATGCCTTCAATGTCTCAAACAGCTTCCTCCTCTCGGTCAGCGGTTTTACCTCCGTGGGATTCTTCTGATCCGGCAGCACCAGCATAAAGCCCTCGTCGTAGGCCTGTAGGTCATACCATTTCACATAACCTGCGTTGGGCAGCATGAATCCGTAATAATAGTCATAATATCCGTCCATCTCATAGACATTCACAAAGGAACTGCGGCGGTAGCGAAACAACTCCGTCTTGCCGGTCATTCCCTTTTTCCGGAACAGTTCAATGGCTTCATCCAGAGGATAGGACTTCTTGCGGAAGGGCATGGCCATATCCCGCAGCTCGTCCATTCTGGCCTTGATCCGCTCCGCGTTTGACCTGGTGGCGGCAATTTCTCCGCCGGTGCTGATGTAAGTGCCGTTCCCCACCGCGAACTCCAGACGGCACATAGCCGCAGCCTTCTCCCCCATGGTGTCATAGATGGCTTTCAGGCACAGCATGGTGGCGGAGCGCACATAGGTCTTGTGCCCCACCGCGTCCCGCAGGGTAAAAAAGCCCAGTCTGCAATCTTTGTTGGCGTGCTTGAACAATTCTCTCAGTTTGCCGTCCGCGCTGACCAGCGCGATCAATCCTCCGTACTGCTCCTGATACTGCTCCGCGATCTGCTCGTAAGTTATCCCCTGGGGGTATTCTCTTACCTCACCCAAAACCTCTATCTTCATTCCGAATGCCCCTTTCTTATTTAGAGTTCCGCATGCCCCCTGCATGCGCACTTCCTCCTGAATAAAATCATGACGCTTTGGCGTCCTGCTTTTATTCACCGCGCATTCCGGGGCCATGCTGTTCAGAGTTCCGCATGCCCCCTGCATGCGCTATTTCTCCTCCTCCGGCCCTCCCAAACTGCTCCAGCGCCAGGCGGACCAGCCGCTGCCGCTCCTCCAGCTCCAGGATGCGCTGCCGCGTCCTGGAGCTTACCGCCGCGTCCGTCCGCAGCCGCTCCAAGATGAGCCGGTTGTTCCGCTGTTCGTCCAAAAGATACTGCCTCAACACCGGGTGGCGCTCCGCCAGGAGCAGGCCCCCGAAATAGTCCTGCAAAGTCATGTCTCCCGCGTTCTCCCCGTCGGACGCGCCGCATCGGGCGCTCTCCCCGGGGCAAAGCTGCCGCCCGCTGTCCGTCTCCGGTCCCATGATCTGCCGCTCTTTCGCCCTCCGGTCCCCGGGCTGTCCTTTCCCCGCCGCCACCTTCATCATGGGATAATATTTTCCGTCCTCGTACACCATGTTCTCCGCCAGCGTTCTATAACCCGCCCGGCGCAGATAGGCCCGCAGCGCCGGGATCTCTGACTGGGGCTGTAAAATCAGCTCCTCCATGGCTTCCAGCTTTTCCCTGCCCTCCTCCATGATCCGCCGCATCAGCCTGCCGCCCATGCCCGCGCAGATCATGGTGTCCGCCTCCCCGATTTCCAGCGCCGACACGCCGTCGGAAAACCGGGTCTCTATGTAATCCTCCAGCCCCTGCTGCTCAATATGCTCCTGCGCCCGGGATAAAGGTCCCTGCCGCACATCCATGGCCAGCACCCGGGGACTGATTCCCTGCCGTACCAGATAGATGGACACAAAACCGTGATCACAGCCCACGTCGCAGACCCTGTTTCCGGGTGTGACCATATCGGTCAATGCCCGCATCCGGGCGGACAGAACCACTGTGTTTCCCATCAGTCCAGATAATCCTTGAGTTTGCGGCTTCGGCTGGGATGGCGGAGCTTCCGCAGGGCCTTGGCTTCAATCTGCCGGATTCTCTCCCGGGTCACATTGAACTCCTTGCCCACCTCTTCCAGTGTGCGCGCCCTCCCGTCATCCAGTCCGAAACGCAGGCGCAGAACCTTCTGCTCCCTCTCTGTCAGAGTGCCCAGCACCTCCACCAGCTGCTCTTTCAGCAGTGTGAAAGCGGCGGCGTCCGCAGGCACGGGCACATTGTCATCGGGAAGAAAATCTCCCAGATGGCTGTCCTCCTCCTCACCGATGGGTGTTTCCAGGGACACCGGCTCCTGGCTGATCTTCATGATCTCCCGCACCCGGTCCACAGGCATATTCATCTCCTCCGCTATCTCCTCGGGGGAGGGCTCACGGCCCAGTTCCTGCAGGAGCTGACGGCTGACCCGGATCAGCTTGTTGATGGTCTCCACCATATGCACAGGGATACGGATCGTCCTGGCCTGGTCCGCAATGGCCCTGGTGATGGCCTGGCGAATCCACCAAGTGGCATAAGTGGAAAACTTATAACCCTTGCGATAATCAAATTTTTCCACGGCCTTGATCAGTCCCAGATTCCCCTCCTGGATCAGGTCCAGAAACAGCATCCCACGGCCCACATAGCGCTTGGCAATACTGACCACCAGTCGCAGGTTGGCTTCTGCCAGCCTCTTTTTGGCGTCCTGATCGCCCAGCTCCATCCTCTTTGCCAGTTCGATCTCCTCCTCCGCGGACAGCAGAGGCACCTTCCCGATCTCCTTCAGATACATGCGGACCGGGTCCTCAATGCTGATGCTGTCCGGTATGGACAGATCCAGATTTTCCATATCCAGATCCTCCTCCTCGGCGGAGAGCAGGATCTCTTCATCATCCACATCATCGTCATCGGTGATGCGCAGTACATCCACATTATTCTGTTCCAATGTCTCCAGAATCCGGTCAAACTGATCCTCCTCCAGAGTCATATCCGAGAAAAAGTCATTGATCTCCTGATACTCCAATACATTTTTCTTTTTCTTGGCCATGGCCAGGAGATTCTTCATCTTTTCCTCAAAACGTGCCTGTGTGTTTTCATCCATCCTTACGGTTTCCTTTCTGATTTAAGTTACACATATCCCCTTACGATACCTGAATTCCGGATTCTCCCGCGGCCTGTTCCGTTGCGGGCATAAATCCGGACACTCGCCGGGGCTACGCTGTATATGTTCCGTATATCGGTGCGCTGACACGCTCCCATCTCACAGAAAGTAAGTGTGGCAGTACACTATTATTGACTTCATTCCAGTGAAATATGCGTTTTTGCCAGCTCTTCCAGGGCTTTCTTGCCCGAAACCACCTTTCCTAACGCCGTCACGTCCGAGCCCAGCTGTGTGGTAAGATGCTCATAGCTGTTCTTTTTTACCGCGTACAAAATATCATGCAGAGCCTTCTCCCGCTCCTGCCTGGTACTCAGCCGGGGCAGATTCGTGTTGAAAAGCTCCGCCACCTGACGCTGCTCCTCCTGATCCTGAAACATGCTGACAATGGCCGCGGGCTGATACTGCCCCGCCTCCAGCTCCTGAAACAGCCGCTCCGCCACCTGACGGTACAGCTCTTCGGTAAAATCCTTCGCATCCACATAGCGGGCGATTTTCGGATAAATCGCCGGATCGTCCACGATCCAGGTCAGAAGCAGCCGCTGGGAACGTTTGCTGTTCTCCCCGGGCGTATTCTTTGGCTGCAGACCTGATTTGGGCCGCTCCGGGGGCCTGTCCACGCCGGTCTGCATGGCGTAGCTGCCCACCAGCCTGCGCAGGTTCTGGGGGCCGATGTGATATTTCTCCGCTATGGCCTCCAGATAGTTTTCCCTCTCCACATCCACGGAAAAACCGCAGAGTTTTCTGGCGATCTCTTTATAAAACAACGTTTTGGACTCCGGGTCTTTCAGGTCATAATCCCTCTCCAGCATACGGATCTCGAAAAAGAAACTGTTTTCCGCCCGGGACACGCGCTCCTGAAAGGCCTCCCTGCCCAGATTCTTGATGAACTCGTCCGGGTCCTTGTATGGCTGCATGTCAATGATCCTGCCGGTAAGTCCCGCCTCCCGCAGAATGCCGATGCCCCGCAGAGCGGCCTTGACTCCCGCCCCGTCGCTGTCATAGGCCAGCAGCACACTGTCCGTATAGCGTTTCAGCAGCATGGCCTGCTCCGCGGTAAAGGCGGTCCCCAGAGAGGCCACCGCCTGGGTAAAACCCGCCTGGTGCATGGCGATCACGTCCATATACCCCTCGCAGAGTATGATATTGCCGCTCCGGGCCGTGCGGGCAAAGTTCAGCCCGTAGAGATTGCGTCTTTTATCAAAAATCGGCGTTTCCGGGGAGTTCAGATACTTGGGCTCCCCCTGCCCCATAACGCGGCCCCCAAAGCCGATCACCTTTCCCCGGATGTCCTGAATGGGATACATCACCCGGTTCCAGAACTGACTCAGCAGGCCGGTCCGCTCATTGTAGCTTCCCAGCCCCGCCTCAATGATCAGCTTGTCCTCAAAGCCCTTCTGTTTCAGGTACTGGATCAGTCCCGCGCCGCTTTTGCCCGCGTATCCCAGGCCGAATCGGTGCATGGTCTCCTCTGTCAGGGCCCGCTCCGCCAGGTAGCGGTATCCCACCTGTCCCTGGGGACTGCGCAGCTGATAATAGAAAAAGGTCGCCGCCTCCCTGTTGACATCCAGAAGCCTCTGCCGGTGATTCTGCCTCTTTCGCTGCTCCTCGTCGTACTCCGCCTCCGGCAGCGTGACCCCCGCCCGCTGCGCCAGCATTTTCACGGCTTCCGGAAATGTATAATTTTCATAATTCATGACAAATGTATAGACATTGCCTCCCGCGCCGCAGCCAAAGCAATGATACATCTGCTTGGCCCCGTTGACGGAGAAGGAAGGTGTCTTCTCATTGTGAAAAGGACAGCAGCCCCAATGGTTCGCGCCCTTTTTCTGGAGCCGGACATATCCGGAAACCACATCCACAATGTCGTTTTTCAGCCTGATTTCCTCCACCAGTTCTTCCGGAAAAAACATACTGTATACCTCGCGCTATAAAATCCAGGACTTTGGTATGTAAAGCTCATCGTACTGGGAGATGGCAAACCGGTCGCTCATGGCGCTTATATAATCGCAGACCACTTTCTCCCGGGGTTCTCCCTCCGAGATCAGGTTCAGATACTCCCGGGGCAGGTGGTCAATATGTCCCAGATAATACTGATACAGCGTCTTGATCAGCGCCTCCGCCTTGCCCTCCTCCCCCTTGGCCACAGGGTTCTGATACACCCTCTGGAACATAAAGCACCGCAGCTTCTTCATGGCCTGCTCCACCTCCGGAGACATGCGGATATCCGGCTGATCCACACTGTGAATCACAATATCATGGATAAAATGATCCAGCCGCTCACCGGTGGTAAAGCCAATCACTTCCCCGATCTCCGCCGGCACATCAGCCTCCGTGAGGATTCCCCCCCGAATGGCGTCGTCCATATCATGATGAATGTAGGCGATCTTATCGGACAGGCGCACGATCTTTCCTTCCAGTGTGTGAGGCGTGCCGCTGGTCTGGTGGTTCAGAATCCCATCCCGCACCTCGTAAGTCAGATTCAGCCCCTGCCCCTTTTTCTCCAGACGCTCCACCGTGCGGACGCTCTGCTGACTGTGTTCAAATCCAAAGGGACATACATCGTTCAGCGCCCGCTCACCCGCATGCCCGAAAGGCGTATGCCCCAGGTCATGCCCCAGCGCGATGGCCTCCACCAGATCCTCATTCAGTTTCAGCGCCTTGGCGATGGTGCGGGCATTCTGAGACACCTCCAGGGTATGGGTCAGACGGGTTCGGTAATGATCCCCTTCCGGTGCCAGAAACACCTGGGTCTTATCCTTCAGCCTGCGGAAGGACTTGCTGTGCAGAATCCGGTCCCTGTCCCGCTGAAAGACCGGTCTGATATCGCACTGCTCCTCGCTTCTCTCCCTGCCTCTGGAATTCATGCTCAAGGTGGCAAAAGGACTCAGATACTCCTTTTCCCATCGCTCCAACCCCTCCCGTATTGTCATTTGCACCATGCCTTTCCGCAGCCGGTTTTGCGGACTGCATCCCGTCACACTGTTCTCCTACTTCTTATATTCTGCAATTTTTCCTTAAATCCTTTTTCTTTTTCCGAAAAAGAATCCGGCTTTTGAACGCCGGACTCCTGGAACTTACGCATATGAACGGCCAGTTGCGAAACGCCTCCCGCAAGCGGCGGGAAAAACGTTTCGCAACTGCCTGACGCAAATGAGAAGGCTGTCATCTGCAAATACTGTATATGAAATCCGCAATGGAATCCATGGCCCCATAAGCCGTCTTAAAGGGAGACATCTGAAATACATGCCACATCCCCTTGAAATGCTCGAACTTTACCGACACATGTTCCTCCAGCAGCCGCGTGTACAGCCGTCTGGCATCACTGTAGAGGATCTCGTTCTCACCCACCTGGATACAGACCGGAGGAAAATCCCTGTGGTCCCCAAAAAGCGGGGAGATCAGCGGATTCTCCAGATCCTGCCCCTGGGCGTAGGCCAGGATCATGCGGTCAATATACTCCGCGTTCAGCACCGGGTCCACCTCCGCCCGGGTCTGAAAGGACTCGCCCGAGGAAGTCAGGTCCGTCCAGGGGGACATGAGCACCAGCCCTCTTGGCAGCAGGCGCTTCTGTTCTTTCAATTGCAGCGCCAGAGCCAGGGCCAGATTCCCGCCCGCGGAATCTCCCGCCACAATCACTTCCCTGGCCCCATATCCCAGCAGCATCAGATAGTCCCATGCCTTCATGGCATCTTCCAGCGCCGCCGGACAGGGATGCTCCGGCGCCAGCCTGTAGTCAAAACACAGCACATCCATAAAAGTGGAGGACGCCAGCTTGGACGTCAGTGTGCGGGCATACTTACGGCTGCCTGTGGAATATCCTCCCCCGTGACAGTACAGAATCACATACTTTTTCATATGGGCACGGTTTATGGATACCCACTCGGCCTCCATCTCCCCGATCCGGAACTCCTCATAATGGATTTCCCTGGTGTTGCCCAGAATTTCCCCAATATGGTTCTGGGACTGCCGATGCTTCTCAATATCCGTGTTCTCCACCAGACCGTGGGCTCTGCGGACCAGCTGCATCATGCGCTGGTTCCGGCTGTTTTCTTTCTTGTCTACCATTTTCTCTCCCGTTTTGTATCTGACTGTTGGAAATCTGCAAAAGAGGGCAATTTCCCATGTCCTTTTGCTGTTTTTCTAAAAGTGAAGTCTCCTGCGCACTTCGTTGCGCAGCCGCCTTCTGGACAACACCGTGATCAGCATGGCATCCACACAGGCCGTCACGGTCAGCACCACCGCGGACCAGCTCAGGGCAATATGCCTTGCCACATACAGGTCGATCAGGATCTCCAGCCCCAGGCACAACAGGCCCACCGCGTTTACCACATACAGCGCGTTCGTCAGAAAGGAGCTGGGGAGGCTCCGGATACACACGGTAAGCAGCTCCGCTATAACCGTCGCCAGCAGTACGATGGGAAGTCCCAGCCCCCACATCCAGTCCTGGTCTGCCGTCAGAAAACTCAGCATAAACAGGTACAGTCCCGTCGCCACCCCGTCAAAAAGCAGGGACAGATAGATGGGCTGACGGCTGTCAATCACAAGCGGAATCATCATGACCCAGAGCAGCAGACAGGCCCCGATGACTGCCAGAGACCAGGCCACCCCGGTAAACACCAGCAGATTCAGCAGGCCGCAGGCCACCGCGGTTGCCCCCAGAATGCTGGTAGTCAATATGCCCAGATCCTTGCGCCGGATGGTCTCCACCGCCCCTTTCTCCGCGGGAAAGGGAGATGGCTTTTTGAGTCCGGCAAGCTCCCTGGGGTTCATCACCGGCGTGTTGCACAGCGGACATTCCTCCAGCGCGCCGTCCAGTTCTACCCCGCAATTTACACAATATGACATAGTTTTACATCCTTTCCCGTCAAAGAACCTCTGTACTGCGGTTGCTCTCTATCTTCACATGAATCCCGTCCTGCACCAGCTTCCGGAAAAAACAGCGCTCCACATCCGCCTCAATGATGCTGCTGGCAAAATTGATGGTCAGCACATCCCCGAAACTGATAATGGCACAGTTGGTCCTGGAGGAAAATGGCTGCCCCATATAGATGTCAAAGCGCTCAATATAAGGCTTCATGGCTCCCGGCACTTGCAACGCGCCCATATTGGTGAGTCCCGCGGAGGAGTTTTTGTCCTGCACCTTGGTATAGAACTGCCGTACCACAAAATCCTTGATAAACAGCGGCACCACCCGGATCAGGGGATTGCGCTGTGTCTCGGCGTTGGTGGTAATGTCTCCCCGCAGCAGCTTCTCGTTCAGATAATACTGCATATAATGACGCACCTGTTCCACAATCTCCGGAAAGGTGTAGTCCCCCAGCCGGGGGTCCACTCCCGGATAAATCATGGTAATAAAATTCCGCAGAGTCCTGGATGGGAAAAATCTGCGCAGATTCACCGGCATGGCTATCTTCACCGGGCGTTGTCTGCGGCTCTTTTCCTGTTCCTGTTTCTGCAGCAGGGCATGGATCAGCACGGCATTGAGATATTCCGTCACCGTGGCGTTGTAACGCCTGGCTACCTGTATCACCTGACTCACCGACATAATCCCGTCTATGATATTCAGGGTATAAAAGGGCTCCATGGTCCCCCTGACCCTGTAAGTCTTCTCCCCCGGTCTGGGCGGGCAGACCCTGGCGTTGGCATAGCGCATGTAGGCGTCCTCCAGCTCCTCCGGGTCCGGCCGGCTTCCGATATCCAGCACAAAGCCCTCGGGGCGTATCCGGGCTTCGTATTTCAGACGCAGATACTGCGCCGTCACCGTCATCAGCAGGCACATACCGCCGGTGCCGTCCCCCAGACTGTGATGCGCCTCCAGGGCAATCCGTCCCCCATAATAGTAAAATCGCACCAGATAGCGGTTATTTCCCTTAAAATGCATGGGCTGGCAGGGATTTCTTACATCCGGCTGCACAAAGGGACCCGGTCGGTTGTTGGGTTCCAGATAACGCCAGAACACGCCTTTGCGTATGGCGGCCTTGTAGGTGGGAAAGCGGGGCATGACCTGGTCCA
The DNA here is from genome assembly GCA_910583845.1 of uncultured Acetatifactor sp. Classification (GTDB taxonomy): domain Bacteria; phylum Bacillota; class Clostridia; order Lachnospirales; family Lachnospiraceae; genus Acetatifactor. The sequence continues at coordinate 46,279 of CAJUAB010000017.1, forward strand.
CTGCCTGTTGCAGCACCACCGGGTCCACCTCCTCTTTCAGCAACACCGACAGGCGGTACACGGAGGAAAAATCTCTCCGCTGCAAGGTAGGGTAAACAATGGCCGACAGATCCAGCCGATACCAATCTTCTGTACGCTTTTGCTCTATGACCATTGGGTTTTCTCCTAATAAAATCGCTGCGCAATAGCTCTGAAGGGCAAAGTCCCTGCGCGATGGCTCTTCCCTCAGATTTCGTCTGTGAAGGCCAGGGGGTCTTCCTCGCTGCTGTGGATAAAATGCATCAGCATATAGGCGCACATAATAGCCACATTCTCCTCCCGCAGTATCCGCCTGCACTCCTCCCTGTCCGCCAGAACGATCTGAATGTCCTCTGTGTCCTCCTGGTGGCTGTTGTTGGGAACCCCTTCGCAGTAACCGTATACCGTGCCGCAGCACTCGTCAGTCATGCCCACCGTGGTATAATAGGGTCTGGCATAGGCGGCATGCACCTTTTTGGGAGTGAATTTCAGTCCGGTTTCCTCATAGATCTCCCTGACACCGGCCTCAAACATATCCTCCCCCTCCTCCACAAGTCCCGCGGGAAACTCATAGATGTAATCGTTGATGGGATACCGGAACTGACGGACCAGCACCACCCTGTCCTTCTTCTCCCCGTAGACGCCGTAGATGATCACCCCGTCCGAACGCCCATCGTGGCACAGCGCCTTCAAATCCTGCTGGTCTCTGGCCCGGGAAGCCACAAAGTAGGGAGTAGTCACCCCGTCCCTGTGCTCCGCCTCAAACTCATAGAGATTGAGAAATCTGTTATCCGTCTGTTTTCTGATCTGCTTTACCCTGTTCATCCGCCTGTTCCCTCTTTCCTGTTATTATGGCCAAAACAGCCGCTAAACTTACCTTGCCTGTGTATATTCTGAGCCTGACTCAAAATCAGAAAATGGATTTCCGGTATAAATCATATATGTCGATGTTTTTTTCGACAAATGCGTCTATCAGTCTCTGATAACCGTTTTCCCGCATAAATCCATATTCCTTTTCCGATATCGGATTTATCATCAGCCACGTGATAACACGATTATCCGTTTCTATTATCCCCAGATCATGATGAAGCGAAAACGGCGGAATTAACAGAATGTGTTTCATATCAATATTGGGCTGATAGATCGGAATGATGTCCTTATAGACCTCATATGGATGCGCCCGCACCCGGCCCTTTATCATGGCAAACGCGCAGGTGGACAAAAGGCCGTCAAACCAGTTGTTTCTGCTGTCGCAAATCCCCATAAACTCAACATTCAGTTCCCGGTTATCCGCCGTCAGCAGATTTTCACACCGGAATACGCCTGCCGTCGAGTAAGAGGTGACTCCGGCAAAGGGACTGTCCGGACATCTCACGATCTCCACGCAGGCCCGTTCATCCTCCGATACAAAGTTGCTCACCTGAACCGGCTTTTCAAAAACTTCTTCTATACGCTGTAATACCAATTGTTTTTGCCTCATATCCGGGCTGACCTGCTCCATACCTGTCATCTCCCCATTCCACAGTGTACCGGAATCCAACACTTTGCGCCGTAACTTTGATCTCCTGTCTATCATACCAGATATTCCACGGAAAAAAAAGCCAAATATCTATAATGTCGCATTTTACTTCACCCGGGGTCATCCATAATACCCACAAACAGCGGTACCTGCGTCTCCAGGTCCAGGATCATATAGACAAAAGGATGGTCCAGATACATTTCCACCGGTTCCTCCGCAGGCATTCCGCTTCCCGCGCACATCTCCACTATAGTCACGGCCCCCGCCCTGACCCCGTCCTCACTCAGTTCCATCACCGCTTTCTGGCGCACCAGGCTTATGTAAAGAGGCGCGCCCGTCTCATCCGTACCCAGGCCGGAGAAATCCGCCCGCCCCGGATCAAAAGCCCGCTCCACCCCCAGATCCCCCAGAAGATCATTGAGATTCTGATCGCAGGTCACTTTGAATCGGGGCAGGGAAAGATTCATCAGCTTCTCCTCCTGCCCCTCCAGCAGGTCCGCGACCTGTCCGGGCGTCAGTCGGCTGCACAGCTCCCTGACCGTCTGCCCCGCCCGGGGGCGTATGGCCAGAAACACCAGTTTTTCTCCCTGTAACGGCAGGATCACCCCATCCATATCCGTATCCGCCACATAGGCCAGATACGTCAGGCCCTTGCGCATGGTCTGTACCTGTTTTTCTCCGCCGTCCTCCCGGTACCAGGTCTGCTCGCGGGTGGCATAGCCTTCAAAGCGGTACTGCCAGTCCGCCTCCAGATATAGCGCGTTCAGCAGGGCCAGACGAGCTTCCTCTTTCAGAGGCTGCGTCAGGAAATCCTTTACCAATCCCCTGGTATGCCCCTCCGCCCAGGTGTTGACAGCTTTCATCGCCTGCTGGGAACTCAGGTCCGCGCTGTAGACCTCCCCCCTGTAGACCTCCTGAATTTCTGTCAGCCAATCCGCATCCGCCGCCAGCCGCTGATCCAGCCAGGCGGAATTAGCCAATTCCAGTTCTACCCCCTCCCTGCTTAAAAGCGCCGCCATACACCTGCCCGCCAGAGTCTCATGCTCTTCTCCCAGCAGCTGATAAAACTCCTCCTTCGTCTCCTCACGGGCCCCCACGGCCGCCATGGACAGGGCCATATAGGCGGAGACGGGAGACAGCAGCGGGTTCTCCCACTCCGTCCGCGCAGATGCCTCCGTCATCAGTTTGTAAGAAAATTCCCGGACACTCTCGTCCATCACCGCTTCCTCCCCCGAGTTGTCCGCTCCGTCCCGGTATACATCCGAATCGGCAGTCAGCAATTCCACTCCTCTTATGTCTTCCGGTCTGTCGCCGCAGCCTGTAACCAAAACGGCGGTCAACACCATTCCCGACAACCATTTCCACTGTTTTTTCATGCTCTCCTCACTATCTATAGAACCCTATCTATGCCGTGGGATCATCCATCATGCCCACAAACAGGGGAACCTGCGTCTCCAGATCCAGAATCATATACACAAAGGGCCTGTCGAAAAACAGATCCCGGGGCACAGGCTCCATAAGAGCGGCGCATTCCTGCATGGCCACCAGCGTCACCGCGGCCGCCTCCGTGCCTTTTTCGTCCACACGGAATACCGCTTTCTGCTTTACCAGACTGATATAGAGCGGATTTCCCTGTTCCGTTGTACCCAGTCCGGAAAAATCCGCCAGATCTTTGTCAAAAGCCCTGACCAGCCCCATAGCCTGCAGACTTTCGTTTAATTCTTGGTCAAAACTCACCTCATATTTGGGCAGACGCAGATTGCAAAGCACCTGACTCTCGCTCGCAAGCAGCTCCGACAGAGCCTCCGGGGTCAGCTGGCGGTAAAGCTCCCTCACCTCTGTCCCTTCCTGGGGCAGAATAGCCAAATAGGCGAAATCTCCGCCCTGGTAGGGGAGCAATACGCCCTCCCCCAAATCGCTGTGCAGGCACCGCTGGTCCTCCTCGTACATGCTCATGGTATCCACTTCCAGCCGGGTGCCGTCCTCCCTGGTAAAGGGCCTCATGGCCGTGTCCGAGGCGTCAAAGGGAAAGTTCCAGTCTCCCTTGAAATAGATGGCGTCCAGAACTGCCAGCCGGGCCTCCGCATCCAACGGCTCCTCCAGCATCTTCGGAACAAGCCCCCGGGTGTTCTCATTACACCATTCGTTGATCTGATCCGTGGTCTTCTGGCTGGAAAGGATTCCTCTGTACCCCTCTCCCAGAAATATCTTCTCCATGTCCGCGATCCACTGTCCGTCCGGATTCAGCTGCTGATCCACCCAGGCGGAGTTCGCTATGGTCAGCGTCATCCCTTCCTGTTCCCGGGGATAGCGCTCCATAAGTTTTTGAGAAACCGCAGGCATTTGATTCCCCATCAGGTCCTGAAATTCCTGCGCCGTCTCCCCCTGGGCCCCCATACCCACCATGCCCAGGGCCAGGTAGGCGGAAACGGGAGAAAGCAGGGGATTCTCCTTCTCCATGTTCTCCAGCATCAGCTGCTGGGAAAAGCGCCGCAGCGCCTCATAACCGCCGACATTCTCCCGGTCCCAGCGCTGCTCCTCTTCCGCCAGCATCTGCCGCGGCTCTGCCACGCTGCCGGACGCTCCCGCCTGTGACGGCTGCTCCTCTCCGCCCCCGAACACTCCCGCCTGTGACGGCTGCTCTTCTCCGCCTCCGGACGCTCCCGCCTGTGACGGCTGCTCTTCTCCGCCCCCGGACGCCCCGCCTGTCTCTGTACGATTTTGCCGGTCACTGTCCGCCGTCAGCGGCTCCGCGCCGCCCGGACCGGCAGCGCAGCCTGCCAGCATACTGCCTGCCAGAATAATTCCCAGCCACATTGTCCATTGCTTTTTCATCATAATCCTCCTTCTTGTGAAACTGAATTTTCACCGCCGCCAGACGGTAGGAACAAACGTCCTGCTTCTTTGGCATCCATAAATTACCTGCTGCATGCGCCTGTCACCCTCTGCTTTAACAGACAGCAAACAGAGAGGGAGGTTACAGATTTTTCAGATATTCCATTCGGAAAAAGAACCGGGAGCATAACACATACATCCCTTCTATGTGTCCTCCGCAATACAAAAAATGCGAAGCATAAACTTCATAAGTTCTGCTTCGCACTATCTGATGCAGGAGAAGGGACTTGAACCCTCAAGGTGTTACCACCACACGGACCTGAACCGTGCGCGTCTGCCAATTCCGCCACTCCTGCGAACAATATGTATACTACACCATCCAGAGAAAAAAGTCAATACATATTTGCAAATTTTTTCAAAAATATTTATTATTTTTATTATATCCACAAAAGCCTCTAAAATCGGGTTCCGGCCCACATATCTGTCCGGAATTTCAGGAGGGAGCCCTGGGTACAGGCCGTTCAAGGCTTTGGCGCTCTATCCGGCCGGTAATCGCGCTGCCAGTGCCGAATATCAATAGAAACCCGGTTCACGCCCACTTGACAACTGCCCCTGAATATGCTACTCTGTTAAAGGTTCAGCAGAAGCGGCCAAACAGACAGAAGTCTGGATCGTATACCAGGAAGGTATCTGCGCCCCAAAGGGGTACGGGTGCTTTTTTTGCGTCCGCATCACTATGGCGGCCTATTTGTGGGAAGCGCGCGCGTTCCCTGTCAAGGTGCCTCCAGCGGCACAAAAGGGAGACATTGCTCCGCGCGTCCGCGGGAAATATACGGAACTTTGAAACTTTGAAGCCAAACAAGAAAGGACCTATCCTAATGAAAAGAAGCATACAAAACCTGTGTCTCTCCGCTGTCTGCCTTGCCCTGTGCATGGTGCTGCCTTTCCTGACCGGCCAGATTCCCCAGATCGGCAACGCGCTGTCTCCCATGCACATTCCGGTGCTGATGTGCGGCCTGATCTGCGGCTGGCAGTACGGCCTGGCTGTGGGCTTTGCCGCGCCGCTGCTGCGCTTTCTGCTGTTCGGCATGCCCCCCATCATGCCCACCGGTCTGGCCATGATGTTTGAGCTGGCGGCCTATGGCGCTTTTTCCGGGCTGCTCCTTCAGTTTCTGCCAAAGAAACTCTACTGCCTGTACGCTTCCCTGATCGGGGCCATGTTGGGCGGACGTATCGTATGGGGAATAGCCCGCTTTGTCCTGGGACAGATCGTGGGACCCGCTTTCACCTTCCCCCTGTTTCTGTCAGGTGCCTTTGTCAGCGCCGTTCCCGGCATTGTATGCCATATCCTGCTGATTCCGCCTGTGGTAATCGGTGTGCGCCGGGCAATGAGCCGGTAAACCGGCAGATTTTCCCCTGTGGTGATCCTGTCACCCACCACATGCGGGCCTGGAACGCCTCTTTTGTGGAATATGGATCGTGCAATACGGACAAGCAGGGACAGCCCTGCCGCCGCAGGCATGAAGCATACTGGAGCGTGTCAATCATTCGGATATGTATCCCACCCGCCACTTGCGGAGAAAATTTCGCAAGTGGCTTCACCCGATCTGGTATTTCTCAAAAAACTCTTCTCTTGGACAGGGTTTGCTGTAGTAATATCCCTGTATAAAATCCGACCCCAGCTGCATAACCTGCTGCTGTTCCTCTTTTACCTCCACACCTTCTATAACGATCCGAAGATGAATGCTATGTACCATATTGACAATATGGCTCAACAGCTCACGCTCATAACTGTGCTGCATGGCTCTTATGGTAAAACTCCTGTCAATCTTTACGATATCCGGATTGAATCGACCGATATTCTGCAAGTTGGAATAACCGGTGCCAAAATCATCCAGGGCAATCTGGACCCCCGCCTCCTTGAACCGCTTCCAGACCTTTTGCACGTTGATACTGTTTTCCAGATAACCGCTCTCGGTGAGTTCCATAATCAGGGCGTCCGGCGGCAGGCCGGTCTCCCGCAGGGCATCCATCACTTCCGCGAACACCGGGCTTTTGGTCAGCTGAATATAGGAGAGATTGATGCTGACCCGAAAGTCCGGATATTTTTTTCTGCAGACCCTGCACATGTCCGCCGCCCTGCGTATAATCCATTTTCCCACAGGCAGAATCAGACCGCTCTCCTCCAGAATAGGGACAAACTCCAGGGGAGAGATTTTCTCCCCGTCCGGCATCTGATAGCGCAGCAAGGCCTCCGCGCCGTACAATTCCTCGGTACTGGTATAGACCAGCGGCTGAAAGTACAGGTCCATCCCCGCAAAGTCGTTGGACACGGCCTTGCGCAGACTTCTGCTGATGGCCCTGGAGCGCAGAAACGCGTCATAATCCGGCTGGCAGAACAGATAAACCTGGTTTTTCCCCAGGCGTTTTGCCTGCCCCAGCGCAAACTCTGACAGACGCATAATCTCCTCATAATCCGCCGCCTGCATGTCCTGCATATTGACGATACCGCCGGATATGGTATAGACCGCCTCGTAATTGTGCCTTGCTATGGACTGCTCCACTTCCTGCTGAATACTGTAATATAACTCCTTATTCTCATCGGGCTCCCCGCCCAGCAGATCCATAATCAGAAACTCGTCCGCGATAACCCTGTATACGGACTGTCCCGGCAGCAGACGGCTCTCAATGCACTCTGCCACCTGACGCAGCACCCTGTCCCCATAGTCCACTCCCAGCCGCTCATTGATAATCCGGAAATCATCTATGCCAATGCGCATCACAAAGCCCTCGGGCAGAACGCGCAGCTGTTTCAGACGCTCTTTAAAAGAGGCGGCCCCCAGAAGACCGCTGACATTGTCCGCCTCCTGCTTCTGGCCGATCTCGTTGATACAGCCCAGCATCAGCCAGGGCTTTCCGCCGGCCTCCTGCAACACCCGCCCCTGACAGGTGATCCAGATCGGGGTTCCGTCCTTGCCCATCCAGCGGTAACGCAGCTCATGCTCCGCCTTCTCCCCGGAAAGAAGCTGCTGCAAATCCGCCTGCAGCATGGGATAATCATCAGGATGCACGACACTCCTTAAATTCTCCGTCACATTGTGAAACAGACAGCCCGGCAGAGAGAAACGCTCCACCGCGCTCTCCGTAATAAAATAGGCATCGTTCATGATATCATATACAAAAAGATAATCGTTCATGCAGATCGCAAACTGTTCCGCTATCCCGCAAAACGCGTCAAATCCCAGAGATTTCTCCAACTTCGGCATACTATCCACCCCTTCACAGACATACTCCCGATATACGGGACTGGCCATTTCCCCGACTCCCTTCTTTCGTGGCTCCTACTGTCCATCGGTCCTGAATCTCTCGATCAGCGCCGGAATTTTATCCGCCATCAGAATGATATTCAGGCTTGTGGGATTGATTACTATGCCCTTGACATCTTTGCCCATGAATTTCTGAATACTTTGAAAGGGAATGACACTCGCCCGAAGTTTTTTCTCTCTGTCAAATTTCAGCATCTCCTGTCCGTCCGTAAAAATGGGCTGGAACATCTGACCTTCCTTATTCTTTACGCAGGGAATCCGGATGTTTGAGCCGTCCGGCAGGGGAGCCTCCCCCTCCAGCTCATGGGGCACCAGAAATCTGCTGCGGACAATATTGACCGCCATCTCCTCCTCATATTCATGCAGCGCCTGGGCATTGCGCTCCCTGCGGTGCATCTCCTGCATGAAATGGATACCGGACAACTGCATCTGCGGATTGATAAGCGGCCTCTTCTCCTCAGGGATCTGTGACAGATCCGGCTGCTTGATCAGCTTGTCCAGCGGGATTCTGGTCAGCCGTTCCTCCTCCTGAAACATAATGATGTCGATGCCGTAGGCAAACAGGCTGCTGAAAAAAGGCAGCATCTGCTCCTTGGGTACCTTTACCACCGCCAGTGGGTCCTGAAAATTCTCCCGCCGCACATCCGCGTAGTGCTTTGCCTTACTCTCCTCCACAAACGTCCAGATCTGATCCGTGAAATCTTCCTCGTCACAGGTGACGAAAGGAAGGCGGGTGCCTGCTCCGAAGGTCACATACAGCTGCTCCAGCTGCGGAATCCTCATGGCCTGCTCTATAAAAGTGTTCTCATTCTCCATGCGCTTTCATAAGACCTCATTTCTCGTTATTTCTGCAAATGCAGATTTTATATGCTATTATTTTATCATAAATCCCGCCCGGTGACAACCAAAAAGGAAATAAAAAGAAATCCGGAGAATTGCAGAAAAAGCATTGACATTTCTTCTGTGAAATGGTAGTATATTATCTGCTTGGGGAACTTTACCGGCGAAACAACAGGCGAGAGTGTCGGAACTGGCAGACGAGCAAGACTAAGGATCTTGTGCTGGCAACAGCGTGTGGGTTCAAGTCCCATCTCTCGCAGTAGACAGTGCGGAATCGGGCTGAGATGATCAGGATTCCGCACTTTTTCTTTTATGGCGCTGGACAGGGCCAGATCCGGCCGAAGTGTAAAGCCCTTATGCACCGTGTCTGAAAAATGTGGGGACGCGGTTTACAGCGCAGCATGCTCTAACGTTTATCCATATTTGTGAAGATATTTTTCAAGGCCTCTATATGTTCACAAATCTGATTTGCGGTATCCGCGTCCATCTCATTTTTTACCTCTGAAAATGCGTCCTCCAGTCTTCTCACATGTTGTTCCAAACCAATGGAGGCATTGTATTTCCTCAGTATAATCTCATCCTCGTCCATAAAGATTTCAAAGGGATCACCCTCTCTAATTCCCAGATTTCTCCTGATCTCTCTCGGAATCACCACCCTGCCCAGATCGTCGATCTTGCGGACTATACCAATTGTTTTCATACGCTTCCGCTCCCTTTTTACAAAATCAAGTCCTGTCACCGCATCTGCATTTTTCTCCGGCAGGCCGTACTTTTGCGGCCGGACAGCCATATGTCCTATATTCTCCCCGCTTTTGTCAGTCCTTAACCGCCTGCAAGGGATGATCCGTCTCTCCGGAACACATTTGAATAATGCTTTCTGGCAAATGTGAAAACACGGTTTGCCGCGGCAGATGGCAGAAATGATTTTTCAGGCGGCTCCGGATGAGTAAAACATCTCAAGCCTGTTCCCCGATATGCCTTACCGCACTTTCGATCAGGCTTCCCATGGGCTGCTCCGCCACACCTGCCACAATGTTGTCGCAGTGATTCACCGGAATCAGGATTCGTCTGGCCCGGCTCTGCCCCACCGCCACAGCCATGGCGGGCGTCACCTCCCCGTACAAGGAATCGGCTATGACAATCCCTATGGGGCCGACGATCACATCCGCCCTGCGGCAGCCCACCACCACAGCGTTCTCGCCGGTGGCGGCAGCGTCGGGGCCGGCCTTCAGCATGGCGGCGGTGGCAGCGCTGTTGGTCCCCACCGCCGTCACATGGGCCTGGGGAAACTGTTCCTTCACGGCGCTCACCAGCATCTTTCCCATGCCCCCGCCCTGGCTGTCTATAATCAAAATATTCATGGAGCCTCCTTTCTGCTCTGACATCCACTCTCTTTTCCCGCAAAAGGCTCCGACCTGCCTGTGCCTGTCTGCGTTATCAGAATAGCAATCCCTCTTATCTGTTCTCATTCACATAGATCTGTGCCCTGGACTGAATGATGTCCGCCACCTCCTGCGCGCTCTTCTGTCCTGTAAAGAAGGCTTCCGCGTCCTCTGTTATGATATTGCGGATTTCTTCATTATTATACGCCGCGCGGTTTACGGTATAGATGAACTGGCAGATCTGATCCACCTCTTCCTGCGTGAAAGGCTCCAGGATGATCTCCTCCCCGTTCACAGTACAGGTGTCATCATAGTATTCCCTGTTGCCGTTCTCATCCGTCCAGTACGGACGTTCCGTGGCTTTTTGCGCCTTGTCCAGAAACGCGGATTTCAGCACCGGCATATAATACATATCCTCGTTATTCTGATACTCAGGGGTCAGGAACTGGCGCACGAACTGCCATGCCCCCTCCACATTCTGCGATTTGGCGGAAATGGTAAAGGAAAAATTACCTGCTCCCAGAACCGAACCGTTGGAGGCGGCTGTGGGGAAGCCCACAAAGGATACCTCCTCCCCTATAGATCCCTTGATCTGGTATTTGCAGTCCTTGAGATTTCCGATAAAGAGATCATACAGCAGCGTACGGTTCTCCCGGTACTGGTTCTCATAATACGCATAGTCAAAGCCCTCGTCATACTCCATTGAGCGATCCTTGGGGAGCGTTCTGGCATATTCCAGCATATCCGTAAAGCTCTGGGAATTGAAATTGCATTTGCCGGTCTCCACATCAATGAAATCCTGTCCGGCATAACTCATCATATAACTGATAAAGCTGTCCCGTTCCATATCTCCAAAGATCGTGGCTCCCTGAGGCATGGTGGCCACCACGGCCTCCGCATCCGCCATGGTCCAGGTCTCGGGCTCCCCTACCAGGGATTTCTTGGCCGCCATAGTGCGTACGCTGAAACAGGAAACCGCCGCGTAGAGCCTGCCGTTCACCGAAAAGGCATCCCGCACATTTTGCAGATATTCCAGCTCTTTCAGCTCCGGGTCCGCCTCCAGGAGACTCCCGATATCCGCCAGCGCTCCCTTGGACACATAATTGCCATAATTGCTCATATCGCCCAGCAGCATAATATCCGGCATCTGACCGCTTACAATATCACTGTTCAGTCTGTTCTGCCCTGCCATCCAGTCTTCGCTGGTGTTATAAACACTGTAGTCCTTTATTGTAATTCTGTACTGGTCGCTGTTCTTGTTGAACCGGATGACCTCGGCCTTGACGCTCGAACCCAGATAGGTTCCGCCCAGCACCAGCTCTTCCCTGTCCGGTATGTCCGCCGGATCTCTGTATGTAAAATAAGCGCATCTCTGTTCCCAGTTGGCAATGTCACTATAAAGCGCCACGAAATGCTGTTCATCAATCCTTTGCACACTGTTTATCTCATTGGCAGCCAGATCGGAATTTACAATATTCATCAGTATCCGGGGCTCCGCGTCCCCAACCCTCCAGGTGTACAGCCCCAGACTGTCCGTGAGCAGCAGTTCCTCGCCGTCGCCCGCGCTGATACTGTAATTTTGACTGAACGGCAGTTCAAACGCTTCCCCCTCCTCAGCCGTTTCCAGATCATAGCTCGCCAGAAAGCGCTTTGTGTACTCCTCGTCGTAGTAAATCACCATCAGCTTGCCATTTTCCCCCGCATACACCAGACTGGCCCGCTCAAATATCCCGCTGTCCATGACTTTGCGGCTGACTTCCACGCCCTGGGGAGAATACAGCACCACTTCATTTCGATTACCGCTCATAAGGGCGTACACCCCTTCTTCACCGCCGTCAATCAATCTGCTGCAATACGCCCATTCTCCGTCGCCGCCCACGCTCAACTGCGTTGAGTATTGCAGGCTTCCGTCCGGATTCCAGCAGTCCAGATAATACCGGTCCTCATATATATAATTGTCCGGATCGGAGCTATCCTCATAGCCGCTGCTCTCCACGGCATAAATCTGCCCCCCGGCGGACAGCAGAGTGACATCAATCCAGTTATAGGTCTGTTCTCTCTCCGGCAGCGCCAATTCCGTAAAACTGCTGTCCGAGCCGTCCGCATTGGACTGATAACAGCCAAAGACACTCTGCCCGACACTTTCTTCCCCGGAGCCTCCCCCGCTGTAAACCAGCAGATACAGTCTGCCGTCCCGATAAACCATATTGTTGATGTTTTCATTGGTTTTGGTGAGATTCAGTTCCTGAAAGGAATACACATTTTCCTTGCCTGCCTGCCCGGTCTTGCCACCGGCAGACGTGCCGGTCCCGCCGCCGTTGACCTCCTCCGTTCCATGGCCGCCATGGTTTTCACCGCCTTCGCTGCAGGCCGCAAGCCCCAGTCCCAGGGCTGCCGCCAATCCCAGGGCCATCGCCCTTGTCCATACTCCTCTTTTCACAATTGCCTCCTTCCGCATTCCGCAGGGGTCACTTGCGGATAACGCGCGCATACTTGATCTGAAACCTGCATCCGCACACATTACCGGCCACGGTCCGCCGCCATGCTCTGACGGAGATCATGATGCGGCATCCGCCCATATGCGGCTCTATGTAATGCGGCAGATCCGGATTTCATCTTCGCATTTTAAAACCCATTTGTAACAAATTTGTATATCTGATTCTTAAGATTCAGCCCGGTTTTCATAAACTTTTCCTTTTCCGGATTCTCCATTGCCCATATTATGCAAATATGTTATACTGATAGCAACATCCGGCTCATCTCTTATGGGACAGGCTATCAGAGAAAGGTTTGAAATAAAATGGGTACAAGCGAATCTGCCGAGAATTATCTGGAAACAATTTTGATACTGAGCAAACGCAGACCAGTGGTACGCTCCGTGGATATAGCGGAGGAGCTGGGCTTTAAAAAATCCAGCGTCAGCGTAGCCATGAAAAATCTGCGGGAAAAAAATCACATTACCGTCACCAGAGAGGGCTTTATCTATCTGACGGAGAGCGGCAAAGAGATTGCCGATATGATCTATGAGCGCCACGAGCTTCTGACCCAATGGCTCACGCGTCTGGGCGTGGACCCAAAGGTCGCCGCCCAGGATGCCTGCCGGATAGAACATGTCATCAGCAAAGAAAGTTTTGAAGCCATCAAACGGCACATCAAATGAGCCTCGCACTATACCGGGATCACAACAGCCGACATTCTCAAAGCCAATCCGCGCTTCGAAAATGTCGGCTGTTCCTCATATCAGCCTATGGACTGCCGGCCTGTATCAGGTACGGTTCTGCATCAGCGCTGTACCCTTCCGGAAGCGTCGCCGCCTGCCAGCGTCTCCACTTCCTTTCTGGACACCAGGTTAAAGTCGCCGGGAATGGTGTGCTTCAACGCGGACGCCGCCACACCGTACTCCAGCGCAGACTTGAAATCCTTGCCGTCCAGCAGGCCGCAGATCACGCCGCCCGCAAAGGAGTCGCCGCCGCCCACACGGTCAACGATGGGATGAATGCTGTACTCCTTGGAGTGATAGAACTCCTTGGTATCTCTGGAGTAAATGCATGCGGACCAGCCATTGTCGGACGCGGAATGGCTCACCCGCAGGGATGAGACGCAGTACTCAAAATTGTAATCCGCCACCATCTGCTCGAAAATGGACTTATACCCTGCCAACTCCAGATCGCCGCTGGTCACATCGGTTTTGCCGGGCTTGTAGCCCAATACCAGTTCCGCGTCCTCCTCGTTGCCGATGCAGACATCCACATACTTCATCAGGTTCTTCATCACTTTCTGCGCCTTTTCGGAGGACCAGAGCTTCTTGCGGAAGTTCAGGTCAACAGACACCTTCACGCCGTGCTTCTTGGCGGCAATCAGCGCTTTCTCCGTGAGCTGCGCGGCGCTGTCGGACACGGCAGGCGTGATGCCGGTAAAATGGAACCAGTCCGCGCCCTCAAAAATGGCGTCAAAGTCGAAATCCGCCTCGGTGGCCGTGGAGATGGAGGAATGCGCCCTGTCATACACCACCTTGGAGGGCCTCATGGAAGAACCGCTCTCCAGATAGTAGATGCCCAGCCTCTCACCGCATTTTGCGATATGCTTCGTACATACATTGTACTTTCTCAGCGCCGCCACCGCGCACTCACCGATCTCATTGTCAGGCACCGCGGTCACAAACTCCGCGTCATGTCCGTAATTGGCCAGGGACACGGCCACATTGGCCTCGCCGCCGCCATAGCATACGTCAAACTCGTCCGCCTGAATAAATTTCTCGTTGTTGGGGGTAGACAGCCTCAGCATGATCTCACCCATCGTAATTACTTTTGCCATTGAAAATCTTCCTTTCTTAATGAAGTTCCGTATGAAGTTCTGTTTCCGTCCTTTACTTCTGCACCAGATGCAGGGCGAATCCGCCGAACTCTTCTTTCAGATAGATGGCCTTCAGATTGCCCTTGGCATCTCTCTTGGCCGTATCCTCAGCGATCTCCACGCCCAGCACACTGGTGAGATAGTTCACGGCTCTGTCGATATAGTTGGTCCGGATGGCGATATGGCCATGCTCTCCCAGATAGGGAGTCTTGTATACCTCCACCTCCGTCCCCGCAAATACGGAACTGTTGCCCACCTTTACCGGCATGCCAAAGATAAAGGAGAAACGCCTGGCAATCTTCTCCGCCTCCTCGGCGCTGCCTGCGTTGATACCGATATGCGCCAGCTCAAAGCCCAGCATGGTCTGCACGGCCTCCCTGGTAAGCTGCTCGATCCTGTCCCACTCCCCCGCGTTGATCAGATCTCCGGGCACCATCCAGGAACCGCCGCAGGCGATGATCTTGTTAAAGTCCAGATAAGAGGTCAGATTTTTCGCATTGATGCCGCCGGTGGGCATGAACTTCATGTTCACATAGGGAGCCGCCATGGCCTTGATCTTGGCCAGACCGCCGGACTGCTCCGCAGGGAAGAACTTCACCACATCCAGGCCCAGTTCAATGGCCTGCTCAATGTCGGAGGGGCTGGAGGTGCCGGGTGTAATGGGCACATTCTTGTCCAGGCAGTACTGCACAGTCCTGGGGTTCAGGCCGGGGCTGACGATAAACTGCGCGCCCGCTTCCACCGCCGCGTCCACCTGGGCCGCGTTCAGCACAGTTCCCGCGCCCACGCACATGTCAGGGAAATTCTCGGTCATGGCCTTGATAGCGGCAGCGGCGGCATCCGTCCGGAATGTCACCTCCGCGCAGGGCAGGCCGCCGGCGCACAAAGCCCTGGCCAGAGGAACCGCATCCTCCGCCCTGTCAATCTTTACTACAGGTACAATACCGATCTTACTGAGTTTCTCTAAAACCGCATTCATAATTACCTCTTTCCCGCCTGTCACAGTCTGACCCGTGATATGGCGTTAATCCGTATTTGGAAGGTCCCCTTCCCGCACATTTGTCCGGCTTAAGCAAGAATCTCCTTCACACAGGCCGCCAGCCTGTCGCATTTACAGTTCGCGAAGAAGTACTCCTGGAACTTCTCCCCTGCAAGGGCGCCCTTGACCAGGTCCCTGTCCAGCTTTTCGAGAATTGTCACCAAATCCGTGTGCGTGACCTCCTTCACACCGTCCAGAATCTTTTTGTTGCGCTGCTCCGGTTCCACTCGCTCTTTGGGATAACCGCCGCCACCGGGGGCACAGAACAGTTTTTCAAAAATGTATTCCAGATTCAGCTCGCCGCCCCAGCCGAAATTCTCCGCGAAGGGCAAAGCCACACAGTTGCCGTCATTTACCTGCGAGAACAGGTAGGCGTCCAGGGGACTCTCTATATGTCCGCACAGCACCTTGGGGAAGGAATTGCAGGCCAGCATGGCTCCTTCGCCTGTGCCGCATCCGGTGATCACATAGTCCGCGGCGCCGCTTCCCAGCAGTACCGCCGCCAGAATGCCATTCTGCACGTAGGTCAGAGAATGGGGGTCCTCCGCACCATACATACCATAATTATACACCTCATGTCCCATGGGTTCCACTACTTTTTTCAGAGTGTTGCAGATCATTTCATTTTTAGCCGCCTGACTGTTCTCGTTGATCAATGCTATCTTCATATTATATCTCTCCTGAAAATTTTTATTTTCGTGCCGCCTGCCCGCGGTGCCCCGGAGGCGCTGCGCCGACAGGCGGTGCAGATCCGTTATTCGGGCTGCTTACCGATATAAGCCAGGATACCGCCGTCCACATACAGAATATGGCCGTTCACGGCGTTGGAAGCCTCCGAAGCCAGAAACACGGCGGGACCGGTCAGTTCCTCGGCTTTGAGCCATCTGTTGGCAGGAGTCTTGGCACAGATAAACTGATCGAAAGGATGTCTGCTGCCATCGGGCTGGATCTCACGCAGAGGCGCTGTCTGGGGAGTCTCAATATAACCGGGCCCAAGGCCGTTACACTGGATGTTGTACTGGCCGTACTCGGAACAGATATTTCTGGTCAGCATCTTCAGACCGCCCTTGGCGGAAGCGTATGCGGACACGGTCTCACGTCCCAGCTCGGACATCATGGAGCAGATGTTGATAATCTTGCCATGCCCCTTCTTGATCATGGAAGGAATAACCGCCTTGGATACGATGAAAGGAGCGTTCAGATCCACATCGATCACCTGGCGGAACTGCTCGGCCGTCATCTCGGTCATGGGGATACGCTTGATGATACCCGCATTGTTCACCAGGATATCAATGACACCCACCTCCGCCTCAATCTGCGCCACCATGGCGTTCACGGCCTCCTCGTTGGTCACGTCGCACACATAGCCGTGAGCCTTGATGCCTTTTTCGGCATAGGCTGCCAGCCCCTTGTCCACCAGCTCCTGCTTGATATCATTGAAGCAGATGGTTGCGCCTGCCTCCGCGTACGCGGATGCGATGGCAAAGCCGATGCCGTAGGATGCCCCCGTTACCAGTGCCACTTTGCCTTCCAGACTGAAATTTGTAAATTCGCTCATGCTTTTCTCTCCTTTTTTATTAGAATAATTTTAGATAATCGCAACATGCCCTTTCTGGAACCGGAGAATGGGCAATATATTCAAAATAAGCCGCCCTGTCACTTGCGGAAAGGATCGGACCTAGCGCAGATCCTGATTGGCCACGCCGTCCATATCGTCGAAGTCCTGATTTTCTCCCACCATGCCCCAGATAAAGGTGTAGGCTCTGGAACCGCATCCGGAATGGATGGACCAGCTGGGGGAGATCACGGCCTCCTCGTTGCGCATCACAATATGGCGGGTCTCCTGAGGCTCGCCCATATAGTGCATCACAAAGGCATCCTCGGGCATCTCGAAATACAGATAGACCTCCATACGTCTGTCATGGGTGTGGCAGGGCATGGTATTCCATACGCTGCCTGGCTCCAGTCTGGTCATACCCATCTCCAGCTGACAGCTCTCCACCTGACCGGGCAGGATATACTTGCAGATAACTCTGTGGTTAGCGTCCTCCAGGCAGCCCAGCTCCACCTTGTTCTCATCCTTTACGATGACCACACCCTCCTGGGGAGTTCCCTCGGGCTTGATCAGCACAGTGGGACATGTGCGGTGGGCCGGAGCGGAATTCATATAGAATTTGGCCGGGTTTGCCGCGTCCTCGCTGGCAAACACAATGTCCCGGGACCCCATGCCGATGTACATGGCCTCTTTATATCCCACCTCGTACACCCTGCCGTCCACGGTGATCGTTCCGGCACCTCCGATGTTGATAACCCCTAACTCTCTTCTCTGGCAGAAATATTCCGCCCTGAGCTCATCCCCCGCGGTCAGGGTGACAGGCTCCACAGGCACTGCCGCGCCTGTGATAATTCTGTCGATGTGACTGTACACCAGCTTGATCTGTCCGGGTTCAAAGAGATTCTGAATCAGAAACTCCTCCCTCAGACGGTCTGTCGTGTAATGCTTCACATCTCTGGGTGATACTGCTGTTCTCAGTTCCACACTGCGCCTCACTTTCTCCGGTGCCTGGTCGGTTCTCCGATTCTGTGGAAATTCTCCCCAGCCCCCTCTCTTCGCGGAGCGGAGGTTTCCTTCTTCCCTGCGGTCTTCCCGGGCCGGAAGTTCCCCAAGGACCGCAGTCTTCCTGGCCGGAAGTTCCCCATGGACCGCAGTCTTCCCGGGCCGGAAATCTCTCCGGTCCACGGATCTTCTGCCTCGGAAAGTTCCTTTCGGTCCGCCATGGCACCAGCACCTCTGGTTACTTTCTGCAAATATAGATATACTCCATATGTAAGCGCTTACATTATAGCATATTTTTCTGCTGATTTCAAACAGAATTTTTTATTTTTTCATGCAAATTTTTTGACAATTCAGGAACACTCCCCTCCCGTTCGCCGCGACCGCGCTACAGACGCAGATCCATCCGCCGTGTGGCACCCGGTTGATCCGGATTGTGAAAATATTTTACATTATGCTGTTTGCTTTTCTGTCCGGAAGGCTTATAATGTAGTCGGTATGTTTACCGGCATCTCTGCGGACGCAGAAAATGCGAGACAACTACCGTAACCCTTGCTGAGATACTTCCGCCATGTCCGGCGCGTACACAGAGGTTACGGAGAACCAACAACAGGAGGTTACTTCATGAAAAAAGTGAACAAAAATGATTTTGCCCCCACCCCGCCCATGGGCTGGAACAGCTACGACTATTACGACACCACCGTAAATGAAGAGCAGGTGAAGGCCAACGCGGACTATATGGCCGCCCATCTGAAAAAGCATGGCTGGGAATACATCGTGGTGGACATCGAGTGGTATGCCATCGGCGCGGGGAGCCGTCGGGAGGAATACCAGTACATCCCCTTTGCGGAGGTAGCCATGGACGAATACTCCCGCCTGCTGCCGGACCCGGCGCGGTTCCCTTCCTCCGTGGACGGAGCGGGCTTCAAGCCTCTGGCGGACTACATCCATGCCCTGGGGCTGAAATTCGGCATCCACATCATGAGGGGCATCCCCCGGATCGCCGCCCATCATCACTGCGCCCTCAAGGGCACGGACGTGACCGCCAATGACGTGGCCATCGCCTCCTCCGTATGTCCCTGGAACCCGGATATGTACGGGGTGAAGGACACTCCCGCGGGACAGGCTTACTATGATTCCCTGATGGAGCTGTACGCCTCCTGGGGAGTGGATTTTATCAAGTGCGACGATATCTGCCGGTATGACCAGCCCTCCTGCAAGAGCGAGGTGCGGATGCTCTCCGCGGCCATAGCCCGCTGCGGTCGGCCCATCGTACTCTCCCTCTCCCCCGGGCCGGCCCTGATCGACCAGGCCTGGTATTATGAGACACACGCCAATATGTGGCGGATCACCGATGATCTGTGGGACAATTTCGAACTGCTGAAAAACATGTTCTACCGCTGTGAGCTGTGGCAGGACCATGTGTCCCGGGGCTGCTATCCCGACTGCGACATGCTTCCCATCGGTCAGCTGGGCAAGGGCTTCGGTCATGAGTGGACATCCAATCTTACCCGGGATGAGGCCCGGACCATGATGACCCTGTGGTGCCTGTTCGGGTCCCCGCTGATGATCGGTGCGGAACTGACGCTGCTGGATGAGGACACCCTGTCCCTGCTGACCAACGATGAACTGCTGGCCATGCTTCCTCCCTCCGTAAAGCCTCATCAGATCTGCCGGGATGATCAGAAGGCCGTCTGGCAGGCGGATGACAACACTGCGGACACCCATTATGTCGCCCTGTTCAATCTGGGAGATGAGAAACAGGAACTCTCTGTGTCCCTGGAGGAACTGGGGTATCCGTCCGAAGTCTCCTTAAAGGAGCTGTGGACCAAGGAGACGAGCCGTGCCAGCTCTGTGATCTCCGCCACTGTCGCCCCTCATGCCTGCGCGGTGTACAGTGTACGGCAGACGCTGTAAGGGTACCGCCTGTAAAAAGCCTGTGAAACCATCAGACCACAACGGAATCTGCGCTACGCGCGGATTCCGTTTGTCATACAGACAGCACCGTCCCGAAGTTCTGAAACTGTCCGCATCCGGAACGTTTACCGCCGCATGTCAACTAATCTCCCTCTTCTTCTGGCGTTCTCTCTTTCTGCCCCTGAGAAGATCCGCGTACCAGAAGACGATCTCTGCGATCCGGGACAATTCTCCTTCCTTGCCGCTCTCCCGCCACACTTCCCTGTAAGCCGTAAACCATTTTTCCAGGCGCTGCGCCAGACCGAAGGCTTCCTCTTCCTTTGCCGGATTTCCAGCGGCCCACGCCGTGAGTAAACCGCCCACATGATTCCATACGTCCATCCCCTCCGCCGTCACGTCCAGATCCTGCATCAGGTCTCTCCGGGTGCTGTCCATGCATATCGCCGCGCGCGCGAACTCCTGCCTGAGCTCCTGAATCCTTCCCGCGGTTTCCAGCACCTTTTCCTTTGCGATTCCCCCGCCTCCCGGCATCTTTACGACTCCCGGTCCTTTCCGGCCCGGTCCTGCCGTCCCTTTGTCTGAACACTCCCGCTCTCCGGCTTCCGTCCTCTCACTTGAGCACTTCCGCTCTCCGGCTTCCGTCTTCTCGCATGAGCACTCCCGCTCTCCGGCTTCCGTCCTCCCGCACAGGCACTCCTGGCCTGCTGCCCCTGGCTCGGACTCTTCCAGCGCCATAGTCTCATAATACACCACCGCGTCGTACCAGCCAAAGACACAGCAGGCGGCAAGTTCCTCCATAAGTCCCGCAATCCGTCCGCTTCCGTCCCTGTACTCCAGCATGGAAATCTGCCGGTTTATCTCGTCTCCGGGTATTTCCTCCCCGTTCCAGGAGAAAGCCGCCCCATAGATCATACCCACAACGGAATGTGCCGGATGATTAATATGCCCGAAATCCCCCCAGTCCGTATTCAGTACGCCTTCCGCCCGGTATTTTCGCGCATAGCCGCACATCCGCGTAATGTTCCGGTAACTGTCGCCAATCTGGTTCATCCACTGATTCCAGCCGCTGACACCGGGACAGAGATACTGTCTGATCCCTGCTTCCGCCATCCTGCGGCTCTCCTCTTCCCTTTGATCCGGCGCGTATCCCCAGGTCAGACAGATCGTCTCCCGGGGCAGTTCCCGGGCCAGCAAAGGTTCCCCGCAGATCACATCCCCCCAGAACATGGGCTTTTTCCCGCGCTGTACCACAAAGTCGCACAATTCCTTCAAGTAGTCCACATATATTCTGTGTATGCCCTTCTCCGCCGCCAAAGCCGCCGATTTTCCCTTCCCCAGGTCAAAGGTCTCATCGGCACACAGATTGAATCTGTCCGAGCGGAAGAGGCTCATGTACTCCTCCAGCATTTTTTGGATCAGGGGAAGCGTCCTTTCATCCGACACGTTCACGGTGTGGTGGCGCATGCGGTCCACGAAGGAAAAGGGCTGGGAAGACGCATCCCAAAGCTCGCACAGATCCTCATGGCTTCTGGTGGAGAGCAGCATATACAGATGCCCGAAGCTGGCCAGAGACGGCACCAGGTCAATATGCCTCTCCGCGCAGTAGTCATCCAGCTCCAATATCTCTTCCGCCGTCAGAGGCGAGGTATCCCTCCACATCTCGGACAGATCCCGGAACAGATACGTGTGTTCCACATACAGCTGAAATTCGTTCAGCTTATATCGGCAAAGCCTGTCCGCGACGCGCTTTAACTCCGCCAGCTTCAGCACACGCCCCCTGGTCTGGTCCAGATAATACCCCCTTCTGGAAATCTGTGGATAGTCCCGGACCCGCACCACGGGGAGCAGCGCGCCCTGCTGCTCCACCATCTGGCAGAGGGTCTGGACGCCGTAGAGCAGGCCCGCCCCGTCTCCGCCCAGAACCCGGATGCCGTCCGGCTTCACGGACAGCACATACTCCTGCCCTTTCAGCTCCGGGTCCAGCCCCAGAAAGATATCGCCCGGGCGGGCTTTCCCCCTCGTGACAGGCAGATGCAGCCCTGCCCACTGTCTTATGCAGTCCTCAAGCAGCCTGGCGGAGAACGTCTCCGCCCCTTCCCCGCATACGACATATGTCTCAAAAGCACATGTGAAAAAACCGTCTCCATAGCTGATTTCCTGAGGCTTCGGAATCAGAATCATATGATCAGTCCTCTCTGATATATTCCGCATACGCATTTCTCCAATCGTTTTCTACCCAATATTCGGACCCGTCCCTGAGCCTTCCGAGCAATTTGTATTGATACATTTCCCTGCGGACCAGTTCGATATCCTCAAACGCAATTTTTCTGTCCGGGTCCATTTGTTCTGTAATCCGGATAAGAGCAATGATCCGCATGGGTCTTTTGGACGGATATTGCGTCAATCTCCCGTCAGAATCATAGTAGTGATCCAGTTTCTTATAATATGCTTCCACAGACTTTTCCATAACATCCTCCATTATATCGCCTGATCCCGGCCTGAACATCACCCAGGACAGGGCATCCGCACCGCTTCTCCCTGTCCGCAGATCTGTGTGATATGCCCGTCCTTTATTCTGTACGCCTCGCCGTACAGGGTTTCCGCCCCGTTGTCATGCACCATAAAGCTGCCGTCATGCAGAGCAATGAACTCCCTGCCCATGCTGTCCGGCAACACCATATCCTCCATCACCCGCAGTCCGTCCACCCTGTCCGCCCTTAGATCCTGAAAATGCGGTATAATGCTGTACCTCGTAATACCCAGCCCCGGAAGGAATCGCCGGTAGCTCTCATCCAGCCCCTCCCCCTCCAGCTCCGGCACGGCGTATACCTCTCCGGCGGCGTTCATGGAACCGGCACTCCAGGAGATGACCAGCCCCTCAAAGCCTTCCAGACGGCGCTTCAATTCCAGCTTTTCCAAAAAACGGTTCTGTGTGGGAACATGCCCTCCCGCCAGCATGAGCACGTCAAACGCGTCCATCCTTTTTGCCAGTTCCTCCGTGCGGCTGTCGCACAGCATAAACGAGCGGACCGGCAGGCCGCTCATGGGAAACGCCTCCCTCTGGCAATACACAATACTGTCATTTCTGGCATAATCTTCCGGGGACGCGCTGATCAGCAGCACATCGGCCTTCCCGGGCCAGACTCTTTTCATCCGCTCCACCAGACCGTTCTGCCCCAGCAAAGGCCCCGGATACCTCCTGCCGTCAACCTTGCGGGAACCGCCCAGGGAGCTCGTCAATATGGCAACCATCTTCATCCTCCTCATTCCTTCTATCCTGTTTCACCATGTCCCTGTCCCCTTGAGAGCTTTTTTCCACCGCTCTGTTCCTCCGGCGCAGCCACATCATTCCTGTGAAGGTCAGAATACTCACAACGCTCAGCAAAATTCCCTGTTTTAACCCATAGGCCTCATACGCCAGCTCAACCCGGTAACTGCCGGGCTCCAGATCCAGCGCCATCAGACAGCCTCCCACCAGCGCGGGTTCCTGCTCTTCACCGTTTACCCTGACCCGCCAGCCCTTCTCATAGGGAATGGAGAGGATCAGCCTCCCGGCCTCCGCAAGTTCCAGTTTCCCGCTCACATGGGTATCGTCATGGGACACTTCCTCCAGGTGCCGCTCTCCCAGAACCGCCAGAGCTTCCGCCAGCACCCCCTCGTCCATCCGGTAAGCAGTCAGTTGAAATTCCGGCGTCTCGTCACTGTCATCATCGTTGCAGAAAGTCACCGTGCGCCCTTCCTCCAGAAAACCCACATACAGCACCGAATTGATTTTCAGGTCATTGTACTTCCGCTCCAGAGCCCCTGTCATGGCGATCTTTTTAGTGCCGGAGCCGTTGAGCTGCATATAGTAATATCCGTCCTCACTGGCCGTAAATGTCACCTTTTCCCCGGCCTGCCTGCACTCGCAGCGCCGAAGCAGCGTTCCCTTTACCCCCAGCAGCCGCACCATCTCATTCTGTAGTTTCATCGGTTCGCCCTTATAGCCCTCGGGCAGATCATAACCTGACGGAGCCACATAGCCAAAGGGCAGCGTGGCCTCGCAGGCGTACAACGCCACCCGGCCGCTGGTATCCAGCAGAGTATAAAGACCGTTTTCCTCATTCTGGACCTTCTCTTGTGTCTCCTCCCCGGAAGAGGCGTCAGCGGGCTTACCGGCCGCCGGTCCGCCTTCCGACAGATCTCCGGCCATATTCTCATCCGCCTCCCCATAGAGGTAATTTACGTTCAGCAGCGCCGAGAGAAACGCCGTAGCCCCGTCATAGCAGTAATACACCTTGCTGTGCCGCATCCCCAGCCTCTCATACAGATCCGCCACGGAGGAATTCATGGTGGAGGAAAACACGGAAGCGGTGGGATAGCCTGCCAGCGCGCCGTCGTTCTTCGTGGTGCGGGCAAATTTCTCCATGCGGAAAACCCCGCCGCCTCCCGTTTCCGCCTCCCGCCGCAGGGCCACACCGTACAGTTCCTCATAACTGCCCAGCTGCCCCAGATAAGCGGTGCGTCCGGTGGTACCCACACTGGTGTCAAAGGTATTGATGCCCGTTTCCAGCACCACCGCCAGCAGAGCGAAAACCGCCAGCCGCCCCCGCCACACTCCCTCTGTTCCCCGGGTGCGGCAGAGATGCAGCAATACGGCATCCGCCGTCACAAACAGCAGGGTGGACAGCCAGACTTCGTCCGGGAAGTCCTCATGGTCCACAAACTGCTGGCAGCACAGCAGAAAGAGCACCGTCCCCAGATAGCTGTACAGGATATACCTGGGCTCCAGCTCCCGCAGATGCGTGAAGCACTCATAACACAGCGTGAGCAGGAGAAAAATATACAGGAAGGTCTGCCTGCCCGGCAGGGAATCCGGGTAGTTGAATCCGTGCCACAGGAAATCCAGCACATTGGTTCCGAAGCTGACCAGCATAAAGCCGGCCAGCGCCAGATACGCAAAACGCCGTCTCATGGGAATCCCCGGGTTCACGGCATACAGGGGCACCAGCAGGAAAGCCGCCACACCGCAGTATATGTTGGGCCAGTGGGCCAGCCCCCGCTCCGCCGAGACACACATACAATGTCTGGCCAGTTCCGCCAGCACGGAAAAGTAAGTCTTTACTTCCTTCGGGAAGGAACTGTGCCCGAAATCCGTGGCCAGCAGGGCGCAGGCCTCCGGCACCAGCACTGCCGCCGCCATCCCCCCGGCCAGCAGAGAAAACAACACGAAGTCCCACAGAATTTTCACGCTTCGCCTCTCTGTAAACAGCAGCACCAGAAAATAAAACACCAGAAAAATACAGACCATGATGGACAGATAAAAATTCGTGTAGATGGACAGGGCCAGCGCCACACAGTACAGTCCGCAGCGCCCCTCTTTTACCAGCCGTTCCAGTCCCAGCAATACCAGGGGCAGCAGAATCACCGGATCAAGCCACATGATATTCCAGTTGTAGGCCGCCATAAAACCGGACAACGCATAAAAGCAGGAAAAAAGCACACAGCTGTACGACCGGGTATGGAAGCGGCGCTGTAGATACAGGCAGGCTGTCAAACCGCACAGCCCTACCTTGCACACCACCAGATAACTCAGAAACTCCATAATATAGGCCTTCGGAACCAGCGCTCCCAGAAAATGCAGGGGACAGGCCAGATAGTATACGTAGAGCGCCAGGAAATTGCTGCCGATGCCCACATTCCAGGTGTAGGCAAGGCTCCCCCCTTCCCGCAGCTTATCGTAAAAGTCGCTGAAAAAAGGCATGTACTGGTGGTACATATCCATATACAGGAAGCTCCTGTCTCCAAAAGGATATATGGATTTCATGAAGAAAATGGCCAGCATAACCGCGGTGGGAATGGCCCATGCGGCAGCCAGTCCCCCGTTAAACCGTATTTTTCCTCCGGCCGCCGCGGGGGGCTCCTCTCCCGCCGCCGACGCCGGCCTTACATTCCATAAGATTTTCATAGACTCCTCTTACCTGCCTGCCACAAGATTTTCATAGACTCCTCTTACCTGCCCTGCCACATATTGTTATCGAAAATCCGCCGCCGTAAATGTGACGCTCTCTCCTGCCGCCACCCGCAGCGGCAGAACGGACTCCCCATATCGGACGCGGGTGTCCAGTCCGCTTTCCGCCACAATCCGGCAGCTTTCCAGCATACCCTCCCGCCAGGACAGTTCCGCCTCCGCATTGCCCTGTATCCGCAGCCCCTTCACCCTGCCGCTCTTCCAGGCATCCGGCAGGGCTGGCAGCAGAACCACCCGCCTTTCGCTGCTCTGGATCAGCATCTCCGCCATGGCCGCGGCACCGCCGAAATTGCCGTCAATCTGGAAGGGCGGATGTCGGTCAAACAGATTAGGATAGGTGGACTTGCCCAGCAGCTGCTCCAGATGCGCGTAGGCAGTGTTTCCGTCCCACAGCTTCGCGTAATGATTGATGATCCAGGCCCGGCTCCAGCCCGTGTGGCCGCCTCCGTGGGCCAGCCGGTACTCCAGCGTCGCTCTGGCCGCCCGGGCCAGCTTTGGCGTATCGTCCACGGTAATCTGCTCCGACGGATGCAGGCCGTAGAGATGGGAAATATGCCTGTGGCCCGGCTCCCATTCCTGATAATCCTGCCTCCACTCCAGAATCATGCCCCGCTGGCTGACCCTGGTGGGAATCAGCCTCGTCCTGGCCTCCTCCACCTGGGCGATGAAAGCCGATAGATCGGGAATCTGCGCCTCCTCCAGCGCGGCTGCCACCGCCCCGTCCAGAACCTCCCGCTCCGTCAGCTCCCTGTACGCCGCCAGACACTGCCCGAACAAATCCCGCAGGATCTGATTGTCCATGGTGACGCCGACGCCGTTTGCTCCCTTTTCCCCGCTGGGCAGAATATAGGTATTCTCCGGGGACACAGAGGGGCAGGTCACCAGATAAGGTCCGTCCTCCACCAGAAAATCCAGAAAGAACAACGCCGCCTCGCACATGATGGGGAACTGCTCCTTCAGAAATTCCAGATCCCGGGTATACCGGTAGTGAGTCCACTGATGGGTACACAGCCACGCCGCCCCCATCACCCAGTAGGTGCCGGGAATCCATATATCCTGGGGCGACGTATCCCCATTGATATCAGTGTTGTGATGGCACACAAATCCCCTGCATCCATACATCTTCCGGGCCGTCCTGCGCCCGTTTGGCACCATGGACCGGATCAGGTCAAACAGCGGCATGTGGCACGGGGACAGATTGCAGTTTTCCGCCAGCCAGTAATTCATCTCCGTGTTGATGTTGACGGTGAACTTCCCGCCCCAGGGAGGCGTCATATCCTTGTTCCACAGTCCCTGCAAGGTAGCGGGCAGTCCCCCGGGGCGGCTGCACGCGATCAGCAGGTATCGGCCATAGTCAAAATACAGAGGGGCCAGTCCCAGATCCGGGAAGCATTCTTCCGGCTTCTCCCCGTTTCCGCCCTCGCACCGGCGCGCCGCCAGTTCCACCCGCCTGTCCGTGGGCAGCTGCTCCGCCCGGTGGTCCCACTCGATCTCCAGGCGCACCCGGCCATACAACTCCCTGTAGTCCGCCACATGAGCCGCCAGCAGGCTCTCATAGCTCTGTCCCAGGGCTGCTTCCAGCCTCTCCCGCAGTTTCCCCCGCAGAAAAGCCTGCATCCCCTGCTGCATCCGCACCTCCCGCCGCTCCCAGGAACACATGCGCCCCGCGTTCATCCAGTCCTCCGGCTCCCCCGCCGTCCTCTCAAGCCAGTCGGCCACGGCGGCTTCCTTTTCCTTCGGGCCGTAGTGCCAGCTGGTGTCCGCGCTGAAGCAGAGCAGCGCCTTGTCAGCGTTTTCCACCACGATATACTCCCCCATAAGCCGCATGCTGCCGCCCTTGACCGCGGCCCGAAGCATGGCGGCAAACTCTGAGCCCCCTCTGCCCAGATTGCCATAAAGACAGATTTCGCCCTGCTCCCCCTGCCTCACGCCGTCAAAGAAAAGCCCCCGTTCCAGATGCGCCCGGAAACTGATTTTGCCCGTTTGATCCGCGGAAAAGCGCATCACCATACAGTCTGCCGGATGGGAGATCCAATATTCTCTCCTGTAGCGCACTTCCCCCGCGGCAAAACGGATGCTGCACAGCGCCCGCTCCAGATCCAGTTCCCGCTCATACTCTGTGGCTTCCCCGATTCCGTCAAAATCAATCCGGATATCCCCCAGCGTCTGATAGGGATGCTGGCTGTTGGGGCAGCCGGACATGGCCTGCCGCATAAGGCTCTCCGCCCTGGCAATCTCCCCTTCAAACAGAAGTTTCCGGATCTGGGGCAGCTGCTCTTTCATGTCCGGGTTATCGCGCTCCACCGGCCCGCCGTACCAGATGCTCTCCTCATTGACCTGGATCTGTTCATGTTCTCCGCCGCCGTATACCATGGCGCCCAGACGGCCGTTTCCCAGAGGCAGCGCCTCCTCCCATTCCCTTGCCGGGGCTGTGTACCACAATCTGCTCATGCCTTTCCCTCTCCTTTTACGTTCTGTCTCCGCGCTCCCGGGCCAGAACATTTTGTCTATTGTACCATTTTTTGTCTCTCTTGAAAATGTGTTCATAAAAATTTAAGGTTTTTCATACAGTGTTGGGAGCAGTATTTTCCAGGGCGCGTCGGAAAATACTTTCTGCCGGGTGTGCGTCACAATTTGCGGGAGACTTGAGCCGGATGATGCCGCATAACGGGCTATTTAACCCGAATTTGGCGCAAATATCACGCAAATCTGGGATGCGGTTTACCGCTGCAGATGGCAGGAAAGATTTGTGTAACCTGCATTTGGCACCACCATCACGCAAACAGGCGCGCAGACGGCAGGAATGATTTTTCAAACAGGCTGTAAGGGAGGCAGAACAGAAAAATGAAAGTGGGAATTGTGGGAAGGAAAAAAGATACAGGAAATTACGAGGCTTTTCTGGACCGGCACCAGGTACCTCATCTGACCTGTCTGTCCATCAGCGATCTGTCCGCCTGCCAGGGCCTGGTCTTTCCCGGCGGCGGCGATATCACCCCCGCTTTTTTCGGAGAACGGGACCGGGGTTCCCGCTGTGTGGACACGGAACTGGATATTCTGCAATTGCAGGCGCTGGAATATGGCATCCAGCGCCGTATCCCCATCCTGGGCATCTGCAAGGGAATGCAGATTATCAATGTAGGGCTGGGCGGCGGCATCATCCAGGATCTGCCCACCGCCCAACGGCACCGCTATCTGGACGGGGATCAGTATCACGAGACCAGCAACACTCCCGGCGGTTTTCTGTATCATCTGTACGGCGCGTCCATGACGGTAAACAGCGCTCATCATCAGGGACTTGGCAAGCTGGGAAAGGGGCTGCGGGCGGTCTCCCGCTGCCCTCTGGATGAGTGTGTTGAGGGCATCTGCCATGAAAGTCTGCCGGTTATCGGAGTGCAGTGGCATCCGGAGCGCCTGGACCCCGCCAGGACCGAAAGCAGCGGAACCGCGCTTCTCAACTTTTTTTTGCGGGAAATCCGATCCTGATTTACCCCTTCCTCTCTTCGATCCCCGCTCTGGCCTCTCTTTTCTGAGCGCGGGCTTTAAGCTCCTGTTTCATACGCATTCCCCCAATTTCAAACAGGGCCTTCACCGTCTGCCGCAGCGCTTTCTGCGTGTCCTCGTCCATGCCCTTCATGGCCCCGAGGATTCCCGTCATGCTGCGCTTTAAATTGGCGGTGAAATCAATCAGATTGTCAGCTTCCGAGGCTGACAGGATCTGAAAAAGCGTGTCCACAAAGGTGCGCAGGCTCTGTTCATCCAGAGACAGTATCCACTCGTTCAGCGTATCGTCCATAAAGCGCCTGGTTTCATAGATGTCAGATACAGTCACAAAATCTCCGTCCTGTACCAGCCAGGTAAAGGGATTGTGCTGGGCCAGTCCGAAGGTACGGCTCTCCACCACCTGATAGCGGATATCTTTCTCAAACAGCATGCCTACCAGAGACGAGTGGGGCAGAATCTTGCAGGTACGCTCCTCAATCTTCCCGAAATCGCATTTTTCCAGCACTTCCGGTCTGAAACCCGGCCCGTCCATGCTGTAAATTTTCAATATCCTGTCCTGTGCCCCGGGGGCGCAGTTCATGGCGGCATAGACCGCCAGATTACCCCCCTTGGAATGCCCTCCCACATAGAACTTTCCCTGTAGTCTCTCCGTGACAACACTCAGATATTTTACGGCCAGTTCCTGTCCCGGCACCGGGGAGAGAAAGGCCATATTGAAATCCTCCTTCCATCCCACGATGGTCTCATCCGTGCCCCGATAGGCCACATACACAGTGCCGTCCTCCAGCAGAAAAGTGACCGCTGAAAACTGCGTCTCAAAATCCGACTGGGTCTCAATGATATTGATATAGTAGTTCAGCTTCATATTACGGAAACGCGCGCACACCCGCATGGCCTCAAAAAGCGCCCGGTTCTCTTTCTCATAGCGCTCGTCCCCGTAGAGCTTTTCATAGTCCGGGTGCTCCTGAATCTGCTGCAGGGACACGGGCTTTTTATCCTCCGTCACCGGGGGCACCACCGCGTCGAATTTCAGATAGGAAAACTGGCAGAGCACCAGACTGTCCACATCGTTCATGGGCTCGTCCCTCAGACTCACATCCGCGTATTCTTTCAGATAATCAATGATTGTTCCTTTCATGTTTCCTCCCTGTCCGGCAATTGCAAAGCATTCTCCGCAAGTGACTGTTCCTCCCTGCCGGAGACCGGCCATCTCCGGTTGCGTCTCCGTGCCGCCTTCGTCTTTGTTTTTCATGCTTTCGGGCCCCTGCGGCCGGACAATGCGTATCCCGCCGTTTCCGGCACGGGGCATCCGTCAGTCTTCTCCGTAAATCTGGGTGCGGATAAATTCTCTGTTTTTCTCAAAATCCACCTGCAGCACCGCCATCTTGCGGATCGTCGCGCTCTGGTAGCTGCCCGCTATGGGAATGCTGGCCTGCACCAGCTCATAAGTCAGCAGCTTGGGGGCATCCAGACTCAGCGTATAGCACTCTGATCTGCTGATGTTGGTGGTCAGGTTCGGCAGGATTCCGTCTATCAGATCATCCAGATTGGTAAGCATCGAGGCGGGCAGCTGGTGGAACACCGCCTCCAGTATCTTGCGCTGCCGCTCCGTCCGGCCAAAATCACTGCCGATATAGCGGTTGCGGCTGTAAGCCAGGGCCTGGGGACCGTTCAGATGCAGCAAACCGCTGGCGTCTGTGGGCAGATAATCCGTGTCGATGGGACGGTTCTCCAACAGATTATACTCATTGAGATAGGCATTTACCAGCTGCACCTCTTCGTTGGTCAGTTCCAGTTCCACGCCGCCCACCGCGTCAATGAGATTGGCGAAGGCCTGAAAATTCACCTGTACATAGCGGTTTACCTCAATGTCCAGATTCTGTTTTATCGTCTCCAGCAGCAGTTCCGGCCCGCCGAAGGCATAAGCGGCATTGAGCCGGTTACTCTCATGCCCCGGAATCTCCACATAGATATCCCGCAGCAGAGAGGTCAGATAGATCGTCTTGGTCCGGTTGCTGATGGACACCAGGATCATGGCGTCGGAACGTCCGTCCCCGCCCCCCGCGCGGGAATCATTGCCGATCAGCAGAATGTTGGTGACTCCTTCCTCCTTCATGGGCTGGTCGGTGAGAATCTCCGTGGGGGTGTACTCCACCTTGTCATACAGATGGGAGATGGTCACATACCAAAGGGCTGTCACCGCCAGCAACAGAACCAGCACCGCCGTCAGAAAACGCCGCAACCCCCTGTGTCTTTTCTTCCTGGCGGGCTGCCCGCCGCTTCCCTGTGGGGGAGAAGCCGGATTCCTGCCCCCCTCCCTGTATTGCGGGAATTGTCCTTTTCCGCCGCCCTGGTACTGCCGGAACTGCCTTTGTCCGCTTTCTTCACGCTGTAGGGACTGCCTTTGTCCGCTTTCTTCACGCTGGGAAGACTGTCTTTTCACACTCCCTTTATGCTGGAAGGATTGCCTTTTCCTGCTTTCTTCACGCTGGAAGGACTGTCTTTTCCCGCCTCCCTGACGCTGCGCAGACTTTTGCCGGCCACCGTTATCCCGTCTGTGGGTTCCCCTCTTCTCTCCTGCCGGGCGCTGCGCGGACTTTTCCCGGCCACCTTCACGGCGCCGCGCAGACTTTCCCCGGCTGCCTCCCGGGCGCTGCTTCGCTCCTGAATGATTTGCATGTTGTCTCATCATGGCTGCCTCCGCCGACTCCTCCGCTTCATACTCTTCATATTCATTATACTCGCTGTTCCTGACATCATCACCATACTGCTCATATTCATCCCAGGCATCCGAACCATCCCCATCATCGTATACGCCATAAGCGCCCTGGCCCTGGCACGGCCTTCGCTCACCGTCGGCATCATATGTGCCGCTGTCGCCGCACCCGCCATAAGCGCCATCCTCCTGACGCTTCCTCTGCTCATGATAATCCCCTTGTCCTCCCGACCCGGCATAGCCATTTGATTCCTCAGATTCCCTGTACCCCTCCGGCCCTCCATAGCTATTTGATTCCTCAGATTCCCTGTATCCTTCCAGTCCGGCATAGCCTTTTGATTCCTCAGATTCCCTATATCCCTCCGGCCCTCCATAGCCATTTGATTCCTCAGATTCCCTGTATCCTTCCGATCCGGCATAGCCTTTTGATTCCTCAGATTCCCCGTACCCCTCCGGTCCGGCGTAGCCTTTTGATTCCTCAGATTCCCTGTATCCTTCCGGTCCGGCATCTCCTCTGGCCCCATGCTCCTCATAGACCTCTTTCTCCAGAAACGCCTCCAACCCTCTGTGAATCCGCTCCATCTCCGAAAGATTCCCTCTGTTATTTTCCTTATCCATATTTTCCTCTCCCCGCCTGACCGGAATCCGGCGACTGCCAGTCTCCCGCCGCTTCCTCGCTGAGAGCCGTTCCCTGATCACACTGCGGCCCGCGCGAAATACCTTCGCCCGAACCGTGAACGGTTTCCTCCGCATACGGTAAATGGTCAAAATATAATAACCGGGTTTGATTTCCCGATTATTATATTGCCCTTTTACACGTATGGCAAGACACTTTATGGAGAATTAATCAATTCTTTATTTTTGCCGAATAAACAGGAGTTATAAAAGACTTCTTTATCAAAATAAGTGCAAAAGAGCCACAGCATATCTAACCAAAAGCGGATTTATCAAGGGGACTTTCACCCAAAAGATGAAAGCCCACCGATAAATGGAAAATTAAAACAGATGCCAAATCAAAATATTCTCTGTCCCCGTACTTTTAAGGTTATTGAGCAGGACATTCCAGGCAATTCGCCCAGCATCCCCATAATCAATCTGGAAAAATTCATTGTTAAACTGTAAAAGTCCATTATAGTCAACCGTTCCTTCCATGGATAATATCTGCTCTTTTTCATGAAACACAATTATGTCAAAATCACCAGTTGTATTTCTCCATTTTTCTCCGAGTTCCTCCATCCCGCATCGGACATCCACACTGTAGGCTATTTTAAGATATTGAAACAATGCAACAAACACTTCGCCAGAACATTTGTCGTTCTCTAATGTTGCTGCAGAAATTTCCAATTCACTGTAGATTTCTTTTATCAAGCCTTCTATTTGGGAAGCGTTTCTATTTTTTATCGAGTCTACCAGTTCACTGTAATTGTTTTTTGAGCATATCCCAAAAACACCTATCATGGACATTGGTTGTTCCTCCTGCTGTAATGCAAAGCATTGTTATATCGACAATTCCGATTTGTCTAATCAACCTACCCGAAGTATAGCACAAAGCCGGCCAGCGCTCAACCCTATTGTAGGGCTTTCACCAAAGTTGCAAACAGTGCATTTGTTCCCAAAACCTTTGAACAGCGTTTCACGCTGGCTGCAATTCTGACGAGCCTATGAAAATCCCTGCAAGACCATTCTCCGTTTTTTACCGTGGGCGATTGATTTTACCTGTTACTTCGACTATAATTGATTCAAGACTTCCTCGCAGAGTATTCAATAATGATTGCAATCACTCAAATAGTTCCAATGAATACAGGGAATCCGAAAAGCAGAGGAACTTACGGCTAAGCGATAAAATTTTGGAGGATTGTTCCAATGGCTAAGAAAGAAGTTAAAACTGATTTGTAGGTTCATGAGTTGCTTAAACAAGCTGGCATTGTCCTTGATGCCCAAGGAAGTTCTATTAAAGAAATTGATGAGGCATTGAAAACGGCTTCAAAGCGTGGCACTGGTAATGTCGGCTTTCCTGAATACATTGGCGTAGTGAAGGATTACCTTATTGTGATAGAGGACAAGGCCGACCTGTCAAAACACATAAAGCGTGATGAAAGCGGAAACATCAGCGTAGCCACAAGTGCTGTTACTGACTATGCTGTGAATGGTGCTTTTTTCTATGGCAGGCATTTGACCAAAACGACCTCTTACAAGAAAATCATCGTGTTTGGCGTATCAGGGGATGAGAAAAAACACAAAATCACGCCGGTTTATCTGGACGAAACAGAATTTTATAGAGAACTTCCCGAAGTCGAATCCTTTATCTCTTTTAGCGAGGATAATATTGACGAGTATTATGTCCGGGAAATTCTAAAGGAAGATACCGACACTGAAAAAGAAACGGCTGAAATTATTAGGGATGCAAGCATATTGCATGAGGATTTAAGAAACTATGGGAACCTGCTTGATACAGAAAAGCCACTCATTGTTTCCGGCATCCTTCTTGCGCTCCGCGAGAGTGAGTATAAGAATTTCTCCGTTGATGATCTTACCGGCGATACGGTAAAAACTGACGGACAGAAAAATATACGATGCCATCCACGCAAATCTGAAACGGGCGAACGTTGCGCCGGAGGTCAAAAAAGATAAGATACTAAGCCAATTCGCTTTTATCAGGGACACTGTAAAGCTGAATGAAATTGACCCGAAGTTGAACAAAACACCGCTGAGATACTTTACAGAATATCTGTATAGAAAAATATACAAGTCTATCCGATACAGCAGCAGCGCCGAGGATTACATAGGAAGATTTTACGGTGAGTTTATGAGTTACTCCGGTGGTGATGGTCAAACGCTGGGAATCATTCTCACGCCAAAACATATTACCCAACTTTTCTGTGATTTGGCTGATCTGCAACCAGCAGATATTGTTTTCGACCCTTGCTGCGGCACAGCGGGTTTCCTAATTGCCGCTATGCACAATATGCTATCAAAAACGGACAACGCCGCACAGAAGAAAAGCATCCGGCAAAAGCAACTGCATGGCATTGAAATTAGACCAAATATGTTCACGATTGCGACCACCAATATGATTTTACGTGGGGACGGAAAGAGCAATTTGCTCAATGATGACTTTTTCAAATTGGATGCCGGCAAGCTGCAATTAAAGCAGGCTACTGTTGGCATGATGAACCCGCCCTATTCGCAAGGCTCCAAACAAAACCCAGATTTGTATGAAATGTCTTTTGTAGAGCATCTTCTTGATTCGCTTGTCATTGGTGCGCGATGTTTAGTCATTGTTCCCCAATCCTCTATGACGGGAAAAAGCAAAGAGGAACAGGCTTTGAAGGAAAACATATTGAAGCATCATACTCTTGAGGGTGTTATCTCTTTGAGCAAAGACACTTTCTATGGCGTGGGTACGATTCCCTGCATTGCTGTATTTACGGCGGGAGAACCACATCCGGCGGAAAAAATATGTAAATTTGTCAACTTTGAAAATGACGGATACAAAGTTGCCGCCCATGTCGGCCTTGTGGAAACGGAGTCGGCAAAGGACAAGAAGCAGCATTTGCTGGATGTCTGGTTCAACCGGATTGAATCGGAAACAAGGTTCTGCGTGAAAACTACTATTGAGGCAACGGACGAGTGGCTGTACAGTTTTTATTATTTCAATGACGAGATTCCATCAGAGGAAGATTTTATCAAAACCATCGGAGACTACCTCACTTTTGAGTTTTCTATGGTGATGCAAGGACGGGAGTATTTATTTAAGGAGGATGACCATGCTTAACTTAAATGACAGAGAATGGAAGCCATTTTTTTCTGACAGAAATATTCCCCACTATTCAGAGAGGGAAACGGCTGAAATCAGAAGATCATGTGCCAGGTAAAATGCCCTATGTGTCATCTTCTGCTATGAACAACGGCGTTGATAACTTTGTATCGAATACACACCGAGTCCGCATTTTTGCAAATTGCTTAAGCCTTGCCAATAGTGGAAGCGTTGGTTCGAGTTTTTATGAGCCGTTCGCTTTTGTTGCAAGTGACCATATTACTCATCTGAAAAATGAACGATATAACAAATACCATTATCTGTTTATTGCTGCCCTCACCAACAGACTGTCGCAAAAGTATAATTTCAATCGAGAAATCAATGATAATCGAATATCCAGAGAGAAAATAATGCTCCCAGTTGACGAAACTGGCAAACCTGATCTCGATTTTATGGAGGCGTACTGCAAGGAACGGGAGCAACAGCTTATTGATAAATACAAGCTGTTTGTTGGTCAAATTGCACAAGCAGGGGGAGGTAATACGACCTCTTAATCTTGCAAAATAGAGAGAGTTTAGTTTACTCAATTGATTTGATTACCAACATGGCAATCAGAATAATGTGGCTTCCCTTACACCCGGTGGCAAAATGTTTATATCAGCAAAAAACATAATCAATGGACTCAAAGGCTTTTTTGAATCAAGTGATGTTAAAAGAGGTCTATACAGGGGGGATTGTATTACTCTAAATAACGATGACTATGGCGGCGTTGGATTAGCTTACTGATGAAAAGATAGCAACTGGTATAATTCCGACAGGTGAAAATCTAACAAAGGGTAGAGTTCATAGATACGAAATTAATTACACCCTCGATTACAAATCAGTTTTTTTATATCCGATAAATTCCGCTATACCCATGTCTCCATTTACACAAAAATGTCTTACTGGTTTTTTCTTTTTTAATAACTCTGTATCGGCAAGTAAATTGTCTACATATGTCTTTAAAATATCCTCCCCACACATCTTACATCTATAAACTTCAATAAACATTCAAAGCCTCCCTATATAAAATGAAAAATGTTACTGACATCAATCAGTAACATCTTCTGCATCTTCACATTCTATTTGCTGTTTCTCTACAATCTGTTCTTTTGAATATCGTTCCATATATTGTTTGCTTTTTCTTAATTCCATAAATAAAGGCCATTCCTTTAGCTCACTCTCCCCTATATCAGATTGATTATCATAACACTCAAAAAAGTCCTCATATTGTTCCTTTAATGCCAAGATTCCCAATTGATATCTAGGGAGATATGCTGAAACATCTAACTTTTCCACTTCTTTCTTGACTTTATCATATTCCCCTAACCATTTATAACATTGCCAACTATTTATTTTGCATAATATTTTATCAGCAATTAGTAGCTTTGAGCTTTGTAAACATATTTCATAAAAATGCCTCGCCATTTCCCATCTTTGTGGTTCTAAATATTCTTCATAAATCATATCCATAATAGCTTTTACTTCTTCTTGATTGTCTGCATGTTCCTTAATCCATGCTTCAATAACAAGGGTCATACCAATATACTCTATTGTATCCAATGCGTTGTCTATATATTCCCTATCAATATTTAATATTTCCCCAAGAGCATCCTTATCCAGTGTTTTAACAAGATCAAGATAGATATTATTTACTATACCATTATTATGTACATATAAATTTCTTCTGGCAATAATCTCCTGTATTGACTGGAATTCGTCATCCCATGCTTTTAAGCATAATTTCAGATTTTTCTGAAAATATCTCTTCCAATCCATTAACGACTCATACATTTTACTTGTTACTTCCTGGTCAATTAATATATTTCTTATATCATCAATATTATTAATTTCAGTCAACATCTTATATGAAACTGTCTTTTCGTCTAATGAAATGCGTTGTGGATATTTTATAAAATTTTCTCTTAGTATCCTTGCAATAAGGTTTTCAAAATAAGTAACTAATAGAAGCAACGCCCCTCTATATAAAATTTCTTTCTGTTTTCCTCTTATTTCAATTTTTTGATATTCTTTCTTAATCTCTTTAGGCAAGTAACTTTGTATATCTTTTTCCTTAACTTCATTGATTATTTTTTCTATATATATTTCCATTTCTTTTAAATAATTTAATGCATCCTGAGACATATTTTCAAGAGACTCTGATACATCAGGCAAATCCGATATAACAATCCCGTGCTTTTTCCCTTGTACAATCAAATATATTATCGCTGCATTAAGGGCTTCACTTGTCGACATTGTGTTTTTGTCAAAACGATCGTCCGTGGTTTGTTCTACGTTATCGACATAAAATCTTATTGCTCTTATATCATCCAAAAATGTTTTGCTTATACTGCTGTACATCTTCCATTTCTCCTTAAAGCTTATACACAAGCCCTAAATTTTCAATATTAAATTTTAAGTTACTTCTCCAGATATGCTAGTATCGTAAATGCGCTCGTCATATACAACAACATTTAAAGTAATGCTTGTCTCAACTCCTCTAATTGCCATGTTCTATATGAGTCAGAATTTTAAAATATTAGCTTTATTCATACTTTTTTCTTCATTAAATGTTTTTTCATATTGCTCTTGCAATTTTTGTTTTTTTTCATCAATATCATCATAGCGCCTTCTATATAAAGAAAACTTATCTTCCTGGTTTTTAATTTCTTTAATAGTGTCAACAATTGCAAATATTGACGGCACTATGTTCAGATAAACAGCAATAAGCAAAAATATTATCGGATATGTTAATTCTTCTTGCAATATTTTATTTGAGTACATAACTCCAAGAGAAGATATACATAACATCACAGAAATAACCGCACCTATTTGTGAAAAGAATCTTCCTCTCATTTTTTTTGAATCACTTTTTTCTTTTTTTAGCAATCTCAACTTGCTATCCAGCTCTTTCTCTTCTTCATTATATTTATTCATTTCCACTATTATTTTGTATTTATTAATTCGAGATTGAATGTACTCTTCTTTCAAAAGAATCCTACAGATATTGTATATCTGCTCACCATAATTTGCGCCAGTTGTTTTCATATCAGGAGTCTCTGCAACTGTAAATGCATTTCTAATTTTCCAATCAAATTTAACAGTTTCAATATTCGTAAAGACTGTTCCTCCAGAAACTTTCGAATAAATTTGATATTCATCATCTGTCGCTTTGTTAAAGATTTGATATATTTTATTATCCTTTAATATATCTCCTATTTTTAAATATAGGCTCCGAATGGAAGACGAACTAATTGCGTCAGGTTCCATTACCACTAAGTTAATATCTGTAAATGGCAATATTAATTTTAATGTATCGGTGTAACCGGCCTGGCAATCAAATATTACAACATTATAATTTTTAAATATAGTCATCATGTTCAATATGTTTTTTTCATCCTCTGGTTGCCATAAATACATTCCGGTTACTTTCTTCGTAATTTTAGCTATTGAAGGAATAAAGTCCATATTTTTGTTAATGTTTATAATCTCCGCACTTTGCAGAACTTCCCCTAGTATTATGTTGTAAAATGTCAATATATTTTTTTGTGTAGCGAGGCGATCTTCATAGAAATACGTTGCTCCATTTGTACTTAAGTCACAGTCAACTAGCAAAACTTTTAATCCGCAATCTGATAATAGTGTTGACATGCTAAGAGCCACTGTAGTTTTTCCACTACCACCTTTTCCACTCAATAGTGCCACAAATTTTGTCATTTTTCTGTTTGTCTCCTTCGGAAATTGTATATAATATATACTGTTTTAAGCTCGAAATGGTGAGTTCCCAGTATATTGAACTGTAAATTCATTTAGCTATGAATCCTTTGTTATATTTCCTAAGTTTCCTTTCAACAACCGATCATTAAATTTCTTTTCTTGTGCTGACTCAGTTCTCTCTAAATCATCATTATTCTCAATGTAACTAGGCTTGGGTTCCAACCACAAAACAAAAGAATCTCCTATCATATATATAATGATAATAATTGTAAGTATAAACATTACAACATACCAATAATTATGTAGTTTAACTCCGTACACTATGCAAGCCGATAGCAAGAACACGCATGTCATCATAAAACATAATACTGTATGTAAAAGCCTACTATAAAATTGGACCTTTGAATTTATCTTGGGTACAAACTCCATTAGTAAAGACAACATATAAATGAAGTATGCACTACCTAATACCTCTTTATTGTCTGCTTTTAGTAAAACCAATATACCTCCTATCCATGAAATAATCCATATAATTACTTTTATAAGAGACTCAATCTTATTTTTATATAAATGCATATCTGAAATAATCTCTTTTTTCTTCCCCATAAAAATGCCCCCTTAATAGCTATAATAATAAATTCAAATGTTTATAATTTTCTTTACCTTCTCGTTATCGTTTGTTTTATTATCTATTTTGTCTATCCTAATACCATTTATAATATTTTCATTTGTCCAAAACCACAATACCACACACATTATATTGTGTCAATTAATTTATTTAAAACGGGTTTTTTATCATTATTTGTCGCCCCCATATTATTGGCAAAAGGTATCTTATCAATTATGTATTGTCTTTATAATTAATCGTCCTGAATTACTTTTCATATTTTACCTTCCAAAAGCGCCGCATGAAATTCATTTCTATCAAATAGAGTATTTCTTCCTTATTCATATAGGGTTTTACCAGATCCATGCCGTCCTCTGCCAGTATATAAAGCAGGTTTCCAATTCCGCCGTACCAGAGCAGGCGTCCAAGGCCGCTGCCTCTTCTGCGGAATAATAGCTGATCCAGTTTAAACAGCTATCATTTATAATTCTTTTGAGTATTCAGGTGGAGGAAGAAATAAGCAGACAAATCAACCTTTACGCAAATGAAAAGATTTTATGCTTGCAATCAAAAGCAGGCTCTGTGCGGCCTGTCGATAACTCGATGTTTTAAAAGATTGTAATTATAATTAATTTGATCATTTAGTGTTTGAATTTCTTACTGTCTAAAAATGCATTGACAACATATAATCTTGCGATGATAAATGCTGATATATAAAGCAAAATAGACTAATAGTTTGAGGTGATATATCATAAACGAGCTATTGCAGTTTGTGACATACGATGCAATTAAATAGTAAGTCGTAAAAAGCAAAATTATAAGTCGGTTTACTTAAATGATCTCTCAATTAATTTATTTTATTATATTATAAATATAAAGAGTAACTTTTATTGGGAATTGAGGTAGTTATTAGATGAAGGATTTTCCAAAAAAGATTCTTAGATTTATAGTAAAAAATAACATTTTGATAATATTTATTATATTTGCTGTTTTTATGACTGTTTTGGGATTTATGTTTACCAAAGGACTTAGCCCAAGTACTAATAAAGTAGAAGAAATAATAAAAAAATATACTAACGGTGATTACTCGATACCTTATCATGTTGCAGAACGCTATCTTGTATGGTACAATATGAGGACTTTCTTTTTTACTTGAAATTATATACTTACATTAGTAGCGCTTGTCGCGAGTTTATTAACTGTCTTTTATGCATCAACAGATGTAGATGATAAAAAAAGCAATATTATGTTTTTTTCATTACTATCCATTAGCTTTACTGTTGCAAATATGTTTGTTAATGCTGGCACGATGGCAAAAGCAACACAGCATGCTTGGAAAGAACTAGATTTTTGCATAATGGAAACAATTAATGAAATAGATTTATCGCCAAACAGAAACGGCAAAATTACAACAGAAAAACTTATCGAAATGGAAAAACACATAGAACCATATAAACATTGATAATCCAATAAAGGTATTCCTGCCCTGGAGTACTATATATCAAACTCCAGGGCAAACGATAAAAATTAAGCCTTCTTATTTCGGTTTCGCTGAACAACTGCACTCCTGAATGCTTTCATCATTGCTGGAGACAATTCCTGACATTCCTCATCAAACACTATGGGATATGCCTTTGCATCTTCAACCTCCTTTAGCTGCTCTGTAGTAGGTCTCTGCCCATTCTCAATAGTTAATGTCTTGATCATAATAAAGCCTCCTTTCTGCATCGGTCGCCAGTCTGGCGGAAATCAATCGAATACAGTCTTTTTTCTCCGTGAAAACAACAAATAATACATCTCCAACTTTTCCTATCGCAATATATCGGTCTTCGTTAATACTATGCTCAAAATCATACATTTCTATATAATAAGGATCGTCAATACATATGCTGCTGTTTCAAAGGAGATTCTATGCTTTTCCTATTTTGCAAATTTTTGTTTTCATCCCACTCAGATTTCATCTCATCACTCTCCGCTGAAATCTATATGCTCTATTTTTTTTGCCATTCAGGGAGGAACGAGGACAAGTTAAAGCGTGTCACTCTCCACAATTTAGAACATAAGAAACAGGGCAGACCAAGAAAAAGTGATGAAAAGATGCAATACCTCCTTAACAAGTAGCAACAGGAGTTTTAAACACACTCCAGTGTAAGAGTAATCCGAAGCCTGTTCCCCTCCATCTGCGCATCTACGCTGCCATTCATCCGCTCCGCCAGTTCTTTCACAATAAACAGCCCCAGCCCGGAGGAACCTTTCCGCCGGGCCGAGTCTGCCTTATAAAATCTGTCAAAAATATGTTCCGGGTCGGGCCTGCTGCTCTCCGGCACACTGTTTTCAAAAATCAGCCGTCCTTCCTCCTGCCGGATTACAAGGTCCTTTCCGCCGTGCAGCAATGCGTTCTGGATCAGATTGCAGAATATCCGCCGCAGACATTCCTCGTCCGCAAGAACGCGGAATCCCTCCCGTTCAAAGTCCACCCGGGGGGAGACGCCTTTTTCCTCAAAACGCCGGTACTGTCCCACCAGGCATTCGCTGAGCAGAGGCAGCGCCTGCACTTCACGCATGTCCGGCGCGAACTCTTCGCTGGTAAGTTTTGTATACAGAAACAACTCTTCCAGCATATTTCCCAGTTCCCCCAGCCTGTCCGAGGCCACTTGCAGGTAATACTCTCTCCGTCCGGGATCATCGCACTCCCGGGCCAGCTGTACATACCCCGCCGCGCCGGTGAGCGGTGTGCGGATATCGTGGGCCAGACCCGTGATATTCTCTTTTAACTGCCTTTCCCCCCGCTCGAACTGCATCTGCTTTTGATGGTGAAGTTTTTGCAATCGGTTCAGGCCCCGGCAGAGAGCCAGCATATCCCTCTGCCTGCTCTGCAGCCCCAGCTCCATCTGGCTTCCCCGCTCCAGCTCCTCCAACTGCCTGTTAAGAGAACGTATTTCCAACACACTGCGGATATGTTGCAGCAATAAGAATCCGCAGACCACAATCATAGTAAACAACACCGCTTTCAGATCCGTTTCCCCCTCCCTGTATGCATCTTTGAAGCGCGTTTACAAACACGCTCTATCCGGTTAGTAGCAATACTCTACTGAAATCTCTTTTATTGTATCCCTGCCCCAAACAGGTCCAGACTGGTCAGAGCTCAAAACAGAAATCCTGATGTATTCTCTTATTGTGTATATTGTCAAAAATGTCCGTTTTCCCACGGATATATGCGGAATCCTCTGTTGCGGGCAGAGGCCGGGGTATATATAAAAAAATTACTTCCCAGTACCCTGCCCGGAGTCCCCAGAGGCAGAAAAACATATTTTTTTCCGTATATCAGGGTATATACAGAAAAATTGTGGCTCCATATCCCCTTTTGGGCGATCAGCGGGGTATTGACACATAATTTTCCTGTATATGCCCTGTTTCACCATACACGCTGAGCAAAAAGGGGGGAATATGCGAAACAGCAGGGTATGGCGGAACAATTATTTTATATATACCCTGCCGGATTTGGACAACTTCCATCAGCAGGTTCGTGGGTGGACAATCTGGCGTAATGTAGAAAGAGCAAGACGCAGGATGCACGAATCAAAATGGACCAGGCTGTAAGTGGCTATAGTCCAAAAGTCAGCCGGATGGAGCTCTAGATATCCTGCTTCTTTAACAGGATGCCGGCTGCCGCCATATACAGAGCCAGGAACCCGGCCCCCACCGCATAGACATACAGGTCAGACGGAGCGGTAAAACGGTTGGGGCCCTGGTCAAGGGCATGATAAATCGTGTATTTCATCCAGTCTCCCATTTTCACCATGCTCAGCAGCGCATACATGGGGCCCTGCACCATGCCGCTGCCCAGAAGCACCGCGGTCAGCGCTCCCGCCGCCACGCTCCGGGTCCAGACACACACCAGAATCACCAGCGCCGCAAACGCCACAGTCAGCAGCCAGGCCCAGCTCAGATAAAACAGCACATCCCTCAGGGGCGAACAGGGGGCCATATCTCCCAAAAGTCTGTTCATCATCAGCACCACAAGGTATTGGGCCGGCAGATAAAGGAGACTCACAATTCCCGCCGTGGCAATCTTGGCTGCCACATAATTCCACCGATTCTGATGCACCGCCATCACATTTTTTATAAAACCGCTCTGATAATCCATACACACGAACAGCATAACCCAGATTCCAAATATCAGATTGTACACGCCGCCGTCCATACTGCTCTGCCGCAGCATGATCAGGGTGTCCACCCCAGCCATGGTATCCGTCTCATCCGCCAGATCCGCCGCCGTAAACAGGCCGATCCGCATCGCCACTTCCTGTCCCTGGGGGGTTCCCACAAGCCAAACCAGCCCCAGGGACGCCATAATCATCAGAAGCAATATCCCCATGCATACATACACCGACTTGCTTCTTATCATCCTGTACAAATCCATCCGCAGCAACCTAAACATCTTAACCTCCAGACTTTCCCACCGCAATCTCCGGGAATAACATATTGGTATCCGTCCTCATGGAATCCTCTTACACTTCTTCACCCATGCGCTCCAGAAAGTATTCTTCCAGATCCATATGGTGAAATCCCGACGCGTATACCGGCACCTGATTTTCCGCCAG
Organism: uncultured Acetatifactor sp.; assembly: GCA_910583845.1. Taxonomy (GTDB): domain Bacteria; phylum Bacillota; class Clostridia; order Lachnospirales; family Lachnospiraceae; genus Acetatifactor. The sequence continues at coordinate 91,013 of CAJUAB010000017.1, forward strand.
CTTCCGGTTCAGATCAGCCCCCTCCATGGTCCCATATATCCGGATGATCCGAGTGTCGGACACTTCGGCCTGTATCCCGGGAAAGGATTCCTGAATCAGGGGCAGCGCCCGGCGCACATCCGCCACCTCCACCTGAAAATAGTCCTGGCATTTCTCCTCCAGTTCGCCGCGGGTGATCTGTTCCATCAGTTGCCCGTCCTTGATAATCCCGTAATTGGTGGCTATCTTGCTCAACTCTCCCAGAATATGGGAACTGAGCAGGATCGTCTTGCCCTCCTCCTGGAGCCCCAGCACCAGCTGCCGCAGCTCTTTGATCCCCTCCGGGTCCAGCCCATTGATGGGTTCGTCCAATATCAGCAGATCCGGGTTTCCCAGCAGGGCCAGCGCCACGCCCAGCCGCTGCTTCATCCCCATGGAAAAATGTTTCGCCTGCTTTTTGCCGGTGTCTGTAAGCCCGGTCAGTTCCAGTACCCGGTCCACACTTTTTTCATCCGCCAGGCCCATGCACCGGGCTTTCATCACCACATTCTGCCTGGCCGTCATATTGGGATACAGGCCCGCCGCCTCAACCAGTACGCCCAGACGCCTTCGCACCGCCGGATCGCTGATCGGTTTCCCGAACAGACGGACTTCTCCCCGTGTGGGACTTGCCAATCCGCTGATCATTTTCAGGGTGGTGGATTTTCCGGCACCGTTCCTGCCGATAAACCCATAGATCTGTCCCTCTCCCACTCTCAGATTCAGATCCCTGACCGCTGCCTTGCCGCCATAGATTTTTGAAAGTCCCCTTGTCTCCACGGCAAACTCATTCTCTTTTCCTGTATTCACGCTCTATCTACCCCTTTCTGACACCACATTCCCGTCCGCCGGTATCTTCTCCCCCGGAGCGTGTATGAAAAGCGCTTTCTGCCAATCTGGGGCCGCGTTTTGTCGCGGCAGATGGCAGGAATGATTTTTCAACCACGCTCCGGACGCCGCCCGGAAATATTCGCGTCCTCTGCTGTCTGTTCCCTGACATAGAACAGTATAAAACAGCAGTTTTCAAAAAGTGTTCAGAAAAGTTTAAGAAAGTTTAAAGCCCATTCCCCACACAGTCTGAATATATCCGTCCGTTCCGCTTTTCCTTAATTTGGAGCGGATGTTGCTGATATGCACATTGATGGTTTTATCCTCCGCCAGATATTCCTCCCCCCAGGCGTATTCGTAAATCATCTGCTTGGTAAACACCCGCCTGGGATTGCGGATCAACAGTTCCAGAATGAGAAATTCATGCCTGGTCAGTTCCACCGGCTCCCCACAGGCGGTCATCTCCTGGTTGTCCGGAGTCAGCGTCCAGTCACGGTATGTGTAAGTCCTTCCCATCGGAAACGCACCTTCCGCTCCCTCAGGAGCCTGCGGCCCGGTGAGAGCCTGTGGCCCGGCAGGAGCCTGTGGCCCAGCAAGAGCCTGCGGCCCGGTGGGTGCCTGCGACCCGGTGGATGCCTGCGGCCTGGTGGATGCCTGCGGCCCGGCAGGTGCCTGCGGCCCGGTGGATGCCTGCGGCCCGGTGGGTGCCTGCGGCCCGGTGGGAACCTGCGGTCCCACTGGAATTTCCGGTTCTTCGGATATTTCCGGTCCCGCAGATGGTTCCCCTGGCCGGAAATGTTTTGTATCCTGTCCGCTCCCGAAGGCAGCTTTACCCTGCCCGCCAGTTGTAAAGCCGCCTCCCGGCGCTCTGTTTCGTCTGCGCAGCTGCACCTGTATGCGCACCAGCAGCTCCGGCAGGTCAAAGGGCTTGCACAGATAGTCCTCGGCCCCGGAGGACAAAACCTCCACCTTGCTGCCTGTGCCGCTTTTGGCGGAAAGCACGATCACCGGCGTCCTCTGTGCGAACAGGGACACCAGTTCCTCCCCCGGAATGCCCGGCAGCATCAGATCCAGAAGCACCAGGTCATATTCCTCCATGGAAAATAGCAGCTTCCCCTCGCTTCCCGAATAGGCCTGGGCGCACAGATACCCATGGCTCTCCAGATATTCCTTCAACATCTGGTTGTTGGAGGCATCATCCTCCACGATCAAAATTCTCTCCATACCCGTTTTCCACTCAGCTCCCATTGAACGCCTCAAAACGCTTAAGCGCCGACGTAATCCCTCTTTCCAGCTTTCTGGTCTCTCTCACGCCCGGTTCGTACCAGATGTTGGAGACATGGAGTTTCCGCTCCTTTTTCTCATACGCCATCTCGATCCGTCCAATCAGTCTGTCCCCGTAGAGAATGGGCAGTACATAATAGCCATATCTGCGCTGGGACTGCGGCGTGTAAATCTCCCATTTATAGTCAAAGTCAAAAATTTCCTTCACTAAATTCCGGTCCCACATCATATTGTCCAGAGGCGCAATAAACTCACAGCGTTCCCTGCCGGAGACCTCCCTCTTGCAGGAATCCGCCATCTGCGCGTCCTCCGCCAGACAGTAAAAGATCCTGTTGATCTCCTCCACCCGCACAGGCCGGATACTCCCCTCGGACAAGAGCCTGTCAAAAATATCATTCCGCTCCGGGGCTTTCAGCCCCGGAATCCCCAGCCACGCGTCGGAAGCGCGGTTCCACAATAGTCCCAGAGAGCCGATTCTGCGCAGGACGCGCCATTTCCTGTGCTCGAAATCATCCGGATACGGGTCTGGCGCTTTCAGAATCTCCTCCGGAATACAATTCTCAATGAGATCATAATACTTATTGTTTCCCCAACTGCCCGGGGCATGATCCGGGCCGGCCTTTCCAGAGGCAGCTTTCCCGCCCTTGTGGTGAATCGCCAGTTCCCCGCTGAAATACATATGCTCCAGCGCCGCTCTGGACAGCTTTGTCTCACTCCAGTACCAGTCCACCTTCTGGGAAATATCCAGGTCCGCGGAACACTGCGGGCCTTTTTCAGAGAGGGCGGCGATAATTCTGTCGTGTACCTGACGGATTTCCTCGTGGCTCCTCTCCCATTTGCGGTGATTCTCCCGTTCCCGCTCAAAGTATACCCAATCCTCTACCGGCATGATGGCAAGGTTTTTGTCAAAATAGTCCAGAAGTTTCCTGTCCACATACAACAGCTCGTACAGCATGGCCCTGGTAAAGCCGCTGACTCTGGATTGCAGCACGATTTCCGGACTCCTTCCGCACACATCAATGGGATCGAACTGAATACATCCCGCCTGCCGTATAAAATCCAGCACCCCGTTTTTCCCCTTGAATCTGTACTCCCCCAGCAGTCCCTGTTTGTACAGGATAAACCTCCGGGCTTCCGTTCTGGTCAATCGGATCTCAGCCATAGTGTACGCCCCCTTCCGTGATCGCTCCTTGATCTCTCCCCCACAGTTTTCCCTAATAGGAACAGGGGGCAAAAGGTCAGATTTTGGCCCCCTGATTCTACTAACCAATTACAAAGCGGCCTCGGAAGCAAATCAGGAACCTTGCCCGTCGGCATGTAAAACATAATAGTCTCCGTAAATCCTGTGGTCGTCCCCGCCGATCATTTTTTCCCCGGAAGCGGCAAATCCCCTCTGCTGCGCCGCCGTTTGCCGCGCCGTGGCGAAAGCCGGGATCTTTGTGGCAATCATCTCACAGGCAAACAGTTCAAACGTGGGCGGCACAATCAGATCCAGAATTTCCCCGATGCTCTCCTCGCGTTCATAATCGCTCCGCAGATCCAGCCGCAGCAGACCGCAGTTCTGAAAATAATCCCTCTGTCCGTCCCGGTTGTCCTGCTCCTGCGCATTTCCTCCCCGGTTGAACAATTCAATCGTGCCTATGGCCTGCCGCAAGTTCCTGTCTACCACCGCCCACCGCACAAATCCCCGGCCTTCATAGGCCTGCAGCCAGAACCCGATGGCGCTTTGCATCCGCTCCAGAGTCGTGTAGTGAAAATCGTCCCCATTGCAATTGTCACTGTTAAAAAAAGGCACAGCCTTTTCATCGGAATAAACCAGCAGCAGATCCGGCGCGTCCGCTGCCTCCACCAGTCGTAACAAATAGTTTTCGCTTTCATAGATCGGACATTTGTCGTATGGACTTACCATTTTGATACCCTCCGTTTATTCAATTATTTTGTTTATACTATAGCACGGCATATACGACAACTGGATGTCATACTTTTCCGTAAAGACGGACAATTTTTTCGGCGCAGTCCCGCAGCCGCGCGCGTATCCTATCCGGAGAAACCACCTCTGCGGCGTCCCCCAGAGACAGCAGCGTTCCGATCCAGAACTGTTCATTGTCCACCACTGTCGCTTTCATCAGGACATCGCCTCCCGGGTATTCCCGGATGACAGTTCCCTTCAGATATTCCCTCACCCGCGCCCGGGCCGTCTCTCTGCACCGGATCTGGATTTCGGTGTACTGGCGGGAATCCGATTTGTCAGATTCCCGCAAAATAACTTCGGCGGGTTCATGCTCCTTTTCAAAGGGCTGGTCCATAATCCTCAAATCCCTCATACGCACCAGCTTATAGGTGCGGTAATCCTTTTTGACGCCGGAATAGGCCAAAAGATACCAGGCGTACCATCTGTAGATCACCGCCACCGGCTCCACCCTGTGTACGCGGGTTTCCCCGTTATTATTCGTATAGGTGAATTCCACCGTATGCTTTTCCAGCACCGCCGTCTGCAATTTTTGCAGGGTAAGCTGATCCCCCTCCCGCAAAACCGAAAAATCCAGGATAATTCCGCTGTCACCGGAATCCGACGCATGGGTGATCTTCTCCAGGGTATGCCTGGCTCCCTGATCGTCGGTGGCCGACACCAGCCCCCGCAGCGCCGTCCGGATGCGGGCATAATCGTCGGCGGTGGCAAAACCCTTTTCCATGGTAAACCGATCCGATATCTCATAGCCGCCCGCTGCGCCGTTTACCGCCACAACAGGGATTCCCGCCAGACACAGCGAATCCATATCCCGCTGAATGGTCCGCGTTGAAACCTCAAAATACTCCGCCAGTTCACTGGCGGAGGTCCTGCCGTGGTTCAGGAGGTATACCGTGATTGCGTAGAGACGTTCTGTTTTCATTGATCCCTGCCCCCCTCTTTTCAGACACGCTCCGGGGCTCTATCCGGCCAGTATTCGCACTGCCAGTGCCGCATATTTTGTCAGTCCGCAAGGCGGAGCAAAGAAGCGATGCGGTGGCATCGTTGACGAATGACAACACAGTAGATGGCAAAACAGGCGGTGCTGAAAATGTGATTGCCGACCGGATAGAGCTCCAGGTTCAGACGACTGCGGAAACCGCGCCTCTCCCGATCATTTAATGCTTCCGATCGTCTGTTTGGATCATTATATCATGGAACATGCCCAAGATGAAGACCGATCTTTCTGTTCAGGAAATGAAAATCTCAAAAAAATGAAGAGGCCGTGAAAGTCGGAGATTTTTTCAGCTCCTTTTTTCACAGCCCCTGCTTTTTATACTGCTTTACAGTAAAAATTTCCGTGCAACCCGACTACATAACGCCAGCCATACACGTTTAACCAGTGCAGTACGGTAAATTCTGGCGTTGTGTAGTATAATCCCATGCAGTTTACTCAATATAGATAATCTGGCCCGGCCTGATGTGGTTCACATTTTTAATCTGCGGATTGGCCGCCGCCAGCCGGGCAACCGTGGTGTGGCAGTTACGGGCTATCTTCCCCAACGTGTCGCCCCCCTGCACGATATAAACGGCAGCGCTGTTCTCCGCTCCTGTCCCTGCGCCAGCGGCGCTGTAATATGCCGACAGGTACAGAGGACCGTACCAGGATGTGTCATCATCCACCGCCATGCCGGCGGGAATAATCACATGATAATCCGTTCCCTCGTAGGTGTATTCCATCTCCAGGGCCACATCCCCGCGCTTCACCAACTGCTGCATGACGCTGTTGGACAGAGCGTTTATGTCATACTCTCCGGCAACCTTGACCGTGGCCCCGGGGGCTGCCGCCGCGATCCGGTTTTCCAGATCTGTCTGCGCGTCCGCATGCGCGGGGCTGCCGCTGTTCGCATTTTGTCCGGGTGCGGGACCGGATATGTCTCCCGCATTATCCGCAAACACAAAAGTAGAAAAACCAGTCACAGTAAAAGTGATGGTTCCATCTCCGTTTACATGAAAAGCAGTGTATTTTGCGGTTCCATCCGCCTGACAGTGCAGGATTACCAGAGAAGAAGGGGCAATGCCCTGCGGTACGGGCATGGTGACGGATACCGGCATGGTCAGATCATGCAGCTCCGCACCCCCGCTGACCAGCCGGATATCCAACTGCACACTCTTTTTATAGCCTGAAAAAACGGGAACCTGATTCTCCCTGACAGTCGCATCCATTTGTAAGCCTATGTCCTGTCCCTGCGCGGCGTTAAAAGCCGCACCCACCAGACTGACTTTTCCCGGCTCCACATACGCTTGGGCGGCGTCAGACACGGTTGGAGCCGTCACTTTAATATTTTGCTCCGCCGCATAACGGCTTTCCAGGTCTTTTACCTGCTCCCTGAAACTTCCTCCTTTAGCTTTTTCGACCTTTTATGGGCATATCGGTTTTCCGCCTTATCAGCTGATCCGCATCTTGAAAAAATGCCCATTTTTCGGAAATAACAAGATGACTATAATCTACGCTCCCCATCCTGTCAACCGGCTGAAAAATCCGTTTCCCCGAAATTCCCCGTATTTATCAGCTTTCTAATGTGCAAAAAAATATTCTTTTTTCATCATTAATATCTATATTTAATGCCCATCAATATTATTTAGCAAGTCGTTCTGCCATCACCTCTCTTCCGAATCGACCGCAATCACAGCCATCTTACATCTCGGCTCTAAAAGCGCCATGAAAAAAGTCCCATAACAAAAAGGAGCTGTGAAAGTCGGAGTTTTTCAACTCCTGTTTTTCACAGCCCCTTCTGCAAACCGTTTTTGTCAGAAAGCAGGCAAAAGCATTCTTCCGGTCACTTACTCCGTCTTTTCCTCTTTCTTATCTTCCAGCTTCTTCAACGCCTTGGCCGCAAATTCCCTGCCACCGATGCCAAAGGCAATGGCAAAGGCCACGGCGATCGCAAGAACTGTCAGGTGGAACGTATCGTTCACGATGGAGGAAGCAATGCCCAGTTCACTCAGAATCATAAACACACCCGCAACGATGATAGCCGCTTTGGCCACTACGGCATAGGTGGTCATGCCGTTCCTGCGCAGCGCTTTCTCGGCCATGGAGCTTACGATCAGAGCGGCGGCCAGAATCAGGACCGCAGCCAGCGCTTTGGGCATATAGGCGATGACAGACGCGCCAACCTCCGTCAGCACATCCAGTTTCAGCACATTCAGGCCCTCTACTACGAAGAAGATCACCACCGCGGCATATACCACACCGCCGGTCACCTTGGACAGCACAAACTTCTGGCTCTTTTCATCCAGCAGTCCCTGCAGTTTGGCATCCAGCCCGGCCGAGGCAATCAGCTTGGTCACAATCTGCCCCACCAGCTTGCCGATCATGCAGCCGATCACAATAATAACCAGACCGATCACAATGTTGGGGATAAAACTGATCACGCTGTTTAGCATGCTGACGGCGGGTACGGAAATAACCGTGATGTTCAGCACATTCAAAGCCATGATCACCGTAGGGATCAGGATCAGCACATACACTATGTATGCCAGCGTGTTGGAGAGCTTGTCCGCGTTCTTCACCTCGATGCCTGCCTTCTCCTGCAGCTTGTTGATATTCATCTTGTCAAAGACAGGTACCAGCAGCTGGCGGACCAGCTTGGCGATCAGGTTGCCGACCATCAGCACGATGGCGGCCGCCACCAGGTTGGGCACATACCCCCAGATGGTGTTCAGAATGTTGCTGATGGGCGCCATCACGCTGCCCAGACCCAGCGCGGAGAAAATCCCCGGCACAAACAGCAGGAACACCAGCAGATACACCAGCTTGCCGATAAACTCCTTGGCGCTGCCGGGCTTGTCCTGCGCGTCAGCCTTGGCCAGGATGCCTTGCAGCTTCGTCTTGTCGATCAGCTTCAGCACAAGAGATTTCACGATTGCCGCCACAACAAAGGCAATCACCAAAGTCAGCGCCGCGGCGACGATGGAACCCACTCCTCCCAAAATGCGGCTGAGAAAATTTGTTAAATAGCTCATTTGTTTCCCTCCTGTATTTTTTTCAGAATCATTTTGATTCTATATAAATCGTATTATATCATACTCATCTGAAAATGAAAACCTGTTTATTACAAAATTCTGGCAAGTTTACGCATATTTTACGCATATCCTTATCTGCCGGCGCTTCAGATTGGCCCGTATTCACATTTTTATCTGTTATTTTCCGTCTCCTTCTGCTATAATAAACATCTGGATAATTCCAAAACGCCGCTTTTCCGGAACAGGCAATGGCTGCCGGAATTGCCGGGAATACCATATTTCCATAACGATCTGATCAGGAGGCCGGAAATGAACGAAAATCTTCAAAAGCTATGCGACAAATACATGGATTATATCATGAAACAGTTAAACGCCCTGCTGTCCATCGACAGTCCCACCGGCTGCACCGGACAGGTAAGAGATTACCTGGCCGCGGAATACACCCGCCTGGGATATACGCCCATGATCACCAGAAAGGGCGGGGTGCTGACGAATCTGGGCGGCAGCGGCAGCGCAGTGATGGTGATGGCCCATGTGGACACGCTGGGTGCCATGGTGGCGGAAATAAAGGACAACGGCCGTCTTCTCCTGACCCCTCTGGGAGGGCTGAACGCCAACAACGTAGAGACGGAAAACTGCGTTGTACGCACACTGGACGGCCAGAGCTACGAGGGCACGATCCAGCTGATGGACGCCTCCCTCCATGTCAACGGCAAATATCAGGAGACAGGCCGCAGCTTTGACACCATAGAACTGCTGCTGGACGAACCTGCTCAGACCAGAGAGGAGGTAAAGGCGCTGGGAATCTCCAACGGAAGCTATGTGTGCCTGAATCCCCGCACCCGGATCACCGGTTCCGGCTATATCAAAAGCCGCTTTCTGGATGACAAGCTGAGTACCGCTATCCTGCTGGGCTATGCCCGCTATGTGCGGGAAGAGCACGTCCCGCTGCCCCGGAAAATCTATCAGCATATCACCGTGTTTGAGGAGGTGGGGCACGGCGCCTGCGGTTCCGTTCCGGAGGATGTGGAGGAAGTGTTGTCCGTGGATATGGGCTGCGTGGGGAACGGGCTGGAGTGTACGGAGCGTCAGGTGTCCATCTGTGCCAAGGACAGCCATGGCCCCTACCATTATGAGGTGGTGCAGGCGCTGGTGCGGGCCGCAAAAGAGGGCGGCATCGACTTCGCCACGGATGTGTATCCCCATTATGGTTCCGACGCGGATGCCGCCCTGGACGCCGGCGCGGACGCCCGCCACGGCCTCATCGGCCCCGGCGTCTACGCCTCCCACGGTTACGAGCGCTCCCACCGGGACGGTGTACGCAACACCTTTGCGCTGCTGAAAGCCTATCTGGGATAACCATCCCGGCCTTCCTGGGCTTTCTATCCCCGATAATGCTCCTCCAGCCATCTGGCCACCCCGTCGCCGTCGTTACCGCCGATCACCGCCGTGGCCCTGGCTTTCAGGTCGGTTGCCGCGTTTTCCACCGCATAGGCCTCATCCGCTACAGCAAACATGTCGGCATCATTGGCACCGTCCCCGAACACCACCAGCCGGTCACAGCTCAGCAGCCTTTGCAGCTGCAAAACAGCCCGGGACTTGGAAGCCTCCAGGGGCATGATTTCCAGCCACTGCTCCTTTGTGTATATTTCCCGCTGAAACACGCAGTGATATTTTTCTCTGTACTTCTCATACAGCGGCTCCAGCCTGGCCTTTTCATCTATACAGGTCAGATAGAATATTTCCCCCTGGCGCAGGCCCTCTTCGTCCGCCACGGGGCGGGTCCTTATATCTCCTTTTCTGCTGTCCAGAAAATTCGTCATCCCCGGCGTACATCTGGCAGGTATGTAGGAGATTTTCTCTTTGCCGTCCACAAAGGCGTAGACAAGGGGGTATACGCCTTTTGCTGACAAATCCGCCAGCACCTCCCGGACTTCCCCGCCGAAAAAATTCTTCAGCATGGGAGAGCCGTCCCTGCCGTCCACCAGGGCAGCGCCGTTATATACCACCAGCGGGAGATCCGTCCGAAGCCCCGCCGTGACCTTGCTGGCCGTCAGATAGGACCTGGCCGTGGCGTAGGAGAACAGCATCCCCCTGTCAACGAGAGCATTGATGGTTTGTATGGTATATTCCGAGGTCCGGGCATCGCTCCGCAGCAGAGTACCGTCCAGATCGGAAATGTACAGGGTTTTCATCCGGGACCTCCTCAATCCGCCGTCCAGCGGCTCTCAAAATCGTCCTTTGCCATTTGCAGGCTTCGGCTTAAGGTCTCAATCACCTGCTTGCCGCCCTGAACCGATTTGGTCACTAACAGATATTGCTTGATTGCTGTACGGATATCCTTCAACGAGGCTTTTGCCTTACTCCAGTTCTGCGGGCTGAAAACCCGGTTGTTCTGGACCGCGTCTTCCACGGCCGTCTCAAATGCCATATTCAGACATTGGCCGGTAAGTTCAATAACGCTTTCCAGCTGATTGCTGTCTTTGAGCTTCTTTAACACCACCGCCGGATTCGGAACCAGATCCTGCATTCTGTTGATCTCGCAGGCCAGCACGGATACGGCATATAAGTGATGGTATGGCGCATATGCTTTCATCGCCAGAAGCGCTTCATTCAGGGACAGCGGATTGTCACTGTTCCAGTTTCTGTGAACGGCGGAATAGAGTTCCGACAGAGCCTGCACCTTTTCCGGACTGTAATCCCTGTGAAAAAGCTGATCAAAGTATTTGTCAAAAATTTTACTCTCACTGTATGAAATCGTCGGTCTCTGGGAATGCCATGCGATCAGCTGCTTTCCAAGGGCCGTGAGCTCCGCTGTGTGGGCGGTATTATATTTCACCGGATCTGCCTGCTCTCCGCGCTTAGTGACAAAATAGCCATCTGTATAGAACTGTTCATATGCCTTTTTCATCTGTAACACATACTTGTCATTACTTCTCAGATCCCTGGCCTTGACGGCGCTCTGTGAGTTCGTCGAGGTGCTGATATTATCTGCGCGTTCCGGATCATCTATTTCATAGAACCGAAACATCACATACGCGTCGGAAGCACTGCGCACCGACTCGCTGCAGCTGAAAATTGTGCTCAGAGACTGACATCCGTTGACTACATTCAATTCCCTGACACGCATAACCCCATCGTCAATCTGAATAGAAGAGCAAATGGCTGTAATCCCATTGTGCAGGAAAAAAAATTCTTCCGGATTATGGCGCAGCGTCCGGGCAATGCCTTTGTTCACTTTGTTCCCGGTTCCCAGCGACTGGCGCACATTCTTTCGAAACAGCGTTCCGTCCTTGACCCCCGGAATCTTGATGCACTCCCTGAGCGGAACCGCCGCTATCACCGCCCGGGTCGCGCCTATCCGCATCTCCATATATTTACCGGGTTCCACCGTAAATTCATGGTTGATATACGGACGGTTTCTGTTCAGCGCGGCATCATATCGGCCACGTAATGTCTCATGATCCACCACAACCAGATTGGCGCTCAAGGTATCGCTCTCCGCCAGGGTTTCCTGAAACGCGGCCAGATCTTTCTTCGCCGCCTCCGTCAGCCCGGCGGTTGTAATCAGCTCAAAGCAGATCTCATAATCATCCTGCAAAGCAGTGGCGATCTCACCTATTTTGATCCGCAATTTCTCGTTCGCGTCGTTTTGCAGCTGCGGCAGGTTCTGAATCAGAACCCAGGAAGCCAGAACCTCTCTCAAGGGTTCCCCGCCGACGGTGTCACTTTTATAAAATTTCCCCTGTATGATATAAATCGTTGAAGCCTGATCGTCTATATAGACAGCGTCAATCTGTTTGTCACCGGCGCCATCTGTAATACAGTTTTTTGTCTCATAAGTATCCAGGTTATGTATATTGCGCAGATACCACGCCACAAATCGCTGTCCGTCATCCGGAAAATGATTTAAATAGTACTCCTGCGCAATTTCTGCTTTTATCTTTTCATACATGGTTTTTCTTCTCACCTTTCCCTGTCCTGTAATACGGTATCCCCAGCCGCCCCTTGGTCGCAGACAGCTCATCCGTCAAAAAAATGGAATAATCCTTTCTTGCTCCTATGGATGATTCCCCGTCCTGTAACACCACCCGGCAATATCGGAGACCAGCTCTACCGGAACCGGCTTGTTGTACGGAAGCTGTATTGTCCCCTTACTGGTCTTGTAGTCTTTCAGTCGTTCGGAAAATTCCCGGACAGCCTCCGGGCCTGGATACAGGCCCACATGTTTTTTAAACCCTGCAAACTGGATGATATTATGCCCTTTCCAGAAAGTCGGCATACTCCATGAAATCCGTTCCTCCGCCTCCGGCAGCGCCGCGCGAAGCGCTTTTCTTATTTCTTTCAGATATTCCCTCACCTCTTCCGGTTGTGACGCGATATACTCATCCACCGTTTTCGGCGCATCCCCGCAGTAATGGCTCTGCTCCTGCCTCTTAAAAGTACGCCCGCACTTCGGACATGTCCACATCTTTATCCCTCCTGCCTCCTTACGGTTTCCTGACCATCGCCAGGCTCCTGTTCCCCGGATGCTTCTTTCTTTAGAATTTTCCCGTTCCTCTTCTCCATTATTCCTGCGCCTCGAATGATCTGATTCCCCGTCGATTACTGTCCGATCAAAGATTTCCATTTGACAGGCTCTGTCCTTACTCCCGTTCCGCGGACCTGTGCTTCCAGACAGATGCCAGGATATCCTTCAAAACAAGCATGGAATCCAATTCATTGTACCCATATCTCTTTTCCAAATCCCTTAACAGTCTGTCCAGTTCCGCCGCGAAACAGGCCGTATCCACCTCCTCCTGATACCGGGACAGCACCGGATATTTTTTGCTCCATGCCTTCGTCCAGTCAATCTTATCTGATACTTCCTCACTGGTCCGGTCAATCACTTCCTGTATCTCTTTGATGTCAATATCAAACTCCACCAGCTCATCCAGGGACAATCCATACAAGACTGCCAGCTTCTTTGACTGGCAGATATCCGGGAGCGTTTCATCCGTCTCCCATTTTGAAACGGTCTGCCTGCTTATCCCCAGCT
>CAJUAB010000018.1 GCA_910583845.1 uncultured Acetatifactor sp.
CAGAGCGGTCTGCGGGACTTTTTTTGTCAAAAGACTGTCAAACTCAGGATTATACCCCAATTTTTTATATCAAACAAGCCTTTATGAAAAAATATCACTTGCCAAATGACTCATTCTATTATAAAATAGGTATCGTAGCGCAGGAAGCTGTATCGAAGCGGTCCTGACAGACCGCACTTAAAAATGTGTGGCTGCTTTGGAAGCACTGCTCCAGAAGGCTTGATTTTTCGGGGCTTTTGCGGTATTATTTACAACTGGAATCACTTTAGTTCTCTCCATCAGTTCTCTCCTTTTCCCGGAGTTTTTGGGGGCTGATGTTGCAGATATGACACGGAGAGTTATCGAAGCGGTCATAACGAGCTGCACTCGAAATGCAGTTGTCCTTTACAGGGCACGTGGGTTCGAATCCCACACTCTCCGCCAGAAATCTACGCCCCCAAGCGGGTTTGCTGCTTGGGGGCTTTTTTTATCGCTTGGGCCTTTTGCCATTGCATCCACAGAGGACAGCCTGATATACTTCAAAAAACAGCCGACCCGCTTAAATCGGCAGAGTCCGATCACAATTGCGGGGACCGCAGGGTATATATGCAAAAATTGTTCCACTGTACCCCGTTTCTCTGCAATATCCTCCCTTTATGCCCTGTTTCTATGCTGAAACGGGGTATATACAGAAAAATCTTCTGCCAGTACCCCGCTTATCGCATAAAAGTGGCTCTGGAAGATTAATTTTTCCGTATATACCCCGTTGTATGGGAAAGAGCCGATTTGATCAACTTCAAAGGGCTTATGCAGGGTACTGGCGAGAAATTTTTTCCTATATACCCCGGCTACATCCGGACCAGAATAGAGGACGATAAGAATAAGCTCCATGTATTCGACAAAAACGGATCATATCTTGCCACCAAGAAAATCGGTAAGAATAATCCCAAAGCGGAACAGATAAAAGAAGATAATGAGGTGCGTATGCAGTGGAATCATGAGGCAGACAGAGCCTTAGTCTGTCAAGTGCCAGAGGATGAGATACGGCAGATAAAGAATGAATTTATCACAGACCGTATCCGCAACTCCATCAAGGTATGGGGCAACAACCCGCTTTACTTTCCAACATCATGCGAAAGGCAACTATGCGATTGGTACTTCTGATTTCCAAGGTTCTGACCGCTGCAAGGGAACCGAAAAACAAACTGTTCCATGAAGCTCTTGAAAAAGAGTCATGGAAGCAAGGCTGTTATAAACGCGGAGGACACCGCAGATGTTGTTACAGCTCCGGCTAAGGAAGTAATAACCGAACCTGAGCCACCAGTAGCCACACCTGCCAAAACTGTTCCGAAAACAGAGATTGTAGAACAGCCCAAGCCACAAATACTTCCAAGACAGGTTATGCCACCGGAATCTGCTGCTTTCCCGAGACTTCAAAAGGTCAAGACAAGCATAATCCAATTCCTCTAAGTTAAGTTCCTCATACTCTGAGTTCAAGGTATTTTGCTTATTTTCACAGGCAATATGATAAAAAAAGTTTTTGTCTCCATATCACATTTATGACAAAAAATGACTACTTGTTCACTTCCACATGCTTCTTTTAGTTTATTGCTTTTCCAGATATAAATGCTTCCTTTCAAAAATTGAATTATATTTTCAAATTTTCCTTTCAATAAATCATTATGTAAAATCATAAATATTTAGTTTGGGGCTTTGAAAATATATTCTTAAACATATTCTCTCACAGACATCAAAGTTCACTTTCTCTCATCTGTTACTATATGCTTTATTTCCAAATGTTCTTTACTGAGATAATCTTTCATAAAACTTGGAAATGCTTTATACTTATCTAATTCCTTAATTGGTAGCCAATGCATTTCTTCTTTCACTCCGCAAGTTGTACTATTGCTATGAAGTTCTTGAGTCCCTCTTGGCTTCATTAAAAAGTAGAAACAAATTTCATGACAGTTTAACCCTTTCAACATGCCATTATTTTCATCAAAGAAATTTTCATGAATGACAGCTAAACGTTCTATTTCATAATGTACTCCTGTTTCTTCATATACCTCTCGAAGTACTGCATCTTCCGCTGTTTCTCCCATGTACACACCACCACCTATGGAATAAAAATAGTCTTCATTCTCATTTCCGGCAAATAACACACAATCATTTTCAATAATGATGGCTGCCGCACGATATCTAAACCAATTATTTTCCTTCGTAAATCCACAATCATACATAATTAACACCTTACAATCTATAATCCACAGAAACACCGTAGAATTCAAATTTCGCTCTCTATTTTACCATGCATATCTCTAATATTCCACTTATATTTTATTGATTAATTAAGGCGGACTGCCAATTTTAAGCAATTCTCTTTTCTGTAAAATTTAAAAGCATTTCAATCAGTTCACAAAGTCCATTTATATTGTGTTATAATGTGTTATGTGATTTAGCTTCCCTTGTTTTTACCCTTATGAGGGTTCGTAAACCTTTGTGGAACAATATCACACAAGGGAACAAATAAGGGAAAGCACACATACAGAAAAGTTAGTATTTATAAGGGTTTGATAAGAATTTGATAATAAATTATAACAGGTAATAGAACCCTTAAATTATGTATTTACTCAATCGGAATTTATAAAAAGAAAGGCCAGGATGGATATGTATACCAAAAAGGATAACGATGAATTAATGGAAGTTTTTATAACCGCTGCCAGAGCTGCGTTCCTGTCTCTGAAAGAAACAACCAATGAACATTTTTATTTTTATGTATTTGTATTTGATGAGGGGATGCACCCTTATATTTCAGCATGGTCTTACGAAGCGTTAGAAAAATCCATAAAAGAACAGCAGATAACTGATGCGGACAAGAGCTGGTGGAAATGGGATAGCGCAGATTCTCCCTATGCCGTTTATGGATACGATGAATTTTTTGGTGAAGTGGGTACATTGCTGGATCAAAGGGCAAGTAAATTATCCGATGATGAATTATATGAGACTGAGTGGGAAGTGCGGATTGATCTTATGGAGGAGGCTATGAAAAGACTGGATGCTTCCGGTTTGTTTGGGACTGGGAAAGAGCGGGAATGCGTGGTCATCAATGTAGAACAGGCTCCACCTGATGGCGACGGCGCAGAATACGACCGGGCATTGCGATTGAATCCGCCTTCGACTCTGTTGTCGGAATATTTGGAA
Organism: uncultured Acetatifactor sp.; assembly: GCA_910583845.1. Taxonomy (GTDB): domain Bacteria; phylum Bacillota; class Clostridia; order Lachnospirales; family Lachnospiraceae; genus Acetatifactor. The sequence continues at coordinate 3,181 of CAJUAB010000018.1, forward strand.
ACCTGCGAAACCCCAGAAAACGATTAGCCCATAAAAGTAAATTTTGGTTTATCAGTCTAATAAAAGTCCAAAACAGGGTGGTGGGTCTGGTGTTTAGCAAGATACCGCTGATTGAGCATTTTCCGCTCGGCGGTCAGCTTGGCATACTCTGTTTTCCATGTCTTTGTCGGGATTGAGGCCTTACCGTTCATCACACCTTTAAGATAATCTTTCGCCGCCCTCGTCAAAAGGGCGCATTATCAGCATAATATGGGCGTGGGGATTGCCGCCTATGTCATATAAACATACATCGGCGCACATTCCCTCCGCCACAAAATGCCGTTTCACATACTCGCGGACAGGGGAAATGCTTTGCTCCCTTGTCAGTTCGCGGGGTAAGGAAATTTCAGTCTCCCATGCAAGCTGGGCGCTTTTCACTTTCTCAAAATTCCGGGTATTATCCCTTCAGTCCTGTGGATGCCACGCCTTCCACGAAATATTTTTGCAGGCATAAGAACACGATCAGCACCGGGATCAGGGATAATACAGACCCCGCCATGATCAGTCCGTAATCCGAAGAGTACTGGCTGATAAACATTTTCAGCCCCAGCTGGATCGTCTTCTTTTCCTGGGATTTTAAGTAAATCAAGGGCCCCAGATAATCGTTCCAGGTGCTCACAAAAGTGAAGATCACCAGGGTTGACAGCGCGGGCTTTGACAGCGGCAGCATGATTCTGGCATAGATCCTGTACTCGCTCATGCCGTCTATCCTGGCCGCTTCACAGAGGTCATCCGGTATCCCCTCATAGAACTGCTTCATCATAAACACGCCAAAGGCCGAAAACGCCTGTAGGCATATAATGGCCAGAAGTTTGTCATTGAGTCCCATCTTCCGCATCATGATAAACTGCGGAACCATATATACCTGCCAGGGCATGGCTATGGTTGCTATGTACGCCAGAAACAGCCCGCCCTTGTGCCGGAAATGCAGCTTCGCAAAAGAGTATGCGGCAAAGCTGCTGGTCAGCAGTTGCAGGAAGGTGACAACAATCGTCAGATAAACCGTATTCCACACAAACTTCGCAAACGGTATTTTGGTCCATATATCCTTGTAATTGCTGAATTTCGGATTTTCCGGAATCCATACAAAGGGATTCATCTGGAAAACTTCCCGGTCGCTCTTGATGGAGGCAGACAGCATCCACAGAAAGGGGATAACCATTACAATCGCAATCAGGATCAAAATCATATAGACAATCACTTTCCCTAAAACAGCTTTTTTATGCGCTGATTTCATATCCCGCCTCCTTATTCATTGTTATAAAAGTTGCCATCTTCATGCCCTCTCTTTTCTCGCCTGCCCCCAGAACTGAATGACAGTCACCACCAGCACCATGACAAACAGAACCATCGCCACTGCGCTGGAATAGCCCAGATCCCAGTCGATAAACGCCTTCTGATAGATGTAATACACCAGCACGGTAGCTGAGGTGGTCAGTTCTCCGCTGCCTCCTCCCGCCAGCATGATAGCGATATCGTACACCTTAAAGCAGTTGATGGTGAGCATGACCACCACGAAAAATGTGGTGGAGCTGAGCTGCGGCCATGTGACATAGCGGAATTTCTGCCATGTGTTCGCCCCGTCCAGCCCCGCGGCCTCATAGAGCTCCCCCGATATTCCCTGCAATCCCGCCAGGTAGATCACCATATAGTAGCCCATATATTTCCACACGCTGAACAGTATCATGGAAAGCAGCGCCAGCCCGCCGGTAAACCACTGGGGAAGATTTTCCTGCGGCATATGGAACACATTGTACAAAATGCTGTTGATGGGACCCTTGGAGGGGTGGAAAAGCATCTTCCACACTGCCGTGATGGCTACCAGAGAGGCCACATACGGGAAAAAGGACAGGGTTCTGAAAATCCCTCTTCCGATGACTTTCTGATTCAGGACAATGGCCAGGGCCAGGGAGGCGATCATGGTCAGGGGCACTGTCCCAAGACAGTAGATCACTGTGTTTTTCAGAGCGGCCCGGAAAAATATGTCATCCGTCAGCCTGGTAAAGTTGCCGATTCCCTGCCATTGTATGGGATTGCTGCCGTCCCACTTCATAAACGCCAGCGCGAACGCAAATATAATGGGAATCAGCGTAAATACACAAAATCCTATGAAATTGGGCGCGATAAAGGAATAGGCCACAAGATCCCTTTTGGTCTCCCGGCTCAGGAGCCTGCCGGACTTCATAGTGTCGATTTTCCGATTGTAGTCCCCGATCTTAGAGATCAGCTTACGCTTCTTTTTTATGTCCGTCTCCGCTCTAACCGACGCGATCAGAGCGGTCAGTTCTTCCTGCAGGGAATTGATTTTTGCCGCCTTTTGGGCACTGTCCATTTTCGGCATATAGACTCCTTTCCTTATTTAAATTTCCTTAGGTGATTGCAAAACGCGCTTTCCGGAAACGATCCGCCTCGTCACTCGCAGACAGGGTTTCCCAATCACCTGTTCAGAGCTCCGTATATAGAAGGGGCCGTTTATCACGGCCCCTCGGGGTAGGCTCAGGAAGCCATCTGTCTTTATTGTGCCAGAATCTTGGATACTTCCGTGTTCATAGCCTCTATGCCATCCTGTATGGACATCTCGCCCGCCATAATACTGCCGTGGTAGGAATCAAGGACGGAGTTGATCTCGGATACATTGGGAGCGTAAGGCACTTCCAGGTACAGATTGGATACATTCAAAGCCTCTTTACTCGCCTCGTCAGCAGGGAAGCCCTCCAGGCCGGTGATCAGACTCATGGCTTCCTCCGTCATGATGGCCGGGAAGTTGCCGCTGGACGCCATGACCGCCGCGCCCTCCTCGCCGCTGACCCATTTTACAAATTCCCATGCCGCATCGGGTGTATCCGTCGCGCTGGTGACGGCAAGGCCGGTGATGGTGCCCAGAGTGGAACCCGCTTCCACCCCTTCCGCATGAGGGTATTTTACAATGCCCCAGTTGCCGCACAGGCTGGAATCATACTCTCCGGTCTGCAAATTGGTAATCATGGTCGCGATAAACCAGGAACCCATATTCAGCATCGCCACGTCTCCGCCGGAGAATGCCGCGGAATAATGCAGTCCCTCTGTCTTTAAGTCCGCGTACTTTCTGCACACGCCGTCCGCCTCCTGGTTCAATATCATCTCATAGTAAGGCTCGAAGAAGGAATACTCCCCATCCAGAATCGTGTGCTGCCCATCCAGTACGCCGAAGAGCTGTACCGCGCTTCTCCAGGTGTGATAATGCGCCCCATATACCTGAGAGCCGAAAGTGGTATCCGTCATCTGTCTGGCCAACGCGTCATATTCCGCAAAAGTCATATCGTTGGTAGGATAGGCCACCTGCTTTGCGTCAAACAGATCCTTGTTGTAGAACAGGACCCAGAAATCGTTTCTGAACGGCAGTTCATACAGCTTTCCGTCCACCACCACCTGGTCCGTTGCGCCGGCGTATTTGCTCAAGTCCACGCCGTCTGCGCTTATGTAGTCATCCAGAGCCAGGATGGAATTTTTTTGTACCAGCGTGGCGTAACCGGGCACATCCTTGATGGTCACGACATCGAAATCCGATCCGTCGCCGGATAATTCCGTTGCCAGAACCGTCATATAGTCGCTGGACCCCAGGTCAACCATCTCTATGGTAACCCCCTGGTGGCTGCTCTCATAGGCCTCTTTCAAATCATTCCAATATGCCGTGGTCTCCTGATCCCAGATCGCCCATTTCAGTGTCACATCCTCACCGCCCGCGCTTTCATTTCCCTCGGAGGCCGGCTCGGAAGACTGCTCCGGAGCATTGGTGCTCTCCGATTGCTGCGCGCTGCTCTGTTCGGGAGCCGAACTGCTCTCCTGACCGCCGTTTACGGGTTCGTTGCCGCAGCCGGCCAGCAGGGTTGTCATCATTGCCGCCACAAGCATTGTACTGAGTAATTTCTTTTTCATAATGTCATATCCTCCTTTTTGTCCACAGGTTGTTGTACCTCTGTCATAAGATAAGTTTATCTTATTTTTATAAGACAGAACATGGAAAAACTTTATATTCTATTCACAATTTATTTATATTTTATGCGGCATTTTTATGTAAACACTTCCAAAACCTGCAATATTTTTAGCTACAATGCATTATTTTATCCATTCTTCCGCCGACGGAATTTTTCATTGCTTTCCCGCTCTGCGGAGTGCTATAATTTATCCGAAAGTCATGACAGAGAGAGGTGTAATCATGAAAAGGCTGCGTTCTCCGGGCAATATCCAAAAGAGAATATTGTTTGTCACCCTCTCCTGCATTCTCGCCATGTGCCTGATCATCAGCTATGCCAGCTACTATATTTTTCAGAATTACCTGCGCCGGAGCATGATACAGTCCACCGAGACGAACCTGCGCTTTCTGTCTGACACAATCAACGGCCGTATGGGGGATGTGTACCGCATGGCGCAGTTCTGCCAGAACAACAGCAATATCGCCCGCTATATCAAGGACAATCCCAATCCCGACAACGTTCTGGCCGTGAGTACTTACGACCGGATGCTGGAGGAGTACAACAGCAATGCCTCAAAAACCTACATGCCACGGGTCACCGTCATTACCAATGAGCACTTTTTGCAGATTTGTACTTATAGTACATATTCAACCACCGCAGATCTGTCCCAGGAGGTCCCCGGACTTCCCTTTTTTGACACTTTGCTCGGGGATTCCGACTATAATTTCTCCGTGGGCATTATCCCCGACCCCTTCCTGCGCAGCTACAGGCCGGTGCTGCCCATTATCCGCCCCATCACTTACCAGTACAATTCCGTACAGGGCGGCTATCTGTTTATCGAGGTGTCCGCGGACCTGTTCACCGACGCTCTCGGCAATTATGCCCACGCCGAGGACAGCCATGTGTATCTGACGCTGGAGCAGAATACTTATCTGCTGGAGCAGAACCTTTTGACAGAGGCTCCCGCCGCTTACAGTCTCAGGGCCGACCTTTCAGACGCGGCCCAGGCACCCGACATCCTGATCCATGAGGTGGATACCTCCGACGGTGCCTGCCGCGTTATCATCAGTGTGCCCCTGAACATGCCCGGCTGCTATATCAGCCAGAGCATCTCCGGAAGCGAACTCCAGGGACAGCGCACTCTGTTTCTCAAGATCATCGGGGCCGCCCTGGTGGGCATCGTGGCCGTCGGTCTGTTCCTGATGATGCTGATGGATCGGATGATCCACACCCCGGTAGCCCGGCTCCGGGACAAGATCCGGCGCATCGCCCAGGGAGATTTCTCCCGTGAGCCTTCCATTGAATGGGACCATGAGCTGGGAGATATCGGCAAGGGCATCAACGATCTGTCGGAGAGCGTGACTTCGCTGATGAACAAAAGAATTGAGGATGAAAAACAAAAGCAGGACCTGGAGTACAAAATGCTGCAAAGCCAGATCAATCCGCATTTTATCTATAACACACTCAGTTCCATCAAATGGATGGCCACGATCCAGGGAGCCGACGGTATTGCAGAGATGACCACCGCGCTCTCCCGGCTGCTGAAAAGCATTTCCAAAGGCACCCGGCTGCTGGTTCCCATCCGGGAAGAGCTGGCCTTTCTGGAGGATTACTGTACCATCCAGAATTATCGCTACGGCGGCACCATCTCCTTTGCGCTGAAAGTGGATGATCCCACAATATATGACAGGGGAATCCTGCGTTTTACCCTACAGCCTCTGGTGGAAAATTCCATTTTTCATGGAATTGAACCCAAGGGGGGTGCCGGGCGCGTCACTGTCCGCGCCCGCTATGAGGACGGCGGGGCCAGGCATCGCAATATCCGCATTGACGTCACCGACAACGGGGTGGGAATTTCCCCTGAGAAGGCCGCTCAGATTCTCACGGACAGCAATGACAGCCAGGCTGACTTTTTTCGTGAGATCGGTGTCAGCAATGTACACAAACGATTACAATATGAATTCGGGAATGAGTACGGTATAACGGTGGACAGTATTGTGGGAGAATATACCACCATGTCCATTCTCATTCCCGAGGCTTCTATTGATGTCCGGTCTGCCGGAGCGGACTGACTTTACGTCCTCCGCCGCGGAAATGAGGTATTGATTATGAACAAACTGTTGATTGTAGACGATGAAATCCTGGTACAGGTCGGAATCAAGTCCCTGCTGAGTCAGACAACGCTGCAAATACAGGTATGCGGAACAGCCCGGAACGGACAGATCGCTCTGGAAATGATCGAGGAGCATTCCCCCGACATCGTTATAACGGACATAAAGATGCCGGTAATGGACGGCCTTGAGCTGGCCCGAATCTGTCAGGAGCGCTATGGCAGCGCCGGTCCCGTATTTATCATTCTCACCAGCTACGAAGATTTTCAGATGGCCAAGAAAGCGCTCACCTATCAGGTATCGGACTATCTGATCAAGCTGGAACTGACTCCCGAGCTCCTGCAGGAGTCCATAACCCGCGCCCTGTCCCACCTGCACCGGGAAGAGGAAAACGACACCGGCAGGGGGAATGCCTCCTATCTCTTTTATGACAAGTTTTTTATCAGCCTGCTGCACAATCTTTTTGAGAGTGAAGAACAGTTCACGCTCCAAAGCCAGGATCTGAAGCTGGACTTTTGCTATGCGGGCTATGTGTGCTGCTACGGGGAAATCATCAGCGCTCAGGCGGACGCGCTTCCCCGCCAGAACCAGCTCTCCCTGTTCGCCTCTTCCCTACAGATGATACGGGAGCTTGTGCCCAAGTACATGCCCTGCTATGCCCTGTCTCTGGATATGCAGCATTTCGCCCTGATCTTCTGCTATGAGACCCTTCCCGGGGCCTCCGCCGCTGACCACAGATGTGCTTACTTTGACAAAATAAACGATATCCTGACCCATGTGAGTGCCACCCTGCAAAAATATTACAGCGTAAGCCTGCAATGCGGCGTGGGAAATCTGGTGGATTCTCCTTTTGCCGTCAGCGACTCCTATCAGTACTCCCGGCAGGCTTATCAGGCCAGTTCCCCGGCACAGCCCATAACCTTTTTTGAGCTGCTGGACAATGCCGGGGCGCATAATTCTTTCAATATCAGCCTTTTCAAGGGAGATCTCTGCAAAGCCTTCGAAGAATATGACTCGGAAATTTTGCTGCGGACCATCGACGCCATCTGCGAGCTGTTTTCCGCGCACCCCCAATACTATGTGCAGGCGCTGGACGCCGCCTGCAATATCCTGTACCTCTCCATCTCCACTCTGTCCGGCGGCGAGTCTGTAGTTTCTGAGATCTACAAAACCTCTCCCACCGGATACCGTTCCCTCTACAGACAGACCAATGTGGAGCAGATCGTGGGATGGCTGAGTAATTTCGGGGAAAGAATGTCCGCGTATTTTGAGGAAAAGCGCAAAGACTACAAGAACCACATTGTCATACATGTAAAAAAACATATTAACGACCACATCCGTGAGCATCTGTCCCTGAACGAGGTGGCGGCCACGTTCGGCATCAGCCCCAACTATCTGAGTCAGCTTTTTGGCAAATACAACGACACGGGCTTCAACGAGTATGTCAACAGCTGTAAAATCAACGAGAGCAAAAAGCTGCTGTCGGAGGGAAATTATAAAGTATACGAAATTGCAGATATGCTGGGTTTTGAGAGTGCCTTCTATTTCAGCAAAGTGTTTAAGAAGATGGAGGGCGTAACCCCTACTGAGTACCAGAACACTCAGTACATCTGACAGCTCTGTTACAGGTAATACCGCTCAGGCGCATCCTTTGGAGCCATCGCGCGGCAATATAAAACAGGAGGAATTCACTATGGACATGCTGCTGAGACAAACCGCTGAAAAATACAGCGGAGACTTCCGGGAATTTGCGCCCTTTCCCCGGGCAGGACACCCGGATGGGTACGAAACGCTCTCCCCGGACTTGCGGAAACGTATTCTGGAGGAGGGGGAATCCTTTCTGGGATACCGATATCCCGCGATCTATGCCACAGACTTCATGAACTTTAAACGCACGGGCAACCGGGTCCTGTATGAAGATCTGTATTTTGCCAGACGTCATGCCCTGTGCGCCCTGGTGACGGCAGAATGCGTGGAACGAAAGGGACGCTTTATGGACGATATCGTCAACGGCATCTTTATCCTGTGCGAGGAAAGTGGCTGGCAGCTTCCGCCCCACAATTCCTATCGTCGGGACAGCCCCCAGCTTCTCCTGCCGGACAGCTCCAGGCCGGTACTGGATCTGTTCGCCTGCGAGACCGGGGCGCTGCTGGCCTGTGTCTCCTATCTCCTGGGAGAGAAGCTGGAGGAGCTCAGTCCCCTGATCACGGCAAGAATACACCGCGAACTCAACCGGCGTATCATCATTCCCTATCTGGAGGAGCATTTCTGGTGGATGGGCCAGGGGGATGAGCCCATGTGCAACTGGACGGCCTGGTGTACCCAAAATGTGCTGATCACCGCGTTTTCAGAACCCTTTGACCCGGACATCCGCCGCCGGATCTTCCTGAAAGCCGCACAGAGTCTGGACTTCTTTCTGAAAGATTACGGAGAGGACGGCTGCTGCGATGAGGGCGCTCAGTATTACCGCCATGCGGGTCTGTGCCTCTGCAACGCCATGGAAGTCTTGAACGCCGTGTCGGACGGGGCTTTCTCGCCGCTGTTTCAGACGGAAAAAATCAGAAATATCGCCGCCTATATCCTGCATGTGCATGTGGCGGACAAATACTATTTTAATTTCTCGGACTGCTCTCCCATCGCGGGACGCGCAGGCGTACAGGAATACCTCTTCGGAAAATATACCTGTCAGCCGGAGCTTATGGCGTTCGCCGCCCGGGATTTCCGGGCCAGCGGCGGGGAACTGTACTCCGACGAAGTGAACCGCATAAGCCTCTATCACCGCTTTCAGAATATTGTTTATTGGAAAGAAGTCTACGCTTTCGGGAACTGCGGCGACGCGCCCGAAAGGTCGGACGCCGGACTCTTCTACCCCAGCGTGGGACTCTTCCTGGCCCGGAGCGATACCCTGGCCCTTGCCGTAAAAGCAGGGGACAACGCGGATAACCACAACCACAATGACACCGGCAGTTTCACGCTGTATAAGAACGGCCGCCCCCTGTTTGTGGACATCGGCGTGGAGAGCTACACAGGAAAAACCTTCTCCTCCCGGCGCTATGAAATCTGGACCATGCAGTCCGGTTATCACAATCTCCCCACACTGATGGGAGCAGACCAGAGCGCCGGAGAAAAGTACCGTGCCACGGAGGTGGAAACCAGCTTTGGCAGCAGGGCCTCCATCTCCATGGAGCTGATCAACGCCTACCCCCTTACGGGACATGATAAAACCGGCGGTACCCCTCTCAGCTACCGCCGCCGCGTCACCCTGGATAAGAAAGAAGGGAAAGTGACAGTGGAAGATACCAGCAACCTTCCGGATGTCATACTGAATTTTATCACTTATGAAAAACCTGTGCTGCGCGAAGGACAATTTTTGTTGGGAGACCTGGCCAGGGCCTCTTTTACCGGGGCGCTGCCCCTGGCGGCTGACAGTCAGACCGGATCTGCGGTGGAGGTTCTGCCCATCACGGACGCGCGCCTGAAAAAGGCCTGGGACCACGACCTGTACCGGGTGAGGCTGCGTATGACGGGCGGAGCTTTCACGCTGGAAATCCAATGAAAAGGGACGCTATTGGCGTTCTCCTCATATATGAAAACACTTTTGGATGGCTTTCTGCCTTCCCAGAACCAATATGGACTTTTCCCTGGAGAGCATGGTGTCCGGGGCAACGTCCATATTGAGTCTGCCCTTTTCTCTGATGCCCAGGATATTGATGCCGAATTTCTTTCGGATATCCAGCTGTACAATCGTCCTGCCGTGCCAATCGTCCGGAATAGTCAGTTCATAGATGGAGCTCTCCCCGTCCAGCTGTATATAGTCGAGTATATGATCCGAGGTACATCGGATCGCCGTCCACGCCGCCAGCTGTTTTTCCGGATAGACCACTTCATCCGCTCCGTTGCGCAGGAGAAATTTTTCCTGCGCCCCCTTGGAGGCCCTGGCGATGACTTTTTTCGCTCCCAGCTCCTTGAGCAGGGAAGCCGTTTCCAGCGAGCTCTGAAAGTCATCCCCGATTGTCACAATACAGACATCATAGTCCCGGACTCCCAGCGTGGAGAGAAATTCCTCGCTGGTACTGTCCCCGATCTGGGCGTTGGTCACAAAAGACAGCGAAGTGTTGACCCTCTCCTCGTCATTGTCCACCGCCATCACCTGACAGTTAAAGTCATTCAGCTTCATGGCAATATGCCTGCCAAATCTCCCAAGCCCTATCAGCAATACAGATTTCATGATAACCTCCCTATACGACGTTCAGCTTCTCCAGGGGCATCCTCTCCGTCCCCGCCTGCCTTTTGTCCGAAAATGCCGCGAAGAGCAATGTCAGCCAGCCTACCCTTCCGATATACATCAGCACGATCAGTATGCCCCTGGACAACTGGCCCAGGCCCGGCGTGATCCCCAGAGTCAGCCCCACCGTGGCGATCGCGGACGCCGATTCAAACAGACATGTTCCAAGAGGAAGTCCCTCCGTCTGGCTGATCAGAAAACCGCCGCAGAGGAACAGCACAAGGTACATGCCCAGAACCGCCAGAGCATTGCGCACCGTGGCGTCGTCTATTCTCCTGTTAAAGAAGTGTACATGCTCCCTGCGCCGGAAGACGGAGGCGGCGGCGGAAAGCGTAACCGCAAAAGTCGTGGTCTTGATCCCCCCGGCGGTGGAGCCTGGAGAGCCGCCCACCAGCATCAGAATAACCATGACCGCAAGGGCATTCTCACTCATAAGACCAAAATCCACCGTGTTGAACCCGGCGGTTCTGGGCGTAACCGCCTGAAACAGCGAACACAGAATCCGCTTTCCCAAGGGCAGCTCCTGAAATTCCATAAAGAAAAAGAAGAGCGCCGGCAACAGAATCAGACCCAGCGTAACCGTCAGGATCAGCTTGGTCTGCATTCTGTATTTCCGGAAATGAAATTTTTTGGATCGGATATCGTCCCAGGTCAGAAAGCCGATGCCTCCGATCACAATCAGACTCATGACAGCGATATTGACGGAGGGACTGTATGCAAAATAAGTGAGAGACGAATAGAGCGCCTTATCACCCATCAAGTCGAAACCGGCATTGCAGAAAGCGGATACGGAGTGAAAGACGGCATACCAGATCCCCTTGCCAACGCCAAATTCCCTGCAAAACGCCGGAGCCATGACCAGCGCCCCCAGCAGCTCAAAGCACACGGTCATACGGATGATAAATCCCGTGAGCCTGACAATACCGCCCAGCTGATTGGCTGAGATGGCCTCCTGCATAATACTGCGCTCCCTGAGGCTGATCCTCTTCCCCGATACGATAAAGACCGCCACGGCAACCGTCACCACTCCCATTCCGCCTATCTGAATCAGCGTCAGAATGACCGCCTGGCCGAAGCCGGACCAGTAGGTGGCTGTGTCCCGCACCACCAGCCCGGTCACGCAGACCGCGGAAGTCGAAGTAAACAGCGCGTCCGCAAAAACCGCTCCCCTGCCGTCCCTCGTCGCCACGGGGAGCATGAGAAGCAGGCTTCCCAGCAATATCACGCCCGCGAATCCCAGTATGATAATTTGCGATGTCGTTAAAGATTTTCTGATCTTTTCAAGTTTATGCATCCTAGATTGATTCCCATAAGCCACCACAGCGGAGGGCAGAAAGTTTCCACAGGTGCCGTGCCCATGTCCCTGCCGGGGCAGTGCTTCCGGCAAATTTTCTTCTATTGTTACAATATTTGCAATCCTATCAGAAAATAACCAGGAAATAAATATAAAATTCCTATTACAACAGAGCGTATAAAAAGATCGTGCCCACCAAAATCAGAATGGAGACTCCAGCCACCACATAGGTGGCGATGGCAAATCCTTTCCTCTTGCTTCTTATACCGCGGGACGCGAAGTAAAACTCCAGAACATACAGCAGGACGCCATATGTATACCCCACAAAAGAAAGCAAAAGGCCGATAATGGAAATCACGAAACCGGCGATCGCCAGTTTTTCGTTGGTTTTTTCGGCAGAACCGGCAAAATCCCCATAATCGTTGGGAGCGGGCTGCGGCCATCCGGTGGCGGCCCCGCCATAAGGCGATCCGTTACCGGGCGCCGCGGAACTTACGTCTCCCGGCTGTCCCGGGACGTTGTAAGAGGACAGCGTCTGGAACAGCGGTGCCAGAATCTGCTTGTAAGCGGACTTCGGCACAGACCCGGCGAAACTGTCATCCAGAAGGTAGGGTTTCTTATACTTCCCTATGTAAGCGTTAATCGTCACCATCCCCGGCTGTAAATAAAATTCAAACAACCGCTTACCCACGATGGGGTCGCTGTACTGATAATAATACTGCCCGTCTTTCTGCTTCAGTTCAAAGCTGTTGGCCCCCAGCCAGTTCATAATCGTCTGGTGTGCCACATTCGGATCGACATTGATCGGAAACTGATAGGTACTTTTCCCTTTTTTCATGATAACTCCCTTCTCCATTCTCCCCCTTGGAGGGCATATGCAATGAGCCCCCGGCCCTCGTCCGGGCCGGAAACCACCGGATGGCCGTCCATGCCATGAATGCATTGTATCATGCTTTTTTTGAAACCGTCAAGGCATTCCGCAGGACATTCCGCTTTCAGGACGCATGGGCTTTTTCAGGGTCATCCCCCGCAAAAGGGCCTTCACTCCCGCAAGGCCGGCAGCATCCAGCTCTCCCGCCTCTTCTCAGTCCTCATTGACGCGCAGGCGGCGTTCCCCGTCCTCAAAGGACAGATTCTCCTCCTCCGCGCCGATCAGTCTGTATTCGCCCGCCCGGACATGAATGTCATAGACTGCCCCATGACTGCGGATCACCGCCGACCCGTCCATGGAGCCGACTCCCCAGACCCGGCTTCCCTCGCCTTTCAGCTCCAGACGGCAGTTCTTCGTCAGCACGTGGAGGCTCCCTCCCGCATTGCCCACCATGCCCACATGCTGTCCGTTAAGCCTCGCGGACAGCTGACCGGCTTCCATCCGGATCACACCGCCTGTCTTTTCCACACTTCCGACACCGCAGAGAAGACTGCCGGAGCCCTTGATCTCCACATTGGAATGTGCTATATGGATATTCTGATCTCCCTTCAGGCAGCCGATTCCCAGTCCAGTCCCCACATGGATCTCCAGCCGGAGTCCGCAGTTTTGCACAGATATGGGCATGGCTCCCTCAAAGCAGCCGATGGCAATCCCCGTCTCACTGGCCACGCTGATCTCCACCGCTCCGCCGCCCGCCTGTATGCCGTCTCCCTGTCTGTAGATGCCGCCGCCCAGCGCCACGCAGTCAATGCCCTCCGCATATATGTACAGTCTGCCGGAGGACGCCCACCGGATCTCGCCCACACCGGCATTGCAGGAATTACCGATGCCGTAGCACCGGATCTCCCGGGCCTTTATCCCCAGGCTGCCGCTGCCCGCCAGGGTCAGGCTGCTCCCCTCCGGCACCCGGATGCCGATCTTCTCCAGCCGGTTGTCCCCTTCCAGCAATACGGTCAGTCTGGCATTCTTGCCGATATCTATACAGGGAAGCCCCTCGATACTCTCCAGATGTACATTGCGCAGGGTCAGACGACAGTCGGCACCCTCCTTGATTTTCACACTCATGCCCGCCACATAGCTTTTGTTTCCCACCAGCGTGAGTTCCTGATCCGCCAGCAGAATGCCGTTGTACTGCTCCAGCGCCAGGCGCATCAGGGGCAGTTCCCGCTCCTGGGTCACCATAAAGATCTTGCGGCCTGTCTGCCCCTTGTTATCGATACTGGTGCTGATGATCTCGCTTTTCACATCCTGGGCCACTTTCTGAACAATCTCCGGCGAGGGTTTTGCCGTGTAAAAGCCCTGAATCAGGTCAACCCCCATATGGATCACCGCCCTCAGTTCCCCGGCGGTTTCCACGCCCTCCGCCAGGACCAGAAAGCCGTTGTCATGCGCGAACTCAATGATGCTCTTCACAAAATGCTGTTTCTTGGGCTCCTCCTGGATATTTGTGATCAGAAGCCTGTCGATTTTCAGACAGTTTGGCAGATAGCGAAGCAGACTGGATGTGTTGGAATACCCGGTCCCGTAGTCATCTATGGCAATGTCAAAACCGGCTTCCTGGCTTCTCTCCAGCAAGGTGTCCAGATCCCTGTCATTCAGTTCGGACTGCTCGATCACCTCCACCACCATCTGCTGGAAAACTTCCGCATAGTCCCGGCGCAGCTTCTCATAATCCGTACCGTCCAGCTGGTACCCGGGAATACTGTTGATAAAGACCTTTTTGTCCCCGAAAAGTTCCTGTTTTCCTGCCACCGTAGCCAGCACATTGCCAAAAGTGGCGCGTTCCACATCGTAGAGCCTCTGACATTTGACTGCATATTTCAAAATCACATAGGGAGGCACGGAATCCTCCTCCCCCGTGCGCATCAGCGCCTCATAGCCGTAGATCTCCCCGGTCCGGGCATCCACAATCGGCTGAAATTCGTATCGAAAATTATTCTGGTCCAGGATCTCGTTCACCAGCTTCTCTTCCACCGGATCATAATCCTGTTCCCGCAGTCCTTCCCGGATGGCCCCAAGGGGGCGGCGGTTGTTTTTCACAATCCGCTTCTGGCTGAAAGCCTCATCCAGCGCGTCCTGTATCCGCAGATTTCCCGTGGGCTCCAGCACCAGGTGCGAATAAATGATTTCCAGACTGTACCCCTTGTCGGATATGCGATTATAACTGTCCAGGCGTCCGATAACCGCGTGCATCAGACTGTCAACGGCCTGTTCCGCCTCACCGGTAATGCGCATGGCTATGAGAAACTCATCCCCGCCCAGGCGGGCCGCGGCCTCACCCTCCGACAGACTGTTTCTCAGAATTTCCGCCAGTGTCTGTATGGCCACATCCCCTTCTGAATGGCCGTACACATTATTGATATCCCCCAGTCTGTCGATATCCACGCTGATCAGCAGCAGCTTCTCCCCTCTCTCCGGACAGGAGCCCTTCCACTTCTCCAGCAGCTCCAGTATCCCCTGCTGATTATACAATCCCGTCAGCATGTCCCGGCGGGCCAGCCCCAGGCTTCCCGCCAGACCTTGGGGCAATTCCCCGGTCAGGTCCAGCTCCATCCTGCGGCAGTGCCATACCTCTCCCAAGACGGCGCGCTCCACGGGCAATGTCCGCGGGACATCCTTAAAGCCCGCTGCCAGAGCACAGTTGTATGCCCTGACGTCTTCCTCAAACACCGCCAGACTGACCTTTTCCGCTCCCAGGAAAAGCATGGCATATCTCGCCGCCATCTGTGTCAGTTCCCTGCCGCAGCCTCTTCCTCTCCTGGCCGGGTCCACGATCACATGATCCAGACGCACCTCCCGCTGCCCCTGATCCACATACCGCAGGGTCAGATGCCCCATCAGTTTTCCCTCATCCTCCGCCGTCATGGGATAAATCTCTTCCTCCGCCCGGTAACCGGCGTCCAGATCCACCCGGCTGATGGGATACGGCTCATCCCCCTCGCCCCTCCACCGGCAAAACGTCCTTTCCTCCTCAAGCCACTGTACAATCCTCTCCGCGTCACTGCTCTTATAAGGTCTTAATCTCAACATGATGATATCCCCTGACTCTCCCCACTTTATCGAAACGTATTTCATTTATAGATTATAGCATATCTCCAGACAAAAAAACACCATATTTTACACCTTGCTGAATGCCAGGAGCAGCAAAATCACTCCTCCCAGCCAGCCAAGAGACATGTGAAGCCGCCTGGAGAGTTTTTCCCCCAGCCAGGACCCCAGCAGCAGCGTAAGCTGGTTCGCGATCAGGGAGGCCGTTACCACCGCCGGGATGCTGGCCTGCCCCAGCGCGGCGCCAAAGCCCGCCGCCGCTCCGTCCAGAGACAGCGCCAGCGCCAGCGACGCCGCTTCCGCCGTGGAGATGGATTGAGAATGATCCAGGTCTACCGCCGCCGGGTCCGCATATACATGTAATACAAAACGCAGGCTGAACAGCGAGAAACCCAGTTCGCCGTCCAGATTGCCGTGCCTGCGGATCGCCGCCCTGACAATGCCGTCCAGCAGTTTGACCAGCCCCAGCACAAACAACAGGGCAAAGCACAACCCCCGTTGGAGGCCATCGGGAAGGAAATCGGCCACCAGGCTGCCCAGCCCCAGAGACAGCCCCACAATGGCGCTGCATATCAGGTTAATCAGCAGAACGGATCGCCGGGACATCCGGATCTGTCTGGCTCCATAGGCAAAACCGGCCACAAAGGCATCCATGGAAAGCGCGGCGGCAATTGCGGCAGCCTCCAGGATCGTCTGAAAAGTACTCAAGAATATCACCGCCCGAAAATCATAAGACTCACTAGCATAATATTCCTGTTTCCTCCCATGGGTGACTCCGGCCCGGAATTAATCCACCCCTCTGAGAGCCGCCCGGGGAATATACACCGCCGCCCTTTCCCTCATCTCCTCCAGGCGCTCCTTCTCAAAACCGGAAAAACCACACTGCATCACCTGTTCACTGTCCCTGAAATTTTGCAGGAAATAAGCCTTGCCGCCCTGCAGCCACCGCCCGATGGAAGTAAATTCCTCCACCGTATGAATGCCCTTTACCGCCGTGGTCCGGAATTCACAGGGGATGGGGGAATTTTTCAGCAGTTCCACGCTCTGCTCGATAAGGTCCAGCTCCACCTGCGGCAGTCCGCAGGCCGCGGCATAGCGTTCCCGGGAAGCCTTGATATCCATGGCCACATAGTCCAGCAGTCCTTCCTCCAGCAGACGCCGCAGCACCTGCGGCCTGTACCCGTTGGTGTCCAGTTTCACCAGGTAACCCAGTTCCCGCGCCTGCCGGATAAATTGACCCAGATCAGGCTGGAGCGTGGGTTCCCCGCCGGTGATGCAGATTCCCTCCAGAATCCCCTTCCTCTTTTTCAGAAAATCCAGCGCCTGCCGCTCCCGGATCTCAGGCTGGGACCGGGGCTCCAGCACCAACCCGCTGTTCTGGCAGAAAGGGCAGCGCATATTGCAGCCGCCCGTGAAAAAAGTGGCCGCCACATGGCCCGGATAATCCAGAAGCGTCGTTTTGTTTATACCGTAAAATATCATCAAAAATCCTCCCCATAAAAATTTTTCGATCTTCTGACTGCCGCGCCGCTGCCGGACCCGAAGGATATCGCCCCTCCCCCGCATCCTCATGAGAAAAACACAAGAGCCTGCGCGTCTTGACGTCCTGTGACTTGTGCGTTACAATCATTTTGGTGCGGGCTTTTAACCGGATCAGCCATGAGAACGGCGCGTCCGGAAGTCTGCCGTCGTTTTAAGGCTTGCGGTTACAGATTCTTATTACCCGGGGGAAAATCATGGCGAAAATAGTCAGCGTACAGGAAAAATACATGAAAATGGCGTTGAAGCTGGCCCAAAGGGCTCTGGAACTTGGCGAAGTGCCTATCGGCTGTGTGATTGTCCACGAGGGAAAGGTGATCGGCCGGGGTTACAACCGCCGTAACACCGACAAAAATACTCTGGCGCACGCGGAGATCACCGCCATAAACAAGGCCAGCAAAAAGATCGGGGACTGGAGGCTGGAGGACTGCGTCCTCTATGTAACGCTGGAGCCCTGCCAGATGTGCGCAGGAGCCATCATCCAGGCCCGAATCCCGGAGGTGGTCATGGGCTGTATGAACCCAAAGGCAGGCTGTGGCGGCTCCGTTCTGAACATTCTGGAGATGCCGCAGTTCAACCATCAGGCCGTGGTGACCAGAGGTGTGCTGGAAGCGGAGTGCAGCGGACTGTTAAAAGAGTTTTTCACAGAGCTGCGCATCCGCAACCGGCAGGAAAAGGCACAGAAGGCCTTGGAAATCACTTCTTCTGAAACACGGATTTAGGCTGTTTGCACACCGGACAGAGGTAATCATCCGGCAACTCCTCAAACGGGATATCTCCCCTGTATTCATAGCCGCATACACTGCATACATAGACCGGCTCCGCTTTGGGCTCCTGGTCCTCCGGAATATAGGTGGGCGCGGTCCTGGGGCTCTTGCCCTTGATCACATTGTGATAATAGGCATAGGTCATGGGATCATCCTTGTTCAGAATGTCCGCGTCCACCACTTTGCCCAGAAAAACCGTATGGGTGCTGGTCTCCATCCTGTCCACCACCTCACACACAATATAGGCGCAGGCATCGGGAATCACCGGCATATGTCCGCGGATTTCCGGCTTTACCTCATCAAATTTATCGCAGTCTCTCCCGCTCTTAAAGCCGAAAATACCGATGGTGGCGGGATCGGAATGTTCGCCCAGTACGGACAGGGCAAATCTGCCCAGCTTCTGGATACACTCATTGGTATAATTGTCATGGTTCACACTCACTGCTATGGTGGCGGGCTCTGAGGTAATCTGCATGGCGCTGTTGGCCGTGCAGCCCGTAGCCCTCCCCTCATCCCAGGTACTCACTACATACACTCCGTAAGATAACTGTCTGAACGCATTTTTATTCATATTTTCCCCTTTCCTGCATGTCCCGGGACAGTCCGCTCCATACGCCCCGTCCTCCGGTTCTGCGCTATTCTGAATCTGGACGCGGAAGATCCTTCTCTCACGCACAAAACACGCTTCGCCGCCTGCCTGTGATCCGGCAGCTGCCAAACCCGCTTTCCGGAGACAGCGGCTGGGCGCTTACGGACAGGGTTTCGCAAACATGTATGCCTATTATTCTCAGAAACCTTAAAAATATACCCCAGATCCGTAAATACAGTATATATAATTCCCAGGGCAAATGCAAGAGCCTGTCAGCCGAAATGCAACTTTGTTTCCGTGACGGGCAGCCGCCCGGGCGGTTTCCTGAGAAGCCTGCAAAGGGCCGCGGACTTAAAAGGGTTGAGCCCACAGATATTTTTCTTGACAAACCGCTCATAAAACGATACACTAAAGAAGCCGTATATCGTGGGAGCACTGCAAAGCAGGTGTTGAAGTCTGGTCTCACGCAATGGGAATCTACGAACCGTGTCAGGTTGGGAACAAAGCAGCACTAAGTAGAACCTCCCATGTGCCGTGAGGGTGCCGGGTGGAGTCTGTGAAGCAGCCCGCGGTATACGGTCTTGTTATCCGTTTTTTTGTCGGCCCGGCTTATTTGGGCCGGTCTCAGCACAGATCCCTTCCGGCGGCGAAAGGAGCGCTTCGGCAATGTCAGCCCATTTCACTCAGTCTTACAAAGACATACTGCAGCTGTACGCTTCCTGCGCCCTCTGTCCCCGGCGCTGTCATGTCAACAGGGTGGCGGGAGAAACCGGATTCTGCGGGCAGCCCCTGGAGCTGCGCGCCGCCAGGGCCGCCCTGCACATGTGGGAAGAGCCCTGTATTTCCGGAGCCGCAGGTTCCGGTACTGTTTTTTTCAGCGGCTGTAACCTGCGTTGTGTGTATTGTCAAAATTTTGATATCGCTCTTGGACAGACCGGCCGGGAGATTTCTCCGGACCGTCTGGTGAAAATATTTCTGAATCTACAGCAGAAAGGAGCCGCCAATATCAATCTGGTGACTCCCACACATTATCTGCCCACCATCGCCTGGGCCCTGGAGCAGGCCCGCCAGGAAGGCCTGTATCTGCCGGTGGTGTACAATTGCGGCGGATATGAGTCCGTGGAAGCGCTGCGCATGCTGGACGGGCTGGTAGACATCTATCTGCCCGACCTGAAATATGTATCCGGCGAGCTGAGTTCCCGGTACTCCCACGCGGAAGACTACTTCGGGAAAGCCCGGCTGGCTCTGGATGAGATGTTCCGCCAGGTGGGTGCGCCGGAATTTTATAGTCCCGCCGCGTATGCGGAGAATTCTCCTCCTCATGCCGCTGTCTATCCGCCGGATACCCCTCTGCTGCGCCGGGGAATGATCGTCCGCCACCTGGTCCTGCCCGGTCATGTGGGCGACAGCAAGAAAGTCCTGCATTATCTGCGGGATGCCTTCGGAAACGACATATACGTCAGCGTCATGTGTCAATATACGCCCCTGCGCCATGTGGCGGGCCTGCCCGAACTGAACCGCCGGGTTACGCCCGCCGAATATCAGCGAGTGACCGATTACTGCCTGCGAATAGGCATGGAGAATGTCTATATACAGGAAGGGGATGTGGCTCAGGACAGCTTTATTCCTCCCTTTGACCTGTCGGGACTGTAGACGCGCGGTCTCCGCTCTGCCCGCTACAGTTCCACTTTGATCATATAATACCCGAAATCCCCCTCCCCCGCGGGCTCCCGCTTACATTCAAAGCTGCCGAATCCGTACATAACGGCTACCTGCTTTTCCTTTTCATAAAAATTTCCCGGCACCCCTATGTAATACTGTTTTCCGTTTCTCTGCGGCACCTGCGTCAGAATAAGATGCTCATAGTTGAAATATCCGTGAAGCAGGAAACTGTTCTGCGCCAGCCGATAGGAACCGGAATGCAGAATCACGAAATCCTCCGGCCGCAGAGAGAGATACTCCCTCTCATCCTGGAACGGCCGTGTATGGGGATAGATTTTCCAAAGCTGCTGCCACTTGTCCTCGCTCATGGAATCCATCCTTGGCGGCAGAGGCGCGCGATTGCTCTCCGGACCTGCTGCACTTTCCCCGGCTCTTTTTCCCGGTTCCGCCGGAGCGGCCCCCCGGCGAGGCCCGGCCTCTTCCGGCGCGGCCCCGATTTCCGCCTCCTTTTTTTCCCGGGGTCCACTTTGATTCTGCTTGCTGCCTTTGCTTCCGGTCTCCCTTTCGTCTCCGCTTTGATTCTGGTTATTGCTTTTGCTCCCGGTCTCCCTTTCGTCTCCGCCTTGATTCTGGTTGTTGCTTTTGCTCCCGGTCTCCCTTTCGGGGCCGCTTTGATTCTGGTTGCTGCTTTTGCTTCCGATCTCCCTTTCGGGTCCGCTTTGATTCTGGTTGCTGCTTTTGCTTCCGGTCTCCCTTTCGGGTCCGCTCTGATTCTGGTTGCTGCTTTTGCTTCCGGTCTCCCTTTCGTCTCCGCCCTCGCTTCGGGGCCTGGTCTCTCCTGGTCCTGCCTCCCGGGGTTCCCTCATCCCCTCTGTGCGCCTCACTGCGTCGTTTTCCGCCGCCACCAGCGCCCCGGCGGTCTCCTGGCGGTCCTGTCGCTCCTCACCTTCTGACCATTCCGCCACTTTTTCTACGGCACAGGCTGTGCCGTCCGTTCCAGATTCCTCCGTATTATGCTGCCTGCTCTTGGCTGTACTCTGCTCCAGGCCATACTCTCCCGTGCCCAAGATCCCGCTTCCCGGGATCTCATCTGTGCTGCGCTTTCCCACTTCTTTTAGCGGCTCTACCGGCTCTTGCGCCTGCTTCGCCGCCTCCCTTACCTGTTTTGCCGCCTCTCCTGCCTGTTTCAGCCCCATCACCCGGGAGGCCTCTCTCCAGACACAGCGCAGACTCCTTCTGGAAGACAGCTGCACCTGTACCCGTTCCAGCTGCCCATAGCACATCCCCTTTCCAATGACCAGCGCCTCGCCCTCATTTTCGGGGTCCTTGATTTCCCACCGGAAGCTGCCACTGCCCTGCCGGATTTGCACTGCTCCAATACATCTCTCCGCGCCTGCCCCCTCCAGCGCAACCTCTGAGACTACGTCGTCCGTCTCATAAAGTCCCCTGATCTGCATTTCCAGCAGCAGCTGATTCCCTGTCACCGTCATTTTGACATATCCGCAGTTGCGCTGTTTTTCTCCGTTTTCCAGATAATCTATATAGCGGATCTGCTTATCATAATACATAAAAACCCCCTCAATACACTTTGAATTTTCTCTACTATAAGTGTATTAAGGGGTTGTCCGTTTTATTCCTGCCTGTTTTAAGTTTCAACCGGTCCCACTCCCGCCCCAAAACGGGCGGCTACCCGTCTCAAAGCAGGTTGGGAGAATGCTTTAGTATTCCAGAGAATCCAGATATTTCATATAATTTACCACCATCAGCGCGATCTTAAAGGTCAGCGCGTCATCAAAATTGCGCAGATCAAGCCCCGTGCTCTTCTGGATTTTCTCGATCCGGTACACCAGCGTATTGCGATGTACGAACAACTGGCGGGAGGTCTCCGATACATTTAGATTATTGTCAAAAAACTTGTTGATTGTAGTCAGTGTCTCCTCATCCAGGTCGATGGGCAAATTCTCTCCGAAGATCTCTTCTATAAAAATCCTGCACAGATTCACAGGCAGCTGATAAATCAGCCTGCCGATCCCCAATGTACTGTAGGCCACCACACCTCGCTCCGCGTAAAAAATTTTACCCACATCCAGCGCCAGCTTGGCCTCCTTGTAGGATTTTGACACATCTTTAAGCTCCTGCACCACGGTGCCAAAGGACACCCGCACATTCAACATTGCCTCCGCATTCATCATGGCCACAATGGTATGTGCCACATCACACAGATTCTCATATGTGACCGTCGGGTCCAGCGTTTTGATCAGGATTACATTGGTCTCATCCACCGCTGTGATATAGTCTCCCCCCTGGGAGGAAAACATCCCTTTCAGCAGTTCTGTCACAATACTGTCCTTCTCCAGCTTGGTTTCTATCAGGAACACCGCCCTGGGAGCCGTCACCTCCACATGAAGTTTCTTGGCCCTGTTATAGATGTCCACCAGCAGAAGATTATCCAGCAGAAGATTCTGGAAAAAGTTGTTTCGGTCAAACCTCTCCTTATACGCGATTGTCAGGTTCTGAATCTGGCATACGGCAATCTTGCCCACCATATACACATCGTCCCCGGTTCCACTGGCCACCAGTACATAGAGCAATTCCCCCTCATCCAAAATCTTAAGCAGATGGTGAGGGCCGATCACCTGACTGTCAGCCGGTGAAGCTGCAAAGCTGCTGATCAGATTCCCCTGTATTTCCTGCATGTCATTAGTTGCGGCGATCACTGTGGCGGAAGGGTCATACACACACAGATCCACCTTGGTGATTGTCTTTAACTCGTCTATACTTGTCTGAATGATCTGACTAGATATCATAACTCCTCCTCATATGGCTTATCGAAAGCATGCTCTTTGCTTCTGATTAAAGGGCGCGTTCTTTGCGCCTTCCCATATCCCCCGCAAAACCGGCGGCATATAGAAAAAAGGGAGGTGCTGGAAACCAGCACCTCCCTGGACAATCTTACTAATTGGTAATGATCTGCTCGGTCTCTTTGTCAAATACATGGATCTTCTCAACATCCAGAGCGAACTTCACAGCATCGCCAGGTCTTGCAGTTGTACGGGAATCTACCCTTGCAGTCATCGGGAAGGTATCCAGATCAAAGTATAAGTAAACCTCTGCGCCCAACAGCTCGTAAACCTTCACGGTAGACTCGAATACGCTGTCCGGAGATGACTTGATAAACGCCTCGGAATCATATACGTCCTCGGGACGGATACCGAAGGTAACGACCTTTCCGTCATAACCGCCATCGATAATCTTCTTGGACTTGTCAGCAGGCAGGGGAACACTGTGGCCCGCGATCTCCAGGTTGGCAATATTGCCGGTAACCTTGATGGTGGCATCCAGGAAGTTCATCTGAGGGGAACCCATGAATCCAGCCACGAACAGGTTCTGGGGCTTCTGATACAGATTCTGAGGGGTATCCACCTGCTGGATCACGCCGTCCTTCATAACAACAATTCTGGTACCCAGCGTCATAGCCTCGGTCTGGTCATGTGTAACGTAGATGATGGTGGTGCCCAGTCTCTGATGCAGCTTGGAGATCTCAACACGCATCTGCACACGCAGCTTTGCATCCAGGTTGGACAGAGGCTCATCCATCAGGAACACCTTGGGATTACGCACGATAGCACGTCCCATGGCCACACGCTGTCTCTGACCACCGGACAGAGCCTTCGGCTTACGGTCCAGCAGCTTCTCCAGATCCAGGATCTTGGCGGCTTCCTTAACCATCTTGTCGATCTGGTCCTTGGGAACCTTTCTCAGCTTCAGACCAAATGCCATATTATCATATACAGACATATGAGGATACAGAGCGTAGTTCTGGAATACCATGGCAATATCTCTGTCCTTGGGCTCCACATCATTAACTACTCTGTCACCAATCTTTAACTCACCGGAGGAGATATCTTCCAGACCCGCAATCATACGAAGAGTGGTGGACTTACCGCAACCAGAGGGACCTACGAAGATGATGAACTCCTGATCTGCTATCTCAAGGTTAAAATTCTTAACTGCCTCAAAACCATTCGGATACACCTTGCAGATATTCTTTAAAGATAAACTAGCCATAAAATAACTCCTTTCATAATAGAAAATTATTTTTCTGTTGGTGCAGCGATATGTATCACCACAACTCTTAACTAAGTATAACTAAATCCCTGGTGAAATTCTATGCCACTATTCCACAAAGATTTCGTCCCCGATTGTGGGAATTGCTCACAAATCCGCACGTTTTACAGTCCCACCGTCATTTTTCACAAAAGCCATTTTCTTTATTGGACATAATCCACAGTTTTTAACCGATATTTTTTTCCTCCAGCGTGGTATCCAGCTTGTCATGGAAAATTTTCTCTCCATCGTCCTCCTGCTCCGCGCCTCCTCCCGCGCCATTGGCCTCATTGATCCTGTCCTCCAGTTTCAGGAAGAATTTGTTATACATTTTCGCGGACAGAAACGCAGGCACCGTCATGCCGAAAAGCATCACCAGCGGAAACACATTGGGCACAAATATCACAAGCACCATGGGCAGGACATACAGCACCAGCATCACCACGCTCTTGGGCGCCTGCAGGATGCTCATTGCCAGCGCGTTCCTGATGGTGCGGAATACCGGGTTGGCGAACTTGGCCTGAACCGGGAATACAAACAGCAGCGTGAATACGGTAAAGATGGCGATGGCTCCCAGAATCGCCCGGAACACCACATGGAATTCCGTCTCCGACATGCGCATAATGTAGAAGTCCCCGCCCAGAACCAGCCCCAGGACCAGCATGATCAGCCAGATGGCGGTGGACTGCCAGAAATTATCCTTGAACGCTTTGAAGTATCCCTTCACAATGTAGCACTCCTCATCCCGCACGATCTTCAGCACCTGGTAGTGCATGGCCGTGAGAGCCGCCCCGGTGGTAATCAGAGGAATCATACAGACAATGGTCAGCAGGTTCAGGATCATCAGATCCGCCACCTTGTTCATGATCTGCATAAAGGGGCTGTCGATGTTCAAAAATTTCATTCTTTTGTTTCCTTTCTGTTTTGAGCTTAGTCGCTGCGATACAGCCACATCAAAAAAATTTCTCCATGGAGGTCACACGAATGCCGGAGATCTGTTCCTCCGGTTTCAAGGCATAGAAACCCAGTTTCCGGTAAAAATCCACCGCATAGGGAGCCGCCGTGAGCGTCATGCTGTGCTCCCCGGCCTCCCTCTCCAGATACCGGCACAGGCTCTTCATCAGCATCCTGCCGATCCCCCGCCGGTGGTATCGCTCGTCCACAAACAGCAGGGACAGGTGGTTGCCGTTGCGCACGGAGGCCAGCCCCACCACCAGAGCGCCGTCCAGAGCCACCAGCACCTGATAGCGGCCGTTTATGAACAGCTTTCTGAGCGTACCGTCATGTATGAAGGTATCAAAGTTATCGATACCCTCCTGGGAATAATCCCTCCCCTCAAATTTCAGAAAGGTCCTCCACACCATGTCCATGGCCGGCTCCCAGTCTTCCGGCAGCGCCCATCTGATTGTATAAGGGAATTGATTCGCTTCCATATTCATTCACCTTTCCAGCATGCGGGCCATGCTCCGGCCCGCTTATTCCTTCACGGCGCAGGCACCTACCCGGTTTTCAAGGGGCAGGCCGTTTTCCAGCGCGTGGGCGTTCTCCATGGTAACCTTCGCGATGGCGGCCATGGCCTCCCGGGTAAAAAATCCCATATGGGAGGTAATCAGCACATTGGGAAAGGTTGTCAGCCGGGCCAGATTATCGTCCTCAATGATCTCTCCCGAACAGTCCTCGTAGAATATACCTTCCTCCTCCTCGTACACGTCCAGCCCCACGCCGCCGAATTTTTTCCGCAGCAGACCTTCAATCAGATCGTCCGTATGAATCAGGCTTCCTCTGGAGGTATTCACCAGATACACGCCATCTTTCATCATGGAGATGCTTTCCCGGTTGATCATGTGCCGGGTCTGGGCGGTCAGCGGGCAGTGCAGGCTGATCACATCCGCCTGCCTAAACAGCTCTTCTCTGGACACATAGGCCACGTCCAGATCGGGGTTGGGGTATGGGTCATACGCCACAATCTTCATGCCAAAACCCTGACAGATCCGGATCATGGCCTGCCCGATCCGCCCGGTTCCCACGATTCCCGCCGTCTTCCCATACAGATCCGTCCCCATCAGCCCCTGGAGGCTCATGTTGAATTCCCTCGTACGATTATACGCCTTGTGGGTGCAGCGGTTCAGAGTCAGCAGCACAGCCGTCGCGAACTCCGCCACCGCCTCCGGGGAATAGCTGGGCACACGCAGTATGACGATCTTGTCCTCCGCCGCTTTCACATCCACATTGTTGAACCCGGCGCTCCGCAGCAAAATCCCTTTCACATGCATGTCATAAAGCACTTCGATCATCTCGCCGTCAATATGGTCGTTGACAAAGACGCAGATGGCGTCACATCCCTTTGCCAGAAACAGAGTCTCTCTGGTACAGGGAAATTCAATAAAAAGAATTTCATATCCATACTGCTCCCCCAGCGGCTCGAACCAGAGGCGGTCGTATGGCTTGGTGCTGTAAAACGCGATTTTCATGGCAATTCCCTCCAACATTAATGTTTGACATATCCCCTTCCGATGTACGGCGCGCGGCTTCGAATCTCCCGCGGCCCGGGAAGCCCCAGGCTTCATCGCCGCGAGGTCCGGGAACATATACTTTCAGCTGCACAGGCATCCTGCCTGTTTGGGGAATAGTTTTGGTATTTCCGTCTTTTTTATGCGTCCGCTTTCAGACAATGCCTTCGCATCCAGTCATAGATCAGTTCCATGATCCGGGCGCGCTCCGGCTCATTCAGAAGCTCGTGTCTGCCCGTCTCCCAGAGGCACATCTCCACATCCTTCACGCCCGCGTCCCGCAGTCCCTGGCACACTTTGGGTATGCCTTTTCCGTATTGCCCCAGCGGGTCCGCGTCGCCGGAAATCACCATCAGGGGCAGATCGGCAGGAATTTTTCGCAGACGCCGGGGATCGTGGGCCCGCGAGATCAGCTCCGAAAGGGTCTGGAAGCCGTTGAGCGTAAAGACATTGCCGCACAGGGGATCTTCCATGTAGCGCCTCACGCTCTCCTCGTCCTTGCACAGCCAGTCAAAATCCGTTTTTGCGTCCGGTATCCGTCTGTTATAGCCGCTGAAGCTCACCCTGTCGCTGAACCTGCTCACATGTCTGGAACCCAGAAAAATCTTCTGCAGTCCCACCATACATTTTGCCGCTGCCATGGCTACTCTGGGCTGATACCCCGTTCCCATGATCACCGCCCCGGTGATTCCGCTGCCATACATGGTCAGATAATTGCGCAGAATAAAAGAGCCCATGCTGTGTCCCACAATCACATAGGGCAGCCCCGGATATTCCTGCTGGGTCATCTTCTTGAGGCGGTGAACATCCCGCACCAGCACCGTCGCCGGGTCCTGCT
Source organism: uncultured Acetatifactor sp. (assembly GCA_910583845.1). GTDB lineage: Bacteria > Bacillota > Clostridia > Lachnospirales > Lachnospiraceae > Acetatifactor. The sequence goes on from CAJUAB010000018.1 coordinate 30,854, forward strand.
GGCAGAAGTAGCCGTAGAGACCGTCCTCCCCCACACTTTTCCCATGGCCCAGGTGGTCGTTGCCCGTAACCACACAGCCCCTCTGTGTCAGAAAACGGGCGAACTCCTCATATCGCTCGATGTACTCCGCCATGCCGTGGACAATCTGCACCACACATGCGGGTTCCCGGTCCCCGGGGACATATCTGACCGCATGGATTCTGGATCTGTTGTCCCTGGAGTCAAAAAAGAACTCTTCTTTTTTCATGCTTATCGGTTTTCCTCTTCCTGTATTTTCGCGCGTCATGAAACAGCAGGGTCCACACCGGACGTGGATTCTGTTTCATGAAACAGATGCATGGCCCGAAAGCCATGCATCTATTATACACTATCTCATCTGATATTTTAACCCGTTTATGGAAATTTAATAAAATGAGCACCTTTCTCACTATTTTGTATGCGCCGCATGATTGACTTATACACGTTTTCAATTAAATATTCTTTTCCTTACACCATTTCAAATATTTATTAAAAACAAATTGTAATTGATCAAACTTAAATTGCTTGTATGCAACACGGCTTATTTTAAGATCATCCATTTTACTGAGTCTACATTTATACATGATTCCGTCCTCATATATCAAATTCTCATACTTTAGAAATTCCAATACTTTTGACTTAATGCCTGTATGACATCTATTATCGATTTTCTCCTTATATTTCGCAGGGTCACCTTCATAATTATCTGTTTTAAACTGCTCCAAAACCTTTTTTAAGCCATACGTGAATTGATCTATTTCTTCTCCATCTTTATCCAAATGGATATCAAAGGAATACCGATACTGATAAAGTTCATAAAAAACCCGCTTTAGCGAATTATCATTTTCAAAGGGGAAATCTATCTTTAAGTTTTTTGTTCCTTTTATATTTAATTTGCAATTTTCTTTCTTAGTCGCCTCTTCATGAACAATTATTCGATTTTCCTCAATTCCATATGTTTCAAGCAATATTTCTGATGCATCAAACCTAAGGTTATCGCACTCAATAAATGCTTGACTAATTACAACATCTTCGATAAATTCCGATGAAAAAATAATTGTCCCATCAACATTAATATTCATATTCTCAGCACGATTAAGGCGAATAGGCTCCTTTTCATCACGTATGATTTTCATTGAAATTTTAGATTTGTCAGAATCACCTAAATCTAAAAATGATAAATAAAGGGAGTCATCATCTTCCGTGTCCCCTGTACCACCATATCCAATTTCACAATAAGTACTGTTCCCAGCATCTGTTTGTGATGAATATGCTAATTCCAGAAGATATATATGCTCACTTCTGACCTGCCCATTATTTAGACTCAAATAGCAATCCATAAAAACACGTGTTGGTAATTTCAGGCAAGAGGCTGTACCTTGTTTATATTCTTCCGCAAACATTACTAAATCGGGATTCAACAGCGACTCTGCCAGTAGATAGTCACTGAATATCGGCATGATTGCATTGTTTTGTAAGAAAACGTGTTGAGGCAACCAATCTTTCAACAAGCTCAAATAATTGTCCTTGTCCTCCGGCAAAAGTTCATTGCACGGCCCATAATCATCTATGGCTATATTTTGATCTGCAAAGGCATAAAAATATAAGCGAATTAGTTGTTCCTGTTTACAGTAAAGAGAATCAACGATCCCCTCCTTTCCTGACTCAGAATATTTACTACGAATCTTATCCTTAAACGCTGATAGTTTCCCCATCTCACGCTCTATTAAGTCTTGAATAATATTAAATATCAGCTTGTTATTTCCTGATAATTCCCTTAGTCCAGATAGTCTCTTGTCATTTTGCACAAAAAAAGCATTATCAATTTGTCGACACAAAATACTAAGAACCTGGGCATAGCCTACAAATCTTTTAATTTCACCTCTGTCTCCTATACGATTCTTTATCTCTGTTAAGTATCGCTCAATTTCACGCTGTTGCTCATAACTAAGGTGTTTGTTTTTATAATTAAAATACTTCTCAATAAAATTTTGAGCATCAGACTCTTCAAAATAATCAACACTATATTGAGTAATTCCTATATCTAACTCTTTACATGTTTCCACAATAAACTTTGCCATTTCCGTCCGGGCCGTAATGACTACAGTCGGAGATACTGGGTTCTCTATTATTTTGTCAATTTCTGATAAAAATGCCTTAATCCCTTCCCTTCTCGATATTAAAGCAGCCTCATCAAATGAATCCAGAACAAACAAAATTTCGCCTGAATTCATTTTTGAATATATTTCATCTTGTAGAACTCCATTCCCAATTCCTACAGCATGAGCAATTTCTCCCGCAAAAGAAGTCCCTCCTACGGGTTTTGTCGCAACATTCCAATAAAATCCATTATATGTATAAGCGATATGTTTAGCTAACGCCGTTTTTCCTACTGCGCCAGGAGCAGAAAATAAAATAAATTTATTATGAGCATTGCTTTGATATACTAAAGATACAGGTGATGGATAATAAAACTCTTCATCTGATATAACTTGCAAAACAGAGCAATCTTTCAATAACGGGAGTTGGCTTTTTTTTATGTTTAACGCGTCTTCCAGCTTCATACAAGTTTCCTTTCAATAAATTTTTATAGTTACATATATATTATACTATTATGCATCTATATCGTCAATCTTTTATTTATGATTCGTTTGTATGTGCCCCGTTCTCCATTTAGTTTAGTTTTGTTTTATATTACTATCTATCATATTGCTCTTTATATTTCGCTTCCATGAATTACAAATTTACTGCGAATTTCGTCTTATACCGTTGCCTAAGACTTAATTATCATCGTCTCGCCTCAACAGAACAACGCCACGGGTCAATATGGCAGAATGTATTTTGATCCTCCATCCGAAGCACTGATCCATGGCATTGTCTTTATAGATTGTATTTTATTTATTCACTCACATATTCCACCTACTGCAAATGCTTTATAAAGCAATTCGTGTTTAACGCATATGAAAAAGAAACCTAAGTACTTAGCATATCTCCGCACCGGAAGGCATGGGTTTTTCCGCCGTCATAAGGGCAAGGCCTCCATCCGCGTCCTCGGCGCACAGCAGCATCCCCTCGGACAAGACGCCTGCCAGCGTGGCGGGCTTCAGGTTCACCAGCACCATCACTTTTTTACCCACCATTTCCTCGGGCGTGTAATGAGCCTTGATGCCGGACACGATCTGGCGCACCTGACTGCCGATCTTCACCTTGGAGCAGAGGAGCTTTTTGGACTTGGGCACCGCCTCGCAGGCAATGATCTCCCCTATCTGAAACTGGAGTCTGGCGAAATCATCATAGGTGATCTCGGGCTTTGCCTCTATGTCTATGGGAGCCGGTTCCCCGGCCCGGGACGCCTCACCGCAGGAATCCCCTTGATCCGCCGCATTTCCGGTCCCGGAAGCGCCTGCATCCGCACCGCCGGTTTCCTTCCCCGCTGCCGCCAGCATGGCGGCGGTGAGCTCCTCCTCCCGCTTTTCCACCTCTTTCATATCCAGGCGGGCAAACAGAATCCGGGGCTTGTCAGTAACCTTATTGCCGCCGGGATACAGGCCGAACTCCTCCAGCCGCCCAAAGTCACGCAGGGATGTGTTAAACTGCTCCGCGATGTTTTCCGCCGTCCAGGGCATATAGGGCTCCAGCAGGGAAGCGCCGATCACGATGCCTTCCACCAGATTGTACAGCACGGTGGCCAGCCGGTCCGTCTTCGCATCATCCTTGGCCAGCACCCAGGGCTCTGTCTCATCAATGTATTTGTTGCAGCGCTTGAAAATGCCGAAAATCTCCGTCAGGGCATCCGCAATGCGCAGGGCGTCCATCTTCTCCGCCACTTTGGCATAGGTGCCGGTGACTGTCTTTTTCAGATCCTCATCAATGACGCTGTCCTCCGGAGTCAGCTGTACTCCCTTGTCTTCCACCACGCCTCCGAAATACTTGTTGCTCATGGAGATGGTGCGGTTCACCAGATTGCCCAGGGTGTTGGCCAGGTCGGAGTTGGTCCGCTCGGCTATCAGCTCCCAGGTGGCGTTGCCGTCGTTGTCGTAGGGCATCTCATGGATCATATAGTACCGCACCGCGTCCACGCCGAAAAAGTCGATCAGATCATCCACATAGATCACGTTGCCCCGGGACTTGCTCATCTTACCGCCGTTCATCATCAGCCAGGGATGGCCGAAAATCTGTCTGGGCAGCGGCTCCCCCAGGGCCATCAGAAAGATGGGCCAGTAGATGGTGTGAAAGCGGATGATATCCTTGCCGATGAGATGCAGGTCCGCGGGCCAGAACTTCTTATACTGCTCCGTGCTGTTTCCGTCCGCGTCGTAGCCGATCCCGGTGATATAGTTGGTCAGCGCGTCCAGCCATACATAGACCACATGCCTGTCATCGAAATCCACCGGAATGCCCCACTTGAAGGAAGTGCGGGACACGCACAGATCCTGCAGCCCCGGCAGCAGAAAGTTATTCATCATCTCGTTTTTGCGGGACACGGGCTGAATAAACTCAGGGTGCTCATTGATATGCTGAATCAGCCGGTCCGCATACTTACTCATACGGAAAAAGTACGCCTCCTCCCGGGCGGGTTTTACCTCCCTGCCGCAGTCAGGACATTTTCCGTCCACCAGCTGGGATTCCGTCCAGAAGGACTCGCAAGGGGTGCAATACAGTCCCTCATAGTGCCCCTTGTAGATGTCTCCCTGGTCGTAGAGCCGCCGGAAGATCTTCTGCACCTGCTTCTCGTGGGGCTTGTCGGTGGTGCGGATAAATTTGTCATAACTGACATTCAGCTGATCGCACAGCCCCCGGATGACGCCTGCCACATTGTCCACAAATTCCTTTGGCGTAATACCCGCCTCCTGGGCTTTCAACTCAATTTTCTGCCCGTGTTCGTCCGTGCCGGTCTGGAAAAAAACGTCATATCCCTGTCTGCGTCTGAAACGGGCAATGGCATCCGCCAGCACGATCTCGTAGTTGTTGCCGATATGAGGCTTGCCGGACGTATAGGCGATGGCCGTTGTAATGTAATAGGGTGTTTTACTCACATGCTTACCTCCTTTTTTTGTTTCTGCTGTGCCTCCTGCCCGGCGCATGTCATCCGGAAGGGGGGCATGATTCCCGGGCCTGATCTCTGGAGAATCATTTTGACTAGCCGGCGGATCTGGCATAAGGAAAGGCCCGTCCTCCACATGCGTCCGCCGCATGAGAAGACGAGCCGAAAGCCCGTGTTACCACTTCTCTTCGCCCCCTCCTCACGAAGGGAGCCTCATCAGGTCTGAATGCCAAACCCTGTCCGCTATAACAGGCGGAACCTGTCGCAGCCTCACCCCTGTGGGCTCGGTGCGCTGCTCGGAAGCCATCTTCCGCATACCTCCCGCTCCATCCCTCTCAGCCGCAGTCATCTGCGGGGATGTTCTCTGGAAAGCCTTGATATGCGTACTCTCTTCGTCATAGCGTTTCATTTGCCATGAGAGCCCCGGCCCTCATGGCATGGATGACCACCCTGGCCGCCCGCGGTCAGAAATATGGTCATGTTTTCCTGTATAACCGGCATTATACAGGATGTCAGGAGTTTTGTAAAGAAGATTTGTGCCGGACCGCCCAAGTTATTCCATAAATTCCCCAGGCCAGCGCCACCCCGGCCGCCGCTATCCCCACAAATATCAGGAGTACGAATCCCACAATTCCGTGAATCTCTATATCTCCCAGCGGGATATCGCCAAAGACCCCCAGAATCACCAGGACGCACAATACAAGGCACACCGCGACCAAATAAACCGGGATGCATTTGAGCGCCTTCCTTTTTACTAAAAAGCAGAACAAAAGCTGTACCGCGCAGGGAATCAGCAGCAACCCTGCGTAAAACAACAGAAAACCCATATCCTCAGACATTTTCTTTCCCTCCTGTCAATAATTCTCTCTTCCTCTCCCCGTCACTGTTATACGGAAGAAGCACATGGTCGGCCAGATCGGTAAAACCCGCCAGAAACCGCCTGATCTCCTCCAGATTTCTTCGTCTGTCCGTAATCCCCGGAATCAGCGGCGTTCTGGGGACCAGCTTCACTCCCGGATGCCGGTCCGCGAGCTTTCGAAAATTATCCAGTATCCGCCTGTTGCTCACTCCTGTAAATCGGATATGCTCCTGTTCATCCATCAGCTTCAGATCATACAGGATACAGTCCACAAAGGGCAGCACCAGCTTCCCGAAAGCCTCATACTCAAAATATCCGCTGGTCTCCACAGTCACCGGAATCCCCTCCGCCCATAGCCTTTTTGCGGTCTCCCCCACATAGGCCGGACAGGCCAGCGGCTCTCCCCCGCTGAAGGTGACACCGCCCCCCGAAACCTGATAAAAGCACCGGTCACGAAGCAGTATGGTCAGAAGTTCCTCCACTGAGTAAGCCTTTCCCACCAGCTGCAGCGCATTGCCCGGGCAGGCCGCGGCGCACCTTCCACAGGCATCACAGCTTTCCCTTTTCAGATGCAGACCCGCCCCGTCCACGGTGATCAATCCCCTGGGGCAGGCCCGCGCGCACCCCTGACAGCCCAGACATTTCCCCCTGTCCCACAGAAAATCATGTGTAAAGGAATGGGACTCCGGGTTGTGGCACCACTGACAGCGCAGCGGGCATCCCTTGCAGAAAACGACGGTACGTATTCCCTCCCCGTCCTCCAGCCTCCCCATGGAAATATCAAAGATCAGCGGTGTCCTGCGCAAAAACGATCCCTCCTGTGAGCCCCAGCACCAGATGCAGCGCCATGTAGGCAAACTTGCTCATATAGTTGATATTCCCGTCAAAATCCACTTCCTGGTTCAGCATGGCATTCAATATATCCGGCGCGCCTGAAAACAACAGCTTGATCAGAGATCTGTTGTCCTTGAAAATCAGGGTGAAGGTGGGATTTTCCACCTTCCTTCCGGTGACAGTCAGCTTGTTGTCCCCGAAAACAGCCGCGGAGTAAAAATCCCCCGCCTTATCCGTAAACACATACACGGCATTGAAATTTTCAATATTTTTCCTGTAATGACTGTCCAGGCGCAGCACAAGCCCCATCAGCGTCAGCAGGATATCCAGAATGTTCTCAAGGGTATGACCGCTGATACAGTTCAGCAGCTTTTTTTCCATTGCTTTCCGCACCGGGTCATATTTTGCCCAAAGATTTTCCTGCGTGAGCGCGTCAGTTCCCCCGCATTCCATAATCTCCCGGTCCAGCACGTCCATATCAAACTGTTCCAAAGCGGAAAGCTCTGTCTCCAATATCTCACGCATAATCGGGCACCATCCTTCCATCCTGTATTCCGTATTCGGTTCTCGTGATCAATTCCTCCTTCATGGAGTCGTTCAGGTCATTGAAATAGGCGGAATATCCCGACACCCTCACCAGCAGTCCCGGATACTTTTCCGGGTGTTCCCTGGCGTCTCTGAGCATCTCATGGGACATAATATTGAACTGAACCTGCTGCCCGCCGCTCATAAAATAGGCTTCCACAAAATCTCCCAGCAGCGCCGCTTCCTCCCGGGAACGGATCGCGGTGAATTTGATGTTCAGCGCCTCGCCGCCGGGAATATGAAGGCTGCCAAGAGCCCCCACGCTCCTGAAACACTCGGTCAGATCCGCCGCTGCCTCCGAGACCGGGGTGATGCCGCTCGCGAAGGGCTGATGCGCTCTTCTCCCGTTGGGCAGCGCGTGGGTTATCTTCCCCTGCCCGGAATGGTTTGTCATGGTCCAGTAAGCCGGGCGGTACTTTCCGCCCCGGTAATTGGTGTACCCCTGATAGGTTTCATACAAAAACCGGATCAGCTCCCTGGAACATCCCTTTTCCGATTCCTCCCAGGTTCCGTATTTCAGGGGCTTGTTTCCGGCATAGGCCAGCAGGGTCTCCTGGTGCTCAAAATCACTGCGCACCGCGTCCAGCAGCTCTGCAAAGGTGCAGTACTGATCCTCGAACACCAGCTTCTTTACCGCGTTCAGGGAGTCCACCACATCCGCGAATCCCACATGGGTAGCCCCGGAGGAATTGTAAACCGCCCCGCCAAACACCAGATCCCTTCCCTTGTCCATAGGGCCTTCAAACAGCGCGGACAAAAGCGGTGTGGGCAGCATCCTCTGATGAACCGCCGCCATCTTTTCGTTCAGGTCCACGGCCTGATCAATGAGCCATGCCGTCTGGGTCTTGAATGCCGCCAGGAACTCATCAAAATCTTTCATTTCGGCAGGTTCTCCTGTCTTCGGCCCGAACTGCTCATCCCCTGTGACATACCGCTTTCCATTATAGAGCGCCATCTCCAGCGCGGCGGCAAGATTCAGTATGATGGAGCTGGACGCGTCATAGCTTCTGCCCGCGCACGCAAGCTCCACGCAGCCGATCACCGCATAGTCCCTGGCATGTTCCTCCAGCGTTCCCTGATTGACCAGTGTTCGGATATTTTCAAGGTCATTGTACAGGGCGGGCACAGCCTTTGTGGAAGCAATCACCTCGCACACCCGGTTTCTGTACTCCCGGGAATTGACTCCCGCACAGTAGCGGGCATTCATATTCGGTTCCCTCATCTTCAGCAGTTCCGTGACTTTCAGCATAATGTAGGTCAGGTCATTCACCGCGTCACGGCCCTTTTCATCTATGCCGCCGACAGTGACGGCAGGCGCCGTGCCCGCGCCGCCAAACAGCTCCTCGGAAACCTGGGGCACCAGATCCACATTGTCCCCGGTCTTGATCCAGAGACAGGCGGTCAGCTCCAGCGCCTCTTTCACCGTGAGTTTACCGCTGTCCATATCCCTTTTATAGTAGGGATACAGTACCTGATCCAGCCTGCCCGGGCTGATCGCCATATTGATATTTTCCGCGTGGATGCCAATCAGACAGAGCCAGATACAGTTGACCGCCTCCCGGAAACTGCCGGCCGGCTTGGCCGGAACCCGGGAACAGACCTCCGCCATCTTAAGCAGCTGTTCCCGGCGCTCCCGGTCCGTCTCGGTCATGGCCTGCCTTTCCGCTTCCTTTGAGAGATTCTCCGCATATCGGATGAGGCCTTTCAGCGACAGTGCCACAGCCTGGTAAAATTCCTGTTCCTCCGGCTTTGCCGACGCGGCCTTTTCGTCCGCCTCCCTGATGACGCTCTCCAGTCCCTCCGCCAGAACCCTCTTGAAATCCGGAACTGTATGGGATATGCACCCCGCCTTGCCGGAGACATAAAAGATCATTTTCTCCAACAGACGGACAGGCATGATATTGCCGTATTCCTTTTTGGTGGATGCCAGCACATCCCGGTCAATCCAGTAGGGATAAATGTCAAAGTTCAGCTTCTCCGCGTCCTTTTTGGTGAGAAGCTGCGGGTTTTTGCCTCTGCCGCTGATGGTATCCAGTTCCGACCAGATCGTAAGGCCGATAAATTCCGGATATACGGGGGCCGTTTTCAGATAAGCGCCGGTGGTGCCCGCCAGAAGGTTTCTGTCCGGTATCACCGGTTTTTTATTGCTCAGATAATTGTACACCGCCCGGGCCCGATACAGCAAAGGGTGTGCCTCCATCTCCTCCCGGGTATGTTCTTTCATATACTGTGCAATGTACCAGGCTCTCTCGACGCAGATCTGTACGGGAGCCTGCAGCATCTCGTCCCGCAGCTGTCCGACGCCCTCCAGGTCTTCCAGCGTATACTCCGGGAGCCGGATATCCTTTAAAGTGATCTCTGCCATTTTCCTTCTCCTTACTGTTTATATGATCAGGCGTCATGCATACCCTGGAGAACCCGGACATCCTGGCAGCAGATCTCCCGGAAATTATCCCGCGTTCCCTCTGATACATATTGCCCTGTGACCTGCATGACCCTCTCATAGGCCAACTCAATATACTGGAAAAATTCCTGGCCGGGTTCCTCCAGAAAGGTGCGGTACGCGCTGCGCCTGCTGTTTCCCGGAAGGGAAAACGCATCCTCCAGAGTCTCCCGGGATATCTCCTGCCGCAGAACCTCCGCCCCGAAGCCCGCCATGCCGGTATCCATGTTCTGCCATTCCTCCGGCTGCCAGCTCCCTTCCCCGTCGCAAAGGCCGGCGCATTCTTCCCCGCCGCACAGACCGGGATTTCCTTCCACCCGCAGCTTTATGGAGAGTCTGCTGTTTTTGTCATAGGTAAATACGATGTCCGGAAAGGCCTGCCCGAAACTTTTCTCCAGCAGTTCCGGGGTATCTTTTTTTACATATTGGGCCCTGACAAGCGCCGTTCTGAGTTTCTCCCACTCTTCGTCCGGATAGCGCGGATTTCCGTTCATTTCGCAGAGCAGATCCAGAATCCGCCTTGAACACAGGGAAAAGCTGGCCGTATTATCCCTTTCCACTGTGTTCTCCAGCCCGCCGGACTCAGAAGCCTTGATCCTGTACGCAATGTCATAGCTGCAGATATCCGGCACCGTTCCCACATTGGCATGGCCGATAGAGGGCAGTTCCCGCAGCAGGGTCCGCTCTATATCGGGAACCGCTTCCGCTCCCGTTCTCTTATTATATGCCTTACTGATCAAAGCCTCGTTTTCACAGCCGTGAAACCCGGAAAAGTGACAGTGCGCGTATGTGTCCGCGTATGTGTGGAGGGCCATGCCCAGCCGCATCAGGTTTTTGACCGTCCTCTCGTTCTTCGCGCTGCGGGCCGCCTCTCCCACAATATCATGAATCAGCAGATCCTCCCTCTCCCCCGCGCAGACACAGCGGTAATCCAGCCTTGTAAAATCCGGCCTGCTTTCCATTGCTTCCAGCTGGCAGGGCGGAATGAAATGAAAGGGCGCTAACGTGTGCCTTTGATATCCATGGGAAACGGACTTGATAAAATTGATGCCTGTGGGACACGGAAGAATCCCCCAGCTGCCATTCCCCAGCTCCCAGGCAAGACCGTTTTCCACAAAGAAATCCGGCGGCATCTCCCCCACAATGATCCTGTGGGAAAGCACAAAGTCGTCCACCATCTGGGAATAATAGGCGATGATCTGTGCCTCTTCCTCCCGGAATCCGGCCCTCGCCGCCAGAACCTTGACCGTGAAATAGTGATAACTAATGTTCACCTGCCGCCTCCCTTCCCGCGTCCGCCACCTTCTCCAGCACAAAGAAGTATCCCGCTTCATGTTCCCATTTGAAGTCGCTGATTCCCAGCAGCGTATTCTCGTCCACCCGGGCGAAAATATCCAGTACAGGCTGTCTGTCATAGATCATCACCGCCGTGAGCTTGTTTCGGCACTTCATCGTCCGCAGTCTGGCGCTGCTTTGAGCAGTCCTGATCAGCGGCGCCATCAGCGGAAACAATCCCTTTATCAACCGCCGGGGCAGTCTTTCCGCCAGCCGGAGCGGAAGAAGAGCCGGATTCGCCGCATACAGTTCCCCGCCGCGCCCTTCAAACAGCAGGGGATAAACATTCTCCCTGTCGCAGAAATACTTGCCATACCATCCCGACGCCGCAAGCATCCCATCCATGGGATGTCCGGAAGCCAACTCGCTGCCTTTCCATTTTCCCCGCATTTCCGCCAAATTCGCCGGGTCCAGCATATCAAAGAACTGCCAGCCTTCCTTCTGCGTAATCCGCCCCCTGCTCATCATCTGATCCAGAATTTCCCGGTTTGTCATGATTCCCCCTTTTTCCGTGAAGCGAAAAGCCCTCCGGGCTTTCGCTTTACTTTGGTGTCAGCTCATTGGTCCTTTCGCCGCTGTATATATGGCGTTATACCGACGGCTGGGTGTCTTGTGATAACGAATTGTTTGCAGACGCTTTCTCCAGGAGTGCTTTCGCTATCTGTCCGGATGCCTCCTCTTCCTGCTCTTTTGAAATTTTCCGAAAACTTATATTTGTGGAATTTCTCGCTTTTTCAAGATCTTTCTTTTGTTTTTGCACCGCCTCACATGCGTCAACCAAATGTTTCTGAGCAACCCGCACAGCTGATTTTTCGCCGTCCTGCTCGGTAACCGCAATAATACACGCCTTTTTCACGGCATTTCTGATATCTCTTCCCACAAATTCATAATTTTCAGCCAAGGTGTCTATGTCCCAATCGCCGCTGGAAGGAATATTCAGCTGCACCTCCGTATCTCCGGCAGGATACAGATGTCTATGCCAGATTTCCCTGCGAGCCGCCGTATCCGGTTTGGGGATTTCAACACAAATCAGCCTGGTTAAAAAAGCCGGATCATAGTTTTTTATCAGGTTTGTGGCAAATACAACAACACCATCAAAGTTTTCCAGACAGATGAGCAGCTGGCTCCGCATGGAGTTTATGGCCTGTTCAGAACCGTTTGAGACAGAGCTCAAACGGTTGGAAAGCATGGAATCGGCCTCGTCTATAAACAAAACCGCGTCCTGTTTCTGCGCCGCCAGAAAAATAGCCTTTAATTTCTGCGGACCTTCTCCATGCCACTTGCTTTCGATGTCGGCATATGTGGCCTTAATGATATTTTTCCCTAACTTGTCCGCAATCGCTTCCGCCGCCATTGTCTTGCCCGTTCCGGAGGCACCATACAGATTCAGCAGAACCGAGGGACTCATGATGGACTTAAGCCCCCATTTGTCAAACAAAAGTTCCCGGTTGGTCAAAACCGCGAGAGCTTCATCAAACTCGCGTTGAACCTCCTTGGACAAGACAATCTGCGAAAACCTGTATCTGGGCTTTTCAGCAACGTATTGTCTTGCGAGCTGTTCAAATTCATTTTCCTCCTGTTCTCTTGCGGGCAAATCCGTCTTCTTCACATTGGACAACGGCATATATTTTCCTTTTCCCTGGAATGATAACTGGCCGGGAATCATGTTATTCAGCCGCTCTCCCACCATTTGAACCATGGAGCTGAATTTTGCGGTTGCGTTGGGAACGGAAGGTGCCTGATCAAACGCAATCGCAAAGTCAATCCCGCTCCCGCTTCCCTCTACAACTTCAACGGCAACGTTGTTGTTTGTGGAAAATGCTTCCCTGTACGCATTTTTCACAATGTCAACGGCCTGCCCCAGTAAATCTTTATTTAACTGACTTTTGTGAATGGTGATTAATATCAGTTTCAGCTCCATAGACCTTTCTCTCCTTTTATTTACTTGTGGTAAACCTGATCATATCCCCTTTTGATCTGAACAATTGTTTTGTCTTCTCGTCCATATCATTTGTTGTAAACATTTCTATGGATTCGGCGTCTATTTCATTTTTATGATTGATAGTTGCCATTGTCACGCCATTATTCTCAAAAATATTGTCCAGTTCCTCCTTACTTATGGTACTTGTTCCATTCGTTTTGATTTCATTTTCTAGTGCCTCAGCCATTTTTTCCATGACTTTGGTCTGGGACACAATGATCTGGTCTCCATTGGTGTCCTCCATTCTTTTGCCGATTTTGTTCCTTAGCCAGGATAAAGTAATGGCAATTTCCTTGACAACCAGATACCCTAAAGCCATGACCCCCAGGGTAAGCAAAATGTTGGCCAGTAACGCAATAATCATGATTGTACCCCCTCTCAAAATATAGTATCTTTGTTCATAACCTTTGAATCGCTTCCGTCAAACCACTTTAATACGGAAGATCCCAGTTCATCAACCACCAGTCTTCGTCCCACGCACATCCTGTTATTGACTCTCAGTTCCCGTCCCTCCAAATCCATCATAACCTGGCACAGTTCAAACTTCCCGTTTTTCTTCTTGTAAAATACAAGGCACTGCTCCGCATCTCCGTATTTCTCCCTCTCCTTCATAAAGAAGGATACCAGATCGGAAAAATGAATTGTCGCAATGTGTGTGTTCTCCCAGGCAAACACATTCTCATATAGCCGCTGCCCCAGTTCCTCGAAAATGGATGCTCTCCGGACAGAATCATCCCTGTCATCTCCCTTTGCAAAGTCATACATTATTTTTGCCTCCATACTATAATTAAAATTACGTACATATTCCGCAATACCGTCTTCCGACAGTAATGTCCTCTGCTACCGATTCGCTTCTGATGGTTACTTCCGCCACCTTTTCATCTTCGGCGTTCATCATATCGAGCGTAATGACTGTTATATCCCCCTTCTCTTTTTCCCTCACGATACCGGTAAGTACCTGCCCGACCATCTCTCTGGTTTTCTCCTCATCGCTCTCCCTGATCGCGTTGCGGCTCACTTCTTTTATATTAAGCGAGGTGAGTACTGCCACCGTAATAGAACATATGGCATACCCGACTGCCACCCCTAAAAGAAAACTCCCCAGCAATTCCCAAATCACTTTTTATCCTCCCTCCAGTTTATTATGATCATATCTTTTCCATTGAATTTTGTCCGGAGCGGCAAAGACAGGATATTATAATTGATCAACCGCAGGGATACCAATTGCAATGTATACCCACGTTTTCATCACTTATTTCTCCCTGATCTCAATTATACCCTTACTCTTTTGAAGAAGCTGCTCCAGAGCAGGCTCCATCTCCATAAAATTAATCACACGATAGGAATTGATCCCCGTCCCGTCTTCTTTACTTACCCATTGAATCAGATAATGCTCCCTGTCCAGCGTTTCATTACAATTTCCCCCTATTATCTCAGAAAGCTCGTCCGTCAGATAGGATACATACCTGCGCCCGCCGTCTGTCTCGTTTGCCTGAAACCACTCTGACAGCATTTGTCCGGTAATGGTTTCTACCACCTCCTGGTTCATTACCTGCTGCCCCACAGGCTGGGATTCTGAAGCGTCTACAGCTCCCCCCTTCGCGCGTCTGACTTCCACGGCCGCAATGCCGGCCCCCACTGCCGCTCCCAGCGCAAGCAGTCCCTTCATTATGTTCCCCATACAATTCTCCTTTCCATAAAATTCTTCAATATGACCAACAAACCCGCAATACTTGCAGCAGCTTCCTCTCTTTCAACGGAACACATAACATCGCCATCCAGGAGAAAATCCATCATATCGTAATTTTTCTTCCCGATCAGATTTCCCCTTGCGAATCGGCTCCAGCTCATGTACCTTGGAATACCCTTGTCCCTTTTGTAAAATATTCCCGTGTCGCAAACTGCCAATAGCTGAGCCGCGATCTGCCCGCTCTGCTCATATGCGTAGACCGCTTCGTTCCGTGGAATCCATAGCAGCTTTCTCAAAGTCTCCTCTCCGCCCCCCTGATTACCGCCCCCATAATCCTCCCTTATTGCGATGTGATTCAGCGGCTTTTTCTGGCAGTATTCGTGCAGGCCCTCCCGGATCGCGTCAAGATATTGTCTGCGCGCCCCAGCCATTACGTCCTCCATCTCCTTCTCCATGCTTTTTTCTTCCGCGGCCGCATAGCGCAGCATCCAGGAGGCGGCCTCCGGATCTCTGGGCAGATAGCCTTTCACACCTTTCTCCAGCAGCATTCCCAGATGCGCAACTGCATTTACATGCCCCGCCAGAGCCGCTTTCCGGAGATACTCTACACCTGTATATACATTCCGCCGGATCACTTTTCCCTCTACATACATCCTTCCCAGACAGTCCATGGCTTCCAGGCTGCCTGTTTTTGCCGCAAAATGAATCTTCGCCAAGCCCTGCGCCCTGTTTGCGGAGAGGTCCTTTACACCCTGTTCAAACAACGTATGATCTGCTGCCTCTTCCCTGTCCGAACCGTAAAAATTGTAACCGACCTGTGGAAATAGCTCCCTGCATTCCCCGGAAGCGCTCCAGCGGCTTAGCTCCGCCATACGCGCCGTCACAAAGGGAACCGGTGAATCATGGAGCAGCGCCTGCGCCACAATTTGTTGCATCATACCGATATGATCCGGCAAAACGGCATTCTGCACATTTTTGACAATCCGTCTATAATCAAAATCAATTCCATGTCTGTTGTCCGTACCGCCTGCTGATTTTGTCAGCGCGCTTAACACAACCTCCGTGTCCCCGCAGCAGATCGCCGCCGCGCGGTCCGCCGTATAATCGGCCGTTCTGAGCCAATTGATCATAGTCAGGCGTACGGTTGCCAAAGCGATTTCCGATATTTTGTCCGGAAGGAATCTTTCTATATCGTCGAGCAGATCAACCAACTCCAGAAATTCAATATGACCACATCCTATATGCCCCAGCTCGTGCCCCAATATTGCGGTCAGTTCGTCATCCGAATACTCCTCCAGACAAGAACCGCTCAGAATAATGGCATAGTCATCCTGCCCTCCGATTGTTTTCGCCGCCATAGCATACTCATTCCCCAGATAAAGGGGAACCGTCTCGTCAATTCCAAGTTTCTCCCTGGCAATACAAAGCAGCCTGTACAGCCTGGGACAGGTTTTCTCTGTAACGAGGAAATTCCGGTCAATAATCTGCGCGTAAAATGTCAGGCTGGCATATTCCCGGTCAATGACTGCCAGCATCGCATGAATGATCGGGTTCTGCAACAGAACTGCCATATACTTCTTCTCGTTCACATGCCTGAAATCGTTAAGCACGCATTTGCCCTCCTCCCAAATCCAGATAAAACCTCTGAATCTCTGAGTATCTTTCCGGGGCCCAGTCCTGGCTGTCAAAGAGATAATAATATGCCTTGGGAATCGAATTTGTGTGATGAAAATCCTTCACCTGGCTGTCAAACAGATCTTCGCCCGTTCCGCACTTCATCCGCTTTAACGCATGCTCCGAAAGTGTATTGGCCAGGATAGACTGTAGTGTAAGTTCCAGATTATGCGTAGCCAGCAAAAAAGCCCTGTCATATGTATAAAATCTTGCCCTCATCCATTGGTTGGACGCCACACCCACTAAAACAGAAAAGCCAGGGACAAGGCCGGAAAAAAATTTTGCGGACCACAGGAGGAACATTGTCTTATGATGGCCGGCCAGGATTCCGGCAACCCGTGAAGCCAGGATTCCACGCAGCATCTCATCGGATAGCTTATTCAGAAAATGCTCGGAAATAACAATGTAGGGATTGTCAAAGCCATGTATTTCCGCCGTCAGGTCATAGTCTCTCTTTACATACAGCGAAGGAATCTCCTTGAGTCCGAACCGATCACAGGACCAGGCCAGCATGTCCTGGATCGCAGGCGACATTTCACCGCTTATCTCGATGCAGGATGCCTTATCAAAGCAGGCGTACACATCCTCAATTCCGTTGTCAAGTAAAAATGTCTGGATTTTTTCTATCACAACGTTCTCCCAAATCCGGTTCATCCATGAAATATCCCCGGGATGCCGGAAATCCTTTTCATCAAGCGCCCCCATACTTTACCTCCGCCCGTACTTTTTCATAATTGCGGCATAGCCCCCGGGATTCATATACCAGTTAAACAAATCACACAGCATTTTATTTCCCGCTCCCTCGATATACTTGGTATCGTTCCACAATGCGCTGATTTTTGTAACGGTATTCTTCATGGTTCTCTGCGACTTTTTGTAGCATTCCTGATATTTCCCCACGTATGAAACGGCCTGGGCTTCGGTACAGATCAGCGCTTCGGCTTCGGATACCGGCAGTCCCAATTCGAATAAATGGCACTTAGCCGCCGCTTTGAAAGACTGACACGCAAGCAGCCCCCCTCTGTCGGAAGTCGCGTCCGCGGCGTGTATATAATCCATAAATGGTTTTTTTATGATATCCAGCATCAGGTAAGACGGAAAATACGCGGAAATTGTCGCAAGCTCCACATGCCCCGCCTTCATCATGGCAACTGCATTTCCCAGAGAATAATACATCATATCATCGTCAAATCTTTCCAGGGTATAATCTGAAATGGTTATGTAAAACAAATCGTCACATCCGCAAGGAGATATATTATTCGCGGCGTTGTGAGCGATACAGATCTGTGGAATTTTTCCCCGATAATCCAGAATTTCACACACATCATATAAAATCCTGTAAATTCGTGCGTGTGACGCCGCTGTCGCTTTTATATATACGCCGTCAACAAATGGTTTCATCAGCGATATACTCAGCTGATTCATATTCTGTATTATGGCTTGTGTACAAAGGGACGAGAAAATTACCTTTTTTTCTTCCTCATAAGGATGCATAAAATCAGCGATCTCCAGGCCCTGCAGTTTGAATTTCATAGGCAATGCCTCATTTTATTTTCATCGTCAGTTTCTCATGTGCTGCCACCCTGGATGCTTCTTGCACTGGCTCGATGTAAACATCTGGCAACAGGCATTTACAGCCGCAGCGGCGTTTTCCTTTCTGATTAATTTTGGTTTGGTATATGTCTTCATAAAAAGCCTCCTGATACAGATTCCTTCAGAGCCTCCGCGAGCATGCAAGAATCGGCGCTTCTGGCGGGAAAACCATTTTCACGGATCGCGCTTCCCAGGCAAGGAGAACACCACTCCCGTTGCCTGCATTCCCCGCAGTCAGCTCCCAGATCACGATAGGTCATTTTCCTGATTCTCTTCAGTTCCTCGGACTGTGTCCAGATTCCGCGTATTGTCATTTCATGAATATTGCCAATGGATACGGGATACGCATTGCATGGATAGACTTCACCGTATGGATTAACGGACAGCGCGTCCCTCCCACAGCCACAGACAGAGTCTGATTTAGCGGAAGTCGCATCTATTTCTTTGGGCGAATACTTCTGTTCAAGCCACATAACCCGTTTATATGCCTCGACGTCCATCAAGCGGAATCTGTCCGATGGCACTCCGGAATGCGAATACATCACCGTCATTGTGGACTCCACCGTGACACCCAGTTTCCTGGAGAGCTTCAAAAGATTCTCATAATCATGGACATTTTGTTTCATAACTACGGTTTTTATAAACACATCAATCCCTCTTGCCTTTACAAGGAGCAGGGTCCTCATGCTTTTTTCAAATGACCCCTGAATCCCCGTTATGCCGTCATGCACTGCCGGGGTTCCTCCATAAAAGCTGAACGAAATGCTGTTGGGACGCAGTTCTATTAATTCGTCCAGCATATCACTCTCTATAGCAAGACCGTTTGTGTAGAGATTGACCAGCATACGGCGCTTCTGCGCATACCGGACAATTTCTAAAAAATCGGGGTGCAATGTAGGTTCGCCGCCTGTAATTAGCAGAGAAAGGCAATTCATTTCCGCCAATTCATCAATGATGCGCACATAATCCCGCAGCCTTAATTCCTTCCCGCAATCGCGGAAATCATCAATATAACAATGAATACATTTTTCATTGCAGCGATAGGTGAGTTCCAGACAGACGGACATGATCTGGCCACTGGCACCGCAAACGGCATGCACAATATCCCTGATCCTCTCCGCCCCTGCCTTTTCTTTGTCAGAAGGGGACCATATGATTTCATTTTGCAGCAATATCTCGATAAATTCGGGAATATCTCTCTCAAGGGAACTGTCTCCCACATCATAGATCTCCCGTAACGACATGAGCAATCCATCAGATGTACAATCCGGATTCTGTTCTATAAAGGTCAATATATCATATACAATCTCATTAAATAAGAAATCCCTGCGCTGGACAACACTGCGAACATATGTAAAATTGCCATAGACTCTATAATAGATATCATCACAAATTCGGAGCATCCTATTGATTCCTCGTATTCATCAGGAGACACTAAATCAATTAATCGGTCCGTAATCCTTGAATGACAAACATCGACATTTTTATTATGGTACTCCCCCTTGCGGCAAAAGGCCATGCCGTTTGAGACATAGTTCAACATTTCCTCAAACGACATGGCCTTTTCCGCCAAAACCTCATACAATTAAGCATAACACGCACCCGGTAAGGAGGGCCGTCCGGCCGTTCCACGCCTTGAAAAGATCTCATGCGCCTCTAAAAACCTACAATAAAGGAGAAAATACTATGAAAACCATAAAAAAAGGAATTGTTCTGACCATTTGTCTCGCGCTGCTCTGCGCCGCAGCCATGGGCCTGTCCACTAGCCTGCGCGCCAGCAATCCTTCTGCTGATTCCGTCCTTCTTGCCTGCATAGAAGCTCCTCACAATGATCGGCATTGATTCTGGCCGCTATCTCCGGTACATTCTCTCTCATGTACTCCAGCTGGAATCTGGCGCTGTCATATTGACGATTTCCGATTCTTCCGTAGATTGACAGCGCCAGTTCTTCCGCTATGATATCCGCATATTTTATCCGGTCCATCTGTATCCGTATCCATGCGATATCAAAATGCAGTTCTGGCACATACAGTGTCTTCCCGTACTCCGTCAGCTCCCCGATTGCCTGGTCCGCCCACTCCAGCGCTTCCCTGAATCGTCCCTCAAGCCCAAGATACTTTACAAGATTCAGAACCAATGGCGCATACAGATTATTTCTTTCTCTACAGTCCATAAATCTGTCTGACAGAAACTCAATCATTTCTTCAAACAGCTTTATAGCTTTGGGGCGCTGTCCGTTCTCCGCGTAACCGATGGCAATATTATTGATAATAATCAGTTCCTGATCAGCCAGCACCAATTCATGCAGCTTTTTTTCACCATAGTCCGGAACCGTCATTCTCAGAATGGCCTCCAATTCTTCCAGATGTTCTCCTCTGATCAGGCCATTGTCCGCAATAATCAGCTTCTGGAGCTTCAAAAACTGCGTATACATATTTTCCTTCGGGACCTTGCAGATCCTTTCTTCATATCGCTTTAAGATCAGATCCGCGCTTTCGAAATCATGATGCATGACCTTGACAGAAATCTCCTTTTGAAGTTCGGATATTTCATAATATTCTTCTCCCACAAAAAGATCATAACTGTCTTCCCACTGTCCCAGGCGCTGCATCAGCGCGACAAATTTTGCATGCGAAGGTTCCCTGACCCCATTTTCAATCCTTGAAAGTCCGCCCGGCGTACATATGCCGTCCGCCAGCTCCTCCTGCGTCAACCCCTTTATCTTCCTGAATCGCTTTATAACTTTCCCCATCGAGTATATTGCCATTTTTCCATTCCTTTTTAATGATAGCGCCATTGTTTTCACTGTATTATACTCCGGCTCTATAAACCCTTCAATGAGTGTTTAACTTCTATCAAAAAATAATACAAGTTATTGGAAAATATTGGAAATATTAAAATTAATAGTTTGTTTTATAAAACAGAAGATGGGCAATAGATCAATTGCCCATCCTGATCACCAGGGTTTCGCACACACGCTCCAGAAGAAAAAAAGAAGAATTTGCACCATGGCAATTTATTCCTCATCCTCATACTTCTGCTTGTCCTCCACACTGATTTCCGTTCCCAGCTGCACCTCAATCAGTCTCAGCTGTGTATCGGCAATTACCGTATGCCTGCATCCGGCCGGCATGGTAATCACATCTCCGGGCCGCACGATGCGCCTCATGCCGTCGATGACCACGCAGCCCTGGCCGCTCATTACCGTCCAGACCTCATCCCTGTGCTGATGGCTGTGGTAGGTGAGTTTATGTCCCGGCAGCAGCTCCACCTTGATGGTCATACTGTCCTCCTGCACATCCAGCACCGTAAAGCTGCCCCATGATTTTTCTGCGTACATGGCCTGCTGCTCCAGGGCTTCCACATAGGGCTTGATATGGGCGCTGCGGTCTTTGCCGGAAACCAGAATGCCATCCACGCTGGCCGCCACCACCATGTCCTTGCATCCCATGCATAGGACAGGTATATTCAGTTCATTTACCACCTGGGTATTCTCACAGTGATCATCCAGCGTTACCTTGCCGATGGTCTCCGAGTCCATGGCCTCGGTAAAGGTATTCCAGCTGCCCAGATCCAGCCATTCCCCATTGTAGCGCAGCACCTGAATCCTTTTTTCCTGTTCCACCACCGCGTAATCAAAACTGATCTTCTTCTGGCTGCCATAGGAGGCAAACAAATCCTGATAATCGGTAAATGCGATCAGCTCATGGGCCCGCTTCAGCAGATACCCCAGCCTGAACGCGAACACCCCGCCATTCCACAGGGCTCCCCTGGCAATATATCCCTTCGCGGTCTCTTCGTCAGGTTTTTCCCGAAACGTTCTGACCGTACTGACAGGACCGGCGTCGGCCGGTATGATATAACCGTATTTTTCGCTGGGATAAGTCGGTTCGATTCCCATAAGCGACAGATTGGCGTCTCCCTGCTCCGCCAGCTTCGCGAGACGCTGCAATGCCTCAAAATACGTATCATGCACATAGGGGTCCACCGGACATACCACCACGGCCTCCTCCTCCGGTACGCCAAGCTCATCGCGCAGATAAGCCGCTGCCAGGCAGATGGCCGGAAATGTGTCTCTCCGCTCAGGTTCCACACAGATATTCACCCGTTCCCCCAGCTGATTCTTGATCGTACTGGCCTGTTTCCTGCTGGTGGCTATGGTGATCCTGGCCTCGGGGTCCACCGTCGTAATCTGGCGAAATACACGGGTCAGCATAGACTCCAGTTCACCCTCGTCATTTCGGAACATTTTGATAAACTGTTTGGATCGAATGTCATTGGACAGGGGCCACAGCCTCTTTCCGCTGCCCCCTGACAGCAAAATAATATTCATTATGGCGCTCCTCCTCTTCTAATTTCTGATCCACTGTGCCCACTTCTGCCGATACTCCTCCGCACTCATCCCCTCTTTTTCCTGAAACAGTCTCTGCATCGTTGTCACATCGCCGATGCCTGACTCATCCGCCACCTCGGCCACCGGTTTGATGCTGAACCGCAGCAGCTCCTTGGCCGCGTTCAGGCAGCGGTTCTCCACATAATCGTCAATATGGATTCCGTAATACTGCGCAAAGGACTGATCCAGCGCATCCCGGCTGTACGCGAACGCCTGCTCCAAAGCCTCTGATCTGTCTCCCTCCGCATAATGCTCATTCAGCCATTCCCGTACACGGCTCACAAGCTGTCTCTCCTGCTCATCTCCCAGAGTGCCGCCGTCCGAGAGCTTCTGTAAAATACAGTATTGCAGATGCAGCAGCAGTTCGCCGCACTGTACCTCCGCCAGCATGCTCCTGTCCTTTTGCAGTTCCAGCAGCCGACCGATCAGCCTGTTCCACTGCTCCGCATCATCGCTGTGAAATACGGGCTTTCCGGCATTTCCTTTTCGAAACAAATCATAAAAATTCCGTGCCGTATTGCCATAATAATGTACCCAGGCAAGTTCCCATCCGTCCTGCTCATCGCTGATATGCTCATAATGCACCCTGCAATCCACCAAGGCGCAGTCGCCGACCTGAAGCTCATACGCACGGCCGTCCACGGCCAGAGTTCCCCTGCCGCCAAGCACCACCAGAAACAGATACGACTCCAGCTTTTCCCGTACGCATCTGTGAGGTTTCAGACTTTTTAGCCTCCCCACTTCCTGTACAAACAGCAGGTTCTGCCGGGCAAAATCCCCCGGGGTGTGCAGGCTGCGGTCCGAACTCGTCATCCCTTCTGTAGCAAACAATTCCCTGCTCTTAATCATTCCTTCCTCCTATTCATCGCCGCGCGATGGATTTCAAAGTCTCACAATCCGCTCATGCGCCTGTGCCGCATTACCGGGCCGTCTGAAAGCAAGCGCTGTTTCTCTGTTTTAGTCCGCGCTTCGCCAGTAATCCAGCGTGTCCCGGATCGTCTGCTCCAGCCTGATCCGGGGTTCCCAGCCTGTCAGCTCATGCAGCTTGGTTATATCCGCCTCAATGATGGGCACATCCACCGGCCGGATCTTGTTCGGGTCAATCTCCACCCGGATTTCCTTTTCCGACAGGGAAATGATCAGATCCAGAATTTGACGGATTTCCACCGCATGACCGGAACCCATATTATAGGTCTCCCCCGGCACTCCCCGCTGGACCAGGCCCACATACGCCCTGACCACATCTCTGACATCCGTAAAGTCCCTCCTGGCCGACAGATTTCCCACATACATAACCGGGTCCCGCCGCCCCTTTTCGATCTCCGCCACCTGCCTGCAGAAATCCGACACCACAAACATGGGTGCCTGTCCCGGACCGATATGGTTGAAGGAACGCACCATCATCAGCTGCATGTCATAGGCCTGGGCATAGATACTGCCGATCATATTCTGGCATGCCTTGGTAGCCGCGTATATATTGCCTGGACGCAGCAGATTATCCTCCCGGATCGGTGTCTCTCCGGGACAGATATGGCCGTACTCCTCCCCCGACCCGATCAGCAACACCCGAGGCTTATAATACAACTCCCTCACGGCATCCATCACATGGATGCTTCCCTTGATATTCACGTCCACCGTCAGTCCCGGATTCTTCCAGGACAAGCCCACCGAGCTCTGCGCAGCCAGATGAAAAATATAATCCGGCCGGATCTCCAGCAAAAGTGAAACAATTGCCTCCCGGTCCAGAATATCCAGATCATAGACTTTCGCGTGCTCATGCTCCAGCTGCTCATGGGGCAGCTTGGTGGCGTAAGCCTCCATCCCGCAGGCGTGCATTTCTTCTATCAGATAACTGCCCACAAATCCGGCAGCCCCTATCACCAGTCCTTTTGACATATTTACCTCTTCTCGCAAACTTGCAGCCGGCAAATCATCCGTGTCAGACTACAGTCTCCTTACAAGAAAAGGAATTCCCTGTAGAATTCCTTTTCCGACAACAATTCCCTTTATGCGGTCTCATGGAGCATTCCTCTGAGACAAGATGCTCTGTCCGTCATGCCCCGGCCGTTCACTGAATCCCCGCGTAGGCGATTTCTCTGCGCACCAGTTCCATATCCGTATCCACCATACGCCCTACCAGCTCGTCAAAGGAAATCTCCCTTTTCCATCCCAGCCTGCTCTCCGCCTTGGCCGGATCTCCCAGCAGAATATCCACCTCGGCAGGACGGAAAAATTCCCGATTAATCTTTACAATCACTTTGCCAGTGGCCGCGTCCTTCCCCACTTCATCCACGCCGGTGCCTGACCAGGCTACCGCAATTCCCACTTTTCTGAACGCGGTCTCCACAAATTCCCGGACTGTCCGGGTCTCATTGGATGCCACCACATAGTCATCCGGCGCCTCCTGCTGCAGCATCAGCCACATGGCATACACATAGTCTTTGGAATGCCCCCAGTCGCGTTTGGAATCCAGATTCCCCAGCTCCACACAGTCCAGAACCCCCTGTTTGATCCTGGCCACCGCGTCTGTAATCTTACGGGTTACAAACTCCTTGCCGCGCCTCTCACTCTCGTGGTTGAACAGGATACCGCTGCAGGCATACATTCCATAGCTCTCCCGATAGTTTTTCGTGATCCAGTGGCCGTACACCTTGGCCACGCCGTAGGGGCTGCGGGGATAAAAAGGTGTAGTCTCCCTCTGCGGAATCTCCTGCACCAGCCCGAACATCTCGGAAGTGGACGCCTGGTAAAAACGGCAGGAAGGCTTCACCATACGGATTGCCTCCAGCATATTGGTGACCCCCAGCGCGTCGATCTGCGCTGTGGCCAGAGGCTGTTCCCAGGATGTAGCCACAAAGGACTGCGCCGCCAGATTGTAAACTTCATCGGCATCGGACACTCTCATGGCATTCACCAGAGAGGCCAGATCCGTCAGATCCGCGTAGATCAATTGCAGCCGGTCCCTGATATGTTCCACGTTGCCATAATCCACAACGGCTTTTCTGCGCATCAGGCCATATACTTTATAGCCCTTTTCCAATAACAACTCCGCCAGATATGATCCGTCCTGGCCGCAGATTCCTGTAATCAATGCTTTTTTCATATATTTCTGACCTTTCTGGTGTATTGGCAGCCCCGCGCAGCTGCACTGCCGCGCAGCAGCCTGTACAAACATATACGGATTATACTATATTTTTCCATGGTTTGCAACTTTATATACCGATGTATGTGCAGATTTTCCTTTCCGCCATCCTGATATGCCCCTTCACTGCGATATTTTTATATTCTGTATCATGATCCCCAAGTTCACGGCTTGCCCCTCTTTCTCCGGTTCCAGAGGCCGGGCCGCATCCGGCATACGGACCTCCATAAGAATATTTCCGTCCTCCGGGCGGGTAACGTCAAAACTGACCGCGTCCCGTCCCTCCGACACACAGCCGACAAACACCACTTCTCCGTTCACTTCAACCGTGATCTCCTGCTGCCCGTTCATTACGCTCTCCAGGTCCATGGAAATATGAATCTGATCTGTTGCGGCGCCGCCTTTCAGGGACAGATATGCCGACAGCCTGCCTCCCGCCGTCCAGGCCCCCGCTTCTTCCGGCGGGGATATCCCGTTTATAACATACCTGTTGGCGTTATATTCTTTTGCGCCAAACCGTATGATGCCGTCATCCGGGATCAACCGGGGCTCGTACTCCGCTTCCGTCACTTCCATTTTCAGAAGCCCCAGCGCCAGCTCCCTGTGATCCTCCGATTCCATGATCTGTGACGGGGCAATACAATCCGGCAGCAGCAATGTCAGTTCCACGACGTCCGTGCCCGGATTTTCAAACGCGAATACCAGGCTCTGCTTATCCCTTACAATATCTTCGCATATATAATTCCCATTCACCAGCACTGTCACCGGCTGCGGCTGATAAAACGCCGAGTAAATGCTCATATTGATTCCGATATACGGGGCGTCCGTGCCGTTAAGCGGAAGTGTCAGCACCACCCGGTCCCCCTCCGTCCAGGACCCCCAGTCCTCCTGCCAGGAAAGCCCTTCTACTACATATCTGTCCGCATTATACTGATCGGTGTAAAAAAAGATCGTGTCGATGGGGTCTCCCGACTGAAATGTACTCACTACCTCACCATAATAGGCGTAATCGTCCCGTCCTATATACTCTTTGCCCGTCATCCGAAGGCTGGCGGCATCCCCCGCGTAACCGTCTGCACAGATCTCCTGCATTCTGGGCAGATAGTCCCTTGCCCAGGAATCATCCCATGTATAATATAAAAAATGACGCTCCCGTTCCCCATACTTCCGGATATACTCTTCCGACACTTTCTCACCGCCAAGCAGCGAGACCAGGATATCCGGCAGGTACGCAAAGGACATTTTTTCGTCGGAGATCACAAATCCTTCCGTCTCCCCCGCGTTTTTTAACATAAACAGCGGATTCTGGGAATATTCAT
This sequence comes from uncultured Acetatifactor sp., assembly GCA_910583845.1. Classification (GTDB taxonomy): domain Bacteria; phylum Bacillota; class Clostridia; order Lachnospirales; family Lachnospiraceae; genus Acetatifactor. The sequence continues at coordinate 57,764 of CAJUAB010000018.1, forward strand.
AGTGTCCATGATCCGCCATAACGATAATTGTGGAACTATCATATATTCCCGCTTTTCTCAACTCGTCAAAAAATGTTTTCAGATAGGTGCAATTCCCTTCCGCCTCATCCTTCACGTCATAGGTTCTCCCCGCCTCCGTGGTCAGATCTTTTCCGAACGTATACTGGGGATGCACCCCTGCCGTATGATAAAACCGGAAACAGTTGCCGGTCCCGGTGACAGAAACCCCCTTTTCCAAAAGCCATGCGTAGTTGGCCTGCACCTCATAAGAATAAGCTCCCCCTTCCAGGGATGTCTCCTTCAGCTCCTCAAATTCCCCCGTGTCCAGGCCGAAAAAGCGCTTCAACTGATGGGGCATATAGTTGAACGCCACCAGCTGATAGATTTTCGCAGCCAGCGCGGGGTAGTCCTTCACATAGTAAGAACCCACGTCCACATTGCCATACAGATCGGCGTCCTCATTCAGCAGACGGTCCTCCGTATACAATCCCACCGAGTATTCATTGTCCCTGAGAGCCGCCATAATCGGGCTCTCTCCGTACGCGTCCTGAATATACTGCTGGTAGGGTTTATCGTTATAATACCACGCCCCTGTCAAAATCTGGGGCACAGCCGCCTTTGTCGTGGGATAGGCCCCCAGCGTATCCGGATAGAAGGTAAAACCGCCTCCGAACAATTCCGTATACTCCCCGGCATCCTCCCCCTGTAACAGATTGAGCATGTCCTGCGCGTCGAATGTATCCAGCAGAAAGATCAGCACATTGTTGTCAGCGGACAGATTCAGCATGTCTTTATTGGTCACGACCCTCTTCTCCGTCGGGGAGCCCTCCCCTGTGATCCTGTCCTGCGTCCAGACCACCCCGATTGTGACAATCTGAATCAACATGATAAATATGCACAGATACCTTCCAATATTGTATATTTTATCTCTTATCTTCAAAACGGAGAAAATCCACAGCAGCATACATACAGCGGCCAGCAGAAGGCTCATGATGCCGTAAGCGCCATAGTCGGACCAGTTGACCTCCTCCCCGTTGAGGACCCCATAGTTTCTGGGAATGTAGTTGCCCTGAATATAAAAAAACAGATAGGCGTACACAAAAAAGCCGTATATATATGGCCCGGTCTTCCTTCTTTGGACAGCGCCCATGGCAAAAGAAAATGTGACGGCGACTCCGAGAAATGTAAGCAGCAGCACCGGCAGCAGCTGACTTAACGAAAACCAGAATTCGTCTCTGTTCGCGAAAAAAGCATCCAATGGCGCGAAAACGCAAAACATAAACGCTATTGCAATCCCCAATAAAATACTGCAATAGTTCTGCCTGATAAAATATTTACTGTCTTTCATATACTTGCTCCTGCATCTTTGTCACTTTCTTCTCTTCCCCAGTTTTAAAAACAGAAAATCCTTTATTTCCAGTACAAATTCCTCTTTCGCCGCCAGCAGTACCAAGCCGTATGTGCCAAAGAAAGCGAAAGCTCCCAGAACCAACGCATAAGCATCCGCCAGACCCAGAAGTTTCACTGCATACCCCGCTGCCGTTCCCAGAAACGCTGCCGTCAGAAGCAGACCATACCGGATCTCCCCGTAAATCTTCTTATATTCCCCTCTCAGGACCAAATACTGCGCCATCCATACCAGCGCTTCCGCCGCCAGCGTACCTGCCGCCGCTCCCGTGGACGCCATAGACGGTATCAGCAGGGCATTGATCACCAGGTCCGCCACAGCCCCCGCTATTTCGGAATACAGCACATATCTCTCCTTCCCCAGGGGAATCAGCATCTGTATGCCCATGATATTTGTCAGACCAATCATCAGCAGTGTAGGCATAATGACCTGCATGGGCAGTACGGCGGGCAGATATTCCGCTCCTGACAGCAGTACTACTCCCTCCCTGGCGTACAATATAAAAAAGAATGCAAGCGGCAATGCCATCAGCAGGACAAAGTGAATGGCTTTGCCGGATATCTCCAGGAACTCTCTCTTCTTCCCCTGCTCAACATAGTAGGAAGCCCGGGGCAGCAGTACCGTCCCCAGCGAGGTCACCACCCCCGCAAGCAATGTCCTGATCTTGACCGCGGCGCTGTAATATCCCACCTCCGCGTCACTCTTCATAAACCCCAGCATAACCGTATCCAGGTTGGTATAGATCGTGGTGGCACAGGACATGGCGAAAAAAACCATAACCGCCTTCATATGTCGTCTCAGATTGTATCCGCCAACCGGCTTAAGCCCGATCATTCGATACATACGGGTAAAATTCAGTACATTCGAAGCCGAAGCCGCCAGAATCGTAATTGCCCCGTAAACCACATAATCCTGTTCTTTTCGGACAAACGCAAACATTGCCGCCAGAGCCACCGCCTTAAAGGCAATGGATCGCACGGTAATATAGCCGTATTCCTCCAGGGCTTTGTACAGCCACTCGACGCCAATGGCGTTGAACAGAATCGTCAGACTGATCACAATCATCAGAGGCTTGTCCTGACCAAGCCGCGGCACCACAGCCAGCGCTCCTCCCAGTACTATATACACCAGTATGCTCATCAGAAAATTGATAAACAGTATCTCGTGGGTAACTCTGGTCAGTTCCACTTTATCATCCCGCACTTTGGCGCATGCCCGGATTCCATAAGTGGGTATCCCCAATTGAGCAAACATGGCGAAATAAGATATAACTGAGGTCGCGAAAGCCACCCGTCCCGTCCCGTCAGGGCCCAGTACTCTGGATACATAGGGAAAAGTCACTACCGGAAAGAGAAAGGAAGATACGGTGAGCAGAACGTTCATGACAAAATTATATTTTAGGGATTTCTGTCTATCTCTCATCCCGTATCTTCTCCCATTTACAGTACAGCCTGCAAAGCCCGCAGGCCCGGTATCCTGTCAGCCTGAGAATACGGATCTTCTTATTCTCCATCCATTCATAACGCTTTGGCTGCAGCCGCTTCACTTTTTCATCAAAGCGCCTTATTTTCTGCCTCATTTCCTTACTTCCGGACAGCAGCAGGAGGCTTGTAATGTATTCCCGGTACGCCAGGGCAATCCTGTAGCTGATAAGTTCCCGGTTGACCGAATCCTGTAATCGTTCACAGAATGCATCAATATCCGCGATCACCCTCTCCAGGTCACCGATATGCTTCCTCAGACCGGATATGCTTACACTCTGCCCTTCCACTCCGATCCTGTACTGATAAAGATTTACCGGAAAATATATCATCTCTTTTACATAGGCCAGGCCATATATGACATATTCTGTGTCCGTATAAAAGCAATGCTCCGTGACAGGAACCGGAACCTGCCTTAACACATCCGTCCTATAGCATAAGCCGTGCATCGCAAGGGGAAATTCAGCCCGCAGCAGATCACTCACGGGCCGCTGCGCGTTCCGGGCTATCCCTGCATAACAGGCCGTATTTCTCCTTCCGCTGTTTTCATGCACCAGGGTATATTCTGTCAGCACCATGTCGCTGTCGCAGGTGCCCAGACACTGTACCATCTTTTCCAGCGCCTGCGTATCATACCAGTCATCTCCATCCAGCAGTTTGAAGTATCTGCCTTCCGCCGCTTTCACTCCCTCATTGATCACCGAACCGTATCCGCCGTTGACCTTGTCAATCAGCCGGAAGGTTTCCGGATACCGCTCTACATAACACCGCACGATGTCCCCCGTATGATCCGCCGACCCGTCGTTGACCACAATCACCTCATATAGTTTTCTGATCCGGTCGTCCTCGATGACGCAGGAGCGGAGCGCGTCATCCAGATAGTCCTCCACATTGTAAGCGGCAATTACAATTGTCAATACTTTGTTCATCCTCCGCCTTCTTTCCACTGCTTGATCCGATAGAAAAAGCACAGCAGTCCAAAGTTTCCGGTAGCTGCCACGCCGATTGCCAGTTTATAAACGGGCCGGACAAAACGATAGGGAAAGGATTTCAGAGCCCTCGTCACCTCGCCGCCGTGCCTCAGCATACGATAATCCGCTCTCCGTCTGCAATATGGCCTGGTATTCTGCGGATTCAGCATGTCGCGCTGTACGCTTTGCAGTAACTGTTTAAGCACGAATACCTGATATTGTTTTGCGGCCTCCGCGCTGTCTGCCTTTTGTACTTCACCACCCATAGCCCGCACCAGAAGCCGGAATCTGTCTGCCGCCCGGGGGTCGTATTTCTGTGTCATGGAGAGCGCGTTCACACGATAATAATAGCCTGTGCTGTCAATTACTTTCATGCTTCCGATCCTCTGCATCAGCTTAAAGTTAAACAGTAAATCCTCTCCCCACGACACGTTCTCATCAAAATAAATTTTCTGCTGTTGTAGCTTTTCCTTCTGTATAAATTTGCTCCAGGTAGCTTCAAACAACACGGTATCCGGAAATCTGTCAGAACCCCTGGAAATATCCTTGTTCAGAATCCGCAGCCAGGCCTCCTTAAGGTCCCCGCCCGTCAGATAGATATTTTTTCCCTCAATGCTCTCCGGCTCAGCGCCGTCTGTCATGCGCTGATAACCAAAGCAGTTGACATCCACATTGTCATCCATCTGGCTGATAATCCTGCTTTCAAAATCGCGGATCAGACAGTCGTCACCATCCACGAAGCACACCCATTTTCCCTTTGCGTGTTTCAGCCCCTTATTGCGGGATGCCGGCAATCCTCTGTTCTCCTGAGAAAGAATCCTCACCCGACTGTCCCGCTCCGCGAATTTCCGACAGATGGTCAGACTTTCATCTGTTGAGCCGTCGTTTACCAGCAAGATTTCAATATTCCGATTCTGTATAGCACACAAGCTCTGCACGCAATCCTCCAGGAAGGCGGCAACATTATATATAGATACAATAAAACTGATATATGGCGATGAATCCATTCCGTCCTCCATGCAGATCATTCCGGCACTATGTTTGCATCCCGCTGTTTCAGCATCTTCCCGCAGCGCTTTTCCGTTCCAACATCTTATATATTTTCCCCAGAAATTTCAGACACCCTGTTCCTCCGTAAGTGGACAGGGCGATCAGCCTGTGAATGGCCTTCGCCTCCCTGTCTCTCATCACCCGGCCGCGCCAGCGCCTGATCTCTTCCCAGACCTCCTGCCAGCATGCTTCATATTCCGCCCCCAGAGGCATCTCACGCAGCACCTGGATATCTGATATGAACATCCTCGCCACAGCCGCCTCCTCAAGCTGCGGGCACTGCGTCCGGGTCCAGGCCAGCAGCTCCCTGCTGACAGTCAGCCGGTCCAATTTTTTTTCGCTGAACCGGCAGTTCATTATGCTCTCTTCCCGCTGAAAGTAGTAATACAGCTCAGCGGATGACCATACTACCCGTCTCGCCTTATAAAGCAGTCTGTACGTGGTTCCCAGATCCTCATACAGCCTGCCCTCCGGATAACGGATCTCCCCGAACAGAGCACTTCGGTAGAGCTTGCCCCACGCGGAATTTTCAACATGCTTTTGATACCACATGTCCGCGATGGCCTCAACGCCGTCAAAACATATTGATTTCCTGTCCTGATCCCCCATCCGGGAGCACCCGGCAGAATTTCCCCAGAACTTCCGGGACGCGATGACCGCAATATCCGCTTCATTTTCCTCCAGGATATTCAGCAAATATTCCACATAATTTTCATCCACATAGTCATCGCTGTCCACAAATGCCATATACTCTCCGGCTGCACGCTCAATCCCATAATTTCTTGCGGAGCTGAGTCCTCCGTTCTCCTTGTTGTACAATGTAAAGCGGCTGTCGGAATCCACGTATCTCTTGGCAATCGCGGCGCTTGCATCCGTTGAACCGTCATTCACCAAAAGCACCTCCAGCTGGCGGTAAGTCTGTCGGCAAATACTTTCAAGACAACGCTCCAGGTATATCTCTACATTATATACAGGAATAATTATGCTGACCAGCCCTTTCATGCCCTCCTCCTGCCGGAGATCATTCGATCCCCGATCACCGCGCAACTCCCGAGAGTTCCGCAATGTGTCTGAAAACTGCGTTTCCCGGAGCTGCGCCGTATCACAGCCCGGCCAGCTTTGCTATGGCAGAAACCAGCTTTTCCCATGAATACCGAGCCGACTCCCTGCGAATCTCCGTGGCGAACTGCTCGGCCTCTCCATCCTCAAAAAAACCGATAATGGCGGCGGACAGGGCATCCACATCGCCGGGAGGCACAAGATGACCCGTTTTGCCCTGAATCACCACATCCGACAGCCCTCCCACATCTGTGGCGATTACCGGCTTATCAAATCCGTAAGCAATCTGCACAATCCCACTCTGTGTAGCCGACTCATAGGGTAAAACCACCACATCGCATGCGGCAAAAAACTTCTCCACCTCTCTGTCCGGAATATACCCGTCATATATGGCAACTTCTTTCTCTATTTTCTCCTCGTTGATCATATCCACATAGGCCTGTCTGTCACCTGCAAAATCCCCTACAACCAACAGCCTGACGTTACATATGCGATCCCGTACCTCAGGCATGGCGCGCAGCAAATGCTTCAGACCCTTATAGGGTCTTACAAAGCCAAAAAAAAGCAGAACCGCCTCGTCCGCCGATATCCTGAGCAGGCTGCGGGCCGCTTCCTTTGTAATATTTTGCACCTTGAAGGCATTATATGTGGGGTGGACCGTTCTCTCATATACTGCGTCCTGACGGATACTGACCAGATCCCTTTCATCCTGGGAAGAATGTACAACAAAATAGTTTCCCTGTCTGAGCACCATTTTGGTCAGAAGACGGTCCAGCGGAAAACGTTCATGCGGAAATACATTATGGCAGATAAACATGACCCTGGTTCGACCAAGAAGTCTGCAGACAGACCAATAGCAGGGCGCAAAATAGGGATGCCACCATTCTATCAAAACCACCTCCGGCCGGAGGCTGCGGATATACCTGGCGGTTTTTACCCAGTTAACCGGATTGGCCGTGTTGATGGAAAAAACCGCGTCGGCAATCCTGAACAAATCATTGTCGTAATCTTTTTGCTCTTTCTTATATAAAATCCTTGGATACTGCATTTTATAGGAAAGCAGCCGCACCTTGTACGTCTGGCTCAATGCTCTGTACAGAAGGCTGGTGTAGTGCGCGATCCCTCCCTTATAGGGGTACACCGGACCAATCAGAACAATCTGTGCCTGTTCCATTCCTCTATCCCTCCGACCGAATCGGTCACACTGTCCCATCTCTGTCACCCGTGCTGTCTTTCCCATCCATGCGCCGGAGCCGGTACTGAACCTCCTCCAGAATCTTCCTGTTGGCGGCAATCAAGTCGGCCTGTATGCCAATTGTCCAGCACATTGCTCCCAGCAGCATCAAGGTGCTGGACAGGATCAGGGACTGAACATGCCCGCCTGCCAGTCCCATAAAAATATACACAAGGTATCGGATTCCCAGTATCAGTCCGATCAGAAACGGGATCAGCCCCAAAAAGGCAAAGAATCGAAGAGGCTTGTACATAAGATAGGCCCTGACAATCGTCAGCATGGACTTTTTGATATATCCGAACATACTGTGAAACAATCGGGAAGGCCGCAGTTCCGCGTTTGTGCGGATGGGAACGGACATGATGGCCATTCTGTTGCGCCCCGCCTGCACAATCGTCTCCAACGTGTAAGTATACTCATTCAGCACGTTTATATGCAGCGCCGCCTCCCTGCTGAACGCGCGAAAACCGCTGGGCGCGTCCGGAATGTCCGTGTGGGATGCCTTGCGCACCACCCAGCTGCCCAGATGCTGGAGTTTCTTTTTCAGCGGCGAAAAATGCGCCGTCTGGTCAATAGGCCTCTCACCGATCACAATGTCGGCCCTTCCGTCCAGAATCGGGCGCACCAGCTTCTCTATATCTTCACCGCAATACTGGTCGTCCGCGTCCGTATTCACAATGATATCCGCCCCATACCGCAGGCAGGCGTCCAGACCCGCCATGAAACCCTTGGCCAGCCCTTTATTCTGTGTGAAGCTGACCACATGATGAACACCCCATTTCATGGCAACTTCCACAGTCCTGTCCGTACTGCCGTCATTGATGATCAGATACTCTATCTCGTCAATCCCTTCTATGTGCCTGGGAAGATCGTTCAGGGCTACCTCCAGGGTTTTTTCTTCGTTATAGCAGGGGATCTGGATTATTAATTTCATTGGGGCCTCCCGATTACAGATCGCAAATGTACACATGCTCCATTATGCCATATTTCCATTTAAATTGCAATGCCCTGTCCGCCCCCTCCTTCTCTCATATTCCAGAATCTTACAGATAGCGTCAATCTGCAGAGCGTCTTCCGGTAATATGCGTTCTTTCGCAGACAGTCTCGCCACCTCCCTTTTTATGAAAGCCCTGACCTCCATATGCATGATTTCACAGTGGGTTCTGTCCCGTTTCGTAAAATTGTCCCGATAAATGTAGTTACAGGCCAGACATGTGGGACATGAACTGCCATATGGGCAGCCGAAGCAACTATCGTCCGAAAAATCCTGTGTCTTCGCCAGAATGCCTTCCCGGATTCCATCCAGTTTTTCTCCCCGAAGCACAAGGGGCGACAAAATATGGCACGGATAGGAAGATCCGTCCACATCAAAAACCTGAAAGCCGCTTCCGGCCCCACATACTTTGGGCTGAACGACAGGATGATCCAGATTCCGGGCATATGCGATCAGATCGTGCTCAAATTGCGAAATGTTGGGATACGCCTCATTCTGCAAATAAAAATCAATGAGGCGTTTTAATTGCCTCCCATATTGAATTAGGGCTTCCCTGCTCCACTGCTCTTCCTCATAAGCTACATTCGGGTGTACAACGGCTCCCCTTTTCAGCAGGTAGATTACACCCTTAGCCATATTGCCCACGGACTCGGCCGTTATTGTCATCTGAACAGGCTGCGACGGCCATGTGCGTATAAAAAAATCCACATCTATTCCGGCTGCGCAGCCGCGATTTGACTGCTGGACGGCAGGCAGGCCGTCATAGCTGAGTCCCAGAACAATGCTCTCGCGATGTCGGTACAGCCATTGTTTCAGCTCACCTGTCAGACATGTCCCGTTGGTGCTGCCAAAAAAACGAAAGCGCCTCCCCCATGAGCCCTGCTCAGCCCATTCAACAATTCTGCGGATCATGGGCTCCGCCATCAATACCTCCGCGCCCATGAACACAATTTCCACCAGAGTGCCCTCTTTCAGCAGAAAAGGCTCCAATATTTCTCTGGCAGTCTCAAATGTCATATTCCGATTTTGCTTTTCCTTTATATAACAGTATTTGCAGTCCAGGTTGCATTGATAGGTCACCAACAGCCCCACCGATTCGTCACAGTTCAGGGCAGTCTGCTCCGCCTTGACCCTGTTACCGCCCGTCTGGCGCTCCGTAAGCATAGTCACAATTTGTTGCTCCTTTACAGCCATGCCGTGTAGCACAGATCCTGGCCCCGGCAAAGCTTACTATGTGTGATGAGAATCCGCCTTCCGGGCGTTCCACTCCTGTTGCTTTGGCCAGCATGTCGTTTATTGCTTTTTCCGACACTGCCAGCTCGTCATCGGTGCTGTCAAAGTCATGATCATCAATGATGTCGTCAAGATCGCCGTCGCCATCAAGGTCATCATCAAGGTCGTCGTCATCAAGATCATCGTTATCAAGGTCGTCATCCTCAGGATCATCGTCATCAAGGTCGTCATCCTCTAGATCGTCATCAAGGTCGTCATCCTCTAGATTATCGTCATCAAGGCCGTCATCATCAAGGTCATCGTCATCAAGGTCGTCATCATCAAGGTCATCGTCATCAAGGTCGTCATCCTCTAGATCGTCGTCATCAAGATCATTCAATTCCAGACCATCCGGCTCATCCCCGCATGTCTCTCCGGTGTCATCCTCCTGCAAAACGCCCAACGCGTCGCGCATATATTCAGCCGAAAAGCTGTCTCCCCCAAGAAAGTCTCTGAAAATCTCCAGATTGCCCATTTGTATCCCTCCCCGCCGCTTCGGAACTGTTCAGCAATAACTTTTAATATCGCTTGTCTTTTTCTCCGATAGCACCACTCAAAAATCAGTTACATAGCCCACTATGCGCCTGATTTTTGAGCGGCACTCTCGAAGAAAAATCCTGCGCACTATTTAAAAGTTATTTCTTAACAGTTCCTTATTGCTGCTGCCCCCGCACTTGTATCCAGCGGGCATCCATTTGATCGGTGGTGACATCCAGCAGCAAGATGTCTCCCGGATCAAAATCCATTTCTTTATCCAATATGCAGTTTGATGAAGACCAGTCTATCGCCCCCAAGCCATAAGCCGGCCCATAGGCCACCTCCACCCGGTGACTTCCGGGAGACAGTGTATAGTCAAATGATGTGCCGCTCTTGATCGGCCGGACTGACGAGTCCTGCAGATCAATCCGGACATAATAAACCCTGGCAGACCCGACAAATCGGGAATTCCGCCGGAATTGAATCTTCGGGGCAGCCAGAACCGGTTCCGGGGCAAAACGGGTGCGCAAAATCTCAATGGATTCTTCGTCTCCATTTGACGCTGCCTTCCGGAACCATTTTTCCGCCTCCGCTTTGTCAATGTCAACATTTTCCGCCCCTTCATAATAGATAATCCCGATATAGCGCATAGATGAGACATGACCGCCCTCAGCCGCCTTTTTATACCATTTCAACGCCTTCTTCTTATTCTGCGGTCTTCCCAGCCCATCGTCAAAGCAAATGCCTACCAGCGCCATGGATGTTTCATATCCATTTTCAGCCGCCTCATGGGCCAGCCTGAAAGCCTTCTCGTAATCTTTTGTGACATTATGTGTTCCGTTACAGTATATAAAGGCCAAGTCATTTTTGGCCGCCATTATGTCGGCGTCCGCCGCCCGCTGGTAGTATTCCAGGGCTTTGGACCGGGACTGGCGCACTCCGTTTCCATTGTCGTAACAGAGCGCCAGGATGTAGGCCGCAATACCGGAATCCTCCCCGGCAGCGGATGAGGCGTATGCAAAGGCCTGCCCATAATCCACTTCTACCACAGGTTCTTCTCCGTAGTAATACCATGCTGCCAGTTTTCCCATGGCAAAGACATTGTCATGGTCAGCGGCTTTGGTGTAGCATTTGTAAGCCTCGTTTATATTGATCACTGTCCCGTACCCTTTTTCATAACACTCCCCCAGTGATGCCAGGGCATCGGCATTCTCCTGCCCGGCGGATTGGGTAAACCATTTGAATGCTTCGTCATTGTCCTCATCAACAGGCTCTTCGCCCTGATAATACCTCATCCCCACCTTATACTGCGCGTCCGCATCGCCGTTTTGGGCAGAGCTTAAGTAATATGCAAATGACCGCTCCGGATCAACTTGCGTATCTCCAAGCCCATGCTCATATATTATTCCCAAAATATACTGCGCCGCAGAATGTCCCTGATCGGCCGCCGCCGTCATAAGAGGAAGCGCTTCCTCGTATTTATCATCCGCCAGATAGAGCTGTCCAAGACTGAACTGAGAATCTCTGTCTCCGGCGGATGCCGCCTGGGAATACCATCTGACGGCTTTTTTCATATCCTTCTTCTCCCGATAATAGTCTCCCAGCAAATCCAATGTCCCGGGATCAACCTCATCAGAATTCTCAGCGGCGCGCAGAAACAGCCCGGCTGCGGCCTCACGGTCGATTGTCTGTCCGTACCAGCCATTGTACATAATCATGCCTAATATTTCACAGGCCCTGTATCCGTTCTTCTGAACTGCCGCTTTCAGCAGGCTCATCCCTCTGTCTATATCACGCGCGCCCGTTTCGTTATCACCTGTTATGCAATGAATGGCCAGCTGTGTCATGGCGCGGACATCCCCCCGATTTGCTTTCAATTCCAGCATCTCCGCCTCCGACCCGCAGCCGGACATGGCCGCTCCGCCGCACACAAGATATTCTATATCTTCATTTTCACTGACATGGGCGGCCGGAAAGCACTGGCTCAGCAGAGCCGTTATCATGGGCATTCTGCTCGATCCTCCTACAAGGAGAATACGTTGTATATGCTTGGGCTTCAGATTCGCGTTGTCAACGATCTGCCTGCACAGCTCCAATGTCCGGGCGATCAAAGGTGCCGCCATCTGTTCCAGTTCCTGGCGTGTGAGCTTATAGACAAAAGGAGTATACCCGACCATAATCGTCTCGGAAACCGCTTTCTGCTGTGATAATTTGTGCTTGATGCTCACGGCCTTCTCATTTAATATGCTGAGCATGCCGGGCACATTCAGCGCTTTTTCTCCGTCAAGGGCCGGATCAGAAAGTATTCTCTTCTTGATATCGGCAAGTATCAGATAGTCAATATCAGCGCCGCCGCAATCCGTTATGCCAAGGCTTCCGGTCAGATGCCTGAAGCCATTCTCATCCAGGCGGATCAGCGCCGTGTCAAAGGTTCCTCCCCCGAAATCGTACACCAACACATTCTCGCCAACGGTAACATTATTATGGACACGCGCATAGCATTCCGCCGCTGCTGAGGGCTCATCCAGGGTTTCAATATCGTCAAATCCCGCCCCTCTGGCGCTGGCTACCAGGCGGTTGACCAGCCCCGCCGAATAGGACGCGGGATGTGTGAGTACAAGCTTATCTACAGGAATCCCCGTCTTAATAAATATTTCATTGAACCGACTGAGCATGGCGACATAGATATCGTCCACCGTAATCTGGGAATCACGTGTGAACAGGACCGGCCCCTTTTGAGCAAACTTTCTCTTAAACTCCTGCAAGTACCACTGCGGATGTAAAAGATGTTCATTATAAGCCTCCTGTCCGACCAGAAGGACATCATCATTTTCTCCGTCCAGATAGGCCGCGGAAATCAACAGCTTTTCATTTCCCCAAAAGCTATTGTAGCTGTCTGTTACCGCTACAGTGTGACAAGTATTTCCATCAAAGCAGCTGGCCTTGCAGCTGCTGGTTCCAATATCCACTCCAAAAACCGCCATTATATCCTCCTTGTATTATAAAACATGCTCTGCCTTCCTGTCGGAAAACTACCGGATGACCGTCCATGCCGTATTCCCCGGCTTACGGCCAGTCCCCCGGATTATCTGCTCCCCGCGACATCCTCACAGCGAAAAACCACTACCTCCTGTTGGCGGATCAGCTTATCCTCAAACAGATACCCCTCTTTGGTTGTCTCCTTGATCCACATATCCTGCGCTGTATTGTCGGTGTGCGCCGTACCGGCAATATATTGTCTTTTAGAATCATATTCTCCCGCCTGATCCAAAATTGTGACACCGCTCTCCCTGAGCGCGTCCCCCAGAATTGTCAGAATCCCTTCAATAATACGGATTCCCTTTTCATCACCGGATGCCCTTGCGTAACCCAGCTGGGAAAAAAGCTGATCCCGGAAAGAAATCATGTGGCGGATTGTGTTCAGATGCCCTTTTTCCTTTTTCTGATATGCCTCCTGGAGCCTCTTAACTTCCTCTTCTCCGCGCTGTGCCCTGCGGAGATACTCCTTCCCGTTGCATTCAGCCTCCCTGAGCTGCTCTCTGAGGCTGTCCCCATCTTTCTTCTGCCTGTTCAGCTGGTCGCTCAGATCCTCCTTCTCTCTTCTCAGTCCTTCGATTCTTCCAGACAGCGCTTCCGCCCGCGCCCCTTCTTTATTGGTTTCTTCCCGGCTCTTTGCCTTTTCATCCTCCAGACGCCGCATCCTTCTCTGTAATTCACCCTGCGGCGCATATTGTCCCCGCAGCAGTGCGTCGGCTATATCCGAAAGCTGATCATTGACCCGTGAAAGTGTAAATACGATCTCTTCTCCCTCACGAAGCTGCGTGGTGTCCAGTTCAAGGAGCCCGTTTATGTCATTTATCTTCCTGACGGTCTCCCATACCGTCTTCTCCGCTTCCGCTGTTGTATTTTGTTTTTTCCTGCCGTTTGAGAACCGCTCCAGCATATTGATCCGCCCTCCTTCTCATCCTACTGCGCGCCTTCAATGCGTTCCCGCGTGACAAGCGGTATCATGCAGCGCTCCATCAGTTTCTGCAGGGAGGCGTTTAAATCATCCTGCTTCTTCCTCAGGGCGTCTGTCTGTTTTCTGTTCTTTTTCAGATCCGCGTTTGTGCTCTTCTTACTGTCGGCCAGCACTTGTATATTGTTGTTCAGAGCCGTCAGATCGGAATTGATCTTCTGCCTGATGGCATTCTTGATGGTACTGACCGCGTCAGCTGTAAACTTCTGCCTGGAACGATTCCAGTTTTTCAGGCAGGAAGCCACATAGGCTTTCAGCTGCTTTTTCACCTCATCCGTGTTATAGCTTGTTCCATGCGCAATCACATCCACCACGCCTTTGCCGGTTCCTATTATGCCTCCTACGCCCTTCCCGATTTCCATACCTGCGGAACCGCCCAAAAACGCGCCTGCCGGCCCTCCGGCCGCAAATCCCGCGACACCTCCCACAGCCGCGCCCAGCAACCCGCCCACCGTATCCAGCGCGAAGCTGTTCCTCCGTATGTCCTGCCCGGTCTGTACCACCTGCTGGTATTTGGAGTTTTTCCTGAACTTAATTTTTTCGCCCCCATCCAGGGCCATATCCATTTGCGGAGCAGCATAGACAAAGTCTATTCCCATCGCCTTTTCCAGTTCATTTTGTATACTGTCTACGGCATCCGACACATACAGCTGTATGTCGCTGATTTTCCGTTCTGTCCTCGCGATGATCTCATCCTTGAGCGCGGACGGGTTATTTCCATATTCCTTTTTCTGAATGCAGGCGTCAATATATTCCGCGGTCTCCGACGAATAGGCTTCCAGCATATTTGTCAGTCTGGCCTCCACATCCGATACCCGGCTTTTTATTTCATAGTCCAGATTGACGAGGTTATCCTTCAAGGACTGTCGTTTTTGCAGAAGCGCCGACAGTTCCTTCTCCTTGGCGCGTATTGCGTCCGCATTGCCGCTGCAGGCAAGGTACCTGGCGTCTATGGAACGACCTATTCCCTCCAATATGCCGCTTATTTCCAGCAGTCTGGGCAGGATTGTGACCTGGGGACGACGTGTGGACATTATATCCGCGATCTCCTGATCCAGCCGTGCGAAATTGCTCTCCTCCAGATACTCCTGATCCCCTGTCTGCTTATACGCTTTCAGCAGATTGCTGGAGACCGGAATCCATATCTGTCCGTCCGCGTCCATTCCCGTGGTATTAAAAACAGCTTTTTTATTCTGTGCAATCAGTTCTTCACAGCTGTACTGCAAGTCCTTTTTAGTGAGCACAAATAAGATGTTTTTACAGATATCCGATACATTTTTTAAAAAATTCAATTCGGACTCGCTGATCTGGGAGGAAGCGTCCGTTACAAACAAAACCAGGTCCGCCCGCGGCAGGAAGCTGTGAGTCAGCTGACTGTGCATAGGGTTGAGACTGCCTATTCCCGGCGTATCCACAAATACAAATCCCTCCTTCAGCACCTCGTTGGGGGTTTCAACCAGTATCATTGTTGCCCGCTTTATGCCGTCCGGATTGTTCTGTTCTTTTGCGTACTCGGCAATCTGACCGCGGCTTATCTGGATTGCCTGTTCTCTGTTATTCTCATCGCGCAGGACAACGGTGATCTTCTCCTTTTTACCATATGCCACCATCGTGACAAGACAGGTGGTGACATCTATATCCACCGGGAACAATTCCTCCTCGTCAAGATAGGAAACCAGCAGACTGGACTTCCCGGTCCTGGCCTCGCCCACGGTCATGATGATCAGCTTGTTGTCTGCCAGAGACCGCTGTATATTCCGCAGTACCGTGATACTCTCTTCGCAGCCGCATGCGTCTGCCAGCCTCTCACAATCCCCGGCAATTCTGACCGCCTCGTTTCTGATTGCTGTAATACTCTCCATATGGTCACCTCCGTTGTGTTCACGAGCGGTATGATCCGCTTCTTAAAATTGAGACAGCATCTCAATATGGTATCTCATGTCATTAACACTGTCGAGAACCGCCTGCGCGGCCGAACACTCGGCGCGCCCCAAAGTCGGGTCATTGGCCAGAATCCCCCAGTGCTCATGGACCGTTATTACCCTCCTGTACATTTCATCCATGGCAGCACCGCTGTCAAGCCCAAGCTTTCTGGCCGCTCCGTTGCCCTGTTCCCCCAGCAGGCGAAGAAACTCTTCATTGTCCTTCCCTTCAGGGAAACGGATTTTCCCTTCATAAAAGTGCCGCAGCAGTGTCAGTTCTCTGTAATCGCGAAGGTTGCGCCCATTCTCCAGTTCCTGTTCCAATTGAACACACATTTTTTTTGCCGCGGCGCAGCAGGCCGAGTCATACTTGATCTTTTGAATCTGCCGCTCAATTCTCGAAAAAGCCGACTCGGTTTTTATGATGAAGGAACGCAGTCCAAAATGATCCCGCAATCTGTCTACCAGTATGTCTACTCCGCTCATGGAATAGAGGTAATCCGGCATGTCCTGGCGGCTGATGGCCCCCCGGATTCCCTGGGCGACACAGTATATGCCATATCTGTCCAGCAGTTCATACAGACGCAGACGCACTGCCTGCGTTGTTCCCTCGAAGGGCGTTTCCTCAAATCTCTTCGGACTCATTAAGCTCTTGACCAGCTGGTCTGTGGGGACATCGGCAATGCTCAGCAGCTGACTCCATTCCATGTCATTGATCACAGAAAAACCTTCTACCATTTTGGCGACCACCGGAATAATACAGTACAGTTCGTCCTTAAGGGTCTCCTCATTCCGCCTGACAATGGGGGCAATGGCTTCCAGGGGAGAGATCTGGTGGCTCAACGGATTCCAGAAGGATTGCTCCAATTTGGTAAAAGCGGCAATAGCGTTAATCGGCGTGGAAGTAAACGCCTTCACCGCACACATATCACTTACTTTGAAATTTGATGAAAATACATACACGATTGCGTCCGCCAGAGAAACCTGGCTTTGTCCCAGTTGATTTGCATTAGAAATATCGCCTAATCCCAACAGGCGGATTGTCCGTTCCGAATCCTTTTCCTCCGGTGAGAAAAGTCCCGGCGTATCTATCAGTTCGATCTGTTTCAGCATTTCATTCGGATAATTCAGAATCACATAAGACACCTGATCGATTTCAGGGTTTATTCCCCTTGATTCAATGGCGGTCCACCTGGCCAGGTCGTCTAAGCGCAGTCCCCCCACCCGCCGTCCGTCTTCAAATACGATTTCCAGTGATTCCTCGTCAGAGTACCGAAACCATGTGGGGGTATACGTTGTGATCAAAGAGCCGGTAAGTACAATCTTTTTCCCCAATATGGCATTCATAAGCGTTGATTTTCCGGCTTTCATATATCCCGCTACAGCAACGCGCATCGGAGCCGATAACTGCGAGATGGCTATTTCGATCTCCGACAGCACAGGCCGAAATTCCTCATATTCCCTTTTCAGTTCACGCGCTTTTCCGTTCCGTATTGTCAGCAGGGAATGCATTCTTCTGTATATTTGTCCGATATCCTTATCAAATCTCATTTTTTCCTCCTGTGTAAATCCTGTAACATTATCTTCTATGTCATTTTACATGTCATAATGTAAATATTGTATCATTGCTTCCCGATGTCTGCAAGGGGCCTATACCGATGCTAAATAAATCGGGAAAATACCGTTCAGGATTTCACAGTTGTCAATGTTTGCAGATTTGAGATCCTTGCAGTGCAAAAGAAAAAAGCCGGTAGAAGCGTATTTTCTACCGGCTTTTACAATCTGAACTATCAGAATAGAATCCTGATGTTACTCCCACATCCACTTTTTCAAATCCACACTATACACCTGATCGTTTCGAATCCTGGCCGTCTCCTGGTAGGGCCTGGCGGCGGATTCAAACAAAATCATAACCTTGTCTCCCAGAGCCTCCGGCTGCTCAGCTCCCTCCGGCAATAAATAGGATTGCAGTACAGTGGAATATGCTTCAGTATATTCATCATATTGAAATACCAGCAAAGCCGAATCATCTGTCTGAGCGCTCTGGGATAATAACAGATAATCTCCCGTAGTACCTGCAACCACCGTCATTCCCTGAATTTTCTCCGGCAAACGCTGCTCTGTCAGGAGTATGGGCTCTGTCGGAGTAGAAATATCATATCCCCGCAGCATCCCCTCGCCGCCAATTACATAGGAGCCCACATACAGTTTTCCCTTGGCCACATCCAAAAAGGAAGCGACCTTGCTCCCGTTGTGATTCACCAGTTCCGCGTCAAAGGAAAAGAGCACTTCCGGTCCCCGCACAACGCCTTCTTTACCTCCCCCATCAAAACATTCCTTCACCTGTGACCAGTTCAATGCGCATACACTACCGGACGCGCCTGTAACCCACAGGAGATCATGCGCATTGTCATAGGCAATTCCTCCCGTGTGAGCCGCGAACCCCAGGTTCACCGTAGTCAGCCATTGTCCGCCGGAATCGAGCACATACAGCAAACTGTCAGATCCAGATTTTCTATAGGCCGATATCAGTGTATACCCCTCCACACATGTCATTCCCTGTACTACTGCATCCGCACATTCTTCCGGCAAAACAGCCCCATATAGTCCCGGCACCACAAAAGAATCCGCATATCGTTCTGTCAGAAGAGCATATTGGGATTCCCGAACCACTTTTGCCACACCCGGACAATTGGTCACAATCCCGTCCACCCCCAGATCCCGTACCCACGCAACATCCTCCGGCTCGTCCACGGTCCACACATACACTCTGCTTCCCATACCGTGAATCTCATCGACCACTTCCCGCGAAATGTATTTCCAGTTCAGTCCCCAGTAATCCGGCCGGAGTTCCTGTGCCATGACCGCATCATACTCGTGTGCGATGTATAGAATTTCAACGGAATTGTCAAGCTGCCTTATATGATCCAGATAGCGGCTATTAAAAGAGGAAAAAACACATCGGCCCGTCATCTTATACCCCTGTGTACAATCCAGCACCGCCTCTTCAAATCCCGGTATATCCCCAATGTCTTTCAGTTCCAGATAAATATTCAATTCCGTATTCTCAAGCAGTTCTAGCACTTCCCTCAGCGTGGGCATCCTCTCACCGGCATATTCCGGGAAAAAAACGCCGCCCACATCCAGATTCCGCAATTCCTCCAGATCATAATCCACCACGCTGCCCTGCATACCTATCCGTGACAGATCCTTGTCATGATATACCACAACCTCTCCGTCTCTGGTCAGCTGTACATCCAACTCAATCATGTCCGCTCCGATATCAATGGCTCCGGAAAAGGCCGCCAATGTATTTTCCGGAAAGAGGGACGAATATCCTCTATGGGCAATAAGCAAAGGAGGCCCGGCATACCCGCTGCCCGCATCCGTATATTCCCCTGCCGGATCACCAGCATTCTCATCCGGTGCCATACTCACGTATTCCTGCGAAGTATTGTCTCCCATATTTACCGTTCTTTTGTAAGCCGTGAGGCTTGTAATCAACGCCATTGCGACAAGCGCAATTATGCTCCCGGCAATCCAGTGTCTCATCCGCGAATAGAAAAACGGGAATATCACCAAGATGAACATCATCAAAACAAACATGGCAAAAAAACTGGCATATTTCGGTTCCATCCACAGTTTCAGAGCTGCCGAAAATGCCGTTTGAATAAACAGAATGCCCAGCCCCCCGATGCTGAACCGCGCTAACATCTCTTTCAAATTTTTACAGGCTTCAAACTTTATGAATCGTTTCTCTATAATCCACCCCAGCCACATTCCAAAAGCCGCCCCTGCATTGGAAAGGCAGCCTGCCCACAGCATCGGTATAAAACACAGAACACAGGCGGTGACGCTCACAATAACATCTCTGTTTTTACCGCTTTCGCCCCAGGCTAACGCTCTGGCCGTCAGCCACATCGACAGGACAGCCAGGGCAAGCGCTCCCAGAATATCCCATGAAGTATGTACTCCAAGATAATTTCTGGAAAATGCCACCATAAGTACTGCCAGCCAGCCAATGCGGCACAATGCCTTATTGGACTTTCGGAAAAAGGCTGCCAGCGCTCCCCAGGTCGCAGCCGCGCGCACCGTGTGCCCGCTGGGAAAAGAGTATCCACCGGCATTGGCAAGCGCTTTTTCTACCGGTGCGACGCGGGGATCACGAACCCACGGTCGCTCAATCCGAAACAGCCACTTGAAATATTGGCTGAACGTACAGGCAAGTCCCACATTTCCCGCCATGTAGATGCCTGCCCTTTTATCCATGCACCAATATACAAAAGCCAGCAGCAGAAATGTCAATATAGTTTCTCCCAGGGAAGTGACTTCCAGCATCATACTGTCGAAAATTCCGCCTGTGGCTTCCCTGAGATATTGTAGTACCAACAAGTAGGTTATTTTCATTGTAGACCTCCTTGCAAATTCTCTATATACAAATCCTGGTTCACTTTTTGTTCTTTACCCGAATCTTGTAGACGCAAAACGACAGCCTTCGCTCATCCGGTCCATGATTTAGTTCTTTGGGGGAAACTGCATCCGGATGGCTAAAGTGCAAAACAACTGTATTCCCATCAATCATATTCCTTGGTACAGAGAACGAAACATCATTCACGTCTTCTGACAGAACCTCATCATATAAGACCTTTCCATCTACCATTACTTTCATGCTTTGCTGTACTCCATGCACAACCAAATTTACATCAACCTCCAGATCCCTTGCAGACAACTCCGCTTCTATAGGAATTTCCACAATCGACTCATCCCCCACCATCCATATTCTTTTTCCCTCCGGGGTGCCAAAGCCCTCTTTCCAGATCTGTTGATCACCCGGATACCACGTTTTCATATAATTGTATCCGTTGATGCTTTGCATCACATCCATTAGCCACGAACCAGCTTCCCCATCCACGGAGATAAAATTTTCAATATAGTAATTTGAATACTTATTTAATTCATCGTCAAAGCCCATTAGTTCTTCAGCTAAAGTATCCCGATCCGAAAACAGATTTGTCCCCAATCCCAGTCTTTCCCCCTCTATTTTGGCCCCCATAGCTACAAGTATTGTCGGAAACATGTCCATAGTTGAGAACTTCCGGAAAAGACTCCTTATTTCTGATGTCGGCAGAGAGGCATTAATAAAGCAATTATATATCTTTCGATCATTCTCCTTAACATGATCAAAAAAATCAATATTCATGCTCAAATGATCTCCGGTAAGAACAATTGCAGTATCCTCATACCACTCCTGCTCCTGGACCCATAATATAAATTCATATATCTGCTTACTTGCGCACGATATAACATTGCCATACTGCTCTGAATGCCTGTCTTGGCACAAGCCGCATACATATCCTTGCGGATGATGTGTATCTACAGTTAACATGGTAAAATTAAACGGTTCGGAATATGAAGCTATCTCTGTAAGTTTTTCCTGCGCATATTCATATAACTTCTCGTCCTCCATCCCCCAGAACTCATAATAATCAGATTCGATAAACCCATCTTTAATCGCAGTGTTATAATCATAAATCGTATACTCACCATGCTGTGCGTAGAAATCGCTCCTTCCCCCAAATATCGCGTCCGAACCGCACATAAAGTAGTTCGAATATCCCTCTTTTTCCAGAATGTCCCCCAGTCCTGTTATTCCAGGCAGAAAGTTTTCATATTCCCCTGCTTCGTTTCCTCCAATGCCCAATTTGTAAGGAACGCCCATACTACTGGCAAGCAAACCTGCCATGGTCCATCCGGTATTTCCATAGGCGCCTGCTCCCCCAAGATCATCAGAATCTGAAAAATGCACATTCTCCTTTGATAGCAATGTCAGTTCCGGCACATAATCCACAATATCTCCATTGTCGTTTTCCATCGAAGCATATGTGCTTTCCATTGACTCCAAATAGACTAAAATAAGATTTCTTTTAGATGCCGGAAAGATTATTTCAACATTGTTCGGATCAACATACTCCTCCTCAAACAAAAAAGAAACATCTGTCATATCCTCAATATACTCCGGCACTCCTGCCTGAATCACGGACTTACCCAGCAAAGCTCCGCATATTCCCAAGGTTATTATCATATAGGCGAATCGAAAAGCACAGTCAACTATAAAATTTCTTTTCGAGAGCCTGTATGATATAATCCTGTACATAAACCATATGGCGACCGCGATAAGAACAGACAGAATAATACACGAGAAAACGTAATTCCATAAAATATCCGCTGAAGTACCTTTCATTGGAGACATAAGCTGATACACTACCGTAGAAAAACTTATTTCTCCAAATACCTTCCTCAACCACAGAAAAGATCTTATCAAGATGATCAAGAAACAGATTATCAAAAACAAAAATATTTCAGTTATTCCCCTCCCTATTTTACGCCATGCAGGTTTTTCATTGCCATCTGGGGAGAATGCCTTGGTTTTATTGTAATTTAACATCTTGAGATTTTATCTTCCTCTCCATTCAACACGATCGGATTGCTCACCTGAACTTTGATCAAACAGACTGATCTCCAAATATTCATTTTCAAGCATGTCCTTTGTTACACTAGTGGATACAAACCCCCTATCTATTACAGTGTTATATATCTCACCATTTATCATAATCTGTAGGTAGTTTGACATAATCTCGGGCGTAACACCTATATTCAAACTCCCATCTTCATTATATTGCGTTGTATCATCAATCAGTTCCGGATATATGGACAGGATTTTAGGTTTTTCGGATACTACCATTTCCCTCGTAGTTCCAATATTGTTCATATTCTCCCATACAAATTGTATTTCCTGCGGAATTTCATAATAATTTTTCATCCAGTATTCCATATATTGTTGCTGATATGGCATATCAGCGGCATACGCATCATCCGGCAGCCTGTATAAAATAATGGTACCTATATCCTCTCCGGCAGCTATTCGCATAGACTTTTCACGCAGTTTGTTATCATTAATCATATTTATAGCGTAGTTATTGCTATATCCCTTTACAATATCTGACATATTTACAATGCTTAAAACACCCGTTATACAGACAAACACCGTCGGAAACAGCATTTTATATTGTCCCCGCCCTGTTCCTACAGATGCCGCTATAACAATGAATATTACAAAGTCGAAGGGAATCATACACCTCTCCGGAAGTGTAGGAGTCAGCAGCATCATTCCCTCCGCGCATAGTCCCCCAATAAACAGTGCACACAAATCAAAACTTCGCATTTTCCACAGCATGGTTATCATATAGAGCAGGAACACTGTCACCCAGATCATTCTACAGCCGACACTGATATAAATTGGTGTCTCTATTTTCCACAGAAAAAGCAGCGCGCCCGAGGAAATTGAATATACAACCATACCCAGCCATAAGTACAAACGTTTTGAAGAACAGTATAATATGGCAAGAAAACCGGCCAGAATCAGAACAATCACCATAAAGCAATTGTCGACTCCAAAGTTCATTTCGAGCAGCTTTGGAAGCGTATCACCCATCTTTCCCCATATACTCATTTCATAAAACTCACTATATCTGGGGTCTGAAGACCTGACAAAATTTCCAGGAGCAAGCAGCTCCAATGCCGCGCCACATATCGTCACGCCTAATATTCCCCAGTCATATTTTGCTATTCGCCCCTGTATTCGAGCAATTGCAAAATCCGTCACCACATATACAAATGCAAGAACAGCAATCTGTTCATAGGAAAACGCGGCCAGAAACGCGGCCAGAACTGCACATACCACCATTACTGCACTATATTTCTCTCGCAGAATTCTACGTAAATATACTAACACCAAAAGCGGCAGCAACGGCCACACATATGATACAGAAGCAGAAAACCAAAATATCCCTCTGTTAAATACGTTCAGCCCCAATGTTCCAAACAAAAATACACTTAAAAGCGCTTTATATAGATCCGTACTTTTCCCATCCTTAACCAAAAGGTATGAGAAAAAACCAATTCCCCATATTATCAGCGTCTGGATAGCCTGTATAAACTCCAGGCCCATCTTAATGGAACATATCTCCAGAAAAAAATAAAGGACTCTCCCTCCCCAGTTCAAATAGTGCCACCCCAAATAAGTTATGATATCTGCAAATCCATAATGCAGACCATTAGTCCCCACACTGTAACCGTATGACAGACTGCCATATCCATAATCATCAAAATAGAGAAAAACCTGTCCATGCAGTACAAACAGGAAAAGAAAATATACCGCAAAAAGTATCCAGGCGGCCTTATTCTTTAATTTATATTTCATACCATTCATTCTCCCTCAAAAAATGCCACTCGCTTCTACACTATGGGTAGGTTTCCTCAAATGCATAGGAGGATACTGCCTGTAATCCTCATAATGTACGGCCAAAAACGCCTCATAATTCCGCGGAACATTGACCATAATTTCTCCTAATGGCAAGCGCACTCCCTCTCCAAACCACTCCCTCTTAAACCTCCACGGAATGCAGTATATAAAACCATTGGATTCAAAGTAATCCTCACCTGCTTTATTCTTGTTCCATTTTCTGACCCACTCATAACATCCCAAGATCCAGGATAACGGGATATGTCGACCAATACGGGTTAAAACCCTCACGATTCCCTGTGTCCTTTCATCCCGGTTCGTGTAGTCATCGGGATTCACATAAGCCCGATGTGCCATGGCGAGCCCGTATAACCCCCTGATTAACTGTGTCTGCATATTGTGAAGCACTCGGTTATCTGAAGCGTTATCCAGCACATAAATATCCATGGGCAGATGATTATCCACGTCAGAACGACCTTTCCCTTTTATCTTACGAAAAATATTGACCGGGATTTCCTCCTTCATGTAGACAATTCTCGTCATATAGTCCAAAAAAGCATGGTTCCCCATCTGATTATAATTTAAAAATAGAATTTCTCCATTCCCGCCCCACTCTTCCTCCGCATATTTCAACAGCAAGTCAAAATCTTTTCTGGGCATGGCAACATCTACGTCATCATCCCATGGAATCAAGTCTTTGTGTCTGACAGCCCCCAACAGGGAACCGCAGATCAGATAATAGTGCAACCCATATTTCCGACACACACGGTCAAATTCCTGAAGTAAGGTCTTTAATATTCTATGTGCTCTCTCCAGGTATTGCTTTTCCTCTTCTCCAACATGGGTTACATCCATAGTCTCTGTATATACACCCTCAGCATTCAGCACAATTTCTTTTACAGTCTCACCATTGACAGAAATTTGCATAATTGCATGTAATCCAATTAGAAACTGTGGAACATAATAGACGAGCTTTAATCCGCTCTTATAAATCCCCGGGTCCTTCAGACAGGCAATACTACAAGAACTTGTCCACGTACCGTTCTCCTCCGCTCCCCAGAAGTCCCTCAACGCATGATAATTCCATTCCCCCAAATAGGGAAATTCCAGCCTGGATAGTACATACCTGTCAGTATCCCAAGTGACAGAAGCATGTTCCGGTTCAACGGCCCCCAAATAACTGACCAAAACACCCAGGTCCCTTGCGTCAGCGCTTTCCCCAGCCTGTTTTGGATTATACGTTTTTGACAATTTTATTTCTATTTCATATCCCTGCTCATCGTATAAACATTGCATGATTAATGCTCCTGCTTTCTTTTGAGGGTATTGCATAATTATAGTTTCATGAACTCATCGTATTCCGACAATACATCCTCTGTATCTCCTAATCTCATAAAGTTTCCATCATTAATCCATAGAATGCTATCACAAAACTTTTTCAATGTTTCTGTGGCATGAGAGACAATCAATACTGTACGATTGCTCATCATCAATTCTTCCATCTTGGCATAGCTCTTTTTGCGAAAATGCTCATCTCCCACGCTAAGAACTTCATCTACCAGCATAATATCCGTATCCAAAATCGCAGTTACCGCAAATGACAATTTGGAATACATTCCGCTGGAATAAGTACGCACAGGTCGATCTATAAAATCTCCGAGCTCTGAAAACTCAATAATCTCTTCCATGTGTTCCTTGACATAATTCAGTTCACATCCTAAGAGCATCCCCGATTTCAATATATTTTCCCGCCCTGTATTACTTGCGTTGAATCCGATACCTATGGCCATCAATGACACACGATTTCCCTTCGTATCAATGTATCCCTCATCAGGCCGGAATATGCCTGCAATAGATCGAAGCAGTGTAGTCTTTCCGGAACCGTTACGACCAACAATTCCCAATATCTTTCCTTTCTCCACTGTAAACGAAACGTCATTAACCGCACGTATAATATCAGCACGCTTAACATCTCCGCGCAGCAATCCCTGATGCAAAGACATATGCATCAGGTTTCTATAATCTATACTAACGTGTTCAACTTCCAACGCTATATCTCCCATTGCTATACCACCTTCACATAACTATTTTCATTTTTGTAAACGATATGCACACCTATATAGCACATTACTGCTCCTATCAGAAACCACATACCTAAAACAGGTAAATTTGCAGCTACATTATTCAGCAATGCCTGTCTCATGGTATCAACAAACATGGCCGCCGGATTAAGGCAAATCATAATTCCATTCAAAGGCTCCGGTAATGTTGTCATCACATCATAAAATATTCCGGACAAAAACATTAACATATTTAGGAGTATGCCGACAGCATAAGACAAATCATCGACATATACTCCAAAATGCAGAAAAATCATACCAGCTCCAAACGCCAGCATCATCATAACAATATACGCAGGGAAAAACCAAAAGATATTAATACCTATATGAACCCGGAACAATATCATCATAACAATCAACACAATCATCGAAAAAAGTAGCTTCATAAAGTTCAGTATCATATTTGACATGAGTATAATAAATTTGGGTATATATACTTTTGTCACAATATCCTTATTGCTTCGAACCAGCTTTACACTGTAACCGACAATTTTGTTGAAGAAATTCCACATAAGCAATGCCGAAAATACAAAAGTTGCATAATTCTCTACAGAAGACCCCATTACCTGTCCAAACACAATCACATAGACAAGCATGTTAAAAAATGGCTCTAACAGCCACCATAGTCTATTCAAATAGGAATCCGCTACTTCCGCCTTTAAATCCGCCCTGGCAGAAAACACCATATATTGCCAATAATGTCTAATATCGCGGAAGAATCTACTCATCTCTGATAT
Organism: uncultured Acetatifactor sp.; assembly: GCA_910583845.1. Classification (GTDB taxonomy): domain Bacteria; phylum Bacillota; class Clostridia; order Lachnospirales; family Lachnospiraceae; genus Acetatifactor. The sequence continues at coordinate 84,809 of CAJUAB010000018.1, forward strand.
CGGGCCGTGATTATCTCTGTTATCAGCCATGCACTTCTCCTGTATGCCATTACATATAATAACAGCCATTGCCGCAATGGCAATCACCAAACCGATCATCACTATGCGCTCTTGCAAAAACGACGCTGATAGTTCCTGTACCATTTCCACAAACAAAGTATCCATGACAAAGCTGACTTTACCATCCCCGGTAAACACAATACCATCTTCTTCCCAGTTCATGGTTCCCCCGTCAACGGTAGACACATACGTCGCTATACCTCCAAAGTTTAGCTCCTTTAGCAAAATGCTTTCCCAATTACCATAAAATCTGATTTTCTTAAGTTTTATCTCATTCACGTCCTCAAACAAAAAAGTTTCAAATTGTCCATCCGCAATAAAATCGTTAGACAAAAATATATGCTGATTTCCCTCGTCCGTAACAAGCGTCATCTTAATATTTCGATTATCAAACTGGTATACTGCTATTACTATTGTGCCAATAATACCCATTATTACCACAAACAGCCTAGCCAGACCAAATATCTTCTTCATTCGCTCGTTCATACTATTTATCCTCATTTTTTAACGATTTTGTTATTGCTGCTTTAATCATTGTTGAACTGGTACTTTTTGTATATGGAAAATATTCTATGTTGGAGCCTACTTTCTGTAAGGACTGTTGATCCTCTATCCAATATGGATTTCCTGAGTAATCATCACCCGAAAACAGACAATCAAAATGATAAAGATTCCAAGCCTTCATCTTCTCATGATTTTCCTCGGTAACTTTCACGACCTTATCCACATAACGAACAGCTTCCAAGATTTGCTTTCGCTCCTCAAAGGGAATATACGGCATACAGTCTTTAAATTTATACACCAATTCGTCGGACAATGCACCCACAATCAAATACTCGCACCTTTCTTTGGCTCTCCTGATCAAGTTCAAATGACCTATATGAAACAAATCAAAAACGCCTGCAAGATAACCAACTTTGTATTTTTCCATAATATCCTCTCTTCTTCTGCCTGATCTTTTAAAGCCATCAGGGATAATTATATCTGCTTTAAGATAAATAATCAACATAAGATTTCTTTGTATCAAAAACTACCATGTGGTTAGATACCCGCTCCTTCACGTTTGGATATAATCTGTACCCTTCACCATAGTCTCGTTTTAAACAATTTTCGTATCCGACCGGAATCGGAATTTCCATATTCTCAAACTGCCCTCTAATTAGATACTCAAAATCTGCTCTATCATATTCCGTGGCTTCCGTGCCAAATCTGATCCGTGACAATATAGCTACTTTATCCGATATCCCGGTACCATAACGCGTAAATGTTTTATGAAGCGCATCGCATAATTCAGCTTTCGTAAACATTTCGCTTTGCTCCAGATACCAGGCCTCCTCCTGCTCAGATATATCCCAGATTCTTCTTGAATTCGGATAAATTTTTTTAATCAACAAATACTGGTAATGTCGGATTCTCTTCTTTTGTATCCGTTTTTCCTCTGCATCCTTCAATACATCATCTATCGGCAAAATATCAATCCATATCCCCTGATTACAATTCTGCCCCTGATTTCTTGGTTCCATCCCGGCCGTCATACCATTACGCAATTTTGCGTATCCACCATAAAAACACTCGTCGTTTTCTTCCGTCTGGAAAAAAAAAGGTTCCCTGAACACAATCTGCGCAATGTGTTTCAATTTATCAAAATCACATCTGGGCATCATCAGGTCAAGGTCATCGTCCCACGGTATAAAACCTTTGTGCCGTATAACACCCAGCAATGTGCCATACGCCGCACAATATGAAAGATCATTTTCCCTGCAAACACGATCAAACTCTTTTAATATCTGTAGCTGAACTGCCTTGACAGCATTAAGTTTGTAATTCTTCTTATACAACTCTATATCATAACTCTTTTTCCGGAAGCGATTCTCTTCTTTAATATGCATTCCCATATTTTTTTTTGCCCCCGCCCAACGGTAAAAGGAAGCGTATAACCCATAATTCCGATTATCCTCTACAAATCTAGCCTCCTCCCGCTCAAATGCATCCCATATTTCCGCCAAGGCATATCTTTCTTTGAGACGCGCCAACGGCATAATGTGTTCGGCCTCCGCTATATAAATGTATGTATAGCGTAATGCCCTAAACAAAATATACTTGGCCGGATATCCCTCTTTGACAAACTCCTGGTCATAGAACAAAAGTCTCCCTTCGGAATAGAAGCAATTATATGGTATCATATCTATATATGCCTTCTCCAATATTATCCCCGCATTTGATTCTGTCAATGCCCGATCTGAGAGCTTACAGCTATCATAGGGAATATAATCGGATGAATTTAGAATTGCCTCATATAACCGGTCAAAAATGTCTACTACCTCTCTAACATTTTGTGTATAAGCCGCCTTAAGATACTCAATCAATGTGGAATCCTTTACAAACGGCATCTCTATACCGTCTCCCATGAGCCGTTGTTCTACACATGGAATTCCCCTCCGCATCAGTTCCTGTTGATTTCGGCAAATTAATTCCAGGCTCTTTAAACCTTCCGGAAATAATGCCTTTTTATATACTATGTCTCTGCTGGTAATTATAGTTGCAAATCCATGTTGTTTTCCTCTGTCTGTGGATAACGCAGCGAATATAACCTCCTGATTGATTTTTTCCTTGGCACACTCAACCAAAAATACATTTGCAAAAAAGGGGAGCACCTGATTTGCTATAAGTTCATCGCTAAAATCGTTTTCCAGGCATACCAGGTCCTGTTGTTCCTGATCGGTATAGTATGGAATAACTCTGTCCCGAATACTCGCCGTTGGCAAATATTTATCCGAGTAAACAGCCTGTGGCAATCTTTCATCCGGAAACGGATAATATAGTTGAAATCCACCTATATTTGTATTCTGTTTTAAGCTTGCAATCAATCCCTGGCGGCTTAGTTCTGTCTCATCTGTGTTTCCTTCCAGCCCACCAAAAGGTATTTGTTTCACAGGGTCCGGTACCCCACACCAATATTTCATTCCAAATCGATTACTGCAAGCAAACAAGAGTCTTCCTGTCGCAGCCAGCAAGGGGAAAAGCTCATCTACCAGCATCTCCAGCTTTTCCCTCGTGTCCACTGTTTTCTCCACAACAATATAATCATACTGTTCAGGAAGCAAATCTTTCGGCTCCCCCGTTTTTACAAGCAGATTGTCTCTCTCCGCATATCTTTTCAATATACATTTCGAACGGTATTCCGATGATTCAAGGACTGTCACTTTGAGCGCGTTTCTACATAAAATATCCGTTATGCCACCATACCCGTTGCTTAGTTCCAAAATATGACAATCTTTATGAAACGGATACCAATTCAGTATTCCTTCCCGCATGGGACTCAGCTCATAAAACGTTTCCCAGTCTGCCTCACGCAGAATTTCTTCCAGATTCAATGAATGCCTGTTCAGCAGCAACTCTCCAACCTTACTTCCGGCCGCTTCCAAAATCGCATTCCGTTCCTGTCCTGATACTGCACTCATATTTTCCCTCTCTTTTATCGGCCAATGATTTGTGAAATTTTATTACTCTTCTTACGCCAATCATCCATCAATCGCAAATGGTTCAGCACACTGTCTTGGTCAGTAACAATAGCAATATCACACATAGAAAACATATTGTCCACAAATTCACAAGCCGCCGCTGACGTTTCTGCAAAGCTATACTCCAGTAATTCCAACAGTTCGCAAAAAAAATCTTCTATTGCCCTCTGCATGGATGCCACATACTCTAACTCTTTCCTGCTCCTGTCCTGATAGGAGAATACCGGACAGCCTCTTTCATCAAAATGGCTGACCGATGGTTCATATGATGTCATAAAGGTTTCCATAATTTTATAATAATTCATAAAAAAGGAATCTCCCTGATCAAAAAAGGCTTGTACTCCAACACTCTCTTTTGATTCCGAGCCATTCCACCCGACGTAAAGCCCAACCATCTCAAATGGCACAATCCTGACCAATGACTTTTGACTCGTGCCAGAAGACACAAAATCCACAAATGCATATTTCGCGCCAATCCGCAGTGACAGAGTGCCCATATACTTAAAATAATTTCTTTTAGCAGCCTCTGCTCTGGCAAAAATCGCATTGACATGGTCCCACACATATCGGTGAATGCTGTCACCATACTTCTCTGTATCAAATGTCAGTATATCCCTTGCCTCCAATCCAAAACGCTCACGCATCATCTTCTGTGGCGGCATCTGCAGTGACAAATCAATTAGCATATTAATATATGCTTCGTTGTTAATGCCCGTCATGACAGCTGCTTTCCTGGAGGTATAAAAATATATTCCCTGTGGGAGTAATGGGTTATCCATCTTATCACGTAATATATTATATAGCCTCTGAATCAGATACCCATCTCTGGAAGCAAACAGAATATCGTCAAATTCACCATATGCAATCTGTTCATACAACCATTTCACATATTGGATGATGAGCGGGGCACAGAAAGCATAACTATAGTCATAATCCGAGTCAATATAAATCTTGCCTTCCTGTTCATTTTCTAAAAATGGGCTGTTAAAAATTCGGGCAATTACCATACCCAGCATAATATGTTCTTCAAGAGAGCATGCACGTTCTATACATCCTCCATATCCAGCTCTTCTGGCCATCTTATCTCCGCTGGGCACAAGACAATAATCTATGTCTGCCAAAGCCGCACAAATTCCGTCATGTATAATGTGGTCACCTATATGCAGATACTTTGTCCCTTCTGTTTCTTCACGATATAATTGCAATAGTCCCTGCAATTTTAATTGTTTTTTTTCGCATGATACATATATTGAAGAATAATTCTCTATTCCGTTCTTCTTCAATATCGTATTCAATAGCTTGCTCGGAATATACATATCCGATACCAAACTGACTTTTTTTCCCGATTCAATGCAAAAATGATATAGTTCTATCATTTCCTGTCTGGGAATCAATACACTGTCTTCTATAGCAAGTTCTGTAGTTATAAAAAGATCTACATATTTTTCAGACATTTTATATCGTTTGCAAAACCTGACATAGATCTCTTCAAGAGTGGGATTTGTGAGGCCCAATTCTTCCTGTGCCTTTATTCTCTTCTCCTTAAATTTTCTGATTGCAATTCCTTGATTGCGTAGCTTTCTGTCTACCAGAGTAAATACATCCTCTGGTAACAGCACTTTTCTGGTCAGTAATGTGTCAAAAATATCAAAGCTGATACAGTCATGATCTGCGATCTGCTCCAGTAATACCTCCCTTGTGCAGAATCTACGCTTATTCACCTCTTCACATATAATGTTTAGTCTTCTCCCGGACTGGTCAAAAATATCAGCCTGATTTTTCTGGCAATGATCCAGCATTTTCGCAAAAATATCTCTGTGTGCAATCAGCTGCTTCATCAGCACTATCGCATCCACATTTTTCAATGAGTTGTCACTTAACTCCGAATCCAGTTCATGAACATTAAATTCCTCCGCCTCAACACAGGTGACACCAGCCTGCCGCATGGATGCTCCATATAACGCTACATTCCCTTTCCGATGCTCACGAAGCGCATTTATTAATGAAGGCTTCATTCTTTTCCTCTCTCGACTATTTGGAAGTCTCAAAATATATTGGAAGGTAACCCAAATACCCTTCCTTCAATCCATAATATATCTTGCCACATGCGTCCTTAAAACCAGCTTCCTTAAGCGCCTGTAAGATATCCCATCCAAAAATCTGACAGACTAGTAATGGCGGAAATGACGGAATCCCCCTGTCGTGATACCATTCCTCTTCCGTATTCACCAAACCGTTTTCCCCTATTTCGGCGCGAAATGCCGTCTGAACGGCATTTCCATCAAATGGGACTGTGAATAACATTTTACCGCCTTTCTTGAGGACGCGGCAGGCCTCTTCAAATGCTTTTTTATATTCTACCGTATGCTCAAAGACATCATTGGCAACCAGCAAGTCAAAACTTTCGTCCGCATAACTCAATTTACAGATATCCTCACAGGGAATCCCCTCTATCTCGGCTGCGTCGCAGCCCATTCCTCCGTATTCAAACCCTATTATATCACTGATCTCTCTCTCCACTTTTTCATATACATCCGATACCCGCTCATATAACAAAACTTTTTTACCCGGTACATAATCGGCTAAAATCTTTCCGACCATAAATCTCTGCCTGCTGTTGCACCTGCAATTGGCACAAACCAGTCTCTCCTGCCAGTTGGGTTTTCTATGGCCGTTTTCCTCCGCCGCATACTGATAATCCACCAGGAAAGGCTGGGGCGTATTGCACACAACGCATCTGCCATAATAATAGAATGCCTCTCTTCCCGTGTATTCATGCAGTTCTCCTATACATCTTTCAAAATTCCAATATCTGATAAACTCCATATATGCATCGCTGAAGTCCTGTGGACTGTATATAGTCTTTTCAACTAATTCCATTTCGTCATCATGGAAGAAACAGTGCCGGATCATCTCCACCGCCTCTTCCATCTGTACACCTGCAATATAGGTGATATCTCTACGCATCATCGGCGGAGATTGCTCCCGACGCATCTTTTCCATCATATATAGAGCCTCCTTTACGACTGTTTCATACAAATTTGTGTTTTCAACAGTTTACCATATCACTATTTAGTTTACAACAGAAATGTCAGAATCTACTGGAATAATTTTACTGTTCATAAGCTCTTAAGCTGGCTGGATATTTTTATCTTAAAGCAAGCGCCGATTAAATCACTATTATAGTCACACGTACACCGTTATATGCTGTATAATAGAATCACCACAGTACTAAGGATGATGCATGGGTATGAAGCTACATTCCGATGTGGACGCAGAAAGCGGCTATGTTCATACGACGGGAGGAGATCTGCAATGACGAACATCTGTCAAAGGTGGAGTTCCATACAAACAGACGTCCATCCTCCCGGATTCCTGCCAGGGCATCAACTGGGACAGGCAGATAGATAACAGGAAGTCATCCACAGGGTATTGATACCCATATCACTACAAAACATGCCCGATAGGGTAGTTTAAGGTGTTGAGCAATTAATTAATCAACGTTTCCTTAAACAAAAATGCCACAAGCGCCTAATTTCGAGGGACTTCCATCCATCACTGAAATTAGACGCTCACGCCGAAAAGCTATGTTACACTACTGTTTGTGGCTTGTTCTTACTTGCAGTACAGGGCTAAAGATGTTGTCTCAAAATCATAATCCGAGTATACTTCAAACCATAAATTAACAAACTCACTATTATCTATGGGCTCTTTTCCGATACATCTAATAGGAATATACATGCTCTGACCGCTTTCTGTTTTTATTTCTAATATGATCACATCATCACTTGATTCACTTCCCCCTACAGTTACCCAACCCGATATTCTATGTACCGATTCGCTCTCTGGCGTAATTTCAATATTTACGTCGCTATCTGGAAGCAGTGTCAAATCGCTCCAGGATACATTATCTATATTTCCGGTAATATGATTAGAATCCTGTATTTTGTATACCCACCAGAAACTTTGCCAATAATTATTTATCTCTTTTATACCATAATCCTCTCCCATACATAATTGGAATGCTTTTGCGTAATTAGGATTCAAAAACAAATACATTGTTCCGCTTTCCGCTCCATTCATAATTGCCGATTGCACCTGCAAATCCGTATTTCTTTGTAATGCTTGAATACTTCCACGATTCATAATATAAAAATTGTTTTGTATGTTTGTTTTTCCCGCCGCGTATGCGATCCAATACATTTCAGCCGGATCAGGTACCGGGTCCAGCAGCAACGCCTTTTCATACCCGATTGCCGCATTTTCCCATTCCTCCAAAAGTCTACACCGAGTTTCGTAATCTGCTGATACGTATTTTGACGTCAACGCGTAATGTTTTTCGCATATAACCTCAGAAAAATCTATCATTTGTATTATAACTATTGTAATTAGTATTGCGCAGTTTTTATTCTTAACTAATTTTCCCCAAAAATATACTGTAATTATATCTATCATGTAGAGCACTGGATAAAAGTATCTTGAAGAAGCTTTAAAAGTTGAGAATATTGGCCACAAAAAGCGCGGCACACTGTATGAAAAAAGCTCTTTATCGCCAAGGGTCACAACATTGCTCACAGCATAAATTACGAAAAAAAGCATAAGCACTGCTAATCCCCAATTATCTTTCAGCTTTCTCCAAAGCATAATACGCCATTCTTTCACTAAGCATACCAACATACCAATTGTCAGCGATGATATCAGAATCCCCAGGCCAAGATAATTAAATCCATCATAATTTCCCAGAGTCTGTGACTGTGCCGGAAGTAGCACAGACCATTTACTATTTCCCAGCCCGAAGCACCCATAGCCGTGACTGATTGGATTAATAACGGCATTTAGGTTCATGGAGAAAAATCCGTACCCCCCCATGTCCTGATTCTTTGCTATTATATCAGACATTCCAAACAATCCTATGACATATCCGCACAATGCAGCACCTGATACATTGATAAACAAAATCGCAATTGCCCGAAGATAGCCAAAGATATCCTTTCGATTTGCAACGACGATTTCGATCAATGCAGCAAAAAGAATACCTAAAACCATTGGAAGAAAGTAGGGATGAATTAATACGCACAAAATACTGAGAAGCGTATATTTTACCCAAATATCAGTAACTTTATTACTCTTTTTTCTTTTAAAATATAAATACAAGGCAGCAAGTATCAACCAATGCGATGCAAGCGCAGTGTGCCGGAATGACCGCTCCAACAACGTGGGAGATAATGTAAACAGAAAACATGCCGGATAAATAATCTCACGCCTTTGTGTAAATATACCTGCTATTTTCCCGCAAAAAACACTTTGCAAAATAAAGCATCCTAATATATACCATCCAAAATATTGAAAAGTATCCGGTAAAAAATTTCTAATCAATTTAAAAGGAATAGCCAAAAGGGGAATAGAATCTGTATATGAAATATATGTACTGCATTCCTCACCGCTCAGGGATACAATCTTTCCTATGGGCCACCCCCATTCCGAATTTCGGTATAACATCCAGCTGGAGTAATGCTGGATAATATCAGCTTCTCCAGCATAACCACTGTATATCCACATGTCATTCGTGACATCCAATGGCAACAACCCATACACAAACAGATATAGGGCGATTCCTATTAGCACCATTATGATGTATTTCTCCAGAGTTCTTGTCTTATCAAGCATGCGGTACAACCTTTCTTGCATACGTAATCCATTGATCACTTCCTGTTATTTCAAAATCAAGGATTATATGCACCAAACATATTTTTAATCAATATCTTCATTAATTCACTGTTTCCTTTAAAAAAACTGATTTTTGTAGGTACTTTTTCATTTTTAGGGTATTCCCTTGTAACAGGGATCTCACAGGCACGATATCCAAGTTGTGTCGCTCTCACCGATAAATAGGCCAGCAGTTCATATGTCATAAAAACCTCTCTCAGCGGTTTTACCCTCTCGTCTGACAGATACTTTCTTGAGTATCCACGATAGGCATTTGTAGTATCTGTAAATCTCTTTTTGGCAGTCAGGGAAATGATAGGGGCATGAATGAGTCTTACAGATACCATACGAATAAAAGGTGTATTAATGGCCTTCCCCCCCTTTATAAATCTTGATCCCTGTACCAGATCATATCCGTCTTCCAATTTCTGTATAAAATTCGGAACATCCTCGACACTGTCTTTATTGTTTCCGTCGACAGTGATGACTCCCTTATATCCGCGTTGCAAGGCCCACCATATCCCCATTCGCAGTTGAGCCCCTTGTTTGCCAATATCCTGCTTTACCAATAGGGCGTTAACCCGAAATTTTCGGAGTCTTTGTTCCTGGATGCAACCATCCGAAGAACCGCCATCGCATATGACAATATCCGCATGCTCAAAAACGCGGCTCTCGTATGCTCGCGCCAGCTCTTTTATAATTCTCTCCCCTTCATTGATAATAGGAATCAAGACTACATAGTCTCTTGTTTTTCCGGCATACTCTGTACATTCAAATTGAGGAACACCAACTTTCTTTTCATAGATCATGAGAAAACTCCTTTAACATACCTTAACGCATCCTCAATAACCGAAATATTGTCTATCTTCCCTGTTTCAATTGAAACAGTTCCCGAATACATACCTTTTATTAAAATTTTTTTCAGTTTTTGATGAAGCTCGTGGAATTCTATTGGTCTTAAATTCGGTTCACTAATATGTACATGATTAATTAAATGTACATAATCTGCTAACTTCCCAACATTCTCTCCATTGTAAAGCATCGTTCCAACATCCAGGTTCAGCATAAAACCACTGGAATTTACTTGTTCAATCAGTTTTATTGCAGACATGGTATCATTTATATAGTTGGTATGATAGATAGGAGGGTTAGCCTCCAATCCGATAGCTGTTCCTTTTAAAGCGGCATAATCGCCCAGTTCTTTAAAAAAAGCCACTGCGGAATCATCGTTTGCTTTTTCCGGTAATTCTCTGTTTCTGGGACATCCGAACACCAGATTTTTGCAGCCAATTGCAGCCGCAAAATTGATCGCTTTTTTGGTATAGTTAAGCAAAACTTTTCTTTCCTCCGCAGAGCCAAACAGCTTTTCTTTACGTCCAAACCAAATTGACTGCATGGAAGAGACGGAAAATCCATACTTTTTTTTTAACTCACGGCTCCATTGCTCCGCAGCGCATAATTTATCATATGGTTTGTCAGGATAGAGTTTGGTGGGAGCAACCTCTAGACTGGAATATCCGTATTTCTGCATCAAAGAATATACTGTTTCATCCCATTCCGATGACCAGCCAATATTAGAAATGGATAATTTCATCTTCATTCTCTCCCTTGAACCTGACTTTTTATAAAAGCATCTATCTGCCGCAATATGGAATCCTTGCAGCTTATGTATCCTTTCTCACCGCCAAACATTTCCGCATAATTTGTTCTGAAGTCATAATCCGCAGGCACACCCTCCAATTCGTTAATAAAGTCATTACCGGATAAATACTGATACAGTTCTCTGGCCGAAACGGGTTCTGTGGCTGGATGCCACAACGTAATTCCATTTTTAAGCGCAATCTGGATATCGTCCCACAGTCTATTAAGATTATAGAACTGATACTTACTTCTACTGTCGGTAAAATTTAGCGCAGTAAATCCTACTTGCATAAATCTCTCTTTCAACTGGGTATATTCCAATGCCGTCAATTCACTAAGCTTATAAAGTCCATCGTCCCACAGACTGTAATAATTCCTGAATAGTGGATTAATTAGGCATAACTCTTCCATTTTCTTTGCCTTTAATATGGCTGGGACTACCCTGATATAATCAAACAAAAAATTTTTTTTGATATGATCACCAAACAATCCGGGAAGCCTTATGATTAGAGCCTCTGGATATTTTTCTCTTGTCCATCTCTCCAGTTGATATCGATTATAACCATAAGGGTGTAGACCGTTCGTATCTATTACGGAATATTCATCCACACCTTTAGGGCATTTGAATACATCAATTGTCGATATCAAAACAAGTTTTACCGGCGCAATCTTAGTAATATTGTCTTCTGCCTGCAAAATTAATTCCATGTCCTTTTCAGGAGCATTATTTGCCAGATATTTTTCCGCTCTAAGCCCTGCATATATCAGCAAATCCGGCCTGGTTCCATATGCGTCCCTGATATTTTTAGAATTATATACGGCATCAAACGTACCGTTTTTATAGAGATTGCTTCCCACAAATCCCGTATATCCTACAAGCGAGTTCATCTGTGTTCGCCTCCTACCTCTGTTTTTGGGGGTTGGTCAAGTACAAAGGGCAACAAAAGAACAAACATGTTCATCAAATTCAGAGGCCAAAAATATCTGAAATCTGACCAGCCGGTAGACAATACCAAGCTCAAAATCTGTCCCAGAATCGGAGCAATAATCAAAATATATTTTTTGATTCCCCGCTTCACGGCCATGTATATTATTGCGGCCAAACCCAGCAAAGTAAATATTCCGCAGCGCCATTCCAATGCCGCAATCCACTGGGAATTGGCTGTATATCCGGTTGCGGCTTCCATAGAGTCATACAGGCTCACATATTTTCTCCTTGGATAATACAGATTCCAATCAAAATCTGAATCATCCATAGTTCCATGGACATTGACACATCCCAGCACAGTCCCTTCTCCCGCATAGATGTTCCATATTACGTCCTCTCTATTTATCAGCGCGCGAATCATTAAAATGGGGTTTTTTATAAATGTGTCAATATAGTTGATGATAAACTTCTGTGGTTCTACATTCAGGCTATAGGTCTGGTATGCCCAGGTAGGTATATAATTGTATTCAAGATTGTCCCCTCCTGTCATAATATTAATCATCTGCAGAGTGTTTTCAGATACTTCGCCGCCGGCATAGTAGGTGCCTAATATCTCCTGGCTTAAGCCAATATACATTCCGCCATAACCGGTATCAATAACTTCAAAATAGGAATACACCGGGCCGGATATAACCTTTATTGAAATGACAGCCATTGCCAGTATGCACCATATCTTTATGTTTTTACGAAGTATGACAATGAGCATCAATGCCGTTACAGCAAAAGGTACTATTCCGTTTCTTCTATAAAAATAGACTCCTACAAGCGCCAAAAGCAGTTCAAAATAAATGTACCATTTTTTTTGATATTTTTCATGGTCTATAGACAGTTTTGCCAAAAGTGTAAATACCCATAGCAGTGAAAGAGCGTAGGGAATATCTTTCCATATCGTGTTGATGTGAAGGATATTGGCTGCGTTCAGTCCGGTGAACAGTGCCACACAGATCAGTATACTGTCACGCAATCCTTTTTTTCTTAAATACAAAAGAAACTCCAGCAGTACATAAATCCAGAAAAAATACTGTACCAGGATAACTGCGTAAGTGGAATCCCATATCCTGATAATAATAGCCAGCATTGCGTTATAAAAGAGCGGGTGCCAATTGGTGTTTCCATGTAACTGATGAGCGCTTTGAGCCAAGGTCAGGGCTGTATCGACAGTTGAAATTCCCGGATTATTAGCATACAAGTTATAAATTGCAGGCATTAACAGGATCAGAATAATTAAGCCCCCAAACACAATAGAATTCATAGAATGATTTTTTGAGCATACCTTACTTTCCAAACATTCATAACAGTAAAAAATTGTTTGGACTACAGGAATACACCATATAACCGTGCTCAAAAATACAAACATGCCCGCCAGCGTAACTCTCAAAAGCAATGGATATATAAATATGCGTTGTCCAACCAGTGAAAACGCGGCATAAATATATAATGCATATATAGCCGCCCTTTTAATAGGCGTATTAAATATCCTGCTTAGCTTCTGCTTTTTCTCCTGCATTCCAATCGAAACACCTATTGAAATAGCATACAATATGATTCTGGTTGGCCCCTGAAAATCAATACCGCTACAGTTCACGATCACCATGCAGCAAAACAGTTCCGTGACAACGTTGAATATTCGTTTATCCAGTTTGATATAAATTACGTTCAGGATCTGCCTGCCAAATTGTGTAATCCGTTCAAAATACTCCAGAAACATCCATATTATCAGCAAAAAAATACACCAAAGAGAGGATGTCACACATTTATCAGCCCAGCTTGGCGGTTGCAAAAAGCCATACTGAATGGCAATTTCCCCGTCCAGTTCCGTTTCTCCAACATAAGACGATGTTGCTTCTGGAGCCGCCTGGGATTCAGGAATAACAAGGATATTCGGAATTTGCGTACAATCGCCTGACGCATCAAGATATATGCTGTATTCCTGCTTCGTAAGTTCTGCGTTTATATATATCTTTTTCCATTCCTGATTATTTAAACCGGCCAGGGAAATATTGGCTTGATAGATCAAATTGTCATCTGATAAAATCTTAAGTATTATCTTTCCGTCTTTGTCATTAGCAATTCCGTCAAAAAAGATCTCTATACTGTTCAATCGGTTTCGGTCGCTTGAAAAGTACACTGTAACATCCTTACACGGAACCGGCACGGCATCGGAAAGTTCCAGCTTGCGGGAAACAAAATAGTGCTTGCTTAACTCATCGCCAATACAGATATAACCAATTCTGAGCAGAACAATAATTGACGCAAAAAACAGAATAATTTTCTTTACTTTTTTACTCATTTTTCTACCTTTGCCCTATCACTGTTTTGTTATTTTCTCTACACTTTCAAAGCTATACCGTTTTCTCCGGAATACCAGATCTATCAAACTCTGCAAATACCTGACCACTATGGTCAATATACCAAACAACCCCAAAAACGCAATAGAAAGAAAAAGAATTGTTGTAGTCCAACCGGCAACAGGGTGAAACGACACATATGTAATGATCGAGTAAATCAGCATAAAAACAGAAATTATCATCATGGATATTGTCATCAACAGAGATACTCTATAACCAAGATCTGTAAAAAGGATCAGAGACTCTATAGCCAGATCCGTTCGATAATGCTTTTGCCGCATGTCAAGAGAATGAGTAGCTTCTTTTTTTGCTTCATATTTTAAGCTGTCCGTCTTTAAACCGCAATTTGCGTATAAAACTTTTCTATAGGGTACCGACCTATTCATGGAGTTGACCCTGTTGATTACCCGTCTGCTAAGTACTCTAAAACTCTCTGTATTTACTTTATACGAAAGAGAGAGCGCTCTGTTGAGGACGCCGTAAAACAGTCGAGATGTAAATGTTGTTGTACGGTCGGGGTATGCGCTCACAATATCAAATCCCTCCAGAGAACGTCGGTAGACTTTCATAATCATATCTACATCAAAATCCAGATTTGTACGATCAAATTCAAATACAAAATCCCCTATTGCCATATCCATTCCGGCATTCATAGAGGCCTCCAGCCCGTGGAAGTAACTCATATTCACTACCGAAATGCTGGTATTCTTGGCAAAGATGCTGGCTTCCCTGATTTTTCCGAGACTGTCATCATCGGAAGAATCGTTGACGCATATTATTTCTGCATGTTCAAAGTTATTTTCCAGAACCTCTGTGATTGTTTTGAGAAAACCATCGATCCGATCCTCCGCATTGTACACATATATTATTGCAGAAATAAAATTTTTTTCTTTATTCTCCATTTTCCAGCACCTCGTCTAAGTCATAAACTGTATTAATCTTGCCTGAAAGCACACCAATAAACGTTGGATTTTTTGAATATGTTTTAATCACTGTGGGGCGCGAATCATCAATTTCTGAACTCATAAGGATCGGTTTCATTGAGAAAAGGGATTTTTCATACTCAAAGCTATATTCATCCCGCATATATTTACGTGCCAATCTGGCCATATACGGGAATGAAGTCGTCGGTTTTGCCATACAATCGTTACAATTCCCCAAATGGAACGGAGAGCAATATCCCTTACTTTTTCCTTGGCAGGTGAAAGACGGCAATTCATCATAACTCGCTGTGTGAGGCGTAAATGTAACAGAAGTCAAAGAATGTAAGCCTGTTTTACCAAACGGCATAATCGAAAAAAATGGGCCGTCCATAACTGTAAATCCAACGCCCCTTAATTTGTCGTTAACATCACACAATATAATTTCGCAAAGTTCATATTTGATCTTGAATTTTTCTAATCCTGCTAATTCCAATATCTGATTACTGCCTGCATATGCAGCATTCAATACAAATCCTGTCGCATACTCGTTATCCGATGTACGAATCACATAGGAATCCTGTGTCTTTTCAATCGCCTGTACATCCGCATTTAACTTAATTGTATAATTTGACTTGAACTGCGAAAGTTCCTCACAAAAATAATTCTTCAGGATCATTGCGTCATATGTGTATTCTCTGGTCATAAATGCGCCATCGCAAGTTTTGTCTCTGAAAAATTGTCCAGGATACAACTCCTCACAGGGAATATTGGCTGCCTGGCAAAAGATGCGGAACTGCTCGGCATTTGTCCAGGAATACTGACCAGATGTCGCGTAAACCTGATCAAATTCCCTGTTAATGCAGAAAGAATAATCCCGATTAAATCTTTCAAAATATCCGGCCGATTTGAGGGCCGTAGAAAGCGACCGGGGATAATGATACCCTTGATGAACTCTGGCCTGATTGACATATGTCGCTCGCGTGAACGGAGCAGAGTCGCATTCCAATACCAGAATATTTTCACCTTTTTTACAGCAAAAAAGTGCTGAATATAAACCGTACAATCCTGCGCCTATTATAATTCTGTCATATCGCTTCATAATTTCGCTTTTCTCTATATGCCTCCATTTATTTCAAATCCCTTTATTCTGTTCATCTCATCCCTTATGTAGATATTTTCTGCGAATGCCATTATGCAAGCGGAAATCACTTGTCATGATCCTGCATTGGTTTAAAATCATACCGTTCTCACCAATAAAAACAAAGTTTTCATTATCTGCAACAGAAATCCCCATACTCACAATGGTGGAGTTTTTCTTCTGATGCACCGGATTTTCAAAATCACATATTAAAATAAAGAACCTCTCGCTGATATGTACCCCTTTTTCGATGACCATCCTGTTATTATGTCCCCAAATGGGAACGGACATCCGGCATGTCCTGACACATTACTGCCGGAGACTTCGCAGAAGTAGATATTCTGCGAAAGTACTTGAAAGAATCTAATTTTCCGTGTAATGGTTCCTTTGACCAGAAAATTGACCATAAAATGACGACAGTGCCGCAATATATTTACGCTTAGTATCTATAGAAGGATGAACATATCTGTTTAATGTGATTTGCACATCTGAGTGCCCCAAAATTTCGCTTAGACTTTTTACATCCATCCCTCTGTCAATGCAGTTGGTCGCAAAGGTATGCCGTAAAATATGGAAATTGTAATCTTTTAACTTAGCGTCACGAAGATATCTTTTAAAGCGGTTCTGGTATGTCCTTGGTTCCATGGGTTTATTGCCCCCTATTACATATTCCTGGTTAGTTTTTTTTATTTGGAGAAGAATATCTTTTAGTTCCTTGGAAAAAGGAATCTCTCTTATAGAGAATACACTCTTAGGCGGGGTAGTCATCAGCATTGTTTTGGGCTCTTGATCTATAAGCGCAATCCGTTGTACAGTGCTATTCACATAGAGGATCATTTGTTCCAAGTCTATATCCTTCCATTTTAAGGAACATATTTCCCCCAACCGGAGTCCTGTTGAGATACATAGTATAATTCCTGCTTTCGAAGCATCCATGTCCTGATATAAATATTTTAAAAGCAGCGCCTGGTCACTGTGATTAATGATTTCAATGTGGACACTTCGATCTTTGGGATATTTATTATAAAGCTTTATGAGGGGGCACTGACAATACTCACTTGCATATTCCAGGATCTGGTTAATAATTCTTAATATACTGTGTTTCATATTAGCCGAAATCTTCTGGTCGCTTTTTGTTCCAAATAGTTTACTGTTGACAAAGTCGTTAGAAAAGTCTGATATATATGCATCCTGAAAAACACTTTTAATATAATGCTCATACAATTTTAAATATTTGATATACGTTGAATATTTCTTTGTTTCCTGAACATAAATCAGCCATTTTTCAGATACTTCTATAAAAGATATTTTATTACTAACCGTTTTGCCGGAGGGAATTTGCTCGCAACTCTGACTCTTTCTGTTGTCTGCATAACATTGCATCAATAAGGAATTCATACGTTCCTTTACCTCGCTATAAGTTTTTCCATAAATTGACTTATATTTAGAAGTTCCTTCTTCCCCTTTATAACGATAACGTCCCTCCCATCTCCCGTCATTTCTTTTATAAATGTTTTCACCATGTCTCGGCATTGAAACTCCTTTCTTGACCACATATGTGACCATAAATACAAATTTTCTTCATCAGACAAAAACAAACCTGCTGTCCTCGTCTAAAAACCACCAAAGCATTTGAACTTATGCAGTAACTAACATAATTTTCCTGTAGACTTGATCAGTATTAATTTGACAAGAATAACTATGTGTAGTATAATCCTGAGTTTGACAGTCTTTTGACAAAAAAAGTCCCGCAGACCGCTCTG
>CAJUAB010000019.1 GCA_910583845.1 uncultured Acetatifactor sp.
CGTCCTGCGCCACGTTGGGCTTCTGGGTGGGGGTGGGCCGTTGCTCCTCGTCCTGTGCCACATCGGGCTTCTGGGTGGGAGTGGGTCGTTGTTCTTCGTCCTGTGCCACATCGGGCTTCTGGGTGGGGGTGGGCCGTTGCTCCTCGTCCTGCGCCACGTCGGGCTTCTGGGTGGGAGAGGGTCTCTGCTCTTCGTCCTGTGTGTCATCGGGGGGACCGGGCAGATTCGGCCTCTGCCCCTCTTCTGTGCTGTCCCCCTTGTTGCCGGCACCGGCATTTCCCTCATTTCCGCCGGTACCCTTGATGACCGGCAGATCACTGGGGGGATTGTATGTGTGCGGCCAGGGAAGAATAAGCTGTTTGCCGTCGTAAACGCCGCCCTCTATTTTCAGGCCGATCAGGAAGGGAGCGGAAAGCTGCGACGCGCTGTCCGGCAGGACGGTATAACCGCTGTTCGCGGCGGAGGGCCGGGCATTGACGGCTTCCAGCAAGGGGAGGCCGGGCAGCTTTGTCCAATCAGCGCTTCCCTCCGTGAATGTATATGCCGTGATCGCCGTGGCACCTGTGGGCTTCAGATCAAAGGCCATTTCCAGCCCGCTGCTGTTTTCCCGCAGCGCTCCGGTAGGATTCCCGTCCTGGGGCGCGACATTCAGAATCAGTCTGACCTCATCCCCGTCAACCTCCAGAGGTTCGTTCAATACATAGGTGCCCATGGGGGTACGGATATGGGTGCCCGCCGGAACCCGGATTTCCTCCGCGGCATTTGCAATGGTCACGCTTTCCCCCGCTGTCAGCGAGGGGAGCGACAGTTTTTTCCATGTGACAGGACAGTCTGTGATTCCGATGGCATACTGTGTAAGCTCCGCTCCCGGGGGAAGGATCTGAATTTCCACCGGAAGGGTATCCGGCAGAAGGGCCATGATATCCTCAGGAGAGGTAGCGGCGTTTACTGTGATCTGGTATCTTCCATAATATCCGAAAGGTCTGTTCCCCCGGACTCTTACCGAAGAGTCAAAACAGGCGTAAAGGGTGGAATTTTCAGGGATTGTTTCCGGCTCTCCGCGGTCAATCACCGCTGTCTGTGAGTCATATGTAATGCCGTCTTCCCTGCAAAAACGCAGTTTCAGATAAATGCGCTCCAATTCTCCCGCGGCATAGCTTCTGAGCGGTTCCCTGACATACCACAGGCAGATCTGGTTTAGCCGGGTAGAGGGTTCCACTTCATCCTCCGCCGAAAACAGCACCCACTCGTCCTCGCTGACCAGATAGGTTTCCCCGTCCAGAGAGTACAGAACCTGAACAGAGCTTAAGCCGGTTGGGATCTCCGTCAGGGACCCCCTTACCACATATCCCTGGGGACGGTATTCCACACAGGCGCTGAATGCGGGCGCTTTTCCGGGGATTGAAGAGGCCGGGTCTCCCCCGGAGACCGAGGCGTGGGTTTCTCCTCCTGAAACCGTAGCTGAGTCCGACTGCAAAGCGCCGGTATATGTCTCTATGGGTCCAGACCCAAACGCTTCTGCTCTGGTCATAAATAAAGGAAAAGCATGCAACAGAATCAGCAGAGCAGTCAGGGATATTCCGAGTTTTTGTCTCATTCTCATAATCATTCCTTTCACAATCCTTTGTAAGTATGTTTCAGTGGTTCCTGCCTACCGTTCACGCAGTTTCAAGTACATTTTGCGCCGACGATAACCCGAAATCGGAACTTATGTTATAGTAAGTAATGTTTAAATATGTCTTACAGGATTCAGTACTCCCTGTTATTTTAGCCAGGCTTGAGTTCTTCTGTCAAGTCCCCCGGATCGAGGAAGTTTTTGCCGGATCTCTCTTTCCGTGTCAGTGGGAAATAAAGGGAAAAGAAAAAATATTTTCCGGCAGACTCTGGAAGGGGGATTACATTGTGATAAAGGTGGCATTCTGCGATGATGATGTGTCCACGCTGAATGAAATAAGCTCTTTGCTCAATCAGTACCGTGTCAGACGAAATCAGGATCTTGTCTTTGCCGCGTTTTACAGCCCTTTGGATCTGATGGCCGAGATTGAGAAGGGCATGCGTTTTGACATACTGTTCCTGGATGTGATCATGCCGGGCGAAGATGGGATTACCGCGGCCAGGGAAATCCGACGGTATGATCATGTTGTTAAGATTATATTCCTGACATCATCTGCCGAGTTCGCGGTACAGTCATATACGGTGGGGGCGTATTTTTACCAGATGAAACCCATCTGGGAGGAAGGATTTTTCCGTCTCATGGATTCCGCCATTTCCGAGTGCGAAAAAACGCAGTCCCGCAGCCTGATTGTGCGCTGTAAAAAAGGAATTACGCGGATTGATCTGGAGAGACTGGTGTACTGTGAGGTAATCGGGCGCACACTGCTGTTCCATATGGAAAGCGGAGACGTGCCGGAGAGCATCGGAAGTCTGGACGATCTGAACGTACAGCTGGCGGAGTATGAGAATTATATGCGTCCGCACAGATCGTACATAATCAATATGGAGTACATTAAGAATATTTCCTATAAAGCGATTACAATGGAAAACGGTTCGGAGATTCCCATTCCGCATGGGAAATGTTCTGAAGTCAAAAAAGCATATCTCGAATACGCGTTTAACAGAAAGCAGGTTTTTATGTCATGAAAGTTGTCTGGCTGTTGAATAACACTTCCGTAGGCGTTTTCGGCATAATTCTGTCTGCCGCATACTGTGATATTCTATGGACACAGCCAAAGCGAAGGATTTTTGCGGTCAGTCTGGTTGTGTTATTGCTGTTTCAGGGAATTTGCTGTTTTTTTGTCAATCCCGCGATGATTCAGAAGATCTATCCCGTTATCACGCATTTTCCTCTGGCCATATTGTTGTGTATATTAAGCCGGAGGCGCTTCTGGCCTGTCGTCTCGGTACTCACGGCATATCTGTGCTGTCAGATCCGGCGATGGCTGGCTCTTCTTTTTTCCTTCGTATTATCCGGCGATCTGCTGGCGCAGAATATAACGGAACTGGTGTTGACGCTGCCGCTGCTCCTGCTCCTGCTCCGCTTGATCGCGCCGTCCATGCGGTCCATATCCCATAGCACAGGTGCGGTGCAGTTTCAATTCGGTCTGATGCCAATGTTGTATTACGGGTTTGATTATCTGACGCGGATCTATACGGATCTGCTTTTGGAGGACGCTCTGGTTGTCCTGGAATTCATGCCGTTCGTATGCTGTATGTCCTATCTTGTCTATGTGCTTTATTCTTCGGAAGCTGAGCGGGCGCGCAGCCAGCTGGAGCAGACAAAGACCAGCCTGAACATTCAGATCGCGCAGGCAGTCCGGGAGATTGAAATTCTGCGGGAATCGCAGAAAAAAGCCAGCGCTTACCGTCATGACCTGCGCCATCATATGCAGTTTCTCTCATCCTGCATAGCCGGGGACAGGCTTGAGCAGGCACAGGCGTATATACGGGAGATCTGTTCGGAAACAGAGGCGGGAAAGGTGACTGTTTTCTGCGAAAATGAGGCCGCGAATCTCATATTGTCCTCTTTTGCCGGGCGGGCTGAAGAGCATGGGATTTCCATCAGAATCAGGGCGGCCTTTCCCCGGATCATTTCCGTATCCGAAAGTGATCTGTGTGTACTGCTGTCCAACGCGCTGGAAAATGCGCTGCATGCCTGCCAGAGGCAGAAAAAGGAGGGGAGAACCGCTGAAATTGATGTCCTGGCCTATGAGAAAAACCATAAATTATTTTTGCAGATTGTCAATTCCTGTGACCGGGATATAACTTTTTCCCGGGGCATTCCTGTCGCGGACCGTCCCGGACATGGAATCGGTGTGCGCAGTATCTGCGCTGTCGTGGAACGGTATGGCGGCATGTATACCTTTTCCGTCGCGGACCACAGATTTATATTGCGTATTTCCATGTGATCTGACAGACGATTCAATGCGGTTATCGGTCGATTCATGCCATTGGCCGTGAGTACCGCATTTACTATTGTAAACTGAATACCACTATATACCTGTAAAATATGGTTTTTTCTGAAAATACAGACACCATTACAATTTTCGAGAGCTAAAGCCAGCGGAAGCAGGAATCTCTGTTCCCAGAAAGCGCGTTTTGCAATCACCTGAAACGGCTTTACATCGAAAGGAGCTTCTATGACAATTCTTATAATTGTTATTTTACTTGCCGTTCTGTTTATGATCTGGCTGGTTACTGTTCAGAGAAAATTAGTGGCAATGGAAGAAAACATCCGCAATGCCATGAGTCAGATCGGCGTACAGCTTTCTATGTGTTTTGATGCGATGACGATGCTTCTGCAGACGGCGGAGGGTTACGCGGCCGACGAGACCCGTCCGCTGTCAGAAGATCTCAGATCCTTTCGGATTACTGTCACCGCAAGATCCACACCGGATCAAGTGCAGGGGCAGGATAGAATCCTTTCTGAAGTGGCAGAGCACCTTATTGCGATTGCGGAAACTTATCCCGATTTTAAGGCGGACAAAAACTATGTCAGGTATATGGACACCATGGGCTGCTATAGAAAGATGGTGTATACCAGCTGCCTTATTTACAACGATACTGTGGCAAAGTATCAGAGATTCGTCAGAATGGCCCCTGTCAATATGGTTGCCCCACTGCTTGGGTTTTCCAGGCACGGCTATCTGGAGTCTGTGGAAAAGGGGTGGGTATGGCCCGTAAAATGAACGTCGATCCAATGCAGTTTCTGGTCGATTCATGAAAAGAGAGCTGTTTTCATGATGGGCTGCTGTATACTCCAGTAAGGCAGTGACGAAGCGATCCTGTGTACGGAGGGGGAGTTTCGCAAAAGCCGAATTAAAAAAGAACAGAAAAAGGAGAGATGTGTTATGAAAAAGTTAGCTGCATGGATGTTGTGTTTTACAATGGCTCTGCCATTGGCGGCCTGTGGGGCTGAACCTGCCGCAGGCAGCGGCTCTTCCGGACAGAGTACGCCCGCGGAGAGCTCTGTGGAGACCCCGGCGGAAAGCTCTGAGGAGGCCCCGGCGGAAAGCTCTGAGGAGGCCCCGGCGGAAAATCCCGCGGATGAATCTTCCGCGCCGGAGGAAACGGAAGATAACGGGGAGGAAGGGCTGATGGAGTTTATAAGCCAGCTGTCGGTGCTGGCCCCCACTGAGGATGTCGTTGGCACAGAGTGGGAATTTGCGGGCGGTATGGCGGACGGTATCGAGATGGGAGAGGAAGAGGCAGCGCAGAGCCTGGAAGCATGGGGCGGTATGATGCAGCTCCGGTTCGGGGATGAGGGAAATATCCAGATGATCCAGGGAAACGGCACCATGGAGGGTACTTATGGCCTGCAGGAAGACGGATATCTCCTGGGCATTGTATTTGATAACGCAGGAACGGAAATCAAGTATGCAGGCCTGCTGGCAGATGTGGACGGCTCGGTGGCGCTGATGCTTTTCCCTGATGCCACCGGGCAGAACGCCATCTACTTCGCGCAGACGGCGGAGAACGCGGGGGAGGCGTCCGGCGGGGAGATCAGTGAGGATCTGACGAACTTTATCAGTCAGCTGGCACTGATTCAGCCCAGCGATGCCATCGTCAACACCGGTTGGGAGTTCTCAGGCGGCATTCTTGGCGGTGTGGAAATGGATGAGGAGATGGCCCGGCAAAGCCTGGAAACATGGGGCGGCACATTGCAGGTGATATTCGGCGAAGAGGGATATGTCACCATGATTCAGGGAAACGGCACCATGGAAGGTACATACGGTGTGACAGAGAGCGGAAATACGTTGGTGATTGTGTTTGACAACGAGGGAACCGCGGTGAACTACGCGGGGCTGTTCGCGGATGTGGACGGCACGGTGGCGCTGATGCTCTTCCCGGATTCCACTGCCCAAAACGTGGTCTACCTCACACAGATTACGGAAGGCTGACATGCGAAAAGCAAGACGGAGGGATTATAATTGAAAAAGAGAATAAAAGCAATTCTGTGTACCGTAATGGCTGTCGTTTTGATGCTCTGTGTAACAGGATGTGGCGACAACGCGAAGAAAAAAGAGGCCACGGAGGCCTACAACAATACAGTTGACGCGTATAACGAGGTGGCTGATCTGATCAATCAAAACGCGGATGTAATCAACGAGGATTTACTTGCCGTATATCAGCAAATGGGTGATATGATCGCGGAATACAAAATTGTATTCGAAGGCGACACGGAACTTACAGATGAAGGCTATGATGAATTAATCGGTAATCTGGCAGGCGTTGACGAATGGCTGGCATCGGCAAAGCAGGAGATTGAAATGGAGATCTCCGACGCAAATTCATAGGTATCTGCTATTACAGAAAGGAGGAGTAAAATGACCAGGACAAAAGCAATATTGATCACGGTATTTCTGGGGGGCCTTGGCGTTCACAGGTTCATGACCGGGAAGATCGGAACCGGCTTTATCTGGCTGATTTCGGGCGGTTGCTTCGGAATCGGCTGGCTGGTGGACCTGATTAAGGTGTGCACCGGAAAATTCACCGACAAAAACGGCGCGGTCTGGGGCGAATAAAGTATCTGAAATTTCAAACAGTTGCGCGCAGGCAGAAAAACAGGCAGGAATCCGGCTGAAAAGCGAAGGATTCCTGCCTGTCTGGCGTATCGCCGGTAATTCAATTAACAGGTTGCAAAATGATTTCAGGTCATTTATACTTGTTTTACAGAATGCTCCGATGAAAATCCGGCCGGGAAATGTCAACAGACTGCCGAATACAGTACCGGAGCGAGGACGGGAGAAAATATGACAGAAAGAGAAATTTTACAGCATATTGACAATGGGGCCAATTATTATGTCAGCATATTCGGAGAAGCTGTACATATGGATAAAGTGGATCAGGAATATTATTCCTATGTGAAGCCGAAGGCAGGGGAACAGGGTATCAGCTTTATCTATAATGTCCATATTGAAAATCTTTCTCCCGAGCAGAAAAAAGCGGTCATCGACGAGATGAAATCAATGAATATGCCGATTTGGCTCGATTTGCTGGTATCGGATGAAACGGCCTCCATTTTTTCCGGAAAAGAAAGAAAACAGGAGCAGACAAAGCCCGACGAGGATGCGGAAACTTATCTGGCGATTTTACCGGAGGAAAAGAGGGAGTGTCCCATAAACAGCGATCAAGTCCTTAAGGTTCATACGGCCGATGAATTTGCGGCATGGGCCCAAACAGCGAACGATGTCCTGGCCGGAGGGAATCCTGATCTGCATCCCGTCCATCATTTCCCCCTGTGTGAGAAGGGGATCATGAAATGCTATACCATGTATTCCGGCGGTATGCCGGTTTCTGTGGCCGCCATAATAGACAATCATGGAATCGCGTCACTGGAATTTGTTGCCACAGTACCAGAAGCGCGCAGAAGGGGCTTTGCGCGTGCCGTATGCGCAAAGGCCGTGTGGGAGGCTTTTTCAGACGGCGCGTCGATCATTACGGTCCGGGCTGCTGACAGCGCGGCGGCGAAACTATATCAGTCCATAGGGTTCAGAACTTATGGAGGTTGATTTTTTTCGGCAGGCCAGGAGGGGAGTGACTGTATATGAAGCAAAAGCTGGACAGAACACTGGGAATGTATTCATCGCTTATGATCAGCATCGGCACCATGATCGGTTCCGCCATCTTTGTGCTGGCGGGCACAAGCTATGCCACGGCGGGCCCCGCGGCGTCGCTGGCTATCTTCCTGGCGGGCATTGCCGCCGTGTTCACGGGGCTGTCCTTTGCCGAACTGGTGACGGTGGTGCCCAAGGCGGGGGGCGGGTATGTCTATGTGAAAGAGGCCACGGGAAACAATATCATCGGGTTTATCTGCGGCTGGGGCTTCTGGCTGGGCTATGCCATGTCCTGCGGCCTGTTTGCCCTGGGGTTCGGCAACTTTATCAATTATATCTTTCCCTTTATCCCTCAGATGGCGGCGGCTTATGTGCTGGTGGTATATGTGATGTTCACCAATATCAGGGGAACGAAAAGCTCCGGCGCCCTGCAGAATGTGATCACAACAGTCCTGATCGCGCTTCTGCTCCTCTATGTGGCGGTGGGGCTGTTTCATATGGACCTGGATCATCAGAGGCCCTTCATGCCCCACGGGATGTCCGGCGTGTGCAACGCCATGGGGTTTCTGTATATGACCTATATAGGGTACGGGCTGATCACCACCGCCAGCGAGGAGGTGATCGAGCCGGAAAAGACCATTCCCAAGGCAATTCTCATCTCCATAGCCGCGGTCATATTCATCAAGACCACTGTATTTTTTGTGGGGAGCGGGATCTTGCCCTGGACGCAGCTTTTGCCGGACGTCACCGCCACACCGCTGATCGATACCGCCGTTTCCATGGGAGGAGCTCTGGGGGGATATCTGTTTGCCTTTGCGGGGATACTGGCCACGCTTTCCTCCATCAACACCGCGGTTATGGCTTCCTCCCGCACCTCCTTTGCCATGGCCAGGGACCAGCGCCTGCCCGGCCTGTTCAAGACCATTAACCGGACCACCAGGACGCCTGTTTTTTCCATTGTGGTGTCCTCCCTTATTGTAGTGGTGGCGGTGACCATCCGGGATCTGGAGCATATCTCCACAGTGACCAGCATATTTTCCCTCACCGGGTACAGCCTTGTCAATGTGGCCCTGATTATTTTCCGCCGGAAAAAGCCGGAGCTGGAGCGCAAATTCAAGGTTCCCCTCTTTCCTCTTACCCCCATTCTGGGGATTGGACTGAACCTATTCCTGATCGGCAGTCTGGCTCTGTCGGACCGGCCGGCGCTGATCATCGCGGTCTCCGTGATCGGCGCGGGAATCCTGTACTATTACCTGATCATGCCCCGGCTCAAATATGCCTCCAAGGGGATTTCCATTGTGGATATTCCGGAGATCAGGGAGCACAAAAAGGATAGCCGGGAGAATGAGATTATCATTCCGGTCTCCAATCCCCACACGGCGGACGGTCTGTTGAACTTTGGCAGGAAGATCGCGCTGGCGGAGGAAAGCACTACCGTGGTTCCGGTAAAAGTCAACGTATTTCCCGATAACCTGCTGACCATTGCGGACTACGATATGATGATGCAGACCTTCGGGGCCCAGGACGAGATCGTTCAGAAGCTGAAGGCATATGAGGAGGAGCCCTTTATGCGGCCTGTGCTGATCAATTCCAGAGAGGTATTCCACGCCATTATGTCCGTGATCAGAAAGGACAGAAATCCGCTGGTGATCATGGGATGGCACGGGTCGGGCCTGGTAAAATACATGCATGGCGATATCACCTACAGAATGCTCCAGGAGGCACCGGCGGACGTGGGCGTTCTGCGGATGCACAGCCGGGAGACGGATTTTTCGAGAATCCTGTTTCCCTACGGCGGCGGGAAGTACTCCAAGATGACGGCAAAGGTGGTGAACCGTATCGCCAACGCTTACGGCGCGGAGATTACGCTGCTGAATGTGGTGGACCGGGAGGAGGACGTGGAGGAGACCAGGGCTTTTCTGAAAACCTCGGCGGCCAGATTTGACCGGCCCACACAGATTACGGTGTGCAGCGGCGCTCTGGTGGAGAAGGTGGTGGAATTTTCGGAGGATTTTGACCTGGTAATTATGGGCGCTTCTCTGGACTGGGGCCTCCAGGAGGTGGTCACCGGATTCAGGACGGACAGAATCATGGAGCAGGCCAGATGCAGTGTGCTGATTGTCAAAAGTTATGACCTGTTTCTGCAAAAGAAAAGGGTGCGGAGACTGCTTCATAAGACCAGGAAAGCGATTCATCAGTAATTTTTTGGGAACCCTTGAGCAGGGGTTCCCTTTTTTTCTTATTTTATATTTGTACGGCGCGGGAGCGAACCCGGGCATACCTGTGGCGACAAAACAAGTAGAAGCCTTCACCACAGCCTCACACGGAACAAACAGATGGAGACAGATATGGAGAGATTGGAACAGGAAATGGATTTTTTGCTTTCGGCGGCTCTGCGCAAGTGTATGAATTTACAGAACGCGGAGGATCTGGCGCAGGAGACGATGCTGGCGGCTTTGTCCTATGAAGCCCGGGGAGGCCGGATCAGGGATATCCGTCCGTGGCTGGTGTCTGTCTTAGACCGGAAATACTGTGATATGCTGCGCAGGCAGTACCGCAGGCCCACGGTCAGCATAGGCGCCGATTTTGACATGGCAGATGAATCCGGTTTCCCCGGGAATCTGGGGGAGCCGGATGAGGCCGGGCAGGTCCGGCGCGGAATCGCTTATCTGGCGGATCTATACCGGGAAGTGACGGTACGCCATTATATGGAGGGACAGACGGTGGCGGAGATCGCCAGCGCCATGGACATTCCGGAGGGAACCGTAAAAAGCAGGCTGTCTGTGGGAAGAGAACATATCAGGAAAGGAATGGAGAGTATGGAATTTTATGAGAGACAGAGTTACAGACCCGTCCGGCTTCATGTGAGCAACAGCGGGCAGCCAGGTATGAACGGCCAACCCGGCTCATTGGTGGAGGGGGATCTGATCGCCCAGAACCTTCTCTTTCTGGCTTATGAAAAGCCTGTCACTGAGACGGAGCTGGCGGGGGCCATCGGGATTCCCATGGCTTATGTGGAGCCCATCATAGAGAAACTTACAGGGGGCGGGCTGATGCGGAGGACGGGGAGCAGGCTGTACACGGATTTCATGATCTGCACGGACGAGGACAGGGAACGGTACATTCCGGCCCAGAAGGAATTTGTGGAGCGGCACTTTCAGGAGATCTGGGAACCATACGAAATATTCCGCGGCAGGCTCCGGGAGACAGCCCTTTATCGGAACATGGACCAGGGCAGGAGGAACGCGTTGGAGTGGTTCTGTTTTTTCCATATTTTTGACTATGGGCAGTATCAGGCGTTTTCGGACGCGTTCAGGGCGGGGCAGATCTTCCCGGACAGGCCGGACGGAGGAAAATGGATCGCCTTCGGGCATGTCCTTGCAGGTGATTCCCATGCGTCCGGAGGGAATAAGTCGGGAAGCGCCTCCTGCCCCGCCCGTGATATGCCGGAGCAGGAAAAGTACAACTATGGTGGGCAGAACACATTATGGCTTGAGGATTATCTGGGAAGCCGCAGCATCCGCATGAGCCTGTACTATCCCCAGGGACTTTCCGTGAAGCGGTTTGACTGTCCGGAAAACGGGATCTCGGAGGAGAACCTTTTGAAGCTGCTCTATATCATTGAAAGCGGCAAGGAGATTCGCGAAAGCGGTTTTGACGGACGTTGTCTGGCCAGTATCCCCTGGCTTGCCGAATGCGGAATCCTGCGCTATGAGGGAAACAGGCCCGCGCTCAACATCCCGGCGTTTTCCGGAGCCGGGATGGATACGCTGGAGGATTTGCTCAAAGACGCGCAGAACAGTCTGGCAAAAGCGCTGGCATATCCGTTAAAGGATTTTCTGAAAGGAAAAAAGAAGCGCATCCCGGAACATTTAAAAAGTGTGCCTCTGCAAAAGCAGTATATGTACGGCCAGCACGCCATGCTGATGATCACGCTGCGCCGGGCCATACAGAGCGACCTGCTCTGCGGGAGGAACGCGGAGGGACAGTATCCCTGTCCCATGATCCTTGTGACCGATCCCTGAGCGGATCTGAGGCGGGGAAACAGCGTCCCCACATTTGCCGGAAAGCATTTTTCAAACACGCTCCAGAAGAAGAAAAGAGATGGACAGCAATTGGGGGACATGATATAATTTCCGCAACAGTAAAAACAGTAAAGGAGAGTCTGGCATGTCGGGAGTTTTTGATGAAAAAAATATGATGTACGCCCTGGGGAAATATCTGCCCTCTGGCGAGAAAATAATCGCGGGGATTCATGCGTGCGTGTCCGAATCACAGGTGAACGGTATCTTTACCGATTGCGTGCTGGAGGATATCACGCTGTTTCCGTCCCAGGGGGGCGGCGAAATCAAGGTCAGAAGGTTGAAATATTCTGGCTATGACATATACCTGGGTGTCACTTCCCGCTGCCTGGTCATTGCCGAGTGTGAGGACAACAGGCATCTGTACAAGTTTGATGTCGATCTAGATCCGAAGATCGTGGCCGTGACAAAGGTCCGCGAGGCATTCTCCCTGAAGGATATGGGTACCTGCTATCCGCTGGAGGAAATACGGCGCGCGGAAATCAGAAAGGGGTGGATGGGCTCGGTGAAATGTAAGCTGGAAATGAAAAACGGCGATACCTTTAAGCTCATGTTTCCCAAACTGGGCGGCCTTGGCGGAGGCATGCCCCACCACGCGCAATACCGTGACGAGATCATAGCCTGTCTGAGTAAACAGAATGTGTAAGATAAAAAGGCGCGGCGCCCTGTCCGGGGTACAGTGCCTTTTTGGATTCTTTAAAATATAAGTGGCGTCAAAGGGAGTAATTTGATATAATAAAAGACAATATGTGATGAACCGTGGAAAGGGATTCCGGAGGAGAGCGGAAAAGCTCCGGAACTGTTTCCCCTCAGGGAACCGAGCACACGGAGGAAATCTTTCACAGGAAAGGGACAGATAGTGCGGATCGATAAAAGGAAATTTTACAGGAATCTTATAAGGCTGGCTCTTCCCATCGCCCTCCAGAGTCTGATGCTGGCATCGGTGGCGGCGGGCGACGCGCTGATGCTGGGAAAGGTAGCCCAGGACGAGATGACCGCCGTCTCTCTGGCGACGCAGATTCAGTTCGTCCAGAATATGTTCCTGGGGGCGGTCACGGCGGCGGGAGCCATTCTGGGAGCCCAGTACTGGGGCAAGGGAGCCAGGCGTACCCTGGAGGACATTTTCAACATGATGCTTCGCTTCTGCGCGGCGGTGTCCGTTCTGTTTTTCCTGGCCTGTGAACTGATGCCGGAACAGCTTATGCATATTTTTGCCAGGGACGCTTCCCTGATTGCCATCGGCAGCTCGTATCTGCGCGTGGCGGGATGGTCCTATCTGCTCACGGGTATTTCGCAGTGTTATCTGACCATGATGAAGGTGACGGAGCATGTCAGGCCCGGAGCGCTTATCAGCTCCTGTGCGGTGCTGCTGAATATAGGGTTGAACGCGGTTTTCATATTCGGACTGCTGGGAGCGCCCAGAATGCAGGCCCGGGGAGCCGCCCTGGCCACCACCGTTTCCCGGGTAATCGAACTGGCTCTGTGCGTGGCGGTGTGCTCCGGTGCCTCGTATATCCGTCCGGCGTTTGACAGACTGTTCCGGCGGCAGGGACAGGATTACCGGCAGTTGAGGGCGGACTTTGGAAAACAGTGTCTGCCTCTGCTGGGGGGCTCTCTTTGCTGGGGAGTGGGATTCACATCCTACACCGCGATTATGGGGCACATGGGGACGGATGCCGCGGCGGCCAACTCCGTGGCGGCGGTGGCCCGGGACCTGATCTGCTGCATGTGCAACGGCATCGGCAGCGCCGCCGGAATCATGGTGGGGAATGAGCTGGGAGCGGGACGGCTGGATCTGGGCAAGGCCTATGGGAAAAAATTGAAAAATATATCGTTTGTGATCGGATTTCTGTCTACTGCCCTGGTGCTGGCAGTCACGCCGCTGATGGTGAAAATGGTCATTCTCACGGACCGGGCCCGGGAATATCTTGTGGGAATGATGGTGATTATGGCGGTCTACATGATCGGGCGCTGCGTCAATACCGTCACCATCAACGGTGTGCTGGACGGCGGGGGAGATACCTTGTTTGACATGTACAGCCTGATCGTCTGTATGTGGCTCATGGCCATTCCCCTGGCCCTAGCGGGGGCGTTTGTATTTCATTGGTCGCCGCTGGTGGTTTACGCCTGCACCTGTCTGGACGAGGTGGGGAAAATCCCCTGGGTGATGGCGCGTTTCGGGAAATATAAGTGGGTACAGGATCTCACAAGGTAGTCTCCCCCGGGGATGTCGTGCCTGTCCGTGGAGGTGGGGCCATATGGATTACTGTTTCCGTGTCAACGGAAGAACGGAGGAATAAAAAGGAGAGCAGAATGGAAGTAAAACACAGCCTTGGCTATCAGAATTATGAGGATATGTCGCAAAACAATATTTTTTACATTGACAAGACAGATTTTATCAGAGAATGGTGGAATTATGCCGACAAAGTGACTCTCATCACACGTCCCCGCAGATTCGGAAAAACCCTGAATATGAGTATGACAGAATGCTTCTTTTCCAATCAATACGCGGGCAGAAGCGATTTGTTTGAGGGGCTTAAGGTCTGGGAGGATGAAGCGATGCGCAGGCAGCAGGGGATGTACCCTGTGATCTTTATGAGCTTTGCGGGGGCAAGAGCGGGGGCTGCGGGAGAGAGGAAAGACAGAGACACCCGGGACTGCGTGGAGGCGATGAAATCAGCCGTAAAGCAGATCCTGGCGGATGTATTCACAGGATTCAGAGACATCATGCAATCGGAGATCTTTGGCGTCCATGAAAGGGAGTTCTTTGCCTCCGTAGGCGACCATATGCCGGACCAGACAGCCCAGATGGCGGTGAGGCGTCTCTGCGGGTATCTGGAACGCTATTACGGAAAGAAAGTCATCGTTCTTCTGGACGAATACGATGCGCCCATGCAGGAGGCCTGGACAAACGGGTACTGGGAGGAGGCTGTGGCCTTTTTCAAGAATTTTTTCGTGAGAACCTTCAAGGACAACGACAGCATAGAGCGGGGACTGATCACAGGCATCACCAGGATTTCCAGAGAGTCCATATTTTCAGGGCTGAACCATCTTGAGGTGGTGACTACCACTTCCGACAAATACGCCACCAGCTTTGGCTTTACGGAGGAGGAGGTATTCAAGGCGCTGGATGACGCGGGACTGGGTGAACACAAAGAGGGCGTGAAGAAATGGTATGACGGTTTTACATTTGGGGAACACAGGGATATTTATAATCCCTGGTCCATTATATCCTTTATCGGGAACAATGCCAGATACGAAGCCTACTGGGCAAACACAAGCTCCAATGACCTGGTGAATACGCTGATCCGTACAGGGAGCGCGGAGGTCAAGAAGACGGTGGAGGAGCTGCTGGCGGGGAAAAGTTTTACGGCTCCCATTGATGAACAGATCGTGTTTAACCGGCTGGACGGCAGCTCAAACGCCATATGGAGTCTGCTGCTGGCGGCGGGTTATCTGAAGCTGATTGACAGGGAACCTGCCGGTCCCGACAGAACGGAGGAGATCAAGTATACGTTGACCCTCACAAACCGGGAGGTCTGGTTTATGTTCCGCGATATGGTGCGCGGCTGGTTCGGGAAGCAGAACGTGCCCGTATACTATAACGAATTTATCAATGCCCTGCTGCGGGATGACGTGCGCCGGATGAATACATTTATGAATAAGGTGGCTCTTGAGACGTTCAGCTATTTTGACACCGGCGACAAGCCCTCCGGAGAGACCCAGCCGGAACGTTTTTACCACGGCTTTGTGCTGGGCATGGCGGTGAACCTTTCAGACAGATACAGGGTGACGTCGAACCGGGAGAGCGGATATGGGCGTTACGATGTCATGCTGGAACCCGTGGACAAAAAGGATAAGGCATTTATTTTTGAATTCAAGGTGCTGGACGCGGACGATGATGAGAGGACGCTGGAGGACACGGTGGCAGGCGCCCTGGCCCAGATTGAGGAAAAGGGGTATGAGGCGGCGTTGACGGCCAACGGTTTCGCGCCGGAGAACATCCGGAAATACGGTTTCGGATTCCAGGGGAAAAGATGCCTGATCGGATAAGGCGGGACGGATCATTGCCCTCCACCCTCTGCGGGGGCGGGAATGAGATACAGCGCCACAGATCTGTGGAGAACCCGGCGGCAGGTATCCGCGCGGGAAAAGGAGGCAGAAGTGAGAATATATGACATGAAGGTGAATCATCTGCGCAATCCCCTGGGATTTCGCATGGAGAGGACAGTGTTCTCCTGGAAGGTGGAGGAGGCAGCGGGCAGATGTCAGGAGAGCGCCCGGATCGTTGTGGCAAAGGACCGGGAACTGAGGGAAGTGCTGTTTGACTCGGGCTATGACAGGCAGGCCAGTTCCCTGGCTTACAGGGCGGAGATCCCGCTGAGCCCCAGAACCAGGTATTACTGGACGGTGCATGTGCGCACCGATGCCGGGGAGGAGGCCCGGGGGGAGACGCAGTGGTTTGAGACAGGGAAGAGGGAGGAGCCCTGGTCGGGAAAATGGATCACCTGCCCGAAGGTGGAAACCAGCCTGTCCGACGGGGCAAAGGGCGTCCTGTCGGACAAGCGCCATCCCCGCTTTGAAAAGAAGATAGCGCCCGAGGGAAAAGTGGTCAGCGCCAGGCTCTATATCTGCGGCCTGGGGCTGTACGAGGCTGCCTATATCCGGGAGGACGGAGAAAGGAGGCGTATCGGCCAGGAATATCTGACGCCCTACAGCAATGATTACAGGGAGTGGGTGCAGTACCAGACCTTTGACGTGACAGAGGATTTGCAGGTGAAAGGAACCCTTTCTATTTTGCTGGGCAACGGCTGGTACAAGGCCCGTTTTGGCTTTACCGCCCGGGAAGATGTGGGATTTTACGGTGATCAGTGGAAACTGATGGCGGAGCTGCGTCTTACCTATGAGGACGGCAGGCAGGAGACAGTGGGCACCGATGAGAGCTGGCTGGTTACGCGGAGCAACATTACGTTCTCCAATCTGTATGACGGAGAATGGGTGGATGAGACGCTGGAGGCTCTTCCCGCGTCCCTGGCGCTGCTCTGCGACGCCCCGGAGGGAAAGCTGACGGACCGCATGAGTCTGCCAGTGACCGTTCATGAGACCTTTCAGCCCAGAGAGCTGCTTCACACCCCGGCGGGAGAGCTGGTACTCGACATGGGCCAGGAGTTTACCGGTATTTTTGCCCTGAAAATCCGTGAGCCCGCAGGCACCAGGATACATATTCAGACCGGAGAGATTTTACAGCAGGGCAATTTCTACAACGCCAACCTGCGCAGCGCCAGATCCGAGTATTATTACACCACAGCCGGAGGGGAGCAGGTGATCATGCCCCATTTTACGTTTTACGGCTACCGCTACGTGAAGGTGGAGGGGGTGTCCGACCTGAAAGCCGAAGATTTCACCGGTCTGGCCTGTTACAGCGATATCGAGGCCAAAGGCACACTGCGCACGGGGCATGCGCTGGTGAATCGTCTGATCGAAAATGTGCGCTGGGGCTTGCAGGGGAATTTTGTGGATGTGCCCACGGACTGTCCTCAGAGGGATGAGCGCATGGGCTGGACGGGGGACGCCCAGGTATTTTCTCCTACGGCCACCTATCTGAAAGATACCTATGCCTTTTACGCCAAGTATCTGTACGATATGGCCCGGGAGCAGAGCGTCCGGGACGGCAGAGTGCCGGATGTGATTCCCTCCTGCGGCGTGGAGTCCTGCGCCTGTGTCTGGGGAGACGCCGCCTGTATCATCCCCTGGAATCTGTATCTCTTCTACGGGGATCAGAGCATTCTGGAGGACCAGTTTGAGAGCATGAAATCCTGGGTGGATTACATCGCGTCGGTGGACGGGGATAACCATGGCTGGCGGTATAAGTTCCACTATGGGGACTGGCTGGCTCTGGACAATCCGGCTGCAGGTGCCGAGGAGGTGATGGGCGGCACGGACGAGGAGTTCATCGCCAATGTCTATTACGCGGCAAGCGCCGGTCTGG
This sequence comes from uncultured Acetatifactor sp., assembly GCA_910583845.1. Classification (GTDB taxonomy): domain Bacteria; phylum Bacillota; class Clostridia; order Lachnospirales; family Lachnospiraceae; genus Acetatifactor. The sequence goes on from CAJUAB010000019.1 coordinate 17,625, forward strand.
TGGCAAAGGCGGCGGAGGTGTTGGGCAGGCGGGAAGAGGCGGAGAAATATGACAAACTTTCCCGGGAGCAGTTTGCCGCGGTGAAGGAGGAGTACTACAGCGCCACGGGCCGTTGCTGCGTCAGGACCCAGACCGCCATGGTGCTGACCATGAAATACCGCCTCTCCCACAATGAGGAACTGACCAGAAAGCATCTGGAGAAGCTCTTTAAGGACAGCGGGCACAAGCTCCGGACGGGGTTTGTGGGCACTCCCCTGCTCTGTAACGTGCTCTCCGAAAACGGTTATGACGATCTGGCATATGAGCTGCTGCTCAATGAAGAGTATCCCGGCTGGCTCTACGAGGTGAAGCTGGGGGCCACCACCGTGTGGGAGCGCTGGAACAGTCTGCTGCCTGACGGCACCATCTCCGGCATCGGCATGAACAGCATGAACCACTACGCCTATGGAGCCGTGGCGGAGTGGATGTTCCGCCATGCGGCGGGCATTAACCCTGCGGAGGGGACTGTGGGCTTTCAGAAAGTGGCCTTTGCGCCCAGACTGAGCTGGAAGCTGCGCAGCATGGAAGGGGAGTATGATTCCCCGGCGGGGAAATATCGCAGCGCCTGGAAGCTGACGGACCCCTGGCATGTGGAGCTGTCGGTGACGGTGCCCTTCGGATGTGCCGCCACATTAAAGCTCCCCTGTGCGGGGGAGGAGGTCCTGTCAGACAGCGCCAATCCCATGTTTGCCCGGGTGGAGGACGGTCTGTGCGTCCTGGAGCCGGGGCACTACAGTGTGGCTTATAAGACGGACCGGTCGCTTGAGAGTGGCATGCAGAATCTGTGAGGGGAAGAAGATGAGACAGTATGAATGCTTTGAATTGACTTACCCGGGGCCGGAGCCGGAGGGCTCCCGGGCCCGGGTGGACCTGCGGGCGGAGTTTGTCTGTGAGGGAGTGAGCCGGAGAGTGGAGGGATTCTACGCGGGGAAGGGGATTTACAAAGTGCGTTTCTACCCGGACCGTGCAGGCTGCTATCATTGGAAGGTCACGGGAGCGGTCAGCGCCCAGGGAGAGGAAATGTGCATGGCGGCAAAGGCTCCTAGGGGAGAGGAAGCTGCCCATGGGATGGTGCGGGCGGCGGGAAAGCACTTCCGGTATGATGACGGCAGCTGGTATCGTCCGTTCGGCACCACTGTATACGCGCTGGTGCATCAGGAAAAGGCCCTGGTGGATACCACCATGGAGACATTGCGGGGAGCTCCGTTTAACAAGGTGCGTTTCTGTGTGTTCCCCAAGCACTATGATTTCAATCATAATGAACCGCCCTGCTTTCCCTTTGAGAGAAAAGAGGGGGGCTGGGACGTACACAGGCCGGATTTCGCGTACTGGGACGCGCTGGAGGCCAGGATACGGGAGCTGGACGCCATGGGTATTCAGGGGGATCTGATCCTGTTTCACCCTTATGACCGCTGGGGCTTTTCGGAGCTTGGCAGGGAGGACAGCCTGGTCTATCTGGATTATCTGCTCCGCCGTCTCTCAGCCATGCCCAATCTCTGGTGGTCCCTGGCCAACGAATACGATCTGATGCCTGGCTACAGCCGCCGGGACTGGGAGGATTTTGCCGGTTTTGTGGCGGAACATGACCCCTATGGCCATTGTCTGAGCAACCATAACTGTATGGCCTACTGGGATTTTTCCCGAAAGGAAATCACCCATTGCAGCATTCAGGATACAAATGTGAGCGAGGTTCCGGAACTGTGGGAGCAGTACGGCAAGCCGGTGGTCTTCGACGAGTGCCGCTATGAGGGCAATATTATTCATTCCTGGGGAAATCTGTCCGCCAGGGAAATGACGCGCCGGTTCTGGACGGCCACCTGCTGCGGCGGTTATTGTACCCACGGAGAGACCTGCTACAGTGAGGATGAGGTGCTCTGGTGGGCCAAGGGGGGAACGCTGAAAGGGGAGAGTCCGGCCCGGATTGCTTTCCTGCGGGAAATCGTGGAGTCACTTCCGGGGCCACTGGATTTTATGGGGGAAGGTCTGGGGGCGTATACGGAGGGCTGTCTGCGCACCATGCAGGAGCAGGGGCCGTCGGAGGAATTTCGCGCAAGTTCCTTTCTCATGGCCATGCTGGAGCTTCCCCGGGAGCGTCTGCGGCCTTTTGTGGTCAAGGAGCGGGTGGCCCTGGGACATTGCGGACAGGAGGCCTATCTGAAATATCTGGAGAGGCAGAGCGCTTCCGTGACGGAACTGAATCTGCCCCAGGACGGCAGTTATCGCGTGGAGGTGATTGACACCTGGAATATGACCAGGACAGTGGCAGCGGAGAACGTCCGCGGCAAGGTGCAGGTGAAGCTGCCGGGCCGTGAGGATATGGCGGTTCTGGCGCTGAAGCAGTCTGCTATGGTAAATGACATACAAAACAGGAGGACATTACAATGATGCGTGATCCGCAGAAGACCATCGGCAACCTGATTGACAAACAGAAAGTCGCTTTTATAGCCTCCGTTTCCGAGGACGGTTTTCCCCACATGAAAGCCATGCTTTCGCCCCGCAGGAGGGAGGGGATAAAGGAGTTCTGGTTTTCCACCAACACATCCTCCATGAGGGTAGCGCAATATCGGAAGAATCCCAACGCCAGCATCTATTTCTGCGACAGGCGCTTTTTCAGAGGAGTGATGCTGGTGGGAACCATGGAAGTGCTGGAGGATCAGGAGAGCAAGCAGATGATCTGGGAGCGGGGGGATACGATGTATTACTCCCAGGGAGTGACAGATCCCGACTACTGCGTATTGAAATTCACAGCGCAGAAGGGACGTTACTATGCCAATTTCCGCTCCGAATCCTTTACCGTAGAATAAGGTGTCTGCGAAACCCTGCCCGCAATTGCCTGTTTACCGTCGAATAGCTCAGAGGAGAGGTATCATGCCATGAGATATTATATTGCTGATCCGCATTTTTACCATGGGAACCTGAACAACCGCATGGACTGTCGGGGGTTTGCCGATGTGGAAGAGATGAACGAGTACATGATTGCCAAATGGAATCAAAAAGTCAGGGATAACGACGAAGTGATTATACTGGGGGATTTATCCTTCGGAAATGTGGTGGAGACCATTGAGCTTACCAGGCGGCTCAAGGGCAGATTGTATCTGATTCAGGGCAATCATGACCGTTTCGTGAACAAAACCACTATGGATATGAGACGTTTCGAATGGGTAAAGCCCTATGAGGAGTTGTATGACAATAAACGTAAAGTGATACTCTGCCATTACCCCATCCTATGCTATAATGGGCAATACCGTCTGGACGAGAACGGAAACCCTAAGACCTACATGCTCTACGGCCATGTCCATGACACCGGGGACCAGAGGCTGATGGAGCAGTTTCAGGATATCACCCGGGCCACGGTCGTAACCGGTGCCCGGGGCAACGCCAGGCCTGTTCCCTGCAATATGATCAATTGTTTCTGCATGTATTCCGACTATGAGCCGCTGACGCTGGACGAATGGATACTCTGCGATGAAAAGCGGCGGGAGAATTTACGTTGATCGCGGCCAGGGAGTAAATGGCAGCGGGCCTATACAGATCATATGAAAAAGCTATCCTTTATTACAGGCAAAGGATAGCTTTTTCTGTGACCCAATCATTTTATACAGTTCAGGAGGACAAAAAAGAGATGGAAGGGCAAAAAGTATTCGGTTATATCAGAGTATCTACCAGAGAGCAAAATATGGACAGACAGAGAATTGCCTTGGAGGAAACGGGAATCCCGCCGGAGAGAATCTATATGGACAGACAGTCAGGCAAGGATTTCGACAGGCCTCAATATATGGAAATGTTAAAGCAACTGGAGCAGGGCAGCGTCTTATATGTGAAATCCATCGATCGGTTGGGAAGAAATTACAGCGATCTGACAGAGCAGTGGAGGATCATAACAAAAGAAAAGGGAACGGATATTGTGGTTCTGGATATGCCGCTTCTGGACACCCGGAGCAATAAAGATCTGCTGGGAACCTTTATCAGCGATATTGTGCTGACCCTGCTCAGTTACGTGGCAGAAAACGAACGGGCCAACATCAGACAGCGGCAGGCGGAGGGAATCGCCGCTGCCAGGCGCAGGGGCATACATTTTGGAAGACCGTCAAAACCCCTGCCGGACAATTTCGCGTCTGTATACCAGGCCTGGAAAGCAGGAGCAATTCATACCGGAGAGGCCGCTGCGCAGTGCGGGATGCCGCGGTCTACCTTCTGTTATAAAGCAAAGCGGTACGAAGAAAAATGACGGAAAAGTGTACTTTTTTGTCGCCTTATTTTGATAAATATATTTGACTTAAAATATATCATAAACTTGTCAGAAAGTCAATTTCTATTGTTTTCATAACATTTTTCCCGTAGTTTATTGACCCTTAACTGTGAGAAAATCTCCTGGCAAAATATATGATCTCATGACAAAAAAGTACACTTTTTTGTCATAAAGCGCGAGGAGGAAGTAAGATGGGATTATTTGACGCAAAACAGACAAAAAGCCAGGCTGTTTCCCCGGAGGTGGCGGATTGTGACAGGCAATTGGCGGCGCTGACGCAAAGGAAAAGAGAGATTGTCTATAATATCGGACAACTCTATGCAGACAGCAACGACGCCGTATCCGCTGCGGGCACGGTCTATGAGAATCCGCTGAAGGAGTTGGAAAGGATTGCGGAGGATATATCGACGCTGGAGAAGAGGAAACTGGCGCTGCAGGGGCTGCGCAAGTGTGAGAAATGCGGCAATGTGCTGGTACTTGACAGCGCGTTTTGTAACAAATGCGGCGAAAAGTTGGAACCCCTGTTTACTCCTACGGAGCAGAATCCGCATGTATGCAGTAAATGCGGTACGCCGTATACGGAGGGAGCAGCCTTTTGCACGGGCTGCGGCAGCAAACTGGAATAAGAGGTATAAAGACAGAGTAATGAGGGGAGAAAACAGTTGTACTGTGCAGATTGTGGAAGTCCTGTAAAGAAAAAGGAAACTTACTGTAAGGACTGCTTAAAAAAGAGGAAAGCGTCTCAGGCTGCCGCCGATACCGGAAAAGAGAGACGTATAAAAGGCGGCGCAAAGTGGATTGTGGCAGGAGCGGTCGGTATCGGACTTTTGACAGTGGGCGCATTGGCGGTACGGGAAAACATTGCAGGCGGAGAGCAGAAAGAGAAGCCACAATATTTATCTGCACAGACATCCTCCTGGGAGAATATCGACAGAGGGGAAAATGTGCCCGGTGTAAAAGAACCGGTATCTGGCGGAGGAGAAGAGAACGCGGTCAATCTGACACAACAGAGAGAGGAGCGGATATTGGCGCTCTCCCAGCAGCAATGGATGCTGGAGCAGGCCGCCAGAAATCTGACGGCGGAGCGTCTGGCGGCAACCTCCTTTGTGACGGTCGATCCCAGGGAGCAATTCTCCGCTGCGGATGTGATCCTGGACGGCGTAACGGGAAACCTGATTATATCGGAGGGCGCAAGGGCGATGTATCAATCGGTCTCCCAGGGCAGATCGGCGTCGGATATCTGCCGCAGTACGCTGGAGAGTGCGGCGGCGCAGGTACCGCAATATCTGAGCGACAGGGCGGAGAGCGCATTACAGGACATGGTGACGGACCTGATCGGCGTGGATGTATTTTCGGCGTTGGATTTTATCTCCCAATTGCAGAACGCGGACGATATGCCGGTAGTTCTGCTGCAGCAGATCGTAGATGAGCAGCGAAGAGACGTCTATAAGCTGACGATCTTTTTGGAGCAGGAAAAAATAAGCGCGGCAGATATGTACAAGGTTGCACAGCTCATGTATGCCATCCAGACGCGGGAACAGGAGATTGCCGCAGTTAGGGGAACGGCTGGCGGCGGCAGTGAAACGGATTACCGGGATATACGGACTCTGGCCGGGCAGTATGCGGCCAATGAGACGGAGTTGCTGTATCTGGCGCAGGCGGAGGTATTAAAAGAGGGTTCCCCGGACGGGGATGCGCGGGAGGCTTTAGCGGAGAGACAGAAGAGTATCTTGGAGCGGATGGAGCTGTACAGCGTACTGGCGCAGACTGAGCAGGGGGACATATCTGTCAACTATGATGTGGAGGGATTTCGGGAGGCGCAGAAGACCGTTTCGCAGGAGGGCACGCTGGATAAGCTGCTGACAGGAGATCTTTTGGGCGGCTTTTTAGCGGAGGGCGGCCAGCAGAATGAGGACTGGCTGCAGGAGAACCGGGCCCGGCTGTGCGATGGGATGACGGATTATATGGAGGAAAGTTATCTGGAGGTCGCCTCCGCCAGAGCGGATTTTATGGGGCAGTACGGCGCGCTGGGCAGTCTGCTGCCTATGACGGGAGAATCTGGTTCCCTGGCAGAGAGCTGTCTGGAGCAGACGCCGTGGGAGATACAGCTTGACGGGGCAGCAAATGCTTATCTGACTGCTCTTGCCAAATATCGCTTCGACCTGGAAAGTGCGTATATCCTGTACGACTGTATATTGACCGACAGCCAGGCGGATTATTTGTTCACGCTGGAGCTGGAACTGGATCAGACGGTGAAAGCGCTGCAGTCCTGCCAGACTGTGGAATACGGGGGCTACAGCGAGGAAGAGGCAGCGGATCGCTGGTGCGAGCTGCTGGAGGACTATAAGCAGATCCTGGATCAGACTGTAGACCGGAGCCTTGCGCTGGGAGGAAACGCGCCGGGTATACATGCCAACGGATACCTGACGGTCTATGGGGAGACAACCTATAAGGCATACAGCAAGGAACCTGCCGCGGATTCCAGGCCTCTGACTATTGTCGGCGGCACGGGCAATCAGGAGCGCAATCCCCGGTATTACTATGACACTTCGGGGAATTTGCTCTGCGCGGTCTACGGGATCAACAGGATCGTCTATCGAGGCGGTCTCCCGGTAGTGTTTTTCATCGGTGAGGAGAAACACTATTCCTGGGATCTGGAACCGGGCGGCTGGGAATTGCAGCGTATGTCGGAGTATGGGAATAAGGCTCAGGACATGTATAACAGGTTTGTAAACGGTATGTAAACCGTTGAAAAAGCAGGATAGAGAAGAGGAAAAAGCATGTTTTGTCCAAAATGCGGAAGTGAGATTGGAAATACGGGAATATGCTCCAAATGTGGCAAGTCGGATTCAGTGCCCGGCGCCACAAAATCCGGGAATAAATCCAAAGTATTTGTTTTTGTGGGAGTAGTTTTCACCGTCATAGCGGCGGCGGTCATCGGTTATTTTAATTCAAAGCCTTTTTTGTATCAGGTTGCGCAGAGTAGTATGAATGAGGGAAAGTACGAGGAGGCGGAAAAGACCTTTTCCCGCATTATAGATTACAGGGACAGCCAGGAGCTTTTGTCAGAGACATGGTACCGTCATGTAAAAGAGTGTATGGAAAAACAGGAGTATGATCTGGCGTCGGAGCTGCTGGAAAAGCTGGAAGAGTATGAAGCGTCCTGTGTGGAATCGGGCATTAACCGTCCCGTCCTCGATCCCTCTTTCTACATACTGTGCAGGGAAGAAATTGCGGACTTTTTCAGACAGCAGGAGAGATATGAAGAGGCCATGAAACTGTACAGCGAGCTTGGCATGGTATGGGAATGCGCGGAAACCTATGCGGTGTCCGGGGATTATGCACAGGCATTGTCAGTATTGGAAGGATACGAGTGCAGTAAAGAGCAGAAGGATCTCGTGGAGTCCTGGCGTCGTTTACAGATCATACAGTATGTGGAGGAAGGGGCCTATGAGAAAGCGGCGGAAGAGCTGAAGATTTATAAAGGCGCTTTTGATTCGGAGTTATGTCCGTATGTTTATCGGATAGCCAGAAACTCTGCGGACAGTGGGAAACACTTGGAGGCTCTGCAGTTTATTGATAAGATGCGGAACGCGAAATACAGCACGGATGAAGTGGAGGATCTTCTGGCAGAATGCAGCGAGGCCATGGGAATTGCCTGTGTCGGCGAAAAGAAGTATTCGGAGGCGTGGGAATATTTTCGTGTCTGTAACGGCAGAGTGACAGACGCGGGGCGGCCCGCTTTGTATGAAGTAGGCCGGTTTCTTACAGAACAGGCCTACTATGCCGAGGCATACGGCGTCTGGGAAATGTTAAAAGATTATCAGGACAGCACGGAGCAGCTGAAAGAATGCTGTAAACTGTGGGGAACGGAGTATTTGCAGGCGGGGGATTATGCCTCCGCAGTGTCAAGGTTTCAGGAATGCGGCGACGGGGAACTGATCAAGGAAGCTACCTACCTCTGGGCAGAGAATGCTGTCTGGGAAGAAAATTATGATCTGGCTCTGGAAAAGCTGCAGGAGCTCGGAAATTATGAGAATGGCGATGCGGCGGCATACCGTTATAAATTGGCGGAGTATATCGCATACCAGGAGCGCAGCCTGGGCAGTCTTGAGTTTGCATACTCTCTCTATACAGGACTCGGCGACTATGAGGACAGTGCGGAGCGGGCGTTGAAGACAGCAGAAAAAGTGTCGGAACGAAGGGCGGAAGAAGAGAAAAAAGAAAGAATTAAAAACCTGGAAGGAAACTGGAAAACAGGGAGCGGCACCGATCGTTTTGAGCTGTTTGTCAGCTTGTACAACAAAGGCACCATCGAAACTGTCGTCATTGAGATGTACTACAATAAACACGCGACTATAGCTGACGGTCAGATACATATGAACTGCGGCGTATGGAATACGGATTTTTCTGGGGGAAGTGTAAGTAATTACGCAAATATAAAATTGGAGAATGATAACGTATATAAAATTCGGTATAATGATAACGAAGTTGATTACTGGGACGGAAACCTGTACCTTGGCGGGTGGAGTTATCCCTGTACCGTAAGTGGGAACACCATGACGCTGACTGTAGGCGGGAAAACGCTTACGCTGACAAAATGAGTCACAGTGAAGGAGTAACAGGCAACATATAGGGAGAATCGGCGGGGGAGGGATCGTAATGTTTTGTCCGAAATGCGGTAATGAAGTACAGGTGGGCACCAGGTTTTGCGGAAAGTGTGGAGCCGTGTTAAACAGCGGTGGGCAGGAGCGGCAAAGAGAGTGTGCAGGAGGCTCTGCGGCGAGAGAGGGGGCGACAGGAAACGGGCTTGCAGGAGAGGAGGCGACAGGAGGCAGACTCACAAGAGGCAAGCCCACAGGAGGCAGCCCCACAGGAGAGGGGCTCACAGGAAACGGGTCCACAGGAGGCAGACCCGCGGGAGGTGGGCTCACAGGAGCGGAAACGCTCGCGCAGGCCAGGGAAACAGGCCGGAAACTTGGCGCCAAATTGAGCAGATGGCTGGCGGACTATATGGATACGTGGCGCGGCCTGGGTAAGTTGGGAGACCGGGAGAGATATATCTGGCTGGGAATCCATGGCGGGGCAGCTCTTGTGCTTGTGTGTATATTGGTCGCTGTGTTTGCGGTTCCCGCCAGCGGTACAGGGGGTACGGCCAGACTCAATGTGGAAAAGTTGTTGAAAGAGGTGACGGAGGACGGAGATATCACAGAGGAGGAAGTGCTATATGCCGCCGAACAGATCCACAGCTACGCGGATTGGGCCAAACTGGAGGAAACCTTTTTTGAGAAAGGCTACTTTCAGGAGGCCAGTTCATATATCGGCATGAATTTTCCGTTTTTTGTGGCCGAGCAGTGCAGAGGTACATCGGACGCAGGAATGCTGATAGAGCAATATGGGGAGTGGTACGACCGGGACGGCCTCACCGAAAAGATTACCGGGAAATCCGATCCGGTAAAATATGTGAAGATATCCCCCTATGACATGTACTTTATGCCGGAGGGAAATGTGGAAGAGGATACTTTTCGGACGGATGACGCCGGAAAGTATATAAGCGTGATGTGGTATGCCTGTCCGGATTCGGATGAGATCACTTTTGTAAAAAGCGTATCCGACGAATCCGCAACTACCGAATGTTATAGCGGAAAATATGAAATAGCAGATCAGGAGCTGGTAATCCGGTTAGACGGGAAAGAGTACCGTCTGTCGCAGGCCACGGCAGACCTGGCCAGCAGGGAACAGGAATTGTTCACCCATATGGCGGGCGGCACATGGAAGTTCGAGCAGGCATTTTACGATATGATCGCCGCCAATCTGGGAGATTGGGAAAAATTCAGTGTGGATGAGAGAGACAGGGAACCCTTATATATTACCTTTGACAGTTCCTGGGGCGGAACACTGACAGTGCTCGGTGTGGACGGTATTTATCTGGAACGGATAAAAGACTTTGCATGTGAACAGGGAGAAGGGAAGACGGTTACATTTACCTCGCAGCATTCCAGCCTGACGGCCTCCTATGACAAAAGGGGAAACGATCTGGTCATCACTGTCAACGGGACGAACTACGTGCTGTCTCCCACGACCGTGGTAAATACGGGTACATACAGTCCGTTTGGATCGAGAAATTAGTCAAGGCGGCCGGATTGCAGCATCTTAGACAAGGAGAAAAGGCATGTATTGTAATAAATGTGGAGCGCAGATTGAGGATGGCATCGCTTTCTGTCCGAAATGCGGAGCAAAACAGAGTATGCAGGCGGGACAGGGCGCAGGGGTACAGTCCCGGCATGATGCTGCTGTGCCCATTCAGGAGAATCCGAGGAAAAGTAAACCCGCAAAACAGGTTTCTGATAAGAAAAAAAAGTCTCCCGGCATCGTCATAGGCATGGCAGCGGGCGGTCTGGCGGCAGCTGCCGCCGTGGCCGGACTGATCGTCTGGCTGGCAGCAGGTCACGGGGAGAGCGGTAATGTTATCGAGAGCGTGGCGGGAACCGCGGCCGGGGGAGAGACTCTGGATGGCACCGGGGAAGTGTCCGGGGGAGAGACCCCGGATGGCGCCGGGGAAGTGTCCGGAGGAGAGACCCCGGACGGTGCCGGGGAAGTATCCGGGGAGGAGACCCCGCTCTACAGTATCCCGGATGTGGCCTGGGTAGATCTGACGGCGGAAAATCACGCCTTAGGCGTAAAACAGCCGGGGATGACCTGGGACAGCACTCTGTTCTATTGGCTGGAGGATGTCGACACCGGCTCTTCGGAGGACGGTTATCTGGCACAGTGCCGGGTGACCAAGACCCTGCTGCGGGACGCGCAGTCTCAGAAACTGCGCCAATATGAGATATACAGCGATCCGGCAAACGGCGCTGTCTACAAGATCGTCTCCATTGAACAGGCGGAGGGCAGTCTGGCTCTGGTGGACTATTATTATCGGGACGGCAGGCCGGATTTTATCTTTTCAAGAGGGGATACGGTATATACGCCTACCTATGCGACACCCAGCAAAGTGGGGGAGCGCTATTATTTCAACGACGAGGTCATGGTGCGCTGGCGCATGATCCGCGAGCCGAACGTGATCGGGGAATATGTGCTGTCCCCAATGGAGGTAAGTTACTCCCAGGGAGATTATTACGCGGAAAATGACGAGCTGAGAGGGATCTATGACCAGGTGGAGCAGCAGATGTTTAATGCGGCGTACAACACCTATGACGCTGTGGCGGCGGGCGGCCATGTAGGATTGGTGCAGGGCGTTCTGCGGGATACGCTGGGCAACGGCATAGCGGACAAAAAGGTCAGGGTATACAGGGAGGCGGACGATGTTCTGCTCTATGAGGCCGTGACGGATACAGATGGGCAGTATTCCTTTTTTGTTTATCTGGACGATACCATCTGCTATCTGAAAGTGGAAGGGGATGAGCTGTACCGGGAGACGCTGGCAGCGGGAGTACAGCTCCAGCCCTCCTCCGTCAACTACAGTTATGGGCTGACAATGCACAAAAACAGCGGAGACGAATATCCGGTGACACTCCGCGCCTACTCCTGTATGGATGTGGTGTCCGATGAAAACGGAACCGTCTGCGGAGCGCCGATTCAGGCCGTGACAGCCACTGTCAGAGAGGGTGCGGGCAATTACAGCGGTGAGAGCGTCTGCACGGTGGAAACGCAAAACGGCGAGTTGACCGTGAATCTTGCTCCGGGAGCCTACACGGTGCAGTTCCATGCGGAAGGGTATCTGGACCATTATATGGATGTGGAAGTAGGGGAGGAGGCGGCCATCCGGGATGCCTATGTCATGCCGGGCCTGGCGGAAAATCAGACCGGCGTGATCCTGACCTAGGACAGCGACGAAGTGGATCTGGATCTGACCCTGTTTACGCCCTATCAGGCGGAAAACGGGGATATGGCCCATATCGGCGGCAGCGTGGACTGGGACGGCCACGGCAATATCCTGGTGTCGGACAACGGGAGCAGATGCGAGGCCATGTTTATCAACTCCGGCCAGCAGGGCAGCTACAAACTGTTTGTAAACAACTACACCGACAGCGCATCCGGCAACTATGCCTCCGACGCTCTGTACCGGGTCAATGTGCGTGTGTATCTCTACAACTGCGACGGATTTGTGGCGGAGTACACCGTGCCTCTGGGACAGAGCGGCGTAGTGTGGGAGGTCGTGGAAGTAAACGGCCGAAACGTCACTCCCGCCCAGAGAGTCTACAACGAAATCAGCGGCAAGAGCTGGTGGACCGGGAGCAAGGAAGTCTGGAACCCGGAGGAGGACGCGGCGCTGCTGGCTCATCTCCAGGGTGAGGACAGCGGATTGCGGGAACTGATGGAGGCGCTGGTACAGAATATGTCGGAAGAGGAAATTGCCAGTTTGCTGCGAGGCGAAAAGACGGGTGTAGAAACTTTTTTCTATAATGCCAGATATGGCGGCTCTCCATCCGTACTTTGTTTACAATATGTCTATGACAATCAACCGGAAAATATAGAGGAATATAGAACGGAAAGAGGCGGTTTGTGTTTACTGTCAGAAGATCAGGCGGAATACATACTTTTTTCAGTGTGTGGACAACAGACATATTTTGATTTTTCGGAATACGTTTCACAAAATATTCCTTATATAGTACTTGGCGACGACGGCGGAGCTACAGCATGGCATACATTGGAAAATTTCTCTATTGAACGGCTGGATTTTAATAAATGGAAAGTAAAGGCGTTTGATATATATGCGGAAGGCGGGTATCCGGGCAGAGTTGTGTCCCGCGTCTGTTTCACGGTAGTCAAAAATCCCGACAGTTGCTTTGACGGATACAGCCTTACCGGTTTTGCGGTGGAAGAGGAGGCTCCGACGGACTGGGCGCAGATTTATTACGATTATTTCACCACGGATCCGGAGGGGATTCAGCTTGTGAGAGACCATGAAGAAACAGACTGGGGAGAGTTTGAGTATGGGTTGATTTATGTAGATGATAACGAGGTTCCAGAGCTTTATATGGAAGGCCCGTTTATAGCGGGAAATGTGCTTGTATATTTGGATAACAATAGAGTTACTTATAAAGGTTTCTCAGCAAGAATACACGCAGAATACATACCGTATACAGGGCTTATAAACTTTGTGGGCAATGAGGGGGAATTTACATGGACAGTAAATGAGCGACTGGAAAACGGACAGTTGATAGAAATAGGCGAAATAGACTATACGGGATTACAGGCAGACAAATTGGAGATAGACCGCTGCCAATTAAATGGAACAGAAGTCACGCAGGAACAGTATCAGGAGACCATTAACGCCCTTGTCGGAACAGGAGAATTTCAGAACTGCGCAAGTACACAGAACATCAGCGTATTGGAAATGTTGGAAAACATACTTCGGTGGGGATTATAAGTTTACAGTAAAAACATGCGATGACAGTAGATAGTTCAGGCACACATGAATCATAGCGTACAAAAGCCGTCATGGTAAAAAGCCGGGAGTCATCCATATGGCTGAGAATTGCACATTGTGTTGAAATATGCCAGTAAGACAATGACACAAATATATCAAAGACAAAAGGGGAATTATTATGTTGAAAGGGACAAAGGCGTGTGAAGTACAGAAAATCCGGGACGAATTGAGAGAACTGAGAGAGCCGTTCAACCGAATGGTGAAAGAGCTATACGGTGATCTGTTCCAACAGGAGTTCCGCAAGAGATTGATATGGGATGGGGGAACACTATGGTATTTGGATCCGGAACAGGGGCCCCAATACAGTGTGTCCGGCCTGGCCTCCGAGCTTAGAAATACGCAAAAATATTACGGCGAACTGGTTGGCCCGCGGGGAGGGCTTAGTGCCAGAGACAGGGGAAAGGGAAGAAAAGATCTTGCGATCATCCTGTTGGAACAGAGCTATTATCTACAGGAAGATATAAACCGGGAAATGATGGAATCGCTGGAACAGAAAATTGAACAGTTTCTGGAGGAATATCATGTAGACGGCGTAGACAGGAAAGAGCTTATCCGCCAATTTAAACAGGAACTTCCGGATAGAATGAGGAAAGAACTGTATCGAGGCGCCGAATCACTACAGCATACGGGCAAAACGCTCCATCGCAGCTTTCTGAAACCGGCGTTTGAACGTTTGCAAAGCGATCTGGCGCAGCGGAGCGAGAGCATAGATCTTTGCGCCGCCGGACTGCTCCCCGTCATTTTCAAAGGAGCGCCTGCGAAAACGGCGGAGGAGCTGGAAGAACGCAGCCGGGATGCCGCAGTGGTCAATATTTTGCTCCACAATCTTCTTGACGAATATTTTGTTTCTATAATTGCAGGAGGATGAAAAAGGAATTTGTCTGGAATGAATAACCATATAAATTGACAATATACTTGTCGTATATTAAGAAATATGATATATTATCTGCATGGGAAAACCATAGAGCCAAGGCGGCTTTACCCTCTGTTTTTTGCGGAGGGATAAACCCTCCGGACGAAAGAAAGGAGGGTGGTGCAATGTATGTTACATATGCGGATCTGATCCAAATTGGAATATTCATTGTCGCTCTTATTGGATTGTGCTATACAATCTTTAATGAGAGAAAAAAATAGCCGCCAACTACCCCAAATAGTTGACGGCTGACCCTTTTAAAGGTTTAGCTTTATACACCAGGGTAGAGCCGCCTCTATGGCCTTTCCCTTTTCTATGCTTAATATACCATACTCAAACGTAAGATGCAAGAGTTTTAAATTATTTCCCCTATTGAAGAATCGCAAATATGAAAAGATTTAAATGTAATGGCGTGTAGGATTGCGGACCTACAGTTTATGCACCCGCAAAGCGCGGATGGCATTCAAGACGGCGATCACGGTAACGCCCACGTCCGCGAAGATGGCCAGCCACATATTGGCGTAGCCTATCACGCCCAGCAACAGGCAGACAAACTTGACCGCCAGTGCAAAAACGATATTCTGGTAGACAATGGAGAGACATTTACGGGAGATCCTGATCCCCTTGGCGATCTTCATGGGATCATCGTCCATCAGCACCACATCCGCGGCCTCGATGGCGGCGTCGGAGCCCATGGCACCCATGGCGATGCCGATATCCGCCCGTCCCAGCACCGGCGCGTCGTTGATGCCGTCGCCCACAAACACCAGCTTTTCCCGGGGAGGTTTCTTCGCCAGCAATTTTTCCACCTGCTCCACCTTGTCACCCGGCAGAAGTTCACTGTGTACCTCGTCCACGCCCAGATCGGCGGCAACCTTATCCGCCACGGCTTTAGCGTCTCCTGTCAGCATGACCGTCCTGCTTACGCCCGCCTTTTTCAGCGCGGCGATGGCATCTCTGGCTCCCGGTTTTTCAATATCGGATATAACGATATGCCCGGCATAACTGCCGTCCACAGCCATATGGATAATGGTGCCCACACTGTGGCATTCCGCATAGGCCACGTCCTGCCGTTTCATCAGTTTAGCGTTGCCGATGGCGACTTCCGTGCCGTCCACCTTTGCCAGCAGTCCTTCTCCGCTGATCTCCCGGATATCCGTTACCCGGCTGCGGTCGATCTCCTGACCATAGGCCCTTTGCAGGCTCTTGCTGATAGGATGGGAGGAGGAGCATTCTGCCAGGGCCGCATATTCCAGCAGCCGGGCGTCCTCCATCTCGTTATGATGGATGCCGCTGACTTCAAATACGCCCTGGGTCAGTGTGCCGGTCTTGTCAAAAACTACCACTTTAGCCTGAGAGAGAATCTCCATATAGTTGGAGCCCTTTATCAAGATCCCCTCTTTGCTGGCACCGCCGATCCCCGCGAAGAAACTCAAGGGGACGCTGACCACCAGCGCGCAGGGACAGCTGATCACCAGGAAAGTCAGAGCGCTGTAGATCCAGTTTTCCCAGCCTGGGACTCTGCCCAGGAGCAGATTGCCCAGAGGCGGCAGCAGGGCCAGCAGCAGCGCCGCGATACACACCGCCGGGGTATAGACTCTGGCAAAACGGGAAATAAAGTTCTCCGAACGGGACTTGCGGGAGCTGGATTCCTCCACCAGTTCCAGAATCCGGGAAACCGTGGATTCACCGAATTCCCGGGTAGTCTGAATCTTCAGAACGCCGGTCATATTGATACAGCCGCTGATGACCTCGTCCCCCGCATGGGCCTCCCGGGGCAGGCTTTCTCCGGTGAGAGCGCTGGTATTGAGATCGGAACTGCCCTCTGTAATGATGCCGTCGATGGGCACCTTTTCTCCGGGCTGCACCACAATGATACTGCCCACGGCGACCTCGTCCGGGTCTACCTGTTCCAATTTGCCGTCCCGCTCTATATTGGCGTAATCCGGGCGGATATCCATGAGCGCGCTGATGTTGCGGCGGCTCTTTCCCACGGCGTAACTCTGGAAAAATTCACCTATCTGGTAAAAGAGCATCACGGCGATGGCCTCGTTGTAATCTCCGCTGCCCGTGTACACCGCCAGCGCGATGGCGCCGATGGTCGCCACAGTCATCAGAAAGTTTTCATCGCATACCCGGCCGTTCAATATGCCCTTTCCGGCTTTCCGCAGGATATCGTATCCGATGAGCAGATAGACGGCCAGATACAGCGCCATCCGCAGCAGTCCGGTGACAGGCAGGAAGTGTAAGATGACCAGCATCACAGCCGAGATTAGGATACGTGCCAGCATTTTTTTCTGTTTTCTGTTCATAATGTCTCCTAACCCGTGCGGGCTTTACACGGACTGACGTTAAGATTTATAAGTTTCCGCACAGCACATGCCGCATAATCAGGCAACATGCACTGTGCGGAAAGGAAAATCTAATCGTTAGTCAGTATAATAACGCCCCACGAAAGAAATGGAGGTTCAGAGCTCGATTTCACAGTCGGGCTCCACCTTCTTGCAGGCTTTCAGGACGGCTTTCATAACAGTCTTCGGGTCCTGTTCCTCCTCAAATTCCACAATCATCTTCTGCGTCATAAAATTTACGGTGGCGGAAGTCACCCCCGGAGTCTTGCGGGTGGCCTCTTCCATCAGATTGGCACAGTTTGCGCAGTCAACTTCGATTTTGTAGGTTTTTTTCATAGTCGGTATCCTCCAGGTTTTTTGTTTGCGGCTGCCCCGTGTGTGAACCGCTGCCAGAGCGAAATGCGGGAGAGTGCTATAATTAGATTTAACTATTAAACAGTTATTTAATTGAAGTATAATACGGATTGATAAGATTGTCAATAGAAATTTTCCCGCTGTTATTCTTGTTCATTCAGGTACAGCTGTACCCGGTTCTGGATGGTTTCCGCCACCTGGTCCGCCGTCTTTTTTCCGGATAAAAAGGCGGCGGCGTCCTCCAGTATGATTTTTTCTATCGAATAGGTATTCTGGGCACGGGGAACCGCCCGGTCCAGAATGCTCTTATATTCCTCTGTCCAGGGAGTGCCGTCCGGCTTTGTGCACAGCCCGTAATAGATACCGCTTCCTATATAGTACTGCCATGGATCTGCTGAATCTTCCACATAAAATATACTTGCATCCAATAAGTCATTCCTGATGGGATGGGACAATTCCCTCTGCCTGGACTGGTCAAAAAGGCTGACCAGAAAGGCATCAATCCATTCCCGGTGCTCTGTCTGAGCGTTTACCACCAGGAAGGTATCGGCATCCCAATAGCTTCCGCCGCCCTCTTCGGTGGGGAATCCCACCGGATGAAAGCCCTCGCCCATGTCGGACATGTCTCTGCTGAACTCTCCAAAGTCATCCATACTGACATGAAAAGCGGCGGCCTGGCTCGTGTCGCCCGTGGTTTCCCCGATGATTTCCAGCGCTTTTACAAACAGAGGGCTGTCAAAATGGCAGGTGCCCGCATTCATGTCCAGGAAAGGAGAGCTGGGGAGATCCTGCAAAAGCAGCAGGCGCAGCGCCTCGGTTTTTGATGTGTATATTCTGCCGCTCATCAGCCGGGTGAGCTCCGGGTGTTCTTCCATCACGGTCAGAGCTTCCTCCAGCGTCCAGCAATCCCCGGGCCAAAGCTCATCCGAAATAATCAGTGTATTTACATAGGCCTCCGGGGCAAGTCCGATCTGCCTGCCGTCTATTACACCACAGGAAAGCGCTCCCTCGTAAAGAACTTTTCTTGTATCCTCCTTCAGCACCTGATCCAGATCCGCCAGCGCGCCCTTTTCATACAGTACCCGCATGTCTTCGCCGGATACGTAATAGATGTCGGCGCCCCTCCCGTTGGTCAGGTCCGCCAGCGCCCGGCTGCGGAAGGATGTCAGATCCTCTTCCGGCTGCAGGGTAAGGATCGGGTGCTCCGCATGCTCCTGTGAAAACAGTATGGCGCTGGCACAGATAAAGGAGCTGTCTTCCACCAGGCTTACCAGCCGGATGGCGTCCTCTTCTTCACCGGGCTCCCGGCCCAGCCTGCATATGACGGGTATCTCCCGGCTACAGTCCAGAATAAAGGGAATACCGGCGGCGCCAATGCCGATCTTCAGCTTATACTCGTTCCGGCCCAGTCCTTTTTCCCTGTAGTCAAAGCATACTCCTCTTTCCCCGGTATACAGATCCCAGCGATACAATTGTCCGTCAGAGCCATAATACAGGATCCCCTCTTCCGTGATCGCCATGGGGCAGGAAAGCGGTAACTGTTCTGTGAAAACCCGCTCTCCGCCGGTTGCCGGGTCATACATTACCAGACGCATTTCCGCCCTTTTTATACTGCGCTGCTCAAAGACCGGTTCGCCTGCCTCTGTCTTCATGGCACAGGAAGAGATGGTATCTTCCCTGTCCCAGGCCAGCTCTGTGAGCAGTCCTCCCTCCCCGCTCAACACCAGGATCTTTTCTCCTGACAAAGAGATGATGAAATATCGCCCATCCTGGTCGACGGACACGTTTGGATATATCATGTTGCTTCTAAGGGACATTCCCTCTGCCAGCATGGCCGGATACAGATCGGCGGCCCCCACAAATGTTCCTTCCGGGGAAAAATGCATGGCCAGATAGGCCTGCGTTTCTTCCTTCGCGCATATTTGTACAAAGAGTACATATTCCTGAGGGTTCTGGATGTCAAAGGAGGCGATATGTTTCTCCATGCCCGCATATTCCTCCAGGTCCGGCAGTTCGATCCTTCGGTGCCAGATCTCGCCTGTTGCGTCCTCATAGCAATTCAGGGTACAGATCGGCTGCCCGGAGGAATCCGTGGAAGCCCACTGGCAACTCAACATATATATGTCTGATCCCCAGCACTTGTACCGGTCGCTGCGGCGGTCATACTCCTGTCCGGACTGATATTCCAGTCCGTTGATATACTTGTCCACATAAAAAATTTCCCCGGCGCGCCGGTCCCCATTGTAGTGCCAGTCCTCTGTCATCCAATCATAGGTTCTATGGCCTGTGTCTGTCTGAGAAGGACCTGCGGCATCGCTCCCGCCGGTCTGGCCGCAGGCTGACAATGAAAACAACAGGCAGGCAAGACAGAGAATGGATGCTTTTTTTCGCATAGTTCTTTTCCCCTTTAGCTGATGGTCTGCCATGTACAGGAGACAGACGGATTGTGAGGTAATAATCATAATGATTCTGTAATAGAGATATTATTTTACAACGCAAGTAAGCCAATGTCAACAATCAACGGAAGCTCCCTGCATATCCGGGTATCTGTCGTGGCTCCGTCATCTCCCCGCCAATGGCCGGAATCACGAAAGGGTTGCCACGGACGGAAAAAAAGGATACAATAAAAACAGGTATGAAAGAGTTCTGTTGCCATAGGTAGAAGAAAGGAAGTGTAAGCGGATGGATAAGTTTGTGCTTCCTCACCATCATGGTGAGGGACCGACGGAAGAATATTTGAGTAAGCAGCTGAACCGGCCGGACACATTTCAGAATGTGGCGGACACGTTCCGACTGCTGGACGACACCAGCAGAGTGCGGATTTTCTGGCTGCTGTGTCACTGTGAGGAATGTGTGATCAATATATCCGCCATGGTGGATATGTCCAGTCCTGCCGTGTCCCATCACCTGCGGCAGCTCAAGGCGGGGGGACTGATCGTCAGCCGCCGGGAGGGCAAGGAAGTCTACTACAGGGCCGCGGATACGGAGGAGAGCCGGCTGCTGCACCAGGCCATCGAGCAGATTATGGAGATATCCTGCCCTGCCAGATAGAGCGCGTTTGAAAAATCATTCCCGCCATATGCCGCCAGAGGGGCGGCGGGGCAGGTTTATGTGCCGGTATTTTCTCTGACCGGAAAAGGAGCTTCCGGCCCGAGGGGTCAGAATCCGGTATCCACCTGGATCTGGCTGCCGCTCCTGGTCTTGCTCACTCTGATCTGCCGGGGAATGCTCTCCAGCAGTTCTTCCCGGTGGCTGATTATGCCCACCAGTTTGTCTGTGCCGGACAGGCTTAACAGAATCTCCATGGCGTTTTCCATGGACTTTTTGTCCAGAGTTCCGAAGCCCTCGTCCACAAAGAGCGCGTCCATCTGTACGCCGCCCAGATGGGAGGATACGGTATCCGAAAGCCCCAGCGCCAGGCTGAGGGAGGCCTTGAAGCTCTCTCCGCCGGACAGATTTCCCACGGGTCGGCGGTGGCCTGTGAAATGGTCCTGCACTTCGAGACTCAGGATGGTCCTGCTTTTTTTGTCACCGGAGTCATCTTTCCGGAAAAGCTCGTATTGGCCGTCACTCATGGGCAAAAGCCGCCGGTTGGCCGCGGCGATAATATTGTCAAAGCCTGCCGCCTGTATATATTGTTCAAATGTGATCTTTGCCCTGTTGCTGATATTCCCGGACACCAGATCGCACAGCCGGCCATAACGTTCGCTTTCTCTGCGGCTGATTTCCAGCTCGTCCGCCTGCTCCGATATATTTTTCCGCACCCGTTCATTGTTTTGAAGCCTGTGCCCGATCTCTGCACTGCGTCTGCGCAGTTCTTCCACAAGATCGTTTTGCTTTCTGACCTCTTCCTGGAGAATCTCTTCGTCTGTTTTTGTCTTTCCTGCCGCGTCCTTCTCCGCCTGCTCCAACATCTCCCGGTTTGTCCGGAGGGCCTGTTCATAGTTCAGGATCTTTTTCTCTGTGTCCTCTATTTCCTGTTCGGCGGCCAGCAACTGGCGGAATTCTTCCCTGGAACCCATCCGGTTGCTTTGAAGCGTCAGGGCCAGATGTTCCCTGCACTCCAGGGTCTTTTTTTCCTGTTGCGCCAGGCTTTCTTCAAGGGTGATTATGGCGGCTTCGATCCCGGCTTTTCTGGCATCCGCCTCCTGTTTCCCGCTCCTGGCGCTGTCGATTGCCTCCAGAATCAAACGGGCCTCCTCCTCCGCCTTTTCCAGTTCCCGGCGGGCGGCTTCCAGACTGGCAAATTCCAGCTTTTCATACTCTTTCAGAGCGGTCCTTTTTTCAATCAGCCCGGCCCGGTTGCTCTCCTTTCTGGACTGATAGTCTTTCCTGGAGTCAGCCAGGCTTTCGGATTCCTCCCCCCGGGCTTTCTCAAGATCTTGAACGGCTCGGTGGTGGATTTCGCAGTCTTTGGACAACTGCTTTTCCTGCTTATCATTGGCGGTCATTTTCTCCTCTGTTTCCCGCTGTCTGGCGGCGATGAGAGAAAACAATTCCTCTGTTTCCCGCTGGGGTTTTTCCCCGCTCTCCGGCCTGTTTTCTCCGGCAATCCGCAGGATTCGCGCTCTCAGTTGTTCCTCCAGAGTGGCGGCCCTGGTCTTTGCGGCCTCGGCCTCGGCCAGCGCCTTTTCCTTTGTCCCTCCCGCCAGCTCCTCCTTTTCCTGCAACTGCCTGTATTCTTCCTCCGATGCGGACTCTGTGGCCAGGACCGCCGGTTCCGGATGATGGATCGAGCCGCAGACAGGACATTTTTCCCCCTCTCTGAGTCCCTGGGCCAATATTCCGGCGCGGCAATTATCCAGCAAATCTCCGCAGCGTTTACGCAGATCCGCGGTTTCCTGAAAGGCCGTCCGCGCTTTCAGAAAGTTCTCCTGCTTCTTAAGGAGCGTTTTTGCCGCCCTCCTGTAGGCCGGAATCGCGTTTGTGGCCACATCCGCCAGTTCCTCCCTCAGAGACGCCAGTTCCTTTCCCGCATTCCGGACTTCGACCAATTGGGCGGCAGAGTCCCGGAGCGTCTTTACGGTGTGATCCAGCTCCCGGATTTTTGTCTGGAGCTCCTCCTCCCGGGCCAGCAGGGCGCTTTCTTCTTCATCCAGGTCCCGGGATTCTTTTTCTAATGCGCTGACCGCCAGGAGGAGTTGGTCCTTCTCCTCGTATTTCCCGATTTCCTCTCTGAGCTTTCCGGCTCTCAGATGCAGCTCTTCCGCCCGGGGCGTGTCTTTCAGAGCCATATCCAGGGCTTCTTTGGCCGCGGCGGCCTCCGCCTTTGCCTCTGCCAGCTCCCCGGCTTTGAGGGTGATATTTTCTCCGGTGGTTTTCAGCTCCCGCTCCTTTTCCTCCAACAGGTCAAAAACAGGTTTTACCCGGTGAACCGCTGCCTTCTGTCGCTCCAGAAGAGCCGCCAGTCTCCCGATTTCTTCCTTTTCCCCATCCAGCCGCCGCTTTTTTTCTTTCGCTTCCTCAAAGCGGGTCAATAACGCGTTGTCTGTGTGAGCGGTATGCAGGGCCCTGGTTTTTTCTGACAGAACCGCATTCTGCGCTTCAAATTCCTTCTGCAGTTTTTCAAGGGCGGCCCTGTCTTCGGAGATGAGATCTGACAGGATTTCCAGCATATCCGGAAGGTTCCACGCGCTGCGGCTCTTTTCAGCGTTATTCTGCAGGGCGGATAACGCCGCCCCACGCTCATGATCCTCAGGAGCCTCCGCTTCCCGGAAATACTGGAGGATGCTGTCCTCCGTGCGGTTTTTCCGGGACAGACTGGCGCTTCTTCGTTCTTTCAGTTTATATTCCATGCTCTGGTAGCCGGATGTCATAAATATGGTCCGGAGAATCTTTGTGCGATCATCGGTGGAAGCGTTCAGCAGTTCCCAGAATTCTCCCTGAGCGATCATGGCGATCTGTTTGAACTGCCGGAAATCGATTCTGAGCAGTTCCCGCACCGCGTTGTTTACGGCGGTGGTGCCCTCAATGGGTTTCTCATCCCCACAGTAGAACTCTGCCTTCTCTTTTTCCGTGACTATCCCTTCTCCCCGCTGCTTCTGCCGGTCATAGGAGGGCTGGCGGTACACATGGCAGTGTTTTCCCTGATGGGAGAAATAGAAGTCCACAAAGCTCCGGGCCGTGGGGGCGGCGTATTCGCTGCGCAGATTTCTGGTGTCCCGGTACACGCCGCTGGTCTCGCCGTACAGGGCAAAGCAGATCGCGTCAAAGATCGTGGTTTTACCGGCTCCGGTATCTCCGGAGATCAGGAAAAGCCCCTTGTCCCCCAGGGCTTCGAAATCTATTACCGGCATTTTGTCCGCATAAGGGCCAAAGGCGCTGATGATCAGTTTAATCGGTTTCATTGCTCACACCTGCCTCTCTGGCCACATCCTCTATCATCCGCAGCTCTTCTTCACTGATTTCACAGCCGTACATCATGCGGTAAAAATCGGAGATCAGCTCGGTACAGGATTTTTCACAGGTACTGTTTACAGGGTCCGGGAAATCCGCCTCTCGCGTGTGGGCGTTGTCGATGACAATTTTCATGGTGTTTTTGTAATACTGCCGGAAAATGCCCATGGCGTTGTCGGCGGGTTCTTCATCCGTCAGGGTCACATAGATATAGTCATCCGGCGAAATGATATTCTGAGGATCAAGCAGCTGGCGCATCCTTCCTCTCAGATGCCTCATATCCCGAAGAGGGCGCTGCCGGATCAGTGAAACCGCCACCTGCCCCTTGGCCTCCAGGGTGACGAGGGGGAAGGATTTGACGCTTTCCGCCTCACTGAGGGAATATTTGAGAAGGGAGCCGGCATATCTGACCGTATCCCGGCCGACCCTCTGCGGGGAATGGATATGTCCCAGGGCCACATAGTCAAAAGCGTCAAAGCAATCGCAACCGATTTTTTCCACAGCGCCCACATGCACTGCCGACGCGCCCTCAGAGCCCCCCAGAACGGGGTCTTCATTCCTGCCCGCCACAAACTGATGCGCCACCAGGATGTTTCGCTGCGAAGGGTCAATGTCGGCGTGGGACAGGGCCGCCCGCACTGCGTCCTCGTAGGAGGCGATGCTTTCCTCCGGGTAAAAAAACCTCACCTGTGATGCCCTGATAAAGGGAAGCAGGTACACATTGACAATGCCGAACTGGTCCCGGCATTCTTTCCTGTAGATGGTGCCGTCATATTTTGCCGAGATATGGATTCTGTTTGTTTCAAACAGGCTGCTGCCGAAGTGCAGCCTTTCCTCCGAATCATGGTTTCCGCTGATTAAAAAGGTCTCCATACCTGTTTCCGAAAGCCTGCGCAGGAACCAGTCCAGCAGCCGCACCGCCTCTTCGCTGGGAACGGATTTGTCATAGACATCGCCCGCGATGAGCACCGCGTCCGCTTTCTGCTCTCCGGCGGTGTGCAGTACCTGCTCCAGCATGTACTTCTGATCTTCAATCATGTTGAAATCGCATACGGACTTCCCCAGGTGAAGATCTCCCAGATGTAGTATTTTCATTTTTCCACCCATCTGTGCGCTGCGGCGCACACTCAAATCAATAGTTGAATACGCATTTTATTCAACCTTTCCTCTCTCCGCATACCGGTAGTTGACTTGTCAACTGCTGGCGTGCCTGCGGTATTTGGAAGTTTTACTTCCAAACTTTTTCTCTCCGTTTCGGATCAGCCGGAGGATCTTCAGTTGTTTTCCTCATATTTCTCGATCTTACAGTGATGTTTTCGTTTCCCTGCGGGGGCATCCCTGTCGTAGCTGATTCCCACCAGCAGGAGTTCGCTGCCGTAATTTTTGAGCGTGTCGGGATAATGTTTTTCCCGGATCTGTTCAATGGCACCCCGGGCGGACCGGTTCCATTTCAATTCGATCAGCAGGGCCGGAAGCGCGGAATCCTTTTTGGGCAAATAGACTATGTCCGCGAAACCCGCGCCGCATGGCAGCTCCTCAAACATCAGATACTCGTTTCCATAACTGAAATAGGCTCTTTTAATGACACTTCGAAGCGCCTGCTCGTTGTTATAGTACAGGGATGATTCTTCTTCATGAATCTTCTCAATCTGCTTTGCGACCGCTTCTTCCCGTCCGTGAACGGTATCCTCAATAAGCCGTTCGCTTTCCCTCACCCGCCTGATGGTATCATCCCGGTTCACCTGCCGGACGGCTCTGGCAAATTCCCGGCGGATTTCTTCGTTGGGAATATAGGCTTCCTGGGTGGTTTCATCATAGGCCAGATAGCCCAGATGGATCAGCAGTGTCAGCACATCATCCCTGTCCCGGAAGGTTTCCAGATCATTTGCGAAGCTGTTTGTGTCCACTTTCGTTTTACCGCCGCCGATCAGTTCCGCGATGGTTTTGCCCAGGCCGTCAAAATCAAGACCGATATAGCCCATCAGACTTTCCGCGGCGGAAGTCTGGGTCCAGTAGGAATCGAAATCGTCATTGCGGATCGCCTTTATAACGGAGTTGGGATTATAGACAGATTCCAGACTCCGGAAAGAGTATCCGTCATACCATTGTTTCATTTTTTTAAAGTCGCCGCCATAGTCGCGGCAGAGTTTCCTGACCTCCTCCTCCGTAAATCCCACATAGGGCGCGAACTGTCTGGGTTTTATGACGGTGTATTCCCAGAAATCCGATATGGCGGACTGAGAACCGTCTTTTTTGACAGGCAAAATACCTGTCATATATGCCGCCGCGAATATCTTGCTGGTCATGCCGCTGTTTTTGAACAGGGAACGCAGAAAATCCAGATACTTCCGCTGTAGATAAGGACGTCCCTTTGCCTCCCTGATGGGAGCGTCCCATTCATCAATAATCATGATAAATCTGTTTCCCGCCGCTGCCGCCGCGTCAACCAGTGTGGCGGAAAATCCTTCCACAACATGAAGGTCCGGGTACTGCGTGGTCAGCTCCCGGATTACATTTCTCTGAATGTAGGGGACAATCTCCCCGATGGAGGATTCTCCGATGACTCCGGTCATGTCCAGATAAATCACATCGTAGCGGTTCATATGTTTCCGGTACCCGGCATCGCCGGATATCGCCAGATCGTCAAACAGCCCGGATGAATCACAGGATTTATCATAATAAGCGCACAGCATCTGCGCCGCGAAGGACTTTCCAAAACGGCGTGGCCTGCTGACGCATGTCAGGCATCTCGGTGTGTCGATCGTCTGATTGATCAGTCCGATGAGGCCTGACTTGTCAACATAAATATCCCTCCTGATCCCTGTAAATCCGGCGTTTCCGGGATTCAGATAAGTTCCCATTGGCTGTTCCTCCTAATCGAATCGCTGCGCGATGGCTCTAAAGAGTAAAGTCCCCTCGATGCACTCCTGTGAGAGAATCTTTCATTCGGAAGTGCTCTCATGAAAGACTCTCTCGTGCGTCTTCGGGACTTTACTGTCTGGAATCGCTGCGCGATGGCTCTAAAGAGTAAAGTCCCCTCGATGCACTCCTGTGAGAGAATCTTTCATTCGGAAGTGCTCTCATGAAAGACTCTCTCGTGCGTCTTCGGGACTTTACTGTCTGGAATCGCTGCGCGATGGCACTGAAGAGTAAAGTTCCTTCGATGCACTCCCTCATTCATCCCCGTTCTGGACTTTCGTAATTCCATTATAACCCCGGATGCTCTGTTTCACAACCGTATAAAGTAAATCCTGCCGCTTATTCCGGAAGCACGCTGCGCCTTAGGCTGTTGTACGCCAGAAGGACATAGAGCAGATAGATCAGCAGATACAGTCCCAGGGCGGTGGCGATAATGGCGGGCGGGACCAGGATTCCGGGTTCTGACAGAGAAGTGAGATACAAAAGCAGAGGGATGCCGATCAGCAGCGGCGGTATAGCCGGCATGGCGTAGTAAAAGGCAAACTGCTTTCGCAGTGTCATCACCATTTCATGTCGGTCCATGCCCAGCTTTTCCAACAGCCGGAACTGATGGCGGTAGCGCCCTGATTCACTGAGCAGCTGAATGGTCAATATGGTGGCGGATGTCATGGTCAGCACCAGCGCCAGATAATACAGAGGGAAAACGGTCATGGTGGTCATGGCGGCAGCTTCCCTTTCTTCCTGCGCCCTCACAATGATGTTATCATAACCGTAATATTTTGAACGCTCCTTGCGGATTTCCCTGAGATGGTTGTACTGATCCTCGCTTAGAGGCTCCGCGGTCATGGCCACATAGAGACGGTGATTTATGGGGCAATGCTCTGCCAGGGCGTCCGGCACCACCAGAATATAATCGCTGCCGTTGACCTCCCAGCCGTATTGCCCCAGAGGCTCACAGTGTACACCTCCCGGACTCACGGTCTGTCCGTTCAGCGGGACCGGGCGGGTATACCTTGTGAGCAGCTTTCCCAGATAGGTCCGGCAGTGAAGCAGATACTGTCCGTCTTCCAGAGGGACCTGCGGATATCCCAGCATCCGGCGCAGGAAAGCGTAGTCGCTGTAGGCCATCACCAGATCCCGGTCGTGATAGCTGTAATAATTGGTATTTTCCTGCAAATATTCCCGGATCTGACCATTTTCCCCCTGGCGGACCGCATATTGATACTGGGACTCTATGGGGATCTTTTCCTGTAAGTAATCCAGATAGTCATCATAGTCCAGACGCAGGTCGGTGATGCCGATCATAATGTCAAAACAGGAGTTCTCCCTGGCCCGCCCGTAGAACAGCCCGTGCAGCACCTGTCCGAAGCCCTCGGAAACCAGCGTTGCGGTAAAGAGCAGGGCGATGGTGGCCATGACCGTACCCATGGTGGCCAGCTTGGCAGTGAGGGTGCGGAAGACCAGCAGGGTCTGTCCCCGGTATTTTTTCTCCGGCCGTCTGTCGAAATAGGCGGGAACGCCGGAGGCAAAGCTCAAAAAGAAGCCGTAGAGAAAGACGATAATGCATCCCGCGCCAATGATTCCGGGCAGCAGGCTGCCTGCCATCAGCAGCGCGGTGCCCACAAGGCCGCACACCAGAGACAGCGTGAAGACTTTCACACGTTTTTTGCCGGTGCGGATCACCGCGCTCTCATTTCTCCGGTCAAAACAGAGCAGGTCATGAATCTTCATGGCGCGGATGCGTCTGCGGCTTCTGAGCAGGGCAAAGAGATAGATCAGCGCGAAGCACAGAAAAGTCAGGCCCACTGCCCCGGGGGAAAACGCGAAGGAAAAGGTGTAAGCCTGCCCGAACAGGGATAACACAATGGCCCGCAGGATCTGGTAAAACAGATTGCCCAGCAGGATGCCCAGGATCAGCGCGCATCCGCCCACCGCCAGGTTTTCCAGAAAAAAGAGCCGCGCGACCTGCCCGTTTTCCAGACCGATCAGCACATAGATTCCAAATTCCCGGCTGCGCCGCCCCAGCATGAAATGGATGGTGTAGGAGACCAGCCAGCTGATGATGGCGATGACCACCGCGCCGGACAGGACAATCATCATGGGCAGTGTCGCCATCTGCGCGGCCAGATTCCTGATCTCCCGGGAGAAAATCAGCCCGTTGAAGGAGTAGATCAGGGCAGCCACCATTACGATCGTGGCAAAATACACCAGATAGTCCCTGGCCTGCCGCCGGGCGTTGCGCAGGGAGAGCCGGAGGGCCACGCTGCCGGATTCCGGGCGACTGCCACCTTTGTCTGAAGAATTAGAGAACGTCACTGATATCACCTCCCAACACAGCCAGCACATCCAGTATCTCATGATAGAATACCTGCCGGGCCCGGTCCCCCCGCAGCAGTTCGTTGAAAAGCCGCCCATCCTTGAGAAAAAGCACCCGGCGGGCATAGCTGGCGCTGTAGGCATCGTGCGTGACCATGAGGATGGTGGCACCCATATCCAGATTCATCCGCGTCATAATCTCCAGCAGGTTCTTGGAAGCTCTGGAGTCCAGGGCTCCGGTGGGTTCGTCCGCCAGCAGCAGGGACTGTCCGGCTACCATGGCCCGGGCGCAGGCGGCGCGCTGTTTCTGGCCGCCGGAGATCTGGTAGGGGAATTTTTCCAGTATGTCGGTTATGCCCAGCTTTCCGGCCACCGCCTTCACCTGCTCCTGCACTTTGCGGGGGGATACATGGTTCAGGGCCAGGGCCAGACCTATATTCTCCTCCACGGTCAGCGTGTCCAGCAGGTTAAAATCCTGGAACACAAAGCCCAGCCGTTCACGGCGGAAACGGGCCAGATCCCGGGATGGCAGCTGTGAGACATTTTCCCCGTCCAGCAGTATATCCCCGGCGCTCACCGTGTCGATGGTGGAAATGCAGTTCAGCAATGTGGTCTTCCCGCTGCCGGAGGCTCCCATGATGGCGATGAACTCCCCGTCCGCCACCTGGAAACTCACCCGGTCCAGAGCCTTGGTCACATTGTTTTTGCTGCCGTAGTATTTTTCGATGTTTCTGACTTCCAGCATATTTGTTACCTCCCGATAAAGTTCCGCATATTCTGCGGATATGCAGCGCCAGGGTGTATCGCTCTGCCTCTGGCCTTGCTTTTATCAAGCATACACGAAAACCGGGTGAAATGGTATTGAATTTATATGGTTTTCCGTTACAGATTTGTAAGATTACGGAACAGGCGGTTTTCAAGGCATCCCCCGTTTCTGCGGATGGTCCTTGGAGGGGCCTGGAAGGGACGTTTGTCGGGGATATGTAAAAAACGGTTGACACGCATGCGTATATGGTGTATATATAACATATAAACAGTTATGAACATCTTTTGCGCGGAAGAGGTATACATTATGATTTTGTTACAAAACTCAGGAGTGCCCATTTACCAACAGATTGCCGGACAGCTGAAAGAGGACATTCTGGCGGGCAGGCTGAAAGGGGGAGAGTATCTGCCCTCTATCAGGGGACTGGCCAGAGATCTGAAAATCAGCGTGATTACGACAATGAAGGCTTACGAGCTGCTGGCGGACGAGGGGCTGGTCACAGCCATTCAGGGCAAGGGATTCTGTGTGAACGCCCAGGACAGTGAGATGCTGCGGGAACAGCATCTGCGCCGGGTGGAGGACGCGCTTTCCGAAGCCATAACGGCGGCAAGGATCGCGGGGCTGACACATCAGGAACTGATGGAAACCCTGAAAGCCTTGCTGGCGGTGGAGAAGGGATGAGTCAGACAGACCAGGCGGCTGCCTGAGGGCGGCAGGCCGGAAAGGAAACACGAAAAATGGATTATGTGATTACAGGAGAAAATATCAGAAAAAAGTTCAGGGGTTTCCTGCTGGACATTCCCCGGCTACAGATTCCCCGGGGTTTTGCCACGGCTCTGGTGGGAGAGAACGGCGCCGGTAAGTCCACTCTGCTGAATCTGCTGGCCGGTATTCGGCTGGATTACCATGGGCAGATCCGGTATTTTGCCGGGAACGAGGGGATTGACGGCGACGGGGTACGGGAGCGCGTGGGTTATACCGGGCCCGGCAGTTATTATCTTCCCCACTGGACGATCAAGCAGGTGGAGGACGCGAACAGGCTGCTTTTCCGTACATTCCGGCAGGAGGATTACAGGAATCTGTGCCGGGATCTGGCCATTCCCATGGACGCGGGCAGAGAGGCCCGGAATCTCTCGGACGGCAATCGTATGAAGCTGATGCTGGCGGCGGTGCTGTCGCGGGAGACGGAGCTGCTGCTTCTGGATGAACCCGCCTCCCCTCTGGACCCCCTGATGCGGGACAGGCTCTGTGATATGATCCGGGAATATCTGGCCAGCCGGGAGGGAGAGCGAAGCGTGTTTTTTTCCACCCACAATGTGGCGGATATGGAGAATGTCACGGATTACTGCATGATCATGGAGCAGGGACGGATTGTGGAGCAGGGTTCTGTGGAGGATCTGAAGGAAAAATACGTACTGGTAAAAGGGGAGGCGGAGTATACGGACAAGGCCCGTTCCATTCTGCTGACCCAGACCGGGAACCGCTACGGCTTCGAGGGTATCTGCCTGGCGGAGAAGCTGGATGAGCTGGCAGGAATGAATGTGGCAGTGGAGAATCCCACATTGTCCCAGATCTGTGTGGCTGTGATGAAGGCCCACAGTCAGCTGCGATTCTGACAACAGACGGGAAGGACAGGGTATTATGAAAAAAATCAATGCTTATTTGCTTTTTACCGGTTGGAGATACAGACTGGGAATATTCCTGGGGATTCCGGCGGCAGTGCTGGCAGGAGGATTTTTCTGGCGCTGTCTCGAAGTGGAGACAGGATTTGGCTATCTGGTGGTAATGGGGATTATTTTTGCCGAAACCGTGGCGGATCGGGGAATTTTCAGCGGAATACAGACTCATAGAGGATACAGGCTGGATTTTTTGAAAACTTCCCCGGTGGGGCAGGAAATACTCTTTCAGGGGCTGTGCGGGGACCTGGCAAGGCGGCTGTTGACGGCGGCAGTCTGTGTGGGCGGGGGACGGGCCGCGCAGATCCTGGATACGGGGGAGGGCTGGGCCGGATGCCTGGGAACGGTGCTGACGGTATACTTTGCCGAGGCGCTGGGACTTTTTATATCGCGCTTTACCAGGTCCGCCATATTATGTCTGTACACGGCCTATGGATGCGTGGCTGCAGGGATGATTCTCTATACTCTGATCCGCAATATCGCGCCGCCCTGGCTGTGGGCGGCGGACACAGCGCTGGGACTGGCAGCGGCGGCAGTGAGCGCGCTGGTGGTGAGGACGGGCATGAAGAGATGGCGCGGCACCTATTCGGACACGGATTGTCTTTGACGGTAAGCGGTCTGAACGGAATGGAGGAAGATATGAAACTTGTGGAAAGCTGGCGTTTTGCCATAAAATGTATAAAATTATCCTATAATTTGAAGGTAAATCTGATATCGGCAGGATTTCTGTTTTTAATGTCCCTTGTTTATCTGATTATGGATGCGGGCAATGGCATGGGGAACATTCTGATGCTGACAATTGCCATGTTTCCTGCCCAGATGATGTACTCTGTCTGCGGTTCTTCCCTGGTGCAGTCGTCGCCGCACAGAAAAGCCATCATGACTTCCCTGCCGGCGGTGATCACCTTTTGCAGCGGTATGCTGATCTATCTTACGATGATCGGAGTGGAGACAGTCCGGACCATGGGAACTCCGGAGACCGCGCGGCAAGGGGCCCGGAGGATTTTGCTCATGGGGGCGCTTCTGATGTCCCTGAACATTTATGTGGGCATAGCGTACAAATATTTTGTGGTGTCCGTGTTCCTGATGGTGGGCTGCATAATAGGTTCCTATTATCTGATAGGGGACGGCGCGGCGATTCTGGACCGGTTTCCGGGCATTTCCATGCCGATGCCGATGGCCATAGCGGCGGGAATTGGCATGGTCGTGCTGGGAAGTCTGTTGCAATACGGTGTTTCCCTGCTGGTATATAAAAAGCCCATTTCCCGGGGGGCCATCTATGGTCTGCTGCGGCAGCAGGCGTGAATTTGGTCTACTGCGGGATGGCATTGGGGTAAATGCGCTCCATCACGGTATCGTCAAAATAAGTGTCCATGGCCTGCTCCCAGAAATGCGCCGCTGCAAGTCCGTTGGCCCGGGAATCATACCGGACCAGCGCCAGCACGGAGACGATGATATTGGCAATCATGAACAAGACCAGTCCTGCCGTCAGTATTTTGCCGGTTCTGCGCAGAATCCGGGCAATCAGGCGGGCGATACGGGGATAGAGGAGCCGGAACCACACTACGGCGGCGATTCCCCAGAAAAAGCAGTACAGCAGGTTGATCCGGCCTCCCAGATTGAAGGGGATGCCGCTGTAGTCCCAGAACACTTTTCCAAACACAATCTCCGTGAACACGCTGCAAATGTATTCGTAAGCGCCGCCCAGAAGCGTACCTACCAGAAAAAGACGGGATTCCCCCTTGTTGCGGTCTCTGTATAGCAGGGCCGTGATCAGAGCGATGGCCAGTCCCCACACGACGCTGAAAGGTCCCCACACCAGGCTGCTTCTGCTCATCCACACGCCCATGGTCACGCGGCAGAAGATCGTTTCCACAAGGTCCCCCAGCAGCGCGCCGATCAGGAAGAGCCAGAAAAGATGGGTCAAAGTGCATTTTTCAGAGTCTGCCGTCTCTCTGGCCTCATCCCCGGCGGCAGTGGAGGGGTAAGCCCGCCGGATACGGTTCTCCATGCGGCGGGAGATTGCGCCGCCCAGCCGCAGAGTCCATCGCTGCAATTTCTGACTCCATCGGAACAGGCGGGGAAGCCTTTTTTCCATGTGGTAGATGAATAAAAGGGAACCGGTCAGATCCAGCAAGCCAATGCCGGTCAGCCCCCATACGATGATTTTTCCGCATAAGGCGGGCAGAAAATGATACAGGCCCAGGATAAGGCCGTTGGTATATTGTACCGCCACATAGCCCAGCGCGCCCCAGAGCAGGGAGTACTGGAGGCAGATATAACCGTCCAGATTCCACTTTTTGGCGGAATAGTCCCACCATTTCTTTTGCTTCATCCCCTCCAGAATTTTCCCGGTAAACCATTCCACGGCGGTAGCCACCACCGTGCATCCCAGAAAAAGAAAAAAGCTGTCGCCGCGCAGATCCTGAAAAACAATGGTCAGAAGCGCTCCGGTAAAACCGTAAATGAAGCAGAAAGGGCCGGAGGCAAAACCGCGGTTTCGGAAATCTTTTTCCTTGATGGTCGCCACGGTGGTCTCCGCCAGCCAGGCCAGGAAGGAATATGTAAAGAACAGTATGGCGATATCGTAAACAGTACGGCTCATAAATTTTCTCCTGTTGTATGTTTTTTATACATACTAAACCATACCCTTACAGGATGGTCAATAGGCATTTTGGGGTAAAAACAATTTTCAGGTCAGGATTGACATGCAGAGCAAACCGGTACAGAATACAGCTAGGGAGGAAAAGAAGGAATGGAACAAAGAATCACACTTTTGGCCCGGACAAGGGAAAACGTGCAAGTCTACTTTTACAGGACGCAGGATGCGGAAATCCGCAGAATGCTGCCGTCCGCCAACAATACGGTGGAAGAAGCCCTGGCGGCCTATGAAAGGGCTTCTCTTCCGGGCGCGGACAGCTTTGGCAGATGCATTTATGCAGAGGGACATTATATCGGTGATATCTGGTGCTACGGTATTGACCGGGGCGGGACTTTGAACGCCATGTTGAGCTACTGTATATTTGAGAAAGAGTATTGGAAACGGGGAGTGGCCACTGCCGCGGTGACGCTCTTTCTGGAACAGATCAAAAAAAGGTTCGGTCTTCGGTCGGTGGGCGCTTTTACTTACGCGGACAATGAGGGCTCTGTGAGAGTTCTGGAAAAGAATGATTTTGTCTGCAAGGAACGCTTTGAGGAAGACGGGCGGGACTCGGTATATTATGAAAAGGAACTCTGATCCGGCGTTGCCGTGGGTCCTGTATTCCCGGAATATGGGAGAATATTCTGAAAATCCGCGCAATACAAAATCTGTTTTCTCTGGTAAAATGGATGCAGATAAGAGAGTGC
Organism: uncultured Acetatifactor sp.; assembly: GCA_910583845.1. Lineage (GTDB taxonomy): Bacteria > Bacillota > Clostridia > Lachnospirales > Lachnospiraceae > Acetatifactor. Next base: position 52,388 of record CAJUAB010000019.1, read on the forward strand.
AAAGCGAGGACTTCCGCGTTGCAGGAAGCCCACAGATGCGGGCAGGGATCTATGGAAGGAGGTAAGCCGGATGACTCAGATACATTTGCGGATCGCGGACCTGCGGCGGCAGAAGAAAGTGACACAGCAGGAGCTGGCGGACCGGGTGGGGGTATCCTACCAGACGGTAAGCCGTTGGGAGACGGGGGCGGGAGAGCCGGAACTGTCTTTGCTGGCGGCGTTGGCAGAATATTTTCAGGTGTCGGTGGATCAGCTGCTGGGACTCACGCCTCTGGCAGGAGAGACCTATGTGCCGGAGAGGACGGGCACAAAGGACTTCTGGAACGGGAAGCGGGAATACCTGCTGCGCACCAGGGAAGGCTATTACAACGAAGATTATGTGGAATTTCTGATCAAGAAGGTGTGGAAGCTGGAGAAACCGGTATCCGTATTGGATTGTGGCTGCGGCTATGGGTATCTGGGGCTTTTGCTGCTGCCTTTTCTGGCGGAGGGCAGCAGCTATACGGGGATCGACTTCGCGGAGGAATTGATCGCCGCGGGGCGGGAGATTTTCCGGGAGCGGCAGATGGGAGCGGAATTTATTCAGGGGGATGTGTTCGCGTATGACACCGGAAAACGGTATGATGTGGTGATCTGTCAGGCCGTACTGCGGCATCTGGACAGACCGGAGGATTTTATCCGGAAGATGGTCAGGCTGGCAAAGCCCGGCGGATATGTGATCTGCATTGATGCCAACAGAGAATTTGAGTGTGATGGCCTGTATATAGATGGGATGGACTATCAGGTGCTGTGCCGGCATGACGGTCTGGAGAAAAAGTGGGCTATGGAGCTGGAAAAACAGGGGCGGGATTATGCGGTGGCGATGCGCACCGCCCATATCATGAAACGTCTGGGACTGATGGACGTGGATGTACGGATGAATGACCGGGTGGAGCTGGTGACACCTGACAGGCCGGAGTATGAGCGGAAAAAAAGGGATTTTCTGGACTACAATGACTGGAACGCGGGACTCAGCGAACAGGAGAGGGAGCAGGTGATCCTGCATCTGCTGTCCCACGGCCTGGACCGGCGGGAAGCCCGGCAGTATTGTGACCGGAACCGGGTGATCACGGGCTTTTTCAGGGATCACGGAGCGGCAGGTTATACTTTTGTGAAGGGGCATATGATTACTTATGGAAAAAAACGTGCTGCTGATTGATATGTATGGGGTGATTATTCAGGAAAGCAAGGGGAATTTCATTCCCTATACCCTGTCACATTTTCCGGAGGCGGAGCATCAGAGGCTGCTTGGGGCTTTCCGGCAGGAACAGTTGTTTACCCGCGCGGGAAACGGGGAGATGGGGGCGGAGGAATTTCTGAAAAAGCTGGGATATGCGGACCCTGTGGGGGCCATGAAGGATTATCTGGAAAACTGGCTTACGCTGGACGCCGGATTTATCCCCTTCGCAAAGGGGCAAAAAGACTTTGATCTTGTGCTGTTGTCCAACGATGTGGCGGAGTGGAACCGCTATCTGATGGAATTTCATGGACTGGATCAGTTTTTTGAGGATGTGATTGTCAGCGGGCAGGTACATATGCGTAAACCCCGGGAGGAAATGTTCCGATACACCCTGGAGAGGCTGGGACGCCCGGCCCGGGAATGTGTCTTTGTGGACAACTGCGCGGATAATCTGCGCGCGGCAAAGAGGCTGGGAATCCGGACCGTACATTTTAACCGGGACGGCGAACCCTATGAGGGCTGTCAGGTGAAGAATTTTCAGGAACTTGCCCGGACGCTGGCGGGAAAACGGTAAGCGGTACGGAGATGTCTGGGCCGGACCGGATGGAAAAAGGAGAGGGAAGCTATGGCGGAAATTTTGTGTTCTACGGGGGCGCTGATTGGCAAGGGCAATCACAGGGATTATCATATTCTGGAAAAGCTGGCGGGAAAACTGGCCTGTGACGGGTACGAATTTATGATGTACAGTTCGTGGTATGGGGAATGGGAACGTCTGGCGGACGATCTGGAGGGTCTGGGGCTGTATATGCCGGTGCTGCACTGCGACAAACGGATTGGGGAAGCTGTGAGTCAGGGGGAGGATGTGGCAGAGGAAAGCAGTGAGGCTATGGAAAAGTTCCGCGTCAACTGCGCCCTGGCCCGGCGGATCGGGGCAAAAGCGCTGGTGCTGCATCTTTGGGGCGGCATGGCTTCGGATCAGCATTTTGACAATAACATGCGGGCCTACCCCAGGCTGCGGGACGTGGCGGAAGGCTATGGGCTGGACCTGCTGGTGGAAAATGTAGTGTGCAACAGGGAAAATCCCATGAAGCATCTGGTCCGGCTGGCGGAGGTCTATCCCCAGGCGCATTTTGTGTGGGATACCAAAATGGCGGCCTTTCACCAGGAGGAAACGCTGCTGTACCGGGAGGATTATGCGTGGCTCTGGCAGCAGGGGCATATCCGGCATTACCATGTAAACGACTACGATGGGGGCTATATGGACTGGGGGAGTCTGCATGGCGACGTGAAGCCCATAGGTGCGGGCCACATTGACTTTGACGCCTTTTTTCAGTATATTCATCGGATCGGGTATGACGGGAGTTTTACTGTGGAGGCCACGGCTTTTAATGTGGAAGGCGTTGTGGACACAGAGATGTTGAACGGGTGTTTCGCGCGGATACGGGCGGGCCTGAACCGGTAAGCCGGCGGCTTGTAGCCGTTAATCGGTCTGCTACTCCTTACTACAGTCGTTCTGCGTCTCAGGATGGGAGGAAAAGCTGCGGGGAGTACGGCGCACGAAGACTCCTGAGAGCTCGGAGGGCAATTCCCGGCTGAAGGCGGAGACAGAAGAATTAACCGGGGATTTATGAGGACACACCGAAGACGAAGGGCTCTGTCCGGTATATCAGGCTGACGGATCAGGCCATGGAGCTGTTGGCGGAATATCGCAAGCGGTACAGGGAAGAAATTTTTTAACGGAATTGACAGCATGAGCATCAGCCACCGTCTCGGTCATGCCCATGTATCCACCACCACGGATCTATACAGCCATGTGATTAAGGAGGCGGAGGAACGTATCAGCGACTGCGTGGCGGATGTGATATTGAGACCGGCGAAGACCAAACGGAAAGTGGTGGGGGATTAAGAGAAAGCAATAAATCAAAAAAGGGATGCGTCTTCACCTAGGTGCGCATCCCTTTCCTTTTACCAATATTGTTTTACCAATTCGGTGGATTCATTTTCGGTCAGCTGAAACCTTTCCGCAATCCGTTTTATTGTCTCTACCAAAGAGATACCTAAATCTTTATATGTTTCCACCGCACCTTCGATCTTGCTTTCTTCTCGCATTTGTTGAATCGCCAAACACATATTCACATCTCCTTTCCCTTCGGGATATTTCAGCTTGGATCCCGTAACAATATTTATTACTTCAGCTGCTTGCCTTTCCATACTTTGAAATTTTAAATCTTCCTTTACAATCTTATTCAGAATCTGCTTATCCTTAGAATACTTAATGTATAGCATCACTTCCCGCAGATTAGAGTGAAATTCATTGATTTCCGCGTCTGACATTTCCTTTGGGGCAATCAGGTTCACATGGTAGTCCGGCGCGTGTGAAAGAATTGCATCGTCCACATCGGAATACATTTCTTTCAGGGAGAGCGGCGCATCCCAGCTGTCTGATCCAAAATATATTACAAGAGTGACCACAGGGATAAGGCGGTCTGTCTTCCAGAAGCCGCTTAAGAACTCACCGTCTGTTGGAACCTGTTTTTCTGATGGATTATCCGCCTGTGTAGATTTTGATTCCTTCATGGCCTGTCTATGGGCATTGGCCACCTCGCTGACTTGGTGAGATAGCTGGAGAAAATCGTAAACCCCATTCTTGACTGGAAGGGCATAATGGATTTCTGACTGATTTTCGATTCCTACCACACAGTATGCCGTTTTGCCGTCCGTCATGGCATATAGAAGTTTCAGCACATCCCGATATTTCTGCTCCGGTACACCTGCACCGCTGGCTCCATATGGAATCACAATCTCCGTAGTGTCCAATTCCGTCAGCCGGGCAGGGTCGATCTTCTGATCCCCATGGTATAATAGCTGGTTAAACGCATCTGCAAAGACTATCGGATTTTCCATATATTCCTTTGTTATAGTATCTATCTTTCCCATGATGAAAATTCCTTTCTTCCATGGGAAGATTCTTCCCATTGGGAGGGTTTTTTCCCATTAATAACAGTATACGCTGAAAAAATTTTTTTCTCAATAGGCTTTTCAAAATCGTATAAAGGATTTCAGCGAGCCAGATTCTTTGTCCGGCTTTCATGAAAATTAGCAGTCTTCCCCCTGCCAATTTAGCAGTGCCGGAGATTAAATTTAAGTGTGTTGAACTTTTGGTGCCTTCTGGTTTGCATCCGTATTTTCAGCTAGATTGCTGTAAACGGGTTGAATTATTGTTGAACTATTTGCCCCTGACCTCTCTTGCTATGTACTTCCAAACAAGCTGCAAACGCTGAATTTACGGAATTCTCAAAAAAATCTAACCTGTGCAGTACACAATGTGGGGCATCATCCTGCATAAATTTCTCACAGACTGTGACGCGTGGGTGCTGGGGGCATATTTCCCTGAATATGCCCCCGGCACCTGTCCGGACCAGAATAGCTTATATGTGTCGGGCCCTGCCGCTTTCTACATACGGTCCATTGACGCACAGAGCAGTTCTGTCAGCTGCTCAACGGACATTTCTCCTAACTCCTGGCGGTCCTCCGCGGCGTCCCGCTGCCGGACGGACACTGTGTGATTCCGTTTTTCCCGTTCCCCTGCAATGAGCAGAAAGGGAACTCTGTCCATACGGGCTTCCCGTATTTTGTATCCCAGCTTTTCGTCCCGCCTGTCGATCTCCGTCCGGATATCCTGCTTTCTCAGCTGATCCGCCACTTCTCCCGCATAGTCCAGATATTTGTCCGAAACAGGCAGTATTCTGACCTGAACGGGAGAAAGCCACAGGGGAAATTTGCCGGCGTAATGCTCGATCAGAATGCCGATTAAACGCTCAATAGAGCCGAAGACTACCCGATGCAGCATGAGGGGGCGGTGTTTTTCACCGTCCGCTCCCATATATTCGAGGTCAAATCGTGCGGGCAGTTGAAAATCCAGCTGAATGGTTCCGCATTGCCAGGTTCTGCCGAGGGAGTCCCGCAGATGGAAATCCAGCTTCGGCCCGTAAAATGCGCCGTCCCCCTCGTGGATCACATAGGATTTTCCCATTTTGATGACCGCGTCCGCCAGGGCTTTTGTGGCAAGTTCCCACTCTTCGTCGCTTCCGATGGAATCATCGGGTCTGGTAGACAGTTCTATTTCATACGAGAAACCAAAGCGGTCATAGACTTCATCAATAAGCCGCATGACGCCCTGAATCTCATCCTGCACCTGCTCCGGCGTCATGAAGATGTGGGCATCGTCCTGAGTGAGACAGCGCACCCGCATCAACCCATGGAGGGTGCCGGATTTTTCATGCCGGTGTACCAGACCCAGCTCCCCCATTCGCAGGGGAAGATCCCGGTAGGAGTGGGGCTGCTGTTTATATACCAGCATTCCGCCCGGGCAGTTCATGGGGCGGATGGCGAAGTCTGCCCCATCAATCAGGGTAGTATGCATTTTGTCCCGATAATGCTCCCAGTGCCCGGAGGTCTCCCACAGCTGGCGGTTCATGATCATGGGAGTGGAAATCTCCACATATCCTTCCCTTTGGTGGATTTTTCTCCAATACTCGATCAAAAGATTTTTGAGAATCAGGCCTTTAGGGAGCAGAAAAGGGAATCCGGGAGCTTCGTCCAGCAGAGCAAACAACCCAAGCTCCTTTCCGAGTCTCCGGTGATCCCGGGCTTTGGCCTCCTCCAGCCTGTGCAGATATTCCTCCAGCTCGGCGGCATTGGGAAAGGAGATGCCGTATATTCGGGTCAGCATCCGGTTTTTTTCATCTCCCCGCCAGTAGGCCCCGGCCACAGACAACAGTCTGATGGCCCGGATGGGGCTTGTGCTGGTGAGATGGGGGCCTGCGCAGAGTTCCGTGTAGTCGCCCTGCCTGTAAAAAGTCAGTTCTTCGGAGGCGGGCAGTTCGCGAATCAACTCCTGCTTAAAGTCTTCTCCCCGATCAGCCATATAGGAGAGTGCCTCCTTACGGGAAACCGTCCGGACCTGGAGAGAAAGGGATTCTCCGGTCAGTTTTTTCATTTCTTCCTCCACCGCTGCCAGCTTTTCCTCCGAAAAGGGAAAGGAAAATTCGAAATCATAGTAAAATCCGTTGTCCGTTGCCGGGCCGATGGCGCACTTGGTGTCGGGATACAGGCGTTTGACTGCCTGAGCCAGAACATGGGCGCTGGTGTGCCAGAATGCTTTCCTGCCTTCTTTTTCGTGGAAGTCAGAGGCGGTGATTTCTCCGTTTTTGTGTAAGATTTTCATTGTCTGTTGCTCCTCGCTTTCCGGTAATGCCAATCCATTACCTGTGTCGGTTATCAGTTGCAACAACATAAGAAAAGCACCCACAGGACTGTTGTCACAGTCCTAAGGGTGCATCTGCACGGTTCCACCTTAACTTTTCACTTCGGATTCCAGTAAATCCTATCCTTTAACGCAGGCATACGGTAACGCTTACATACAATTTCAGCGCTACGGCTCGGGAATGGTTTTCGTCTGCTGTCCTCATAAACGGCTTCCACCAAAACGCCGCTCTCTCTGTATGATTCATACAAACTACTTTTTTCCGTCATTGCTTTTCTTATGTCATTAATGTCAGATTACCAGAGATATGCCGGTTTGTCAATCAAAAAATCGGTTATCCCATTTTTTCCCGGAATGCGTCAAAACTGACGGCCTTGGCCGCGGATTTGAGCCATTGGCGCAGGGCTTCCATATTGTTCTGCGTATGAATCCGGGCGTATATATCCTGAGGGATATCGCCCAGCTCTTCCAGAAGATCCAGAATATCCTGCCTGCCGCGGTTAAGTTCTCCCTGCTCCAAACCTTGTTCCAAACCCTGCTCCATTCCTTTTCTCAAACCTTCTTCAATAAATAACTCGGAAATATTACACATGGTATTCAGCCTCCTTTCCATTTCCACAGTCATGACAATTCCGTACTCTCTTTCCAGAACATCTTTTTTGTCTTTCACGCTCTTTGATGAAAACAGCGTTTCCAGCATGGAGATCAGGGCGCATTCGGAAGGCTCCACATTCTCCCGGATTCGGATCGTGATGATAATGCCCTGCATCAGGCCTATGATGCTCGGACCGCCTCCCGCACCAAATACTGTCTTCTTTATGAGACTGATTTCCTCTATGGAGTCACCGTCCCTTTTCCCGTCCATGCAGACCCAGATGCTCCGCACATTCCGCAGGCTGTTATAATTCGAGTGAAAAAATTCCCTGTTTTTTTGCCCGGAGATCATTCTGGACAGGTAGAATACAATCCGATTTTCCAGATGATAGCGCAGACGGCCCGGGCGGGAGTCGTTCTGCGCTTCCAGATCCATGAGGAATTTGACATTTGCGGTTCTGGAATATGCGCTGAAGCGGATGTCAAAAAAGATGACTCCTTCTCCCGGAACAGCGTCCTCCGTTTTGGATTCCCTGACGGGCCCCAGGCTGGACAGCCCCGGGTCAATGGGGACGCCGTCCACGGTGATGTCGTCGTCAATGCAGCCCATAATGTCGGGAATGTTCATGTCATGAAATTCCCGGACCGTATATTTGAGAATCCACGACAATACCTGCCTGTCAGACAGAAGCGCCTTCGCATGGGTGTCGTAGGTGCTGTCCCCGGCCGTCATATGCAGGGTCTTTGCCACATAGGTTGCTGTTTTGCTGTCATTGTTCATTTACATGTTACCTCCTGCCTTACAGGAGACAACGGATGAGGTTTACTTCCCGATATCAGGACGGCAAAATAGTATCCAGCCTGAAAATCTCCTGCTTTTAAGTTGTGTTGTTTGAATTGAAAGCATAGATTTTCCGATGGCCTGAAAAGAGAATGGATAAACCAATAGTTTTTAGAAGAAACGTATGCTCTTTATACACAATAACATATATGGCGCAGAAACACAACCGGTTTTTTCAAAATCACTTGCCAGAATTTTGCCAGTGGGAGTATAATGATCCCGGAGGACAAAACGTTGTCTGGGCCGCATGCATTGGACCGGCCATCGGCGCCGATGGCCGGTCCAATGTAAGCAGGCGTATGTAATTTCCTGCAATGATTTTAATGCGGGATTCTGAAAGCCGAAAAGGAGGACGCAATATGCTGGCAATGAAAGCGCCCATGGGCTGGAACTCATGGAATACTTTTGGGAAGGATATCAGCGAACAGCTGATCATGGAGATGGCGGATACCATCGTGGAAAAGGGATACAGGGACGCGGGGTATGAATATGTGATTATAGATGACTGCTGGTCGCTCAAGGAGAGGGTGGACGGGAAGCTGGCGGCAGACCCCGCTCTGTTTCCCCATGGGATGAAATATCTCTCCGACTACGTGCATTCCAGGGGGCTGAAATTCGGTATGTACTCCTGCGCGGGTTTCATGACCTGCGCAGGGTATCCCAGCAGTTACGGACATGAGTTCGAGGATGCGAAACAATTCGCGGAGTGGGGTGTGGACTATCTGAAATACGATTTCTGCAATTTCCCCTCCAGCGGCAACGGGAAAAATGCCTATCTGACCATGGCCATGGCTCTGCGCGCCAGCGGCAGGGAGATCCTGCTGGCGGCCTGTAACTGGGGGGTGGAGAACCCTTCCGGCTGGATGCGTTCCAGAGGGGCGCACAGTTACCGCTCTACAGGGGACATCTTCGATGTGCCCAGAAGCTATAAGGATATATTTAAAAGTCAGGTGGAAAACATCGAGAATAATGGCCCCGGCTGCTATAATGACATGGATATGCTGATCGTAGGCATGCACGGCAAAGGAAATGTGGGGCTGGACGGCTGTAGTGATATGCAGTATCTGCAGCATTTCGCCATGTGGGCCTTCCTGGGTTCGCCGTTGATTATCGGTTCCGATCTGCGAAATCTGGATGAAGGCAACGCAAAAACGCTGCTTTGCGGGGGATTGATTGCCATCAATCAGGACCAGGAGTGCAGACCCGCTTTTCTGCTGGGACATAACGGGGAAAAGACATATACGCTGGCCAAAATCATGAGCGATAACCGGGTGGCCATGGGCTTTTTCAATCTGGAGGCCGATGACGACTGGAACAGTGTCATGAGTGTTTCCTTTGACGATCTGGGTATTCATTCCGAGTCCGGCGTGGCGCTGAGACTGACGGATGCCATTACCGGGGAAGAGCTGGGGGTATACAGAGACGGATACCGCTGCAAGGTGGGCCTGGATGCCTGCAAAGTGCTGGTGGGAGAACTGGTCTGTGAATGACGGGGTTCTGGCATCCGGGCAGTCCTCTGACTGCCCGGGCAGCGCTCCGCCGGGAGAGCCGGGGGACGTATATGGCGGGAAGCGGTGCAGAAACTGCCAAAGCGTGCTGTCTCCGGATGAGATTGCCCTGCACAGAAAACTTCATAACCGGGCGGCGGACTCTTTTCTGTGCATTGCCTGCAACGCGCAGTATTTCGGTGTTGCCACGCAGCTTCTGGAAGAAAAGATCCGGCAGTTTAAAGAGATGGGCTGTACCCTGTTTCAATGACGGGAGGCGCGTCCGGCGATTCGTGGCCGCTGTGGCGCGCCCTGCGGTCATTCATAAAACCTTTCCCCGGTTTCTAGGCACATACAGGCAAGCCTTCCCCCGGGAAAGCCGCAGCCGCAGTCCATCATATATAGATTGCCCGCCTCATTATGCCATATGGAGGTTCCCTCTTCGTCGCAGTAGGCTCCCGGGAACCTGGAAAACTCGCTGGTATTGTTGTGTCCGCAGAAGGAGATATATCCCGGGATTCCCTTTGTCGCAAACAGTTCGATATACCAGTCCCCCATCAGATAGTAGTCCGCCTTCCTCCATCTGTCAGGGGCGGAGGTCATGGCGTGGGCAAAGAGGTACTTTCTGTTTTCCAGTTCCAGGTCGGTGTGCAGGGGGAGACTGCGGATGAAGGCTTCCAGCTTCCCCATATCTTCGGGGGAAAGCTGTTGCCGCAGCAGGTCAAAGGAGTTGTACATATAGGGTGTACATGCCTCCTGTTCCTGCCGGGACAGGGAAGCATAATGACGGATATAGGCCGCCAGCCATTGATCATGGTTGCCCCGCAGGGCGGTGCAGCGTTTCCCCAACTCCAATATCTTGCAATAGACTCCTGCCGGGTCCGCATCGTCTCCTCCCCGATCAAAAAGATCTCCCAGAACATAAAGGTGATCTCTGGTCCCCAGGGAGATTCTTTGCAGAAGCTGACAGAGTTTTTTGCAATTGTTGTGAACATCGCCCAGTACATAGTGCATATTGAGAGGACCTCCATTTTGTTGAAATTATGTCATATTGTACTGCTTTTATGGGGTGGTGTCAACGAATGAATCGTTTGCGCGCTGCCCATTTCCGTATGATCGATGGGGCGTTGGCGGGGAAAGGAAATGTGGGTAAAGGAGAAAGCGTATGTTGAGAGCGGCAGCAGTATTCAGCGACCATATGGTGTTGCAGAGAAACAAGAAGATCTGTGTGTTCGGGGAGGGAGAGAACGGCAGAAAGATCAGAGTGTCTTTGGGGGAGGCCCATGCCGACGCCGTATGCCGGGACGGAAAATGGACGGCATACCTGCCGGAGCAGGAGGCGGCGCAGGAGCTGCATATGGAGATCAGTGACGGAAGCGAACCCCTCCGCTTTACGGACGTGGCTGTGGGAGAGGTCTGGCTGGCGGGCGGACAGTCCAATATGGAACTGGAACTGAAGGACGCGGAGGGCGGTAAAGAGATTCTGCAAAGCAAAGACTGTCCCGGGATACGTTTTTATAATACGCCCAGGCAGTCCTATGAGGGCCCGGATTTTGAGGAAGTGGAGCGGGCCTCCCGCTGGGAGCGTTTCGGAGAGGAGGCGGCGGCAAAATGGTCCGCCGTGGGGTTCTATTTTGCCCGGGAACTGGCGCAGCGCCTGCAGGTGACGGTGGGCGTGATCGGCTGCAACTGGGGAGGCACTTCCGCCAGCTGCTGGATGAGCCGGGAAGTCCTGCTGTCCCGGGCGGCTACCCGCAGCTATGTGGAAGAGTACGAGAGCGCCGAATCCGCGCGTAAGCCCAGGGAGGAGCAGATCAGAGAATACCAGGAATATCAGGCGATTCAGGAGGAGTGGGACAAAAGGGCCGCGGCGGTGTATGAAAAAGACCCCATGATGGCTTTTGACAAGGTGCAGGAGCTGATCGGACCCTGCCGGTATCCCGGTCCCATGAACTGCGCCAATTTTACCAGACCGGCGGGATTGTATGAGACCATGCTGAAAAGGGTGGCGCCCTATACGATTCAGGGCTTTATCTATTATCAGGGGGAGAGCGACGACCACCGGCCCGGGGACTACTATGAACTGCTTACGGGCCTGATCGGGCAGTGGCGGCGGGACTGGGGGGATGACAGACTGCCGTTTCTGATGGTGCAGCTTCCCATGCACAGATACAGGCACGATCCGGATACCAAAAGCTGGTGTGTGATCCGGGAGAGCCAGATGCGGGCCTTTGACACGATCCGGAATACAGGCATCGCGGTGGCCATTGACTGCGGACAGTTTCATGAGATTCATCCCAAAAACAAAAAGCCCGTGGGGGAGAGACTGGCGTTGCAGGCGCTGAACGGCGTGTACCGGCTGCTGCCCGACGAGGAAGCCTTTGGCCCCATATACCGGGATTTCCGTTACCGTGAGGGCGGCATGGAACTGACCTTTGACCATGTGGGGGTATGTTTTGTCTGCCGGGGAGACCGGGTGACCGGGTTTGAACTGGCCGGCGGGGACGGTGTGTTCATGGAGGCGGATCTGGTAATTCTGGAGGGAAACAGGATCTTTCTGTCCTGCGGGGAGATCCAGGAACCGGTCATGGCCAGATATCTGTGGACCAATTATGGGGAGGTGACGCTCTTTGGGGCAAACGGCCTGCCGCTGGCACCTTTCCGCACCCATCTTTTTTGACAGGGAGGAATGAGATGGCTTCCTGGATCATACATCTGCGGGTGGCGCAGGAAATCTGCCAACGACTTGCCTTACAGCATATTGACAGATTCATACTGGGAAATATCGCGCCGGACAGCGGCATACCCAAAGCGGACGGGAGCGGCTACCTGCCCGATGCCGAAATATCCCACTTTCGCACGTTGGATCAGAACGGGATCAAAGATATACAGGAAGGACGCTTTATAGAACGATATTTTACCGAATCCCGGAGGGCGGGTTATGACAGCAAAACCTGTACCTTCTATTTCGGATATCTGACACATCTTCTGACGGATAAACTGTGGGCCCGGGAGATTGTCTATGGGGCAAAGGACAGATTTCCCGATCTGTTTGACCGGGACCGGGACGCTTTCTGGAAAAAGATCAAGCGGGACTGGTACGATCTGGATTTTATGTACCTGAGGGACCACCCTGACTTTGAGGCGTTCCGAAGATATGAGAGTATGGAAGATCTGCGCAATCGGTATATGGATTTCTTCCCGCCGGATGCATTTGAAAAACGCCGGGAGTTTATCATCGCGTTTTACCGGGAGGGGGCGGAGCATGTGGTCCGAAGGGAGACCTATCTTTCCGCAAAGGAGCTGGAGCGCTTTGTCCTGCACGCCGCGGAGGAGATCCTGCGGCAATGCGGGGATGAGACCCTGCGGCAGCAAAGATAAAGAAACAAAAGGGGATTGACATTTCCCCGGGATGATGTTATTTTAATCCTGTAAATGGAAATAGCCAAGTCACAGGGAAAGGCGGTGGTTTATATGATGAGAACAAGTTTATATGCGTACATGTCATATCAGCCATTTCCTTTCTTTTCTATATGTGATAGATTCTCAGGGATATGCCCTCAGAATCGGAGCTGTAGATTATGAAACAGATTTTTTAAATGTCGTTCACTTTAAGTCAGAACGGTTCAGGAAAGGCTGGAGCGTGTTTGAAAACCATTCCCGCCATCTGTACGCCCCACTTTGCATGGTATCTGTGCCAGGTTCAGGGGGCGGTGCCCCTGCGCCTCCTGAATCTGGCGCGGATACCATGCAAACGGTGACGCACATCTGACAGAAAGCATTTTTCAAACACGCTCTAAGACATACGATGCAGGTATGTCTTTTTTTGTTACCTGAAAACATCGGGTACATATACCGGCTTGTTCTCCCCATATACTGTGAGCCGCTTCCGGGAAGTACAGGAAGCCCCCGGAAGCGAATACGGCGCAAAATGTGTCACATAGCCCTATAAAAAGCATCCGCCCTGGAGGCGGGAGGTTCAGAAGAACAGGCCATTGCGAAACATTCTCCGCAAGTGACTGTTCGGAAGAACCGTAAAAGGAGAACAGGTATATGAATCAGTTTAAGAAAATCATGGCCCAGAGCCATACGCAGAACAAGGACTGCCTGCATAAACTCTACACCGACAGGCAGATTTATATCAGTTATATCAGCAGCAGCATGCAGCCTGTAGAAGACGAAAAAATCTATCACTATCGGGAAATATCCTTCACTTTCGCGGGAACGGGTTTCCGCGCCCCCCAGCGGATGACGCTGGATGTGTGGGTCCCGGGGGAGCTGGCGGGACCTGGCGGGGAGATCGAAAAACAGCCCGTCCCCTGGGAGGACTGGCTGCTGCGCAATCTGTCAGGCCCCATAAACGCCCTGGCCCGAAGCCTGCAAAACGACCATAAGGATACCCGGGAAAAACCGGATTTTTTCATGCAGGAGACGGATCAGGCGGTCAGGAGGCGTTCCGGCTGTCTGTACAGGAGGGACCGGCGGGCATTCCGTCTGCGGATCTCCTTTGTGTTTCCCCTGATTGGCGGTCACAGCGTAAACGGAAAAAGCGGATACAAGGGCATAAAGATGTTGCTGGATACCCTTTGCGATTGTCTGGAGAACGCGGACAGGGAGAGTCTCCGGGAGCAGATCGGGACCTGGGAAAGGCAGGCGGATATCCGGAATTACCTGAAAAAGAACGGACTGATGGCTTTTGTGGCGGACGGCAGCATTCTGCCCAGACAGGGGGATACGCAGCTGCCCTTAGCCGGGGCGGTTCCTTTTCTGTCGCCCTCCCGGCTGCGGGTGAAGATTCCCTGCCGGGACGGAAAGGTGCTGACAGGTATGGGCATCCCCAGGGGCATTACCCTCATAACGGGAGGCGGCTATGGCGGCAAAAGCACTCTGCTGGACGCGCTGGAACAGGGGATCTATTTTCATGTGAAAGGGGACGGCAGAGAATATGTGATTATGGAAGAGACCGCCTGCAAAATCTATGCGGAGGACGGCAGAAATGTACAGACCACAGACCTGTCTCCCTTCTTTTCCCATATGCCGGGTGCCGGAGGAGCCCATGCGTTCTCCACCGTCCACGCTAGCGGAAGTGTGTCTCAGGCGGCCAATATTGTGGAGGCGGTGTATGGAGGCAGCCGCTGCCTTCTGATGGACGAGGACACCAGCGCCACCAACTTTATGATCCGGGACCGGCTTATGCGCAGGCTGGTGCGCAAGGAGCCCATTATCCCCTACACGGACAGAGTGGAGGAACTGAAGGAGAGAGGAGTATCTACCATCCTGGTCATCGGCGGTTCCGGAGAGTATCTGGAGCATGGGGACTGCGTTCTGTTGATGGAGGATTATCGGGTGTATGACAGAACATCAAAGATAAGGGAACTGCTGGTCCGCCCGGAGGGACGGGCAGCTTGTTCCGGCGGGGCTCACGGACAAAAGGGGGCAGATCCGGAGCCGACAGACCGGGAAAGCGGAGTCATCCCCAAACGGGAGGCCGCGGGGGGAGACGGCCATATATGGATGGAACGAAAAACGCTGCCCCGGGAACTGTGCTGCGGGGAAGCGCCTTGCAGCCGCACGGTGGGCATTGACCATGGCCGCTACATCCGGCTGGGGGAGATCACGGCTGACATCACCCGGCTGACGGCGGTGGGGGCGGCCGGGCAGGTCCATACGCTTGCGTGGCTTCTGGAGAAACTGCTTTCGCAGGACCTGTATAAGGAGGCAGATCTGCGAGTCTGCTGTGAGCAGCTGGTCCAAAGCCTGTTTGAGGACTCTGCGGATGTGATTCTGTCCTCCCGCGGTCATGCGTATGAACTCTGGCTGGAGGAGGTGCGCGGGCTGGATTTGCTGATGGCCGCCGCCAGACTCAGAAAGTCTTGTTAAAATGCCGGATTCTGTTGTTGACACGGCGTGAAACGGTTGATAGAATTAAAATGTGGAAATCGGGCGGCTTGTCCGATCTTATGTGCTGTCCGGAAACAGGCGGCATAATAAAACAAGAAATGTCAGCTGGGGGAAATTATATGTACCATTGTCATTTGCAGATATATCTCATAAGCCGTCGGCCAGAGCGGTTCGACATCATCCAAAAGGCAGCTCCGCTGGCGCCCTTTACACATACCTTCCTGGAGAGCGACAGGCCCCGGGAGGAACTGGCGGCGGCTGCGGATGTGATCCTGGCTGACCTGGAGAATATGGACGCCGTATGTGAGACGGAAAAGCTGATCACCTGGAAGGGGCCGGAGGTGGAGCTGATTCTGCTGGCAGACAGTCGGCAGACGGAGACTCTGACGGATTTCCTGCCCCGGATCAGGGATATCTGGACCCTGCCCATGTCCGAGAGGGAGCTGGGCTTTCGCTTCCTGCGCTGGCAGCAGTGCTGCAAGACGCAGAAAGACTATTGGGAGACCAGCCAGTATCTGGAGGCCACGATCAACAGCGCTCCCAATCTGGTCTGGTACAAGGACA
This sequence comes from uncultured Acetatifactor sp., assembly GCA_910583845.1. Classification (GTDB taxonomy): domain Bacteria; phylum Bacillota; class Clostridia; order Lachnospirales; family Lachnospiraceae; genus Acetatifactor. Next base: position 68,260 of record CAJUAB010000019.1, read on the forward strand.
AGGACGGCGTACACGAGAAAGTCAACAACAGCTTTTGCCGGGCGGTGAACAAGACCCAGGCCCAGGTGCAGGGACGCCGCCATGCCTATATCTGGGATGTGGAGCAGGATGACCCCGCCTGCATCGAGTCCGAGCTCATGGTTATGGAGAAGAGAGAGACCTGCATTTCGGGGGAATGTATCCAGACCCAGGACGGCCCCAGGCTGCTCACCACGTACAAGTCCCCGCTGTATGATCTGGACGGCAGCGTCATGGGAACGGTGGGTGTGGCCATAGACGTGACCAGAGAGCAGGAATACGCGCAGGAGCTGCTTCGCAGGACCCAGACCATGGAGGCGATTTTTACCTCTATGGACTGCGGCATTGTGTGCCATACGCTGGATGGGACGCGTATCACCCGCATGAACAGAGCCGCGCTGCGGATTCTGGGGTATGAATCCCAGGAAGACATGATGGCGGCGGGCTTTGATATGATGGCCGCCTCCGTTCTGGAAGAGGACCGGCTCAAGCTCCAGGAGAGCCTTCAGTCCCTGGAAAAAGAGGGGGACAGCATCAATGTGGCGTATCGCATACAGCATACAGGGGGCGATATTCTGCACATTATGGGGAATATCAAGCTCATACGGGAAAACGGGGAACTGATTTACCAGCGTTTTCTGCTGGACTGCACTGCCCAGAAAAAGCGTGAGGAGAGAAGGCAGCAGGAGAAGGATAAGCACCAGATCGAGCTGATTCATGCGCTGAGCATTGAATATAATCTCGTATGTTATTTTGACCTGGACACGGCCCGGGGCAATGCCCTGCGCGTTGAGGAATGCCAGGAGGATATTTTACAGACGATTTTTGCCGGGGAACTGTCCCTGGAAGAGTGTATGGGACGCTACATAGAGAACGGCGTTTATGAGGAGGACAGGGAGGCCATGAAGGAGGCCGCCTCCTGTGAGTGGCTGGGCAGGGAACTCTCCCAGAAAAAAATGTGCTTTATCAATTTCCGCACCACTTGCTGCGGGGAGATACGCTATTTTCAGATGGTTGCCGTGCGCGCCGGAGATTGGGATAAAAACAGGGGAATCGTTCTGGGACTGCGCAGCGTGGATGAGGAGACCCGCAGCGAAATGAAGAAAAAGGCCCTGCTGGAGGACGCGCTCTCCCAGGCCAATCGGGCCAACAAGGCAAAGAGCGTATTCCTCTCCAATATGTCCCATGACATCCGTACGCCCATGAATGCCATCATCGGATTTACCACCCTGGCCATCACGCATATTGACCATAGGGAGCAGGTGGAGACTTATCTTAAGAAGATCATGACCTCCGGAAATCATCTGCTCAGCCTGATCAATGACATTCTGGATATGAGCCGCATTGAGAGCGGTAAGATGCATCTGGAGGAGAAGCATTGCAGCCTGCCGGATATCCTGCACAATCTGCGCAGCATTATCCAGGCGGATGTGCATGCCAAACAGCTGGAGCTGTTCATGGATGCCATGGACATTCAGAATGAGGATATCTACTGCGACGGGCTGCGGCTGAACCAGGTGCTGCTGAATCTGCTCAGCAACGCGGTGAAATACACCGGCGCGGGCGGCAAAATAGCCGTCAAGGTGAGCGAGCTTTCCGGCGCTCCCTCCGGGTACGGCAATTATGAGTTCCGCATCATAGACACAGGGATCGGCATGAGCGAGGAATTTGTGTCTCATATATTTGAACCCTTCGAGAGAGAGCGCAATTCCACGATCAGCAGAATACAGGGGACCGGGCTGGGGATGTCCATCACCAAGAATATCGTGGACCTGATGAACGGATATATAGACGTAAAGAGCAAACAGGGCGTGGGGACAGAAGTGGTGGTCTCCTTCACCTTCCGCCTGTATTCCGGAAAGAAGGAGGCCCCGACGATTCCCGAGCTCAAGGGACTGCGGGCGCTGGTGGTGGATGACGATTTCAACACCTGTGACAGCGTGTCCAGCATGCTCCAGCAGATCGGCCTGCGCGCGGAGTGGACGCTGTCCGGAAAAGAGGCGGTCCTGCGCACCCGGCAGGCGGTTATGCGCGGGGACAATTATTCTGTCTATGTGGTAGACTGGCTGCTGCCCGATATGAACGGCGTGGAGGTGGCCCGCCGGATTCGTCAGGAGACCGGTAAGAATGTTCCCATTATTGTTCTGACCGCCTACGATTGGTCTGACATTGAAGACGAAGCGCTGGAGGCCGGGGTGACGGCTTTCTGCAGCAAGCCTCTGTTCCTTTCGGAATTAAAGGGCTGCCTGCATTCCATTGTGGGTACGGATAAAAAAGAGGATGTTGCCGATCATCAGCAGACGGAAATTTTTACGGGCCGTATCCTGCTCACCGAGGACAACGAACTGAACCAGGAGATTGCGGTGGCCATTCTGGAGGGGGCCGGATTTTCCACGGAGGTCGCGGAGAACGGGCAGATGGCAGTGGAAATGCTCAGTCGTTCGGAGCCGGGATACTATCAGCTGGTGCTCATGGATGTGCAGATGCCGGTGATGAACGGCTATGAGGCCACCAGAGCCATCCGAAGGCTGGAGAACCGTAAGCTGGCCTCCATTCCGATTCTGGCCATGACAGCCAACGCTTTCGAGGAGGATAAACAGGAGGCTCTGAGCAGCGGCATGAACGGACATATAGCAAAGCCAATTAATATAGAGATTTTAATGAAGGAACTGGGCAAAATATTGCGACCTGAGGAATCGGTATGAAGATTGCGGAGTACATAACTACCTTGCCATCGGATATGGTATACTGCAGCGCGGCCGTGAACAGAGAGTACATGGTACAGATGGCCGATGAACATTTCTATCATTTTCTGGGGAAAACCGTGGGGATCTGTATGGCGGACTGCATCCACCCGGAACTGCGGGAGGAATTTTGCAGGGCTTTTGACAGTCTTAAGCCCGGGGGCTGTATAAGGATGCTGACGGCCATGCGGGGGCAGGAGGACAGGTATCAGCAGGTGGATCTGACCATCAGTGACAACGGGCGCACCGTGGGAGGGGCGCGGGTATGGGATCTGATGATCTATAATCTGTTTACCATTGAGGAGAAGTATTTGCAGGCTTCCAATGATGCCAACAAGTATCGGGCCCTGTTGTCCATGTACCGGGAATATCTCTTTGATTATGATGTGGAGCAGGACTGTATCGCCGTATTCCGCTATGTGGGTATCAAGTCCACCGTCCTGATGAAGTGCAGCCTGGAGGAGTTCAGGGAGAAGGTTTGTGCCATGTACACCCGAAAGAGCTTTCAGGAGGAGCTGGAGGTGTTCTGCCAGCATCTGCTCAGCGCCCAGGAGAACTTTTCCTGTGACCTGCGGGGGCCCATACCCAGGCACAAGACCATGATGGCATTGTTCCATATCGAAGGCAGAGTGATCTATAAGCATAACAATCAAAAAATGGTGTTGGGGATATTGAGGATGATGGACCAGAAGGCGGAGGAGGCCGTCCCCTATTATGCCACCGCGGAGGGCAAGGATTCTTTTACGGGGCTGCTGAACAAACGGGCCTGCGCGGAATATGTGGCGGAAATGCTGGCATCGGACACGGAAATTCACTATATGGCCGTAATAGACATAGATAATTTCAAGAATATCAACGATTCCTACGGGCATATGTATGGGGATCAGGTGATCAGCCGGGTTGCGTCCATCATCAACAGCACCATGAACGGGCGGGGAATTGTGGGACGTTTTGGCGGGGACGAATTTTTTATCTTCACCAACTGGATCACCACGGAAATGCAGCTGCGGGCCGTGCTGACATCCATCAGAAAGCAGGTACAGAGCGCTTTTGAAAATCAGGAAGAGAGCTGCAAGGTCACCCTGTCCATCGGCATCAGCAAAGCGCCCACAGACGGGCACACCTATGACGAACTGTTCAAAAAGGCGGACAAATGCCTCTATCTTGCAAAATTCAAGGGGAAAAACCGTTTTGTGATCTATGAGGAAGATAAACACGGAGATCTTCTGGAGGAGGGCCAATCCATCCGCCACACAATGAATCCGCTGGAAAAGGCGGAATATCTGGCGGATGTAGTGGCGGATATCGGCATCCGTCTGTTTGCGGAGGGGTCAGGTTCCATGGAGGAGATCCTGGATCAGATCCGGGCGGCTTTTGAGATTGACGGTGTGCGGATATACAGGGCGGGGCAGAGAGAACCCCTGTATATCAGCGGAGATTACCGGCCGGTGCCGGATATGCACACCTTTGTCATCCGGGATGAACTGGTACATTTGCTGGATCAGCCCCATTATCTCATGGCCAGCCATATCACCAATCTGGAGGGTGTCAACCGGGAACTTTTCGAACTGCTCAGAGAAAGCCGCATAGAGGGTATGGTGTGCTTCTGCTATAAGGACAGGAGCGGCGTTCATCTGTACTTTTTCTATGAGGCCTTCAACCATCGCTTCCGCTGGTCGGAGTCCGATAAGAATTTCCTGCTGACGGCAAGTAAGCTCATGGCCAATGTGCTGTAGGCGGACTGCTTACTTTGCCGGGATTCTCAGGATTGTCAGGGAGCGGGCCGGGGCCTCGTACAGGAAGGTTTCGTCAATTGCCATTGCTTTCGATACAGGAATCATTTTTTCCGGCTCGTCAAAACTGTTTACGGCGCTGAGGGAGTCACCGGATAATACCGTCACCTCCGCCTCTTTCTCATACTGCTCCGCCTTGAACCCCTCCAGACGGGTGTCCACCGGGATCGCCTGGGCGGTGGGGTTTACCAGCTTGATAATGAGATCGCCGTTTGCGTCCAGATTGGCGGATTCATACAGAGACTGCGGGGCCTCATAGCGGTAATCCAGATATTTCACATCGTCCAGATACCCTTCCACATGGCTGCCGTCCACGGTCACCCGGATGGTATAGACCTTTCCACGCTGCAATTTCACATTGTTCACCGTGCCGGAAATCTGTCCGCTCTTGCTGCCGCCGGATACGATTTGCAGGCAGGAGACGGTATTGCCCCAGCCTCCTATATTCCAGAACATATTGTTGGCGGCGTTCCGGACGCATATGGGGATCAGAAAGCCCTCGGAGCCGGAGAGAATTTCCGCCTCCACGGTCAGTGTGTAGTTGCTCCAGTCCGGATCTCCCACATAGAGGCTGTCTCCGGTGCTGATATCCGCGGGATTGCCGGTGTGGCTCTGAATCAGCCGGCCGTCCTTCACGGACCAGTCTCCCTCCCAGACCGTCATATCAGCGGGAAGTTCTCCATCGTCAAAATCCGCCTGATACAGGCTCTCCCCAGTGGCATTGTCCGTGACCGTCAGATGGTCATAGGCCACGCTGGTCTGCCAGCTGCCCAGCCCCACCCTGCCGGAGAGGTCCGGGGAGGACGCGGCCTCCACCGTCAAGTCCGTGGGCAGATTGGTGACGCCCTTATTGCAGGCGAAGAGCTGCTGCACATAGTAGTTGACAGAGCCGTAGGCGGCGGTGCTGTCAAACCAGATCATATCCGGGTTCCACTGACTTTGCAGCCTGTTGCCGAACAGCGGCGCATAGCAGGCCATTTCCACCACGTCCCCGTTTTTCTCCAGACCGGTCATATAGGCCGCCTCCGCTAACGCCGCCTCCAGCGTGTTGGACTGGGCGGCATATTCCCCCAGAAATACCCTGGCCTGGCTTTCCCGGTCATAACTGTCGTAGCGATGAGTGTTGGTAAAGAAGAAGGAGGGCGCTTCGTAGTAATGCTCATCCACCAGAGCGGTGATCTCATCGCCCCAGTCCGCGCAGTCCTCCACATAATTCCAGCCCACCCGGTCCCCGGAGGAGGTGCTGTTGGCCACGATCAGCCGAATGTCGCCGTACAGCGCGGGATTTTCCAGCGCCGCCTCGTTGAAGGCCTCCACAAAGAGGCGGTAGTGCTGGAAGTATTCGGACTGCCACTGTTCATTTCCTATGCCGATATATTGCAGCGGGAAGGGGTCCTCATGTCCCATGGCAATCCGCACACCGCCCCACCGGGTGGAAGCATCTCCCCGGCAAAATTCCACCAGATCCAGCGCATCCTGTATACACTGGCGGAATTCCTCACTGTTTTGTTCGTACACAATATATCTGGGACTCTGCACCTGACAGGTCATACCGGCATTCAGCACCGGCACGGGCAGACAGTCCAGAACCTCGCACAACTCGAAAAATTCGTAGAAACCGATGCCATAGGAGGTGTAATAGGGGTGATTCTGAGTGCCCTTCCAGATGGAATATCCCTGGGGCCGGACCTCAATGCCGCCGGTGGAGGTCACATCCCCCACGGTCAGCTGCGCGCCGCCGCCGATGGAATCCTTCCAGCTGTACATGGACTCCTCGTTCCGTCCTTCGATGACACAGCCGCCGGGAAAACGCAAAAAGGAAGGATGCAGAGCTTCCAGCATCTCTCCCAGGTCCCTGCGGATGGGAAGCCCCTGATAGGTGTCCGCGGGCATCAGGCTGACCATGTCCAGATCCACGGTGCCCCCGTCTATTCCCAGGTCCAGAGCCAGCGTGGAATCCGCCAGATCCGCCCCGGCCGTCTGTTCTCCGGCGGTCAGCGTCAGCTCATACCGTGCCCATTGATCGGTTATACCGCTGATTTCGCCCCGGGCCAGCGCTGCGCCCTGACGGTTTAACTCCACGGAGACGGTACCGTCATATCCGTCGGGGCTTTTCAGGTACACCGAAAAAACATACTCCTCCTGCCCCTTGATATTCATGCCGGACAGATATCCCTTATTGGAGAGATAGAGGCGCTCCGTCCCCTCCGTGTTGGAGAGCCGGGCGTAGTGGGGGTTGTTCTCATGAAGACAGCTGCCGTCCTTTGAGCCGTCTATAACGGTAAAGGCGGAAGAGCTGCCGTTCTCCGGCCAGACGCTCCATCCATGCCTGTTCTGATTTCCGGCGATCGGGCCGTACTCAAAAGAGCGGTTCTTGATCAGCTCGGCGTATAGCCCGCCGTCCAGGGCATGGTTGATATCCTCTAAAAATATGCCGTACAGAGTATCGCTGATGGCGTGGGATTCGTTCGGCCCGGAGCTGTCCACCTGTACGACATAATTCGCGGCAGGCGCTGCCGCGCTGCCCCCTTCTTCCGCGTTCGCTTCGGAGGGCGCTTCCAAAGCGGACGGAGCCTCCGCGTTTCCCTCCGCAGGCATACCGGCGGGCGTCCCGCAGGAGGTAACCAGACAGGCGGCGGCCATCAGGTAGCCTGCCGCTTTCAGATTTCGTCTTTTCCGCAACATAATGGATCTCCTCTCTTTCTTAGTGCAATATCGCCAAAAACACTCCCCTGCATTTGTCTATTATCCCAAGAGTGCCTAAGAAGCAAGCAGTAGGGGGCGTCTCATATATAAAATAGCACAAAAAAAATATAATTCCAGCATTGACTTTTTGCCCGAAACATAGTACCTTAGAAATGTATAGAGTTTACTAAAATATTTAAGGATTCAATAAAATAAACATAAATCGAATCAGGAAAGGAAAGGTTAGCATTATGAAGCAGAAAAGCGGTGCGAAATTGACAGCCATGACTCTTGCGGCCACCATGCTTCTGACCGTGGTTCCCTGCCGGGAAGCGCGGGCCGAAACAGATGGCGGGAGTGGCCCGTCCGGCTATTCCTCCGACGATGGATATGTCAATGAGATGATCGCCAACAATTACACCAAGGCGAGCGCAGGTTACAGCGCGGCGCTCTATACCGGCAGCCAGGTGATCATGGAGGCGGCGGAAGCCGTCACCGATGGAGGGCAGATCACCTCCGAGAACAGAGAGTATGCGCTGGCGGATCAGGTGGTGGATCTTCATATAGGAGATGTGATCACTCTACAGATAGAGGTGCCCCAGACCGCACAGTACTATCTGGGCTTTGACTATCTCTCCTATGACGAGTCCGTGTTGCCTGTGGGGCTGGCCATGACCGTGGACGGGGAATTCCCTTATTACGAGTGCCGTAATCTGGAGTTTGAGACCACCTGGGTACAGAGCGGTGAGAAATCTTATGACCGTTACGACAATGAGATCGTGACTGTGCCGGATAAGCTGATTCAGTGGGAGCGCAAATTCTTGAGCGACAGCAGTTACCGGCATTCACGCCCCCTGACGCTGGAACTGGAGGCGGGCAGCCATGAGATCCGGCTGCAGGTGAATGAGGGGAACTTCCTGCTGGGCGCGCTGCTGCTGGCGGCCCCGGAACAGATTCCTGCCTATGGCGGCAGTCAGAAAGCGGAGGGGCAGGAGCTGATCGAGATTCAGGGAGAGGATTTCACCTACAGGAACGATTCCTCCATCCATGGCATTGCCGAGTACGACACCAGCCTCTGGCCCTATGAGGTAAAGGACACGGTGCTCAACACCATCGACTCCGATTCCTTTGTCTCGGCGGGACAGAAGGTGACCTACCGGTTCGACGTATATGAGGACGGATACTATTACATAGGGATGAACTACCGCCAGTCCGATAAGAATGATTTCCCGGTGTTTCTCAATGTGGAGATTGACGGGGAGATACCCAACCGACAGCTGATCTCCTACCCCATGGAGTACACCACCAGATACAGGACGGCCACCCTGGAGGATGAGAACGGCGAGAACCTCAGCGTATATCTGGAAAAGGGGACCCACACCATTTCCTTTACCATCAGCATTGACGAGATCCGGGAGATCCTGGAGGGGCTGGACGAGATCATGTCCGCCGTCAATGATCTGTCTCTGGAGATCACCAAGGTGGCGGGCAACAACGCCGACAAATACCGGGACTTAAAACTTTCCCGGTATATTCCGGACATTGAGGAGCAGCTGTACGGCTATGCGGACCGGCTGTACGCCCTGCAGGATACGGTGAAAGAATACGCGGGCAAAAAGGGCACCATCGCGGTGCTGTCCTCCATGAGCATTGCTGCGCGGCAATTGATTTCCCTGGCCGAGGAGCCGGACGAGATTCCCTTCCGGGTGGCGGAGCTGTGTACCAGCCCCTCCAGCGTCAACCGGCATCTGGCCAACACCGTGGACACGCTGATCAAGAATAAGCTGGCCATCGACAGGATCTATATCTATCAGGAGGGAGCCGCCCTTCCAAAGAAGCCCAATATCTTTGTGTCGGCGGGGATGAATATCAAGCGGTTTGTGACCTCCTTTACCGACCAGGCGTACTCCACCGGCAACACGGACCCGGAGCATTTGCAGGTGTGGGTGAACCGCTCCAGCCAGTATGTGCAGATCATGCAGAAAATGATCGATGAGTATTTCACGCCCCGGACGGGCATTGAGGTGGATATCTCCATTATGCCGGACCAGTATAAGCTGGTGTTGGCCAACACCTCCGGCAAGGCTCCGGATGTGGCCACAGGCATCAACTACACGATTCCCTATGAGCTGGCCATCCGCGGCGCGCTGGTGGAAATGACACAGTTCGATGATTTCACGCAGGTCGCGGCTCCCTATGAGGACGGTTTCTTCCTGACTTCCTGCGTAAACGGCGGCATCTATGCCATGCCGGAGACCATGAATTTCTGGGTGCTGTACTACAGAAGCGATATATTGGAGAAGCTGGGGCTGGAAGTGCCGGACTCCATGCAGGATGTCATCGACATGCTGCCGGAATTGCAGATGAGAGGTCTGAACTATTATCAGCCCGTGTCCGGTATGCTGCTGATGCGGAACTTCCACGGTACCACGCCGCTGATCCATCAGTTTGGCGGCTCCCTGTACGGCTCCACCGCGCAGCAGGGCACGGCGCTGGGCAGCGCGGAGTCGGTGGACGGCTTTACTTACCTGACGGAACTGTTTACGATCTACAATATGCCCATCAATATCGACAATTTTTATCAGCATTTCCGTAATGGCGACATGCCCATCGGCGTGGCGGATTATGCCGCCTACAATCTGTTGTCCAATGCGGCACCGGAGCTCAGGAATTCCTGGAGCATCGCTTTGGTGCCCGGGGTGGAGCAGGAGGACGGCACCGTGGACCGCACGGTATGCGGCTGCGCGGAGAGCAGTGTGATCTTTCGGTCCGACAGCGAGCGGGAGGCGAAAGCCTGGGAGTTTGTCAAATGGTGGTCCTCCACAGAGGTACAGGCAGAGTTCGGCCAGACCTTGCAGATCACCTACGGCAAGGAATACATGTGGACCACGGCCAATATGGAGGCCTTCATGCAGCTGCCCTGGGACTTTGGCGACAAGCAGATCATCGCGGAGCAGATGAGTTATGTGGTGGACGTGGCCAGGGTGCCCGGCACCTATCTGCTGGAGCGTGAGATGAGCAATGCCTTCAATGACATTGTGGTCAATAAGCAGACGGCCCAGACCCGCATCGACAAGGCGGTGAAGACCATCAACCGTGAGTTTGACCGCAAGCTGGAGGAATTTGAGTTTATCGACAGCGAGGGCAACACCATAGAGGATTACAATATACCGACCATAGAAACCATACGAGAAATATTGGGTAGAGAATAGGGGGTGAGGATTTTTATGGCAGAGACAAAAGCAAAAAAGAATAAAATAAGCAAGCGGAGCAACAACAAAAACGGTTATCTGTTTATCGCGCCCTACGGACTGGCCTTTACCGTATTTATCCTGGTGCCGGTGCTGCTGGCGGTGGTACTGTCCTTCACCAATTTCAACGCCATCGAGTTCCCGTCCTGGGTGGGCTTTCTGAATTACATCACCGTGCTGACCAACGACGAGGTATTCATGCAGCATGTGCTGCCCAATACAGTGGTATACGCGCTGATTGTGGGTGTGGGAGGCTATGTGCTCTCCTTTGTGCTGGCCTGGGCGCTGTGTAACCTGACCAGAGGTTTCAGGACCGTGTTCGCGCTGATCCTGTACTCGCCCAGCATGACGGCGGGCGTGGCTATGACCGTGGTGTGGAAGGTTATATTCTCCGGCGACCAGACGGGCCTTTTGAACAGCTGGCTCATGAGCCTGGGCGTATTGAACGAGCCGGTGATCTGGCTGATCAACGCCAAGTATCTGCTGCCCATCGTCATTGTCATCGGTCTGTGGTCCAGCATGGGAATCGGCTTCCTGTCCCTGATTGCCGGTATTCTGAACACGGATGAATCCCTGTATGAGGCGGGGGCCATCGACGGCATCAAGAACCGCTTTCAGGAGATGATCTATATCGTCATCCCCAGCATGAAACCCCAGATGCTGTTTGCGGCGGTTATGGCCATCGTCAACGCTTTCCAGGCGGGCACGATCTTTACGCTGCTGACGGGCAACCCTTCGCCGGGATACGCCTCCCAGCTGATTGTAAACCATATCGAAGACTACGGTTTTCTGCGCTACGAGATGGGTTACGCGGCGGCGGTTTCCGTGGTGCTGTTACTCATTGTGCAGTTATTCTCCAAAGTGGCTGACCGGCTCTTCGGAGAGAGAGATGACTTTTAGAGAGGAGGAGAATAGGATATGGCATATAAAGGACATCGCATCAATCCAACCAGATTTGAGAAGAGCCAGATCAAGATCATTGTGATCCTGCTCCCTCTGGTGATTTTCATGGCATTACCCATTATATTCATTATCAACCACGCGTTCAAGCCCATGGAAGAGCTGTTTGCGTTCCCTCCCACCTTTTTTGTGAGAAACGCGACCCTGGAAAATTTTGAGAGCCTGATCAAGGCCAGCCGGACATCGGGCATCCCCTTGAGCCGCTATGTGTTCAACAGTCTCATCGTGACGCTGGTGACGATTTTCCTGTCCCTGCTGATGACCACCTGCGCGGCGTTCGCGCTTTCCAAGATCCGGTTCAAGGCCAAAAATACGCTGATGAATATCAATCAGACGGCGATTATGTTCGTGGCCACCGCGGTGCTGATCCCCCGCTATCTGGTGATCAGCAAGACCGGCATGATCGACAGCTACCTGGCGCACATCCTGCCCCTGGTGGCTATGCCTGTGGCGCTGTTTCTAGTGAAACAGTTTGTGGACCAGGTGCCGGACTCCCTGATGGAGGCGGCCTACATGGACGGCGCCACCGACTGGCAGGTGTATCTCAAGATCATTATTCCCATGATCAAACCAGCCATCGCCACGGCCTCCATTCTGGTATTCCAGCAGGTGTGGACCAACATGGAGACCTCCAACTATTTTGTGAATGACGACAGCATGAAGACGCTCACATTCTATATGAACACCCTGGCCAACGCCAACAACACCGTGGCCGGACAGGGTATGGCGGCGGCGGCTTCCCTGATCATGTTTATCCCGAACCTGGTGCTGTTTATCATCTTGCAGAAGAACGTTATGAACACCATGGCGCACTCCGGCATCAAGTAAAGGAAAAGGTGAGAGAAATGAAAAAGATGAAAAAGCATTTAAGGAGAATAGCCTTATGCCTTTTTGCGGCGCTGCTGCTGACCGGAAGCGCGATCAGCGCGGGAGCGGACGCGCCCTACAGGACCTTTACCTTTGACGGCTATGGCTATATGATCCAGACGCAGACGGCATATCTGCCCTACGAGACCATCACCAAGTTCGACGACGAGGCGCTGAACGGGCCCGCGGACCTGCATGTGACGGACGAGGGCAGGATCTATGTGGCGGACAGCGGCAACGCCCGCATCGTGGTGGGCGACCTGGAGGGCAATCTGCTAAAGACCATCGGAGAAGGGACGCTGGTTTCTCCCCGGGGCGTATATGTGACGGAAAACGGCCATGTGTATGTGGCGGACCGGGACGCGGAGGCGGTGTTTGAGTTCGACGGGGACGGACAGCTGCTGAACCGCTACGGCAAGCCGGATTCCCCTCTGTACGGCGACACGCTGAGTTTTCTGCCTATCAAGCTGGTGGTAAACGACGCGGGGATCATGTATGTGATCTGTGAGTCCAACACCAACGGCATCGTGGAAATCTCCCCCATAGAGGGGGGCACCTTCCTGGGGTACTTCGGCACCAATATGGCCTCCAGCTCCCCCATGATCGTGATCCGCAGGGCATTGGCCACCAAGGCCCAGCGGGCGAAGATGGTCTCCAACATTCCTTCCACGCCCGACAACCTGTGTATAGACGGCAAGGGCCTGATCTACACGGTGACCAGAGGCGAGGAGGAAAACACTTTAAAGAGGCTGAACATCGCCGGCAAAAACGTGATCGAGCCGGACACCTACGATGAGATACCCGCGGCGGTGGCGGCGGGCAACCACGACAATGTGTTCATGGTGTCCCAGCAGGGCTTTGTATATGAGTTCAACAGCGAGGGCGAAGCGCTCTTTGTATTCGGCGGCTCCGACGACGGCAATCAGCGGGTGGGCCTGTGTACGGTGGTGAGCGCCATTGATGTGGACCTGCAGGACCGGCTGTACATACTGGACTCTGACAAGGCGCAGATCCAGGTCTATGAGCCCACGGAGTTCACGGATCTGCTGCACAAGGCGCTGAACCTGTACTCCACGGGCCGTTACACCGAAAGCAAGGAGCCCCTGGAGGAAGTGCTGAAGATGAACAGCATGTTCGATTACGCCAACATGGCCATGGGCCGGGCTTACTTCCAGGAGGAGAACTACGAGATGGCCCGGTATTACGCCAAACTGGCCAAAGACTATATGGGCTACTCGGAAGCCGCCTGGGAGATCCGTAATCTCTGGCTGAAAAAGTGGATTGTCCCCATCATCTGGGCGATTGTGATCCTGTGGGCGGCAGGCAAGGCGATCAAGGCGCTGGACCGGAAAAAGGGAATCCTCGCGCCGCTGCGGAAAGCGTCCGCCGGGCTGCATGAGAACCGGCGCGTCCGGGATTTCCAGTACGCCTGGTATTTTATGAGACATCCCATAGACGGCTGCTACGGCATTGCCAGGGAGGGCAGGGCGTCCCTGTTTACAGCCAATCTTCTGGTGGTGATCTTCACCGTGGAATATATGATCAACAAATACCTGTGCGGCTTCCTGCAAAAGACCGTCCGGGAGGGGCGCTATGAGATTTTTTCCGACATCGGCATGGTGGTGGTGGTTCTGCTGGCGCTGACCGCCTGCAACTACCTGGTGTGTACCATCAACGACGGCGAGGGCACGGTGAAGAAGATTTTCTGTTCCTTTACCTACTGCCTGACTCCTTATGTGACTTTGATCCCGGCAGTGTTCGTGCTGTCCCATGTGGTGACAGTCAACGAACAGTTCCTGATCAGCTTCGGCTACTGCGCCATCTATGTCTGGGTGGTGGTCCTGTTTGTGCTGGCGGTGAAGGAGGTCAACAACTACACGGCCAAGGAGACCTTCAAGGTCCTGTGCCTGACCGCGTTTACCATACTGATCATGGCGCTGTTACTCTTTATCATCTATGTACTTTGGGCACAGGTATTTGAATTTATCAGTGCCATCGGCGGAGAGGTGGTGTATCGGATTGGCAATTAAGGGAATGAAAAAATGCATATGTGTCCTTGCGGCGGCTTTTCTGCTGGTGCTGTCGATACCGCAGCTACGTCTCACAGCCCGGGCGGCGGGCGGAGATATACCGGCTGACTATAATAAAGTGGCGGAGAGCGAGGGCTACGAACTGTACCTCTATGAGCCCACCCTGTCGATCATTCTGAGAAACAAGGCCACGGGCAAGGTGCTCCTGTCTACTTTGGCTCAGGAGGATGACAACGGGGCCAACAACAAGACCTGGACGGCCTACATGCAGTCCGGCGTGGTGCTGAGCGCCATCAAAAACGCCAACGACACCTATCAGGTGGACCTGGTGAGCTGCCCCCATACCATTGATTACAGCTATGAAGAAAGCGGATTTTCCGCAAAGATATACTGGAAGGATTATGAGTTCGGTCTCACGGTCCATGTCTCCCTGGAGGGGGACGCGCTGGTGGCGGAGGTGCCGGAGGAGTCCTTTGTGGAAAACGGAAAGGACAGCTACATCGGCACGGTGAGTCTCTTTCCCATGCTGGGTTACAGCTACCTGGACAATCAGGAAGGCTATATGTTTATCCCGGATGGCAACGGCGCGCTGATTGAGCTGGATGACAAGGACGGGCGTTATGCCAGCGGCTACTCCCAGATGATTTACGGAACGGACGCGGGCTTTACGGAGTCCACCACCGAGACCCTGCTGTGGGGCAGATACCGCACGGTGAACAGCTCTGAGAAGGTGCTGGCGCCGGTGTTCGGCATGGCCCACACGGATGACCAGCTGGGCTATCTGGCCATCGTGGAAGAGGGAGAGAAGCGGGCCAGCATCGAGGCCCAGCCCAACGGCGTCATGGTGGATTACAACAGATGCTATGCCAAATTCCTGGTGCGCAGGACCTATATTCAGCCTCTGAACAACTCCAACTCCGGCACCATGACCAGCGTGGAGGCGGACAGGACCCACGGCAATCTGCGGATGCGCTATCTGCTGCTTGCCGGGGAGGACGCGGGATATTCGGGCATGGCGGTGGCTTACCGCGATTATCTGCTGGAAAACGGTCTGATTCAGCGGCGGGATAACAGCTATAAAACCCGCGTGGATTTTCTGGGAACAGAGAGGGAGGAGTTTCTGATCTCCACCCGGGCCGTGGTCATGACGGACGTGGACCAGATCCGTGAAATCTACGGGCAGCTGCAGGCGGCGGGGGTTGACTCGGTGCTCAGCGTCTACAAGGGCTGGCAGAAGGGGGGGATGTACCACATCCCCATCGGCAAATACAAGGCCGACAGCGGGATCGGGGGCACGGGCGCTCTGACGGATCTGATCCTGGATTCCGCCCAAAAGGGCTATGACCTCTATCTGTACAACGACGCGCTGCGGGCCAATCCCGAAGAGAGCAATACCACCTTCAATATTGTCAAGAAGGTGAACAAAAGAAGACTGGAGATCAGCACAAGGGGGTATGTGTACGACACCTTCCACTATCTGCTTCCCACCAGAAGCGACTACAATCTGGATAAGTTTGTGAAGAGCTACACCTCCAAGGGGGTGAACAATCTGGCGGTGGCGGGTGTGTCCAACAATCTGTTCTCCTACAGCTATGGCAGCAATTATTATGACCGGATCTTCACGGCGGACACCTATCAGAGCAGCATCGCGGATATAGCCGGGCAGACCAATCTGATCCTGGAGAAGCCTTTTGCCTATCTGTGGAACTATACCGGGGCCATGCTGGATATGCCGCTGGGCACATCGGATTTCATGTATGAGGACGAAAAGGTTCCCTTTTTCTCCATCGTGCTCAAGGGTATTGTGCCCATGTATTCTGAATATGTGAACTTTGAGGCTAACAAGCAGGAGTTTCGTCTGCAGATGCTGGAGGCCGGGGTATATCCCTCCTTCTACGTGACATATGAGGATTCGGCGGATCTGATCTACACCAATTCGGCGGATCTGTACAGCACCAGATATTCCACCTACGGGGATACCATCGTGGAGTACGATGCGGATTTCCGCCGGGCGGCGGCGCTGACGGGAGATGCCATGATCCTCAGGCATGAGATGCTGGCGGAGGGCGTCAGCAAAGTAACCTATGACAACGGTGTGGTATTCTATATCAACTATAACCAGGACGCGGTGACAGTGGACGGCATAACCGTTGACGGTTTGTCCTATAAGGCAGGTGAGTGATGGCGATGAGTAAAGAGAGCAAAAAAGAAAAAAAGGCGAAAGTGAAGATAAAACCCGGGCGTCTGGCCCGGCGGGAAGCCATCACCGGGCTGATCTTCGTGTCCCCCTGGATCATCGGTGCGGCTATATTCCTGATTTATACCCTGGGGAGTTCCTTCTGGTACGGCCTGAACAATATTCGGATCACTCCCATGGGCAAGAACTTCAACTTTGTGGGGCTGGGCAATTACACCCAGATTCTGCTGGTGGACACGGATTTTACGCCCCAGCTGACCCAGTATCTGTTCAGTACCGTCATATCGGTGCCCGTGATCGTGGTGTTCGCGCTGATCATTGCCATTCTGCTCAACGGCAAGATCCGGTGCAAGGGATTTTTCCGGCTGATCTTCTTCCTGCCGGTGATCGTTGTCAGCGGCCCGGTGATGGGAATGCTGGCGGACCAGGGGGCGGCCACCATCTCCACCATCGACACCCAGGCCATCGGCAACGCCGTGTCGGGTTTTTTGCCCCGGTCTCTGGCGGAGAGCATTACGGAGCTTTTCAGCAATATGATTACCATACTCTGGTACTCCGGCGTACAGATTCTGATTTTCCTGTCCGCCCTGCAAAAGATCGACAGCTCCATGTATGAGGCGGCGCAGATGGACGGCGGCTCCGGCTGGGAGTGCTTCTGGAAGATCACGCTGCCCACCATCAAGCCCATGATCCTGCTGAATGTGGTGTACACCGTGGTGTTTATCTCCGGCAATGAGCAGAACGCCATTATCACGCTGATCCAGGATTCCATGTTCTCCGGAACCAAGGAGAAGGGGTACGGTTACGCGTCCGCCATGGCCTGGCTCTATTCGCTGGTGGTGGTGCTGATCGTGGTGATGTTCGCCGTGCTTCTGATGGCCCGCAAGGACGTGTATGAGCGCCAGGTGAAGCGCGCGAAGCGTGAAAGGAAGAAAGAGGCCAGGACCGTAAAACGTATTGAAAGGAGGGGAATCCGCAATGCCAGGAAGATCGAAAAAGCAAGGACAAAGCGCAAGTACAAAACCTATGACGGCTCGGGAGACTACTAAAAACGTCTCCGGGGCGGCCAAAACCAAATGGAACTGGAAGCCCCACAGGCTGACGGATGTGGAGAAAGACAAGATCAAGAAATTTTTTATGGGTTCCCGGGAAAAACAGGGTTTCCTGAAGCAGTTTGTGGTGTACGCGCTGCTGATCTGTATCGGGTTTATCTATCTGTACCCGATCCTGTATATGCTCAGCAGTTCTTTGATGACGCTGGATGATCTGCTGGATACCTCCATCAACTGGATTCCCAGCAGCTTCAACTTCAAGAATTATGCCCAGGCGGGTTCCAGCATGAATTTCTGGCCTGTGCTGGGGCTGAGCATCATCGTGGCGGGGGTTCCCACCCTGCTCAATGTGTTGTCCTGTTCCATTGTGGGATACGGGCTGGCGAGATTTGAGTTTCCGGGAAAGAAAATTATCATGGGCGTTATTATCTTTACCTTTATCCTGCCCAGCCAGGTGACCATGATTCCCACCTATGTGCTGTACTCGAATCTCAAGATATTAAGTACGCTGTGGGCCTTTGTGGTGCCCTCGCTGCTGGCCCAGGGAATCAACGCCTCCATCTTTATCCTGATTTTCTACCAGTTTTTCAAGCAGGTACCCAAGGTACTGATTGAGGCGGCCCAGATTGACGGCGCGGGGTATTTCAAGTCCTTTGTAAGGATTTCGCTGCCTTCGGCTGCTCCCGCCATTCTGACCGTGTTCCTGTTCTCCTTTGTGTGGTACTGGAACAATTCCTACCTGACCCGGATGTATGTGTCCGGCGTTATGACCCAGTCCAAGTGGACTACATTGGTGGTACAGCTGCAAAAATTCGCCGCCAATTTCAACAGCTACGCCCAGACGGAGGCCAGCGGTGCCACCACTCTGAACGAGTCCATCAGCATGGCTGGTACGATGCTCAGCATCCTGCCCATCCTGCTCATGTACTTCGTGCTCCAGAGATACTTCGTGGAAAGCATCGACCGGGTGGGCATCACGGGAGAATAAAGAGTCCAATGCGTAAAACTTGCTGAAAAAAATGCGCAACAGGTTTAGTTATAAGTGATCTGGATAGAGAAGATGCTGAAATAATTCACAATTTCAGCATCTTCTTTTAGTGAAAATTTAATAAAATTTTAATTTTGACTAAAAAAGTTAAGTTTTTTCTATAAAAGATATGGATTTTTCCCGGGAAGTATGATATAAATGTGTTATAGAGAAAGCAAGGATCTGCGCAGGCCCCGGCCTGGCGCGGAGGGCGGCTGGACAGACAGCCGCGGAACATTTTATTCAGGAGGAAAAGACTATGAAAAAGAGAAGCAGGCTTTTGGCATTACTGCTTTCCGCTTCCATGGTGGCAGGGCTGGCCGGATGTGGCAGTGACAGCGGCAACGCGGGTGAAGCGGGAGGCGATGGCGGCAGTGGTAATACGGAGCGGGCCGAGGAGGTTGTGATCAACGGTATCACGTATCACCCCGCCGCAGACCTGACCACCGACAACATTGAGCTGACTTATTTCCATTTTGATCAGGATGAGACGGTGAAGTATCTGGCGGACAGATTTATGGAGCTGTATCCCAACATCAAGGTCAACGCGGTATATGAGAATGTGGCTACATATAACACGACACTGAACACGCTGGTGAGCAACGGCAACGCCCCGGACTGCATCATGTATTCCGATGCGGACTTCGCGCTGTCCAATATGCTGCTGGCGGATGTCTCCGAGTACTGGAATGCGGACCCTGAGACCCAGAATCTGGCGGACACCGTCAACAGCGCGGGCCTGGGCACCTTCCAGACCAGCGGCAGATATGGCGTACCGGTGAAGTTCTTCCCCGGCGTGATGTATGTGGACCGCAATGTGCTGGAGACCCTGAATGTGGATGTGCCCGGCATGGACTGGACCTGGAGCGAGATGATCCAGCTGATCAAGGACTGCACGGTGCTGGATTCCCCGGACGGCATGGCCTATTACGGCCTGGGCGTTCTGAACAGACTGGATTCCTATTACGGCATCGCGGCCAGCCAGGATATCATAGGCGAGTTCGGCTACAACGGGAAGACCTTTGACCTGAGCGTGTGGGCCGTGGGCGAGCAGGATTTCGCGGATCTGAAGCTGGGCGGCTATGTGGCTCCCGCCGTTGAGACCCAGGAGAATGAGGACTGGTCGGGAGACTGGGAGAAGTGGTTTGGCTCAACGGGCCATGTGGCCATGTTCTCCGAGGCGTTCTGGACATATCAGGGCACCTGGGCCACCGAGGCCTTTACAGACCTGAATCTGGATATTATTCCTTTCGTAGTGCCTGCGGTTTCCGAGCAGGACGCGGGTTCGGACCATCACTCCATCGCCACCATCGACTTCGGCGGCGTGACCACCGGCTCCAAGCATCCCCGGGAGGCCTATGAACTGCTGAAATTCATGAGCTTCGGGATAGACGGCTGGAAGACAAGACTGGAGGCATACAATGACGAGTCCATTGTAAACGCGTCCGGCCTGGCTCTGAAATATGATGTTATGCCCGCTCCCATCACCAAGGACGCGGAAGTCTGGGACAGCTATATCGCCATGTACACCAAGGGCATGGACGAGGAACATGTGGCGCATTGGAAGAACTATTTTGCCAGCTGCATGCAGCCCATCCCCTTTGGCTGGACATCCATTGCCGGCTACTGGAACTACTGTGACGAATATTTCAACAAGATCGGCATCCATGACAAGGTGGACAGCGGCGCGTCCAAGGCGGCTGACTTTGCCACCGAGGCCACCGAGAAGGCGAATCTGTACCATGCGCAGGCCATGATCGATTACTTCGGCCCCGGCGGGTACAATGTGCTGTCCGATGAAGAAATTGCGACATATGAGCAGCAGGTTGCTGATAACTCATAAATTGGAAATGATCAAAATCAGGAGGAGTAAGTTTGGAAGTTTTACTTCCAAATACGAATTGGTGCAATGCCGCAGGCAAAGCCAGCGGCATGCGGAAAGGGGTAAAAATGAAAAAGAAAGTTTTTGCGGCACTGTTAAGTGCCACCATGGTAATGTCCATGATGACTGCCTGCGGCAACGAGCCCGCACAGCAGCCTTCAGATGAGTCCACCCAGGAGAGCAGCGCTGTGGAGCAGAGCAGCGAACCCGCCGTGGAGAGTTCCGAGCCTGCTGCGGAGAGCAGTGAGCCCGCCACGGAGAGTTCCGAGGAGCCTGCGGGCGGCCTGGCTGAGGCGGAGCCTCTGCCCGAGGCACTGTATCACTTTGCCATGGACGGAACTGACGAGGGCATTCTGACCATGATTCAGTCCGAGGACAAGGGCGGTAATACCGGCGCTACCTTCGGCGTGGTGGAGAGCTCCACCTATGTGGATAAGGAGGGCGCGGAGCAGCCCATCGTGGTGCAGTATGCCGACGGCCCTGTGGGCAAGTGTACTTATATTGACGGAAACTTTGGCCTCAAGCTCCCCGTGGAGGCGCTCAATACCAACGAGTATACCATTTCCTTCTGGCTGAATGCTGACAGGCTTTCCAACTATGGCCCTACTTTGCAGATCGGCAGCGATATGGGGATGGCGGATACGGATGAAGGCGTAGCTGTCAAATGGATCAATGTGACGCAGACCGAGTGGGGCGCGAACAATGCCAAGATCTTCCCGGTGGTATGGGACAGAAACTCCGAGACCGGCGTATGGCCCTGGGTATACGCGGCGGATGATTCCATCCACGGCAAAAAAGAGTGGGTTCTGGTAACTCTGGTGGCCACAGGCGATCAGTACAATTTTGCGGATGACGGACTGGACAGAATCGCGGCGAAGTTCTATCTCAACGGCGAACTGGCATTTGACGCGGCCGAGGGTACTTACGGCGGCCTGGCTCCCGACGTGCTGACGGCGGATGACAATTTCGAGTGCCTGTTCGGCATCAATTATTGGGACAGCGTCTTCAAGGGATTTGTGGACGAGGTGTATTTCTTTGACAAGGCCCTCACCGATGGTCAGGTCGCAAGCCTGTTCCTGGAGGGCAATCCCGCTGTTGAATCCGTGGCGGAGGCACCCGCGGAGGTTGAGAACGAGGCCGAGCCCGTGGCCAATGACCACAGCGGGGTGGCCACCACGGGAACCGTCGTGGGTGCCACTGATTGCAGCACCGGCTTCTGGACCGAGTTTTCTGAGGTGACGGCGGTTCCCTCCGGCGAGTCCGTGACCGTAAACTTTGTAAACTACACCAGCGGCCTGGAGAACTGGCATAACTTTGTGGTTGTGTTACAGAATGTGGCTGATGCGCATTCCGCGGATGACAATGCGGACTACAAAGAGTATGGCGTGATGCGTGCCGACAACTTCGGCTGGGGCGGCGGTTATGACGGCATTGCCACAGCAGAGTGCGACTGGAACTGGGATACCTTCAAGGCCGATATGGACGGCGCCAACGTGGAACTGACCATCACCAACAATGGCGATACCGCCGATGTCAAAGCGGTTGTCACCACCGCGGGCGGCACGGTATACAATCAGTCCTACACCGGCGTGGCTGTGGACGGCGATCTGTACTACTGCCTGACGCTGGAAAACGCGTTCCTGGACATCCAGTAAATTGCAGACAGTGAATCAAAAAAGGAGTTGTCGTAAACAGACAACTTCTTTTTTGATTTATGACAATAGAAGACTGGCGAAGCGTGGATTCCATTGTTTCCCGGCAGAAGAGCATAAAAATATTGTAAATGCTGTAAAACAGGCGTATACTGTACTCAGATACCGATGCCGGGAAATTCTATATTTTTTCTGAAAGATCCGGACATATGGCGGACATTGTATCAGATAGGGAGAAGACGGATGATTAAATATTTCAGGTATAACAGCCCATGGGAACAATTTGAGGAGGCTGTAAAGCAGCTGAAGGATTTATTGGAGCGGAAGAAGGCTTTTTGGCTGATCGGCTTTCTGAAGGATATTGATATCCTGATAGATGAATCTGAGGGTAAGTTGTCAGAAGAAACGGAAAGTATTATAGATGATGAGATTCTATATCTGGTTCGTGGCATCCTGAATAATAAACAATTGGATTACGAAAGCATCAAACGGGGCATATGTCGCAATTATGAGAATATTCCGGAAGAGGATCTGGAGGCTTCCGTCGTGAGTATGTCCAACAAACTGGAGCTTGTGAAGGATACCTTTGAGATGGATGAATTATTGAGGCGATATAAACTGAAAAAGAATTCGGTAATTCATAAAATGTCCGGTTTTGATTTTAATATAATCACACAGAGTCTGCCGCCAGACAGGGAAGAGGTAAAATGTGCGGTAATCAATATTTCCGCTCAAAAAAGGATAGCGGAAAATGAGAAGGAAAAGGATATTTCCTTTATATGTGATAAGGATGACGTTGATGTCTTGATTCAGCTGCTGCAAATCGTCAAGACGGGGATGGAGGGCTGTTGAAGTGGCAAAGGTTCAACAGGAATTATGGCAAAAATCATGTACGGACCCACAGGATTTATTCAATAGGCTTATGTTTATGAAAATGGAAGCCATAAGCAAGGACCTGGAAAATTTAGAAATGAGGACGGACAGAGTTGAAGCGGGACATGATTTATTGAATAGCCGATGGAAAGACTTGTCTGCCTGTGTAGAGACAAAACATAAAACGATTACAAGGAAAGTGGACCAAGCCGACGCAACGGAGCTATTGCGGGAATGTAGTGAAATTTCGAAGCGGGCCATAGAGATTCTGTCGAAATGGAGCGAGTTTCAGGATATAAAAATGCAGATTCAATTTGCGGCGGTTATAGTGGGAAAGATCGACAGACTGAAAAGAAATGCGTCTGTCCAGTCAGATGATATAAAAAGAAAAATCTGTACGCTGCTGAGAAATGTGATCCGATTGAATGTTGCGGAAGATTTGTTTTCACAGGGTCAGATTGAGTTGCTGAAAAAGGGTTTTATGCTGCTGGATGCGGATGGCCTCAAAAGGGAGGATTTACTTGAGCTGAACAGAGAGCTGCGAAAAGAGAATTTAATGACAATGCCGGCCTGGGAGTAGAGATGGATTTACTATTAGATACAACAATACAGATTGACAGAATTACCGGTACAAGAGAGCGGCAGAGTGCCGTTAAGGAAAAGTTGAGAGGGAACGAGCTATTTTGCTCCACCTATGTACTGGGCGAATATTACAGCAATATCGTAAACGATCTGGTGACGTTATATGGGTTGTTCCTGATGGACGAAGATCCGGCAGAAACGATGAAAAGGATTACGGAGCGCGTGTTTGGCAGAAGCCAGTCCAGGGCTATAAAACTGTTTGCCAACATTTTATCAATTTGCGATTCAGACGCGGAACAAATCAAAGATACGTTTTTGCTGTACATGGATCTGATACAGGATGAATTTTATGCGGACGTCAAAGAGATGTTAGATACTACACAATGTGCCCGCGCGAACAGGAAAATTGAGTATGAGGAGGGCGTGCCTTTTTTACCCGCCGTCAGCTGCGCGAAGGGAAATAAAGTCTGCGAAATATGCTCTTTTTGGAAAGACGCGACGGCAGAAGCAGAAAAACTTGTCGAAGTGGACGGAATAGACGAGAAAATTAAGAGTATATTTAAAAAAGCGAGGGACAGCGAGCAGGAATATCAGGGGAAAAACTGCTGGACTCTGGGAGATATCATCATTTCGGTAGAAGCTCTGAAAGGTTTAGAGAATCCCGGTGTCTGCAGCAGCAATAAGAAAGATTTCCAGCCGATTTGTGACGCCATCGGAATAGAACTTGTGGTTCCTGATTATTCCTGGAAAAAGCATACATAAAGCACCTTTCATAAAATCCCCCTGGAGACTTATCCTCTCCAGGGGGATTTTGTGAAGAGCGGATGTTCACCCCTCACTTTCCTCCTCATAATAGGCCTTCACTTTTATGGCCTGGTTGTAATCTCCGAAATCCTCTCCAAACAGGGTACATCCCCCCACATTGGCGGTATCCCGGGGCACCTCGAACCGGAAACTGATATAGCTGTTGTAGTTCAGGTTCAGATCCTGGACGGTTACATCGGAAATCTTGTTGGTGCCATCTATAAAGCAGCCCTCATTGTTGATGATCAGCGTTTTTAACAGCCCATATTGATTGAGCAGCTCCGGCCACCACGCAGGGCAGAGATAGCCCTTGCGGGCACCGAAATCACCGGGGCTTACCCACATGCCCAGAGGGATGCCGTTGAGGGAAAAATGGATGTCGGAGGGGTAATCCTCGTTGTACTCAGGGCATTCCGAGGAAATCTCGAAGGAGATCTGCAATTCGGTCAGCGTCTGACCGGCCTGTAGGTGGTTGGGCAGATTATACTCCACATAGCCGCTGCCAAACCAGAGGATACCGGCCTTGAAGCGCTCCGGAAAGGAAAAAACCCTGGCATCGTCCAGAGAGCCGATGATATCCTTGTTGGTAGCCAGACCGCAGGTGGGAGCTACGCTGCAGGTGGTATAATAACCCACCTGGATATCGTCGGTATAGCAGTGCCGCGCGTCCTTGACGGGCGCCAGGTCGATCATCAGCCGGTCATACCGGGGGCGTATGATTTTCATCGTCCCCCTCTTGCCGGAGGTGGTGCGGATTTTCACCAGGCCCGCCTCCTCCAGCTTGCTCACATGCATGGAGATGGCGCCGTTGGTCAGCCCCAGGGCCTCCGCCAGATCATTCATGCTCAGTTTGTCATCTCTGTAGATCATCTCCATGATTTTCAGACGCATGGGAGTGCTCAAGGCCTTGAATACGGCCTCCGCCTCTCCGATTGATTGAAAGTATAACATAGCAGCCTCATTCCCGCGCATCACAGATTCTGCGATATAGCATATATTCGTAGATTTATTTTGGACTTTCCTGAAATTAATTATAGCATTCCATAAGGTAAAGTCAATGATATAATAGTTCAAAGTGCCATATATTCAATAAAAATTTGGACTGCTTTAACGGAAAGTAGAAATGCCCAAAATTCTCTGACAAAATATGTGAAACTTATTTCATTGATTTGATTGACATCTGCTCAAATTCATAATACTATTAAAGGTGTTAAGAGAAAAGTATAGTATTTTAACGTAAAGTAAAACAAATAGTAAATAATAAACTAAAAAGAGAGGTTTAAGCTATGGCAAAATTGTATGTGAATCCGAAACGTCGGCTGGGGCATATCAATCCGGAGCTCCAGGGGCATTTTTCCGAGCATCTGGGCAGATGCATCTATGAGGGGATCTATGTGGGGGAGAACTCCGACATTCCCAACACGGCGGGTATGCGCAATGACGTGGTGGAAGCGCTCAAGGAGATGCAGATTCCGGTGCTTCGCTGGCCCGGCGGGTGCTTTGCGGACGAGTACCACTGGATGGACGGCATCGGTCCCAGGGAGAAACGCAAGAAAATGATCAATACGCATTGGGGCGGCGTGGTGGAAGACAACAGCTTCGGCACCCATGAATTTATGGAGCTGTGCCGCCAGCTGGGCTGCAAGACCTATGTCAACGGCAATGTGGGCAGCGGCACGGTGCAGGAGATGAGCGAGTGGGTGGAATATATGACTTTCGAGGGCGTATCTCCCATGGCGGATCTGCGGGCTGAGAACGGTCATCCCGAAAGCTGGAAGGTGGACTATTTTGGCGTGGGCAATGAGAACTGGGGATGCGGCGGCAACATGACTCCGGAGTACTATGGAAACCTGTACCGCAGATACCAGACTTATGTGCGCAATTATAAGAAGGGTGAAGAGATTTTTAAAGTGTGCTGCGGTCCCAACGCGGACGATTACCACTGGACCGAGGGCGTGCTGAAAACGACTCATGACCATGCGGGAAACGCCCATGGTTTCATGAACGGATTGTCTCTGCATTACTATACGCTTCCCAACGACAATTGGGACAAAAAGGGCAGCGCTCTGGATTTTGACGAGGCACTGTACTACAAGACCCTGAAAAAGACCTTGTACATGGAGGAGCTGATCAACAGGCACGGCGCTATTATGAATCAGTACGATCCCGGGAAAAAGATCGGTCTGATCGTGGATGAGTGGGGAACCTGGTATGATGTGGAACCCGGCACCAATCCCGGCTTCCTGTATCAGCAGAACACCATGAGAGACGCTCTGGTGGCAGGCATCAACCTGAATATCTTCAACAAGCACTGCGACCGTGTGAAGATGGCCAATATCGCCCAGCTGGTGAACGTGCTACAGTCCGTGATCCTGACAGAGGGCGGGAAGATGATCAAAACCCCCACTTATCACGTGTTCAATATGTATAAATATCATCAGGACGGGGAACTTCTGGAGAGCTCTGTGGAGACGAAGGAGATCGGGGATCAGGAGATGAAGGTACCCAATCTGCATGAGTCTGTATCTCTGGGCAAGGACGGACTGATTCATGTGACCCTGAACAACCTGTCCGTGACAGAGAGCTATGACATAGACGCCGTGTTTACGGAGACAGAGATCAAGGGAGTAAAGGGCACGATCCTCACCGGAGAGATGCATGCCCACAACACCTTCGAGGAGCCCGACGCGGTTCATACGGAGAATTTTGACCGGGTGGAGATCGCGGGGCAGAATCTTAAGTTTACGATTCCTCCGTGCAGCGTGCTGCATCTGGCAGTGGAAGTCTGAAGATTTCAGGACCGGCAGGCATAGTACGGCAGGAATCCAGCAGTGGAGAGGAGGACGGATCTTGGAGCAGAAGAGCAACGGACCAATTACGGAATACAACAACCCCTTTATTATGCAGAGGGCAGATCCCTTCATAGGGCAGGCACCGGACGGCAGTTACTATTTTACCGCCTCCGTTCCCTCCTACGACCGGATTATCCTGCGTCATGCCGATACCCTGGAGGGATTGGCGCAGGCGCGGGAAGCCACCGTCTGGACCCGCCACGAGAGCGGCCCCATGAGCGAACATATCTGGGCACCGGAGATCCATCATGTGTTTGGAAAATGGTATATTTATTTTGCCGGGGATGACAAAGACAACTGGTGGAATATCCGCCCCTATGTATTGGAATGCAGCGGCCAGGACCCCATGAGGGATGCCTGGGTGGAAAAGGGACAGATGCAGTGCGCGGACGCGGACGAGTTTTCTTTCCGGGCCTTTTCCCTGGACGGAACCGTCTTTGAGAGTCAGGGAGATTACTATTATGTGTGGGCGGAGAAAGTCGGCGTGGGCAAACAGATTTCCAATCTCTATATTGCCCGGATGGAGTCGGGCACGAAGCTCGCCACAGTACAGGTGCTGCTGACCACCCCGGATTATGACTGGGAGAGAATCGGATTCTGGGTCAATGAGGGCCCTGCCGTGATAAAGCGGGAAGGAAAAATTTATCTGACTTATTCCGCCAGCGCCACAGGGGCCTGCTACTGTATGGGAATGCTCAGCGCCGCGGAGGACACGGACCTCCTGGACCCCGGGAGCTGGACCAAGGAGCGTCATCCTGTTCTGGCGACGGATGCCGCAAAGGGCATATACGGCCCCGGCCACAACAGTTTCACCAGGGACAGGGAAGGCAATGACATCTGTGTCTATCACGCCCGCACCTATGAGGAGATCGAGGGCGATCCCCTGTATGATCCCAACCGGCATACCATGCTGATGAAGCTGGAATGGGATGAGGACAACCGACCGGTATTTGCCTATCGGAAACAGGGGTGAAAATCCCCAATCCGCCCGGCAGTGGGAAAATTACAGCTGCTGACACGCCTTTCAATTTGTTCTCAACGTTGCTTTTTGCCACCGGGTAAAAAGAAGATGCGTCAGACTTTCTATCGTCAGGTCATAGAAGATAGAAAGTTTTGACGCTTTTGTATTTTAAGAAGATGTCTATGGAAACGGAAATGCTGTTCAAAGAATTATGTTGCATACTCGCTGCCCCTTTTTTGTTTCAAACGGTTTGGGCGCAGATGGTCTGACCGCGCTTGATCTGGCTTTCCAATACATAGTTTTGTTCATGGAAGCGGTCTGATGTCTGGATTGGCAGGCGCTGCAAAATATTCCGGTTACAGAGTGTTTTGCCGCTCGGACGGGCATTGCATTCTATATTCAATCAGAAAGAGGTAAAAAATGTTCAGAGAAATGCGTAGGAAAAAACAAGTGTTATCCCCAGAGGAATGTATTGAAATCTTGGAAAAAGGAACAGCCGGTGTATTAGCTTTATCAGGAGATCAGGATTATCCGTATGCGGTTCCGATCAGTTATGTATATCACGATTCCAAACTGTTTTTTCATAGTGCTCAAAGCGGGCATAAAATAGACGCAATCAGGAAATGCGGTAAGGCGTCTTTTTGCGTAATCGACCAAAATCATATCGTGCCGGAGGAATACACAACTTATTTCAGAAGCGTAATTGCCTTTGGCCAAATTCATATAATGGAAAATGAAAAGGAAATGAGAGACGCAATAGAACGATTGGCGATAAAATATGATCCCGATGATACGGAAACAAACCGGAATGCTGTAATGGACAGAGGATGGGGGCGTCTGTGCATGATCCAATTGGATATTGAACATTTATCCGGGAAAGAAGCAATAGAATTAGCCCAGACAAAGTGATAGGTTACGCATCCTGTCTTGCAAGGCAAAAACAAAATGGGGACATATACGAAATACCCTGCTTCGGACAGAGGCCGGGGTATATATAAAAAAATTTCTTCCCAATACCCTGCCTGGTGTCACTGGGGGCAGAAAAACAGATTTTTTTCCGCATATCAGGGTATATACAGAAAAATTGTCGTTTTATATTCCCTTTTTGGCGAGAAGCGGGGTATTGACACACAATTTTTCTGTATATGCCCTGTTTCCCCGTACAAACCGGGCAAAAAGGGGAGAACATGCGAAACAGCGGGGTACTGCGGAACAATTATTTTATATATACCCTGCTGGATCAAATGATGATTAAAGCAGGCCGACTTACGCGGTGGTGCCTGGGACAAACCGCAGCTGCACACTCCGAGGAAATCGCTGCCGGACTTGGACGGCTTTCATCAGCAGGTTCGTGGACGGATCATCCGGCACAATGTAAAAAGGGCAAGACGCAGGATGTGTGGATCAAATGGGCCGGGCTGAATGTAGTTATAGTCCAAAAGCCAGCCGAAGGGAGTACTGGTCGGGAAGCCGTAGAAAAATTATTTTGGATCTTGACTTCTGCCCCATACAGAGTATAATAAATGCAGAACATAAGTTCGGAATTCAAACTGTGAAAGAACCCGGTTTGCGCAGCTGATTTTAAAATGCTGGATGAATCTGGCTTTTTATGATATGATGAATTTTATATACAGCAGGAAAATGTATAAGAAGAGCGTTTTCGGCAGAAACAGAGAGAGGGGAGAGATATGGCCGATGAGAAATATACAGAGAGCCAGCCCCTGAAAGATGTGATATGTTGTGAACTGTAGATGTAAACATTTCCGGTAAACGCAGTATTTTAGCGGAAATGCGCATCTGCTAAAATACAACATATGCGGCTGGCTCATTTGTGGTGAATGGAAACTTGCAGATGTTGTGGTAAAGGAAGAAGGTGATAATCCTTTTATTCGTATCTGTAAACAGTTTAGCACGAAGAAAGGCGGTTGTATATGGAAATTACATATCATTTGGAAGGCGACTATCTGATTCCTGACCTCAAACTTTCGGATACAACTGAGTATCAGATTGGGAAGTATGGACGGATGAGGAAGCGTTTTTTAGAAGAAAACCACAGAGGCATTTATTCGCATATGATTTTGTCAGAAACCTTATGGAAACATCTTGCAGAAGTTGATGAAGAATGTAATGGGATGATGGACAGGCTTGTAAGGCAGATGGCAAAGAAAGAGGGAGTAAACGAACAGCTTAAATCTGATGACTGGCTCTGCTGGCTTCAGAAGATGAACAGCATCAGGAGCAGGGCGGAGGAAGTAGTGCTGCATGATCTGATATATTCCCTTTAGTTTTATTCTGACTTTAAGTTTTGTAGCATGAGGCGCAGAAGATGTCAAGACACCAGCTCCGCCATCTCCTGCTGCAATTCCTTCCGTCTGCCGTCCTTGAAAATACCCGTACATCCAGATAGTTCCTTTTTCAGATTATCCCATTTTTTCTCACGCTCATAAATTGCCCTGTTTTGATCTTTGAGCCTGCTGTCAATCTCTTTCAGTCGGGGATATTTACTCGCAAGTACGGAAGGCTTTGGCTGCGGCGGTCTTTCTGTTTCCAACTGCCTTGTTTCAGCAAGAACAGGTTTTTGCTCTGCTTTTATCTGCTCTATAATAGATTTTTTGACAGTGACTGTGATTTTCTGCTGTGGCAGTTCTTCTTTATTCTGCATATCCATTTTACGCTACAGATTAACAGGAAAGTGTATCTTTTTCTTTTCCGGCCGGACTACGGGCTCATTCTTTGCATGGACAGTATTTTCTGTTTCTTCCGGTGTTTCCTTTATAATATCAGCAGCTTTGCCGATAACTTTTTCCGTTATATCCATTATCTTCCGCATAACTTTTGTAATCAGCTTCTCTAACAACGCAACCGCCGCCCTGACAATCTCCCCGAACAGCTCTGGCTTTTTGCCGTTCTGCTCCACGTATTCCCTTATCCTGTCAGTAATTTCCGTCTTTTTCAGTTCCACAACCTCCGTTTCAGATACGCATGGAATGGCACGGTCAACAGCCCTGTTCCATTCCATGCGTATCTCATTGTCTGCTTTTATTACCTCCGCCTTGGGATTATTTTTACCGACTTTTTTTGTAGCAAGGTACGGACCGTTTTTGTCAAATATACTGAGCCGATCCTTATCGTCAATCACCATCTGGTTGATCAGATCCGTATAAAATACCTTTGCTTCATCCAAAAATGATTCCTGTTTGAAGCGGCTGTCCTTTATGGTAAAAATCTTACGCTCGTATACTTCGCCTTTTTTGATGATTTTACAGCCCTTGCGGATATTTCCGTCACCGTCAAGAATCTCTTTCTTTGTCCGCACATGATGCCCCTACTCGTTATAGAACATATTTCGGGTAGCAACCTTTTCTTCCGGCTGGTCTAACCGCTTCCTCTCCGCAAATAACATATGGATATGCAGGTTTGTTTTCCGTTTATTGTGGTGGAGTGCGGCAAAGCACTCCACACCATACTTGTGCCACAGTAAAAAATAAACCACCGGCTATGCCGGTGAGTCCCCAGATGCTT
>CAJUAB010000020.1:0-33191 GCA_910583845.1 uncultured Acetatifactor sp.
CAGCGGTTTACTTCCATGCTGGCCGGCCTTCCCATGGGGGAAGCAATCTATAAAGTATGGGGATACAAGAATATGGGACGTGATGACCGCTATGTCCCACATTCCTTATCGTTCCAACGACATCTCAATCTTTCACTGTTGCAAAGTTTCAAAAAGGGCTTCCCGATTTCTCGGAAAGCCCCATAAAATCCAGCTTTTTACTGATTACTCAATAATCGTAGCCACACGGCCAGAACCAACAGTCCTGCCACCCTCACGGATAGCAAAGGTCAGGCCCTGCTCCATAGCGATGGGATGAATCAGCTCGATGGTCATCTCAACGTTATCACCAGGCATGCACATCTCGGTACCGGCAGGCAGTTCGCAAACACCGGTAACATCGGTGGTTCTGAAATAGAACTGAGGACGATAGTTGTTGAAGAAAGGTGTATGACGGCCACCCTCGTCCTTGGTCAGAACGTATACCTGAGCGGTAAACTTCTTGTGGCAGGTAACGCTGCCGGGTTTAGCCAGAACCTGACCTCTCTCGATCTCGGTTCTCTGAACGCCACGAAGCAGTGCGCCGATGTTATCACCAGCCTGGGCCTCATCCAGCATCTTACGGAACATCTCGATACCGGTAACAACTGTCTTCTTGGTCTCCTCCTTGATACCAACGATCTCAACTTCATCGTTCAGGTGCAGAGTACCACGCTCCACTCTACCGGTTGCAACAGTACCACGGCCGGTAATGGTGAATACATCCTCTACAGGCATCAGGAAAGGCTTGTCGGTGTCACGCTGAGGATCGGGAATATACTCGTCCACAGTAGACATCAGCTCCATTACCTTGTCGCCCCACTCGCCGTTGGGATCTTCCAGGGCCTTCAGAGCGGAACCCTTGATGATCGGGCAGTCAGTGAAATCATACTCCTCCAGCTGCTCGGTGATCTCCATCTCAACCAGCTCCAGCAGTTCGGGATCGTCAACCATATCACACTTGTTCATGAATACGATGATATAAGGTACGCCCACCTGACGGGACAGCAGAATGTGCTCCTTGGTCTGAGCCATAACGCCATCGGTAGCGGCTACCACCAGGATTGCGCCGTCCATCTGCGCAGCACCGGTGATCATGTTCTTTACATAGTCAGCATGGCCCGGGCAGTCAACGTGTGCATAGTGTCTCTTCTCGGTCTGATACTCAACATGCGCGGTGGAAATGGTGATACCACGCTCTCTCTCCTCGGGAGCCTTGTCGATGTTCTCGAAATCAACCTTCTCGTTACCGGCAACTCTCTCAGCCAGAACCTTGGTGATGGCAGCTGTCAAAGTGGTCTTGCCATGGTCAACGTGACCAATGGTACCAATGTTACAATGAGGCTTGTTTCTTTCAAATTTAGCTTTAGCCATTATTGTACTCCTCCTTATAAATAAACTGATTTTTGTTTCGCCAAAGCGGACTTGCGCCACCCTGGCGCTTCGAACTCGGCTATCTCTGATTATATTAGATAATCAGAGGATTTTCAAGTTATTTTTCATGAAAATACAAACTATTTTCCTTTTTCTGACAGAACTTTTTCCTGAACATTCTTGGGAACCTGTTCATACTTGTCAAAAAACATGGAATAGTTACCGCGGCCCTGGGTCTTGGAACGCAGGTCTGTGGAATATCCGAACATTTCCGCAAGGGGCACAAAAGCGCGTACCATCTTGCCGCCGCCAATGTCGTCCATACCCTCCACGCGGCCACGGCGGGAATTCAGATCTCCGATTACGTCACCCATATACTCCTCGGGCATGGTCACTTCCACCTTCATAATGGGCTCCAGCAGCACGGGGCTTGCCTTCTGCATCGCCTCCTTGAATGCCATGGAACCGGCAATGTGGAACGCCATCTCGGATGAGTCAACCTCATGGTAGGAGCCGTCATACACATTGGCATGAACGCCCAGCACGGGGAATCCGCCCAGTATACCTGCCTGTGCCGCCTCTTTGATACCGGCACCCACCGCGGGGATATACTCCTTGGGAATGGCACCGCCCACCACAGTGGACTCAAACAGCAGTGTAGGAGGCTCGTTGATCAGAATATTCGCCTTGGGATCAAATTCAAACTTCTCACAGTTGGCCTCCAAAGGCGAGAACTTAACCTTACAGTGGCCGTACTGTCCACGACCGCCGGACTGTTTCGCATACTTGGAGTCCACTTCCACTTCTTTGGTAAAGGCCTCCTTGTAAGCAACCTGGGGAGCACCCACGTTGGCTTCCACCTTGAACTCACGAAGCAGTCTGTCGACAATAATCTCCAGATGCAGCTCGCCCATACCGGCAATAATGGTCTGTCCGGTCTCGGGATTGGTGTGGGCGCGGAAAGTAGGATCTTCCTCCGCCAGTTTTGCCAGCGCCTCGCCCATCTTCCCCTGGCCTGCCTTGGTCTTGGGCTCGATCGCCAGCTCGATTACGGGCTCGGGGAATTCCATGGACTCCAGAATTACCGGATGCTGCTCGTCACAGATGGTATCACCGGTGGTAGTGAACTTAAAGCCCACGGCCGCCGCGATATCGCCGGAATATACCTTGTCCAGTTCAGCACGCTTATTGGCATGCATCTGCAGGATACGTCCCACGCGCTCTTTCTTGCCTTTCGTGGCATTCAGCACATAGGAACCGGAGTTCATGGTGCCGGAATACACGCGGAAGAATGCCAGCTTACCCACGAAGGGGTCCGCCATGATCTTGAACGCCAGAGCGGAGAAAGGCTCCTCGTCAGAAGAATGTCTCTCCACCTCGTTGCCGTCCAGATCCGTTCCCTTGATGGCAGGGATGTCTGTGGGCGCGGGCATATACTCCAGGACAGCATCCAGGAGTTTCTGCACACCCTTGTTTCGATACGCGGAACCGCAGCATACCGGAATAGCGGTACACTCACAGGTCGCTTTGCGCAGAACCTTTTTCAGTTCTTCTACTGTGGGCTCCTCGCCCTCCAGAAACTTCATGGTCAGATCATCATCCAGCTCGCAGATCTTCTCGATCAGCTCGCTGCGGTACAGCTCCGCATCGTCCTTCATATCTCCCAGGTCATCGGTAACTGTGATGCTCTCACCCTTATCGTCATTATAGATATATGCCTTCATCTCAAACAGATCGATGATGCCTTTGAACTCGTCTTCCTTGCCGATGGGCAGCTGCAATACGATGGCGTTCTTGCCCAGACGGGTCTTGATCTGTTCCACTGCGCCGTAAAAATTGGCGCCCAGGATATCCATTTTATTGATGAACGCCATACGGGGTACATTGTAGGTGTCCGCCTGTCTCCATACATTCTCGGACTGAGGCTCCACACCGCCTTTTGCACAGAATACACCGACAGCGCCGTCCAGTACACGCAAGGAACGCTCTACTTCTACAGTAAAGTCAACGTGGCCAGGAGTGTCAATGATGTTGATACGATGCTCCAACGCGCCTTCAGCGGGCTTGGTTTCTTTTTCCAGAGTCCAGTGACAGGTCGTAGCTGCTGAAGTGATGGTGATGCCTCTCTCCTGCTCCTGCTCCATCCAGTCCATGGTGGCAGTGCCTTCATGAGTATCACCGATCTTGTAGTTAACACCAGTATAATACAGGATACGCTCGGTCAATGTGGTCTTACCCGCATCAATATGGGCCATGATACCTATATTCCTGGTTCTCTCTAAGGGATATTCTCTTCCAGCCAAGATTTTTTCCTCCTTCTTTATTTTGTAAAGCCACAGCGGCCAGGGCATAATCCCCGCCCTGTCCTGCATCGGAACTGCTCCCGATGCCTATGCTGCTTCTAGAAACGGTAGTGCGCAAACGCCTTGTTTGCCTCTGCCATCTTGTGTACATCTTCTTTTCTCTTTACCGCGGCGCCTGTATTGTTCGACGCGTCGAGAATTTCGTTGGCAAGTCTGTCAATCATGGTCTTCTCGCCTCTCTTGCGGGAGTACATAGTCAACCAGCGCAGACCCAGTGCCTGACGTCTGTCAGCTCTCACTTCGATGGGCACCTGATAGGTGGCGCCACCGATTCGTCTGGCCTTGACCTCCAGAGAGGGCATGATATTGTTCATGGCCTCCTCAAATACCTCCAGAGCGGGCTTGCCAGACTTTGCCTCAACCTTCGCAAATGCGCCGTATACAATCTTCTGTGCTACACCCTTCTTACCATCCAGCATAATGTTGTTGATAAGCTTGGTCACCACTTTGTTATTGTATAAAGGA
This sequence comes from uncultured Acetatifactor sp., assembly GCA_910583845.1. Taxonomy (GTDB): domain Bacteria; phylum Bacillota; class Clostridia; order Lachnospirales; family Lachnospiraceae; genus Acetatifactor. Next base: position 4,221 of record CAJUAB010000020.1, read on the forward strand.
TCTGCCAATACATCTCTTTTTTGAATATGTCCTTTACGTGGCACGGTTCTTCCCTCCTTAACATTCTGGTTTCGTTAATTCATCGGTACTCACATGTGTTTCCCCAAGTGTTCGTGCAGGTATATCTGTAGTCCAGAATTCCAACACTTTTCTTAGTTCCGTTGTTGTGGTCCCTGTGCGGTGTCAGAAACACCGCTTCTCCCCGGATACTTATTTCTTGGCATCCTTAGGCCTCTTGGCGCCGTACTTGGAACGAGCCTGCCTTCTGTTAGCGACTCCTGCGGTGTCCAGCGTACCACGGATGATGTGATATCTGGTACCGGGCAGATCCTTGACTCTGCCGCCTCTGATCAGAACAACGCTGTGCTCCTGCAGGTTGTGGCCCTCTCCGGGAATGTAGCTGGTAACTTCGATTCCGTTGGAGAGACGCACTCTGGCAATCTTTCTGAGAGCGGAGTTAGGCTTCTTGGGAGTTGCAGTCTTGACAGCGGTACATACGCCTCTCTTCTGAGGGGAGGAAGCATCCGTAGCCTTCTTGTGCAGGGAGTTGTAACCCCTCTGCAACGCGGGAGCGGTGGACTTCTTTGCCGATGTCTGACGACCCTTTCTTACTAACTGGTTAAATGTTGGCATTCTGTTTCACCTCTTTCTGATAATGTAATTTGTGTTGCGCATATTCCGCCGGTTGCTGAAAAAGCATCCGCGCGCATGCTTTATTAGTATAGCCACTCACGGATGCTTTGTCAACAAATATTTTCAAGTTTTTTCAGTGTTTCAGAAAATTTTTCAGGATACTTTCAGGATCTACCTTTCCAGAATAACATCGAGATATCTTTTCAGCGCGTCCTGCCATGTCGGCAGTCTCTCAAAGCCGTTCTCCTCCAGCTTGTCCTTGCTCATGCGGCTGTTGGCCGGACGGTTTGCCCTGGCCCCATACTCCGCGGTGCTCACCGGCTTCACCGTCATGGGAATGCCCGCCTCCCTGAAAATGGCGCAGGCGAACTCATACCAGGAGCAGATTCCCTCATTGGTGGCATGATAGATTCCGTACTTCTCCGTCTGCACCATATCCACAAGCAGTCTGGCCAGATCATAAGTATAGGTAGGAGACCCGAACTGATCGTTGACTACCGTGATGGTGTCATGATTCTCGGAGAGCTTTAACATCGTCTTGATAAAGTTTTTGCCGTTTACGCCAAAAACCCAGGCAATCCGCACGATGAAATACCGCTCAAGCAGTTCCTGCACCGCCAGCTCTCCCTCGTACTTGGTCTGGCCATAGACGCTCTGGGGCTCACGCTCGTCCTCCGGCTCCCAGAACCGCTCGCCCTGACCGCTGAACACATAATCTGTGCTGATGTAGATCATTTTGATGTCCAGCTCCTTACATACCTTTGCTATATTCCGGGTTCCTTCCGCGTTGACCCTTCGGCACAGCTCCTCGTTCTCCTCAGCGGCGTCCACCGCCGTATAGGCCGCGCAGTGAATCACCGCATCCGGCATTTCCTGTGAGATTGTCCTGCTCACACTGGCGCCGTCGGTGATATCCATCTCCTGGATATCCACTCCCACCGCTTCCATTCCTCTTTTTTCCAGTTCGCTTACCACATCATAGCCCAGCTGGCCTTTTACGCCTGTCACCAGAACCTTCATCTCGTCCTCCTTTATAAAGTATCTCCTTTTCACTCCGGCCGCCACATCGCTCATCCGTGCAGGGCCCATTCCCCGTACCGCCAGAACCGTCTCCTTTAGCTTTTTCAGATTCCGTCTCAAATATACGGCCTGTCCGGCACCGGCCGCCCGGCATAGGGCATGCCCCGGGACCTGTCATCAAATATACCACAAATCTATAAAAAAAGACAGGGATATCTTGAAAAAAGGTTCACTTTTTTTTATAATGAGAATTACCCGCAGCTGTAGCCGCGGGCCGTATCCGGGACAGCATCCGATTGCCGGGTATGACGCCGGCGAAGTCGGATGCCGGACTTGAATCAGGGAGGGGGCGTGACCATGCCGGAACCGAATCATCAATATCTGGCCGGGCTCGTTCTCCGTTTGAAACGGCGCGACATGGAGGCCTTTGCCGAGTTATACGCTCTTACTTATAATAAGGTATACAGTTATGCCAGACATTACTTAAGGGACGAATATCTGGCCCAGGATGCCGCGCAGGAAATCTATGTCTCCGCATTCCGCCATATTGATAAGCTCAGCGACCCAGCCCTTTTTATCGCCTGGCTGAATCGCATTTCTTTTCACATGTGCTGTGATATCCGGCAAAAGCAGTACGGTCATCAGGATTTCTCAGACCCGGAATTGCTGAAACTTGTGCAGGATGAGCGTCCTTACTCCGACCCGGAGGCTATGGCCCTGCATCTGGATGAAATTGCCAGGCTCCGGCAGGCCATGGACGAGCTGCCCTTTCATGAGCGGGCCGTCCTGGTCATGCGATATTATAACGGCATGAAGTTGGACGCGATCGCCGGCTCCATGAAGTTGAGCCGCAGCACCATAAAACGTTATATTGCCTCCGGCAAAGAGCGTCTGGCCCGGAAGCTGAAAGAGTAACCGGGAGATTCCGGCTGATGTGTTACCGCTGCTCCATCCGATTGCCCTCACAGGAAAGGTTTATTTTCCCAGGTATGAAAAAAAGAGCATTATTACAGCTAATTTCATATAGTATGTGTATTCCACTGCTCACCGGCTGCGGAGATGCCACTTCCATCTCCGTCCCCTCCGCCGGGCAGCCGCCCGAAGAACAATCCGGCATCATGGGAGCCTTGCAGATCGGCGCCACCAGTTCTCCGGAGGCATTCGGCTCTCCGGCCTCCGGTGACTCCACGGAGAATCCCGGTTCCACGGCCTCCGGTGACTCCACGGAGAATCCCGGCTCCACGGCCTCCGGTGACTCCACGGAGAATCCCGGCTCCACGGCCTCCGATGACTCCACGGAGCATCCCGGCTCCACGGCCTCCGATGACTCCACGGAGAATCCCGGCTCCACGGCCTCCGACAGCTCACCGGAGAGTCCTGCCCGGACAGCGGTTCCTGCGGATACCCCTGCGCCCACAGCGGCCCCGACTGCCACTCCCTTCGTGCCCCTCAGAGATAATACGCCCTATTGCCCTGTTCCTTCGGCCCCCGGCACAGTGACTTACGGCAACGATGTGACCACCATTGACGCATCCAATCTGGAGCAGGGATACATCATGGCCAATTACACGGGCAGCTGTTCCAAGGTAAAATTGCAGATCATCGGGCCCGACTCCCACACCTGCAACTACAATCTGAACACATCGCAGTTTCAGGCCATCCCCCTGACGGCGGGGGACGGCAGCTACACCGTCACGGTCAATGAAAATATACAGGGGAAAGAGTACAGCGTCAGCTACGAGGTAAATCTGGATGTCTCCCTGTCCGATCCCTTCAGCCCTTATCTGGCCCCCAGTACTTATGTGAACTATGACGCGGACACCCACGCGGTGGAACTGGCGGCGCAGTTATGCGAGGCCGCTTCCTCCGACCTGGAATGTGTGTCCGCCGTCTACAACTACATTATTGAAAACATCGAATATGACTACGATAAGGCCGGGCAGATCACCAGCGGCGCCTTGTCCGGCTATATAGCCGATATTGATGCCACGCTGGACAGCGGCAAGGGTATATGTCTGGACTATGCCGCCCTGATGGCCTGTATGCTGCGCACCCAGCATATTCCCACCCGCCTGGAAGTCGGTTATGCCTCCCTGGCCTATCACGCCTGGGTCAGTGTCTATCTCACAGACGTGGGATGGGTCAACGGCATCGTGGAATTTGACGGCTCCAGCTGGAATCTGATGGACCCCACCTACGCCGCCAGCAACAGTGAGGAAGATGTCCGGGAATTTATCGGGGACGGGACCAACTATACTGTGAGATATATCTATTAAGGGAACTGATACCGGGAACCACGCGGAGTATAAAATAAGGAGAATGCATATGAAAGCAAAAAGAATTCTTACGCAGGCCGAGATCACGACATTCTGCTCCCAGACCGCCATGTTGATTCAGGCCGGGATCACACCGGCGGAAAGCATGAGCATACTGCTCAGCGATATGAAAAACGAACAGGGCAGGGAGATTCTCCAGGGCATCTGGGACGTATGCAAAAAGGGCACCAGCTTTCACGAGGCATTGGAGAGCGTGGGCGTATTTCCCGACTACTGTGTTCGGCTGATCGCCCTGGGGGAGGAATCCGGCAAGCTGGACAGCTGTCTGCAGGCTCTGGCCGCTTACTATGAAAAAGAAGAAAACATCCGCAAAAATATCAGGCAGGCAGTCTCCTATCCCCTGATTATGATTGTGATGATGTTTGTAGTCATCTATGTTCTGATGAGCAGAGTGCTTCCGATTTTCAGCCAGGTATTTGCCGAACTGGGCAGCGATATAGGCGGACTGGCTGCTTCCCTGATGAATCTGGGCAATACCCTGAACCGGTATTCCGGTGTTCTGCTGGTCATTGTCTGCGCGGCGGTGGTTCTGTACTTTGCTTTTACCCGCGTTCCGGCTCTGAAAAGGCTGAACACCCGGTTTTTAAACTGGTTTCCTCCCACAAGAGGTTTTTTTGAAAAATATGCCTGCCAGCGATTCGCCAGCGGACTGGCCATGACCTTCAGCAGCGGCATCGACACTTTCAGCAGCCTGGATATGGTGGCGCAGCTGGTTGGCAATGCCAGAATGCATGATCAGATTCTGGGCTGTAAGGAGAGGCTGCGCAAGGGAGATAACCTGTCCGAAGCCCTGGTGGACTCCCGGATTTTCAGCAATGTGCATTCCCGCATGGTCGCCATCGGCTTCCGCAGCGGCAACATCGACACTGTCATGCAGAAAATCGCGGATTCCTATGAGAGGGAGACCGATGAGAAGATGCAGTCCATCATCGCCGTGCTGGAGCCCACTTTGGTGATCATCCTCTCCGTCATCGTAGGCCTGATCCTGCTGTCCGTAATCCTGCCGCTGATGGGCATAATGTCCAGCATCGGATAAACGGGAAACCTGTTAAACTGGAGGCACTTATGCGCAACAATCGTTTTCATCCCGCCCCGCTGGGATTTTTTCCCCGGCTGATCAGTCTGCTCCCCCTGCTGACAGGGATACTGATCCTGTTACTGTTCCTGCAAGGAGTACAGTCCGTCAGCGACACCACGACCGCCAAACAACAGGAGAGTCTGGAAACCGCCCTTTTCCGCAGTATTGCCCAGTGTTACGCCGTGGAGGGCATGTATCCCCCCAATCTGCGCTATCTGAGGGAACACTATGGTCTGACCTACGATGAGGACAGATTTGTCATCGACTATCAGTCCGTGGGGGCCAATCTGATGCCCGATGTCGTGGTTCTGCCCGTAAAATAGCGGAGAGATGGAGCGGAGGTCTGCTATGAATATGAAACAGGAAAGAAAACATATTGTGGATGTGCTGTTTGTGCTGGCGCTGTTTGTGGTTTTCACACTCTCCGCGCTGGTTCTGGTAATTCTGGGAGCCAATGTATACAGACAGACCGTCCGCTATATGGACGAGAATTATAACGCCCGCACCGCCTATTCCTACCTGACGGAAAAAGTCCGGCAGAACGACCTTTACGACAGCATTTCCATCGGGGAACTGGAGGGCCGTGCCGCGTTGGTGCTGAACCGGGAAATCAACGGCGTACCCTATGCCACTTTTCTTTATCTCCATGAGGGAAGCCTGCGGGAACTGTTTATGCGCCAGGGGAGCGATATCGGTTCAGATCCCCTCTCCGCAGGCCGGGAAATCCTCTCTCTCCGGGACTGGAAGCCTGAGATGGCCGGAGACCATCTGCTGCACATCTCGCTGACTTTGGAGGACAACACCCAAAAAGAACTGTACATCTCTCTCCGCAGCCAGTAGGCGTACACTTCCGCGAGGCCGGATTTATGCTTCCACCATTTTGATCCTTGCGGCCGAATCACCCAGACCTGTACTTTCTGAAAGGAGGAACCCCTTTTGCAGCACTCCAAATCGTCGCTCTTTTTGATGGAGCTGATTATCGCGCTACTGTTCTTTTCTCTGGCCAGCACGGTGTGCATCCGCCTGTTTGTCAAGGCCCACGCTCTGTCCGCCCGGACCGTGGATCAGAATTACGCCGTGAATTACGCCCAGAATATGGCGGAGGCCTTCACCGGATGCAGCGGCGACCTGCGGACATTGCAGACGCTGCTCTCCGGCAGTCTGCTGACGGAAGACGGCAAAAGTCTGTCCCTGGAGCAGAACGGCTATCGCACGGACCTGACTTGCAATATGTTTCCGGAGCCCGGCTGCACCTTAAACGCCGACATCCGTGTGTCCAGGACGGACAATGCGGACACCCCGCTCTATACCCTGCATGTGGACCTGCACATCCCTCACGGACGGTCACGCTGACAGACGACTTGCATTCAGAAAGGAATCCTTCCTATGAGCTTTCAGAAAAAAAACGGACCTGAATTTCATGTAAATGTAGGTTCTTCCTCCATCCTGCTGATATTTGTGATTCTCTGTCTGATCTCTTTTGCCACTCTTTCCATTGTCAGCGCCAATGCGGACGCCAGGCTGAGCAGACGCGTGGTTGAACGGACCACCGCCTATTATGAAGCCTGTAACCTGGCCCAGGCGAATATCGCCGACCTGGACCACACTCTGGCCGCCGTCTATGAGGAATGCTTTGACGAGGACGAATACTATCTGACTGCGGGGCGCGGCAAAACCTATACGTTCGCGATTTCCGACCTGCAAACCCTGTCCGTGTCTGTTGAGATTCTCTATCCGGATCAGGATGGCGACCCCTTTTACCGTATCACCTCCTGGCAGGTTCTCACCGACAGTTCCGATGTGGAAGAAGAGGAAAGTCCGCCTCTGTTAATACACTGAGAATACTGTTTTCTGATGTAACCTGTTTATTTATATTCATAACGTTGCAAAATATTTGACAATCTGCATTACCGAATAGGCAAATTTAACGCAATCATGGAAAAGAGTGCCGGTAGAACCATAGATACCGATGCCATCGCGGAAATCATTCTGGAGGAAAGCGGAAGCTGCTTTTCCGGAGACAGGGACGCGGCGGCGGTGGCGCATACCATACAGAACCTGGTTCAGTTATACCTGAACGAACGGCAATGACACATGGTTGCCGCTGCCATATAATACATACAAGGACAGGACCCCTGGGGGTCCTGCCCTTGTATGATACTATGGTTCTTTATTCTACTGCCGCCAATTCTTCCTCGGCCGTCTCCGCCCCGTCAGATGCCTCGTCCTCTTCGGCCAACTCATCATAGGATTCCTCGAACCCGTCATCCTCCTCATCCACTTCCAGCAGTTCGCCTTCCATTTCATCAGCCATATCCAGCACGTCCTCGTCATCCATCAGGATATCCTCTTCCGAGTCCTCCTCCGGAATCACCGCCTGGTCTCCCTTTACGGTAATACGGCGGATATAATCGGTATTGAGCCGGGTGTTGCGGTATCTCTTCATACCGGTACCGGCGGGAATCAGCTTACCAAGGATTACATTCTCCTTGAGTCCGATCAGCGGATCAACCTTGCCCTTGATGGCGGCCTCCGTCAACACCTTCGTGGTCTCCTGGAAGGATGCCGCCGACAGGAAGGAGTTGGTGGCCAGCGCCGCCTTGGTGATTCCCAGCAGCACCTGCTTGCCTTCCGCAGGCTCCTTGCCCTGCGCAATAAGCTCCTCGTTTATATCGTCATACTCCAGCACATCCACCAGCGTACCGGGCAGAAATTCCGCGTCACCGTTGTTCTCGATCCGGATCTTCTTCATCATCTGCCGCACGATCACTTCGATATGCTTATCCGCAATATCAACACCCTGCAGACGGTACACTCTCTGTACCTCCCGGAGCATATAATCCTGTACGGCCTTGATTCCCTTGATCTTTAACAGGTCATGAGGATTCACACTTCCCTCTGTGAGCTCGTCTCCGGCCTCCAGCACCTGTTCGTCCACCACCTTGATCCGGGAGCCGTAGGGGATCAGATAGGCCTTACTCTCGCCGGTGTCCTCGTTGGTGATCACCACTTCACGCTTCTTCTTGGTGTCACGGATCTCGGCCTTGCCGCCAAACTCCGCTATGATCGCCAGACCCTTGGGTTTTCTGGCCTCAAACAACTCCTCTACACGGGGCAGACCCTGGGTGATATCATCGCCGGCCACGCCGCCGCTGTGGAAAGTTCTCATAGTCAGCTGGGTTCCGGGCTCCCCGATGGACTGCGCGGCGATAATGCCCACCGCCTCGCCTACCTGCACCGCTTCGCCGGTGGCCATGTTGGCTCCGTAACACTTGGCACAGATTCCATTGTGGGAGCGGCAGGTCAATATCGTACGGATCTTCACGGCCTCCACAGGCTCACCCTTGGCATCCACACCCACGCTCAATATCCTCGCCGCGCGGCTGGGGGTGATCATGTGGTTGTGCTTCACAATCATGTTGCCGTCTCTGTCATAGATATCCTCGCAGGAATATCTGCCGGTAATACGGTCCTTGAGACCCTCGATGGTCTCCTTGCCGTCCATAAAGGCTTTCACCACATTCCCGGGAATCTCGTCTCTTCCCTCTGCGCAGTCCACCTCGCGGATGATCAGCTCCTGCGACACATCCACCATCCGTCGGGTCAGATAACCGGAGTCCGCAGTACGCAGCGCCGTGTCGGACATACCCTTCCGCGCGCCATGAGCGGACATGAAATACTCCAGTACGTCCAGTCCCTCACGGAAATTGGACTTGATGGGCAGCTCGATGGTCTTACCGGTGGTATCCGCCATCAGTCCGCGCATACCCGCCAGCTGCTTGATCTGCTGGTTGGAGCCACGGGCGCCGGAGTCCGCCATCATAAAGATATTGTTATACTTATCCAGACCCGCCAGCAGCACGTCTGTCAGTTCCTTATCCGTCTCGTTCCAGGTCTCCACCACCGCCCGGTATCTCTCCTCCTCGGTGATCAGGCCCCTGCGGTAGTTGGCCGCGATCTTATCCACGGTGGCCTGCGCGCTGGCCAGCATCTCCGCTTTTTGGGCCGGTACGGTCATATCGGAAATGGATACCGTCATAGCCGCCCTGGTGGAGTACTTATAGCCGATGGCCTTCACATCATCCAGCACTTCCGCCGTGCGGGACGCGCCGTGAGTATTGATGACTTTCTCCAGAATCTGTTTCAGCTGTTTCTTTCCCACATGGAAATCCACTTCCAGCTTCAGATAGTCCTCCGGATTGTTCCTCTCCACAAAACCCAGATCCTGGGGCAGAATCTCATTGAACAGAAACCGTCCCAGCGTGGACTCCACATTGCCGCTTACCGTCTCGCCCTGCGCCGTCCTCTTGGTCACCCGCACTTTGATGCGGGAATGCAGGGTAATCACCTGGTTCTCATACGCCAGAATCGCCTCATTCACATTCTTGAAATACTTGCCCTCGCCCTGAACACCGGGTCTCTCCTGGGTCAGATAGTAAATACCCAGCACCATATCCTGAGAGGGCACCGCCACAGGACCGCCGTCGGAGGGCTTGAGCAGATTGTTGGGGGACAGCAGCAGGAACCGGCACTCCGCCTGGGCTTCCACGGACAGAGGCAGATGCACCGCCATCTGGTCGCCGTCAAAGTCCGCGTTGAAAGCGGTACATACCAGCGGATGCAGCTTGATGGCCTTACCTTCCACCAAAATAGGCTCAAACGCCTGGATGCCCAGTCTGTGCAGAGTAGGAGCCCGGTTGAGCATCACGGGATGCTCTTTGATGACCTCCTCCAGCACGTCAAACACCTGGGTGTCCATTCTCTCCACCAGCTTTTTCGCATTCTTGATATTCTGGCTGATGCCCTTGGATACCAGCTCTTTCATTACAAAGGGCTTGAACAGCTCAATCGCCATCTCCTTGGGGAGACCGCACTGATAGATCTTGAGCTCCGGCCCCACCACGATAACTGAACGGCCGGAGTAGTCCACACGCTTGCCCAGCAGGTTCTGACGGAAACGTCCGCCCTTACCCTTTAACATATCGGACAGAGATTTCAGCGCCCTGTTGCCGGGACCGGTCACAGGACGGCCTCTTCTGCCGTTGTCAATGAGCGCGTCCACCGCCTCCTGGAGCATACGCTTCTCGTTGCGGACAATGATATCGGGAGCGCCCAGCTCCAACAGTCTCTTCAGACGGTTATTTCTGTTGATAATTCTTCTGTACAGGTCATTCAGATCGGATGTGGCGAAACGACCGCCGTCCAACTGCACCATGGGGCGCAGATCGGGAGGAATCACGGGGATGGTATCCAGCACCATCCATTCCGGCCTGTTGCCGGACTCATTAAATGCCTCCACCACCTCCAGCCTTTTGATAATACGGGCGCGCTTCTGACCGGTGGAATCCTGTAATTCGCTCTTAAGCTCCTGTGATTCACGGATCAGGTCAATGGACTGCAACAGCTCTTTGATGGCCTCCGCTCCCATACCTACGCGGAACTTGTTTCCGAAGGTCTCTCTTGCGTCCTGATACTCTCTCTCCGACAGCACCTGCTTATAATCCAGACTGGTCTCACCGGGGTCCAGAACGATATAAGAGGCAAAATACAGCACTTTCTCCAGCACTCTGGGAGACAGATCCAGAATCAGGCCCATACGGCTGGGGATACCCTTGAAATACCAGATATGGGATACCGGAGCGGCAAGCTCAATATGTCCCATACGTTCCCTGCGCACGCTGGCCTTGGTCACTTCCACCCCGCAGCGGTCACATACAACGCCCTTGTATCTGATCTTCTTATATTTGCCGCAATGACATTCCCAGTCCTTGCTGGGGCCGAAAATCTTCTCGCAGAACAGGCCGTCACGCTCGGGCTTCAATGTCCTGTAATTGATGGTTTCCGGCTTCATTACTTCGCCCCGGGACCACTCGCGGATCTTCTCCGGAGAAGCCAGGCCAATCTTGATCGCGTCGAACGTCATGGGCTGATACGCTTCATTCTTTGTTTCTGACATTATGGCACTCCCTTCCAATATTAGTTAATAACTGTATTAGAATTCTTCGTCTGACTCGTCGTATCCCTCATCGGCATAGTCATCATCGCTGAAATCATCTTCCGCGTTGATCAGCTCGCCGCTTTCATCGTCGAATTCCTGTGCCTGATAGCCCATCTCTCCCAGAGAATTGCCATCATAGTCATCATCATATTTACGGTCGCCTTCCATCTCATAGCGGTAGTCCGTCTCATTGTAATCGATGGTCTCCGCGATCTCCACTTCCGTGTTGTCATCGCGCAGCACTCTCACATCCAGCCCCAGCGCCTGCAATTCTTTCAGAAGCACCTTGAAGGACTCCGGAATGCTGGGCTCCGGGATATTATCTCCCTTGATGATGGCTTCGTAGGTCTTTACACGCCCCACCACGTCATCGGACTTCACAGTCAGGATCTCCTGCAAAGTGTAGGACGCGCCATAGGCTTCCAGCGCCCACACTTCCATCTCTCCGAAACGCTGTCCGCCGAACTGGGCCTTGCCGCCCAGAGGCTGCTGGGTAACCAGAGAGTACGGGCCGGTGGAACGGGCATGGATCTTGTCATCCACCAGATGGTGCAGCTTTAAGTAGTGCATGTGGCCGATGGTCACCGCGCTGTCAAAATATTCGCCGGTACGGCCGTCCCGCAGGCGCACCTTACCGTCGCGGGAGATGGGAACGCCCTTCCAGACCTCTCTGTGCTCCCTGTTCTCAGACAGATACCCCATTACCTCCGGCAGCAGTTCCTCGCTGTGGAGGCTCTCAAAAGTATCCCCTTTCCAGGGCCTTCCGTCAGGGGCCGTCTCTGTCCCCTCCGCCTTCCACTGCTCTGCCTCCGCCCGGTCAAAGGGCAGATTGGCATAATCATTGGCCAGGTCCAGCGTGTCCATGATATCCTGCTCGTTGGCACCGTCAAACACGGGCGTCGCCACATTGAATCCCAGCGCTCTGGCCGCCAGCGACAGATGGATCTCCAATACCTGTCCAATATTCATACGGGAAGGCACACCCAGAGGGTTCAGCACGATATCCAGAGGACGTCCGTTGGGCAGATAAGGCATATCCTCCACCGGCAGCACACGGGAAACCACACCCTTGTTTCCGTGACGTCCCGCCATCTTATCTCCCACGGAAATCTTTCTCTTCTGCGCTATATAAATGCGGACCGCCATATTGACACCGGGGGAAAGCTCATCGCTGTTCTCCCTGGTAAACACCTTGGCGTCCACCACTATACCATACTCGCCGTGAGGCACTTTCAGGGAGGTGTCACGCACCTCTCGGGCCTTCTCACCGAAGATCGCCCGAAGCAGCCTCTCCTCAGCTGTCAGCTCGGTTTCTCCCTTGGGAGTAACCTTGCCCACCAGAATATCGCCCGCGCGCACTTCCGCGCCGATGCGGATGATGCCTCTGTCGTCCAGATCCTTCAGCGCGTCGTCACCCACGCCGGGAACATCCCGGGTGATCTCCTCGGGTCCTAACTTGGTGTCACGGGCTTCGGCTTCGTACTCCTCTATATGGACGGAGGTATACACATCCTCCATCACCAGTCTCTCGCTGAGCAGCACGGCATCCTCATAGTTGTAGCCCTCCCAGGTCATAAAACCGATCAGAGGATTTTTGCCCAGCGCCAGCTCGCCCTCGTCAGTGGACGGGCCGTCGGCAATTACCTGCCCGGCTTCCACATGATCTCCCTTGAACACGATGGGCTTCTGATTGTAGCAGTTGGACTGGTTGCTGCGCGAGAACTTGGACAGGCGGAACTCCAGCTTCTCCCCGTCGTCACAGGTGATCCTGATCAGGTTGGAGGACACATATTCCACTTTGCCGGCCTTGGGTGCCACAACGCAGACGCCGGAGTCCACCGCCGCCTTCTGCTCAATGCCCGTACCCACCACAGGAGCCTCGGTGTCCAGCAGAGGCACCGCCTGACGCTGCATGTTGGAACCCATCAGCGCACGGTTGGCATCGTCATTCTCCAGGAAAGGAATCAGCGCCGTAGCCACGGAGAACACCATCCGGGGAGATACGTCCATATAGTCAAACATGGCCTTGGGATATTCCTGCGTCTCCTCGCGGTAACGGCCGGATACGCTGTTGCGGACAAAATGCCCCTCGCTGTCCAGCTGCTCGTTGGCCTGGGCCACATGATAATTATCCTCCTCATCGGCGGTCATATATACCACATCCTCCGTCACCCGGGGATTGGAGGGATCTGTCTTGTCAATCTTGCGGTAAGGTGCCTCCACAAAGCCGTATTCATTGATCCTGGCGTAACTTGCCAGAGAGTTGATCAGTCCGATGTTGGGTCCTTCAGGTGTCTCAATGGGGCACATTCTGCCATAATGGGAATAATGCACGTCCCGCACCTCAAATCCCGCCCGGTCTCTGGACAGACCGCCGGGCCCCAGAGCGGACAGACGTCTCTTGTGGGTCAGCTCTCCCAGAGGATTGTTCTGATCCATAAACTGAGACAGCTGGGAAGAGCCAAAGAACTCCTTCACGGCGGCGGTCACAGGCTTGATATTGATCAGGGACTGGGGAGAAATATCCTCCGCGTCATGGGTGGTCATGCGCTCGCGCACCACCCTCTCCATCCTGGATAAGCCGATGCGGTACTGATTCTGCAAAAGCTCCCCCACCGCGCGGATACGCCGGTTGCCCAGATGGTCGATATCGTCATCGTTGCCCAGGCCGTACTCCAGATGCATATTATAATTAATGGAAGCAAAAATGTCTTCCTTGGTGATATGTTTCGGAATCAGTTCGTGTACATTCTTCCGGATGGCCTCGGCCAGCTTTCCCGGATCTTCACCGAATTCCCCCAGGATCTCTTCCAGCACGGGATAGTATACCCACTCCGTGATCCCCAGTTCCCGGGGCTTACAGTCCACAAAGCTCGTGATGTCCACCATCATATTGGACAGCACCTTCACATTGCGCTCCTCCGTCTGTATATACACAAAGGGAATCGCCGCGTTCTGAATCGCGTCCGCCAGTTCCGCAGTCACTTTGGTGCCTGCGGACGCCACCACTTCGCCGGTGGACGGGTCCACGGCATCGGCGGCCAGGATCTGATGTCTGATGCGGTTGCGCAGCGCGAGCTTTTTGTTGAATTTATATCTTCCGACTTTGGCCAGATCATATCTGCGGGGGTCAAAAAACATGGCGTTTATCAGGCTCTCGGCGCTCTCCACGCTCAAGGGCTCGCCGGGACGGATCTTTTTGTATAACTCTAACAGACCCTCCTGATAATTCTCAGCAGTGTCCTTGGCAAAGCTCGCCTCGATCTTGGGCTCGTCGCCAAATACTTCCCGGATCTCATCGTTGGTCCCGATTCCCAGCGCCCGGATCAGAACGGTGATGGGGACCTTTCTGGTACGGTCCACACGCACATAGAATACATCGTTGGAGTCCGTCTCGTACTCCAGCCACGCGCCGCGGTTGGGAATCACAGTACAGGAGAAAAGCCTCTTGCCGATCTTGTCGTGGCCTATCCCATAATAGATGCCGGGGGAACGCACCAACTGGCTCACGATGACACGCTCCGCGCCATTGATGATGAAAGTGCCCGTGGCCGTCATCAAGGGCAGATCGCCCATGAAAATCTCATGCTCGCTGATCTCCTCTTTCTCCTTATTATACAGACGTACCTTTACTTTCAGAGGGGCCGCGTAATTGGCATCCCTCTCCTTACACTCTTCAATGGAATACTTTACATCATTTTCGCACAGTTCAAAATCTACGAACTCTAAACTGAGGGAACCGCTGTAATCGGCAATGGGAGAGATGTCGTCAAAGACTTCCTTCAAGCCTTCCTTCAGAAACCACTGATAGGAGTCCTTCTGGACTTCGATCAGGTTGGGCATCTCTAAAACCTCTTTTTGTCTCGAATAACTCATACGCATGTTCTTGCTGTTCGCAATTGGACGTATTCTGTTTTTTTCCATGGACATTTCACCCCGTTCTTTTTGATTTGCCTATTTGCCGCCGGTCTGCTATATATACGTCAAAAATAAGCATAACACACCACAATAGTGCATCTTCCATACTAACACAAACATTTCAGGGAGTCAAGCAGATTTTTGGATAAAACAGGATCATGATGAAAAGCAGCGGACCCGCCTAAGACCAGCGAGTCCGCGTAAAAGATATGGTTTACTTAAGAGTGGCCTTCGCGCCAACCTCTTCCAGCTTCTTCTTGATCTCCTCAGCCTCGTCCTTGGACGCTGCCTCCTTGACCATCTTGGGAGCGCCGTCTACCAGATCCTTGGCTTCCTTCAGGCCCAGGCCGGTGATCTCACGAACCACCTTGATAACCTTAACCTTCTCGGAACCGATCTCGGTCAGTTCCACATCAAACTCGGTCTTCTCCTCTTCGGTCGCTGCCGCAGGACCTGCCGCCACTACAACACCTGCCGATGCAGATACGCCGAACTCCTCTTCACATGCCTTTACCAGGTCATTCAACTCTAATACGCTCATCTCTTTGATAGCGTCGATTAATTCCTGAGCTGTTAATTTAGCCATTTTCTTTTCCTCCTGTTATCAGTTCCGCAACTCCCCGGCCGGTAAGGATTCCCGGCACTGTGCGGTCCGTTGCTGATGATCATTTTCACTTCTTTTTGTTTACACGGTTCTCTGTCCGTCGCGGACCCTGGGGATTACTCCGCAGCCGCTGTTTCCTCGGAAGACGCCCCGGCACATGCCGCCGCGCCGCCTTTTTCCGCCAGCTGGTTCATTACGCGGGCGAAGTTGGTGATCGGGGACTGCATGGAGCCGAGCAGTCTGGAGATCAGCACTTCTCTGGACGGGATGCTGGCGATGGAAGCCATGCCCTTGGCATCGTACACGGTTCCCTCAACCACGCCAGCCTTGATTTCCAGCTTGTCAGCCTTCTTGGCGAACTCGGCCAGTATTCTTGCAGGCGCCGTGGCGTCCGTGGTGGAGTAGGCCATCGCGCTGGGACCGTTCAGGTAAGGAGCCAGTCCTTCAAAAGCGGTGTCCTTGAATGCGAAGTTCATCATGGTGTTCTTGTAAACCTTGTAAACAACGCCTGCCTCACGTAAATTTTTACGCAGTTCGGTATCCTGTTCAACGGTCAGGCCGCGGTAATCCACCAGAACTACGGACTGCGCGTCTTTGATACCTGCGGAAATTTCTTCCACAATAGGCTGTTTTAATTCGACCTTTGCCATTTTTCTACCTCCTTTTAGATTTTGTTGCCGAAAGAAGGTCTTATATTCAAAAAGCCTCCCCAGGACAGGGAGGCACAATTTCCTATAAAAACGCACTCTCCTCGGTAGGCGCTGCGCTTATTCCTACAGAACCGGCCCATTGCGCCGTTCCCCTCGGAACCTACTGTCTTCGGCATGGTTTATTAACCGTTAGTACTGTAGCACATGGGAATGCTTTTGTCAAGACCCCCGCGACAGATATTTTCATTTTCTCTGACCGACTTTTTCTGACTGTCAGGCCTCCTTCTCTGCCGAAGCCTCCTTCGAAGCCTCTCTCTGCCATTACAACGCGAAGTTTTTCACTGATATGGCCGGATGTCGTTTCTGCGGATACTGTGTTCTCTCTGCCCTTACGACGCGAAGTTTTTCACTGATATGGCCGGATGTCGTTTCTGCGGATACTGTGTTCTCTCTGCCCTTACGACGCGAAGTTTTTCACTGATCCCGGACCGGGCTCTCAGGGGATGCCGCCTGATCATCCGCCGCAATCTGATATACCCATACTTCATAGTAGGCCGTGTCATCGGTAAAAGGGCTGCCCTCCACCAGTTCCAGACGCAGGCCCGTCTGTTCCCGGGCGGACCGGCTCAGCTCCACCGGGGCCGCCGCCAGAAGATAGCGGATATTCAGGTCCTGCATGGCGCTTAAATCATAGTCCAGATCGGTGTAAGGAGACTGCCCTCCGGAAACCATGCCGTTTATGCCGTAGGGCGCGCCCGCCAGGTAGAGCCGGTTGCCCCATTCGTCAAAGTAGCGCAGCGCCTCGGGATTTTCTTCCAGCTCCCGGGCCATGATCCGCCGGAATCTGTGCTTATATGCCAGGTCATAGTTGTTGGAATAGCCGTCCGCGCAGGTATAGCCGTGGTAGAGAGCCACCGATGGATAGATCCCCAGACTGACAACACTGTAATGGTCCTTTCCGGCACCGATCACCTGGTCTATGCGGGCAAATACATCGTCCATGTAGATGCTCTCCCAGGTTGTCTGCTTATAATCCGGAAGCAGCATCAGACGTATATTTTTGTTCAAGGGGCTGTCCCGCAGAATCTGTAATCCCTCCACCGCCACAAGCAGCGCGCAGCAGAGCACCGGGATTACACGCGCAGCCCTCCGCAGTGTCTCTCCCCATCTGCATATACTCTCCAGCAGCAGTCCCAACACCAGCATCCACAGGAAGGGAAAGCACCAGTAAATCCTGTCCGCCTGGAAATAGGTCAGCGCGCCTCCCGCGGACAACCGCAGGGATACCACGGGGCTGCTGTTCCACAAAACCGCCAGCAGGGCGGCGCAGATCAGCAGACCGATCAGAGTCCAGGCCGCGGTAAAAAACCCTCTTCCCTTTTGCGGCGTTTTCCTGCAAAACGCCAGGACAAGCAGTATGGCCGCCGCCAGG
Source organism: uncultured Acetatifactor sp. (assembly GCA_910583845.1). Taxonomy (GTDB): domain Bacteria; phylum Bacillota; class Clostridia; order Lachnospirales; family Lachnospiraceae; genus Acetatifactor. The sequence continues at coordinate 21,890 of CAJUAB010000020.1, forward strand.
ATACCGGCGGAGTATACCGGAGAGTAGGAGCCCCCGCTGAAAAGAAGCTCCCGGAAAGAGACCATGGGATTCTCCACAGCCCGCAGCGCCATCTCCTGCCGGTGGGTGGTGAAGCCGTCCCCCGACAGAGCCCGCAGCAGATCCAGATTGGTTGCCAGATAGACGCCCGCCAGTGTCAGCGCCGCGCCTCCCACCCGAAGCGCGGGCTGAAAACCACGCTTTTTCCGCCATCCCTCCGCCGCCAGGAAAAGCGACCACAAAAACCCGGCCGCAACCCAGGCATAACCCACAAGGGTCAGGGAAGAGCAGGCCCCATACAGGGCCACTGCAAGATAGCACCCGATCGCCTCCAGGAATTTACTTCTGCCGCCCCGGATTCCTCCGGGCACGTTTTTCCCCGTCCTGTTTTCCCTGGCTCCCCTGCCCTTATCACCCCCCGCCGTTTCCGCCCCCAGCCGGAGAGCGCACAGCACCAGCATGGGCTGTCCCAGCGCCGCCAGTCCGTAGACCGGATAAAAGGGAATATAGCAGAACAGACAGGCCGTCGCCCAGGCCGCTTCGGGCCTGATCTTCAACCGCCTGCCCAGAAAGTACATCCCCGGAAATCCCACCGCCAGACAGAGCCAGTGCATCACGCCGTAGGCGGCAAAGGGGGGCAGCAGCCTGTAGAGCAGCACTCCCAGCGGCGCGGGAGGCAGCATGGACGCCTTATCCATGCCGTTCATAAACTGAGGGATCACATGTCCCTCCCCCAGATATCTGGCCTGGTACATATAGTTCAGCACCTCGCCGTCCAGCTGGTCATGCACCTGCACATAGCTGCCCTCCCCCAGCACCAGATAGGGAAGCGTGATCATGCTTACCGCAAGCAGTCCCAGCAGGACCAGCACCGCGTCCCTGTGTCGCAGATAGCTTTTTCTCAACTTATCCATGATACCCCTCCCTCAGTCTCTGCCGCCGGATTGCCCGCTGCCTGAAATTCCGCCCGGTTTCCGCAGGGTGAAAAAGAACCCTCCCAAAAGGGAAGGTTCCATAAAACGTTATTGTCGCAGGCCTTTGATCAGAACTTCGCAACGCTGACCTTTACGCCGGGGCCCATGGTGGAAGTCAGAGTGATGCTTCTCAGATACTGGCCCTTCAGAGCGCTGGGCTTGGCCTTTACAATGGCATCCATCAGCGCCTTGAAGTTCTCCTGCAAAGCCTCTTCCGTGAAGGAAGCCTTGCCCACGGGAACATGCACAATGTTGTTCTTATCCAGTCTGTACTCAATCTTACCGGCCTTGATATCGTTGATGGCTTTGGTGACATCCATGGTTACCGTGCCGGCCTTGGGGTTGGGCATCAGGCCCTTGGGGCCCAGAACCTTACCGAGACGTCCCACCACGCCCATCATGTCGGGGGTCGCCACCACTACGTCGAAATCCAGCCAGCCCTCGTTCTGAATCCTGGGAATCAGCTCCTCACCGCCGACATAATCCGCGCCTGCGGCCTCAGCCTCATTAATCTTGTCTCCCTTCGCGAATACCAGAACTCTTACGGTTTTACCGGTTCCGTTGGGCAGCACCACCGCGCCGCGGATCTGCTGGTCCGCATGACGGCCGTCGCAGCCGGTTCTGATATGCACCTCTATCGTCTCGTCAAACTTCGCGACTGCGGTCTTCTTAGCCAGAGCAATCGCCTCCTCCGGCTCGTAGAAAGTTGTTCTGTCAACCAGCTTCGCAGCCTCTACATATTTCTTACCATGTTTCATTATCTTACCTCCTAGGTTCCAGCGACAATCCCAGCGGAACTGTCTCCCAATCAATAGTGTTTAGTCTTCAACAACAATCCCCATACTTCTCGCAGTACCGGCGATCATGCTCATGGCTGCCTCGACGCTTGCCGCGTTCAGATCCGGCATCTTCATCTCCGCGATCTCACGGACCTTGTCCCTGGAAATGGTAGCGACCTTGGTCTTGTTGGGAGCTGCGGACGCAGTCTTTAAGTTGCATGCCTTCTTGAGCAGTACTGCCGCAGGCGGAGTCTTGGTAACGAAACTGAAACTTCTGTCCGCGTATACAGTGATGACAACAGGAATGATCAGATCACCCTTGTCTGCTGTTCTGGCGTTGAACTGCTTGGTAAATTCAACGATATTCACACCGTGCTGGCCCAGAGCGGGACCAACCGGCGGAGCCGGTGTAGCCTTGCCGGCAGGAATCTGTAACTTGATGTATCCTACTACTTTCTTTGCCATAGTGGCACCTCCTATAATGTGGTAATCCGGCGCAAGCACTTCGGATTTTTGTGTGTCCGGGTCTTGCTCCCACTGAAACACGGCCTCACGGGAACCGGTTTTGCAGTCTTCTTCCCGCGTTGCCATATTCCCATGCTGCCGGGGCCAAAGCCCCATCGCCGTCCGGTCTCAGAGTACCGGCGGCTATATTCACCGCAGGGGAACCATGTCCCTTCCGGAAAATACTTTGCTTTAAGAAAGTTTCCTGATCTCCGCGAAGCTGATCTCCACAGGGGTCTCCCTTCCGAACAGTTCCACGTTGATGGTAGCCGTCTGCTTGCCATAATCCATCTTCTGGACGATACCCACGGTATCCTTCCAGACACCGGCCACAACGGATATGCTGTCTCCCTCCGCGAAATCCACGGATATATTGTCCGTCTTGATCCCCAGAGGCTTCATCTCCGCCTCCGTAAGCGGAACCGGCTTGCTTCCGGGTCCCACGAACCCGGTAACGCCGCGGGTGTTACGCACCACATACCAGGTGTCGTCATTCATATCCATATTCAGAAGCACATAGCCCGGAAACATTTTGCGCTGAACCGTCTTCTTCACGCCGTTTTTCATCTCAACCACTTCCTCCAGAGGTACTCTGACCTCCAGGATCTGCTCCGCCAGGGAAGGGTTGTTCTCAATGGTCTTCTCAATATTGGCTTTGACCTTATTCTCATATCCGGAATAAGTATGAACCACATACCATTTTGCCTCTGCCATACAATCACCCTCGCCCTATTGTTGTCAGAATCTGCACCCCGTTCTGGATGATATAATCCAACACGGCAATGATAACTCCCAAAACTACGGATATCGCTACTACTGCTACAGACTGCTTAAAGGTAGATTGTCTGTCAGGCCAGGAAATCTTCTTGAACTCGGCCTTGAGCCCGTCAATAAACTTAGGCTTTGCGGTCTTTTCCGCGGAATCTCCCATGCTTACCTCTTTTCTGCGGACCGTGGGGCTGCCCCGCGGTCCTGCGATCATACCGGTCCGGAAACTACAGATCCGGACCTGCCTCTTTTTTTGCATAACGCGGACCTGTGCCCGTATCACCTTGCCACGGCTGCTTACTTGGTCTCCTTGTGCATGGTATGGGTCCGGCAGAATCTACAGTACTTCTTGGTCTCCATACGGTCGGGATGAGTCTTCTTATCCTTGGTGGTATTGTAGTTCCGCTGTTTGCACTCTGTGCATGCTAAAGTAATTCTTGTACGCATTGTTTCCTCCATTCCGCTGCGGGAGCAGCCGTCTAACGTTTTATAATTTAGGCATAAAAAAAAGACCTAATATCCATCTCGCTTAATAAACATAGCATAATCCATGGCATCCGTCAAGCCCTAATTTCCATTTTCAGCGCCTGCTGCCCGCACTGGCGCTCCATCCGGCCGGCAATCGCACTTTCTCCGCCGCCTGTTTTGCCATCTGCCGCGTTGTCAGCAGTCAACGATGCCACCGCATCGCCTCCTCCGCCTTGCAGACTGACAAAATATCCGGCACCGGCAGTGCGATTACTGACCGGACAGAGCACTGGCGTATGCTCCCGCTCCTTACAGCAGCTGCAGCCCTGCCTTCTCCGCCTCCCGCACCACTTCCTCCGGCCACAGGGAACACTGCACCTCTCCGATATGCGCCTTGCGCAGGAAGAACATACAGATCCGGGACTGTCCGATGCCGCCTCCGATGGTAAAAGGCACCGTCTCATCCAGTATGGATTTCTGGAAGGGCAGCTGGGCCCGTTCCGTGCAGCCGGCCTTCTCCAGCTGGGACAGAAGGGAATCCCGGTCTACCCGGATGCCCATGGAAGAAAGCTCCAGCGCAATGTCCAGCACGGGATAGTACACCACGATATCCGCGTTCAGCGACCAGTCGTCATAATCCGGCGCGCGTCCGTCGTGGGGCTCGCCGTTCTCCAGCACATCCCCGATCTGCATGATGCATACGGCGCCTTTTGCCTTGGTGATATAATATTCTCTCTCCCTGGGCGTGTAGTCGGGAAACATCTCTTCCAGCTCCCTGGTGGTGATGAAGAAAATATCATGGGGCAGAATTTCTTCTATATAGTCATAGTGGATCGCCATGTATTTCTCCGTTTTGCGAAGCACCTTGTAGACCGTCCGCACCACTTCTTTCAGTGTGTCCAGATTCCGGTCCTCCCGGTTGATGATCTTTTCCCAGTCCCACTGATCCACATAGATGGAGTGAATATTGTCCGTGACTTCATCCCTGCGGATGGCGCTCATATCCGTATACAGACCCTCTCCCACGGAGAAACCGTATTTTTGCAGCGCGTAGCGCTTCCACTTGGCCAGGGACTGCACCACCTGGGCCTCCCTGCCCTCCTGCTCCTTGATATCAAAACTCACGGGCCGTTCCACGCCGTTCAGATTGTCGTTCATGCCGGACTCCGGAGCCACAAAAAGCGGCGCGGATACCCGCAGCAGATGCATGCGCTCCGCCAGCAGCCCCTGAAAAAAGTCCTTCACGGTCTTGATCGCCACCTGGGTCTCGTACAGATTCAGCTGGGACTTGTATCCCTTGGGTATTAATTGGTTAGCCATTTTCTTATGAACCATACCTTTCCGTATATTTTCCATTTCCAGTACTATTTAACCGCTTTTTGCCCGGTTTGGCAAGTGTTTTTTGCGCCTGCGGAAACATTTTTGCCTGACCGCCCTTTTTTGTTCTATGATATTCTCAGTTTTTACTATTCGTAAAATAGCGTCCGTCAAAATCAATATGAAAGACGCAAACCTTAAACAGCATATTCCCTCACATCTTGTTGATGAAGATCCGGATACCCATGACAACCTGATCTCTATCAACGGATTGAGTACTGAGAGGGAACTTGTGAAACTCAAATTCAGGAGGGTAAAAAATGCAGCAATACGGTTATGTCAGAGTGTCCACCAGAGATCAGAACCCGGAGCGCCAGTTCCTGGCTATGCAAAACAGGGGAATTCTGCGGCAATGCATCTATCTGGACAAGATGTCTGGCAAGGACTTCCAGCGGACAGGATATCAAAAATTGTTGAAAAAGCTGAAAAAGGGGGACTTGCTGGTGATCAAGAGTATCGATCGGCTGGGACGCAACTATGGCGAGATTCTGGAACAGTGGCGGAAAATCACCCGGGAAATCGGCGCGGATATCGAGGTGCTGGATATGCCGCTCCTGAATACATCCGCGGGGCATGACGATCTGACAGGAGCTTTTATCTCCGACCTGGTGCTCCAGATCCTGGCTTACGTAGCGGAGACAGAGCGCTCCTTTATCCGCAGCCGCCAGAGAGAGGGAATCGCCGCCGCCAAAGCCAGGGGTGTACAGTTTGGGCGACAGAAAAACGAAGTACCGCAGGAATTTCAGCGGTATTACCGACTGTGGTTACAGGGAGAGATAACGGTAAGACAGGCCGCCAAAGAACTGGGGATGAGCAGCTCGACATTTTATAGAAGATGTAAAGAATGGGAGTAATTTGTCACAAATGGTAGACATTTTGAAACAAAACAGATATAATATTATGGAATAAGATTTTGAAGACTTTTTTATAAGGGAAAAATGCTGTTTCAAAATGTCTTCCGGGCAAGACTGCGCATACTGACGCTGGCTGTGGAACTGCAATTACTATTGTATTGGAGTATGTGGCTACTGTGGGAAAAAATAAGCGCTGGAATTCTAACGGAAAGATCCGGGAAAATAATATGATAAAATTTACTAATAAAATCAGCATCTTCATATGGGCGTTCATTTATACAGGACAGTCAATTTTTTTAGGGTTAATCATCGTCTTATCGATCGCAAGTCCCCAAAACAATCTTTTCCCATGGCAGATGGCTGTGGGAACTGTTATTGGCACTATTCTTTTGCTTTGCTCGTTTTATCTTTGGGACAGGTGCTGGGAACAGCGCTCTTTTTCGAATTCTTCCGGATCTGGAAAAAAACACCCTGCGAGAAACACCCCCCTTTACGGGGCGCTGCTCATTCTGTTTGGTGTGTCGCTCTATATAGTGAGCTGTATTGGCCGCAACTCCCCCTATTCTCTGGACGATTATGTGCAGATCTGGAACGGGGCGTCCGAGCTGGTTGAGGGACGGGAACTGACGTCCGTATTTTATTTTCAAACCTACGCCAATAATATCAAGCCCATGCTCTTTCTGAGCGTCCTCTTCCGTATGGCGGATTTTTTACATTGTCAGGACCCCTTCTACTTTGTCCTGCTCTGGAGCATAGGCCAGGTGCTGGCGGCGGTATGGAGCGTTTGCTTTTTGGCCGGTAATTCAAAAGAGGAAAGAGAACGATACCGCATCCCCATTCTGTTTCTGTTCGTATGCACACTGCCCATATGGGCCAATGTACAGGCTTTTTATACGGACAGCATGAGTTTCATGATGGGAATCGTCACTCTGGCATTGCTCAAGGCGGGGCTGGAAACGCCCCGCAAGGGACACGCGGTTCTTATGTCAGCGCTGGCAGGGGTATCGGTCGGTATTGGACTATCCGTAAAAGTTACCGTGTTGATTCCGCTGATCGCGGGTTTGATCGTATTTTGTTTCTGCCGCATACCTATACAAAAATGGAGATATCTTGGCATATTTATCCTTTTCTCCATTGGGTCCTGGGGATTGACCGATCTGTGGGCCGGGAGTTTTGATATCTGGAACGCCGCGAAGGAAACCTGCAATCCCACCATAAACTGGATCGCCCTGGGACTGAAAGGGAACGGCAGCTGGAACGATAACTGGGACTATGTCACCTACACCATCTCCCTCCCTTCAAAAGCGGAAAAAACGGAATATGCCCTGCAATATATTCGGCAGAACTACAGGGAATTCTGGAATATATCTCACCTGGTTCAAAAATTACGGTTTAACTTTGCCAGTGGAAATTTCGGTGCCGCCAACTATACTTACTATGCGATAAACGAACACAATCTGCTGTATGAAAGTTTCTCTCCATGGGGAAAATATTATTGGAGGGTTTCACAACTGTGCTTTTGCTATATCTTTTCCATCTACACCGTCTATCTGCTGGGCGCCGTGGCGACTTTGCGACTCCTGCTCCAAAAGAGGGAAGTGCCTGCGGCCAAGGTCGTCGCCGACCTGTCATTGTTTGGCATAGCCTTATTTCTGATGGTCTGGGAGGCCAATAACCGGCAGCTCTACAATCAGATACCGGTCATCATTCTGGGGGCAGTTCTGAATGTTCGCCTGTTGGTCTCTCTTAGGCGTCCTCTTTTTTCCGGACATAAAGGCAGCGCAAAACAGCCCCTGTAAAACAGGAAAAATGCACCCTTGACAGCATAAAAATACATGCTATAATAATTTTATCACAAATACAGACAAAAAGGCATCGACGAGGAGTAGTACATGCGACACCGGATGGACAGAGAGAAAGTGGCTGGTGAGAACTTTCGTGAAGGGCGTATGGAAGTGACCTTTGAGCTTTGGGCCGAACGGAATATGCTTAGTAGGTTCCAACGGAGATCCCACCGTTATCAGGGGAAACAATATCGGAAATTCGCCGCAGTCGTCCCGCTCTCCAGGCCGGAATCAGGCTCCTGAGACGGGGAAGTGGATTTTCCCGTATTGTCATGAGTGCAGAAGTATTTCTGAATTTAGGTGGTACCACGGACATGTTGTTCGCCCTGAGCTTTGGCTCGGGGCGTTTTTTTGTCTGTTTTGTAAAATACTAATCCGCGGGCAGATGCGGGACTCTAATCAGCATCTGCCCGGAAAGCGCCCAGAGAATTTCTGGTCGTTTCAACGGCCAGAAATTACTCTGCCAGTTACGGTGCTTTCCGGGCAGATGCGGGACTCTAAATAAGGAGGTATCCATATGGATCAGAAGTATGATTTTCACAAAACAGAAAAAGAACTGGAAGAGCTGTGGGCACAGCAGGGCGTCTACAGGTACCGGCACGGGAAGCGGGGACCTGTATTCTCCATCGACACTCCGCCCCCAACCGTCAGCGGGAAACTGCATATCGGTCATGTCTTTTCCTACACCCAGGCGGAAATGATCGCCAGATTCAAGCGAATGCAGGGCTATGACGTGTTCTATCCCTTTGGCTTTGACGATAACGGCCTGCCCACGGAACGCCTGGTGGAGCGGGACGAGAAAATACGGGCGCATATGGTGCCCCGAAGTGTATTCCGGGAGAAATGCCTGACTACCGTAGCGCGCTATGAGGAAGAATTCCGCAGACTGTGGCAGCGGCTGGGTTTCAGTGTGGACTGGAGCCTGCAATACCAGACCGTATCGGATTCCTCCCGGAAGATCTCTCAGAAATCCTTTATCGAGCTGGCCAAGAGCCATAAGGCCTACATGAAAGAATCCCCTGTGCTGTGGTGTACGGAGTGCCGCACCTCCATCGCCCAGGCGGAGCTGGAGACAAGGGAATGTGAGACCGCTTTCAACTATCTGTCCTTCGAAACGCCCCTCGGAGGGCTCCCCGTAGCCACCACCAGGCCGGAATTGCTGGCAGGCTGCGTGTGCGTATTTGTCCATCCCGGGGATGCCAGGTATCAGCGCTATATCGGGCAGCAGGCCCGGGTTCCCCTGTACGATATCCAGATCCCCGTACTCGCGGAAGAGACGGTGGACACGGACAAGGGCACCGGAGCGGTCATGTGCGCCACCTTCGGAGACTCCGCCGACATGGAGTGGTGTCAGAAACACCGTCTGCCCTACCGGAAAATCATCCTGCCGGACGGCAGAATCCGGGAGGATATCGCTTTCATCGGGGGCATGAAGGTCCGGGAAGCCAGGGCTCACATCATCGGTCTTTTGCAGGAAAAAGGACTTCTGCAAAAGCAGGAGACCCTCCGTCATATGGTAGCCATTCACGAGCGGTGCGGTAAAGATGTGGAGTTTATTCCCTCCAGGCAGTGGTATATTGATGTGCTGTCCGAAAAGGAGCGCTTCCTGCAAGCCGCCGATGAAATCCGCTGGCATCCGGAACATATGAAAAACCGCTACCGGATATGGGTGGAAAACCTGAAATGGGACTGGTGTATCTCCCGGCAGCGGTATTTTGGAGTTCCCTTTCCGGTTTGGTACTGCAAAGACTGTCAGCAGCCCGTCTTCGCGGAAGAATCCCAATTGCCCGTTAATCCCATGGAAAGCCGTCCCCTGCGGCCCTGCAGCTGCGGATGCGACAGCTTTGTGCCGGAGGAGGCGGTTCTGGACACCTGGGCCACTTCCTCCGTGACCCCTCTGATCAACCGGGAACTCGCAGGCTCTCAGGACAGCGCCGGTTCTCCGGAGCTCCTGCCCATGAGCATGCGTTCCCAAGCCCATGAGATCATCCGCACCTGGGCGTTTTACACCATCGTAAAAAGCCTGTACCACACAGGGCAGATCCCCTGGCGGGACATTATGATCAGCGGCTATGTGCTGGCAAAGCCCGGCGAAAAGATCAGCAAATCCAAAAGCAATGGCGGCGCGTCTCCCATGGAGCTGATCGAAACGCACTCCGCCGATGCCATCCGCTATTGGGCGGCAAACAGTCGGCTGGGCACAGACACTTTCTTCAGCGCGGAGGAGCTGAAAATATCCCGGCGCTTCCTCCAGAAGCTGTACAATTCCGCCAGATTCGTGCTTCTGCAACTGGAAGATTACTCAAAACCCGCGCAATACGATGAATCCGGACTGCTGCCGGTGGACAGATGGATTCTGCAGCGGGTAAGCGAAACCACTCTCAGGGCCACACAGCTGCTGGAGGACTATGAAATCGGTCAGGCCAGGCATGAGATTGATAATCTGTTCTGGAGAGATTTCTGTGATTATTATATCGAGATTGTGAAGGAACGGCTGTACCAGCCACAAAAGCATGGCGCGGCCTCCAGATATTCCGGACAAACGGCCGTGTATTATGGCTTTCTGGGAATTTTGAAGCTGTACGCCATCTATACCCCCTATATGACCGAATATCTTTACCAGAGCTTTTACCGGCAATATGAAAATACGGTATCCCTGCACCTGACGCTGTGGACCGCCGGCCCCATCCAGGAGGACTGCCTTGCGTTCGGCGCGCATCTGGAGAGCGTCATCGCCCGGGTGCGGAAGGAAAAATCCGAAAAGCAGATGTCCATGAAAGATTCCATCCCGGAACTGATCATCTCCTGCCCGGAAAATCTCCGGACATTTTACACACAGTCTCTGGGGGATCTGGCGGCCTGTACCAGGGCGGAAAAAATTGTGCTTCAAGTTCAGGAAACTCCAGAAGCGATTTCGGAGGCGTAACAGACACAATTTGCGGGAGATTTGGTCCGGATGATGCCGCGCAGCGAGCTATGGTCCCTGCATTTGGAGAAAAAACGACACAAATGCGGGGACTGAGTTTCACATGGGTGATGGCAGGGGCGATATTGCGTACGCACTCCAGGGAAGACAATTTCCCGATATGTCTGGAAGTCCTATATACCTGTGCGCACTGAATGTACCATTTTATCCGGCCAGGCTTGCGAATCTTGATTCCTCCAGGGCTGGCCCCTCACACATCGGCAGCATCCGATGGCAATTCCTCCAGGGACGGCCCCTCCCACATCGGCAGCATCCGATGGCAATTCCTCCAGGGCTGGCACCTCACACATCGGCAACATCCGATGACAATTCCTCCAGGGCAGGCCCCGCACACATCGGCAACATCCGATGACAATTCCTCCAGGGTAGGCCCCTCCCACATCGGCAGCATCCGATGGCAATTTCTCCAGGGACAGCCCCACGCAGATCGGCAGCATCCAATGACAATTTCTCCAGGAACAGCCCCGCACACATCGGCAACATCCAATGACAATTCCTATATACCTGTGCGCACTGAATGTACCATTTTATCCAGCCAGGCTTGCGAATCCTGATTCCTCCAAGGCAGGCCCCTCCCATATCGGCAGCATCCGATGGCAATTCCTCCAGGGCTGGCCCCTCCCACATCGGCAGCATCCAATGACAATTCCTCCAGGGCTGGCCCCGCTCACATCAGCAGCATCCAATGACAATTCCTCCAGGGCTGGCCCCGCTCACATCAGCAGCATCC
>CAJUAB010000020.1:33291-97438 GCA_910583845.1 uncultured Acetatifactor sp.
CTGATGATTCCCTATATCCACGGTGGCCACCCGGCGCTGATGATTCCCTATATCCCCAGCGGCCACCTGGGGCTGATGATTCCCTATATCCACGGTGGCCATCCGGGACTGATGATTCCCTATATCCCCAGCGGCCATCCGGGGCTGATGATTCCCTATATCCCCAGCGGCCATCCGGATCTGATGATTCCCTATATCCACGGTGGCCACCCGGCGCTGATGATTCCCTATATCCACGGCGCCCACCCGGATCTAATGATTTCCTATATCCCCGGCGGCTACCCGGCGCTAATGATTTCCTATATCCACGGTGGCCACCCGGCGCTGATGATTTCCTATATATCATAGCACATGCGAGCGGAGACTTTCCAATTTTCACGCACCGCATCGGGCATTTTCCGATAGCCTCCCTGCCTGATCTGATACGGCGAAGAGGAATACGCAGCACACACAAGCTGCAAGATTCATTCCGGTAACTTCACTGTGAACACATTTTTTCCGTCTATGCGGTCATAGCGGATGCTGCCGCCGTGCTTCTCCACAATAATTCTGGAGATCGCCAGGCCCAGCCCGGTTCCGCCGTCGGTTTTTCGGGAAAGATCCCCCCGGGAAAAAGCGTTGAACATCTGTCCGGCAAAAGCCGCGTCAATCTCTTCCCCATCGTCTGAGACCTGCAAAAGGACATTGCCCTCTTGGCCGGACAGGGACACGAAGATCTTTTTTCCGGTCCTGTTATACCGCAGCGCATTGGAAAGCAGATTGCTGACCACTCTCGACAGGAGACCCACATCCGCCATGGCGAAGAGCTGCGTATCGGGAATGTCTATCACGAGTTCCAGTCCCGCCTCCGTTATCTCGTCATAATACTCCACACAGAGCTGGCGAGAAAGCTCGCAAAGGTCCACGGTTTCCAGGCGTAGTTCATAGTCGGGATTATCCATTTTCAGCATGATAAACATATCCCCCGACAGCTTTTCCACCCGATCCGCCTTTCGGTCGATGGTGCGGTAGACGCTCCCGATTCTTTCCTCCGGTACAAGTCCCGCCTCCAGGGCATTGGCGTAACTTTTGATGGTGGCGATAGGCGTCCTGATATCGTGGGACAGTTCCAGCAGCATCTGGTTCTTTTTCCGGACCAGCAGCTCTCTCCGGGCTTTCTCCTCCTCCAGCTGCCGCGCCATCAGATTGAATGTATCCACGATTCTTTCAAATTCAGCCTCGGTTTTAATGTCGATCCTGGCCCCGCAGTGGCCGGATTTCAGATTCTCCATGCCCAGCATGATTCTGTCCAGGGGGGTCTTGATTTTTCTTTTCAGGTATAGACTGATCAGCAGAATTTCCAGAATGGAAACAGGAAAAAACAGTGGAAAAATATCAGGCACTCCGTACTTTCCCACAGAATTTATGCTCACTGTGGGAGTAACCTGCATAACTGTCCTGTCATAAAAAAAGAGAAATTTCTTCGAACTGTCAGAAGGCTGCATGAAAAATCCGATATATCCCGTCTCACCGAAGGGGGATGTAATCTCCAGCAGCTCCTGCGTCGAGTAGCGCCGCCCGCCGATCTTTTTCTCCCCGTACACACATGTCACATAATAGGTCCCCGCCTGCTCCGGATTATCTCCGGATTCGCCGCTCTCCAGTTCCTCCACCCAGCCGCCCATCTTTTGCAGAATGTCGATACCCGTTACGTTCCCGTTCCCGTCGATCATCTGGTAAGGATAGAGATTGGCGGGATTTCCCTCCCCGATGAGCAGGGCCTCCAGAACCAGGCAGGCCCCAAAGGTGAAAAGAAGAATCAGGCCATACAGGATAAAACAGCCGATGAGTTTGGTGAAAATACTTTTTTTCAGTTTCAAGACTTCACTCCTTCTCCATCTTGTAGCCCAGCCCCTTTATGGTTTTCAGCATCCGGGGCGACTTGGGATAATCCTCGATTTTGGAGCGGAGGTTACTGATGTGCACCATAACGGTATTGTCATCCGCGATATAATCGCTGTCCCACGCGTAATCAAAAATCTGCTGTCTGGTAAAAATCCGCCCTCTGTTGCGCATCAGCAGTTCCAGGATCAGGAACTCCGTTCTGGTAAGTTCAATGGGCCTGTCCCCTTTCATAACCACACCCTCGGAGCGGTTCAGGACCAGGTCAAAACACCTCAGTTCCCCTTCCGCGCCTGCCCCATCCTCCCGATAGTCATAACTGCGGCGCAGCTGCGCCTTGATCCTCGCCACCACCACCATGGGATTGTAGGGTTTGGTGATATAGTCATCCGCCCCCAGGCCAAGCCCCAGAATCTTGTCGTAGTCCTCCCCCCTGGCGGTAAACATAATGGCGGGCACATGGCTCTGTTCCCGAATCCGTTTCAACACGGTGAACCCGTCCATGCCCGGCATCATGATATCCAGCAGAACCAGGTGGGGTTTCTCGCTCTTAAACAGCTCCAGAGCCGCAAGGCCGTTGTCCGCCTTGATCAGTCGGATATTCTCCCTTTCGGTATAAAGTTCCAGGGCGTCCAGAAGCTCCGTCTCATCATCCGCCGCGAGCACCTTGTATTCCATGTCGCTTCCTCCTCTATTTAAATCGCTGCGCGATGGCTCTAAAGGGTAAAGTCACTTCGGCGCTTCCTCATACTCCCAGTCTGACGTAGATCAGGTCAAGGACCGGCTCTGAAAAATCGAAACCGCATTTCCAGTCAGGATCAATTCGGTCCAAAATCATGCACTGGGCCATGCCCATCCTGTAATATTTTTCGGAGCCGCCTCCGCACTCGCTGATTCCGTCCAGATAAACGCTGTCAAATCTTTCGGGAACCAGCATTTTATATACACAGGCCTCCATATAACGGGCTGTTCCCTCCACCCTGATATAGTAATCCTCCAGCGCGGCCGTATCCCAGGAGAGCAGAGTCTTCCTCTCCCGGTCAAGTTCCTTATATTTTACGACGCACTCCCTGATCCTGTCAACATCCTGCGCTTTCACCGCCTCTTCCAGCAGCCGGGCCTGCTCCCCAAGCAGAGACGCCGCCCGGGGACTGGCGTCCGCCTCCCCGGCTATAATACCCTCATCCTTCTCTGTAGGACAGATTTCCTCTATATGATCCTGAAAGTAAGTCATCTGATAACAGTGAAATGCCTCGTGCCATAGGGTAGCCACTTGTTCTTCGGCTCCATATTCCATATCCCCCATGCTCATCACATAGATGAGTGAGGACATCTTTTGCACAGTGGGCGTCAGCACCTCGTAATGATCGTCCACGGGCCAGGCAGTGGCGGCAATAAAATGGATAACAGCCCGGCGCTTCGTGACGCTGTATTCCTCTCCCTCCCGCGCAATTACATAATCGCATTCTCCGTTGTAAAACGCCACCGGATATTCCGTAAAGGAAAATCCCTCAAACCCCATGTCGCCGCCCTGCTCCTCCAGTTCCGCCGCCTGCCTGTAGATGGCAAGATCCTCCTGGGACAGTCCGTAAGATCCCGTGGCCAGGACGCCCGCCACAAGGAACAATCCTGTCAATATGATAATGATTTTTCTCATTTTTCTCCTTTCCGCATACCTGCATTTAGATGATTGCAAAACTCGCTTTCCGGAAACGGAGGATGGGCAATATAAACAAAATAAGGGCGACTTGCCACTGCATGAAGATAATTTGCAAAGAAGATTTGCTTCCGAGCCCGTTTTTGTATATATTGACCAGCCTCGTCACTTGCTGACAGGGTTTCGCAATCGGCTATACCTGCATTTGACGGGTCAACTCCTGCTTTGCCTGCTGTATTGCACCAATCCGCATCTGGAAGTATTACTTCCGGTTTTCCCTTTCCCACATATCCGCTGCTGGCCGCTCAGCTCCTGTGCCGCCAGAGCGCGTTTGAAAAATGCTTTCCTTTTATTTTACCTGCCCCAAACAGATCCGGACTGGTCAGAGCTCTAAACGGAAATCCTGATGTATTCTCTTCCCATATGTATGAGTAAAAATGTCCCTTTTCCCACGGACGCATACGGAATATTCTGTTTCAGGCAGAGACCGGGGTATATACAAAAAAATTACTTCCCGGTACCCTGCCCGGAGCCCCTGGGGACAGAAAAAGGGATTTTTTTCACCCTATCAGGGTATATACAGAAAAATTGTCGCTCCAGATCCACTTTTTTTCCATCAGCGGGGTACTGACGCACAATTTTTCTGTATATACCCTGCTTCACCGTACAAACTGCGCAAAAAGGAGAGAACTTGTGAAGCAGCAGGGTACTGCGGAACAATTTTTTTATATATACCCTGCCGAATCAAATGATAATCAAAATATGCAGACCTGCTCAGGGAAAGTGAAGTCTCTTCTGTGCCGACCTGCGCGAGGGAAGCAAAGGCTCTGCTGTGCAGACCTGCGCGGGGGGAAGCAAAGGCTCTGCTGTGCAGACCTGCTCAGGGAAAGTGAAGTCTCTGCTATGTCGACCTGCTCAGGGAAAGTGAAGGCTCTTCTGTGCAGACCTGCGCGAGGGAAGCAAAGGCTCTTCTGTGCCGACCTGCGCGAGGGAAGCAAAGGCTCTTCTGTGCCGACCTACGCAGGGGAAGCAAAGGCTCTTCTGTGCCGACCTGCACAGGGGAAGTGGGAACGCTGCCGTGCCGACCTGCGCGAGGGAAGCAAAGGCTCTGCTGTGCCGACCTGCGCGGGGAAAGTAAGGACGCTGCTGCGCCGACCTGCGCGGGGAAAGTAAGGACGCTGCTGCGCCGACCTGCGCAGGGGTGTCTGCGATAAGCCACAACTGTACGCTCCAAGGCAATCGCTGCCGGATTTGGACAGCTTCCATCAGCAGGTTCATGGGCGAACAATCAGGCGTAATGCAGAAAGTGCAAGTGCGCAGGATGCACGGATCAAATTGGCCAGGGTGTATGTAGCTATAGTACAAAAGCTGGCCGGATGAAGCGTGTCTGAAAAATCATTCCAGACAGATGATTCCGCTGGTTCAACCCCCTTCCCCGGCGGCTCTCGGACCGCCGGACGTGATCCGGCCATGCATACATCCCTGAATTTCCATCCAGTCAAAGGCCCATTTTCTGTTTGAGGGCAGCTCCGGGCCGGGCTCTGGAGAGGGAGCCCGGGACCAACACCGGTCAGCCCCAAACTCTGTCAGACGTGGTTTTAGCAGCAAACAGTAATACCATATATCCATAGACTGCGAGCAGTCCGCACAAAACTACATGGGCATCCACCCTACCGCCATAGAGGACCGCTCCCGCCTGGGCCTGGATTTCATGGAGATCGGGAACCAATTTCAGCGCATATCTGATCAGTTCTCCCCCGAGACCGCCCACCATATCTTTTAAAAGGCCAAGCAGGCTGTGAAAAATCCCCGCAAAGGCCGCGGCGGCGGCGATGGTACCCGCCGCGAATTTCGGGAGTACCACACTGAGCAGGCTGGTGAGCATACTCACAGCGGCCACATTTATGCCCAGGATCAGCCAGGCGGGAGCAAGCCGCCACAGCTGGTCCGCCCTGCGGTTTATCAGCATAAAGACCAGCATGGCGGCAAAGAGAATGGTCTCCGAGGCCCATCCGGCCAGCACATTAGCAAAGGCAAGTTCGCCATGATAGCGCCACTGGGGCACATGGCGTATCCAGACAAGGTGACTGGTGCCCCGTTCATATTCATTGGGTATCGTCCCCAGGCTCATGACCACTGTCAGAATACAGCTGA
Organism: uncultured Acetatifactor sp.; assembly: GCA_910583845.1. Lineage (GTDB taxonomy): Bacteria > Bacillota > Clostridia > Lachnospirales > Lachnospiraceae > Acetatifactor. Next base: position 38,984 of record CAJUAB010000020.1, read on the forward strand.
TGGCATTGACTACCGTCAGCATAACCGGTCCAAGTACCCTGTAATCCGTGACCGGCACACCGTCTATGGACAGCGAACCGGTTCCCGACCCGAACAAAAGCAGAATCAGAACGCCGATTCCGGAGACAATGTATAGATCCCTGCGGCGTATTTTTTCTTTGAAAGCCGTGACCGCGATTTTCATTCGTTCTCACCTCCCACCAGTTCCAGAAATATTTCTTCAAGGCTTCGGGAATGTTCCTCCGCCTTGTTCCAGCTGCCCAGACACACACCCTTTTTTATGATAATCCCTCTGTCGCAGATCCGCTCAATATCACTTAAGATATGAGAGTTGATGAGAATTGTCCTGCCTCCGTTTTTCAGCTTCCCGATGAGCCGCAGCATTTCCAGCCGCCCCAGGGCATCCAGCCCCGCCGTGGGCTCATCCAGAACCAGCAGGTCCGGATCTCCCAGCAGCGCCTGGGCGAGCGCCAGTCTCTGGAGCATACCCTTGGAATAATTTCTGACCCTTGTCCCGCCGTCCTCCAGACCCACTGTGTCCAGCAGCGCCGCTATTTCCGCCCGCCGCCTGATCCCGGGAATCTTCTGGATACCCGCGTAATAGTCCAGCACCTCAGGCCCGCTGAGAAACGGGGGAAAATACGGCGTCTCGGGGGAGTAGCCCACCCGCACTCCCTCCGCGATCTTTACCTGGCCGCTGTCCATTTTCACCAGTCCCAGGATCATTTTGATAGTGGTGGTTTTCCCTGCGCCGTTGCTCCCCAGAAAGGCGAAGATCTCTCCCCGTTCCACCCGGAAGCTCAAATCCCTGACCACACATTTCCCCTTGTATGATTTGGTTAGATTGCAACATTCCAACATGTCTGAATCCTCCTCTGCCTTGTTTTACTCACGAACGGCCTGAATTTCCTTTCCCGTCCGGCACATACCGCCCGATTGCGCGGTATACGTCAGGAGGGAGCGGAAAAACCTTAACCCGGTTGCGTGTACCCGTATGACCCTTCCTGTATGGACTCTATCATACAACGGCAGGCTTAAGTCTATCTGGAGCCAACCTTAAGATCCGCTTAAATTTTCTTTGCCCGGCAAAAGTTGCCCGGCAAAAAACGCAAGAGCAAGGCACAGCTGTTGACTTGGCATTTCTGCTGGTCTATAATAGATATCACTGGATTTGAGCCGCGCTGTGGAAATGATGCCGGATAAAGAATGGTGCCGCCCATTATGGGACAGGTTTACAATTGCTCCGGAGGATGAGCCGGGAAGCGGCAAACAGGATACAAACGAAAAACTTGTTCCGGGAGGAAATGTATGCCATGTTAAAAATAGGAGAAGACTTTGTATTTGAGGAGGACTGGAGCCGAAGACAGAGCAGTCTGATGTATTTTGAAGGCGACGAGGACGAGTCGCCGTCCTGGTCTGTAGAGATCGGATTTGCCAAAGGCAATTTTAACGGGGAGGAAATATCGCCATCCATCTGTATAAACCCCATAGCCACGGATCAACAGTCCGCAGCAGATCTGGCCGGTCAGTCCTTTTCGGTAAGGACAGTAGAGGAAAGTTACGACAGAGAAGATTCTTTTTATATTTATGAACATGAACCGATGGTTGACTATGCGTTGCAGATTGTTGAAATAAAATCGGATACGGCTCATATCAAATGCAGCGGAACACTTATAGTGGATGGCTACGCCAGACCGTATACAACGGCCGGATTTGAAATCGACAGCTGGATACCCATTATCGAGTCCGTCCAGGATTGGCAAAAATTCGGCCTGTAATTTCCACCGTTGCTTTCAGTGCTCCGTCTGACCGGAAACTGGGGCACCAGGTTTATGGGCTTGTTTTTCCGAGAAAGCAGGTTCAAAGGCAATATCCTCAAAAAACGGCCAGAGGAACGCTGGCGAAACACCGCTCTCCCGGAGCCGGAAAAGTCCCCGGCTGCCTCAGATCCACGGTAGCCGGAGACTTATAAGCATCCTTCTATTGCACAACCAGGTTCGAATACCCCATGAGGCTCTCGTCCACGGCCCGGGCGGCCTCCCGGCCCTCCCGTATGGCCCGCACCACCAGGGACTGTCCCCGGTGCATGTCCCCGGCCACAAACACATTCTCCGCGCTGGTCCGGTATTGTCCCGGCGCGGTTTTCACATTGGTGCGCTGGTCCAGCTCCACGCCGAAAGCCTCCGCCACATAACTCTGACAGCCCAGAAATCCGGCGGCAATCAGCACGATGTCTGCTTCCAGAAGCTGCTCACTGCCCTGCACCTCCTGCATATTCATACGTCCACTCTCCGGATCTCTGTTCCAGGAAAGTTTCACCACTTTCACCGCTTTCAGATTTCCTTCCTTGTCTTTGACAAACTCTTTCACAGTGGACTCGTAGATCCGGGGATCATGGCCGTACAGGGCGATGGCCTCCTCCTGTCCGTAGTCGGTTTTACAGACTTTGGGCCACTGGGGCCAGGGATTGTCCTGGTTCCTCTGGTCGGGGGCTTTGGGCATCATCTCGATCTGGGTCACGGCTCTCGCCCCATGGCGGATCGCAGTGCCCACACAGTCATTGCCCGTATCCCCGCCGCCGATAATCACCACCGCCTTTCCCCTGGTGTCCACATACTTTCCATCCGCGAAATCCGAATCCAGCAGACTCCTGGTGTTGGCTGTCAGAAAATCCACGGCAAAATAAATTCCCCCGGCGTCCCTGCCGGGAGCCTTGATATCCCTGGGATTGGAAGCGCCGCAGGCCAGCACCACCCGGTCAAAATCCTGCATCAGCTTACGTGCCTTCACATCCCGGCCCACATCCACGCCGGTGCGGAAGGTGACCCCCTCCTCCTCCATGATCTTCACCTTGCGGTCTATGATGTGCTTCTCCAGCTTCATGTTGGGAATGCCATACATCAGAAGCCCCCCGACCCTGTCCGCGCGCTCGAACACCGTGACGCTGTGTCCACGGCGGTTCAGCTGGTCCGCCGCCGCCAGCCCCGAGGGGCCGCTGCCGATGATGGCCACCTTCTTCCCGGTGCGCCCTCTGGGCGGGTCCGCCGCCGCGAACCCCTGTTGATAGGCATATTCAATAATGGCATACTCATTCTCCTTGGTGGACACCGGCTCCCCATTCAGACCGCAGGTGCAGGCAGCTTCGCAAAGCGCCGGGCACACCCGGGAGGTGAACTCCGGAAAGCTGCTGGTCTTCTTCAATCTCTCGTATGCCTGCTGCCAGTTGCCGTGATACACCAGGTCGTTCCACTCCGGAATCAGATTGTGCAGCGGACAGCCAAAGGACTGCCCGCCCAGCGCCATACCCGACTGGCAGAAGGGTACGCCGCACTCCATGCATCTGGCTCCTTGCAACTGCTGCCTCTCCCGGGGCAGATGCTCATGAAATTCCCTGAAATGCTTTATCCTTTCCAAAGGCGCCGCCGCGGCGGACACCTCCCTCTCATATTCCATAAAACCTGTCGGTTTTCCCATTTTTTCTTTCCTCCTAATTAAATCGCTGCGCGATGGCTCTAAAGGGCAAATTCTCTTCGCCTCACACCTCAGAAAGAAAGTTTCATGAGAAACGCATTCATGTAACTTTCTCTCGTGTGCCTTCGAGACTTTGCCTTGTAAATCGCTGCGCGATGGCTCTAAAGGGCAAATTCCCTTCGCCTCACACCTCAGAAAGAAAGTTTCATGAGAAACGCATTCATGTAACTTTCTCTCGTGTGCCTTCGGGACTTTGCCTTGTGAATCGCTGCGTGATGGCTCTAAAGGGCAAATTCTCTTCGTCTCACACCTCAGAAAGAAAGTTTCATGAGAAACGCACTCGTGGAACTTTCTTTCGTGCGCCTTCGAGACTTTGCCTTGTGAATCGCTGCGCGATGGCTCTAAAGGGCAAATTCTCTTCGCCTCACACCTCAGAAAGAAAGTTTCATGAGAAACGCACTCATGGAACTTTCTTTCGTGCGCCTTCGGGACTTTGCCTTGTGAATCGCTGCGCGATGGCTCTAAAGGGTAAAGTTACTTCCGCGTGTTGGCGTAAAACGCCTCGATCTGCGCCTGCTCCGCGCTCAGTCCCTTCTCCTCCATCTGCACGATCGTCCTCTGCATCCGCTCGTAGTCGTGAGGAATGATTTTCTTGAATCTGGGCAGATATTCCTCAAAGTGTTCCAGTACTTCCCGCCCTTTCTCCGAGCCCGTCATCGCCACATGTTCCCGGATCATCTCTTTCAGTTCCTGCACGTCATATTTGGATGTGATCTCATAAGAGGAAATCATCTCCTTGTTGAGCCGCCTGTACAAATCATTGCCCTCGTCCAGTACATAAGCCACGCCGCCGCTCATACCGGCGGCAAAATTCTTTCCTGTGGGCCCCAGAACCACCACGCAGCCCCCAGTCATATACTCGCAGCCATGGTCCCCCACGCCCTCCACTACGGCCCGGGCTCCGGAGTTGCGCACACAGAAGCGCTCGCCCGCCACGCCGTTGATAAAGGCCTTGCCGCTGGTGGCCCCGTACAGGGCCACATTGCCGATTATAATATTCTCCGCCGCCTTGAAGCGGCTTCCCCGGGGCGGATAGACCACCAGCTTGCCGCCGGAGAGTCCCTTGCCGAAGTAATCATTGGAGTCCCCGATCAATTCCAGCGTCAATCCCCTGGGGATAAACGCGCCGAAGGACTGCCCGCCCGCGCCGCAGCACTGGATATGGTAAGTGTCCTCCTCCAGCGTATCCCCGTATCTTCTGGTAATCTCGCTGCCCAGAATGGTGCCGAAAGCCCTGTCCGTATTGCCCACTTCCACGGAGACACTGCGCTTTTTGCCTGCCTCCAGAGCCTTGGACAGCTGCCTGCGCAGCACTTTTTCGTCCAGCGTCTTTTCCAGCGCGAAATCATATACCTGCCCAGGATCAAAAACCGCGCTTCCCTTCATGCCCACATAGGGATTCTCCAGAATCCGGGACAGATCCACCTCCTGCTGCCGTCTCGTCAGATCCTCCCGCACTTTCAGCAGATCTGTGCGTCCCACCAGCTCATCCACGGTCCTGACCCCCAGCCGGGCCATATATTCCCGCAGTTCCCGGGCGATAAAGCGCATAAAATTCTCCACATACTCCGGCTTGCCCCGGAAATTCCTGCGAAGCCGGGGGTTCTGGGTCGCCACGCCCACCGGACAGGTGTCCAGATTGCACACCCGCATCATGACGCAGCCCATGGTCACCAGGGGCGCTGTGGCAAAGCCAAACTCCTCCGCCCCCAGAATGGCCGCTATGGCCACATCCCGGCCGCTCATCAGCTTGCCGTCGGTCTCGATGCGCACCCGGCTCCGCAGGCCGTTCATGATCAGGGTCTGGTGCGTCTCCGCCAGCCCCAGCTCCCAGGGCAGGCCCGCGTTGTGGATGGAGCTTCTGGGTGCCGCGCCCGTACCCCCGTCATAGCCGGACACCAGAATCACCTGGGCCCCGGCCTTGGCCACGCCCGCCGCCACGGTGCCAACCCCCGCCTCGGACACCAGCTTTACGGAGATTCTCGCCTGCGTATTGGCGTTCTTGAGATCATAGATCAGCTGGGCCAGATCTTCGATGGAATAAATATCGTGGTGGGGCGGCGGGGAAATCAGAGACACGCCGGGAGTGGAGTGCCGGGTTCTGGCGATCCAGGGGTACACCTTCCCCCCGGGCAGATGTCCGCCCTCGCCGGGCTTCGCGCCCTGGGCCATCTTGATCTGAATCTCCCTGGCGCTGACCAGATAGCGGCTGGTCACGCCGAAGCGCCCGCTGGCCACCTGTTTGATGGCAGAGCAGCGATCCAGGCCGTCCGGCGACGGCATCAGCCGCTCCGGTTCCTCGCCTCCCTCCCCGGAATTGCTCTTCCCATGCAGACGGTTCATGGCGATGGCCATGGTCTCGTGGGCCTCCTTGGAGATGGAGCCATAGGACATGGCCCCCGTCTTGAACCGGGTCACTATGCTTTCCACCGGCTCCACGGAATCCAAAGGGATACCCTTTTCCGGATAGGCAAAATCCATCAGTCCCCGCAGATTTTTTACCGATTCCTCATCGTTCACCAAAGCGGTATACTGTTTGAACATCTCATAGTCCCCCCGCCTGGTGGACTCCTGCAGCAGATGGATGGTGACCGGATTGTACAGATGTTCCTCCCCGCCGCTGCGCAGCTTGTGGTGGCCCGGGCTGTCCAGGGTCAGGTCATTGTGAAGCCCCAGGGGATCAAAGGCCATGGAGTGCAGCCGGTCCGTGTCCTCCTCTATATCCTTAAGGGTAATGCCGCCCACACGGCTCACGGTGCCCGCGAAATAGCGCTCAATGACTTCCGGGGCGATGCCCACGGCCTCAAAAATTTTGGACCCCTGATAGGACTGTATCGTGCTGATGCCCATCTTGGAGGCGATCTTTACAATCCCGTGGAGCACAGCGCTGTTGTAGTCATCCACCGCCGCATAGTAATCTTTATCCAGCATATTGCTGTCAATCAATTCCCGGATGGTCTCCTGGGCCAGATAGGGATTGATGGCACAGGCCCCATAGCCCAGCAGCGTGGCGAAGTGATGTACTTCCCTGGGCTCGCCGGATTCCAGGATCAGCGCCACTCTGGTGCGCTTTTTGGTGCGCACCAGATACTGGTTCAGCGCCGACACCGCCAGCAGGGAGGGGATGGCTACATGGTTCTCATCCACGCCCCGGTCAGACAGAATCAGCACATTGGCCCCTTCCCGGTAAGCCCGGTCCGCCTCCACATACAGCCTGTCGATGGCCCGCTCCAGGCTGGTATTCTTATAGTAGGTGATGGGGACCACTTCCACCTTGAAGCCCTCCACCTTCATCTCCTTGATCTTCAGCAGATCCGTGCTGGTCAGGATGGGATTATTTACCTTAAGCACCTTGCAGTTCTCCGGAGATTCCCGCAGCAGATTCCCCTCCGCGCCGATATACACCGTGGTGGAGGTCACAATCTCCTCCCGGATGGCATCGATGGGCGGATTGGTCACCTGGGCAAAAAGCTGCTTGAAGAAATGGAACAGGGGATGATGGGTCCTGCTGAGAACCGGCAGGGGGGTATCCACACCCATAGCGGCGATGGCCTCCCCGCCTTTCTCGGCCATGGGCAGGATGCCGGTCTTTAGCTCGTCATAGGTATATCCGAAGGCTTTCTGAATCCGCTGCCTCTCCTCCTGCCCGTATTCGGGCACCCGTCTGTTGGGAATCTTCAAATCACGCAGTTCCACCAGATTGTTGTCCAGCCATTCGCCGTAGGGCTGCCTGGAGGCATAGCTTTCCTTTAGCAGGTCGTCGTCCATGACCTCCCCCCTGACTGTGTCCACCAGCAGCATCTTGCCGGGGCGCAGGCGGTCTTTTCTGATGATTCTGTCGGGAGCGATGTCCAGTACTCCCACCTCGGAGGACAGAATCAGCTGATCGTCCGAGGTGATCATGTAGCGGGAAGGGCGCAGACCGTTGCGGTCCAGCACCGCCCCCATCACATCTCCGTCAGAAAACAGGATGGAAGCCGGACCGTCCCAGGGCTCCATCATGGTGGCATAATACTGGTAGAAATCTCTCTTGCGCTGGGACATGGCTCTGTCGCCGCTCCAGGGCTCCGGGATGGCAACCATCACCGCCAGCGGCAGTTCCATGCCGCTCATCACCAGAAATTCCAGGGTGTTGTCCAGCATGGCGGAATCGGAGCCGGTCTTGCTGATGGCGGGCAGCACCTTGTGCAGCTGTCCCCGCAGGTGCTCGGAATCCATGTTTTCCTCCCGGGCCAGCATCTTGTCCGCGTTGCCCCGGATGGTGTTGATCTCCCCGTTATGTACGATAAAGCGGTTGGGATGAGCCCTCTCCCAGCTGGGATTGGTGTTGGTGGAAAAGCGGGAATGCACGATGGCGATGGCCGAGGCGTAATCCGGGCTCTGCAAATCCGCATAGAAGGTCCGAAGCTGCCCCACCAGGAACATCCCCTTGTATACGATGGTGCGGCTGGACAGGGATACCACATAGGTATCGTCGGTGGACTGTTCGAACACCCTGCGGGCGATGTAGAGTCTGCGGTCAAAGGCCAGCCCCCGCTCCACATCGGCAGGCTTTTCCACAAAAGCCTGCATGATGCAGGGCATGCACTCCACCGCCTTATGCCCCAGCACAGCGGGAAAGGTGGGCACTTCCCGCCAGCCCAGAAATTTCAGGCCCTCCTTCCGGACGATGATCTCGAACATCTTTTTGGCCTGATTGCGGCGCAGTTCCTCCTGCGGGAAGAAAAACATGCCCACACCGTACTCCCGCTCCCCGCCGATCTCCAGACCCATGGCCCGGGTTACTCGCTTGAAAAACGCATGGGGCACCTGGGTCAGTATGCCCACGCCGTCTCCGGTCTTTCCCTCCGCGTCCCTGCCCGCCCTGTGCTCCAGATTTTCCACGATTTTCAGGGCGTTCTCCACTGTGGCATGAGTCTTCTCCCCCTTTATGTTCACACAGGCTCCTATGCCGCAGTTGTCGTGCTCAAACTCTTCCCTGTACAGGGGAGCCTGGGGCAGCTGATTTTTTACGTCAAACATATGTCCGATCTCCTTTCTAATATTTAGAGTTCCGTCTCTGCACTCCCGGGCCCTCGCCAGGGGAGAAATTTTCAGCTGCATAGGGCGCATCTGAAATTTCTCCCGGGCCCTTCCGTTTCGAGACTGTTTTTTGATTTTGAGTTCCGTCTCTGCACTCTCGGGCCCTCGCCAGGGGAGAAATTTTCAGCTGCATAGGGCGCATCTGAAATTTCTCCCGGGCCCTTCCGTTTCGAGACTGTTTTTTTGATTTTGAGTTCCGTCTCTGCACTGCGGTGCCCCTGAGGGGGAGAAATTTTCAGCTGCAAAAAGCGCATCTGAAATTTCTCCCGGGCCCCTGCGTTGCGAGACTGACATAGAGTTTCAGGCGTCTGCGAAACTCTGTCCGCAAGTGACGAAGCCGGTCAGTCCACTGAAACGCAAAAAGTCGCAATGAGGCCTTTATGCACCTCATTGCGACTTACTTGACGTATACTATACAACGTTTTCTGCAAATTGTAAATAAAAACTTTTTCGTGAATTGTCTGACTATTCGACAACTGGCCCTTTCAGCTTTCTTTTGTCAAAATCCAGCAGCCGGATTCCCACAATTGTCACCACAGTACACACAGCAGCGGCAGCCCAGCTGTGGATCAATGTGTCTGAAATCCCTGTGTTGCTCAATATATAGGCCAGGCAATTAGCCAGCATGTGTACCAGCACCGGCCATAGAAAGCTGCCAAAATATTCGTACAGATACGAAAGCAGCAGTCCCATGATAAATCCGTATACGCCCTGGACCGGGTTCATGTGGTACAGTCCGAACAGCAGTGCGGAGATCAGCATGGCCAGGGGAAGTCTGTAGTTCCTTCTTAACTCGTTATACACAATGCCTCGAAAAACCAGCTCTTCCGCCAGGGGGGATATGACGCCGTAACAGAAAAGCCCCACTGCCAGGGCGGCGGACAGCTGGCCCTGGGCCACCGCCTGATAGGCCGCGGAATTGTCGATGACGCCCGTCAGGTCAAACAGCAGATTCAGCCCCAGCACGGCGCAGCAGCTGACCAGCAGAGCAATGAGATAGTTTCTGGGGCGCTCTCTGCGCAGATGGCTCAGCGCCATGCGTTTCCTGGCCTCCCGCAGCACGGGCCGCGCCGTGGGAAGCAGGGCCACCCCGGCCACCCCAAAGGACAGGGCGCTCATAATGGCCCCCAGATTGCCCATATACCCCAGTTCCCCCGTTGCCGTCTCCCGATAGTAGAGCCATTGCCAGAGCCCGGGGGGCACCGCCGGTTCGATCTTCACCGCCAGCCATAGGGCCCCGTAGGAAGCCGCCTGGCGGATCATCAGAAACAACAGAAAGGGAAACAATAAGGGCCCTATGCTGCCCATAAAGCCCTTGGGACGCACCTCACACAGCTCGCGAAGCAAAAAGTCCTCAAGCTCCTCCACGCTCTCCACAATGTAATCCGCGTGGGCCTGGCGCAGTTCCTCCATGCCGCCGTAGCCGTAAGCCACGCCCACGCTCTCCACATTCATGGCCCGGGCACCCTCCACGTCAAAGCGCCGGTCCCCGATCATATATACTTCGTTATAGAGAATGGGCTTGTGGCCAAAAAGCTGCCGCAGCGCCTCCGCGACCACCTGGTCCTTGTCGGTGCGGCTGCCGTCCAGTTCGCTTCCCACCACCACTTTGAAATACGGGCGGATCTGGAAGTGTTCCAGGATTTTCTCCACAAACACCGTGGGCTTGCTGGAGGCCACCGCCAGGCGGAAGCCCTTCTCACTGAGCATTTTCAGCATCGAAGCCATCCCCGGATAGATTTCATTCTCATAGAGGCCCTTATCCCGGAAACGCTCCCGATATTTCTCCACAGCCTCCAGCGCCCGTTCCTCCTCCATGCCGTAAAACTCCATAAAACTTTCTTTCAGAGGAGGCCCGATAAAGGGTTCCAGCTTGTCCAGATCCGGCTCCTCAATCCCAAGGCTATGTAGAGCATACTGCACACAGGTGGTAATTCCCATCTTGGGATCTGTCAACGTGCCGTCCAAATCAAACAGAAAATATTTTTTCATCCTCTAAAAACTCCTCAATTCCACACTGTCATCGTCCTCTGTATTTTCGATCTCCCTGATCCTGACCTCATAGCCGATGGCGTCATTCACCTGCACATGCACCACCTCTCCCACCTTGTGCCCCAGCAGCGCCCGGCCCAGGGGGGACTCGTTGCTGATCAGCCCTTCCAGGGAATTTCCCCGGACCGTGGTGACGATCCGGTATTTCTCCACACTGCCGTCATCCAGCATTTCCACCGTCACCGTATTGTTCATGCCCACCTCGTCCTCCGCCGAGACATCGGAGATCACCTGGGCCGTGCGGATCATGCGCTCCAGATACCGAATCCGGCTTTCATTCTGGTTCTTGGCTTTCTTGGCCGCATAGTACTCAAAATTCTCGCTGAGGTCCCCATGGGCCCTGGCCTCCTTCACATCCTCCAGAAGCCTTGGCCGCTCCACCAGCCGCCGCTGCTCGATCTCTTCCTCCATCTTCCGTATATCGCTCTCTGTCAATTTATCGTACATATTTTTCCTTTCTTATTTTAAGTTCCGTCTCTGCACTCCCGGGCCCTCCCGTTCCGAGACTGTTTTTCTGGTTGGCGTTCCGTCTCTTCACTCCAGGGCCCACTCTGGGGGAGTAATTTTCAGCTGCATAGCGCGCATCTGAAAATTCTCCCGCGCCCTTCCGTTCCGAGACTGTTTTTCTGGTTGGAGTTCCGTCTCTTCACTCCAGGGCCCACTCTCTTCCTCCTACTTGACTGCGTATATTACCGCCACTGCCAGAATAATCTGCATGATGGCAAAGCGGAACACGGTCTGGGTGTTGGACCAGTTCCACACTTTTCTCACATGATCGTGCAGCGGCGTTCTCACATGGGTCAGGATATGAATTTTCAGAAAACGCAGCAGCGCCACCTTCAGAAGCCCCAAGCCGCCGTCCAGAATCAGTACCAGCGCCACCGGGATATACAGAAACGGACATCCGGTCTTAAGGACCGCGATACTGATAAACAGTCCCATGGCCCTGGAACCCGCATCTCCCATCAGCAACCGGCTGGGGGTGGCATTGTACCACAGATATCCCAGAATACAGACGGAAAAGAGCAGGATCATAAAAGAAAAATCGCCCGCCAGAGCTTTTATCTGATCAATGATATAGACGGTCATCAGGGTAATGATCGTCAGGGTGCCGGACAGTCCGTCCACACCGTCGGAGCAGTTGGTCACATTCACCGAAGTCCACACAAGCACCACTGTCAGCAGGGCAAAGACCACCGGATGCATGGTAAATTTTACACCGAACATGGCCAGCTCCACCACACTGGAATTATAGTGCAGAAAAGTGATGGCCACCAGAGCCGCCACGCAGAGATCCAGAAATCCCTTCTTGTACTCCCCCCAGGGACTTTTGGCGGCATCGTCCAGAAATCCCGTCATCATGCTCACAATCACCAGCACCAGATAAATGCTGTTCTCCATGGAAAAAGGAATCACCAGCACCGCCGCCACCACAAAGGCCAGCACAAAGATAATCCCCGCCCCTCTGGGCTTACCCGCCGAGAGCTTGCCGTCATGGGCAAAATCCCGCCCCACGTCCTTTGGCAGGTAAGTTCCCAGCCTGGATATGGCGATAATAGTCGCCAGAAACGCAAATAAAATCCCCAGGAATGCCACGAGGGAGGCATACCCCTCCGGTATCAGCGTATGTATCATAATCCTTTCCCCTTTTCCTCATGATCTTTGAATCTCGTCAAATCATAGTATAGCCTATTTCCCCTCATAATAAAAGAGCCAACTTGAAAAAGCGGCTCTCTTATATCGCCATTTTCCCGCCTTTTTCTCCAGAAAGCCCCGTTCCTGACCGTGATCCGGGCACCGGCACTTCATCCGGCCAAGGACCCACTTCCGGCCGGATAAGCCCTAAACCAGTCCCTGGTTTTTCTTATGATTGTATTTGCAGGCATACATGAGATCGTCCGCCTTTTTCAGAAAGAAGTCCAGACTGTGCCCCCGGACACAGTCCGTGTAGGAACCGATGCTGGCCTGGAGCTGATATACTTTGCCGGACACTTTATTATATTCCTCTATCCCCCGCTCCATGCGGCTGACAATCTCCCTGGTACGGCTCTCTATATTTTTCCCCACAAAGGCCACCAGAAACTCGTCGCCGCCAATCCTGGCCGCAAGTTCCTGCCGCAGACTCCCCCTGATGATATCTCCCAGACTGTGCAAGGCTTCATCCCCCTCCGCATGGCCATAGGTATCGTTAATCCGTTTCAGGCCGTCCATATCCAGGGATATGACGGACAGATCTAGGTCTTCCGATTTCTCCAGCAGCTGGTTCACCTTGAGGTAAAATCCGTTGCGGTTATACAGCCCTGTAAGCAGATCGCCCATATACATCTTCATCAGCTGGTTCTGGGACCGCTGTAGTTCCATCAGATGGCGGAAACTGGCCAGAAAGGCGGAGTAACCCACGAACCAGAACCGGTCTATGTCCAGAGTCACCACCGTATATCCGATACTCCTGCCCTGCAAATGTACCGTATTGACCAGCAGAAAGTCATTTTTCTCCAGCTGAGCATGAAAATCCGGCAGAATCTTCCCAAATTCCATCTCCTCCCAGTAGCGCGCTGCCGCCTGTCCGGCTTCCGCCCCGGAGTCATCCATATTATGATAATGCAGCACCTGCATCGAAGATGTGTAATCCTCTTTTTCCTCCCTGTCCTGACTGCCGAACCCAGGGACCTCCTTCTCCAGAAAGCCCTCGTTCGCGCAGAACCAGAAGTCCCTGTACCACAGGGAACCCATGAATCCCGGCACCACCTGCAGGGCTTCCTCCAGCTGATTTAAGGTTCCTATATTCACCACCATCTGGTTTAGATCCCCCTGATATTTCAGCAGATGGTGCAGTTCTCTTTTCAGGGAGACCATCTCGGCGGAAACACTCTGACTGTCCAGGCTCCTGCATCCACAGGACCGCCCGATGCGCATCTCGTTATATATGGGAATTTTTTTCTCCAGATAAACCTCCGGACAGCCCTCGTCTATAATCCGAAACGCGGTCTCCACCATCCCCTCCACATTGTAGATGCCCGTGGTCAGCCGGGGCTGATGGTAGCGCTCCAGCTCCAGGCCGTCAAACCCGCTGACAGCGATGTCCTCCGGTACCCTGTATCCCTTCTCCCGCAGACAGTTGCACACCTCCAGCGCCATGGCGTCATTGGCGCAGATAATGGCCTCCGGCACCTCCAGACCCTCCTCAAACTCCCGGAACATCTGCTTCATGGCCTTGCGGCAGGGCTCCTCCCAGAAACGTCCATAATAGACCCTGCACTGTTCCCTGGGCACTCCCACCGAACGCATGGCCTCCAGATACACCCGCTCCCTCTCTCTGGAGAAGCTGTTGTCCGGCATACCGCCCATGAAATAAACCCGGCGGTAGCCGTGAAACACCACCATATGTTCCACAATCTTCTCAAAGCAGTCCCCGTAGTCCATCACCAGATTGGCGCAGCCCTCAAAACTCTTATCCACCGTAATCACCGGCACTCCTGCCCCATGAGCGCGCTCCACCAGCGCCAGCTGCTCCTCATCCAGCTTAAAGGACTCCGACATCAGAATAATGGCATCAAACTGTTCCACGCTCACGGCCGCAAAGATTTTCTGTTCGCCCCTGTCATTGAGATCGTTGAAATAAAAATCCGCCAGTGTGGAGAAAAAGACCACCCTGCTATTGTGCAGGCGGCTTTTCTCCACCACCTGGCGCATGATCCGCTGCTCCTCATCTTTATAGAAATTGGCAAATATAAACGCGACCACCTTGTAAGATTTACCGTCTGAATATTTCCCCGCCATGCCTTGCTCCCTTCCGTCGTCCACTGTCGGCCTACAGTTATTTTGTCCGCGGATTCCCCTGTGTCAGACAGAACCCGTGCCGCATATGGCCTGTATACAGTATAACAGATTTGAGCGCATATGGAAAGTCCCCATGTGCCGGGACATTAATCCCGACGGGCAAATTGCAGAGCCTCCAGATCATAGTTGCTCCCCGGGAGGAAAATCAGTTCCAGGGTTCCACGCCCTGTCAAAGGCTCCAGGGGAAAAGTCAGAGGAGTATACTCCGCGGTTCCCGGCACCTCCAGCACCCGGGTTTCCACCGCCCCCTCCAGACGGATCAAGTGGATATGAATGGTGTTGCCCGGCAGCGGCGAACGTCCCCACAGCGTCACCTGTCCGGCTCCTCTCTCCCCGAAATCCATATTTTCATACAGAATCGTCACATTGTTTCCGATACCGGTGACGGCCCGGCTCTCCACCCGGAAGCTGTCGCCGTACACCCGGCTGCACTCCGCGCCCCAGAGTTTGCCGTAGGCTTTCTCATAATAGGTAAAAGAAAAGCCCTTGATATGTACCTTGCTATTCCGGAGCCGGAAAGCGACCGTGGCCAGCCCTTTGAGTCTGCAGGGCAGTTTCCAGGTCTCCTCCTGGTATACATTCCAGCGGGAGGGCTTTTGGTAGGGAGCGCTCAAGAGCAGCCGGCTGCCCTCCGCCTCCGGCACTCCCTGCCAGATCTCTATCTCATGGCGGGCATCGCTTAAAGCGAAGACCGGAATGGTGATCTCGTCGGAGCCATAGTCCCCGAAGTCCAGATCCCTGTAGACCACGCCGCTGACGCCGTCTCTGGCCGTGGCGATCCCCTTTTCGTTGCCGTTGGTAACCTCTCCGATGGTCTCGCTGAACAGCCCTGCGGAGATAAAGGTGTAGGGGTTTAAAAATGCCTGTCCGAGCCCCCGGGCTGTAAGTTCCAGCTGGGAAATGATCTTGACCGGACTTTTTCCGGACTGACAGCGCACATAAAAATTGCCGTCCCCCATGGCCGTTATCCTGGCATGACAGGCATCCAGCTCCTCCACTTTGGCATAGCTGACGGGAATACCGTTCTGGTTGACCACTTTCCAGTTCAGCGCCCGGTCCGTGGCATCCCCGGGACAGATTCTGGCTTCAAGGGTAATGCTGCGTCGCTCCGGGTCAAGGATATTTCCCTCAGGAGCCAGCAGTTCTACCTTTCTGACCGGGATGGTGTCCGGCAGGGCCGGTCCGCGCGCCGTCAAGCTCCCGTCCTCGCGGGTATTCCCGTCCGCCGCAGGCTGACGCATGCCGTCCGCCCTCCGGCTCACGTCCTCGCGGGCATTCCCGTCCGCCGGGAGCTGGCGCATGCCGTCCGCCCTCCGGCTCACGTCCTCGCGGGCACAGGCACCGGGACGCAGGCCCGCCGGGTCCACCGGGATCTCCAGACTGGCCGGTTCAACCCCCCGGCCTTCCACGGTAATCCGGACACTGCCCGCCAGCGGGCCTGCCGCCTCATCCGCCGTCTGACCGCCGTCCGCCGGTACGGGCCTGGATGCCACCACCGCCAGAAGTTTTCCGTTAAACAGCTTTCTCACACAGCCCTTGTAAGGATCATAATCCGTACTGTCCCCATTGTCCATGCCCAACAGCCGCCCCTGGCCCTCCAGGGACAGCCGCACATAGTTCATGGCATTTTCCACCGGGTATCCGTGTTCGTCCACTGCGCTGACGGTGACAAACAACAGGTCTTCCCCATCCCCGGAAAGCCGCTCCCTGTCCGCCTCCAGCACCAGCTGCCGGGCCTCCCCAAAGGAGTGCCGGGACGTCCTGGCGATCTCCCGGCCCTCTCCGTCATAGGCCACGGCCGTGATTTCTCCCGGCTCATAGGGCACCTGCCAGTCTCCCTGCAACCGCCTGCCCCGGGCATGATCAATATACTGCCTGCCCTGCGGGCGTCCGTTTACATAGAGTTCCACACTCTCCCCGTTGGTGCAGGCCCGCACGTCTATGAGCTGACCCGGATTCCAGTCCCAGCAGGGATAGAGATGCACCATGGGATACTCCGCCGCCGGACGCCACTGGGCCTGAAACAGATAATAGGCATCCTTGGGAAATCCCGCCGTGTCAACATAGCCGAAATAGGAATTTTTGGTGTGATAGGGGGTGGGTTCTCCGATATAGTCAAACCCCGTCCACAAAAACTGCCCGAACGTGAAATCCGCGTCCCGATCGTCCGCAATACAGGCTTCCACACTGCGCGCCCCCCAGCTGGTGCTGGAATTGCCCAGAGCCGAACACTGCTCGTCCTCATCCGCCAGCACGGACTGCCGCAGAGGAAACCGGTACACCCCCCGGCTCTGCACCACGGAGGCCGTCTCACTGCCGTATATGACCCAGTCCGGGTGCTTCTGATGATGCTCCCTATAGTACTTTTCCCCATAATTATACCCCGCCACCTTCACGATGTCCGCACAGTTCTGCGCGCCCTCCCAGGGCATAAAATTGGAGCCTATGGTGATCCTGGCATTGCCCCTTGGATCGTGGGCGCGCACATAGTCCACCAGGCGGCGGGTAATCTCCTGGCCGTGGGCGTCCGCATGGGTATCATAAATTTCATTTCCGATGGACCACAGAAAAAGGCTGGGATGATTGCGGTCCCTGCGAATCCAGGAACGCACGTCCCACTGGGCCCACTCCTTAAAAAACCGGCCATAGTCATAGGGCGTTTTGCACCGCTCCCACATGTCAAAGGCCTCGGACAACACCAGAATGCCCATCTCGTCCGCCAGCTCCATCACCTCCTGGGCGGGCATGTTGTGGCTGGTGCGCAGGGCGTTGACACCCATCTCTTTCAATATTCTGAGTTTCCGGCCCATGGCTTCCTTATGAAAAGCCGCTCCCAGGCATCCCAGGTCGTGATGTTCACAGACTCCGTGGACTTTCACATATCTGCCGTTGAGGAAAAAGCCCCGGTCCGTGGTAAATTCCATCCGGCGCAGGCCCACTGTGATCTCCTGGCTGTCCAGGGGCGTCCCGCCCCATTCTGCCGGAGCATGGTCCCCTTTGGCCGGGGATGCCGCTGCCGTCCCTGCCAAAGAACGGTTCTGCCCGGCAAGCGATGCCCGCTCCGGCAATTCTGCGGTTTCATCATAGAGAGATACTCTCAGCTGATAGCATACGGGATGCTCCAGATCCCATTCCTCCAGGCCCTCCGGCGTCGCTTTCAGGGCAAAGCAGATCTGGCCGTCCTCCCGGGTAAATCGCTGCCCCCAGCCCAGATCCCGGACACAGGCACCGCTGCGCCACAGACTGTATCGACACCGGGTGTTTCCGCCCACAGCCCCCGCACACTCCGTCTCTATCTCCATCTGATAGCTGCCTTCCTCTGAGCGGTTGCCCTCCGGCCCTGCATTGCCGCCGGCGGATTCCGGAAGACAGGAGGCCTCCTTCCTCTGCCAGGTGATATGCACATAGGTGCCGTCCAGGGGCAGATAGACCGCCGGGCATATTTTCAGCCACACATTGCGGTAAATACCCGCGCCGGAATACCACCGGCTGTTGGGGCTCTGATGGCGCACCTGCATCAGCAGTTCGTTCTCCCCCTGCCTTACATACTCCGTTATATCATACGCGAAGGCGGAATAACCGTATTTCCAGTCCCCGGCTTTCCGCCCGTTGACGTAGAGTGTGCTGTCCATATAGACGCCGTCAAAACGGAGGATAACCCGCTCACCGGCGGCCAGGGTCACCGGTTCGGCACCGGCGCTTTCCTCCTGCTTCACATCCTCCGCCTTTCGCGGCACCTCCCTATCATTCAGGCCAGCGCCGGAAACCGTATTTTCCGCGCTGCGGATGGAGATACATTTCCGATACCATCCTGTACTGTTTTCATAGAGATTGCGTGTATCGTAAATCAGCCAGTCATGAGGCAGGTCAACCGGCTGAAACTCTCCTTTCCGCGTCTGTAGATCGGGAAGCTCCGTTCCCAGCGGCGTTTTCAGAAAACTCCAGTTATTGTTAAATAAAATCATGTCCGTCCTCTCCGTTTCCATTTTAAGTTTTACCGCTTTGCGTATTTCCCGCTCAGGCCTACAGCGAATACTGGCTCCGCCTCCAGGCCCCCTGGAGCGTATTTGCACAATGCTCCGGGCCGGAAAGTATAAAAGACTGCCGCCTGATCGCTCAAACGGCAGCCTGGTATTACTGCTTTTCCCTCAATATATTCTTTTCCTGACCAGCATCTGCCGTCCCTTTGTTCCCCTAGGCCAGCTTCACGATAAAGGTGATGCACTCCCTGCCGGTCAGCGCTCTGGTGCGGGCATCCGGCTGCCCCAGGCCCACACTGATGGTAAAGGTCTTGCCCTCCACCAGCCGCTCACCCTCCTCGTTCACCACGGTAAAGGCTTCCGCGCCGATGGGCACGGTCACGGACGCTTCCCCCTCCGCTCCGACCCAAGCTCTCGCGAAACCGCACAGCTTGGCCGCAGGCGTGGCATCCGGCGCGTCCTCCGCGCGGATATAGACCTGTACCACCTCGCCCGTGCCCACCTGTCCGCGATTGGACAGCTTCACATGCAGCCGGAAAGCGTCGGGGCTCTCCAGCGTGATCTCTCCGCCGTTCACCGCCGGGCTGCCGCTGCAGCTCACCGCGGATACTTCCACATCCCCGTAAGTCAGACCGTAACCGAAAGGATACAGCGGCTCCGTCTCTATGTAACGGTAGGTTCTGCCCTTCATGGAGTAGTCCTCAAAAGCAGGCAGGTCCTCCGTATTTCTGTAAAAGGTCACCGGCAGCTTCCCGGAGGGAGACAACTCGCCAAACAACAGCTGTGCCACCACTCTGCCGCCTCTGGCACCGGGATACCAAAGCTGCATGACGGCATCCGCCTGCTCCTGCGCCCCGCGCAGATCCATGGCGCTGCCGGTCATGTTCAGCACGATGACCGGTTTGCCCGTTTTGAACACCGCCTCCATCAAATCTCTCTGCGGCTGGGGCAGCTGCAAATCCACCTTGTCTCCGGAGGCATAGCTGTTGCCGGTATCGCCTTCCTCTCCCTCCAGAGTCTCGTCCAGGCCCACGCACAAAATTACCACATCGCTGTTCTGCGCCACGCTGACAGCCTCCGCAATCCGGTCATTGCTGTGGCCCAGGCCCTCCGTCTTATCCTTAAACAGATGACAGCCCTCGGAAAAATAGACCCGCACGGCGTCGCCCACAGCATCCTGAATGCCCTCCAGCACCGTGATATACCGGGAAGACGTGCCGTGATAATTGCCTACCAGCACCGCGCGGCTGTTGGCATTGGGCCCCACCACGCCGATAGAGGCAAGCCCCTCCTTCTTAAGGGGAAGGATGCCGTTGTTTTTCAGCAGCACCACGCCCTCCGCAGTGGCTCTGTCGGCCAGATCCAGATGCTCCCTGCACTCGATTTTATCATACCCGATCTGATCATACTCCGTCTCGTCAAACAGCCCCAGCAGAAACCGGGTGGTGAACAGCCGCTCCGCCGCCAGCGTGATCTCCTCCTCCGTCACCAGGCCGTCCTGATATGCTTTCATCATATGTAAATAGGTGTTGCCGCAGTTCACGTCGCATCCGGCCTTCAAAGCCATGGCCGCGGACTCCTCCGCCGTGTCCGTCACCATGTGATGCTCATGGAAATCGCGGACCGCCCAGCAGTCGGACACATAGTGGCCCTCGAATCCCCACTCTCCCCGCAGAATGTCCTGCATCAGAGTCTTGCTGCCGCAGCAGGGCTCTCCGTTGGTGCGGTTGTAGGCCCCCATGACAGCCTCCACGCCCGCTTCCTTTACCAGCTTTTCAAAGGCGGGCAGATAGGTCTCCCGCATATCCTTTTTGGACGCTTTGGCATCGAACTGATGCCGTACCGCCTCCGGCCCGGAGTGAACCGCGAAATGCTTGGCGCAGGCCGCCGCCTGCATCACTTCGCCGTCCCCCTGCAGCCCCTCCACAAAAGCCTTGCCCAGCTCTCCTGTCAGATAGGGGTCCTCCCCGTAAGTCTCATGGCCTCTGCCCCATCTGGGATCACGGAATATATTCACATTGGGGGACCAGAATGTAAGCCCCTTATAGATATCTCTGTCCTCCTGGGCGCTGTAGGCATTGTACTTGGCGCGGCCCTCCACGCCGATCACCTTCCCCACCTGCTCCATCAGCTCCGTGTCAAAGGCCGCCGCCATGCCGATGGCCTGGGGAAAGCTGGTGGCCACCCCTGCCCGGGCCACACCATGCAGGCCCTCATTCCACCAGTTATACGCGGGAACATGTAACCGGGGAATGGCAGGCGCATCATATCTCAGCTGCGATGCCTTCTCCTCCAGGGTCATCTGGCTCACCAGTTCCTGTGCTCTCTTTCTTGCGCTTGCTCTGTCTCTCACGGTTTTTTCCTCCATCATGATTTTATAGATTGTAAAATACACTCCATTTTACATTACCAGAAACGGCGCTTTTTTTCTCGCCATATTATGCTGATTTCTGGTCATTTATTGCGAATGTCCCCGCCGGACCATCACCGTGTTTCCCATGCCGCCACTTCACCATATGCATAAGGGCGGCTCTCTCCCGTGACAGCCTGCATCATCATGGCATGTCCCGCCACCGCCACCCTTGCGTAGTCCGCGTATTTTTCCAGGACCCGAAGCACTCTGTCTCTCACCAGCTGTGTACTCTCCCACGGCTTCCCGTCTCCGTCCGGGTAAATACCGCCGCAGGCGTCGTGTTCCTGACAGAGCCGCAGCAGTTCTCCCTGATCCCTCACCGTGTGCGTCCTGTCGGAGTCCCATTCATGCAGGTCCCGTTCCACGCGAAGGGGAATGTCCAGCTCCCGGGCCAGAATACATGCGCTCTGTAAGGCTCTTGTATATGGGGAAGAGATGAGAATCTGAGGAGCGGCCTTTTTCAGGCTGCGGGCCGCCGCCATGATCTGCGCCTCCCCCGCCGGGGTGAGTCCCGCAAACTGCCTGCCAAAGGGAACATCGGCCCAGTCGCCCACGCTCTCATAATCAGGTTCTCCGTGCCTCACAAAATAAAACATAGTCATGGCTCTCCTCCTCTCATGCACAGACCATGCCACGGCACCCTTCCGGTTCCGCGCTTATGAAAAGCCCTCAAAAGCCCGGAGCATCCTCTCCACTGTCTCCAGATCCCGCTTCTCCTCCTCCCGGTCATAGGTATAGTTTTCCGGAACCTCCGCAAACAATTTTATGTAGCCCATCTCGCTCTCCGGCAATTCTCCCAGAGAGTGGACATCGGCGTAATAGACCCGGCCGGTATTACTGCCCCGGCCATCCTCCCACACATACTCATAGTCCCACAGCGGAAGCAGGCTGGCGTCACGGATGCCGGTCTCTTCAAACAGTTCCCGTCTGGCGGCCTCCATCGCCGTCTCCCGGGGCTCCACATGGCCGCCGGGATGCTCAAAGCTCTCCCTGCGCCGGTGCCAGCAATAGACCCATTTCCCCTGATATCGGGTAAAAATAACCACAAAATCAATATGTTCCAGCCTTCCCGCCGGAAAATCTGTCTTTGGCATACCGCTCCCCTCCTTTTGGCAATCTATACGCCCCGGCTCCTCCGCGTTATCTTTCATAGCGGACCGCAAATTCCGTAAATTCCGCCGGTTCCGCCCCGCCGCCCCCAGCGTCTTCCTCCTGCACCCGCAGATTTTGCCCGGACGGTTCCTGCGCGTACAGCGCGATCATAACACCGGTAAATCCTCCCACAACCTCCGAGGAGAGGTAGCGGGTCCGAAGTCTGCCCAGCGGGCACAAATTCTCCCCGTCCCGGCCGCCGAACAGGGCAAAGAAGCCGTACTCCACGGGCTCCAGGTCGATCCCCAGAGTGACCTCTAAGTCCGCGGGAACCACCGTTTCCGCCACAACGCTCTGTACGCCTCCCACCACGCTGCGGGCCATGACACGGTACACATCCCCCGCGCCGCCTGCGGCCCTCACGCGCCATACAGCCAGGTCATAATGATGGTCGTGATCCATATACAGACTGATGCCTGCCTCCCCCGCCGGAACCCGGATTCCGCAGCGGACCTGCCCCCTCATCTGCCGCTGGCGGATCGCCACGAAGGTGGGGGAATCCTGTTTTTCCGCCAGAGTCAATGCCGTGGGATACAGCTTAAGCGTATGTCCCGCGTAAGTGAACCGGCCCATGGACCCGGAGGGTGCCCGCATCTTTTCCGGAAAGGAATAGTTTTCCCCGTGAGGGCTGCGCAGGAATACCCAGTCCACCCCCACAGAGGTGTCGGAGAAAGTATCCGTCCATTTCAGACCTTGTGTCACCGAGTCCCCCATACGGTCCGTCTCCACCTCCGCCGGGGTAATGCCTCCCACACCGGCGGTAAACCAGCCGTTTTCCTGAAAAGTCACCGGCACCAGGCACACCTCCCTGCCGGTGATATGGAAAGTCATCCACCGGTCTATCTGGCGGAAGGCCAGATGCACCATCCAGAAATTCCCGTTATCATCCTCCACCAGGTCCCCGTGGCCGCATCCCTGGATCACATAGCCTCCCAGATTGCGGTTGGTCAGCACCGGATTGCCGGGATAGGCGGTAAAGGGCCCGTTCACGGAGGGGCCCTTGGCATAGACCACCATATGCCCGTACTCCGTGCCTCCCTCCGCCGCCATCAGATAGTACTGTCCCATTATCCTGTACAGATGGGGAGACTCCAGATACCGCCCTCCCGTCCCCTGCCAGATACATACGGAGGGACTCAGCCTGGCGCCGGTCTCTATGTCGATCTCGCACTGGGTCACGCCGGATATGCCCTGGTCATCGTCCCCGTTGCTCATAAAATAGGCTTTTCCGTTCTCAAAATAGAGCGAAGGGTCAATGCCGCCCTGCTGCACCAACACCGGCTCCGACCATTCCCCGTATATATCGTCGGTCCACACATAAAAATTTCCCGGGCCGGTGACATTGGTGGTCACCATATAGAAGCGCCCCTGGTGGCAGCGGATGGTGGGCGCGTAAATCCCGCCGCCGCAGTCCGCTCCCTTCAGGGGAAGCTGACTCTCCCGGGTCAGCACATGGCCGATCTGTTTCCAGTTGATCAGATCCCGGCTCTCAAAGAGGGGCACCCCGGGAAAATACTGGAAGGAGCTGCACACCATGTAATATTTGCCGTTGGCCTTGCAGATGCTGGGGTCCGGGTAAAAGCCCGGAATAATTGGGTTGGTATATTTCATTGTGGGGTCCTTTCCTGCTGATTTGCCACAGCATTGCTTCATATGTCCTGACTTATATTTTTTGCGTTCCCGGGCAGTCATGTCACGACAGCCTCTGTTTTCTTTATTGTAACATGCCTCTCACACAATTTCCACCAAAACAATTCTTATCTGCGGACATTTCGTCCAGCCATCTCACAATGTTCTTTTCCCCTTCCTCCCTGTACCACTTTTTCATCTCCAGATTTCCGTTTTTTGCGGCTTCCCTTAACCTGCGCAAAAAAATTATTTCATCTTCTTCACTGAAATCATTTTCCTGGCTGTCAATCAAAATCGGCAATAGCAAATGGCCCTGTGACAAACTTTCGTTCAATTCATAAGAAACATATTCCCTTTCAAGAGTCTGCCTGCTGAGCAGCAGCACTGTGATCCTGGTTTTCTTCAACATCTTATCGATCCACTGCCTTATACTCTCGTCGTCTTTTTTCTTTTGTTCTTCCCTGACAACCATATAATGACTGTTTTCGTCTTCATTGACGATTTTGGTTATTTCCTTTGCCGTGCCGCTGTCAATGTCGTAGTGATAACTGATAAAAACCCCGGTACTGTCTATGCCGATATCAGAAAACAACTCATCTTTTAGCCTTTTCCCCTCCTTCTCCCTATATTCCTTCAAGGCCTCTATAATCCCATCTACAAGCTCCTCCTCTTTCATATGATTATTCTTCAAAAATAACAGGCTGTCCGGCACTTTCCCCTTCTCAACCAATTCCTTGAAAATCCTCTCGGCCGAAAGCCCGGTCTCTCTGACCGGAATCATAAAATTACCGCACTCCTCAGCTATTTCATACTCCTGCCAAATTCCGGATTTTTTTCCGTTCTCTTCATCTTTAACCCGTCCAAAAAGAAAAATCGTGCTGCTGCACTGACCGATCAATCTCTTTCTGATTATTTTTCTCTCTTCTTCCTCCAACCCTATCAGGCTGCTGATATGAATCTTACTGTCAGCTACATCAGAATTATGTAAACCATTTTCTTGACTGTTTATTACTCCTGACAAAATATAGTTACCTACCCCGGCACCAAATGCGGTGTAAATCCGAAATCCGTTATCAACCAGCGCTTTGCCGAGATCTGTCAGAAAGTGCTCCGCCCGGCTCAGTCCTGTCGGCTCCGCCCGGCTCAGTCCTGTCAGCTCCGCCCGGCTCAGTCCTGTCGGCTCCGCCCGGCTCAGGTCTGTCGGCTCCGCCCGGCTCAGGTCTGTCGGCTCCGCCTGCGACCGGTTAAAACCGCCATACGCCTCTTTTCCCCTCGGGTCAATCCCACCGGAGACAAAGACATTGTCCGCTATGTGCTTATTATACAGATATTTAAGCATTCCTGTAATTTGCTCAAAATTGTCAATCAATATTGTATAAATTCCATAATTGGCCATATCCTTAATACGCAGTTTCTGATAATTATTTGCCTGGATAAACTTTTCAAACGCGTCTCCGGTTTGGATTTCCTCGTCAGTGCCATAATCTGTAATCTGGACTTTTCTCATGAAGCAATAATGCCTTGGCAGAGTCCTGCTGTTCAGGGAACTCTTCGCAATACTTAAAATTCTCTCCAGATTCGGGTCATTAAAACTAAAGCCTATAAAAAGAAATGTCCTGCTCACAAGCTCTACTGACAGCAGCTTCGTAAAAAGCTGTCTGTTGTCGTCATATCTCTGATAATCCTCCCGGGTTAAAACCACGTCATCCGGGTATCTCTTATCCCCATGCATCTTATACACGACCACATCACGCTTTGGATCATGGTATTTAAACGATTCCTGATTGATAATCGTTTCTACCACCCTTCCCTGCTCCCCTATCGTCCGCTCAAGAACATCGTCATAATTAGTGGTCCAGTACTCCTTGATCGGCAACCTGGCCAGCCAGGAAACATTCTTATTACTTTGGGGTATTTTGGCAAATTCATTAAATACAACATCATTCAATCCCTGCCTTCCATACTGATTTTTATAATATTGCGCCAGCTCCGTCAAATCCACATTGGCATCCAGACGCATTTGTTTGCAGAGGGGCGCCAGCAGTCTCTTCCAATCCACATACCCCGATTCAATCGACAGACCTGCACCTGCAAACACCGAAACATATCCCAGCTTCATCTGTTCCGCAATATTATCCAAATATGAGATATTCTGTTCCATGATCTGCTTCAGCCTGTCATTTTCTATTTTTTGTATGTAATCCATTTTATACCCCTTTCTGTCGGTATCCCACCTTTTCCTTTTGTCCGCATGTATCCTATGAGCAGATTCAATCCTCACCAGTTCAGGGATGACCGGCGAAACTATCGGGTCCTGCCCCTCCCCTGAAGCTCTGCATGTTTCCCATCTCCCTGATATTGTCAATCCATTGGTAAATCATCTGCCGGTTATATACATTCTGCCCCTTTTCATCCTTTACCTTTTCCAGTGCGCAGGCCATAAGCGCATATTCATTTTCCAGGGATGTGTGAAAAATCCCTTTGTCATCTGTGTTGATAGAGACATTGATCTGCGGGCACGCGGTCAGTTTCTCCATATCCCAGGTAAGATCCTTATTGTACATCTGCACGATGGGATGTTCTTCATAGCCCTGGATCACACTGATTGCCAGATTGGAAGAGGGATTGGCCTCGATCCCTATGCCCCGGGCCGCCACTTCTCTCTGCATGGCCTTCTGAACGGCCGCCACACCGTCCACGTATATGGGCAGCAGATATTTCTGTATGCTCCGACTGCCCTCCTTCCTCACCCTCCAGTCATAGTGATACATATAGTACAACTGACTTACTTCCTCTCTCTCCCGCACGGAGAAATCCTCCGGGTATCTGAGATTGACCAGCCACTCTTCCCCATATTTCTCATTTCCCCTGTATCTCCGGGACATATACAGATGCGGCGCGTCCCCCCTCAGCTTCCACGCCTCGTAATATGCATACATGTTTTCCCTCGAATGCTGCCCCGGCCTGCCTCCATATATTCGTGAAAAATAGAAACTGAATTGTTCCAGAAGTCTGTCGCGAAGCGCCTCCATTCCCTCAATCTTGTACTCAAGCAATTTGTGATACAGCCATACCACATTGTCCAGATAATCCTGCTGCGTAATCAGGATGGTATTATCCTTGAATTGATACCACTTTTTTACATCCGTTCCAAGCACCGTCCCATGCCCGATACGGTCACCGCATTGCAGGTTCAGGAATCGGATTGCCTCGTCCACTGCCCGCAGTCCGTCCACCACATCCAAAAAGTCCTCACCTACATGATAAGTCATCTTCAACTGTCCCACCGGCTCGGCTCCCCATATCTCCGGCACCACATGTTCCGACAGGAAACGGAAAACTACGGCAAACACTTCGGGACGGCATCCGATCTCCATGGAACAGGCGTCAATGCCCAGCACGTTGGACGCAAGCTCCCGATACCTCTCCCGGAAGCGGTATATGGCATTAGCCTCCTCCTCCAGTTCGCAGCGTTTCGCATAATGCCTGCAATACCGCCCGCTAAAACAGCTCTCCGCAGGGAGCGCGTCATCCTCACGCTTGAGAAAATGAAAGACAAAGTAATAGGCCGATCTGGAAAGCCGCCCCTTTTCTCTGTGCTGTATCACACTGTCTATACCTGCAATGTTTTTGGCGTTTTCCTCCGCACTTTTTGCCGGTGCCACCCGGATTTCCAGAGACTGGATATTTCCGTTTTCCACGCTTCCGTATACTGCGCTCTCAATCATTTTAGAGCTGTTTTTATATACCCCCCTTTTGCGTCCCGAATAGATTGCGAAATTAGCAAATCCTACCGCTTCGTTGACCTGCACCAATTCGCGGCGTATGCTCTGCTTAATGACCAGATAGGCATAGAACCATTGCAAATATATTTCCGGAATATTATCGGTCAGTTCTTTTTTCAACATTTCATACATAAGCCAGCGCTCGCCGCCCACCCAGAAATGCTCTTCTTCCATGGAAACAATATATGGCACACCATACAGGGCGTAATCCAAATCCTCACTGCCATTATTCATCTGTCCATACGACTTCATGAGATCTATGCGCTCCTGAACCTCATCACAATACGCCTCGACCCTGGTCTCTTCCGACAGGACACGCTTCATAAACGATATCCACGGGCCGTCCGGTTCATACCCTGTGCAGTATTGTACCAGAAATACCCGGATCAGTGCTGCCTTGATAATCCTGGCCGTAAACGAATCCTCCCTGTACTGGTCCGAGTAACTGCGCCGGGCGATCCTCCGGCTTTCTTCCAGCTTTTTACTCAGCACGTCTATCTCATTTCCAGGCGACACATGATTCATAATCTGTATCCATATGAGATGGAAAGCAGGGGCGGAGCCGTATAAGTGAAAATGGTTCTCGGAAATCTTCCTCCTCATAATTGCGTGCAACTGATCGTTATTATGTTCTATGGTCACATCCCATGCGAAACGGGTGCAGGGCTCCCGGTATCTCTTGTACCGAATTGCCAGATACGCGCAAACCAGCAGATCCTCCTCCACATACTGTGTCACGCTCCGAAACCGCAGCAGATTTTTATAAATGCACACGGGACGATTATTTTCCATCGTAAGCAGCTGCTCCGCCAGCTCTTCCAGGGCCGCAAACACATTGAGGCTCCCGCTGAAACGATACAATTGCGCAACCTCCGTATCGCTGTACTGATGAAAAAAATCTCTGGAGAGCATCATGAAATCCCGTTTGGAAAACCTGTTACCCTCCATTTTCCCCCTCAAAATCCAAAACGCGCTCACCGAACTGTAATATGTTTTTACAATCTCATCCAAGTTATGCAATTCTTTTCCTCACTTCACCTCTGCATCCGCATATTTATTCCTGGCTGCCGCATCCGGCCTGAATTGCCTCAGTATGGTATACAGAAGTTCATTAAAACGATCTTGATCTATGCTGCTCCCTTGTCTGGACGGCTCACCTGTCTCTCTGTCCCAATATTGATAGCCTATAGCTTTGATAAAAGGATGACTGACAAAATCCTCCATAAAATGTGAAGCCATCGGACGCCTGTCCTTATCATGCCCCTCTTTAATTATAGTTTCCTCCGTCTTCTGATAAAAGCGGTCTTCCCTCAGCAATTCATATGCAACATGACCGTAGACTTTCTGCAAATACTCCAATATCTGGCTTTTATCCAGAATTTCCGTTTTATTAATGATTCTCCTGACGCGTTTCATAATATTATATGTCAGGTCAAGATTATAAAACGGGAAATGTATTTTATGTTCTGCGCTGCCATTCCAGATCGAGCTTGCCAGCAAATTCTTCCGCCAAGTCTCTATTTCCTGTTCAGTCGGGGATTTTCCTTCCCTTCTCTGATAATTCATAAAACCCCCGAGCATACTATCTACTATTTTGTCTGTTTGATTCCGCAGCTGTGACTTGCCGTCCTTTTCCATTTCTTTTCCCACAAAGCCCCAAATGTCAAAATCGGCCTTTGTTTTTTCACCATGAACGCTCACCTCCAACGAAAATATATTGCTCTCTTCTTCCGTTCCCCTTTTAAATTCCATCTCCCATAGGGGATCAATCTTATTCCCGTTATCATCATAATAGCTCGGAAATAGCATAGATACACATTCCAACTCTGGAATCAGCTTGGAAAAGAAATCTATCCGAATCTTTTTCTGCCTACCGCCTGCTTTAATCTTATATATGTATTTGAATTTACCGATATCTCCCTGATCAACCCATCGGAGCATACATGGTTCCTTATAATCCATTGTATTATCCACCACGCCAGCTCCCATATTCTTAAACCAGTCTCCCCCGAAGGTATTACCCAGAAAGCTTTC
The DNA here is from genome assembly GCA_910583845.1 of uncultured Acetatifactor sp. Classification (GTDB taxonomy): domain Bacteria; phylum Bacillota; class Clostridia; order Lachnospirales; family Lachnospiraceae; genus Acetatifactor. The sequence goes on from CAJUAB010000020.1 coordinate 68,482, forward strand.
CAGCCGTCCGACCGCTTTATTCCGGGCCGCCTCGCTTGGATTGTGCATATAATCAAAATATTCTTTCGTCATTTCCGATGTAAAGGAAGCCAGCACACAGTGAATCAGCGCCTTATCACCATAATCCGCCCGACCTAAAGTATAGATGGCCTCCAGCAAATCACTGTAGCAATAATTCTGGTCATCCACAGAGTCAGACAGCTTCTGCTGTTCTTCCTGCCGCGTGACAGAATTTCTCCTGTTGTTCAGAAAATTAACCGCGTATTCCGCCCGCCGCTCAATATTGCGCCCCGAAATCAACCGGAATGTTTTCTGCTGCTCCAGGTTTAATATCCGAAACGCCATATTCTCATTGATATCCCTGTTAAATCTCTCATGATTCATATTATAGAGACGTATCCTTTCCTCCTCATCGCCCCCCAGGCCGTCCATGTCATACAGCGTTTTCAGGAAATCATTGTACTGGGTCAATTCCCTCAGTGTCTGCGGAACGCAAAAATGCCGTTTAAGTCCCACCGCATCATAGTATATCCCCATTTTTTCCGCAATTTTTCCAAGGATAAACGGCTTCAGAAGACTGCTTCTATCTGCATCGACAATCGTAGTCCTGTTCAGAATATTCTTATTGTCCGGCATATAAATCCGATTCGGCAACGGGAGGACCTTCTGTAAAAAATCACTGGAAAGACGTTCGGCCGGCTCTCTGTTTAATTGGCTGCCCTTGATCCCCTCTATCCGAAGTGAATCTATAAAATGTTTATCACTTATAGTCTTCATCTGGGTAAGATCAGCCGCTACCAGGACGATCACCTGGGGATTATTCAGATAGCGGTACAAATTTTCCAATATCCTATAGCCGCTTTCCATATTCAGGTCCAAATCGTCCACAGTGACCACAAGAAAGGAGTCCCCCTCCCTTTCGTTCGTTCCATGCCGCATATAATCCAAAAAGCTTCCTATGAGCTCATCACAGGATTCTTTCGTCTTAAGGCTGCTGGCCAGATTCTTCAGCTTGGCCAGCACCGTATCTCCCAGCATTACCCGTTTTTCCTTTGACTGCTTATAGCTCTTATATACCCTGTCAAATTGTCCAACGATTGCTTTGGCCGCTTCGTCCCTGCTGTCCCTATAGTCTCTGTAATCCGCCCTCCTCTCGTTCATCTTATCAAAGTCCCTGTACATATTGGCCCAGATCAGCTCAATGATATCTTCGTCTTTTTCCAGCAGCGAAGCGTCAATGCTTTTGAGCACATGAAACCACCCTGCATATTCCCTGATCCGCTTTTTGGGAAGCAATGTATCCCCGCACTCTCTTCTGTACGCTCCATACTGCCGTAAAATCCAGTTAAACTCATTTAGCGCTGTAGTCTTTCCACTGCCGCGCACACCCATGAACGCTATTATATTACTGGCCAACCCCTGCGGGATATCTCTGGCGGAAGCCATCTTATTTTTCCGGGCATTATTCCACATGGCCTCCAGGGCATTGGCATAACAGTTCATATAAAGCGGATATTTTATCTTCATATCCCCGCTCTCTTCTGTGCTTTCCAGATACACCTTGTATTCTTCCGATCCTTCCATTTTTATCCTCCTTATCACATTCATATAAAATAAAAAAGAGAGTTTTCATTGACTCTCTTTTCCTGTTATGCTAAATTTTTTATTCAACTATGATCAAAAGCATCTATCATTAAATCTTTAAACCGCTCTATATTGACCCTGTTCTTCGATAATTCCTGAAAATCTTCTTTACGGTCTGTATATAGTTTGTCAAAAAAATGATTCTCATAAATCTTTTCTTTCGCCATCGTTGCCAACCCCATGTTTTCACGCACTTTATCGTACCTATGTTTCTCATAGTAAATAATGCACTTTTGCAGATACGCTTTCTGCAGATATTCCAGTTCCAAAGGGTCCGTATACCCGATGGCATCCTTGGCCCGCAGCCTGTTTAATATGGTATCAAAAAAATCTACTGCCTCCCCATACTTTTTTTCCTGTCGGGCCATAACCCCAAGTTTAAACAGAGAACGGAATTTTACACTTCTCTTATTAGAACGGCGGTAACATTCCTTTGCCTCATCAGGATATCTGCCATCTGTCTCAAAGTTTTTGCCGATCCAATAATATACGGAAGACGCAAAACATTCATTCTCAATATCATCCAACGCTACTGAAAACGCGTTAACCGTATCATTCGTCCTCATCTTCAACGGTTCATAACATAATCCCATCAATACCTTCGCATTGGAAAAGCCCGGGAAATCCGCAATTAATTCCCGGCACTCCTCAAACATTTTCTCCTCAGAAAAATACAGGACATCCTCCATATAATCGCAGGCCATATTGGTCTTCATCTTTGTCCACAGCAGGGCATACATGTAGTGCGCACGCATTGCACCCATATACCTCTCAGCGCCGCCAAATTCGCTCAACTCCTTATAGGCCTTTATAAAGGCATCCTTGGCGTCATTTATAACCGCATTTTTCGTTTTAGAATAATATTGCATTGTAATAGAGTGTATGGACAGATAGTTATTTACAAAAAAAGGTATCAGCTCATCCAAGTGATATTGATCCCTTTCCACTTTCTGAGAGATTTGATATAGAATATCGTTTATGATTTTTTCCAGACATTTCTTCTGGAGCGTACAATTGCCCGTCTTGATCAGATCGGATACCGCCCCCGCATTTTCATCATAGAAAAACAATGTCTCTTCCGGCAGTCGTTTGATCAGATATTCATACTCCTCCTCATCCACTATGGGAGCCAGCAACGCTTTATTCTCAGCCCCCAGAGTCCTCTCCCCTATGAAAACACAGGCACTGCACTTTGTATTTTTCTCATAGGAGGTCTTATCGATCTCCCGGTCAAATAAAATGTCCTCATAGACAAGAACACCCATAAAACGGAAAAACTCAGACAGAAAAATGTAATCTGCCCGATGAATAATATCATGAATAATTCTGACTGACCGAATTGCACACATACTCCCACTTTCCCTTCACTGATATGTAGACTTTCAAAGAAAAGTCTTTACCCTGATTGAAAGCAGGAGTAAAATACGACGCGTACGTTGTATTTCCTATGCAATAAAACTTTCTTTCCATCAACCGATCTCATTTACCATACACCTTCTCTACATCATATGACCACATCCCAGAACTATGCCTCATACAGGGCTATCGTTTGCATATTCTATTGTCATACAATGGTCATCTATTGTTATGTCTATGTCACACAGGCTAATGCTCTGTTTAACTAGTTTGCGTATTCTCTGTACGCAAAGCCATTTTAGTTGGTGACTTTAAACATTATGCCATCTATTTTTTTATTTGTCAATGGTAATTATGGCCAAATATTTTCGCATTTATTTATAAAACTATTTATGTGGGACTACACACCGATTTCTTTGAACACCATAGAAGAACAGCCCGCGTGTAGAATCTGCCCGGCAGCATCATCGGACATCTCTTTGTCCTGTTCTAATCATCTTCACAATCAATCATAATTTTAACGTACTCCTCCGTCTTGTCCCGCATAATCTCCAGCCCCTGCGGCAATCTCTCAAAAGGGAATCTATGCGTAATCAGGCGTTCCGGATGTATTCTTCCTCCCGACAGACGCTCCAGCACATAGTGCCAGTCGTCCATCGGTTCCTGTGTGAAGGAGGAGTTCCAGCATCCCTTGACCGTCAGCTGGTTTCTCAGAATCTTCCAGAAAACCGCCTTATCCAGCTTCACATCACCATGGGGATTGCCTACCAGCTGCACCGTCCCCATAGGGGCAGTCAGCTCTATTGCCGTACTGATTGTATCACTTTTGCCAATGCATTCAAAGAAAACGTCTGCCCCTGTACCGCCGGTCCTCTCCAGCAGCCAGCTTTCCAGATGCTGTACTCTGGTATCGCAAAACTCTTCCTCCGCTACCCCCATCGCCATAGCCAGGTCTTTCTGCTGTTTCTTGTTTCCTATGGCCAACACATGCTCCATGCCTGCCTCCTTCAGAAACATGGTCAGCAGCAATCCTATTGCCCCCTGTCCATAAACCGCCACTGTCTTTTCCTGGCTCACCTGCGCCCGGCGCATGGCATGAACCGCCACCGCCATAGGCTCCAGCATAGCGGCAGCCTCAAAGCTGATCCCTTCCGGCAACGCAATCAGGCATTCCTGCGGTACCAACACGTATTCGGCAAAACCGCCGTCCGTCCGAGACCCCAAATAACTGTAGTTCCTGCACAATTCGTAATGCTTTTGCCGACAGGGAGCACACTGACGGCAGGGTATCAGCGGGAAAACTCCCACTCTGCGCCCTTTCCACTCCGGTGCAGCCCCGGTCCCCACCGCCTCCACCGTACCGGAAAACTCATGTCCCGGCACGGTGGGAAAAGTGTAGGTTCCCGTCTTGAATATCCTGGGGATATCCGAGCCGCAGATACCGGCAGCCCTTACCCGCACCAGCACCTGGCCCGGTCCCGGCTGCGGCATCTCTCTCTCCTCCATGCGCAGATCCTCTGCTCCATACAATGCATATACTTTCATACATACCTCATTTCCCCATATCGCAGGCCGGTTTCCCATTTTGTATTTCCCGTTCAAAACGCCGCAGATCTTCCATTGTTGTGATCTTGTAGTTGCTCTCTTCCCCGGGGATCATCACAATATCCAGCCCGGCCAGTATGGCAGGCTCCGTGGAGCCGTTTATTTCCAATATCCTCTCCGGCAGCAACGCCCGGTTGGCTTCCAGATAAGCTCCCAGCCGAAAAGTCTCCGGTGCCTGTCCTGCGTATATGCATTCCCTTTTGAGCAGCCTGTCCACTCTCTGCCTTTTCTCACTATAATAAACCGTATCCTTCATGGGCAATACCGGCAGCACCCCATCATGCCCCGGCAGGGCTTCCAGGCTGCGCTCCAGCAGTTCCCGAGTAACCGATGGTCTGGCGGCGTCATGGACAATGACCACCGCCTGAGGCTCCGCATAGCGGCGGACATCTTCCAGACCGTTCAGAATTGATTGCTGCCGGTTCTTCCCAGGCAGAGAAAAACCCTTTAACTTTTCCCCCGCTCCCGCCAACGCCGCGCATTCCCGGGCCACATCCCGCCATTCCCCATCAGCCACGATCTGTATGGCGTCTATGCGTTTACTGTCTGAAAAAGGAAGCAGACAATATTCTATCAGCCGCCGTTCTCCCACTTTCAGATATTGCTTGGGGATATCCGCTCCCATCCTGCTGCCGGTTCCGCCAGATAGAATCAACGCTATATTCATTCCGCCGCCACCTGCCTGATCTCATTGATGATATCTCCATATGGCCGGTCCTTCCCAAACAGCAGTGTCGTTCCCAGGACGAAACCATCCACCCCCTTGGGCGCAAACTGGATGATTTTGTCCATGCTGCAGGCTCCATCCCAATATACCTTGAACTTCATCTCGTTCTTCAGCTGCAGGAGCCTGTCTATTTTCTTCCCTACATAGGGCAGATACATCTGTCCCGCGTTGCCCGGATTGACGGACATCACCAGCACCTTTTTCACAATGCGCAGCATCTCGTACACCGTTTCGATGCTGGTGCCCGGATTAATGGCGATACCGGGAATCATACCCGCGTCTATGATCTTCTGCAACGTGGTCGAGGGGTGGTACTCCGCTTCCGGATGTATGTACACCGTATCTCCTCTGCGAAGTTTTTTGAGAAAAATATGAATATTGTTATTGGGGTGCTCAAGCATCAGATGCACATCCAAAGGTTTATTCGTAGCAGACGCGATATAAGCCATATCATTTAAGGACATGGCAAAATTGGGTACATAACGTCCGTCCATGATATCTATGTGAAAGGAATCTATTCCCCCCGATTCCAGATCATGGACCTCTTTCTCCAGATTGCCGTAACCCGCGCACATCATGGATGCCATCAATTCAAAAACCATCGTTTGTTTCCTCCATGAAATATTACCGCCGCTCACATTTTATACTGTCTTTCCCTGCGGCGAATCGTATTTATTTTATCATTGAAATGAGAGCTTGTAAAGTATTACGGATTCAGGAGCGATGCTTACAGCCAAACACAATTCCACGCCTGAGCTCTGCCTCCAGCGCCTCCACCCATGCGGGGTCCGGCCTTGATCAGATATACCTTGTCCGCCAGGTCCACACAGCCCAGGGTAAATATCCCTTCCGCAGCTCCTGCATCCACCACGATATCTCCCGCCTATACTCCATAAGACGCTTTGGCATAGCAGTGCGGCGAACGCCCGTCCTGTTCCATCACCACCGAGCGATAATAGCTGACGATCCGGTCCTCATCCCATGCCCTGGGAGGATATCCGGCTGTGCCTGTTCACTGAGCTGGCATACCGTGACAGACTCTATACCGAGGAACAGATCCGGCAGAGAAACGCCGTTTTTACAGAGCTGCTGGATGAAATGCGGCAATATGGAGCCGCCGGGGACGCCGAAGCTGTAATCTCCCGTTTCCAGCAGATCATTCTGGTTCTACAGGCTCTGCCAGACGCGGAATATACCGACAGAATGCTGGAGCAGGCCAATTTTGATCATGCATGCCTGCGCCATCACAGGGAGGATACCATTGTGGTATTGGGCGATTCCCATGTGAATTTTTTCAGCGGCAACGAAGAATTGACATTTCTCCCCATAGGACAAAATATCAATGTCTGTCCAAACAGTACTCCCTACCCATTTACCCCGCTGCATCTGGGACCCTGTCTGGCTTATAGCTGCAACCGCCAGAGCCACTATGCCATTCTCTATATTCTACATCAGCAGCATGAGAAAGACAAGTGAAGAATTCGATTCGGATACGTTAATCAAAATGTGGTTACTTTTATGGGGAAAATAGTGTAAAAAAGGGGCTCCTATGAGCCCCACATCCCGTCTCCTATCTCTTAGTTTAGGCGGTTTTCTTATTCGCTGCTTCCGGCTTTTCCGATTTTGATCTGAGTGGCTTCTGCCTTTTGAAGACACCTTTTTACGGATTCATAGAGGCTGGCCGGGAAGTCTACACCAGAATGTCACATTGGGTATGTACAATATTCAGTACGCCCGCATTCTTCATAAAATACAAAGTTTCCAGAGTTTCTCCCATATAACCAATATATCTGTCGTTTCTTTCACAGCCTCTTGGCACACTCAGTTCTTCTGTTCTTTCCAAAATCGGGAATAACCATTCGCAGTATTCCCGTAGCACAGATTTCCTAGCCAATATAACATTATAATTATACAAATATTTTTGACTTAATACTTTCCGAAAATCCTCCACATACTCCGGCTGCAATTCTCTTAACGCAATAAGCAGCGCATTCCAATCAGAGTCCCTCAAATACCTGGCATGATGAACATTGATATCGGGCTCATACGGCATTGGATAAGGCAATACCACGTCCACATCATTGTCCAAAAGTCTAAGCATATCATCCTTGTCCAAACTCAGCATTCTCCTGTACTGTGCCAATCCATAATACTGCCTTTCTGGTTTTTCCACATTTTCATCACCACACAACCGGTTTTTCCAAATCCAATAAAGCGCGGTCAACTCGGAATAGTTACCATTCTTGGCAGAAATATTGCATCCTTCGCTTTCATGAAGCTCACCCAAGTGCCGTTCTGACCGTTCGGTTCCCAACTGGATAGAAAGCATATAATCTGGCAATGAATACGATTTCCTTAATGCTTTATCTTTACCGGACCTAGCTACAAAAATGCGTACAAACGCTTCATGACATCCAAAGGGCAGCGCAGATATGGGCAAGAATTTTCCTAATCTTGTATGGTACATCTTCATCAGTTCCGCCCACTGTTGAGAGTCAATCCTTCTGTGATATCGGAAATTATTATTTTCAAGGCTTTCTTCTATTTCTGCCTGGACACTCTCCGGTGTCGCTATCAGTACTTGAATATTATTTTTATCTTCTAAAGAAAGCTCAGACGAAAAAGAAGCCAGTTCTCTTACTGGAATATTTCCAAGTACAGCGGCATTTCCCTCTGTAGAAGTCACTAAAAAGCAACGAACATGCCTCTTGGGATATAAACTATTATATGCCTCATAAACCGCTAATGCCATTCCTTGGGCCCCAAACACTACTAAATCCATATTATTCATACTCCCTATATTGTCAAGTGATTTCCCTTAAAAAATCAAGGAATTAATCAGGAATCATTTCATTAAGCGGAGCAATATATTTTAAGTAATTTTTTGCATGATGCCTCCATACTATAACCCGCCTTATCAAAAAAATCATCCATGCGCTCTCTGTAATTGTCAATTGTTACCTTCTCAATGACATCAACCCACCGTTCTGTTACCAACGGTAGAAATTTCACCAGCCCTGTCAAATCCACTTCTTGCGTCACTGCATCAGATACAAGACAACGCAGCCCTGCTGCCTGGGCTTCAATAACAGAAATCGGAAGTCCTTCAAATTTAGATGGAAGGCAAAAAACATCCATTGCCTGAAGGAAATCCGCAATATTCTCCATCCAACCAAAACACCGGATATTTTGACTCATTCCCAGTTTATCCACAAGATTTCTGATAGACGATATATTCTCCCCCTGTCCTATCATAATTAAATATAACTTAGGATTTCTCTTGTATGCCTCCGTAAAACAGTGAATCAAAAAATTCTGATTTTTTGTAAAACTGTATCTTCCAACATTTCCCAGAACAATCCTGTCTTCTATTCCCAATTCACTTCGCATTTTGCTTCGGATTTTGATGTCAAAGCGAAATCTGCTGACATCCACTGCATTTGGAAGAATCTGGATCTGTTCCCTGGGAATGCTATCTGAAAAAAGCCAATCTGCCGCCAGCTTTGAACATGCACAAACATCCGTCGCATATTTCATAGAAAAAAGATTTTTATAATGCATATGATCCCTTAAAATTTTCATTCGTTCCGTCTCATTTTCAAAATCAATCCCGGAGCTATGGGAATGGACGATTACTTTGGGGATATTCATCTCCATTGCAATCTCTTCAATCAAAAACCCTCTCCAGGCGCTTGTATGTAAATGAATAATATCAAAGCCCTCTCCAAGAATACCCCTGATCTCGTTTTCAAACGCTTCTCTTCCGTCTCTCTGAGCGCCGCTTAGCGAATAAATGGGGAAATGATATGCCTTATATTCTTTGGTTCGTTTAAGTTCATCGGACGCTTTAGTCAAGAAAGAAAACTGGTACCTTGATTGATCAATAAATGGCATATGATTAAAAATGTACCGATATACGCCATTTTGAACCTCGGGGGGAGTCATATGCAGAATTTTCATTGTCAAAGTATCCATCTCCTATCGTTTTTTTACTACCGCCGCTATAATTAACTGGTAACACGGATCATGAAAGTCCAACTCCTCCGAACTTAATTCCTCATAACTAATCCCATATAAAAATGCCGTTGCCGTTTTTACATTTCCGTATACACTAACCTCAACCGAATCTACATCTGTAATATCTTCAAACAATCGGCGCAACGACAGATCCGTAAAGCTCCAAAAATGCCCCCAATGCAACATTTCATATTGAATAATCTGTGAAATCCCCCCTACTGTGATCAGAGCAGTCCCGCCGCTTTTCAAGATTCTTACCATATTGTCCGCCGCTGAAGGAAGATCATAAATAAATGGCAATGTCTGTGTACAAATCAGGCAATCCACACTTTGGTCCGTCAGGCCTTCCCCTGTCGCAAAATTCCCCTTTATCAGATTGCGATTCTGATCAGCCTGATCTACATGAAGAATCAGCGACTCCCTGATTCTCCCTTCTCCGAACTTCTGTGTATAGGTGCGGTCTCCTATCTCCATTACTGTTCCCCGAATTTCCTCTTTATGAGCATTCAAAAACTGTTCTATATAGTATCGATCTACAGGAGTTCCCCGATTCATACCATATTTGTCATCCAGAGGAGAGCATGGGAGAGCATCCAGTATCTGTTGGGAGTCTGGATGTATCTCCACATCCTTAAGGGTATCCATGAGCTTTTCCAAATCAGATGGTTCTGTTTTCAAATACAGATTTAAATCCTCATTTTGATATATGATCTCCCTGCCCTCAAAAACAAGTTGACCACCTGTATCAAACAACATTTTTTCAAAAGTATTATACGGTTTTATCATTGGACCGAACCGTATCCTTTCCTTTTTTATACCCAAATCCAGCAATTGACGATACATATCCCCAAGCGCATAAGACAGCAAAATAACCGGAACTGCCGGATATTGAACAATAATCGATGGATTTAATACTCTTATACCTGTTTCCTCATCTATTATCGTTTGCTCCACAGGATCTACCGCATTATCCAAAAATGCTACCACTTCAAAATTGTCAAACAGGGCGTTTCTTTTTCGCCGATATACCATTCCTCGACCAAATAATAGAACTTTTTCTTTACGTTCCATGACTTATTCCTCATACTTATTCAAAAAAACTCTGTGTGTTCTCTGTGCGGCTCTGTATTCGGCCAATGAGGGTGCATAATACTTAATATCAATAACTTCCAACCTGCCACATCTGTTATAAGTATGCACACCCATTATTTTATATTTTGTCTCAACTGCTAAATCTCCTGGAAAAATACGTTTTACCACATGTTCCCTATATTCTGGCCACAGACACTCTATTTCACTGATTACAAGCCCTTCCCCATATGAATTGCGGCAATTCTGCGATACCCGATACAATTTCCCATCTTGTCGAATAATATTTCCTCCCGGTCGGGCCAGACTCTTATCCGTCGTAACAACAGCTGGCTTTGTCATTGTCCCATCCTCATGGATTTTAAACAAAAGCAGTTGTCCCTCATCTTCAGAAAAATAAGGTGCAAATGTAAAAACATATTGCTCTTTACCCTGTTCCAGGAATGTAGTATCCACATATTTAACATTACGAAATAGACAGTCCACCTGCTCCCATTTATTGGGAAACTCTATCAACCTGTATACTCCCACTTCATTCTTTTGCCAAGACTCCGGACACATAAAAAGCTCTCCGTTTTTGACATATACATTCGGATAGGATAAATGCCAATGCTCGTCCATGGATACATGCCATTCTCCAAATTTTCCATTCTCATAAACGCAATACCCTATTACGCCATTTCGCTCGGAACGATACAAAAAGAGTTCTGCAAAAAGATAAATTGTGCCTGCATACTCTACTACAAATGGATCTGCCGCCCAAGCATATCGGGGATTTGCAATCAGGCAAAAGGGATCTCCTTCTGTCGTTCGATACGCAATTTGCCAGTGCATATATCTCAGCCTGTTCATGATCATCTCTCCTTTGCAAAACTACACAGTTCTCTCTTCTATCATCCCCAGAATTACATCTGCAACCACCTTTGAGGCCGTCCCCTTATCAAAGCTGCCATAGTCTGTAAGAAATCCGACCAGTTTCTTTTTATAGATTTCTTCATCAAAAGTCGCTATTTTCTGTTCCATTTCCTCGTTACTAAACATTTCCACATAAGGCATTTTCTCAAAGGGCAAATAATATCCTCGTTCGACCTGGTATCTATATAAATCGGGATGAAACAGGAATACCGGTTTCATTTGAAGTGAAAAATCCCACATAACAGAAGAATAGTCGGTAATCAGGATATCGGAAGCGGCAAGCAATTCCTGCACATCGTCGTAGTCTGTCACATTCAGCCAAGTTTCACTCCACCTGTATTTTCTTTCAGGCTCTATATCAAACGGGTGAAATCTCACAAGAATTCTATAATTCCTTCCAAACTTCCTTTCCACCGCCTGCTGTACCCTTGTTAAGTTCAGAATATCTTGTTCTTTTATCTCAAAATTTCTATAAGTAGGAGCAAACAGTAATATTCCGTCTTCCTGCTTTATTCCAAAAAGTTTTTCCACTTTTCTTCTGCACTCATTTTCTCCGTAAAAAATGTCATTTCTAGGATAACCACATTCTAATATATCTCCTTGATAATGAAACGCACTTCGGTACAATCCACTATTAAATTTAGATGGCGATATCAGTAAATCTTCCATCTTTGCGTTCATTTCGCTCAAATCAAGATAAGACACAGGCAAACCTTCTGCATCAAACTCGATCTTTTTTAACGGACCACCACCATGCCATGTCTGTATATAAATCTGTCCCCTCTTCTTTCTTGTGTAATAGCTTTTGTGCTGATTATCAATCCATATTTGAGCCGTACCCAATTCATAATAGTGTTCATAAGTCCCATATAATACCGTTCGCACTCCTTCCGGAAACGCATCTTTGTCTTTCCCGGTAATCCATACCAAATCAAGATCCCTGTTACGGCGTAACAATTCCTGTGCGATATATTTAGGATTTCCCCCAAAGCCATATCTGTCGCCGTTTGCAAAAACAATTTTCCTTGTATCCACTGTATTTTTCCATATTTCCTCATATAATTGTTCAATCAAATATGCGACCGTACAATAATTAGGAAAACCGGTGCTTTTCAAATAATTCTCTATCTCCGGTACATATCTGGGCATCACTGATATAACTATAAATACATCGCTACGAATTGCAGCAAACTCTGCTATTTCTTTTACCTGATAACCTTGCATCCAGTTTTCATTATTTTTCTTTTTTGACACTACAATAAATACATTCTCTTTGCGCAAATAAGGATTTAAGAGAAGCAGGAAATCCATGGTAACTCCGCCAGCCCCATAAATAAGCACATATCTGTAATGTTGAAAACGTACAGATAGCTGTCTTAAATATTCAGATTCCATCTATGTCCTCCCTTTCCAATACCACTTTCTTTCGTTTTCTCCGGTGCCATGAGTCCCTGACATATCTTTCTATCGTTCCTTTCCTGCAACAGAGTCACGCATATAGTCTATCATCCGTTCATACATCCGCAGAAGTCCTGTCTCTGCTTTCCATCCGATTCCCTGCAGTTTTGATGTGTCCAGGTTCATCTTTAACACAGGCGCATATCCCCGTTCCTTCTGCATCTTCTCGTCTGGCTCCATCCTTACCTTGATCTTATCTCCGGCGGCCTGCGTGGCAACCAGCTCCGCCATTTCCCGGATACTGCAATAGGTACTCTCATTGGCTGCGTTATAAGCCTCTCCATCAGATCCTTCCGTCAACACTTTCAATATAGCGGTACACGCGTCCGCCAGATATAAGTAACTCCTCTTTGTATCTCCCGCCGTGTGCAGAATAATATCGCTCCCCTCTATCGCGCATCTGGCAAACTCTGCAAATACCCGCGGATCATCATACTCCACCCCCGGCCCAAATGTCTGAGTCAGCCGCAATACACGGGCAGGTATGCAGTATTCTGAATGATAGGCGGCGCATAAGGCCTCACACAGCCTCTTGCTCTCCGGATAGGATGACCTGACTGACATAGTGTCAAGGCTGGTTCCCTGTGTCTCACAGATCTTTTCTTCTGTAAGCGGCGCCCCATACACTTCCATTGTGGAAAGAAACAAAAACCCCTTCACCGGATTCTTTCTGGCAAATTCCAGCATCCTTCTGGTTCCCTCCACCGATGTATATATGACCTCCGCCGGCTGCTCCTGGAAACTTCTGCTGGACGTAATACTCGCTCCGTGAATCATATAGTCCACAGATTGATCGGCCGCCTCCAGCCGGGTGATATCAGAGCAAATGTATTCCACCCGTCCTTCCAGATCACTCCACATTTTGCGAGCCTTTGCCAGATCCCGAACCACCGCAATCACTTTACAGCCGCAATACTTTGCCAGAAAACGAACCAGATATTTACCGATTAGCCCCGTGGCTCCGGAAATCAATATTGTACTCCCGGCAATCTGCTCATACTTTATTTTTCCTCTGATATACTCCATATCCTCCAATAATGCCTTGTTCATTTTCCGTTCTTTCGCTCCCTTCTGTCATCTGCCTGTCCGACATTCTTCCGATCAGGCAAAACTATGACAGTTGCTGGTTTTCCCTTGCGTCATACAACGCCCGGAACATGTAGAAGTCATCCGGGGTGGTAATCTTGATGTTTTCACCCAGGCATTCCACTACATGCATTTTCTTCCCATAGGCCCGCATTAAAGTACAGGAATCTATCATTTCCGTATATCCGTCTTTGATTGCCCGCTCTTCCGCTTCCAACAACTCTCCCAGCCAAAAACTTTCCGGGGCTTTCGCCAGCCTGGAATATTTCCTGCTCTGCACTTCTCTGATATCATCGGCATCATCAATCAGCACACATGTCTCCTGTGCCGGCGCACATGTTATCGCCGAACCATATTTTTTTACCCCGTAAATATTTTCACTTATCACCCTGTTATCTATCAAAGGACGAACACCGTCATGCACCAGAACAATATTATCCTCTATTCCATAAAGCTCTGCGGCTGCTTTTACTCCATTATAAATGGACATCTGACCCGTGGCTCCCCCTGGGACAATCCTTCCAATCTTATCCAACCTGTATCTGTACTGCATATCTTTCATGTAGGGAATCCAATCCTCCAGACAGACTACGATAATCCTGTCAATTTCCTCATGATATTGGAAAACTTCAATCGTATGCACAATGATTGGTTTTCCATGAACCAGCAGGAATTGCTTGGGCTTGTCCTTTGAATGCATCCTTTTCCCTGATCCCCCCGCAAATATAACAGCGATATTCATTTCAGGTCTCCTCCATTAATTCCATATAAGCTAATTTACCATATAATAATTATTTATCTTTTTTTTCTCCAACATTTCCAAAACATTACGCTGATTTTCTTCGCTCAAACAGAGAATGATTCCGGATTCGTCTCCTTCCGGCAGCTCCGATAAATAGATAACAGGTTTTCCATGAAACTCCGGCATTTTTAACTGGCCGTCAGATACAATAAACGCAAAAGTATCCCGAATCCACTCAAAACATCTCTCCGCAATCTCTCCTGTCCCATACACATACCACTTTTCATGCCTGCCTTTGCATTTCTCCACCGCCGTATGCACTCGAAAAATCTCTTTATATTCATACAGCTTTTTATGATAACCATATCGATCTGCAAACCATTCCATGATCGTCTTTAAATAATAATGATAGTTCACCTCGTTCATCGACGCATAAAATGAACTTTCAACAATGCCTGTCAGCTTACCACCGTCCTGCACAATATAATCCCAGAGATAATTACATATTGCTGCAAAATCGTTATCATGATTTTCAAATGAACCAAATTTCTCTGAAAATTTCTGTATCACACTGGCTCTGATCCAGAAATTATTTGTCACATGAATCGGAGGAATTTCTGGCGAAATTACTGCGCTCAGATGCAGCTCTTTGATATATTGTTCTACTCTTGCGTAATTGCCTCTCCACTCATAATTCAACTGACCGATCCACATACTAAATATAGGAATCGGATGCATTAATACTCCAAGATATCTTTTCGTTTCAAATAATTGAATCAGATTTGCGATATACCCCGCATTTTTTATCAGGTTTTCCCATATATTAAAAAAATATGATTTACCAGTACAACTCGGAACCTGATCTGACGACAAATCTGTGTCATGAATCAAACAGATATAGGAATACTGTAATGCCGTCGCCATCTGCAAAATTTCAATATCCGATTTATCTGATAATATTACGTTATATCCTTTTTCCCGATAGCGCTCCATGGCATATGCATCCTCCGAGAAAATCCGAATATCACATATATTTCTAATTCTCTCCAGATACTCGCATACTGCATCAATCGCATTCTTCCATTTTACGCACACACAGATAACTACACGCAGTTGTACTTCTTGTCCGGAATCCTCCAGAATATACTGTAACCCCATGCTTCTCTGTAATTCTGTGTGATGCTGTGTCCGAATCAAATTTTTCCAGATCAGATTAACATCATAGTCCGTATGCCTGTCTATATAATCAATACTGAGCGCCAGATTTTCCTGTGTCTGATTATGCAGGGTGTTATAAGCCAACTGTTTCCTTTTCAAAAAAGGAAATCTTCGTTTTACAATCATCTCATAAGATAGATAATCGCATTGAAAAAACTGATTTCTTCGCTTTGAACTTTCATTAGGTTCCGTATCCGAATAAGTGTCATAAGCATATCCCAAATCAGCAAAATGCTTGGTTAATTGACGTTCATATTTCTTTACTACGGTCATATAATCCTTATAATACGGCATGCTTTCCCAATAATCCCGGAATTCCTTCTTATGAAGCAGAGGTGCCTGAAAAACATAAAAAAAGGACAATATGTGTTCGGGGTCATTTCCCGTAAGTCCATATTCTCCCGGGCCCCGCTTCATTAACCCCCAGAAATCCAGATTTCTGGATTCCATTTCCGTAAATATCCTGCGGATATCATCAAATGGACCGTAAAAGGAATCGTTAGCCAGAATCAGCTCATCATACTGTTTTACTTTGTCCCACCCAAGAAAAGTACAAAGCATGTCCTTGAAGCCGCCCGCATCCAGCCCGACATTTTCCCGATAAAAAATCTCATCCGCATATTCTGACAGATTACATAAACCCTTTTCTACTTTTGGCATATTGCAGACTACAGCAATATAATCCGCAACCAACTGCATACAGGAGAGGAAATATCCTACATAATCATCTATAATGTTTTGTCGATCATATGTAACATATATTAAAAGTCTTTTCATCACTGGCCCTGCTTATCCAGACGCTACTGGCCCCTTTCCCCATAGACGATTCCACGCCTTAAATCACCGAATTTCCATGTATCATCCGCATGCAAAAACAACATCCACCCCTCTGATACCGTGGTTTCATATCCGTATTCTTTTAATTGCAGACGGATTGCCCTTTCATCGCCATGTTTATGGTAACAGCAGATAGAAGATCTGATATTATTTGTGCGAAACGTATTTTCTGCTCCCCGCAGAGCGGGCAGCTCCGCACCCTCTATATCCATTTTTACAAAATTGATTTTATCCCCACGGACGATATCGTCTATTCTGCAAGTCTGATTCGACGTTCTATCCGACACCGCTCTGCCAATTATTGTTGTCTTATTCTCATAATTTCTGAAAGTATGTCTCAGCGGCTCTATCCAGACAGGATCTGCCTCAAAAAGATATAGATGAGATGCAACATTCACATACCTAAGTGCAAAATTTCCTTCACACACCCCGGCATCAATAATCCTGTCTCCGTCCACAATCATGTGTGTCCCTTTTATGTACAGATGAGGAGACCCCTCACTCTGCTCCCATAGCAAATTTTCTTTAAACAGCACCCCATCCCGATTTACAAAATTAAAATTTCTGGGATAATACATCGGAACCTTTTTTCCTTCTATGGTCGTAAAGTCAATGTATGGGAGCTCCGCCTGCTTATCCCATTTCACCTCATCATATGTATGTTCCGAAGTTATAAACTGATTAAAGACGGTGATATCATGATCAGAAATATATTTTATTGTCTCCCTTATCTCGGCATCGTCCGTATCTGCATACCTTATCTGTAATAAGCGTTTTAAAGGATATGTAAACACCTCCAGCGCCTCCGGCGATATCATCCGGGAAAGCTGATTATGTACGGTCTCATAAGAATCAATATTCATTAAAAAAATAAGAACCAGATCACAATAGCTCTCCTTCAAAACATCTGGATTATATACTTTGTATCCCTCAAAGGTAGTTCCTATTTTGTTTTTATCATTATCCAGGAATCCCAGGATACAATATTCACCCAAAGCATCCAGCGCCAGCTTCACTTTATTTGCAAATTTTTTCGCACAATATCCGGTGCCAAAAAAAAATATTTTTTTCATATGATAAAAGTCCTTACTATATTATTTTAATCATGATCTGGTGCCGGTACTTCTCATCGTCCGGTATTTCAAAGGTTTGCCCTTCCCGGCATTCCGCAACCATTTTCCCGGGAATTGTCATCCTTTGTTTTGCATCACGCAAATACCATTCATATTCATTATCTATCTGCCCTATATCAAGGGCCTGGTATCCTTCCTTTGCCAAATCATATGCAAGTACCGTGGCACAGGGACCTAAAGAAATGCAAATCAAAGATTCTCTTGACACATTTTGCACGATATACCCCAAAATTGTTTCATATTTATCCCAAGCGTTTTGTGAAGGGCATAATATGCGCCTAAGAGAGCCTGTATTATCCATCAGGTCATTTCCCAGTCCAATTCTTGAGTATTCTCCCTCCACAATTACCACGTCTCTGCCACACAGTGTTTTCTTAAACAAGGGAAATATCTCATTGGCATTATTCCTTTCTTTATATATAATATATGGCCTGGTCACATATGCGTCATAATAAATCCTATGCGCATCTAACAGTTCAAGTATATATTTTCTTGTATCCCCATACATATATTTCCGGATACCTTCTGCCGCTTCATCCTTATATTGGTCCAGTCCTCTGAAATTCTGCGCAACAGCCACGATAACATTCTCTTCTCCTGAAGAAAGTATTTCTTTTAGCCGTTTAGCTAACATACTGTCCGGCTTTTGAAACCAAGGGCGTTCCCTTTCCCTGATCATCTCAAACTCTCCGTCTCCAAACCGGCATAAGCTGCTTTTGTCTTTAATAATCTTTTTTAAAAGCTCCGTCCCCGTTTCTATCGTTGGAATCTGCGCAATTCCCCACTCGTATGGCGCACTGTCCAGACGATATAGTAGTCTCATTTTCTCTCCCATTAATTCCTCGACTCTTTGGGAACGTGCCTTAAAAATATTACTTTTTTGCTCCTTCCTCCAATATGCAATAATTCTCTCTTTTCTAACACCCAATTTTATACATTCATATTCGATTGGTTCATAATTTTTTGCCGAAATGACAATATAATCAAAATCACTTTCCAATATATATTGAGGAGAAAATATCTGAACTGTCGATGGAAGTAATTTCTGTCCCTGCTTTTTCACATCACTATCTATAAAACCTTTTATATTTGTTGTTGCAGAGTCAATTTCCTCCATCACCTGCCGGGCATAATGTCCCGCTCCCCATATGAATATGTGCAACATATTAATATCCTCCAAGCGATAAATACCATTTACTCTTTTGAGGCAACAATATCGCAACCCGTTTTTCTCAACACATATTCCTCTACTATTTCCTCCCATGTAACACAATATATTTCAGGACAATTCATCTCACGGATTTGCGCCAATATTTCAGCTGTAAAATCCTTTACCATGACAAGCAAAACTCCTTTAAAGGTTGTTAAAAAATCTGGTGCGTATACTGCCATATCGTTTCTGCTTTTTTGCAGCTTTTCTGCATTGTTATCTACAAAGTATTGAACGCTTCTTTCTCTGAGTCGGAGCGCTTCACATACTTTTATGCCCCAATTTCCTGCTCCAAATATTGCTATATCTTCATTAAGGCTAACTCCCATATATTGATTCAAAAGGTCAAATACTGCCTCCGGACAATATTTAAGAATTTTCTCGAAGTAAAAGGCCCTCTGCTTATGCAGAATAACATCTTTGAGATATTTTCTTCCGACCAGCGGCGCGTATGGCAAATATTTTTGGGATATCACCAGCGTTTCCTCTATGCATTTTTCCTCTTTCCTGTTACTTATTCCTCCCATACGAAAATTGGCAATAACCTTGTCTAAATGCTCAAATTTAACCCCATTTACGTACAGTCTCAATACAAGGTCGTAATCCGACGATATATCGTATGTCGTACTGAATCCCCCGAATTTTTTGTAAATTTCTCTTTTTATAAAAACTGTGGGGTGCGGCACTTCCATTTGATATCTCAGCTTTTCAATATCACCCGGCTTTAAAATGTATTGGTTCCCATCAGGATATATTAAATTTAAATTTCCGTATACTATGTCCGCATTCGAATCCTGAAAACATTTTCTTACAGCCGTAAACACTTCCGGTTCATACCAATCATCCGAATTAATGATGCCTATAATCTCACCACTGGCCAAAGCGATTCCCTTATTCATCGCATCATAAATTCCGCCGTCCGGCTCGCTGACCACCTTGTCTATTACATCCTTATATTTCCCGATAATCGCTAAAGTATTATCTTTTGACGCTCCATCGACAATAATATATTCGCAATTATCATCCTTCTGATTGACAACACTTTGGATTGTTTGTTCAATTGTCTGTTCGCTGTTCAAGCATACTGTAATAATTGAAATTTTCAAGTCAGCTGTTCCTCTCTGATTAAGTCTTCTGTTTTCAAACTTTCGGATGCTACTGTTCCGAAACGGTTTATTTCCCTTTTGCAGCCGAATATCGCGCGCCTATGAAACCGGGAAATTGCTTTTTCTTAATATTCTGTGATACAGCATATTAATATCATCCCCATCCAAGGCTATTGGATTGTTTCTTAATCTGATCAGATTCACTGCGCTGCATAACATTTCATACTCTGTTTCAGTAGCTTCGGGAATTGCCATTTCCAGCTTACGAATTATATCTTTAAACTTTTCTGCTGCTTCTTCCGCACAGGCGCAGCCCATAGGATCAGAGAGTTCATGGAAAGTCTCCCTCAAGTATGCACATCCTCTCAAATCAATACATTTGTCCATATTACACAACATCCAGGCCCATATTTCTTTTACGCAAAGCGCTGCCGCATGACCATGCGCAATACCATACATGCTTGTCAGCTTATAGCACATTGCATGCCCTGCCGTAGTCTGCGTAATATTAATAGCTTTACCGGCAATATGAGCCGCCTCAAGCATTTTTGCATTAGCCTCCCTATCATTTGACAAATAGCCGTCCATGTGATTTAAAATCATCTTTAATGCTGTCCTGGAAAACTCCCTGCTTTGGGGCGTACTATTGATTGACCAGAATGATTCTATGCTATGGCACATTGCATCAAGCATTGTTGACTTTCTTTGATATAAAGGAAGCGTTGTAAGGGTGCCGGCATCCATCAATATAGTATCTGGAATACAACTTTCATGTGTTATCGACTGTTTTTCTCCCTTATAGTAAATAACCGCAAATCTGGTGGCTTCCGAGCCAGACCCGGCCGTTGTCGGGATTCCTAAAATCTTTATCTTGTTTGGGATAATATCTCGGTCAGGGAAATATACTTTCTTATCGTCATAATCCCTGTCCGCATATAACTTTATACATTTCGCCACATCAATGGCACTTCCTCCACCTACAGCCACAATACTGTCACAGCAGGCTTCCACAAAGAGCCTCACTCCATCGACAACCGACTCGTATAACGGATTGGGCTGAAAATGGTCATACCTTACCACTTCAATGCCTTTCCTCTGTTTCAATCTATCAAAATAATTCCCAATCTCCAAAAACTGTATGGATTTTCCACAAACCAGCAAAACAGAACGTATATTATTCTCGTCAAAATAGGCATCCAACTCCTCATATTTCTCTGATGCTATCAGAACCTTTTGCTCCATATAATATACCCTCAACACTCCTCCGGGATCATCCGGATAATATCAGAAAAAGGCATCAAAAAACTGTCGCACTCTTTTGCCCTATGATGTTCAAGTATCATCCTCGCCGCATTTTGCATGGCGGGCACTGCTGCCCTCATAAGTTGATTCGCATATATAACCACATTGGCTCCATGCGCTTTAAGCTCTTCCTCCGTTGCGGAATTGTAACTGGTCGGTACCACAATCAATGGCGTGTTTTTATTCACTTTCCGGAATCTGTCCATAAAGGAATACACTTCATCCGGTTCCTCTTTCCGGCTATGAATCATAATTGCATCCGCTCCCGCATTTACATATGACTCGGCCCGCTTAAGCGCATCCTCCATTCCCTGCTCAAGGATCAGACTTTCTACCCTTGCGCAAATCATAAAATCCTGCGTCTTTTGCGCCCTTTTTCCGGCTGAGAGCTTCGCAGCAAAGTTTTCGACGCTGTCTTGCTCCTGCTTTACTTCGGTACCAAACAAGGAGTTTTTTTTCAGACCAGTTTTGTCTTCTATAATAACCATTGATACACCCATACGTTCAAGCGACCGAACAGTGTAGACAAAATGTTCGATTCTGCCTCCAGTATCCCCATCGAAAATAATGGGTTTTGTTGTCACTTCCATCAAATCCTCTACTGTGCGAAAACGGCTTGACAGATCCACCAGCTCTATATCCGGCTTTCCTTTTGTAGTGGAATCACATAGGCTGGACACCCAAATGGCGTCAAACTGATGCCCACCGCCATTTTGATAGGAAACTGTATTTTCCACAATTACTCCTGTTAAACCGTCATGTGCTTCCATCGCGGTAACCAGGCCCTTCATCGCAAGCATTCTTTTTAAACGCCCCCGCCTGATATCCGGCATCGCAAGTTCCGCTCTCGTTCTTGCCTCCAGTTCTTTATAAATCAGGTCTTCCGCATATGGAAATTCTACCAGCTTCCCTCCATAAGATGCCAATACCTCTGTTACTTCATTCCTTATAGGCCTTAAAAATCCGGATCTCCAGTCATCTCCATGAACAACATAATCAGGCTTATATTTCAGCAGATTTTTACGATAGGACAATTCATCCTGCTCAACTACTTTATACACTCCCGCTATGTTTTCAAACATGGTTTTTCTTTCGGAGAACGGCAGCAAGGGGTATCTTTTATAAGATGCTACTGCCTCATCGGACAATACACCTATGATGACCTTTCCAAGACGTGCCGCTTTTTTTAGGATATTGATGTGCGCTGAATGAATAATATCCGTGGAAAAACTCATATATACAATCCGATTGTTTATTTCTTTCAATCTGTTCAAAACGATAGCCAGATCATCGGAATTGTCTATTTCAGAGCATAACAGATTTTTAATGTCCAATGGATACAGTGCGCTTTTTGCGGAGATTTCGTTAAATGCGTCCTCTGCGTAACATTTCTTCTTTTTTACGTCGTTGCTTTCACAATAACGAACAATCTCTTCCCGCCAGATCCTCCAGTCAGCTTTCTGCAGCTTATACAATGGCTGTGCTGCAAGTGCCTTGTTAAAGAACTGCACACCTATCTTCTCGATCTTTTCATTGTGGATCACCGCTTTAAAATCCTTCTCCGGTAAATCCACTGTACTGCTGACAATCATACAGCTATTTGGAAATTCCAGCAGCTTATCAAAGACCTCGTTTTCAAACACTAAGTCGCCATGCATTAAAATTATATCATCATCCAAAAAATCCTTTGCGCAATATATGGAATAAATGTAATTCGTATCTCTATATTGCGGATTGTTTACAAACACGATTTGAATGGGCAGGTCCAGGCTCTGACAATAATTTGTAAGGACATTGTCATGGTATCCGGTGGTAAGTATGATTTCATTGATGCCTGCTTCAACTAATATTCTTAATTGTCTCGACAAGATCGTTTCTTTCGTATTGATTTCAGTCATACATTTGGGATGTTCTGACGCAAGAACGCCCATACGACTGCCCATTCCGGAATTTAAGATAAGCGCTTTCATATTGAGATTCGTATCCCCTCATTAAAGATGAGATTCCACAGACCCTTTCCTCAGACTTTTATATTTTGTCGCTGACACTTTTATGAACATATGTCTGTTCATGTATACCATTTTCTACCATCAGGTACCCATGCTTATTGAGCAGGTTTTTAAGTTCTCTGGTTTTATGTACACTATCCGGGAAAATTCTTGAATGTATCTCAATACATAGCTGATCAAATTTTACGCCGGATTCTAAGATTTCAGGCAGGGCCAAAAATTCAGATCCCTCTATGTCCATCTTTAATATATCCAAATGATTATACCCAAATTGATCCATCAGCGTCTTAAGTCGATGCATTTCAGCGGAAATCGTATCGACGGCTGTCCACGGCGCCAGATATTCGGAATAATCCAATCCTGTCTTGGGCTTATGGAACTGCTTAATGCCGTCTTCATTGGATAGCCCGTATGGATAGTAATGCAGTTTGTCCGGCAAGACCTGTTTGCACATGTTTTGCATAACCTCTGGGGTAGGATCAAACGCATAAACTGTCAGTCCGTATTTCTCGATTAATTCCTCCTCAAATGTATAATCAAAGCCTACGCCAAACGAAAAACAAACCTGATCCTGGTCTGCTTTTAACAGACTTTCCACTATATTAAACGACGCCACTTTTCCACATGCGCTGGTCTGCACTTCCATGTCATTGTTCCCCTGATAGAACGAGGCGACATTCCTGTAAAATTCAACGTCATACTCCTTCAGGATTTCCGCAACCGCATCGTTTGCCGTTTTATCATCAATAGAGATAATAAATGGCATTTTCCCATATAATTTTACAGCTTCCTGTACATTATATACTTCACACCCCCTATATAATTGAATGTACTCTGCGTCGCGATCGCAAAAAGCCTCTACCCGAATATTCTCCGCCGTCAGGGCCTCAAAATTCCTGGCTCCTCTGAAACCGGCACCATACAGTATAACCGCCTGATTTTTGTTCACTTGTCTTATCCCCCTGTCGTTCTTATAATTCGTATAAAATATCATCTATTGAAACCAGCGGACAGTCTATCTTATTTTGCATTGCCGCTTCAATCTGATCAAAATATGTAATCGGCGTAACCACCATTACATCTACTTTCGGTAACTCTTCTTGCGGTGTTTTTACTTCGATATCCGTATACATTTTATCCGCGTTTTGATCAACCGCATAACTTACATGAATGTCTGTGCCCTTAAGCTCTTTTACGAGCGTCCTCCCGACTAAATTCATGCCGTAAACAGCAATGTTCTTATAATGATTCTGCGTAAAGAATCTTTCTAAATTTTTCCCCTCCTGCTTGATATGCACCCACTCATCCATAAGCTGATATAATACAAGATGTTTATCCGCCAATTGCTGATAGAGTGTAACTTTCTTTTTCAATTTATGGTTGCGCATTAGCAACCCTGCTGCCACACCGGTTACAATTGATAAAACAACCGCCCATCGTCTGTTTTTCATAATTCTGAACTCCTTAACCTCTCCGTTCTTATTTTTGCCTTACTCAGTTCCTCACTGTCATGCAGAACTCCCCATATGTCACATCGAATAGCCCAACAGACAGATTTGACAAGACCCTTTAAGAAATCCCAGGTATCCATATCCTGTAAATGCGTATTTATAAAAATCCTACCATAATCCGATTTTTTATACCCCTCTTTTAAGTGTTCCCGGTACATGAAGTCCACTCTTTTGTGAAAAGAATACTTATATGCGTCTGTACCGGTCCTTTTTACCCTTATATGCATTCTGGGCTCGTCAACATGGCTAACCGCTTTATACGGTTCAATTCCATATTTCCACGCCAGCAATGATAAAATACTTTGGTCATGCCGGTTTTCGTGAAAACCACTATAATTTTCCAATCCACAACTATTCGGCGCATCGGTAATAATTCTCTTATCCTCCGAATACTTTTTCCATTCATTCAGAAATCGAATACTTTCCCTGCTCTTTCTCACAAGTACATACCCGCCAGACACCATGACAGATTGCTTTGCAGATTCACAATCACATCCCATTAGCACAAAGGCATCTCTTTTACACCAATCCTTACACGGTGCAAAACCATATGACAAAAAAATATCCTTTTTATCCCTTTCCAGTTGTCTGATTAATTCCGATATTCTATTTACATAAATCAACCCAGCATCTGTATATATAAGAAAATCTCCCCAGTTCATTTTAGAGAGTACCTTCAACATAATATACGGCTTCCATGCCCAATATCCTCCCCCTCTCTTCTCTTTCAAAATATCCTCGCATTTTCTCTTAAAGCTCTCTCCCAGATCCCGGGGACCGGTTTGAATAACGTAATCTGCTTTCCCGATATACTTTGCAGTAAACAAATTCAGCTTTTTAGACATATTGTAATGATTGTCAGAATAACTGACTGCATAAACTTTGGCCTTCAATGAGTCGATCTCCCATCCGTAATATCTAATGCATAATTTTTTTAAGAATGTAAAACAGCATATTGAAGAGGCTTAACTTTTTTACTCTGAAATCTACTACTTCATATTGTTTTGAGCGATTATACGTATGCATGCCTATTTTATTTATCTTTCTATCCGTTTTTACGCGCTCAAAGTTTCTCTCAAACACATATTTCTCTTTATAACTTTGCTCTGTACATTCTGTTATTTCACAGACTGATAAACTACGTCCGTAACTTTCACTGCAATTCTGAGCAATCCGAAAAGTACGTCCATTATCTATGATAAATCTTCCACCCGGCCTGGCCATCCTTGCATCCCGTGTGACAAATCGCAGCTTGTTTTCCGCGTCATTGTCTGTATTCAGTCTAATTCTGAATAATTTTCCCGTTACCAACTCTGAGCAGCCATATGTAAACAACCATTCAGGCATATTTTTCTCATTGAACAGGATTGTGGTATCCGCAAAGCAGTTCCCACGCCACCATACCTTATCTTTTCGCCAGACATCCGGAAATTGTACCGCCGTATAAGTATAGATTTCTCTGCTGGCACATGATTCGGTACATATATGTATTCCGTCCTGATCTCTCCAAATATTTGGGTATGACAAATGGTATGGCTCCTCTATTGCCGTTTTCCAGCGATGAAAAAATCTCCCTCTCTTGATCTCTGTATAGACAATGACCCCCTTCTGCTTAATATAATCCCATTTTTCTGCAAAAACATATGTATGACCATTACACTCAAATAAAAACGGATCGGCGCACCAGCCATACAGGGGATTGTTGATTATATGAAATTTCTTCGATTCTTCTAAGATGCCTTCCTGCCTTTTTCTGATTCCTATATAGTATTGAATCTTATATGGTTTATATGTTTTCATCGATCACCCGTCTTCCTGCTTTTATAAAATCCACATATGACATATCAGGATCAAAGACAATTTGATCCTGATGCCACTGTCCGCGTTTCCTCTTTGGCGGCAATTGCTGATAATTCCCATATACCTCCTGCAAAATAGCAATATAGCCCGCAGGAGCTTCAAAGCTCGTGTGCTCAAATATCAACTTGACTGTCTTATCCACGTTTTTCTTTTCAAAATAATATGTTTTTGCAAGGACTGGATGATAAACAATACCCACTTTTCCCCGGAAAAGTCTATTACCCATTTGACAACAATGCGAAAATATTTCGCACATTTTCTTATAAGACACAATGTGGCAGAGTCGTTTTTCTAAAATATTTCTCTTTGTACCCTGAGAATACGCCATACAAAGCTCCAATACCCTGTCTCTGCACCAAAATTTAAATTTTCGTAATATAGGATTCTCTGGTATTACATCCAGCGGATATAGATCAACAAAAATCCCATTATTATAATTTAAAGATCTGTTTTCAATAATCAATCCCGTGGTTCTTGAGTCCCGCAATCTGGCATATCCCATAAAAAATTCCGTATCTGTCAAAGCCGTCTGAAGAAAATACGGTTCCCTTATCTCTCGCTTTGCTGCCGTGAGAAACCTTTCATAATCTTCCCTGAGAAACCCAATATCAAAATCATCATCCCAAGGGATATACCCTTGATGGCGTACGGCTCCCAGAAGAGTTCCCCATATAATAAAATATTTTATTTTGTACTTTTCGCAGATACGCTTTACTTCTTCCGCAAGTTCAATCTGCACTTTCCATATCTTTTTTCTTTTTTGAGTCACCAGGAAATCACAGCGCGTCTCCGCCTCCAGATTCAGTTCTTTTCCTATCATTATATATCCAACACCTCACCGCCATATTTATATAGCCTTATCAGCCATCAACAAATACAAATAGTGATGCAGATCCGCAAATAGATTTTCACAAAGGCAACCTTGTTTTAATATACTGTTGAGACACTCAACAGTGTTGTCTATATCGTCACAGTAAAGGCGAACGGATCTGATACATTTACCAGATTCATCTATAGATAACATTCTGTTGGTCCCTCTTGGCAATAGCAACGTTTCCGATCCGCCAGATATAATCCCTGTAAAAAGTGCGTAATCCTTTGTTATACGCACCAAATCTTCCGGATACATCCCTTCTATCTTCAATAACGCTTTTTCTTTTTCATTTATAATAAAACATTCATCACCATATCCCGCTAATGCAAGTAATTGTTCTTTTACTTTCACAATTCCAACAAAAGGATAATATATACCATCAAACTCTTTTCCGGCAAAAACTTCCACTTTATCAGTGCAAAGATTATATTCTATCACATCATATGAGTCTACCAGAGTCAGCCACACACAATCTGAGTCCACAAGAATACTTCTGCTATATATATCCAAAGGAATCGTTTTTACAGAGAGATTATTATTCCTGGTATTCAGAAAAATCAATACATTCGTTCCCAATAAGGAAAGTATCAATTGTTCCCCCCACAGATCTGAGCCATAAATGTCTACTAAGCGATCTCCCCCTATCAGATTCTTACTTGTCACATAATTTTGCAGCACATAATCTTTTTCTATTCTTTCATTAAATATATTGATTTTAACCATAGGATTTTCACACAAAAAAGATGGTATTATCCATATGTAATCATCTATCAGAAACGCATTAGAATAATGAACAACGCCATCTCTCTTTTCAGCTATCACAATACTTCGCTGCTCTAGTGTATCCAGATCCACACTATGAATACAATGCCCATAGTGTGGCAGGAAAAACAACTTATTATTTGCAAAAATTACCTTTCGATGCATATTCTGCTGCTCTTTTAGTTCCTGTTCAAACCATGCCAGAAATTCGGTCTTTTCGTTCTTTTTATCAAATCTGAATAAGCCGTTTCTTTCCTGCGCCGAAAAGTAAAGGTAATGACCATCATCATAACAATCGTAAAATTGCAGGTTTTCGACTACATGATTATCGCTTATTTGTTCATTCACTGTATTAACTACTCTCATAAAAACTACCATCCCGTGATTTTCTGTCAACAGCATAATATATTGCTTTTTAATAGGGGCCGTCTCACTTTTTCACAGAATGAACCCATCTGCGAAATGCAAATCCCAATATGCCGGTTTGTTATTAAAT
>CAJUAB010000021.1:0-1923 GCA_910583845.1 uncultured Acetatifactor sp.
GCGTGACCGGTTCCCTTCTGCCTCCAGGGCTTTCTGCCGCCGCCGGATACCTCGGCGCGGGTCTTTGCCTTCTGCGTACCCTGACGCTTGTTCGCAAGCCGCTGTACAACCGCCATGTGTACCAGGTGCTCGTTGATCTCCACACCAAACACCGCATCGTTTAATTCGATTGTACCAACTTCCTTGCCTTCCATATTATATACAGATACGTTTGCCATCTGATTGGTCCTCCTTCCGTCTTAAACTATGCCTCAACCTTGACGGTCTCTTTGATGGTTACTAACGCCTTCTTGGGACCGGGAACCGCGCCTTTGACCAGTAGCAGGTTCTTCTCGGCATCCACCCTCACGATCTCCAGGTTCTGAACCGTTACTTTCACATGCCCCATATGACCAGGCATTCCCTTGCCCTTGAACACACGGCTGGGTGATGAGCACGCGCCGTTGGAACCCTGATGGCGATGGAACTTGGAACCGTGCTTCATGGGTCCTCTGTGCTGTCCCAGTCTCTTGATCGCGCCCTGGAAGCCCTTGCCCTTGGAGATGGCGGAAGCATCCACTCTGTCGCCCGTCTCAAAAATGTCGGCCTTGATCTCCGCGCCCAGAGTATAGTCCCCGGCATTCTCAAACTTGAACTCTCTCACATATCTCTTGGAACTTGTACCGGCTTTCTTGAAATGCCCCTGCTCCGCCATGTTGGCGCCATGTCTGTGGATCACTTCCTTTTTGCCGTTCGCGTCCTTATTGATAATTCTGTCTTTCTTGTCCGCAAAACCAACCTGCACCGCGCTGTACCCATCGTTCTCCACCGTCTTGATCTGCGTAACGACACAGGGACCGGCCTGTAATACGGTAACGGGAATCAGTACGCCGTCTTCGTTGAAGATCTGCGTCATTCCGACTTTTGTTGCTAAGATTGCTTTCTTCATTGTTTTCCTCCTAATTGCTCTACAGCGGGACATGGAGCTGTCACATTGCTGCCGCTGCGGCTAACGCCCCGGGCGCAGCCCCTGGGATTTTCCCGACGGCGGTGACCCTATGTCCATACTAGTAGGGGATACGGGGTATAATCCCCGGATTGCAGAAACCTGTTATTTGGTCTTCATTTTGATGTCGATGTATACACCGGCCGGCATTTCCAGTCTCTGCAACGCATCAACTGTCTTCTGGGTCGGGGTAATGATATCGATCAGTCTCTTGTGGGTTCTCTGCTCGAACTGCTCTCTGGAATCCTTGTACTTGTGTACCGCCCTCAGGATGGTCACCACTTCCTTTTTGGTGGGAAGGGGCACCGGGCCGCTTACCTGGGAACCGTTCTTCTTAACTGTTTCGATGATTTTTTTGGCGGATGCATCAACAAGCTGATGATCATAAGCCTTGAGTGTGATTCTCATTACCTGACTTGCCATAAAAAAAGTCGCCTCCTTTTCGCACTTTTGGTTGTAAGTACGACAAGCGGTGACTGTACACTCTCCCGTGTGTGTCCTAAACCTTCCCGCAACGCTTTCTTCTCTCCGGTCTATTTCACATCGAGGGAAAACTGGTTTCCTACTCTCACGTCGTTTCTGTCCTAAGACAGACCATAAATCTGTACAGTGACTTGTCGTCAGTTTCCTAACTTGACATTCGCTCCACGGAAAACCTGCCCGCCATTGCTGACTGGCAGCAACCTCACGCTTCACAGCTATCATGCCACAGCAATTAGTAGTATACATGGGAAATTCCAGCATTGCAAGAGTTTTTTTCAAAATATTGTACTTTTTCACATACAATGGGAAAATGATAAAACTTCCCGCGTGATCAAGCGAAAACACAGCCCTCCGGGATGTAAGGATGATATTTGAATTGCCAAACATCCCGGACTGGTGTATACTAAGACAGTCTCGTAACATAGGGGCCCGGGAGAATTTTCTGATGCGCTTTT
>CAJUAB010000021.1:2023-49048 GCA_910583845.1 uncultured Acetatifactor sp.
TGCAGCTGAAAATTTCTCCCCCTCAGGGGCACCGTAGTGTAGAGACGGAACTTTACTACAGTCTCGTAACGCAGGGGCCCGGGAGAATTTTCTGATGCGCTTTTTGCAGCTGAAAATTTCTCCCCCTCAGGGGCACCGTAGTGTAGAGACGGAACTTTAATATAGAAGAAAAGGAATCAATCATGTGGATCGCCAACAATTGGACAGACTATGAAGTATTGGACACCTCCGCGGGGGAAAAACTGGAGCGCTGGGGCAAATATATTCTTGTGCGGCCGGACCCTCAGGTGATCTGGAACACTCCCCACGGCCATCAACTCTGGAAACGGAAAAACGGCCACTATCACCGCAGCGCCAGAGGCGGAGGTGAGTGGGAGTTTTTCGATCTGCCGGACGAATGGACCGTCTCCTATCCCCTGCCCTGCCTGCAAAGCGGCAGCGGCGCAGCCACCCCGGAGAAGAATCTGACTTTCCGTCTGAAACCCTTCAGTTTTAAACATACCGGCCTGTTTCCGGAGCAGGCTGTCAACTGGGACTGGTTTTCACAGCTGATCCGGGATGCCCTGCGCTCCGACGCGGACAGGCCCATTAAAGTACTGAATCTCTTCGCCTACACCGGCGGGGCCACTCTGGCGGCAGCTGCAGCCGGAGCCCGGGTAACCCATGTGGACGCCTCCAAGGGTATGGTGGGCTGGGCCAGGGAAAATGCCGTCTCTTCCGGCCTGGGGGATGCCCCCATCCGTTGGCTGGTGGATGACTGTGTCAAGTTCGTGGAGCGGGAGATCCGCAGGGGCAGCCACTATGACGGTATCATCATGGACCCTCCCTCCTACGGCAGAGGCCCCAAAGGAGAAATCTGGAAAATAGAAGAAAGCATATGGCCGTTTCTACAGCTGACCAGTCAGCTTTTGTCCGAAAACGCGCTTTTTTTCCTGATCAATTCCTACACCACCGGATTGCAGCCCGCAGTGCTGACCTATATGGCGCGCATGGCGCTGAACACTTCCTTTGGCGGGCAGGTGGAAGCGGACGAGATCGGCCTGCCCGTCACGGGTACCGGCCTGGTTCTGCCCTGCGGAGCCTCCTGTAGATGGACCGGAAACTGACTGACGCATCCTGCCATCTCTTCTCCCGGATATACCGGAGCCGCCATGTGAAATCTCAATGCGTTCCCGGCCAGAGCATGTTGGAAAAATGCTTTCCGCTCGGAGGGAATACCGGGAGTCCGCAGTCATAAAAATCCTCAGCGCAGAAGGTTGCGCTGAGGATTTTGCGTACCGGTCGGCAATAGATCAAATCCATGCTCTGCGAGGATTCTGTCACGAACAGCAGCTCCCCGCTCCGCACGATTTCCGCGAAGACGGCGCTGCCATTAATAAAATGCCGTGGCCATGCCCGCCATCACCGCAATGATGACAAGCAGGAAGTAAAAAGCCAGAATACACCCCGAGAATATCAGAGACGCTTTGAAGTAGTTGGATTTGCTCTTCTTCTCTCCGCTGCTGAAAGCCCACACAAACACCAGTATGATGTTTACACAGGGAATCATCATCAGCAGCAGCACAATCAGCCACTCCTTCACCGACATGGGTTCCTCCCAGTCTCCCCCGTACTGATTCGACTGGTAATTCTGATAGGGGGACTGCTGATAGCCGTTCTGCATATACCCATTCTGCTGGTAAGAATTCTGCTGATAGGGATTCTGCTGATAAGGGTTTGGCTGATAATAGGGATTCTGTCCGCTGTCCTGCGTTCCCTGACTGTAATCTCCCTGACCTGCCTGTGTCTGCTGTGTACCGCTTTGGCCGTATGGATTCTGCCCCTGGGGATTCCCCTGATCGAAAGGATTCTGTCCCTGCGCATCGGCATTCTGGATGTAAGGGCTTGTGCCGCCATTCTGATTGTAGGGGCTCGTTCCGCTGTTCTGGCTGTAGGGACTTGCTCCTCCGTTTTGCTCATAAGGGTTCTGATTATTATAGTCCATATTAACTCCCATCTGCCCACTTCCATGGGCCTTCTAATCCATTTCCTCTATGTTCACACTTACATCCGTTCATCCACCGCCTGCCTAATCCCAGTACGTCATCCCACCGGAAACCGGACTCCCGGGCTGATTAACTCCCTTCCGGATATTCATCTTTAATAATGAGCGGGATCTGAGACAGCATATTGTCTATGTCCTCGAACATGGCGCTCTTGGTGGTGCCAAGGCGGCTGGCGCGCTCGATATGCTTTACCACTTCCTGATATTGCAGTTTCATATCATCAAAAAATTTATAGATAATCTGCAATTCTCCCTGAGACTCCTCAATCACACCGGAGATCGTGTTCTGCACGGAGGCCGCTCCCTCCGCCGTCTCCGTAATTGTGTGGAACGACTCGTAGGTGCTGTTCACGGTTTCATAGTTCTGACTCAGAGCCTGCTGAGAAGCCGTGATACTGTCACTCAGCCGGTTTGTTCCGCACTCCACATCGTGGACGCCTGTATCTACTTCACCGGCCAGCCCCTTGATCTCATCCGCCAGCTCCCTGACCCGCTCCGCGACTACAGCAAATTCCTTGCCGAACTCACCGGCCCTTGCCGCTTCAATGGACGCGTTGATCGCAATAATATTTGTCTGGTCCGCGATAGATACAATTTTCCTCATGCACTGCTGAATGCTTTTTACAGAATCCTGCAGCTGGCCAAAAGTCTGCTCCATCTCCCGATAGGTATTCTCCACCTGTTCGGAGGTACTTTTCAGTTCCTCCACCCTGTTCTGGGTATCCCGCACGGTCTGTGTAATGTCCTCCCGCACCTGGCCAAACTGTCCCGCCGCCTGGTTTATATTGGAAAAAGACTGTCCAAATTCCTGCAGTTTGGTCTGAAAGCTGTTCGCCTTATCCATCACGCCCGCAAAGGAGCTGCCTACCATGCCCAGTTCAAACAGAGATTCCACCTCTTTGTTGATCAGGTCCTTTTTGTATTCTTCCAGGCTGCCTGTCACGTGCAGAACCGGGTAAAGGCTGTCCTGCGTATGATATACCTGGCCGGACTTACTCCGGCGTTTTTTTGAAAACAACATTATGTAATCCTCCATTAGAGTTCCGCGTCTCCCCTGCAAGCATATGGTCCCATGATCCACACATGTACGCTTCATCGTCCATATGTGGATCAATATGCTTACAGGAAAGACGCTGTTTCAGAGTTCCGCGTCTCCCCTGCAAGCATATGGTCCCATGATCCACACATGCACGCTTCATCGTCCATATGTGGATCAATATGCTTGCAGGAAAGACGCTGTTTCAGAGTTCCGCGTCTCCCCCGCAGGCATATGGTCCTGCTTTCCGGGGCAATGCCGATTTATTCAAATACCACGCAGGTCATGGACTGGTTGACAAACCGGTTATTGTAATGCTCCCCATAACCCACAAGCCCCGCATGGCTGCCAAGCTGCGACATATCCCGCAGATAATCCTGCATGTATCCCTGCTCGCTGAACAACTTGTAGCGGAACAGACAGTTGACCGAAAATACCGCGGAACGCTTGGGAAAGTCATTGCAGATCTGCCGGATGGTCTCCCTGGTGATGGCCCGATAATCGCCCAGTTCCAACAGGATCAGTACATCCGAGTCATTGACCTGACGGAAGCAGGCCAGCGCGTTTCCCGCCACCTCTTTTATGGAGATAATACAGATATCGTCCCCGTTCAGTTTCCCGAAGGGATTCTTGAAGGTCTGTGTCAGGATCTCCTGGTCCGTCACATGAAGAATGCTCTGGTACACCTGTTTGGCCGGTCTTCCGTTCAGCGCCCCGATTATGTAATTGGCCCGGTCTGTCTGGGACGCGATAAAGCGGTATCTCCCCAGAGGATGATAAATGTTCTCCTTGTAAGTCTTTACACGGCCGCCCAGATTCCGCACCAGACCATAGGCCACCGCGTCCTGATACACTTTGCCGTTGGCGGAAACCCTGCCTCCGTCGCCGGTTCCGCCCACCAGTGAAATGCCTCCAGGACCCAGCACGGTATTGATTGTGGTCAGCACACAGGCGTCGTTCCCCGAACAGAAGTCGATGCAAACCGTATCCCGCGCCGAGCCTCCCACCTTTCGCAGATCCTCCTCCAGCCGCCGGATATACTTGACCGGCATGGCGGAGACCTGCTCCAGTACGCCCGCCGCCGCGCTGACGCCGTCTGTAAATGCTATGATGGCAACCCCCGATTCAACCACGCTGGTATCATACCCCATTCCGATACAGCCTATGCTGGGAACCCCCGGATAAAGTTTTTCCAGTGATTTCACATGCTCCTCAAACTGATCAGCATTGGACAACAGCATAATAAACTGAGGATTTTTCAAGCCGCTGGCGGCTTCCGCCAGATCACCTCTCTGGCTCATAGCAAAAAATTGCCGCATATATTAATGCCTCCTTTCATTCACCTCATACAACACACAATTATTTTCATTATAAGGGAAACCCCCTCCTATCGTCAATAGTCTGTCTCGTGATTCTGCATTTTAGAGCGCGTTTGTACATTGGTTTCCATGAGGAGAAAACGCAGGTTTTACCATTAAATAAGTAGATAATCTTTCCAGACTGTGATATGATGAATTGCGGAGGCAAATCCTCCAAATACTGTCCGGTGCCATGTCGCGGGTCCCCTGCGATACGCATGGAGAAAAGAGGTTATCAATTATGGCAAAAACATTACCCACACGAGATCAGGTGGCCGAATCCGACACCTGGAATCTAAGTCTGATGTACGCATCCCGTGACGCCTGGGAGGCCGACCTTGCGCTGGCCCGGGAGATGGGAAAGAAACTGGCCACCCGGGAGGGCCATGTGTGCGACAGCGCCCAGGACCTGTTTGACACCCTGGAGCAGCAGACAGCGCTGTACCGCAAGCTGGGCCATCTGGGCGTATATGTGTTCTGCTTGAGCGACCAGGACACCTCCAACGACACCCATCAGGAGATGAGCCAGCGCTACTCCGGCATTATGGCGGGCATTGAGAGTAGCATCTCTTTCATCACTCCCGAGATCCTGGAACTGGAACCCCATAGGCTGGAGGACTATTACAAACAATACCCGGACCTGGAGGCTTATCGGATCGACTTGGAGGATACCCTGCGCTTAAAGCCCCATATCCTGTCCAAGGATATGGAGAAGCTGCTGGCGGATGCCACTGAGATCTGTGACAACCCCGACCAGACTTATTCCATTTTCAGCAATGCGGATCTGAAATTCCCCGAGGTGGAGGACGAGAACGGAGAACTGGTGCAGATTACCCACGGACGTTTTGTGCCCCTGGAGGAATCTGCGGACCGCCGTGTGCGCAGAGAAACTTTTGAAAAGCTGTACGGCGTCTACAAACAGTACTCCCGCACTCTGGCCAGCGTCTACAGCGGACAGGTAAAGCAGCTGATCTTCAAGGCCCGGGCCCGTCACTATGACAGCACCCTGGAAGCAGCGGTAAATGCCGTCAACGTTTCCCCCCAGGTATACCGCAACCTGGTGGAAACCGTGAATAAAAATCTGGACAAAATGCATCGCTATGTGCGTCTGCGCAAGCGTCTGCTGGGTGTGGACGAGCTGCACATGTACGACATCTACACCCCCATTATCGCAGGCGTGTCCAAGAACATTCCCTTTGAAGAGGCCAAAGAGACCGTGCTGAAAGCGCTGGAACCTCTGGGCGAGGACTATCTGAAAGTGGTCCGGGAAGGCTTTGAGAACCGCTGGATCGACGTGTATGAAAACGAGGGCAAGCGCAGCGGCGCCTACTCCACCGGCTCCTATGACAGTTATCCCTATATTCTGCTGAATTACACCGGCAATCTGGACAACCTGTTTACATTGATCCATGAGATGGGGCACTCCATGCACACCTGGCATTCCAATCATGCCCAGCCGCCCATGTACGCGCATTACCGCATTTTTGTGGCCGAAGTGGCGTCCACCTGCAATGAGATCCTGCTGATGGAGTATCTGCTGGCACACACTACGGACAAAAAGGAGCGGGCTTACCTGCTCAACCACTATCTGGACAGCTTCAAGGGAACGGTGTACCGCCAGACCATGTTCGCGGAGTACGAGATGATCACAAACCAGATGGCCGAGGAAGGCCAGAGCCTGACGGCGGAAGCGTTGACCAAGGTGTATTACGATCTGAACTGCAAGTATTATGGCCCGGACATGGTGTCCGACCCGGAGATCGGCGTGGAATGGGCGAGGATTCCCCATTTCTACTACAATTTCTATGTATACCAGTACGCGACCTCCTTCTCCGCCGCCGTGGCCGTGGCCCGGGGCATTCTGAAAGAGGGGGCTCCCGCCGTGGAACGATACCGGAAATTCCTCTCCGGCGGCTGCTCCATGCCCCCGGTGGAACTGCTGAAAATCGCCGGGGTGGACCTGACTACGGCCCAGCCCATCCAGGACGCGCTGGACGTATTCGGACAGGTGATCGAAGAGCTGGAGGAACTTACCCGATAGCGCGCGGTGAAAAACCTTTGTGAGGAAGAAAACAGACGGGGAATTTATTGCCCGTCTGTTTTCAGAAAAAAGATTTGCTCTGCTCTTTCACACAGGAGGCGGCCGCCGGACCTGTGTCGGAGAATCAGAGCCGTCATACGGATCTTGATAGGAATAATTGTCCGCTCCAATCATATATGCGCCGCAGCAGATTTTCCTCGTAAAAAGTCATTGGCTCCGTGTGCGGGAACAGCGTGGCCATCCGGTATATATACAGGGCGATCATACCCATGCAGACCAGCGTCAGCAGTCCCTTCCACAGCTTTTGCCCAAAACAGAACACGTAGCGGTCCAGGACAAAAACCACTGCCAGCGCCAGCCAGGCAGATCCAAAGGGCTGCAAACGCCAGCTCTCCTCAAACCGCCCCCGGAATATCAGCAGAATGCTCCTGGTCAGTCCACAGCCGGGGCAGGGCAGCCCCAGCAGTTCCCTGCTGGGACACAGGCCGTGACCCAGCAGGCTGACCAGCGCCACAATTCCTGCCGCCGCCAGCAGCCCCGTCCCATAGCGGTCCCAGTCCCTCTTTATGGCCCTGCCCATCTCCCCGGCCGTCCTCACTCTCCTGTTTTTCCTCATCTCTCACAGCCTCCGCCATGCCGAAGCCCTTCCCCGTCATCCGCATATCCCTGCATTTGCGTGGAATTTATACCAAATCCGGGTACCATAGTCCGCTATGCGGCATCATTTGTCACAAACCTCCCCCAAATGGTGACGCGCATCTGGCAGAAAGCATTCTCCGGACACACTCTACCGGATATCATATACGCTCCGCGCCTCGAAATTCTCCGCGTCCCCCTCCAGAATCCGCACTCTCTTTTCCCCGGGATTCATGTCAAAATAATTGTCGGAAAGTTTCACATAACAGCTGCTGCCATCGCTGCCCACGCCCCTGATTTCCACGGACTTGGCAAAGCGTTCCGCCCCGACGATCAGCAGATCCCCCTCCCGGCGCAGACGCAGGGCCGGGTCCGCGAAGCGGAAATGCTTGGGAGCCGTAAACAGACTGGTGCCCTCGGACACCGTTTCCCCCTCCACTTCCAGCTGATAGGCAAAATACACCTCCCGCACCTTCTGGCCTGCACGGCCTGTGAACTCTGTTTTGTCCAGCCATAAAGTGTCAAGAGCGCCCACCGTCACCTGCCGCTCCCCGCACAGCAGCACTTCTCCCAGATTATTGCGCAGCTGCCAGCGGCAAATGCCCCGCACCTCCTCCATGGTCTCGTTGGATACACAGAGCCGGGCAGACACCTCCATGGGGCCGGGTTCCATTATGCAGTAGGGACGCTGGGACATCTCCCCCATCTCCTCGCAGGAGAGGAGCACCGGCGCGAACATCCGCTTCTGCGCATAGTGCAGCGCTTTCCACCTCCCATAATAGTCAATGCTGGACCAGGACGCCACGGGCCAGATATCGTTGAGCTGCCAGACCACCGTCCCCATACATTGCCCCCGGTGCCTGCGAAAATGTTCCACGCCGTACCGTATAGCCTCCATCTGCAACAGCTGGGACGCGTAGAGCAGCAGATCAAAACTGCCGGGATACAGATACGTGGCCGACAGATAATTCATGATCTTTCCATTGGCCGCCACATTCCGCTGATGCATCTCCATCACACGGGAAAAAATATTCCGGTCCTCCGGCTCCGTAAAGCTCTCCACCGTCCGCAGGCAGGGGAAGGACTGGAAACCGAACTCCGACAGATACCGGAAGCGGAACTTCCGATACTCCGTAAAAGGCTTGTTGCCATGCCACACATCCCAGTAGTGGGTATCCCCCCGGTCCTCATCCCAGGGATTCTCAAAATTCCCGCCCGAGGACGGCGAAGAGGGCCAGTAAAAGGTGTGGGGGTCTTCCTGACGCAAAATTTCAGGAATAATATATTCAAACAGCTTGATATAATCGTAATACTGTTTCTTTGAGGGCTGCCAGCACTGATCCAGCGTCTGTGTCTCCATTTCGTTGTTGCCGCACCACAACCCCAGACAGGCATGATGGCGGATACGCCGCACATTCTCCTGCGTTTCTATGCGGATATTCTCTTCAAACGCCCTGCTTAGCTCATAGGAAGAGCAGGCATACATAAAGTCCTGCCACACGATCAGGCCCAGCCGGTCGCAGATCTCATAAAAAAAGTCATCCGGGTAATAGCCGCCGCCCCAGACACGGATGCTGTTGTATCCTGCCTCCACGGCATCCCGCAGCAGCTTTTCCGTGCGTTCCCGGGTTATCCGGGACAGAACATTGTCCTCCGGAATATAGTCCGCTCCCATGGCGAAAATATCCACCCCGTTGACCTGGTGGGCAAAACGGTTCCCCCACCGGTCCGCCTGGATGTCCACGGTCATGGTGCGCAGACCGATCTGCCGCTCCCAGCTGTCCAGAACCCGCCCGTCACCGCCCAGCAGCAGGGCCTTCACCGCATAGAGAGGCTGCTCCCCATATCCGTTGGGCCACCACAGCCGCGGGCCCGCGATGGTGATACTGCCGTCCGGGGACTGTCCGTACACCCGGCCCTCCGGGTCCGTCACCGTTATCACCGCCGATAACGCTTCCTCCTCCCGGAACACTTCCAGATCCACCTGAAATTCCAGCCGCACCCGATCCACCTGCACCTGTACCATGCCGTCCGCCGCCATGGGCACCGGCACGGCCATAGGCTCCTGCACCCGACTCTCCTCCAGACGGACCTCCCGCATCCGGGGCCCTTCATGGCGCTGGGTCACATAGACGCTCTCCAGTCTGGCGCTGTCTACAAGCTGCAAACTGACCCCCCGGAAAATTCCCGCGTCCGGCAGCCTGGGGCCCCAGTCCCAGCCGTACATGCAGTGAGCTTTGCGCAGATGGGGATACCCGGCCATGGCATCGCCGGAGCCCCCGGTAAACACCTTTTCATTTTCCTCTTTGATATACCGGATGGGAGAATGAAGCACCACCCGAAGAGTATTCTGCCCCACCCGGGCCAGCTGCCGGATGTCGTACTCCCACACACGGTGCATATTCTCCACATGGCCCAGCAGCACATCCCCCAGATAAACCTCCCCCAGGGTGTCGATTCCCTCAAACCGCAGCATAAGCCCGTCGCAGGCCAACATCTCTTCTGTGACCTCCACCACGGTCTCATAGACAAAATCATTCTCCATCAGTTTTGTGGCGTCAAGCTCGTTGTCCCGATAGTAGGGATCGGGCATCTTCCCCAGCTCCAGCAGGGTCCCGTACACGGAACCGGGCACCCTGGCCTCCATCCATTCCTCCGGAATATGGTACACATTCTCTCCCAGTATCTTCATTCTCCAGCTTCCGCTCAGATCTATTTTCCTCATTACCGCCTCCTGATCCACGATGTGGGAAAGCGCCTGAAATGCTTTCCGTTTTCCTCCTGTACGGATAAACAATAGGATTTTTCTTCCTGTCCGGCGGATGCGGCCTGATTACACCTCACCCGCCGGACAGGAGTCAGAAAACCTTATCGTTCATCGGCAAACATTCTGAGAGGGCAGCTTCCGCTGCCCTCCTCCGTCACTGCTTGAGCTGCATGATCGTGTCTGTCACTTCCCGCAGCGCGTTCTTGATATTTACGCTGGTCACCGCCATGCCCTGGGCCAGCTTCTGGACCTCCTGGGCCACCACCGCGAAGCCTTTGCCCGCCTCGCCGGAGCGCGCCGCCTCGATGCTGGCGTTCAGGGCCAGGATCTTCTGCCGGTTGCTGAACGCCTCAATCTGATGCGTATTCTCATTGGCCAGAACAATCTGCTCCGCGGCCTTGTTGATGCCATCCTGGAGCCTGGTCACAATATTGGAGTTCTGAGAAGTGGCATAGCTGGCCCGCACGAACATGTTGATCACATCCCCCAGCAGATTGGCCGATGCCTCAATCTGCTGCTTCGTCTTGACATTTACCCTGTGCAGGGCGTCAATATAGCGGTCCTCGTCGATTCCCAGCTCCCTGGCCGTCGCGCGGAATTTCTCCTCGTCAGGGCTCTCCGGCAGCACCTGGCCGCCGATGACGCTGCCCAGCACCGTGCCGTCATCCAGCGTGATGGGAATGCCAAAGTCCATCAGTCCCGCATGACAGGCATAAACCCCGTTGCCCTCCCGGTCATTTTTCTCGCAGCGTCTGCATCCCTCCGCGCTGCCTCTGGTGAGCTTAATGCAAAAATCCGTGAAATTATAACATTCACTAATGTACTGACCGTCCTCCCCCACGGCCACCGTGGCCAGTCCCGTGCTCTCCGCCCAGTTCTGCATAATCTCCTCAAATTTCTTCATATCGCAGAAATCCTGTATTTTCATTGTCTTTGTCCTCCCACACGCCTTTTACAGTTTTTCATGTTTTATACCCGTTGCCGAATCTGCATAGGTTCATTTTACTATACTCCGCACTTTTTTGCCACATGTTTTTCATGAATTTACACAAATATTTTTCTCTACTTTTCTCTGCGATTGCAAAGCGCCCTTTCTGTGCATCCTGCGTGTTGCCCTTTCTGCATTCCGCCGGACTGTCCACCCACGAACCTGCTGATGGAAGCTGTCCAAATCCGGCAGCGATTTCCTCGGGGCGTACAGCTGCGGTTTGTCGCCGCCCCCCACACAGGCCAGCCTATTTTGATCATCCTTTGATCCCGCAGTACCCCGCTTTTTCGCAAACTCCCCCTTTTTGCCCGGTTTGTACAGGGAAACAGGGTATATACAGAAAAATTGTGTGTCCATACCCCGCTGATCGCAAAAAATGGGATGTAGAGCGACAATTTTTCTGTATATACCCTGATATGCGGAAAAAAATCGGTTTTTCTGCCCCTGAGGACTCCGGACAGGGTACCGGGAAGAAATTTTTTTATATATACCCTGGCCTCTGTCCGGAACACAGTATATTGTATACGTCCGTGGGAAAACGGACATTGGGGACAATACACACCAGAAGAGAATACATGGGCCCATGAGGAAACCTTCTTCCCCAGGGGACCCATGTACGCCTGTCCGATCAGTCCTGATCGGACAGGCGCTCCACGCGCAGCCGGTATCTATGCCTGCCCAGTCGGAAGCTCTCCGCCCGCGCAGATGCCTCTTCTCCCAGAATCCCGCCGTTGCGGCATACGCACAAAAGCAGCCCCACCACCACGCCGTTGGTCACCGCATAGCCCAGGCCGTAGGCGAGAAAGGGAATCCCTGTAGTATAATAGAGGGAATAACCGCAGTTGATGGCGATCAGTACCGCGCTGTGCAGCAGCAGACTCAGACTGCAGGCCATGCCGGTAAGCATCCCCAGACGGTTTCGCTGTCCCAGCGATATCCGCAGAGCCTTTCCCCCAAAATACAGCAGTCCGCTCACCACCAGCACGCCCGCCAGGATGCCAACCCCGGCGAAAATGGCGCTGAGCACATAGGCTCCCGCCAGATCCGTCCCTCCAGGACCGCCGTCCGCCAGCCGTTCCACCAGCCCCTGCTGCCCCCACAGGGAATAGCTGCCCAGCAGTTCTCTCTGCCGGATGGCGACATATCCCGCGCCATTTGCCGCTTTCTCCGGGTGCAGAAAGCAGAAGAGCCTTGCCCGCTGATTTCCGCTCAGCCAGCTGTTGTCACAAACTGCCATATACCCTATGCCCACGACGCATAAAGCCGCCGTCCCCGCCAGGGTCAGCCACTGCCACCGCCGCCTTCCGCCGAAGATATTCCTGTGTACGGCTGTCAGAAGCATAATCCCGCTGATCAGCAGAATCTCCGGACAGGCGGAATTGATATGGCCCAGACAGCCAACGCAGAACGCGGGAACCGCAAAGGTCAGGGCCATGCACAGCCATAGACCTTTCATGCCCTTTTTTCTGCCGCGATACACAAGTCCGGCCAGCAGGATCGGATAGAGACTGACCATATGATAAAAGGCGCTTTGAGACTGGTCGTAGGAAAGCGGCCACATGTGGATGATAAATATCCCTCCCAGATACAGCCCGTACAGAAAATAGACATGCCTTCCGATAAAACTGTAGTCCACATACATCATTCCCAGCATGACGGCAAGGCCGATGAGATTGTAGATCACTGTGTTCCGCCCATTATGCATCCACACATTTTCCCAGGAAGGCGAGTCCGCCATGTTGTAAAAAATCAGGAATTGCGTCACAATTCCCACCGCCGTCAGGCCCAGAGCCAGGCAGATCAGACTCCAGGGCGTCCTGGGCCTGTGTATGCGGTCCAGCTCCGCGCCGGTCTGGACCGGGTCTCCCATCTGCAGGACCGCCTGCTCCATGGCTTCCTGGCTTCCCATACCCTGGGCCTCATAGGCTGCGCACTGTTCCTCGATGTGCCCCTGAATTTCCCGCAGCACCATCCGCCTGGCCCTGGCATTTTTGATCTGCTCGCCCAAAGTGTCCATATATTCCCTATACTCCATAACACACTCTCCTCCCCGGGGCCTCTCCCGCGTCCTCATTCTCTCCGTCCCTGGTCAGCACACTGGCCACCGCCGCCTGATATTCCCGCCACTCCGCTTTCTTCCGGTCCGCAACCCTTTTTCCCTCCCCGGTCAGATGATAATACTTCCTGCTCTTGCCGGTCGGGACTTCCTCCTCATAGCTGCTCACATAC
This sequence comes from uncultured Acetatifactor sp., assembly GCA_910583845.1. Lineage (GTDB taxonomy): Bacteria > Bacillota > Clostridia > Lachnospirales > Lachnospiraceae > Acetatifactor. Next base: position 15,123 of record CAJUAB010000021.1, read on the forward strand.
CCCTTGCTCTCCATGGTGTGCAGCAGGGGATACAGCGTTCCCGCCTTCAGTTCAAAGACCTGGTTGGACCGGCTGCGCAAAGTGTCAATCATCTCGTATCCGTACATGTCCTTTTCCTCCAGAAGCCGGAGAATCAGCATCCCCATGCTCCCCTGCACCAGATTTTTATCCATGATCCCTCTCTCCTCTCTCCTGCTTCCGTGCCTCAGGCAATTGCAAAACCTTCTACGCAAGTGTCCGGGCCGGACGCACTATAGGCTGTCTATATACATTATATATAGACAGCCTATATAAGTCAAGCATATTATTCCGGCAGCTTTCCGGTTTTTCCTGTTCCCATTCCATCAGAAGCAAACAGGCCCGGCTATTCCATCCCTTCCCTGGTTGAACACAGGTGATTGCAAAACCCGCTTTCCGGAAACAGAGCCCGGCCTCTCGCGGACAGGGGCTCTAAATCACCTGCCCGGATGAAAAACCGTCACACCAGGACATGGCAGGAAAACGGCTGTGCCATTCCCGTAAACTCACATTCTCCCAGCAAATCCCTCTTTCCGGCCAACGCCCCTGCGGAAAACGGCTCTTCCCCGGCGTTCAGCAAAACCCTCATCTCTTCCCCGTTTTCCAGATTGAAACGCCAGGACAGCACCCGGTCCGCCCCCTCCCAGGGCATCCACTCGGCCTCCCTTGTGCCCACCGCCGGATAACGCCTGCGGATGTCCAGCAGCTTCTTATAGTAGGAAAGCAGTTCTCCGTCCTGCCTCTCTGTCTCCCAGAGCATCCCTCTGCGGCACCCGGAGCCTTTTTCCCCGGTCATTCCCACCTCATCTCCATAGTAAATCATGGGCATACCGGGCAGAAGCAGCTGAATCGCCGCCGCCAGCTTTAACAGGGCCTTATCTTCCCCGGCCTGGGTGAGGAACCGCGCCGTGTCGTGGCTGTCAATCAGATTCCACAGGCAGGGAATCGCCTCCTTTTTCAGACGCCCCCGCACGAAGGCAAGCCTTTCTCCGAACGCCGCAGCCGTCAGATTCTTATCCAGCAGAAAACCCTTCACCGCGTCAGTAAAATGATAATTCATAACGCCGTCCCACTGGTCTCCCTCCAGGTAACTGCCGTTAAAATGCCATATCTCCCCCACGATCAGGACCCGGGGATTCACCGCCCGTACCCGCCTGCGAAACTCCCGCCAGAAATCTCTGCCGATCTCATCCGCCACATCCAGCCGCCAGCCGTCCACATGGCACTCACGGGTCCAATACTCCACCACGCCGAAGATGTACTCCCGAACCTCCGGATTACGGCAGTTCAGCTTCGGCATCCCGCCATAGTAACTGAAAGACCGATAGGAGGGCATGATCTCTCCTCTCACGGGAAATTCATCCACATAGTACCAGTCCCTGTACCGGGAATTCTCCTGATGCTCCTGTAAGTCCTGAAAAGCGAAAAAGTCCCGGGACGTATGGTTAAATACCGCGTCCAGCACCACATACATTCCCGCCGCGTGGGCAGTCTCTGTCAGTTCCTCCAGATCCTCCCCGGTGCCAAAGTCCGGATCGATCTGCATATAGTCCACCGTGTCGTACTTGTGTGTGGTGTTGGCCCGGAAAATCGGTGTCAGATAGAGCACATCCACTCCCAGCTCCTTCAGCCAGGGAATCTTCCCCGTAATGCCCCGCAGACTCCCGTGAAGGCTGTGCAGATGATTCAGTTCCTGCCGGTACCACTCCCGGGGCGGCACTTCCTCATCCGCCGCGAATCGGTCCACAAAAATCTGATAGACCACCTTTCCCCCGGCCCAGGCGGGAGCCTCATACCTCTCCTCCTCGCGGCTCAGCTGGGGACAGTCAAACATCTCCTCAATCTGCCCGGGCTCCGCCTCGTAAAAGGCATAATTCCCGTAGTAAACCGTCTGTCCTGCGCGGTCCCTGATCTCAAAGAAGTAGCGGACACAGAGCATGTTCACCCCAAGCCGCGCCTCATAATAGTCATGAAGCCCATCCCCCGCCGCCCGGCGCATGGGTACCGTGCCTCTGGTGTCCATCTTGTCCACCGGAATATATTTATCCCGATAATGCAGCGCCACAAAGGCCGCGTCCCCCGCCTTGACCATCAGCTTGACCGTGAATGTATCCCTGTCTGTGGAATAAAAAAATTGATTGTCCGGATTGTGTATAACCGCCGCTCTCTCCATATCACACCTTTCTCCCTCTCCGGGTTCCCCGCCTCCGTTATCGCCGCCCCCGCGGTATGGCGCTTTCCCACACTGCCCGAGGCCTTCCGGAATAGTATGCCAGCGCTCCTCTGTCAGTATCCGCCGCGGGTCCTCAGATACTGATCAAAAAACTCTCCAAAATTCCCATAAGCGCTGTTGGCATAAAACAGCTTCTTCCCCTCTCTGTCACGGAAGGTATACAGATTGGCTCTCTGTGTATAATTGTCAACCTCTCTCCAACTGTAATGCCGCTCCTTTCTGCTCCCCTTCACCGTCACCCCGCCCGGCGTATAGTACAGCTCACAGCAGAAATTGTTCAAAAGCCAGTTAAGCACGAAAGTGGCGACCGCGGCCACAGCCACCAGGGCCCCAAAGCTGCCAATGGTTTCCATGTCCCCGTCGGCAAACGCGCCGCAAACCGCCGCCAATGCCGTACAGCCCAGGATCGTCAGCCATATGAATACCAACAGCACAGATACCGTTGCCCGGACACCCGCGCCGGGCCTCACCACTCCCGAAGCGGGCGGGGTTATGTCAGCCCCTGCGCCGGCGTCCGCCCCCCGAGTGGCGTTCAATCCCCGCATATCCCCGGAACCGGCGTTCAATCCCCGCATGTCCCCGGAACTGGCGTTTACTCCCCGCATGTCCCCGGAACCGGCGTTTACTCCCCGCATCTCCCCGGAACCGGCATTCAATCCCCGCATGTCCCCGGAACCGGCGTTCAATCCCCGCACATCCTCCTGGGCGGCCCTGGGATCGACATTCTTCCACAGGGCATCCCCCTGCTGCCTCTCCATGGGATGCTGCCTGAAAAACTCTTCATCCTGCTTTTTCTGCCTTGCCGCCCGGGCCCTGCCCGCAAGAGATATTCCCCCTGCGACCAGCAGATAAATGATGATCCGCTCCCAGGCGATGGATACATGTCCCGCGGACAACAGATATACCAGAAAGGCACCTGCGCCCATAAAAATAATTACACCGACAACTCTGTTCATTCCGGCTTCCCCCTCTCTTGTGTCCCTCTTTTTCTCCCTGTTTCCCGCTTCCCGTCTCCCGCGCGAAAGTCAGAAGCCTCAGGCCAGCACCTGCCCATTCCCCAGGCATTTCACCTCCCCCGCCCGGATCATCTCCAGATAATCCGTGGCCCGGACCACTTTCCGGGGCAGCTCCACCCCGCTTTGGGGAAGGGCTTGTAAATGATGGGAATCCGATCCGGCCGTGCCCGGCAGCCCGTACATCATGGCATAGATTCTGGCTCTGTCGTTCATCTCCGGCTGCTTCAGATGAGCGCCGTTTACAATCTCCACCCCGTCCACATCCCTGGGAAACAACTCAATATGGTCAATATAGTCCCTCTCCCGGAACGGATGGGCGTGAATGATAAATCCCCCGCTCTGACGCATCAGAAGGAAAGCCTTTCTGGCGTCCATACGGTCTATGTCCTCGTGCTGCTCCAGCCATTCCTGATCCAGATTGTAAACCAGGAAATCTGCCGCGTGTACCCCGAACTCGAACCCGAAAAACACATCCAGCCCGATCTTCTCCCCCTCATCTCTGGCGCGCTCATAGCCCAAGCAGAAAAGCCTGACCCGCTCCCGCCAGGGCAATTCCCTGGGCACCGCCGTATTTCCGTTAAAAAAGTGATCAGTGACAAAGATCCCCGTGTACCCAAGTTCCTTATGGACCCGGGCCATCTCCGCCCCCGACGCGCTGGCGCAGGCACTCCCCTCACAGGTGTGCAGATGTGTCTCATACCGATATCCCATTTTTGCTTTCCTCTCCGCGGGCTTGCCTGAAATATGCTTTCCGCACGCTCTGACATACTATCTCAATATCTTCTCCATGATGATTTCATCTTCATCGCGCTCTCCGGTCAGATAAAAGCCCAGCTTTTCATACAGGCTTTTGGCGGCTTTGTTCCCGTCGATATAACACAGGACCACTTTGTCATACCTGCCGTCGGCTTCCATAATATGCAGGACCTGCCGCGCGGCCTCCGCTCCAAAACCTCTGCCCTGATAGCGTTCATCTATAAACAACTGGCTGAAATCATATGCGTTTCTCTCATCGCAGTCATAATACAGCGTCATTCCCACAGGGACATCATCCGCGTAAATCACATAAGCATTGCTTCTGCTTTCCCGATACGCGTAGGCTCTCGCCAGCAGTCTCATATCGTCAGACACGAAGCGCTTCTGGGATTCGGACACGCCAAGCCCCAATCTCCAATTCTCAGAATCCACGGTTTTCAACACAATCACGGTTCTCCCTCCCCGTATGTACGCCGCCTGCCATGCCTCCCGAACGGACGCGAATCTTCACAAAACACAACGCAGGTCTGCGCTAATCTTCTCCCAGCTTCAAAGCCTTGCTGATATTCATATGGGCCACAATCCTGCTGATCACCAGCAGACATACCAGTACCACCACACCGATAACCCCGAAAAGCCGCAGCAGATCACTCCTGTTGGTAATCAGCTCCAGAGGCAGCACCTGATCCGAGGCCGCATAGGCATCCTGGATCATGGGCACGAACATACGGGCGCCGGTCAGACCGATGACCGTCCCCATCAGAATGGAATACAGTCCGCAGAAAATCTGCTCCAATGCCAGCGCCAGACTGATCTCTCCCCTCCTCATGCCCATGGCCCGCAGTACTCCGAACATCAACTCCCTGGAGCGGATCGACAAAATGAAATACAGGAGATATCCCACACCGCACAGCAAAAGCACGACGATAAAACTCATGGTCAGTATCCCGTTGGTACCCTGAAACAGCGTGTCGCTCCGGGTCTCCTCCCTGACCTCCCCCAGATCCACCAGCTTTGTCAGCTTCACCTCCGGGCGCTCCTCCAGCCAACGGTAAAATCCGTCCGTATTCTCCCCGGCCCTGAACCAGATCTCATAGGGCACCTGTCCCTGCTCCTGTTCCAGCATGGCCAGGTTGGCCACGATCAGATAGTTGTCCTCCGTCAGCAGAGAGCCGTCGCCGCCCAGGCTGTAACCCAGGGGATTGTAAGAAGGCCAGTAGTCAAAAAAGCCCTTGATCTTCAATCGGATGGTGCCGCCGCTTCTGTCCGGTATGCTGATGGTATCCCCGAGACGGTAGCCCAGCCTGGTCATATAGTTCTCCGATACCAGCGCGGCACCTGCCGAGGAGGCCAGCACATTCAGATAGTCATAAAAATCGTAGGGCAGAAGACCCTCCGGCATATGCGCCACCTGGGCAAACTCGTTGGTGATAATTCCCATGAGCCGCGCGTCCGGGGTTTTCCGATCTATGCTGATCCTCATATCCAGCACCTGGGTATGGCCGGACATGCCCGGCACGGTATCGTATTTTCCATAGTCCGGCTCTGTGTAAGTGACCGGCTCCCCCGGAGGAGCCAATACCGCATTATCCTTCCACGCCTCTTTCAGAACCAGGTCCGCCCCCGTGGCATAACCCGCGTTTTTCTCCGCGTTGGCCACAATGGTCCGGGCCACCGTAGTGTTGTGGATGCCCAGAGAAACGGTCAGAATCATAAACAACATGATAAATTCCTTCCTCCCCGCCCCCCGGATGCCCTCCACGAAAGCCACGTAGGGACCGGGCGCCATCCGGTTTTTGCACAGGCGGAAAATAATCCGCAGCAGCAGGGGCTGCAGGCGCAGCACCAGCAGACCGCAGCCCAGCAAAAACAGGGAGGAACTCAGATACAGCAGGGGGTCCAGCGTCTCCCCCGTCAGCACCTGCTCCATCATCCGCTGCCGCCCCCGGGAAAAACTGTAATACCCGTACAGGGACACCCCCAGACAGACGATATCCAGGTACAGCTTTTTCCACAGCGAACGAGTGCTTTTCGCCCGGGACTGTTTCAGACTCACAATGGAAACCCGGCTGTAGCCGATCACGGGAATCAAAGTCATCAGCAGCATCAGAAACAGCGCCAGAGCCGCGTACCACAGCACATCCGCCGACCATTTCACCTCCAGCGCGCGCCTTCCGGAAAATTCCATGAAATCCGTGGCGGTTCCCAGCACACTACAGAACACGCCTCCCAGCGGCAATCCTGCCGCCAGCGCAATCATCCCCAGAAACAGGTTCTGGATCAGATACATCCCCACGATCTGTCCCCGCCTGGCACCCCGGCTTTTCATCACGGAAATCTCGTTTTGCTCCATGGCCAGCATCTGAGAAGAAATCATATAGATAAATGCCAGCAGCAGAGCCAGCACCGGCATTTGCAGGATCAGCAGAGACGCCTCCACCTTCCTGGCCTTGGCGCTGTAGCTCTGGATAATCCCCTCATAGACATTGTCCAGAATCATGCTCCCGTTCTTCTCCGCCTCCACCAGCTGCCGGGACACGCGCAGGATGTCCCCCGCCTGTCCCGGCGCCACAGCGGCATAATCCCACAGCTGGAAAATCTTCTTTTTACACCCGAAGGCATACTCCTGCTCCTCTCCCAGAAAAAGGGCCCGATAGGTCTCCATGGACACAAACACATCTCTGTGCAGGCTGGAAGGAGGCTCCACCCAGAACGGGGAGGACTCATTCGCGGGACGGAACATTCCCACCACCCGAAAGCGAAGAGGACTTCCATCCGGCCAGATGAGTTTTTCGAACACATAGACTTCGTCAAGCAGCATATCCATGGAATCGGCCACCATACTGCTGACCATCACTTCCAGACAGCCGTCCAAAGAAAGCTCCGTTTCCGGCAGACGCCCGGCATAGAGGATCACCTCCTCCTCCAGACCGGTGACCGCGGTGATCTCCAGCCTACGCTGCATACGCTCCTGCCTCTCCACCACGGGTTCTGCCCCGTCCATGGAAGTGCTCAGATATTCGATCTCCCGGTAAAGCGGTACATTCAGCTGCCCCTGGCAGCGGTCCGCATAGGCTCTCAGCTGTTCATAGCTGGCTCCCTCCCGGCCCATGCTCCGGTTGTGGCTCACTCCCCAGACCGCGGGCCACACTCCGTTTTTCTCCTGATAGCGCGCGAACTCATCCGTCAGCATCCGCTGAAAGGAAGAATTGCGGTACATGGGATAGCTCACCGCCACCGCCACCAACAGGATATTTCCGATCAGAAGGCTCAGCACCATCCACTTTTTATGGAATAATTTCTGTAATATCAACACAAACATCTGTCAGTCCTTTGTTTACAAACATGTCCGGTGCTCTGTCCGGCCGGATGGAGCACTAGGGAACCACAATCCTGGTCCCTTCCTCCAGGCCGTCAAACACCCAATAGTACTGCGCGTTGTTGCCGCCGGGGATGAACTGGGTCCTGGTCATGCTGCCGCCCTCTCCCAGCACCGTCACATAGTATTTCTGCTTTTCCACCGTCACCGCCTCAAAAGGTACCAGCAGCACATTCTCCATGACGCAGGTCTCTCCGGTTACATTAAAGGGGCCTTTGCCCACCAGTTCAGCCATGTCATATTCCCCTGTGATCTGGCTGACACCCGCGTTCCACTGACTTCCCAAAGCCTTCCCCGCGGCGCTGAACACCGTGGCCTCATAGCTTTGGGCCGTTCTGGTATCCCCGGCCCGCAGCGTGACCCGGTTGCCGTATCCGTAGTGCCCCAGCTGGTCCTCAAATTCCAGACAGATTTTGTCCGCCGGCGCCAACCGGACCAGCACGGTTCCGTTGTCCAGCTTCTGCCCCTTTTGCAGCGCGGCGACCTCCAGGATGTAGCCGTCCTCCCCGGCCAGGATTTCCGTCTGCCCCGCCAGATCGCCCAGCTCCTGAATCTGCTCCCGCAGGTCCGCAATCTGTCTCTCATAGCCGGCGGCGGTCTGCTCAAAATCCAGCTGGGCCTGGTTATAACGGATCTCGTCTATGGTCCGCTGGGGCGGCCACCGGGCAAACAGGGCCTCCCTCTTTTCCTGGCTCTCCGCGAACGCTTCCTGCTCCGCCAGATAGCGCTGTTCAAGCCGCAGCAGCTTTCTCTCCAGTTCCCGCAGATCCACCTCGTCTGTCTCCATGGACACCCTGGCCACCGGGGTTCCCGCCGTGACATACTGATATTTTTCCACCAGCATTTCCGTCAGCCGCATGGTTCCTGTGGTATACCGGGCCCTGACGCAGGCCGTCTCCAGCATCCGCATATTGGCCCGAAGGGCCATCATCTGGGTACTGAAAGTACCGTAAGAGAGCGTGTAGGTGTTGTAGCTGTTCCAGCCGTCCTCCGTCCCTCCCTCCCCGGACAGCGCCGTGAGATCCAGGTATTGGGATCTGTCCGGCGCTGTATCCACCCGGGTGCCCGCGTCGGACAGTATGCCTCCCTGACCGCACCCGGCCAGCCCCAGAACTGCCGCCGCCAGTATCGCCGTCCCCGCTGTTCTCCTAGTCAATGTACACCTCATCACCTTCCGTCAACCCTCCCAGTATCTCATAAAACATACCGTCATACAACCCCGTCTCCAGATAGACCTTCTCCCGCCCCTGTTCCCCCCTACGGTAACAGTATCTGCGGGCTCCCTCCTGCCGCACGGCCAGTCCCGGCGCCACCAGCACCTGTCGGCGTGACTCCTGCTGCACCACAATGCGGGCCATATGACCGTATTCCAGCGGCTTTGGGGGAAAAAGTTCAAAGCTGGAACAGGGGGTGAGGTTCTTCGCCATCAGCGCGCTGTAGACCTGAGGATCTATGGGAATATACTCCGCTTCGTATTCCTCCCCGTCCAGAAACACATAAATGCGTTCCGCCTTCTCCGCGTCCCGCCTGGTCACATAGTCTCCCACCGCCAGATACCGGGTGGTGTCCGCCAGCAGGATCACCGGATGATCCCTGCTGATCTTCTCCCCGCTGACGGCGGGCTGCAACTGCGACACCGTCCCGTCAAAGGGCGCTCTGACCACATTGCTTCTGAGTCTCTCCCTGCAATCCGAAAGCTGTTCTTCCAGATAAGGCAGTTCCAGCTCATAGTTTTCCGTCAGATGCTTTTTCTCCAGCTCCAGCCGGTCCATCCGGCTCACCAGATTGCCCGCGTCTATGCAAAGCTGTGTGTAATTGTCCTTCATATACTCCGTAAGTTCAATCAGCTTGTAGGTCTCCTCCAGCTCCAGTTCACAGATCTTCAGACTGTTATCCCTGGTGGCGATCTCATAGGTATAGTTCCGGGTCAGATCCTCTATCTGCTCCTGTAAGTTCTCCGCCTGCTTTTGATATCCGGATACATCCGAAACCGCCAGCACATCCCCCCGGCGCACCGTATCCCCCGGTTTCACCCGGTATTCCAGAAAAATACCGTCTCCGGGAAAAAACAGTTCTTCCATGTATGGGCTGATGATCCCCTCATAGATCTCCCGCTTTTTCACGTCCCCCAGGCCCACCGTCACCGTCTGGGTCTGTTGCAGAGGGTTGACCGTCACTGTCCTGACGGATGCCTCCGGCGTCTCTGGCCCGCTGTCCGCGCAGCCGCAGACGGACAGCGCCAGAACCGCCGCCAGTATGCGGCATCTCACTCTTTCCTTCTGGAATTTCACCCTATTTTCGGCCCGCATTGCCACACCTCTCTTCATATACATGGGCAACGGCATCTGTCGCTGCCAAAAGGCCCTTCATCCAGAGTCTCTCCCTGTCCGTCACCGGTTCTTCCATCCCCGGCCGCCGCAAGGCAGCTATCTTCGCAGATGTAAGATATGATACAATACACTGGGAAATCACTTGATCACATAGTCTCCCTCTGTCAGGCCGTCCCGGATCTCCACCAGGCTTGTTCCCCACAGGCCGGTTTCCACAAACTGCATCCTACGGATGCCTTCTTCATCCAGCAGGTACACATAATACCGCTCCCCTGAGGTGTGAACGGCCTCCTTGTCCACGCAGAGCACATGCTCCGCCTCCTGGATGACCATGCTGATCTTCCCGCTCTTGATAATATTGGGGTCATATTCCTCGTCCAGCAGACGGAAATAGACTTTCTCTCCCCAGTTTTCCAGACAGGCGGGAGCCACCGCATATTCCCTCTGATTCTTGCCCAGTCCGCAGACAATGATGTACTCTTCCTCTGGATCTATATAGGGAATAGCCTCCGTATTTTCGGATATAAACATGCGGGAATCCGCGTCATACAGGCTGGCTACCCGCTCCGTACTGTCGGTGACGCTGCCCTCCAGGTCGGGCTTCAGATAATTGATCACGCCGTCCATGGGGGCATACAGATTGCCGCCGCGGAGATACTCTCTGGCATTGTCAAGGCGGACAGTGAGCATTTCCACCGAATCCGCGGTATCCTCCAGGGATTTTTGATAGGATTTTTCGATATTCTCCTTTTGCTCCTTCAGCGCATCCTGATCCTGATCCGACATCGGCGTATAGCTGAACAGGATCTGGGCCTGTTCCAGGTCAAAATCCTTATTTTCCTGTATTTGCCGCAGGGACAGCATGGCTCTGTCCAGACGGTGCTCCAGCTCCCGGACCTGCTTTTCCATGTTCTCCACATCCACGCTGGCCAGCAGCTCGCCCTTCTTCACGATGTCCCCCTTCTCCACATAGACATCCGTGATCACCTCCTGGTCCACGGCAAAATACAGATCCACCTCCACCGTCTGACTATAATCACAGTTCAGCACCAGGGGCTGCTGCACGGTCCCCCGGGTCACCGGTGTCAGTTCAAAGGAATTTTCATGGACTGTTTCCTCCTGAATTTCCACCGACCTGTCCACCTCGTCCGTCTGCCCGCACCCGGCCAGCATTCCCGCCGCCAGCGCCGCCAGCACGAGCCTTTTTCCTTTCCTCATATCCGTCTCCCGTCTGGATTCCTCTCTCCAGGACCAAATATCTGTTTCTGCTCAGATCGGCAAAGTCCGGGGCCGCCCCTTCTTCAATTCAGACTCTCCAGCACTCCCTGTATGCCCTGCCTCTCATAAATCTCCTTATAGTAAGCCACCTCATCCCGGATCAGTTCGTCAATTACACGCATGCCCAGCAGCTCCACCGGGGCCTTGTCATCCGTCATAATATAGCTTCCCGCCTCATATGCCGTCAGATGGTCCTGCACCCGCTCCATCATGGCGCTGAGACTGTCGTCCGCCAGCTCCTGTCTGTGCGCCCTCATTCGCTCCGGGCCGTCCTCATGGTTCATGGCAAAGAGCTCTCTGTTGGTGGTTCCCCCCACGTCCACGGTATATACCCAGTCAAAGACGCTGGCGATGGTATCCGCCAGATACTGGTTGATATTGCCCTCGCCCCCTCCCCGCATATTCATATTGACCACCATGACGCCGCCCTCGGTCAGATGGTTTTTCACCAGTGTGAAAAACTCCACGGATGACATCTGGAAAGGAATCGTAATATCCTGATAGGCATCCACCATGATCACATCGTACTTTTCCGTGATGGCATTGAGATAGGCCCGGCCGTCATAGGTGGTCACCTGCACCTGCCCGGGGAGCTCAAAATAGGTTCTGGCAAGCTGCGTGATCTTTTCATCGATCTCCACCCCCTCTATCTCCATCTCCCCAAAATAGCGGTTGCACTGGGTGGCATAGGTCCCCGTGCCCATGCCCAGAATCAGCATGCGGCAGTCCTCCGGCTTCTCCCGGGCGGTCATAAGCGGCGCCGCCATGGCATAGTCATAGTACATGCCCGTCAGCCCCTCCTGCTTCATCAGCACGGACTGCACGCCAAACAGCACATTGGTGGAGAGAATCACATGCCTGTCATCCTCCTTTACCTGGAGATAATTATAGACAGACTCTCCCTCATAGGTCAGATCAGGCTCCCAGAAAGCAAAACTGCTCCCGGCCCCCAAAAGGCAGCAGGTCAGAAACAGCACGCCCGCCACGGCGCTTCTTGCGCGCCCCGCTCTGGCGCTGATAAAATAAACCACCGACAGCGCCAGCAGGATTCCCGCGAAAATCAGGAATGTGACGCTTGTCCCCACCGCCGGAATACTGACAAAGGTGGGGACAAAGGTCCCTATGATGCTGCCCACGGTGTTGAAAGCCCCCAGGTTGCCCACGGTTCTGCCGCTGTCGTCCAGACTGTCCACGGAATATTTTGCCAGGGAGGGCGTCACCGTGCCCAGCAGGAACAGCGGAAACACAAAGATCACCATGCAGGCCGCGAAGGCCGCCCAGATCAGAAAATTGGTATTCACCGCGAAGATCAGCGCCGCGGAGATCCCCAGCACAATGTATTTGCCCACCACGGGGATAGCCGCGATCCAGACAGCCGCCACCAAAATCCGGCCGTAGAGCCTGTCGGGGCTGGGATGCCTGTCCGCGCTGCGCCCGCCGTAGATATTGCCCAGCGCCATAGCGATCATGATGGTGCCGATGATGATGGTCCAGACAATCTGGGAGGAACTGAAATACGGCGCCAGCAGGCGGCTGGCCCCCAGTTCCACCGCCATGACGGACATGCCGGCGAAAAACTCCGTCAGGTATAAAAAGATTTTGTTTTTTAAGACAGCAGGTTTATTTTTCATGCACACAATTCCTCTTTTCTACAGACGCAGGCAGCGGCCCGCCCCCGTCTGCTCCCGTTTTCCCCCCGGCCCGGGCAAAGCCTTTGTCGTCACTTCTGCCCCGCGGGCACGGGATTCCCTGTAAGCATATCATATTCCCCGGCCCTTGCGCAAGTCCCGCCTCATACAATCGCACATGGCACAGATCTGGCAGATCCGTTTCAAAGCGACTCTGCCCCTTGTATAACGAGGCGCATCTCTGTTACAATAGACAGGTGCTTTTTATCCATCGGCAATCCACAGACCAGAAAGGACCATTATGGCAATCAGACAAAAAAACTTACAGGAAATCCTCTCTCTCCACAGGCAGCGCTATCCCCTGATGGAACCCGCGGACTACGGGAAGCTGATCTATCAGAACGAATATGGGCCGGAGCATATGATCAGCAGCCCGGATCAGGTGCTGCGGCGGCTGACGCAGGAGTGGGAGGAGGCGGCCACCGGACAAAATCCCCCCTGCGCCCCCTCCATAGAGGAGATCGGCAATCATCTCTATCGCTTCCATCTGACGGCAGACTATGATCCGTCCATCGCCGCCCCGCTGCTGGCCAGGCTTTTCTGCCTCACGGGAAAGCAGCGCCGGGGGACATCGGAGGGACTTAAGAAAAAACTTGCCGTCCTGCGGGAGCAGGGACAGCAGCCGGGGTTTCCCGCTCCGGAGCCCTGGCTGTCCGGCTATATCCGGAGCGGCTGTCCGGCCCTTCACCACAGCGAGGCATTCCGGCAGGCTTATGCTCCCCACTACCGGATTCTGCGGGACGAATATGCCATATACTTTCCCATACTGGATCGGATCGAAGGGCTGCTGCGGACAGGGCCTGTCCTGATCGCCGTGGACGGGCCCTGCGGCAGCGGTAAATCCAGCCTGGCGGACCTTCTGGCGGAAGTGTTTCCCGCCAGAGTGCTGCACATGGACGATTACTATCTGCCCCTGGAACAGCGCAGGCCGGGCTGGGAACATACCCCCTGCGGCAATATGGATCTGGAGCGTTTTCTGCGGGAGGTGCTGCTGCCCGCCTCGGCGGGAGAACCCGTCGCCAGCCGTCCCTACAGCTGTCAGCAGGGCCGGCTGCTGGAGAGCCGGTGGCTCCCTCCTGCGCCCCTGACCGTAGTGGAGGGCAGCTACAGCCAGCACCCCATGCTGGCTCCCCGCTATGATCTGAAAATTTTCCTGCACTGCCGCCGCCAGGAGCAGCTAAGCCGACTGAGGCAGCGGGAGGACACGCGCCTGGACGCGTATCTGCAACGCTGGATTCCGCTGGAGGAAGCCTATTACCGGACATGGGATATCCGGTCCAAATGTGATCTGGAATTTGACAATACGGACTATTTTGTCTGAATTTTACAGACTTGCTCTTACATCTGCGCTTGGAATGTGTTTGTGAAAGTATCCCGGACAAGACAGGCCGTTTCCGGAATGATGTCTGTGGATTGCGCGGCAATCTGAAAGCACCCTGCGTACGGCGCCGAGTCAGATTGCCGGATGATCCGGGGCAGGCTGTGGCAAAGATGCCGAAAGAAGCCCCGGAGCTGCATCATCGGAAAAGCGCCCTGTAGCTCCGGGGACGGCTTCTACAGCCAGCGGCCTCCGGTATCAGATATCCTGTTATTTCTGATCAAGGAGCATGGCCCAGCAGGACAGCGCCTCGGCCTCAAGTCCCCTGCTTCTGCGCAGCATCCAGTCAAATCCACGGCGCACATCCCCTGCGGCGGCGGCATTTTCCGGAGTTTCCGTCAGCCAGGTCTGCATCGCGTTTTCGCACAGGGCGATTATCTCATTATATTTCCGGACCGCTCCCTCAAGCGCTTCCCGGTCCATCCCGGCAACGATGCCGCCGCAGAGCTCCAGGAATTGCCGGATGCGCAGCTTACTTTCATAGTGAATAAAGATGTGGGGATACAGGCAGTTCACCGTCTCCAGATGATTCTCGTTCTCCTTGACCAGTTCGCCGCGCCAGTTATCATAGATCACCAGTCCATATCCCTTCAAAGGCTCTTCAAAGCGGTGAACCTCATTGGCGAGAAGCTGATGCCCCTTCCGGAGAGCTTCCCGGCAGGCTTCCGCTTTGCTCACCTTCTCCGCGGACGGCCTGATCAGAATGAGCTTTACAGGCTTTCTGTACCAGCCCGGAAAGCTCAGAAGCCGTTCAAAAGACATACAGGAATTCTTTTCGTCGTCGCCATCCAGAAAGGGCAGTCCCTTCAATACCCTTCCCTCGCCGGAAAAACCCGTCGCGAGAATGATATCCTCATATTCTATGGGTTCCACCACCACAGGATATCCCTTTTTTATATTATCCGTCGCCAGACGGATCAGCTCCCCATGGTCATACCGCTCGCTGTCATAAACTTCACCGGACAATCCGTACACCCCCAGACAGTTTTTTTCATAAAGCTCCTCCCCCCAGGAATAACCGAAGCAAACGGAGTTAAAAGCGGATTGAAGGATATATTCCGTGTCATCGTTCATCTGGCGGTTTGCGGCGTCTTTGTGGTCCTCCAGCCCCATCAGCAGCTTGATGGCCGCCAGGATTGCGGGCCGGGCCATGCTTCTCGGCCACTTTCTGCCGGAAAATTCCGCTATGGCGTCATAGGGCAATAAAATCTGCTCAAAATCCGCGCAGGAGGGCACAACGCTCCCGGGTCTGAGTATTTCGTCCGTGGTGACGCCCAGGGTATCCGCCAGTTCCACCAGAAGAGTAATCTCCGGCATGGAATGACCGTTCTCCCATTTGCTGACCGCCTGGGGACTCACCGCCAGACTGCGGGCCAGTTCCTCCTGTGTGATACCCTTGTTTTTTCGCAGCAGCGTAATCTGCTTTCCTGTCTTAAAACTGTCAAACATCCCTTTCACCCATCGGGTCCTGCCCCGATTTTTCCCTTTCCTCCGTTATATCTCTTTTCAGCGCTTGCCGCCTGTAAATCCATTATGTCATATCCCGCCGGGCAAGTCCATAAAGAGCCCGTTGACTGCGCCAATATAAAACTTAACCTGCGGTTTATGCTCCGGAGCCATTCCCGCATTGACCCTGCCTGACTTCTGTGCTATGATGACCATATCCGGAAACAGAGGCTGCTTCTTGCAATCCCCCGGGGCGCGGCACAAGGCCCTCTTTCCGGCAGGAAAATGCATGGGATGAGTTTCACAATCATCCGGACAGAAACAGCAGCCGGAAAGGAGTTCTGGGAGAAATGGCAGACACCCGTCTTCGCTTGAAAAAAAACATCTATACCTTGTGCTTCGCAGCCCTGAGCGCGCTGGATTTTGTGCGAAATACGCAGAACGGCGATATCTGGGGAACAGCGGTGAATGTATCCGGTCTGGTCATGCTGGTCATCATCGCCTCCGCATGGCCTCTGAGGGAGCTGCTGACCCTCCCGGCCGCGGTCTGGACCCTGGCCTGCGCCGCCCTGTGTGTTTACGCGCCGGTCAGCATACGCTCCACAGGCATGGATGTGTTCTGCGGCATGTATATATGGACCTTTGTGACGGCGGTGGCCAATGTGTGGTGGATTGCCCTCTTTCTGGCCCGGTTGCTGAAAAGGCTGCGGCGTGAAGGAAAACCGCTTCGGAAACCCGGAAAGCTGGCCTGCATGTGGGTTCTCATGTCGGTATTGATGGTCTGTTCCAGAAGCGGCAGAATCTGGCCGGTCTGGTTTCTCGCCATGTTCGGCATCTTTTATCTGACCCCCTATGACAGACAGGACAGCCGGGCACTTGCCGGGGGCTTGATCGATGGCACCATTCTGGGCTTTTTCGGACTACAGATCTTTGCCTACGGTTTTCGCCCCTATGACGTGGTGCGGTACGTGGGAGCCTTTGCCAACAGCAATATGGCGGCGCTGCACTATCTGATCGTTTACGCGGCGCTGCTCATGAAGCTCCATGAACTACAGCAGCAGGGGGCATCCAGATGGTGGAAGCTGTTCTATCTGACAGGCGCCTGCGGCATGCTGGGCTTTATGTTCATGACTATGGGCAGGACCTCCTGGGGAATCGCGATCCTGCTGACACTGGTTTATGGCATTCTGGTCATGCGGCGGATCTGGCGGCAGAAATGGGGGCAGATTGTGGCCCGGGGAGCTGCTCTGACACTGGGAATGGTACTGCTCTTCCCCGCGGTGTTCGGCACCGCGCGCTGGCTGCCCACCATTCTGCACCACCCTGTGTGGTTTCTGGATGAATACAGCATAAACAAAGTGCATTCCTTCGATCCGCCTGATTCCTGGAAATATGTGGAGATGGATGAATTTCTGGATGTGGTGTTCGGGAGGATCTGGAGGACTTTTCAGGTCGGCATCAAAGACCCCCTGGTGCTGGTGGCGGAGGCGGCACAGCAGGACGATTCTTCCCCGGAAGAGCTGGAAATCGCGGGCTCTGAAAATATGGATACTTCTCTGCGGATCAGACTGAGCATCTATAAAGCCTATTTTCAGAATCTGAATATGCTGGGCCACGGTCCCAGCGAAGGCATGTTCCAGTTCAAGGATCAGCCCTATCACGCCTGGCATGCCCAGAATCTCTGGCTGGAAGTGGCATACCGATACGGTATTCCCACCGGACTTTTGTTTATCATAACCACCGTCTGGCTGCTTGTGCGCCACATTCGCAGAATGCGTAGCGCAAACGGGCTCTCCAGGGCCATTATCCCACTGCTGGTATGCATAGTATTCTTCGGATACGGCACCATGGAAGTGGTGTGGAACCTGGGACAGTATATTTTGATCCTTTTCTTTGTGGTACAGCATCCATTGTTCTATCAAGAACCGTTCTATCAAGAGTCATAACCCCTTGTAAAACGCTTCCCGCAAGTGACGGAATGGAACCGTTCCATTGCCATAAATCAAGAACTGCCGCAAAATGCTCCAAACATCTTTGCGGCAGTTCCGGAATTTTGTCTTTTCTCCGCAGGGACAATCCGGTCACATTTGCTACAGCATCATCCTGCCCTCAATCCCCTCAAAGCAGATCCTCCGGCGGCTGCCGTCTTGAAGCAGCAGTTCCACAGGTCCGTAGCCACCGCAGCCCTCCGGATCAGCATACTCCGTCCGCACAATCGGAAACAGTTCTTCCTCCGTGAAATCCTCCAGACTTTCTTTGGTAATGACCTGGGAAATCAATATGTACGGCTCATTGCCGTACAGTCTGCCCCGGGATGTCACCCCATAGACGATCAGAGACCGCAGAGAATCCGGGTTCGTGCCCTCGCTCTGTTTGATCCCCAGGCTCTCCCAGCCGTCATAAATCGTCATGGCCAGCTGCTTTTCCCGGCCTGTGCTGTCGTGCCCTTTCAGGATCACGGCCCTCGCCGTGCGCAGTATCCCGCTCCGGGCCTGCCCCATCGCGTCGTCAGAGGCCGCGTCCGCACCGGCAGCATCCGCCTCCGGGAGCTTCCCTGCGTCGGTACACTTGCTGCCAGTCCCGGTGAGCACCCGGTACTGTGCCTCCTTCTCCAGAATCTCCGTCCCATTGTCCGGGAAACCGTAGGCGCCCAGTGTCAGCCGCACTGGCGTGCGGTACAGCCGCAGTTTATCCACCCGTACAATCCCGCAGGGCACCGCGAAGTCCGCCAGATTCATGGCCTGTATCCAATGGCACTCATTCTCCAGATTATAATCAAAAAACTGCCGCCGGTACAGCACCCGGTCCCTCTGCCCGTGCCAGAAGGTCACATTGGCACGGCTGTACTCTCCCTGTTCCCCGGTTTGCAGCACATACTGCTGTGCCTCCAGGGCCTGATCCGTCTTCTGTTCCAGAGCCTGCTCTGCTTTCTGCCCGGAAGCTGTCCCCGAATCAGATTGCGGAGAAGCCTCCCAGGGATACTTTGTATTGTAGCAAAGTTTGGAGTAATTCCACATGCCATGAATATCCCCGCAGTTTTTCACCACCTTGCCGGTGCGGAGAATCGTCTCCCCGTTTCCCCCATGGTTGGAAAAGCACAGGGCCGGGCCGTCCAGACAGGTCTCCTTCACCTGCCCCTCCTCCAGCGTCTCCCAGGTGCCGTTGTTCTCCCGCGCCGTCCAGAAGGGATGCTCCGGCGGCAGATGCAGACAGAGAAACGCCTTTCCAAGCCAGAACGGCGATTCCGCGCAGGAATAGCCCTGTACCAGCGGGGAAAACTGCCCGTAAAAGCCCAGAGTGGGAATACCGTTTTGCAGGAAATCCTCTCTGGACAGGAACTGCAGCAAAGATCCGGAGGCGATCCTCCTGGCTCTCCCCGGGTCCGCCTGCCCTCCCGGCATCAGCAGATTGCCGTCTAATGCGCTGACTGCCGCAAATCGGTACACATTGCTGCGTCCCCACATATTGGTCCAGCCGTCACGGTCAAAGAAATCCCCGTAAGTTCTCATCAGTTCGTTGGAATGCTCCTCAAACTGTGCCGCCACCCAGGGCATATTTTCATAGCCGTACCAGAGATTCCACAAAGGCGCGTACATATTGAACGCCCAGCAGGAATAATAGTCAAAAGAATGTCCGTCCCGATACCAGCCGTCCCCCGCGTAATAGTTCAGGATGGCCTGGGCATGCTCCCGCATGACAGCCTCATCTATGGGATACCCTTCCATGTGCAGGAAGGCCATATCCAGCATATTGAACAGCCTCCAGTTCTGAGGCACGGTGGCGTGGTGGGCATAGCTGGTCAAAAAGCCGGCTATGGCATCCCTCTCCTCTTTTGTGTAGTTGTCCCAGATCTGCCTGCGGCTGACCCAGAGACAGATCACCAGAGCGCAGGTCTCCACTGTCTGCTGATAGCAGCTGTAAGGATTCTCCGTGTGGTTAATAGCCTGCAATTCCTCATAAGTACCCACATAACTCTCGTCCTCCCCGGCGGCATTGTACACGGGCCGCAGCTTTGTGCAGGAGCGCAGCACCTGATACCGGTAATATTCCGCCAGGGAATAACCGCCCACGGACACATCCGGGCGATTGGCCACAAGGGGCGCCGCAATGAAAAAGGAGCGGGTCAGCCCCTCGAAGATCTCCGCCGACCGCTGACTTCGCTGCGCCTGGGGCGGGTCCTGCAGGTGCGGATAGGTGATCTCCGTCTCCTGCCGGGGCACCACTACCGGGTCCTCAAAATGCCGGATGTGCTGAAAGATCCCCTTAAGCATGTATTCCGCCGCCTCCAGCCAGCTTTCCCTGGTCAGCCCCGTGTAAGGACTGCGTTCATAATCTGCCGTTTTCGGTTCCCATTTCATAGATGATTTCCTCCTGCTTTTTCTGTCTCTGTCCCCTTCGGAACGCAATCTCCATTATAGCACCGGCATCCATGGGATTCCAGTCCCGGCCCCATATTTTTACGTAAAATCAGCATCAGATATTCCATAACCGCTCAATCATCATCCAGGCCACCCAGCCCAGACTTCCCACCAGCAGCAGTGTGATCCCCGCGTTGATCCACCTGGCTGCGGGGCGGGCCATATTAAAAGTATAGTTTGTGTCGCAAAGCCTGTTCTGCACAAGCAGGCGAGGGTCCTGGGGATTTTCATACCAGCCGTTTTTCCAGTACTCATCGTCATCCACTTCCACCGGCTGATCATCTGCCGCCAGAAGCTCTCTCTTTTTGGACAGAACGTTTCCCCAGGGCAGTATGGCGGCCACGGCCGCAACAAGCTGCAGCAGCGCGTAGACAAACCAGTCCCCTCCGCAAAGTCCCCCCGCCTGCGCCCGACGCAGGGCCAGATACAGCCAGGAGGCGCAGTTAAGGCCGTCCACCCTTAAGAACCCCCTGGCCCAGGTCCGCTTTACCAATCCGTTGACTGCCATATTGACCTTGCTGTTTTGGCTGTATACCACATTGCGTTTCTCTGCCAGGTACCGGTGCATGGCCCACAGAAGGAAGGTCACCGCCATGGCCGCGATTCCCAGCGCTGCCACCTCTGAAACGGCCTGCCTGTCCTGCCCCCGCAAATATGTGTACAGCGCCGCTGTTGTTTCCGCTACCAGAAACAGCAGATGCCAATACGCGGCGGGCGCCATCCGCCCGGACATCGCTGAGAGCTCCGTGTCTATATAAACTGTCCTGCGGGAGTTCTCCCGTACCCAGCCCTGCTCCTGCTTAAGCCTGTACATTCTGCGCAGCGGCATCACCATCAAACCCTCCATTCCTGCCAGATACAGCAGAAACCAGATAATCCAGATCAGCACCAGCCACTCCGGGCTGAAAAAGCCCAGCAGGCCCAGCAGACTCCCTATGGTAATCTGTATGTTCTGGTAGAGATTCCAGTTCCGTCTGCTCCGTGTACAGAGTGCCTCCACCTGCGCACAATGTGCCTGCTCCTTGGGAATATGAACTCCCAGCAGCATCCCGTTCTGATAATGGAAGTTCTGCCGGTAAGCATATTTGCAAAGCATACCGGTAAACAAATCGCACAACAAAAATATGATAAACAGGAATAATCCCATCTTTCCACCTCCCATTCCAAAGTTCCCCGCGCCTGGGCTCCGCATGTAATCCCCGGGATTCTACTGGGCAGGGCACATGCCGGAAAATATCTTCTCGCACAGCGTCAGAAATTCTTCCCGCTCCATCCCCTTCATCCTGGCCTCAGCGGACAACAGTTCCAGTTCCGCCTCCAGTTTTTCCCGGTACCTCTCATCCCATTGCCGCACCGGTGATACCGTGGCCCCCCTGCGGCGGTCAATGGTGATAAAGCCCTCCGTTTTCAGCAGCTGATAGGTTTTGTTCACGGTCATGGTATTGACGCCCGCATCCCCGGCCAGCTGACGCACTGTCGGCAGGCGCTCTCCCTCTTTCAGCTCCCCCCTGCCGATGCCCGTGACAATCTGATTGCGCAGCTGCACATAAATGGGGATACTGCTGCCTGTGTCCAGACTGATAATCATAAATCCTTCACCTCTCCCTAAGTATTATTTGTATTATACATAGTAATACAAATAATACTTTTTGTCAACTTATTTTTGCCGGATTTTTCTGTTGCAGGATTCCGCCGCGTATGTTATCATGTCTATAAAGCATATATTCTTTTGACGGATTCATTCTTCTTTCTATATATCAGAAAATCTATGCTTGAAATTCACAACAGAGACAACTAAGCACAGGCAGAGATTTTCGTGGAATAATAGGCTTGTCTTTCTAAAAGTCCGTATTTGCAGTGTTTCCAAGGCTTTCTGCCGTCTGGCTCCGCCCTTTTACACCACGCTTGACACCATTTTTCAGAAACCGGGCAGCAAGCATTCCGATCCGCCTGCCGTCCTCTGCCAATCTGCCGCCGGACTCTGCTCAGAACTGGTTCGCAAGTTTCCTGATCTCATCCCTCTCCAGTTCCGCCGTCACATGGGTATAGATATTCATGTTTTCTCCTGCTTCCCTTTTCAACCCCCATCTACCTTCGCTTGACCTGTTCTTTGCTACGTACCTAGTATATTATATACTATGCACATAGTAATATTTCGCAAACTATGCACCTAGCTTTAGTTCAATATTGCTATGTGCATAGTTATTGAATTGTGCTATACTTTCATATAAGGTGGAAAAGGTATTTCCCAAAATACAGCACCTAATCGGCGCAAATGAAAGGAAGTGAACATATGCCAGCCAAGGAAAACAAAAAACAGTACGATATGCAATACGCCAAAGACAAACTAAAGCGTATTCCTCTAAATGTTCAAAAAGAAAAATATGAGGAAATCAAGGCGGCTGCCGATGCCGCCGGCGAGCCAATCAACGGCTACATCAAAAAGGCCATTGATGACCGCATGGAGCGAGAGGCAGCCGGTTCCAGGGCAACGCAGCAAACGCCAGAGCCACAATCTCCCAAACAACCCGCCGAAAAGCTGGAAAAGCACTTCAAGCCATTTACAGAGGAAGATGCCCGGAGGATCGATCTGCCGGAGCTGCTGAAGAATGTTCGTTACCAGCTTGACATCTCTGACACTTTCGGGATGGATGTCCTTGCCGCCCTCATGGAAAAAGCAAGAGAACAATCCGCTGACACTTGACAGCAAGTGTCAGCAATCCGCTGTCAACGGTATCATCTGACAGCAGGCGTATAGATTCATCCTCTTTTGCATAAAATGTTTGTGTATCGTTGTGTATTTTTCTTGACGTATTGTGTATTGTTGTGTATACTATTCTTATAAGGAGGATGGCAATGAACCCACGGAACACAGCGATCAAAGACCTGAACAATAGCGGCTATCAGTTCAAACGAAGCGGAGGAAACCACGATATCTACTACAATCCGAAAACAAAATATTCCATTCCCTTGAAACGTGGCCACTTCGATGAAGACGATCTCCGCTACATACGCAAAGAAATCAAACAGGGCGTCCCTGTCGCCAGCAAAGGAGGCTGAACAATGAAATATATCTATACCGCAACATTCGTGCCTAATGAGGCCGGAACCAAATACTACTGCAGAGTGCCTGATCTTCCCGGATGCATTACAACTGGCAGCAGTATTGATGATGCCATTGAAATGATTACTGATGCCGCCAGCGGATGGCTCGTTGTGGCAGAGGATGAAGGGAACGAAATCCCGGCTCCCACTCCCCAGCATAAGCTGGATATTCCAGAAAATGCCACCTGCTCCATCATCCGCATTGATACGTTCGCATACCGGGCGGCAACCGACACCAGGGCAGTCCGTAAAAATGTCTCACTTCCTGCGTGGATGGCCACCCTGGCAGAAAAGCGTGGAGTAAACTGCTCCCAGGTTCTCCAGGATGGACTTATGCAGCTGCTTAATGCCGGCCATGCAAGATAAGGCTGATTCAGACAATCCACAGGAGGGCATAACCATGCGGCAGAAGATTCCGCCCGTCCTGTCTGCGCGCGGGCCTGCCGCCTGCTCCCTACAGCCTGTAATTCTCCGCCTGGGAATGAAAAAGCCGATAGTACAGGCTGTCCGTCTTCCGCATCAGATTTTCATGGGTGTCAAAATCCGCCACCCTGCCCCCGTCCAGAATCAGTATCCTGTCGCAGAATACGGAGGAAGACATGCGATGACTGATATAGATGGCCGTTTTGTCCGCCACCAGGCCGTTGAATTTCTCATAGATTTCCGCCTCCGCGATGGGGTCCAGCGCGCTGGCAGGCTCATCCAGAATCACCATGGAAGCCTCCTTATACAAAGCCCTGGCAATGGCGATCTTCTGATCCTGCCCGCCTGACAGCTCTATACCTGCCTCGTCATACTCCTTGCCAAAACGGCTATGGATACCCTGAGGCAATTCCCTGATCTTATCCCGCATGCCCACCTGATCGATCAGGCGGTTGATTTTCCCCTCATCCCCCTGCGGCGCACAGGATATGTTCTCCGCAATGGTAAAATTGAACAGCCTGTAATCCTGAAACACGGCGGATATGGCATTCATATAGGACAGATAGTCATAGTCATAAATATTTCTGCCATTGACGCGGATCTCTCCGCTGTCCGCGCGATACATGCGGCACACCAGCTTCACCAGTGTGGACTTGCCCGCGCCGTTCAGACCCACAACGGATATTTTCTCTCCTCTGCGGATGCAGAAGGAAATGTCTTTCAGCACCGGCTTCTCCGCTTTGGGATAGGTAAAGGTCACATGGGAGAACTCCAGCGTCTCCACCGGTCCCGCAAGGGGTTCTGCGCCCGCCTGCGCCGTCTCCTCTTCCATGCTCATAAACTCCATATAAGGCTCCAGAAAGGCCAGAACCTCCTGCATATGAACCACACTCATCCCCAATTCCATCACGGTTGCCGTAAACTGTGACGCCGCCGCCACGTACATGGTCAGATCTCCCAGCGAAAGCCTGCGCCCAAAGGCGTCCGACAAAGTGCGCAGCCCCGCATAGGCATAGCAGAACACAGCCAGGAAATCATTGAGCGCGCTGACGCTCCCCTCCGTCCTGCCGGCCTGCTCGTTCATCTCGTCGAACAGGTCGCAGGTCTCCCGTGTGAACCTGGACACACGGTCTGTGATCATGTCTCTCATATCATAAAGCCGGATATCTTTCTGATACTGCTTTTCTGTCTGCAGACCCAGATAATAGCCAAACTTACGGTTGATGGGAATCAGCTGCTGAGATACCAATACCGTAAATCCGGACAGTTTTTTGGACAGCAGCAGCATAATGCCGATTCCCAGCGCCAGCACAGTCAGGAGTACAGGCCCTATGGTGGCCAGGATCACGATCAGCCCCAGCAGAGTCAGAACACCCGAGAATACTTTGGATATACAGAGAATCATCTGGGAAATCGCGTCCTGGTTGTTGATGGCGAAAGCCGCCCTCTCTTTCAGGTCAAGATAGTATGGATTCTCCAGGCAGGCATATTCCAGATTCATGATTTTTTCCGCCATTTTTCGGTTCATGGCATGCCGCGTATAGCAGCGTCTGACCTCCAGAAGCCGCTCCATCAGCTTTTCCAGCCAGGTCATGCCCACGTTGTTAAGCACGATCAGGCTTCCCAGCAGAAAGAGCATGTGCGCCTCTCTGTTCCACGCCAGTTCCTCCACCAGGAATTTGGGCAGAATCACGTTAAGCCACAACCTGCCCGCCGTGGCCAGCGCCTGAAGCGCCAGCAGCAAAATATAGGAGGGGCATACCTTCCAGGCAAGCCCGCAGAAATGTGTCAGTTTTTTCATAAAGCGCTCACTTTCTCCGTCTCCGCCCCGGAGACGGCTGTTTAAAGCTGTCCGGGAACCTGCTGATAATATTTTCCCTGTACGGTAAACATTCTGTAATACTCCCCTTCCAGAGCCATCAACTCCTCATGGCTTCCGTATTCCTTCAAGCCGTCTCTGTCAAAGAGGGCGATTTTGTCACAGAACTTGGTGCTGGCCAGGCGGTGGGAGATATATACTGCCGTTTTCCCCTTCACCATGTCCGAAAAGCTCTCATAGATCTCCGCCTCTGCCAGGGCGTCCAGAGCCGCCGTGGGTTCATCCATGATAACCATGGGCGCGTCCTTGTACAATCCCCTGGCAATGGACAGCTTCTGCCGCTGGCCGCCGGAAAAATCCGTTCCGTTCTCGTCGATGACTTTCAACATCATCTGGTCCAGCCCGCCCGGTGTCTCCTGCACCTTCTGCCAGAGTCCCACTTTCTCCAGAACCTGCCTGACCCTTTCTCTCTGCGCCGTCTCACTCCCGGCACCCCCAAGGGCCACGCCCCCGTTCTCTCTCGTCCCGCTTTTCCGTCCTGCCAGCTCTGTCTCCACGCTTTCCCTGCATTCCACTCTGCCAGCCTCCGGATCACTCCCTCCGGTTACATTCTCCAGGATGGAGAACGCCAGAATATTCACGTCCTGAAATACGGCGGAATACAGACGGTACAGGTCTCTTTTCCGGAATTTTTCTATATCCGTACCGTTGATATAGATATGTCCCGCTGTGGGAGAAAAAAGCCCCGTCATCAGCTTGACCAGCGTGGACTTCCCAGCGCCGTTGACTCCCACGATCGCCAGCCGCTCCCCCTTGTGTATGGTAAAGTTCAGATCCTTGAAGATATAAGTATCGCTTCCGGGGTAACGGAAATCCACATGCTCAAAGACAATCTCCAGGGTACCATCTACAGAGATTTTCTCCTTGTCCCCGTCTTCCAGTCTCTCATCCACCAGCCGGTAAAAGTCCCCCACATACTGACACTGGTTCCGGATAAACGTAACGTCCTGTCCAAAAGTCAGCATGGAAGCCATCAAGGTGTTTATCAGCGCCACATACATGGTAAATTGACTGATGGGCATGCCGCGGACAGCCTGGCAGATCAGGATGCCGTACATCAACACATCCGTCAGCAGCAGAGTGAGGATACCCGTCAGGCCCAGCAGGTACTGATGCCTGGCCATGCGGGCAGTCAGGGCCCGCAGACTGTCAATCTCCGCCTGGTAATTGGCCATGACGCGTTCCCGTAGATTGTAAATGCGGATATCCTTTCCAAAGGAAAAATCGTGGGTGGTCTTATAATAATATCTGATCCGGCGGTTGAAACGGGCATCCTCCTCTCTGCGCGCATACCGGTACTGATGGTCCTGCCGGGATATCCACATAGTGACGGCCGCATGAACCACCAGAGCCGCCAGGATCAGCGGGCTCAGTCCCGCTGTCAGCAGCGTCATGCCCGTCAGAGATACCAGCACCGACGGCAGCAGGCAGATTTTGTTGGACACCCCCTCAATCCCCTCCGCATTGTTGTTGCCCGCGCTCAACGCCTTTTCATTTTTCTCCCAGAAAGAGGAGTCTTCCACCTGGCAATAGTCCATTCCCATCAGCTTATCTCCCATTTCCACCAGGTATACAAGCCGTCTGCGCATATTTCTGACCTTGATCATATTTTCTGTCCGCCTGGCCGCGTACCCCAGCAGCGCCGCCGCCAGAAAATAAATTCCCAGCGCCGGGACAAGGCGCTTCATAGCGTCAGACCCGTCCCGTTCCAGAATGCCGATTGCCAGCCGGGGCAGCAAAACGGCCAGGAAGGGATACAGGCCTGCACAGAGGGTATAGACTGCCACTCTGCCCGTCTGACTGCCGTCCCCCTTTCTGATCTCCCTGACCAGGCGTTTTACCACCGGCCAGACCCGGTACCTGCGCTCTTCCGTTCTCCCTTTCCCACTCTTTTCTTTCTCCTGTTTTTCCATATGATTGGCTCCTCTCCCCATACATTTCTCCTGACAGCTTCCGGATATCCGCCCTGGTTTACCTCTTTGTTTAGTTGAGTATATCACAAGCTATTATTTATTGCAATATACTATTTATTATTTTTTTCAGGCAGGGGCGGTCACAAGGCGCTTCTTATGCCCGCCCCTGCCTGTCCTTCCTTACAAATCGGCGGTCTATGCTGTATCCTCCATGAGCGTGAAAACACGCTCCAGTCAGCGGGGTACTGTGGAACATTTATTTTCTATATACCCGCAGTCCCCGGAATTGTGATCGGCTTCTGCTGATTTTAAATTCTTCACTATGTGTAAAAATATGGATAGTCAAAGGGAACAGAACGTGCTATAATTTGTGATGGACGAAAAACGTCGCTTTGTCGCGGCATTTTTTTCTTAATTGAACAGCCCGTCTGAGCGGGCGGATAGGAGGCAGTATGGATCAGATTGTATGGCATGACAAGTATAAAATCGGCGTGGATTTTATTGACCGGGAGCATAAACAGCTCTTTTCAACTATGAACAAGCTGCTTAGGATCAGCGAAAATGAAGAGAAAAGTGAATGGGTATGCCGGGAGGGAGCCAAATATTTAAGGAATCACGCACTGGAACACTTTGAGCATGAAGAAGAATACATGCGGTCCATCAACTACAGCGAATATGAGATACATAAACGCCTGCATGACAATTTCCGGAACAGTACGCTCCCGGCCCTGGAGCGCGAGATGGAAGAGACCCAATATTCCGTGGAATCCATCCGTCATTTTCTGGGTGTCTGCATCGGCTGGGTGGTGGCCCATACGCAGACGGAGGATCTGGCCATCACCGGGAAACGGAAGAGCCGCTGGGTCGACATCCCTCACGAAAAGGAAAAGGAAGCGTTGGAGCAGGTCGTTATCCAGCTGATCTATGACATCTTTAATATGAAGGCGAATATGATCAGCGAACAGTATGCCGGCGAGGATTTCGGCAAAGTGGTCTGCTGCCGGTTTGTTTACTGCGGACAGCAGCGGGAAAAGTGGGAGATCACGCTGGTCTATGAGGAGTATCTGCTGCTCAGAATCATCAGCGATATATTGAACACCCAATATACCAGAGTAGACGACATGGTGATCAATGTCACCCGATATATTTCCCGGCAGTTTCTGGAACGGATACGGGAGAGCTTTCCTTCCATTGATCTGTTCAAGGTGGAAAAGGAATCTCTGCTCACCTACGAACAGCTTGTGGAATCCTTCGGGCGATCTACCCCGTCCTGCAGCCTGTTGTTTGACACCGGAAACGGTTATTTCGCGTTTTGCGCCAACAGTTCCGAATCCATCCGGGGGAAAATCGTGCCCAGTATCGATCCGGATAATGCCATGTCCGCGATCAATGATTACCTGCAAAGGGAAAAACCGGTCCGCAGGAATATTCTGGTGGTGGACGATTCCGATTTCATGCGGGCCAGAATTGTCAAGCTGCTGGCCGAGCACTATGAGGTGTCGGAGGTTGCTTCCAGCGTGGCCGCCATTCAAAGCATTGCCATGAACAAGCCCGACCTGATTGTGCTGGACTATGAGATGCCGGTCTGTGACGGCAGGCAGGCCTTGGAAATGATCCGCAATGAAAAAAACACCGCCGACATCCCGGTAGTGTTTCTCACGGGCAAGGGAGACCGGGAAAGCGTACGGAAAGTCATGGCGTTAAAGCCCGAGGGATATCTGCTCAAGTCCATGCCGGACGCGGAGATCAAGAAATATATTGACGGTCTCTTCGCGAAAAGAGACGGGAAGTAGCGTATATCCGAATACCGTACAAATACTATAAGGCATGGAATTTGCGGAGCAGGAGAATCTTTTCCTGTTCTCCCGCTCCGCAGCATATCAACGCAGAACTCCCGGCAGCCCTTCTTCTGCCCCGTCCGGACCTAAATCTCACTCTTCATACTCTATGGTCACTTCTCCCATATATTTTCTCTCCATATCATGGCGTTTCTTACGGTTCTCCACAGTATCGAAAACAATGGAAAAATCATAATCCGGCGGATAGAGTCTGTCGGCCGCCACATGGAGCTTCACCCGCTTGTGATTGATCCAGATCTTGCGGTCCGGCAGCTGCACACGCAGGCAGCCCTTGTCATTCACCGGCTCGCATACAATGCCGATCTTGTGATCGGGGCTGAGCATCACACTGTCTCCCCGCCGGAACTTGTGGGACAGATCCTTCTGTCTGGCGGATGAGGTATCCCTCTGAATGCGGGGCCCGCCCCCTGCCAGTTCCTTTTTCAGTCCCCCCAGGTCATGAACGTCTTCCGGATTGCCGTAGGCCGCCTTCTTTGCTATATCCAGCATGGAACGGGGCATCCCCAGTCTCTCCGCTATGGCGAAAGCGCAGGAGGCCCCCGCCTCCCCGATGACCATTTGATACAGCGGCCGCAGGCTTTCCCGGTCAAAAGTCATGCGGGCATTGATTACGCCCGGGGTATGAGCGGCATACTCTTTGACCTCCGGGTAATGGGTGGTCACCAGGAACAGACAGCCGCTTTGCCGCAGGGCTTCCAGAATGGCAATGGCAATTCCCATGCCTTCGGTGGGGTCCGTCCCCGATCCCAGCTCATCCATAATCACCAGACTTTCCTCATTTACCCGTCTCAGGATGGCAAGCACATTTGTGATATGGGCAGAAAAGGTGGACAGATTTTCCGCCAGATTCTGTCCGTCTCCGATATCGCACAGGTACTGGCTGTTCATACAAACCCGGGCTTCCCGGCAGGGCACATGCAGTCCCCATCCGGCCAGCATACAGCACAGAGCCACGGTTTTCAGCGCCACGGTCTTTCCCCCTGTGTTGGGGCCCGTGATGACCACCCCCCTGATTTCCTCTCCCATTTCAAAGTCCAATGGAACCGCGACAGTCCGGTCCATCAGCGGATGCCTCGCTCCTGACAGGCTGATCTTTTTGTCCGTGCCCACAATGGGAGAGACACAGTCCCATTCCATGCTCAGTTTTCCCTTGGAAAAAGCAAAATCCAGCCGCTCCATCACCCGGCAGTTCTCCCGGAAAGCCTCCAGCTGTTCCCCGATCATCACTGTCAGCGTATACAGAATCCGCCGCACCTCGTTGTCTTCCTGGACCAGCAACAGTGTCAGCTCTTCCTCATATTTTTGTACTGCCGCAGGTTCTATGAACAGAGTGCTGCCGGTGGAGGATTTGTCAATAACACTGCCGCTTATGCGGAATTTATACTCCTTTTTCACCGGCACACACAGATGTCCGCCGCGCATGACGCAAAAGCTGTCCGACATGCACTCCCTGTGCGCACGCAGCACCCCTTCCGCCTTCTCTCTGCTTTTTTCCCGGGTGCGCTGGATCTGGCCGCGCAGATCAAAAAGTTCCCGAGTGGCATGATCCTCCACCTGCCCGCTGCGGATCTGCTGGTGAATCTGCTCCCGGATCTCTTCCAGGAGCTGGAGATTTTCTCCATAGTAAGCCAGGGGAATCTGATACTGCTGTCCCCGGGCCAGATAATCCCGCATACGTCTCACCGCTGCCAGCGCGTTCTCCACCTGTTCCAGCTGCTCCGGAATCAGCATATCTCCCTTTTCGGCAATCTGCAATATCTGTTTCATCCCCTCCAGGGACACCAGCGGCGGTGTGCCGAATTTTTCCAGCAGCTGGCGGCTCTCCGTAGTCTCCCGCTGCGCCGCGGACAATTCCCGCTGCGCCAGAATGGGTTCCGCCGCCGCGATCCTTTCCCGGGCGGCGGCTGTCAACGCCAGCCCCGCCCAGATTTCTTTGATTTTCTCCAGTTCCAGACCGGAGATCGTTCTTTGTTCTTGTCTCTTTTCCATTTTTACACCCATACGCGCTCAAGCAATCAAGTCTGCATTTACATGTCACATGTTGATCTGCAGCAGGCCGCAATCCTATCAGGAGCTGGCACTCTCGTAGCGGCGGATTCCTCTCTTCCATGCTACGGCTGTCAATATACTGAAACCGATCACAATGCCGGCAGCCCATGTCCCGCCGACAGGGGACAGTTCCCCGATCAGGCTTTGCAGCGGCACCGTCGCCATCAACCCATAGGGCAGCAGGCAGTAAAAAAGCAGCTTATACACTCCGTAAAGCGCCGTACCCGGCAACTTCATGCACAGTTCCAGAGAGGCCTCCTCCAGCTGGTCCATCCGGGAAGTGGAGAGCACATAAAAGGACAGGCTGCGCATCAGCACCTCCATATCATAGTACAGCACGGCCATAAGCAGCATCCAGAACAGATACGCCGCCACCTGCCGGCCCACGGGCCGCAGTCCTCCCGTCCACATCCCATATCCGATCATGCACAGGCTCATACCCACCAGGGGCAGGGAGCCGGGGTTGATCTGTTCAAAAGACAGATAAAACAGAGGACTTACCGGCCTGATCAGATACAGATCCAGTTCCCCGCTGCGGATTTTTTCCGGTATGCGCACCACACCGAAGAAACACAGAAACATGCTCACCGCGTTCAGCAGAGAAAAACTGCCGATATACACCAGCATGGCTCCCCTGTTCCAGGTTCCGATCCGCTCCACATTTCCATAGATGGCGTCAAAGGCCAGGATCTGCACCGCGAACAGACTTCCGTCCACAAAAAAGGGAGCCAGAAAATCCAGTCTGAACAACATCAGCCGCTGTATCCGGAGCTTGATCAGTACCCCCAGAATACGCAGATATTTTCCCGGGCGCCCCCGCCCATAACCCGCTTTGCCCGGAATGAAATATGTGTTTTCCGAGCCGCGTTCTGTTTCGGACTGCCGCTTACGCTTCCTGCACGGGCATTTGTCTTTTTTCATGAAATCCTCCTTGTACAATGTCCATTTCTTCTCTTCTAAATTCCAACACCGTCATACATCCTGCTGTATTTTTCCCATGTCAGATGAATAAGCGCCTGCAATACCAGGCACCACAGACTCAGTATCACCAGCCCGGGAAAAGCCTCCTCCCTGCACCTGCCCACAAGAAGCATGGAAGGAAGGTAAGTCACATAATAAAAGGGCAGCAGACGCATCACCTCCACCACACCCCCGGGCAGCAATACCAACGGGACAATGCTGCCGGTAACCAGGGCCGCCAGATTATTTTTGATCATCAGAAAAGTGCCAATCCCCTGGTATTTCAACGTCAGAAGTCCCAGATAGTAGTTCAGCTGCACCATGAAAAGCAATCCCAGTACAACCAGGAGAAAGGCGCAGAAAGCGACCCCCGTATCTGTCGTTACCTGTAGCTGTATCCCAAAGACTGCCACCCACACAAAAGCGGCGATCAGGTCAAACAGCAGATAAAACAGCACCACTCCCGCCTCCATCGCCACAAAGTAGCCCTCCGTGCGCATCGGCAGCACCATGTACTTGGAAAATGTGCCTCCCCGTATCCGGTTGTGAATCTCCTCGCTGATGCCCGGGGACAGATCCAGCTGGGTGAGAAAGGAGCTGAAAATGTAATAGGACAGCATGCCGTCAAATCCAAATCCCGCCACCGTATCCTTCCCCTTAAAGATCGTTCCCCAGAGCAGATATGCAAACAGGATACGTCCGATGGTAAAAAGCATCTGGAACATTATGTCCGCCCGCCAGGCCAGCTGGCACTTCAAGTGTACGAGGGCCACTTCCCGGTATTTGGCAAATGTCGCTCCCATAAAACTACTCCTCCTTTCCATCAGGTCCATCCCCGCCCGCTTCCGGCGTCTCCTGCAGCCAGGCGGCGTCCCCGTCCCTGTAAATCCGTTCCATGACAGCGCCCATGTCTTCATCCTCCTTAAGCCTGTACCGGTCAAAAAGTTCTGTCGTGGAACCGTCATAGAATTTTCTGCCATGGCTCACTACTACTGCCCTGTCACACAGCATCCGGATATCCTCCACATAATGTGAAGTCAGCAGAATCGTGGTATGTCTCTCCCTGTTGACCTCCCGCAGAAATTTCCTGATCTGCCGGGAGGCAACAGCATCCAGCCCGATGGTGGGCTCATCCAGAAACAACACCCTGGGATTATGCAGCAGCGCCACCATCAGCTCCATCTTCATGCGCTCCCCCAGAGAAAGGGTTCTCACCTGTACGTCCATCAGTTCCCGGACCTGAAACAGTTCCACAAAAAAGCGCTTATTTTCCTGAAATTCCCGCTCCGGGATCTCATAGATCGCCTGGAACAGTCGCAGGATATCATTTACCGTCAGTTCAAAGAACAGTTGGCTTTTCTGTCCCATAACCACGGCATATTGCCTTTTAAAAGCGTCCCTGCGCTCATCCGGCGTAAAGCCCAGCACCGACAGTTCCCCCGATGTGGGGGCAATAATGCCTGTGAGCATCTTGATCAGTGTGGTCTTGCCCGCCCCGTTGGGACCGATCAGGCCTGTGAACTCACCCTTTTGGACCAGCAGATCCATATTGTTCACTGCCGTCTTTTCCTCGTATTCTCTCCTGAAAAGCCCTTCGATACTGCCCCTGATTCCCTCTTTCTTCTTATACCGCCTGTAGGTCTTGGACAGACCGGCGGCATAAATAATAATATCGTCTGAGTAACCTTGATTCATGCTTTTTTCCCTTCTTAATCAGAGTTCCGCATCTTTCCTTCATACGCGCTCCCGGTGATGGACATCAGGACGCTTCCCGCGTCCCGATGTCCATCAGCGCGTT
>CAJUAB010000021.1:49148-83151 GCA_910583845.1 uncultured Acetatifactor sp.
ACATCAGGACGCTTCCCGCGTCCCGATGTCCATCAGCGCGTTCCCCGGAAATCTGCTGTTTTAAAGTTCCGCATCTTTCCACTCCCATTTCTCCTCATCCATGTGCAATGTATATACAGTAGATTTTGTGCCCGGGAGAGATTCCATGCCATGAAAAAAGACCATGAAACTCCCGTCTTACAGACTTGCTTCATGGTCCCGATTGCATACATGTTCCGGAAATCCTGTGGGATTTCCGGCATAAAAAGAGCATGACCGTACAGCCATGCTCCTGAATCTCTCAATCTATCGGATTTGGATCTATTTGTCAGCACATTGTAAGGCAGAAATGAGGGCAGACTTTTAGCAGGTCAGCGTTCATGGAAAATGACCGCATCCATGCCCTCCGCAATATTTACTTGCAGTTTTCCTCCATTACAAACACAATCGACAAACAGATATCCTCCTTATTTTTATTCTTATCCTCCTTCCGGGGTTCTCTCCAGTGTGGAATCGCTATCCTGAAAACCAAGAATAAGGACATAATTTACTATACACCCTGCATAGCCAAAATGCAAGCTGTTTTTTCCTGATTCAGTCACCAGTCAGTACCTTTTTTCATATAGCACAAATCCTTCCTTAACCACATCCGAGAACTTTCCCTGGCCGTCAAAGCCGTCCGACAGTTTGTTTCCACGCAGGTCATTTTACGGCTTTCCCTGTTTTCGGTACATCCTCCGGATCGCAAGGCCAAACGAGCCGGTAGCCAGGAATATGACGGCTTCCACAGCCAATATAGGCAAAAAACCTGCGATTATCAGTGTCATGGCATCCAGCAGAAAATGTGCCAGAACAGCCAGAAAATAAAAAATCCATTTTTTTCCGCTCACCGCAAGGTACACCAGATAGGACGCGGATATATGAAAGATAATCGCTGATATCCTCTCTACACCGGCCATGCAGAAATGCCAGGACGGAGTGGTACTTATGGCCGTCATCTGTGATATGGCCAGCTGATAGGTCGAATCATCCACGCCGCTCATGGACAGCAGCATGGGAATCTGCCCGCTGTTGATCATGACGGCGATAATCAGATTGGATATACTGCTCATCCCCACCAGCAGAATGGCCTCGATGCCCCCGTGCCCCACACCGTACATAATGGCATTCTGTTTATTCAGATTCTTTTTCATGCACAG
Organism: uncultured Acetatifactor sp.; assembly: GCA_910583845.1. Taxonomy (GTDB): domain Bacteria; phylum Bacillota; class Clostridia; order Lachnospirales; family Lachnospiraceae; genus Acetatifactor. Next base: position 50,327 of record CAJUAB010000021.1, read on the forward strand.
CTTCATGGCCAGATAACGGCCTGTCTCTTCAAAAATGCCGGCGGCCAGCCCGCCGTACAGAGCATAGAGCCAGATATTGCCCGTCAGCGCCGTCCCGGTGGCTTTAATCACTACAATGTGCAGAATCTGCTCCAGAATCAGAGCAAACACAATAAACGTAGCCGCGCCGATAAAGAAGCTGGAAATCCGGGCTCTCGTCTTCCGCCATACAAGAATGCACAGGACAACGGGCAGTCCTACAGACACAATCAAAGAAGCTATAATCCCAATGATACTGGCAATGGGAACATTGGGTATTGTCACATTATCAATCATCATTTCCTCTTTCCGCATAGCAGTAGTGGATCTGTCAACTACTGCTATGCCTGTGATATTTTGGGTTCCCTGGGCAATCGCAAAACGTTCTTCCGCAAACCGCCCTCCTGTCCGGCAGACAGCTATCTGTACTTCACCGCCGTGCCATAGGCAATAACCTCCGCCGCGCCGGACATGACCTGAGATGAGCCGTACATGATGCCAATCACAGCATCCGCCCCCAGTTCTTTGGCCTCATCCACCATGCGCTTTACGGCGATCTGCCTGGCCTCGTTCAACATTTCAGTGTAACCTACAATCTCTCCGCCCACCAATGTTTTCATACCTGCCATAAAATCCCTGCCAATATTTTTGGTCTGAACCACCGTTCCCTTTACCATCCCCAGAGCCTCGATTTCCTGTCCCGGAATATAATCAATACTTAGAAGCCTCATCCTCTTCTCCTCCTTTTATTTCCCTGATCCTGCTCACCAGGGCCGCCACCACGCCGACACACATCACTGCTGTCACTCCCAGGAAAAACACAATCAGCCATTCAGGAACCGACGCGGATCTGCTGACCCCCAGGATGACACCCACCGGTGCCAATGTCAGAAACAGCATTACCCCGGCGCCGGCTATTGCTCCTCTCTGCTTCTTCTTATGGATATCACTGCGCGTCCCGTCCATAAACATCACTCCTTCCTGCTCCAGCCTATCCATCTGTTCCAGACAGCCGTCCACATCCAGTGTCTCCAGGCGGATTTTCCCCTCCAGCAGCTGCCTGCAGTACAACTGCGTCCTGCGGATGCTCTCCTTCTGAAACTCCAGCTGAACCTGCTGTCGCTCCAGAACATCCTCCAGCGAATACTTCCCCTGAAAAAGCAGTCTGATATCCTCAATGGGAACGGATAACCTGCGAAGCAGCCGGATTTGTTTCAGACGCTTCACATCTTCCGTGCCATACTCCCGATATCCGTTTTCCGATCGTCCCACGTTCAGCAGCCCCTGCTCCTCATAAAAGCGGATATTCTTGCGTGTGATATCCACCAGCTCTTCCACCTGTTTGATCTTCATTGCGGATTTCTTCCTCTCTGAAAGTCCTTTCTTTCTGTCTGGTAACCTCTTTATACAGCTTCCACCTGGTGGAAGGTCAAGTGTTTTTTCTAAATTTTCAGAATTTTTTTCAGCCTCTCCCGCAAAAATCCTGAGACAAGCCGCTGTCATTTACTCTCTGAAACAGCCTCTCCTTCCCGTCCAGCACGGCCTCCTTCAGAAGATCTCCCTCATACCGCAGCTTCAGAGAGAAAAAGGCCCGTTCCTCCCTGAGCAGCCGGAAAAAGATTTTGTCTCCTTCCCAGATGGGCAGCTCCTCCACTCTGTCCCTGGGCACCCACTCCAGATCCCCCTCGTCACAGGTATGCACAGTTCCCGTGTAACCGTCCGCAGTATACAAAAACATATACTCGGTGGGACAGATATCCGTTATAAAGGTAATCACTCCCCGCAGTCGATAGTCCGTCAGCGTCAGTCCCGTCTCTTCCTCTACCTCCCGCAGCAGACACTCCTCCGGGGACTCCCCTTCTTCAAAGTGTCCTCCTATGCCGATCCACTTATCCTTGTTGATATCCCGTTCCTTCTTCACCCGGTGCAGCATCAGATAAGAATGATCCCTTTCTATATAACATAATGTAGTCAGATTTCTGGCCATTTCTCCTCCCTTACTCCTGTGCCGGAGCCGGTGTCAGATAGCTGCTGACACAGTACAGCACCTGTCCGCCGTATTCCACCCGGGACCACCCCACCTCCGCGTTGATGCCGGTACGCACCACCACGTCTCCATAGCGGATCGTGGCGACCACCACCGCTTCCGGGTTGGTCACGCTGGGCAGCGCCCGCAGATTGGTTTCAATCTTGGCCGTCATCAATTCGGAGCAATCCGTAAATACCGTCTTGATCCCGTCGCCTTCCGGCTCCCCTGTATTGTCCGGCTCTTCCACAGAACCGGACAGATCTGTAGTCAACAGATTTGTCACCGCATAGCATACCCTGTCCTGATAGATCAGCCTTGACCAGCCACTGTCACTCACACCTGTGCGCCGGGCCGTCTCGCCGTTTCCCAGCGTCCACAGCACCGTGCTGTCCTGTCCCTGACCGGGAATATCCCGCAGATTGGTAGCCTCCTTGGCAGTCACCGTCTCATCCGTCTCCACAAAATGCATCAGGGCTTCCACGTCCGCACATGCATGGTCCGGGGGCTGCCCGTTTACCGCGTCTGCCGCGTCCTCATAGCCGAAATAAGCCACATTCACATCCACCGGCTGGGATATTCCCGGCATACTGCCCTGATTGGTATATTGCCACATGGCATACGCGCCCTCATAGGAAGATCTCTCTGTCTGCGGGTAAGGGAGCGCGGGATACTGAGATACCCACACCTTATAGGACTGTTCAATTCTGTCCATGTCCCAGTGATTGCTGTCGGTCATGCCATAGCCGGAACCGTAAAACATGGGCGTATACCCCTGGGCATAAATCTCCTGCAAAAAGGCGATGGCAATATCCGTTCGTTTCTCCTTTCCCAGGCCGTAAAGTACGCTGTCCTCCCGCTCGTATCCCTCACAGTCGAAGGCCACGGGATAGGTAATCCTGTACTGGGAAATGTATTCCGCCACCCACTGGGCTTCTTCCCGGGCCTCCTCCTGGTTGGATGCCGTTGAAAAGAAATACACCCCCACCTGAATGCCCGCATTCTGGGCTTCCTGCATATTGTAACGGGCATTGGTGTCGGCATGAATCTCCCTGTCCTCCTCCGGACTGCGGTACCCCACCCGAATCATGGCAAAATCAATCCCTGTCTCCGCCACCTGACTCCAGTCTATGGTCCCCTGATAGCGGGACACATCAATACCGATGGTCACCCGCTGCTGTTCCTGCACCCGTTCCGACACCAGCAGCTGTGCCAAGTCCACCTGGCTTCCCTGCTCCTGTACCGCCTCCTCCTGGGGATCGTTTTCATCCACAGACAGATCGTCCGTGTCATCCGACGCTCCCCACGCGGAATCTCCGGGGGACTCTCCCATTGCCGCTCCCGCTTCCCTCTCCACATAAGAGTCTGTGACCGTGTGATTTGCCTCCTCCCTGTCGCCGCTTTCCCCAGAACCATTATGATCCCCGTCCCTGCGCGACAGCACCATAATCAGCAGAATGATCACGATCAGGACAACTGCCGCCAACAGCGGTATCAGCTTAACCCATCCATGAGGTTCCCGGCCCTTTTCCTCCAATCCATCATCTTCAAAGTCCATCTGTGTACCCTCCTGATCTATCTTGATAATCCATCCGCGTGTCCGCCAGACATTTCCTCCAGAGCGTGTTTAAATATGCTTTCCGGAAACCGAACGTGGACAATGTATCCAAAATAAGGGCGACTTGCCACTACAGGAAGCAGATTTGCATGGCAAATCCGCTTCCAAACCCGTTTTTTCTATATTGACCAGTCCCGTCACCTGCGGACAGGGTTTCACGAAAGCCTATATATACTATACGGCGTATGGAATATAACTGTCAAGCACCCACCGCATAAGTGCGTTGTACAACCTGTAGTTGTGCTCATGTTCCATCAACAGTTGGTTGTAAAAGCCTGTTATTTGTGTTATTCTAAATCCGGAACACATCATAGCGCAGGTAATTGCAAAATATCCTTTCCGGAAACAGCGGACGGGCAATCATCCAAAATAAAAGCGGCTTCCCGCTGTATGAGGCAAATTTGTGAAACAGATCTGTTTTCAAACCCGTCTCCGTGTATATTGTCCGGCCTCGTCACTTGCGGACAGGGCCTCGCAATCGCCTGCAAATCATATTCTTGCGTAAGGAGGACGAGAATGCTTGTTGAATTTGCGGAACGATTTATAAGACTTCGTCAGGATCAGGGGTATACACAGCAAAAGATTGCCGAACGCCTGGGCGTCACCCCCCAGGCTGTGTCCAAATGGGAAAACGGCACAAGCCTGCCCGACGCCGAGATGATTCGCTCTATCGCCCAGCTGATGGACTGCACCACGGATTACCTGTTAAGCCATCAGCCTTCCGCCATCTCCCGGCAAAATCTGGAATCGGTACAGCGGCAGACCGAGATTGAAAGCGTCATTCAAAAATCCGTCCTGGTTCTGGAGGTGGGCAGAGGACTGGTGGATATGCTGTTGGAGGAAAGCCACAACAATTACGCCTTGATTCACAATATGCGCATGAGACTTGGCGATCAGATGGGGATTATAATACCCGTCATTCAACTCCGGGACAATATATCTCTGGGGGAGAAAGAATATCGTATTCTGCTCCACGGCCGCGAAACGGTAGCCCAGAATGAATCGGAATATCCCAAATACTTTTATGTACAGGCAGACATATTACCCGTAAGTGAATGGCGTCTGGCCTGGCCTCAGGGGAAATGGCTGGAAAAGCAGAGTGAGATCCCGGAGGGATGCGTGGAATTTTCTGCCATGGACTGCATCGTGACCCATCTGGCAGAGGTAATTCTACAGTATTACGATCGGATACTTAACCGACAGATCACGGCGGACCTGGTGGATATCGTGCGCAGGCGTTACCCTGCCGCGGTGGAGGGGATCATCCCTCAACAGGTCAGCCTGGGGCAATTGCAGCACGTGCTGGCCAGACTGGTCACAGCCAGAATACCGGTCAACCGGCTGGATTACATCATTGGATATCTGGAAGAGCATTCTGTAGAGGGTAAAGAAAACTTTGAAGCGGCTATCACCGCGTTGACACAGGAATTGTGTTGAGTGATTCATTTTTTATGCAAGGATTCTGACGTTATAAACAAACTGCTACGCCATCTGGCATAGCAGTTTGTTCTTTTTGCTTATTGTTTGCTGTCATAGGATGACTGGCTGCCTGCGGAATTCAATCCGGACATGTTCTTGTAGAATTTGTAGGCCCTGGCCGAATTCTTGAGATTCTTATGCATATTGTTTCTCTCTCTGGAAAAGTAATTTTCGATCAGGGACTTATTTCTGGCTTCCTGCGCCTGTATGGATATACCCAGATCTGTAATCTCCTTAACCTGCTGCTGTAAGATCCGGATCTGAGCCGCGTATTTCTCCCGGTTTCCCTGTAGCTCCTTTTCCAGCTTCTCATACATGGCCTCAAACCCATTGTCCAGTACGTTCAGCTTTTGAATCAGGCGCTCTTTTTCCTCTATGGCCTCGTCAAAGAGGGCCATATCCACCTCATCCGATGAAAAAACCGCTTCCTGCTTCCTGTTATACTCCTGTATCTCCAAAAGGACCTGGCATTTTGCCGCCAGGCTCTCCTGTAATATGCTTAACTGGCTCTCCATTAGTTAGCCCCTTTCGCCTGATTGATCCGCATAACCTCTTTCCAGGTGTCCCGGACAGAGCGCAGATGCCCATTGACCTCTTCAAGAATGTCCTTATCCTTCTTTAAATTAGCCTCCACCAGACGCTGTGACAGATAGACGTAGATGTTCTCAAAATCCTGTGCCACCGGATACTTCATATCCAGCGTCTGACGCAGATAATCTATGATCCTCTGCACCTTGATTATATTGGTGTGCGCTTTGGGCACATCCTTGTGTTCTATCGCCGCAATAGCGATATTACAGAACTTGATGGCCCCCTCATACAGCATCAGGGTCAATTCTGCCGGAGAAGCCGTGAGTATCTTGCTGTTGTTATATTGTGCGTATACATCGGGCATTGCCATCTTATCAGCCTCCTAACAGGGAAGTAACTGCGTTGGCGCTGCTCTGCATCTTGGCCAGGGCAGTCTCCATCGCGGCAAACTTCTTGTACCACTTGTCCTCGTAATCGTTCAGCTTCTGCTCCTGCTCCTTGATCTTGGAGGTATAATCGTCATAATCGGATTTCATCTTCTTATCGTCATAGAAGCTGCCAAAGCTGCGGTATCCCTCTACGGATTTGGACATCTCGCTCATCTCGTCATACAGGTTCTGAGACAGCTTGGTAAAGAAGCTGATCACGGTATCCGGATCATTGGCAATCATTCCCTTTAATACATCCGCATCGCCGGAAGTACTGGCATCATCCGGATCACCTGCAATATGATAGGCATCCTTCTCATTGTCCGCAGCTTCAAAGTATCCCAGGGTCTCAATACCAAAATCATGGAGATACATGGTCTTCCCACCGATCTCTATTCCGCTGGACATAACAGACTTGAGCGTTGAGCTGATACTGCTCAGGTTTTCATCTCTTCTTAACAGAGCATCCTTGATCTTCTTCTCATAATCTGCTACCTCAGATTCAGATAAAGCGTCTTTCTCTTCGGTAGTAAGAGGCTCATACCCCTTGGCGGAATCCGCATTGTACAATTTGCTCATCTCATTGATGATGGAATTGTACTCCTTCAGGAAATTTTTGACCATGTCATAGATACCGTCGGTATCCTGTTGCGTGGTTACAGTAATCTGCTCACCGGCCGCAGTCTCATTCAGAGCGGTGAATGTCAGACCATTGATCTTAAAGGTGTTGTCCTTGCTGGTGAACTCGGCACCGTTCAGATAAATCACAGCGTCCTGGCCGTTGGTCTTGGTAGCGCCGCCGGTCTGAAGACTGGGATCATTCATAACCGTATGGGCAAACTCCGCTCTATCGTAGAAGCGGTTCTCCGTTTCCTGCACCAGCTTGGGTGTCGCCGTTGCGCTGTAAACCGTCTTGCCGTCCACAACCGTCTCCGTGATGTCCACATACTGCTTCACGTCATTCATGGCAGCGTCCGCGCTTGCAATGGTGCTCTGATGAGCCGCCAGCATATCGACATCGTTCTTCTCCGCAGTGATCTCGTTGGCCTCCTTCTTCAGATTGGCCAGCTCCTCCTCCAGAACCTTTTTCTGATCCGGGTCAGTTTCCGACTTGATAGCCTCCTCCTTGGCGGCTATCTCCTGGTTTTTGGCTTCCAGATCCGCCTTGTACTCATCGGATGTCTTCAACGTCTTCCCGGCATCCGCATATCTCTTGTTTATGTCATCAATCTTTTTCTGCGCGTCAGCCTTGGTATTTACCAGTTCCTTGTATTTTGCCAGATAGCTGTCTGTGCTGGACTGTACATCCTTGTTGATCAGCTTCTCCATGTTTTTAAGTGTAGCCGCCCTGTCGCCTGCTACATAATATTTGCTATAGGTCTCATATTCCTTCTGGGTTGCGCCCTTCTTGTCTTCCTCCGTGGTAAAGGACTCCTGTAGTCCTAATGCCTTAAGCGCGTCAAACCCACCCTGGTTCATGGCCGTGATGCTGAAATCACTCTTTGCGCCGGAATCCTTGGAACTCACAAAGAATCTCTGATTATGCTCGTCAAAATTGGCGTTCAAGCCTGCTTTTTTCAGCTGGGTCAGCACATCCGAAATTGTGGTGTTCCCATCCACCTGAATATCCACCGACTGACCGTTCGCACTCACATTGATGGAACCTGAACCAGTTATGCCCAGATCGCTGAGTTTGGACATGGCGGTCAGTTTACCGCCGTCAGCTGCTTCTATCACGCCTCCGGTCAGATAGCCTGTCTTGGCCAGCTTCCTGATCTCCAGAGACTGTACTCCGTTCACCGCGTCCTCACCGGTGATCACACTGACAGCATTGGGGTTGGAAACCTTGGTGGTTTTCTTGCTGTAAGCGTCCGTAAAACGCATACTGCTCAAATACTTGGACTGTAAATTCTTCAGCTTGGTATTCAGCGCTTTCCATGCGTCCTGCTTCCAGTTTAACTTGGTCTGGGCCTTCTTGGTTTTATCCACCTTGGTTTTCTTGGCCTCCACCAGCTGCTGGATAATACTCTCTGTATCCATGCCGGACATCAGTCCGGAAAGTCTCATTGCCATATCTGTCCCTCCTATCTTCTCTCATCCACCAGGATGCCTGCCATCTCCCACACCTTGGCGATCATATCCAGGGTCTTCTCAGGCGGAAACTCTTTCAGGACCTCCTTGGTGTCTTTGTCCACAATCTTGATGGTCACGCGATTGGTTCCCTCGTGCATGCCGAACACAGCTTCCGAGTGAGCCATCATGTTCTTGTTCATCTGCTCCACCGCCCGCTTGATCTGCTCGTTGGTGGGCTGCTGCTTCTGCTGCTCACTGCTGTTGCCGCCGGCATTGCCCTTGCTCTGCCCCTCCGCCACCACATTCACCGTGGTGTCCACCTGGGCCGCCTCCTGGGATGTGTTACTCTGGCTCTCCACGCTTGGCGCCTTGGGCTGCGCCACAGGCTTGGGCGCGCTCACACTCTGAGCCTGTACACTCATGATACTTCCTAATGGTTCAATTGCCATAATTACACCTCCATGTGTCTCTGCATGTCGTCATCCTTATACGACACCTGTTGTTTTCTTATAGTTTTTATCGGATTCGGCAATTAAAAAAATTAGTTTGTTTGACAAAAAAGATGGAAATCGCATAAATCACCCATGGATTTACACAAGCAGATCCTTCAGTGCCGCCATTCCCTCGGCGGTGGCCGCCTCCTGATTGGCCTCCTGAATCTGTGTGTAAACCTCCTTGCGGTAAATGGGCACTTCCTTGGGGGCGGTGACACCGATTTTGACCTGGTCGCCCTTCACCTCCAGGATCGTGATCTCTATATTGTTGTTGACAATGATCGCCTCATTCTTCTTTCTGGATAATGCCAGCATGTCAGTCACCCGCCTTTCTGGACTGCAGGATTTCGTAGATGGGGAAACGCACCGGATAGGTGTCGGCATCCACGATGATCTGGCAGGCCCTGCGTTCCTCCACATTGATGATTATAGGCCCCTGCAGGTTGACGCTCATCTGCTTTAAATCGGAAGGCACCCGCACAGTTACCAGCACCAGCAGATTGTCCGGCGTCACTTCCCCGATTCCCGCAAGCAGCTCGTCATCAATCTCGGGATTATAGTCCTCCTTCACGATCAGGGGGTCCAGCACCGTCATGGCAAATCCCGGCTCATCCAGGGACTGGAGCCAGCGGATACCGGCGGACACCCCCCTCTCCTCGTCATGGAGCAGCGTAAACCTCTTCATATCGGGAAATCCGATAATCCCTCCCGGAAAGGTAATGATCTTGTCGTCTGTAATCTCTACCTGGCCAAAAGCCTTGGTCTGTATTATCATAGTAAACTCCTTCCTTTTTCAAAATTCCGGCAGCGCAAAGCTCGCCCTGTAAGGAACGGGACTGAGGAATATCGGCACCAGGCCTGCTCCCATTTTCCCGGGAAGGCGCAGGGCCTCCCGGAAGGACAGGATTTCTTTTAAAGATAATTCAGCAGACTGATCTGCGCCACTTTGCCCGTAGCCATCAGGGAGGCCTCATAGGTCAGCTTCGCGCTGCTGAGGTTGATGATAACCTCCGCAATGTCTATATCCTCATTTTCGCTCTTTAATGTTTCAAATGTAGTCTTCTGGGACTGCATGCGGTTCTCGATCAGCTCCAGCTTCCTGCTGCGGGTACCCACATTGGTAAGGCTCACATTGGTGTCATCCAGATAGCCCTGCGTCAGGCTGATGCCATGCTCAAACATCTTCTGGGCTTTGTCCTTTTTCATCTCCAGAGCCTTCTGCGCCACATCCAGCTTCTTCTGGATGGTGTCCGCGTCAGCGCCCGTAGATTCCTTCAACAACGCCGTCATATCCGCCACAATCTTCTCCGCGTCCACCACATCCTGCATGGCATTGATCAGATCCTGCACATCTCTGCCTATACCGTGCTTAAAGCACTCGTCCGCCGTGGAGTTGATCCTTATGGTCTGGTTGAAGCCCACATCATACTCAATGTCCTGATGTTCCACATTGGAGGTGAGATAACTCTCGTTGTACGTAATCTCCAGATCGGCATCTCCGGGGTCGGACTTACAGTAAAAATAGTGTTCCGGCCGCAGATCTCCCTTGGCCCAGTCGGACTTCTCATAGGTAATCCGGATCTCTCCCTCGTTGGTATCCGCAGTGGCCACATTGTCCCTGGTCTCCATCAGCTTGTCATAAGCGTCCTTGGACAACAGCAGTTCCCCTGTCTCGGGTACATATACCGCCCCGTCCGCCGCCGCGGCCGCCGCCTGATAGGGAGACTCATAGTCATGCTTGAGCACGGAGGGAATGGTTTTGGTCTGATAGGTGCCGTCCGGCTGCCGCTCCTGGTATTCCAGCACGGGAAGCGTGTCATCACAGTTGTCATAGGCCAGCTGGAACCGGTAAAGATCCACCTGCTTGATGTCATCCTTGGTCACATTGATGGTGTTGTAGTTGTTGGGTGTCATATCCATCACATCGGTGCCGTCGGCGGCCTGAGTCGTGATGATTGTCACCTGGTCCATGTCATTCCTGCTCAGCTGCTCCGTAATGCTGTATTTCTTCTCCGTGGCATCGGGGAAGCTCAGGGAAGTGTTCGTGCGGTAGCCGGTAAATACATAGCGCCCGGCATAGTCCGCGTCACCGGTGCTGTACACCTCGTCCGCCAGGGCCTTGAGCTGCTCGATGATGGTCTGTCTGTCGGAAGTCTTCAGATCCCCGTTGGAGCCCTTGGTACACTGCTTCTGCATGGCGGTTATCACCTCCGCCAGATTTTTCAGCGCCTCCTCCGTCACGTTCAGCCAGCTCTCCGCGTCGGGAATATTCTTGCTGTAGTACTGGGTCACCTCCGTGACATTGCTGCGCAGCCGCAGCGCGCGGATGGCCACCACTGGGTCATCGGAGGGGCGATTGATCTTTTTCTCCGTGGACATCTGCGTACTGAGCCGGTCCTGCAATATTTTGTTGGTATTAATATTTGACAGATTATTGTTCTGCATAATCTTGTTTGTTATTCTCATAGTCTTACTCCATTCATGTCATCCTGCAAACTGTTTCCGTCAGCGCAAAACTGCTGCCGCCGTTTTCGCATCTAAGCCGGCGGCAGGCTCACCGCAGTCCGCTTCTGCGTCCCGCCTGCCCCGCCTCCGTCTCATTATACACCGGTCTCCAGAATCAGTCTGTCATAAACCTCTGTCAGCACCTGGATCATCTTGGAGGACAAACCGTAGGCATGCTGGTATTTCACCAGGTTCACCGCCTCCTCGTCCTCGTCCACGCCGGAGATGGACATGCGCTGGGTATTGATGATCTCGCTGATATCGCTGAAATTTTTCTGGAATGTGTAGGCCCGGCTGGCGTTCAGCGCCACATCCCCCAGAATGCACTGCAAAAACTCGGAAGCCGTGCCGCCCCGGAAACTCATCTTTTCCTTGTTGTTGGCAATGCTCTTGAGATCATCCAGCAGCGCGTCCTGCTCGACGCCGTCTCCCTTGACATAGCGGTGGGAAAGCAGATCCGGGTCCTCCTCCACAGCCACGGAAACATTGAAATTCATGGCTGTCAGACGGTAGTAGCTGTCGTCCCGGTCGGACACTTTGATGCTGGCCGCCGCCTCGGCTGCCTTTCTGGCCTCTTCTCTGGCTGCCTCTTCTATCGCAGGAGTTACCGTTCCGCCCGCCCCCGTCACTTTCTCGATCTCTTCCTCATATTTGGCCTGATAAGCGGCATCGTATTTTGCCTGGCATGTGTCATACCGATAGTCATCCACAAAGTTGAACTGCCCATCCGCGGAAGGCATATTGCCGGTCAGCAGATTACAGCCCAGATTATCATAGGCATTGTACCCGCTCTTCAAAGTGTCGTTGAACTTCTCCGCGAAGGTACGAATCCACGTGTTCATCTGGTTCATATAATAGGGGATACCCTGATATTTCAGGCTTGTGCCCACAGCGGCCGGCCTGTCTATACAGTTGGTGGTAAGCCGCTCCGGATTCCTCGCGCTGTCGGAGAGCGTAAACGTATAGCTGTACTGCACCTCTCCGTTGTCGTCATAGCTGCGCTCATAGGTCCAGCTGTCGTAATAGTACTCCTTGTTGCCCAGCGTGATTTTTCCGCCCTGTTCAGACAGATTGCAGAAATTCAGATCCTGCAGATATCCCTGGGTCACGCTTATAGTCACCGTATCATGATATTTGCCGTCGGGACTGTCCTTGGGCTCGATGCTGCCGATGTCCTGCACCTTGCCGTTGAAATATTCGCCGTTGTTGCCGTCCCGCATCTGCACCAGTCCCTGGAGATTCCCCCCCATGGCGGTGTTGTACAGATTGAACTGCTGGCCGTTGGCCCAGTATACATCGTACAGGCCGTCGATATCCGACTGGTTTACCTTCTCATAGCTGGCCCGGGCCACGCACTCCAGACCGTTGTACTCGGTGCCGTCCACCAGAATCTGCCCTCCGGCAATCTTCACGGTATAGTGATGGGCCCCGGTCTCCCTGTCCGGCTGGTTCGGGTCCGTGATGGGGATCTCTCTGGTCTCCACATCCACGATGAGGGACAGCTGATCCAGCAGCAGAGCCCTGCGGTCCCGCAGTTCGTTGGCCTTGCTGCCGGAGAGCTCCACCACATTGATCTGCTTGTTCAGCGTGGCGATCTCCCCCGCCAGGGAATTGATCTCATCCACCTTGGTTTTGATCTCCTGGTTGACATCCGCCTGCATCTTCTGCATGTTTCCGGCCAGGCCGTTGAAATACTCCGTCAGCTGGCCCACCGTCCCGATAAACTGCTTCTTGGCATTGGTGCTGCTGGGGTCCTTCTTCCACTCCTGAATGCCCCCGATCATCATCTTGTCAAAGATCGTCTTGAATCCGGTGCTTTTCCCGTCGTCGTCAAAATACGCCTCGATCTGCTTCATATAGTACTGTTTCACATTGTACTCGCCTTCATTGGCATTGTTGTTCCAGTATTTTGTGTCATAGAATTCATCTCTGATCCTCTCTATGGCCAGAGTGTCCACGCCGGCGCCGGCGCAGCCGTAAGTCTGAAATACCCGGATTGCCTGGCTGGCCTGCTGTACCACCCGCTGGCGGCTGTAGCCGTCGGTCTGTACGTTGGCAATATTGTTCGCGGTGGTATTCAAAGCGGCGTTGCTGGCCAGCAGCCCCTTGTACGCTATATTTAATCCGAAAAATTGTGAAGGCATTCCGCTATCCTCGTCTTTCTATATTTAAAGTACTGCCGCTTTACAGCGCGGCAGATCCCGTATGTTCTTTTCAGGGTTTACCGTCCCAGCGCGGTGATCACATGCTCCAGCATCTCGCTGATGGCGTTGATATATCGGCTGGAAGCATTGTAAGCGTTCTGGAATTTGATCATGTTGGACAGTTCCTCGTCGGAGGACACTCCTATGATCTGCTCCCGGGCATTTTCGGTGGATTCCACTGTGTTCTGCTGATTGATCAGAACGCTGCGGAACGCGTAGCCGCTGTTGGATACCTGCGCTACCAGATCATCGTAATACTGCAGGAATGTGCTGGCCTTTTTCACATGAGGATTCAGTGTGTAGGCCTCCTCCGTGAACGCCGCGCTGAGGGCTTCCGCCGTGGCTCTGTCCTCCTCCCCGTTCTTCATGAATCCCAGCATGGAAGGAGAATGCTTCAGCTCCTGATCGATCTGTATATTCTTCAGACTGTAAATCGTCTCGGGGCGCATGGGATCTTCCTTCTCCGGGTCAGGATCTCCCAGATGCTCCTCCATATATACCCAGAAGTCTCCGGTAATCGTCTCCGTGGATTCATTGCCGTCCTCGTCAACCACCGTCACCACAGCCATTCCGGTCACCTTCCGATAGCCCGGCGTGGTAATCTTGGAGAACAGCTGAATGGGACTTCCGTCTTCGTGGCGCATGTATCCGCCCGGTTCGTCCTTGCAGGCCTGCACACCCTGCATCACCGTGCCGTCCGCCAGAGTGATTTCCACATCCTTGACACCGTTCTCTCCCGGAGTCATAACACCGGCGGCCCCTGCCAGAATGCTGTTGAGTTTGCTGGCCACATTGTGGATCAGCTGGTCAAACTCGGCCTGCATGTTCATTATTATGGATTGAGACACATTGCCATAGTTGTTCTCAATATCGGTGTAATCCGCCCGGTGATCCCCTCTGGCGTGAAGCATGGCCTTGAGTCCGCCGATATCCGTATCCAGATCCGTGGAGATTTCCCTGCTTAAGTCAAAGACCCTGGCCCCGTCAAGATCATAGATCCTGGTGCCGTCCGGAAGTTCCGTGAACTTGGCATTGACCGGCCAGAACGGCGTGTAAAACCCTGTGACATCGTCCTGGTCAAGCGCGATCTCGAAGCACATGTCGCCCTTTACAAAGTCCACGCCCTCAATCTGCACAGACACCTCTCCCCTGGAATTCTCCTTGAAGCTGATATCCGCCAGCTCCGCCAGTTCATCCAGCAGCTGATTGCGCACGTCCCTCAAGTCGTTGGCATGCTCGATACCGCCCACTTCAATATTGCGGATCTGCTCGTTCAGCTTCAGAATCTGATTGCCGTAGTTATTGATTTTGATCACGTTCTGCTTGATCTTTTCATTCATATTGTTCTGGTAGGCGCACAGGCTGTCATAGATATGGACAGAACGCTCCAGAAATTCTTCCGCGCGCTGTACAAACAGCCCCTGGCACACGGAACTGGAAGGGGTCTTCACCAATTCCTGCACAGATGTCCACAGATCGGTCATGGACGTCTGGAATGCTTCCTGGTTCAGCTCCCCCAGCAGGCTCTCCACCTCTTCCATAGTTTCCGTGGACACCTGATAGAACATGCTCCTTCCGGATTCTCTGCGGAAGGTCATATCCAGAAAATAGTCTCTCACTTGTTTTACATTGGAATAAAATGTTCCCAATCCTGTCTGCTGATTGGATATAGAATGCGGATTGGTGGAAAGGGTTATATAAGGCCTGTTCGCCTGCTGAATCTGCTGGCGGGTATAACCCTTTGTATCCGCGTTAGATAGATTATGCGCTGTGGTGTTCAGCGCATTTTGACTGGTCTGTAGTCCGGATGCTCCTATATATAAGCTACTGAATAATGACATATGACATCACCTCTGTCTTAACTATTGTTTCGCGTCAAATCCATGTTGTACGACTCCCATGGCTGTGCCCGCGCTGTATGCTTCCCGATTGTAATTGGCCGTCTGAGGCGCAGTCCTCATGGACTGCAGGAGATTCATATCGAACTCCACAAGCTCCAGGCTGTGCTGAATCAGATCCCTGTTCCGCTCGTTGACAGCCTGCACCTGATTCACTGCCTCTCTGAGTCTGTCGCAGGCATCCGCCAGCTGCTTCTGCTCCGCAGGGCGGGCTGCCAGCATCTGCACCAGATCTCTGAGTTTCATCGTTTTAACATCCTTGTTAAGCACATCAGCAATGTCGGCAGTGATCTCCGCTCTCTTTTTTTCGAGATGGGTGATCCTGCCTACCCATTCCTGCTCTTCATCCGTGATTCTCTCTAAATGATTTAGATCGCCCCCAACGATGACAGGCGTCTTCTGGCCGGATAATTCCAGCAGCCCGTTGTACTCCACGCATTCCTGCTGCAGCACCGCAATCAGGTTTTCCATCAAACTAGCCACCGGTAATTACCTCATTTCCCTATACTTCTCCATCAGTTTCTCAGCAAAGCGCTCATTGCTGACTTCATAGGTCCCGTCCTGTATCTTCGCCTTGATCGGAGCCGTAAACTCCTCCCGAATATCAGGTGTGGAAGCGACCGCGGCCTTGGCGATCTGAATATCTCTGCCAAAACTGCTGATCTGCAATCTGTCTGTCTTGGACGCCGCCGGAGACTTCTGTGTCTTCTCTGTGCGCTTTGCCTGATATAGTTGCTGTACCTGGTTATAAGCCTCTATTCTCATATCCGACTCCCCCTTTCCAGAATGATCTTTCATTCTATAATAAAGTTCAGCCGCCCTGCGACCATTGTTACTAAATTTATCGGACAAAAGGGAAAATACTTTAGGGCCAAAACCGCACAATTCATGCCGCGCGGAAATTCCGTAATCGCAAAAAGGCGCTGTGGGCCCGCGCCAAGCGCTCCCACAGCACCCTGTCAGTTGCTGTCAGAATACAGTTCCAGTAATTTCTTTGAGGCCTCGAAGCATTGCAGGAGCTTTGGCGAAAAAGCGCCGCTCTCCCCGCTCATAATCTTCCGGAAGGCCGTCTCTTTGTCCACAGGCTTCTTGAAAATCCGCTCCGATACCAGTTCGTCGTACACATCCACTATGGAAACGATCTGGGCCGACAGAGGAATCTCCTCCCCCTCCAGCCCGTCCGGATACCCGCTGCCGTCGTAGCGCTCGTGGTGCCAGCGGCAGATCTCGCTGGAAACCCGGAACTGTTCCTCGTCCTGCACCTCCCGCAGAAGCTGCATGATTTCCTCCCCTTTGGTGGTATGACTTCTCAGGATCTGCCTCTCGTCCTCCGTGAGCTTCGCGGGATTGAGCAAAACGGCATCGGGCACGGCAATCTTGCCCAGATCATGAATCACGGAGCCTCTGACAATCCGGTTGATTTCATCCTCATTCAGACCGCAGTCCGGAAATTCGTTTTTGTAAGCCACCGCCAGTATACGGGCGAAGCCCTTGATCCGTTTTACATGCTGCTCCGACTCCGACACACGGTATTCCATCACGGCCCCGATGGCGTCCAGCAGATTGTCATAAAAGCCGTCCATTTTCTTCCGGCTCTCCTCCAGCTGCTTCTCCTTCTGCGCCAGTTCCTCCGAAAGCTGCTGAATCCGCGCGGCGCTCTCAAGCCGGTTCAGGACCTGCCTGCGGACCATGGCCGCGCTGTAGGGCTTACAGATCACCGAAACCGCTCCCTGGCTGTAGACCTTGCTGTCAATCTCCGGGTCAGGCTCCACAGTGGTGATGAACACCTGGATCTGCTCCGTCATTCCTCTGGACTGCATTACCTGTAGAATCTGATAGGCGCTGACCAGAGGAAGGTCCCAGTCCAGAAGTACCGCCGCCAGTTCGTTCCTCCTCTTCTGGATCTCCGCCAACACCTGTTTTCCGTCTTCCGCCTCTATAATGTCATAGGCATCCGAAAGAGGCTCTCCCAGCAGCTTCCGATTTTCTCCGTCATTGCCCGCAATCAAAATGTCCTTCCTATCCGTCATAGTTCCCTCTTTTCCGCTGATTCCTTCACTTCTTTTCCAACAACATCTCTTCTGTAAGCGTCATGCCCGGCGAGGCTTCCGTAATTTTCCTGGTCACGCCGTTTATGGTGACGCTGGTTCCGGGCCGCAGTTCCTTCTGGGCTTTCACAGTGGCCTGCATGGCGTTTTTCTTCACCGTCTTCAGATGCTCCTTTTTCTGTTCCAGCGCCGCCCATTCGCTGCTCTTGACCGCAGCGGCCTGTAAGATCTTCTGGTAGATTCTCTGATCGGATACGGCGCCTTCCCCGATCAGCTTCTCCAGCTTCTCCCTGCCTTCCTCCAGCTTCTCCTGCTCGGCGCTTACCTTCTTTTGCTGTTCCTTGATGTCCTGCAGCCGTTCTGTCAGTTCATACAGATTGGCCACGGTCACCGCGGTCACCGTGCTGCCATAGTTGCCGATGATCCCGGCCTCGATGCCCGCGCTGGCGGTCATCTCCCCGCCCATAATGCGGCTCTTTCCTCCCTTTGCAATCACTCTGCCCTCTGAGCGCACAGAGCAGTCCAGGAAATAATTGCCCTCAATGTCACTGCCCGCCGTAAGCTTCACCCGCTCAAAAAATTTGCCCATGATCCGGCCGTCGGCCTGTATACTGCCCTGGTCCGCCGCGTTGACGCCGCTGCGCAGAATCACATTGTTTCCCGCCTCGATGCTGCCGCCGCTGACGAAACCGTCCACCACCACATCTCCGGTGGCCCGGATCACGGCTTTTCCGCTGACACAGCCGCTGACATGCACGGTGCCGTCATAGATCACGCTGCCGCTGTAGCTGTTCACATCCCCGTTCACCAAATAGGTCTGCATCACGCTCAGCTTGCAGCGCTCCGCGTCATAGGTCACATATCCCTTGATGGCCGCCGTATACACTCTCTTCTCACTGTCCACCGCTATGCCGCTGCCCGTGAGGGGAGGCAGTTCCCGGCCCTTTTCACCGTCTATGGCAATTCCCGTCACCGTCATGCCGGATTTTCCCTTGCCGGCAGGCCGGTACTCCGCCAGCTTCTCCCCCGGCTGGGCGGTATCCGCCAGCACCACATGCGTATAGTCCACACTGCCGTCGGCCAGAAGTTCGGGGGCATCCGGCAGCTCCCTGTCAAAGGCCAGTTCATAATAGCCGTCCCTGCCCGGCATGGGAGGGATTCCCTGGGCGATCAGGATCTCCTTGCCCCTGGTCCCCTCTATGGTGGCCTCATGCAGTCCGTCCGCCAGAATGCCGTGGCGCACCTCATACTTTTTAAGAAGGCGGCGAAGCTCCGCGATGGTGTAGGCACGCCCGTCGTCTTTGGGCAGCATGATCCACGCCTTCATCAGATCGGCGCTGAAATGAAGCCGGATATGGGTGTATTCATCCAGCACATACCTCTCCTGGCCTCTGCCGCCGCTCCTGTACTGATCCTCCATCAGGGCATGCCTCTTCTTGTACATGTCCGACACAGTATAAATCAGCCGGGCATACCCCGACACATCCAGGCCATACTCCAGACCCAGCCGGATCTGGTGCATCTGCTCCGCGTTGTACAGGGGATTCATGTACCATTTTACATCCACCTCCGACAGCATCCCCATGCGGATCTCCTTCATCTGCATCCAGTTGTAGCAGCTCTGGGCGTAAAGCTGTACCGGCAGTTTCTGCCGGATGCCCAGTTCCACCTCCTGCAGCTGGGCGTCGTACAACCCCAGGGCTTCCAGTTCCGCCAGATCCACCGCCGGTTCCGGCTCCGGCTCCGGAAGCTCCTCTGTCTCCTCCTCCCCGCCCAGATCGACGGTCTCGCCATTGGCCATCCCGATCAGACCGTTGGCCGCCTGGAGCAGTTCGTCAATCATGGATTTACTCTCCTGAAAAAGCAATGTGCCGCTCATCTATTTCTTTTCCGCCTCCGCTTTCCGCATTTTGTCATAACCAGCTTCTCAATATCGCTTCCAGTTTGTCCATATCCAGCGGCTTGGCAATATGCTCGTTCATCCCCATATCCTTGGCCATGACCACATCCTCCGCAAACGCGTTGGCGGTCATGGCGATAATGGGCAGCTTATCCGTATAAGCCCTGCCCAGCGCACGAATCCCTTTAGCCGAATCATAACCGTTCATAACCGGCATCTGGATATCCATAAACACCAGATCATAATACCCGTCTTCGGAGGCCGCCACCATATCCAGCGCGATTCTGCCGTTTTCCGCAGTCTCGATCTGCAGCCCCGTCATACCCAGAATCTCCTGGGCAATCTCCCTGTTCAGTTCGTTGTCCTCCACCAGGAGCACCCGCTTGCCGGAATAGTCCATCTCCGCGATATCTGAGAGCACATCCCTGGTATCCTCCTCCGTGCCGCCGTTGACAATCTCCTTGAACACCGATATGAGCCTGGATTTGAACAGGGGCTTGGCAATGAAGGTATCCACACCCGCCGCTCTTGCCTCCGACTCGATCTCGGTCCAGTCGTAGGAAGAAAATACGATGATGGGGATATCGCTCCCCACATTCTCCCGAATGGCGCGGGTCGTCTCCACGCCGTCCATGCCGGGCATCATCCAGTCCACAATCACGGCAAAAAAGCCGTTTCCCGCCTTATGCCGCTCCACCACCCGGGTCACCGCCGCCTCGCCGGAAGTAACCCATTCGCTCTCCATGCCGATATCCCGCAGGATATCCGTTGTGCTCCTGCATACATCCTCATCGTCATCCACCACCAGCACCGGCAGCTTTTCCAGTTCCTCCGTGGAGGTCAGATCCTCGTCCTGCAGTTTCAGATAGATGGTGACCGTAAATCTGGAGCCCTCGCCCAGTTTGCTCTCCACCTTGATATCACCGTTCATCATATTGACAATATTCTTGGTGATGGCCATGCCCAGGCCGGTGCCCTGGACCTTCAGCGCCCTCTCGTCATCCGATCGCTCAAAGGGATGGAATATCTTCTCCACAAATTCCTCGGACATCCCTATGCCGTTGTCCTCAAAGACAAACTCATAGCAGCCCACCCGCTTCTTGTTGGTAGGTTTTTCAAAGATGGTTATGTCGATATTGCCGCCGTCCGGCGTATACTTCACCGAGTTGCCCACGATATTCACAAAGACCTGCTGGATGCGCAGACTGTCTCCGAACACATTCTCATGGGAAATATTGTTGATCTTCACATTCAGTTCATGCCCATGCTCCTTGGCCAGGGGCTTCACCATGGTGAGCAGATTTTCGATCAGCTGAGACAGATTGAAGTCCTCCTCCGTCAACGTGACCTTGCCGCTCTCGATCCGGCTCATATCCAGAACCTCGTTGATCAGAGACAAAAGATGGCGGCTGGCTACCGTTATTTTGGAGAGACAGTCCACCACCCTGTCGCGGTCATCAATATGGGCTCCCGCGATAGCCGTCATGCCGATGATGGCATTCATGGGAGTGCGGATATCATGGCTCATCTTGGAGAGGAAATCAGACTTGGCGTAATTGGCCGCCTCCGCCCGTTCCGCGGCAAGGGCAAACAACTCCTTCTGCTTTTCCTCGTTCTTTATCATCTCGTCAATGCTGCGCACCGTCATGGTGACGGCCACGGGCTTTCCGTTCTCTGTCTCGGAGGCCACCAGGGTAATCTGGCACCATTCATGATCTCCGTCCGCTTTTTTCTGGCAGTATTTCAGATTAATATGATCTTTGTCGGACAGTTCCCGGACAATAGACTCCGGGCTCAGAAACGCTCTGACCTCCTCCAGGCAGTCCTCCACAATGTTCTCTTTGCCGAACTGCTCCGCCAGCATGGTCCCGTAGTTCTGAGGCTCGTTGTTCTCCCCGATCGGATAGATCAACCGACTGCTCAAGTCCTGCAAATCCAGATAGTACACAGCCTGGTACGTCAGGGCCGTACTGGCCATGGCGCTCTGGGAAATACGGTTGCTCCTGGCGATGGACTCTCTCTCCGATATCAGCCTCTGGGCCTGGAGTTCCTTATTGTAATCCCGTACGCCGATCAGCACCACGCCCACCAGCCCCAGCAGGATAATCAGAACACTGATCTTGTTGAAGGTATCCACGCCTGCCAGCAGCTCCGCCTCCGGAATCGTCAGGATCGCGACCCAGCCGTTGTCCAGCGTATGATAATATACATTGCGTTCGTGGTTGTCCATGGCAATAATGCGTTCCAGTGCGCCGTCGCCTGTCTCCAGGTCCATCCGGGTATGGAGGGAGTCCATAAATTCCTGAAACTCCTCATATGTATGCTTAAGCGGCGTCTTATAGAAGAACAGCGTTCCGTTCTGGTCGCACAGATAATAGCTGGCCAGATTGGGCAGATCCATCTCCACATTGTTGGCCTCAAAACCGGAAAACTGGATATCCATGGCCAGAAAACTGCCGCTGTCGGGAATCCTCTGAGAGATTGTGATCAGCGGCATGCCGCTCTCCCCGTCCATGTAGGCCGAGGACACATAGACCTCCCCGTCGGCCTCCGCCATATTCACATAGTACTCCTGCTGTCTGGCCACGTAGCTGTCCACATCCTCCACCGGAAGTCCGTAGGATATGGTCCGGGTGCCGTCCAGAACTTTTCCGTAAATGGAGATGTTCTCTTCCCCGAACATCTCCAGCAGGCCTTTCATGATGATGTTGAACCCGTCCTGCATCTCCTCCAGCGTGGCTCCCTTCGCCTCAAAAGATTCCACATAATCCGTACACAGGGTCAGAAAGGATTCAAAGGCCGCCAGATTGGATATCTCGGTGGCCGAGTAATTCGTGACCAGATTTCTCCCCAGTTTTTCGGAATTGCTCATAATGGCGGCGCGCATGGAAAATATACATGTTATGATAAATACCGTAAGCATGGCAAGGATGACAATATTGGTTCTGAGTTTCCTGAAAATCTTGCTTTTGTTGATTTGCCCCATGGACGTTTTGCTCCTTTTTTTGTTGACTGCATTTGATTTTATCATAACACCATTCAGAGGGATCGTCAAATCTATCTTAGAATATTTTTGCGTCCTCCGCCTGTCCCGTCTGGGTCAGATACATCCGCGCGTATTCACCGTTCAGGGCCATAAGCTGCCGGTGGTCGCCCTGCTCCGCAATCCTTCCGTCCCGGATCAGCAGGATCAGATCCGAATCCCGTATGGTGGACAGACGGTGGGCAATAATAAAGGAAGTCCGTCCCCGGGTGATGGCCAGCATGGCCCGGCGGATATGCTGCTCCGTCACCGTATCCACGCTGCTGGTGGCCTCATCCAATATCATGATGGGCGCGCGTTGCAGCACCGCTCTGGCAATCGTCAAAAGCTGCCGCTCTCCCTGGCTCAGTTCCGCGCCTCCCTGGTGCAGTACCGTATCATAGCCCTGGGGAAGCCGGCGTATAAAACCGTCCGCTCCCGCCACCTCCGCCGCGGCCTGAATTTCCTCCATGGACACGTCGTCACGGCCATAGCCGATATTATCCCGGATGGAAACGCCAAAAAGCGCCGTATCCTGGAGCACCACGCCAAAGGCCCGGCGCAGGTCTCCCATACGGTACTCCCGCAGGTCACACCCGTCCAGAAGAATGGCCCCCTCCTGCACGTCGTAGAAGCGGGTCAGCAGATTGATCAGCGTGGTCTTTCCCGAACCCGTGGGCCCCGCCACCGCCACCCTTGTTCCCGCCGGAATCTCCAGGTCAATATTCCGTAAAACCGGTTTATCGGGCCGATAGCCAAAAGTCACATTCCGGAAGCTCACGGCTCCGCGTACCTGCTCCGCGCTCCTGGCCCCGGGCATATCCCGCGGCTCACAGGCTTCATCCAGGATCTCTATGATCCGCTCCGCTCCCGCCACCGCCGTCTGGAAATTGTTGTATATATTGGCAATGTCCACAAACGGCCGGGAGAACTGTCTGGAATACAGCAGAAAGCTGGAGATCTCCCCCACAGTCAGTCTCCCCTCAAGCGCCATCACCCCGCTGGCGATGGCAATCAGCACATAGGTCAGATTGTTGATCACATTCATCATGGGCATCAGATAGCCGGAGGCGATCTGGGCTCTGGTGGCCACCTGGCAGAAGGCGTCATTGTTCTCTATGAATTTCTCCACCATCTCCCGCTCCTGGCCGAAAGCCTTGACCATGCTGATGCCGGAGACGCTTTCCTCCACCTGACCGTTGAGTTTTCCCAGGATGGCCTGCTGCCGGCGAAAGAGCACCTTCGTCCGGCTGGTCACCGCCCGGGTCAGCAGAAAGATCAGCAGAACCGCGAAGAGCGCGATCACCGTGAGCAGCGGACTCATACAGATCATGACGCAGAAAATGCCCGTGATGGTAAATCCATACATCATCAGCTGGGTCAGGGAATCCGATATGGTGACGCTGATGTTGTCCACATCGTTGGTCAGACGGCTCATCAGCTCGCCGTGCTGCCTGGTGTCAAAAAAGGACAGGGGCAGTTTTTCCATATGGGCAAAGAGGCTGGTGCGGATATGCAGGATCATCCTCTGTCCGATGCCCGCCATCAGAAACTGCTGCATAAAACGGATCAGCCAATCCCCCAGATACAGCGCCGCCAGCATCGCCAGCAGCATAAGGCCCGGACTCCCTCTGTCAATGCTGTTGACCAGCTTTCCGATCAGGTAGGGGGAGAGGATGGCGGAGCCGGAGGCCAGGGCGGACAGAAACAGGATAAAGCCCAGTCCCTTTCTGTGACCTTCCGTCAGCTGCCACAGGCGGATCAGTGTGCCCTTCATATCCTTGGGTTTCACGGCGGGGACTCCCCGCGCCCGGCCCAGCTGAGAGGGCGGCGTGGCCATATTCTTATCCATGATATACACCTCCTCCCAACTGGACGGTCCGGGGCTCCCAGGCGTCCGCAGCAGATTCGTCATCCCCGATCTGGGAACGGTAAACAGCCTGATAGGGGGCACAGTCCTCCATCAATTCCTCATGGGAGCCAAAGCCGCAGATCCTCCCGTCCTCCATGCAGAGTATATGATCCGCCCGCATCACTGTGGAAATCCGCTGGCTCACCAACAGTACGGTCATGCCTGCGGACTCCCTGCGGATTCCCGCCAGCACCTTTGCCTCCGTGGTGGCATCCAGGGCGCTGGTACAGTCGTCCAGAATCAGTATCCGGGGCTTTTTCAGCAGCGCCCTGGCGATGGAGAGCCGCTGTTTCTGGCCCCCCGAGAGGTTCACGCCGCCCTGCCCCAGCTGGGTATCGTACCCCTCCGGCAGCTTTGCCACAAAATCTTCCGCGCAGGCCGCTTCCGCCGCATGGCGTATTTCCTCCAAAGCGGCCTGCCTGTTACCCCACCGCAGGTTCTCCTGTATGGTCCCGGTGAAAAGCAGCGCTTTCTGAGGCACCACGGCGATCTCCCGTCGAAGCCGCGCCATGGGTATCCGGGTCACGTCACGGCCGCCCACCATCACCTGTCCGCATGTGGGGTCATAGAAACGGGGAACCAGGTTCACCAGTGTGGATTTTCCCGAGCCGGTAGGGCCTATGATACCGACGGTCTCCCCCGCTCTGACCGTGAAGCTGGCCTCCTGCACCGCCGGGCGGGAGGTTCCCGCATAGGCGAAGGATACCTGCCGGAAAACGATGTCCCCCATAGGTGTATCCCCCTCTCCGCCGCCTCTGCACTTCTCTTTTTCTCCGGCTTCCGGCGCATCCTCCTTCGCCGGTTCCGCCGCCTCCTTCTGGGCGGGTACTTCGTCCAGAATCTCCTGCACTCTGGCGGAGGAGGCCACGGCACGCACGGCGGAATTCAGGATGTTGGACACCATTCCCAGAGCAAACAACACCTGCGTCATATAGTTGACGCAGGCCATCAGCCGTCCGATCTCCCCTGTCAGTTCCCGCCCGGAGAGCCACAGCATCACCACAATCCCCGCGTTGACCGTCAGATTGATGAGCGGGCCAAATACCGCCATCACCCGCATGGAGGAAATGCCTGCCTCCGCCAGCTGACCGGACGCGTCCCCGAATTTCTCCCGTTCCTGGTCCTCCGCCCGGAATGCCTTGACCACCCGGACGGCGCTCAGAAATTCCCTGCTGGTGCGGTTCAGTCCGTCCAGTTTTCTCTGCATCCTGTCAAAACGGGGATAGCCCAGTTTCATATTGCCATAGATCAGCAGCCCGGCACAGACCAGAATCACCAGCATCAGAGGCAGCATTTGCGGCATCTGGAAAATGATCAGCGTCACGGCCCCCACGCAGGTCACCGGCGCTTTCAGCATAATCCGCATGATGCCGTTGATAAAATTCTGCATCTGGGTCACGTCGTTGGTAATCCTGGTGATAATGGAGGCGGGCTGCAGCCGGTCAATATTTTCGTAAGACAATGTCTGCACCTTCTCATAGATCTCCAGGCGAATCTCTTTTCCGATCAGCTGGGAGGTTCTGCTGGCATAGATGTTGCGCACCACGGCGCCCACCGCTCCCGCGGCGGTAATCCCCAGCATGATCAGTCCGTACCGCAGGATCAGCCCCATCTGCTGCCCCTTCACTCCCCGGTCCACGATATAGGACATGAACGTGGGCTGCAGCAGATCCGCGAAAGTCTCAATGGTGAGAAAGGCCACGGCGATCAGGAACATGCCCCTGTGTTTTTTGATGTAGTGAAGCATCAGTCTCATATAATATTCCCCCAAAACGCATTATTTCTGAAGCTGTACGGGCTGAAAGGCCGTCTGCGCCTTCAGGTCTCCCCGCCGCCCCGGGCCAGTAAAAGGAGATGGCCGCCCAAGGCATCTCCCTTCCATCTGTCTTTCCTTGTTAGCCGATTGCGGAACCCTGTCCGCAAGTGACGAGGCTGATCAATATATACAAAAACGGGCTCGGAAGCAAATTTGCTTTGCAAATTAACTTCATGCAGTGTCAAGTCGCCCTTATTTTGTATATTGCCCATCCTCTGTCTCCAGAAGGCAGGTTTTGCAATCACCTACGTCTTTCCTTTCCGGCGATTGTAAAGCATTCTCCGCAAATGACGGAATCGGTCAATATGTACAAAACAGGCTCAGAAGCAAAATTGCTTTGCAAATGATCTTCTTGCGGCGGCAAGACGCCCTTATTTTATATATATTGCCCATCCCCTGTTTCCAGAAAGCAGGTTTTGCAATTGCCGAAGTCTTTCATTCAGCCTCCGCTTGCAAAAGTCTTTCCGCTAGTGACGAAATCCACCCATTTGAGCAAACGGGCTTAAAAGCAATTGACACGTCATCTGCCTTGTCAGCAGTATTGTGCCAGATTTCTTTTGCCGTGAATCCGGATCTGGATATTATTCTTCCAAACTTATATTACCCGCCGCAAAACGGCATTGTCAACAAATATTTCACCTTTTGCATTCACGGCTGCTGAATTCTCATAAAGGGGCGATTCCTGTCCGGCAGGCCTGTCCTGGAGCTCTGTCCGGCCAGTGATCGCACTGCCAGGGCCGAATATTTTGTCAGTCTGCAAGGCGGAGGAAGAAGGCGATGAGGCGGCATCGTTGACTGATGACAATGCGGCAGATGGCAAAACAGACGGTGCTGAACGCGTGAACGCCGTCCGGAGCCCCGGGCAGCGACCCGCTGCTCCTGAAAACACAATTCTGCTACAGTGCTACATGCGGAAGCAGCCATCGGGCAGAGAACCGCCCGCTTTACCATGCGGTACCTTTTTTCAGCCGGATACCGCCGTGTGCCATGCACTGCTTTGCCCATAGTCACATAGGATAATAGAAAGAAACCGCTGAAAAGGATCGACTCATGAAACAAATATTACATATCCGGCTGCGAACCATGCTGGGCATCGCATGTCTGATGATCTGCGTCCTGCCCTCCACCGGGAATATCGGTAAGACGGGGACAAAGGTCTGCCCGATGACCGCTTCCTTTACATCCGACTGGAACTCGTTACCCCTGTCGGACGTAGCCCTGATCAACAGTTACTTAAGCCACATCCAGGAGGCCTGCCGGGACTACTATGTTCAGCGGGACGAAGAAATTCCCACCGTGTCCTGGTACTATGTCAGCCTGAAAGAGCTGAAAGCCGCTTCCCTGTCCGCCAACCCCACCGTACAGATCACATTTTCCCTTATGCCTTATTCGGGCGCGCATAATCCGGTGGGGATAGATGAAGTGACCTTCGCCGCCTCCTATACCGGGCAGGTCTCTTTAGTGGAATATCGACGGACGGAGGATGCAGCGGCTTAAGTCCTCCAGGCCACCGTGTATCCGAAAATCCATCCTCTGAATACACCCATCCCGCTTTGCGGGATCTCTGCGCCAGATCAGAAAGAAAGGGCTCTTACAAACTGCTCAACCGTTACAAAGAGCCATTTCTTTCAGGATCTGGGAATCTTCTTATCCGGGCGGCCGGCCCATTAAAGGAAAGAGAATCGGGGTGTCAGGAGCATCTCCTATGGAAGTGAAGTGCGCCTTTTTTCGCATATCAAATTACTCTGTTAATGATTATTGGATACAGATTTTACTATAAAATGACAGAGGGACTTTCAATCTTGACCATTTGACACCTTGGGCAAAACAGCAAGAAAAGGCGTCGATAGGATATATATGGAAAAATTCTTCGCCTGTACCCCGTCAGCGACATATTGGAGGAAACTTGGTCATCAATATACTCCTGACAGGGTATATGCAGAAAAATTCATTGCCTGTACCCCGCCTGCGACAGATTAGAGGAAAATATAATCAGCAATACACTCCTAGCAGGGTATATACAGAAAATTTCACTGCCTGTACCCCGCCTGCGACAGATTAGAGGAAAATATAATCAGCAATACATTCCTGGCGGGATACAGGCAGAAAAATTCACCGCCTGTACCCCGCCAGTGACGGATTGGGAGATATATGATCTGCAAAAATCTCCTGGCAGGGTATATACAGAAAAATTCACTGTCTGTACCCCGCCTGCGACAGATTGGGAGATATATGATCTGCAAAAATCTTCTGGCAGGGTATATGCAGAAAAATTCACTGTCTGTACCCCGCCTGCGACAGATTGGGAGATATATGATCTGCAAAAATCTTCTGGCAGGGTATATACAGAAAAATTCACTGCCTGTACCCCGTTTGAGATAGAAATGTGGCTCTGTAGAGGAATTTTTTTCGTATATACCCTGTTTAGGCATTTTGATACAAAAATATATATCATTTGTGAAACAGGCAGGGTATTGGGCCACATTTTTTTCACATATACCCTGCCAAGTAAGAGCCCGCTCAAAACCATATCATTTCATTGAGGAAAAATTTCTTATAGAAAATAGTGTTCGATCATTCCCTCTACAATCTCAATATTCAATGGATTGTCTTTGGTTTCATAGGTCGTGATCAGGTTGACCGTAGGGATAATGCCGTGAGAAAAATAAAGATTCAATTTAGCGCTGACATTGCGGCAATAGCTCGGATTGTCCATCATGCCAAAGTGTTCCCAGTAGAAAATCCGTCCTGTCTGGGGATGGCGCAATGTAAAATCAGGATAGAGAGATGTTTCCTCCAGCTGCAATTCACACTCATAACGAAAAGGAATTTTGTTTATAAACAGCAGCATATCAATGATGGCCTCTGATTTCGAGCGAACCATGTTTCCAGAGCATGCCTTTTGTGTCAACTGTTCCGGATTTTTTTGATTTCGTTCATAGGGCGCGTACATCCAGTCGGAAAGCTCTTGGGAGACAGGGGTAAAATAGGGGGCCAGCAGTTCCTGGTACTCGGATGCTGCCAAAATCTCATCTGCCGGTTTTACGTCGGCATCATGATGCCGGAGATAGTACGCAATGGAGTGTCGTTCCTGCGATATGTTCTGGAATTGCTGCGCCAAGTACTTCCTGATGGCCAGCTGTTCTGCCAGCACACGGTTTTGCTTAGCGATATAAGTTTTGGTTTTCCCGTCAGAGTGATACCATTTGATACGTCCTTCATTACGGACACAGATCAGTTTACCTTCGGGCAGACCTTCAAGCTGTGCCCTGAGCTCGTCTAACTGTTGCCCCAGTCTTTGGTATTCATTTTTCATACGTTGATAGATAGAAATATTTTTCCTCCCTTCTACAAGCATCCTATTGGACGCTTGTGAAACGTTTTCCGCAAGCGGCAGAATCGGGTAATACAGGCAAAACCTTCCCCCCGCAAATACCGGATTTAATGGACAGACACGGGAACTCTGCAGGACCGCATGCTCATTCATCCGACCCGCGGGAGAGATCAGACCGTTCCGTGTAATGCTCCAGAACCGTCTGCTGGGCCACAGAGGAAAGGTAGACCACTTCGTATTCCGTCCCCCGCTGGCTAACTCTCTTATCCAGGAAAAAACCGGCCTTTTCCCCGCTCTCCGTCACCAACTTCCTCCACCGGCCCTCCTGAAAAGCCTCCTGCACCCAGCCCTGGGCGACGGTATATCGGAGGATCTCCGCTCCGGAAAGTTTCTGCACGGTCTGCAAGTCCGCAAGCTGATTGAGTTCCACCGCCAGTTCCGTGGCCAGACATACATCGCTGGGGCGGAACCCGGCCGCCCGAATGGCAGTGATCGCAAAGGGCTGTTTCCTGGAGCTGCTCTTTTTTCTCCCTGCGCTGCCGGAAGCGGCTCCTTCCACCTCAGAAGTCCGCTCCCCCGTCCTTTCCGCATATGCGTTCTGTCCGGCGAAGCAATTCCCTTCGGACTGGCTGTCGGCTCGATCTCCGGTGATCTGTCCAACGGTGTAAGTACTATCCCGCTGTTCGATGAACCATGCCCCGGCAGAGGGACCCTCTATCTCCTGGCTGACAGAACATCCCCCCGCAGCCTGTCCGGCAGAGAGACTCCCTTCCTCCTGGGGGGCAGAACGCGCCCCGGCAGGCTGTCCGGCAAGAAATGTCCCTTCCTGCCGTGGGGCGTAGCGGGCCCCGGCAGAGGGACCCTCTATCTCCCGGCTGGCAGAACGCACCCCGGCAGGCTGTCCGGCAGGGAGAACCCCTTCCTCCTGGGAGACGGAACGGGCCCCGGCAGACTGTCCGGCAAGAAATGTCCCTTCCTGCCGTGGGGCGTAGCGGGACCCGATGGAAGGACCTTCTATCTCCTGGCTGGCAGAACGTCCCCCGGCAGGCTGTACGGCAGGGAGAACCCCTTCCTCCTGGGAGGCGGAACGGGACCCGGCAGGCTGTACGGCAAGAAATGTCCCTTCCTGCCGTGGGGCGTAGCGGGCCCCGGCAGAGGGACCCTCTATCTCCTGGCTGACAGAACGCACCCCGGCAGGCTGTATGGCGGATGCCTCCCTTTCCTCCTCGGAGGCAGAACGCGCCCCGGCGGAACGGGCCCCCGCGGGTCTCATGGCCGACTGGGCTGCGGTAAGCTCACCAAAATAGGTCTTCTCCTTCCTTCCCTGGGTAAAATCCCGGATGGCTGTCAGGAACCTCTCGCCGTAGTTTGCATACTTGCGCTCTCCCACTCCGGCCACCCGCAGCATCTCCCCTCTGTCAAAGGGCAGGCATACACACATCTCTGTCAGCGTTTTGTCACTGAATACCATGTACGGCGGAATGTTCCCTTCCTTTGCCAGATCCATCCGAAGCCTTTTGAGAACTTCGAAGAGTTCCAGACCCCTGTGATTCAGCACATCCGATCTGCGGGCCTTCCTGGCCTTATCCGCTTTTTCCTGTTCCTGACGGGCAAATCGCAGCATCAGAGCGTCGCTCCCGTCCAGCAGATCCTGGGCCCGGCTGTTCACCTTTAAAATGGCATACTTGTCCGGTGTGGCGGACAGATATTCTCTCTCCTCCAGTTCCCGGATAATCTGTTTGATCCGGTCCTCGGACCATTCCCGCAGGGTTCCAAAGGCGCTGCAGCGGTCCGCTCCCAGTTCCAGCAGCTTGGAACGCCTGTCCCCGTGAAGCGTTCCCGCCACCACATTGATGCCAAAACGCTGTCGCAGTTGCAGAATGCAGACGATGATCTGCCTGGCCGCCTCCGTGCAGTCCTGTTCCTCGTATTCCCCCTTGCAGGCGGAGCAGTTCTCACAGCGCTGCATGCCGTACTCCCCGAAGTATTCCAAAATATACCTGCGCAGGCAGCTTGTGGAGCAGGCGTAATGAACCATGCTTTGCAGCCGCTTTCTATCCCGCTCCCGGACCATCTCATTTTCTTCCGGCCCCAGTTCCTCGTTGGGAGGCTTGTTATCCAGCAGATATTGGTTCACCATCACATCCTGCCCCGAGTAGAGCATGATGCATTCCGACTCCGCGCCGTCCCGGCCGGCGCGGCCCGCCTCCTGATAATAGTTCTCCATACTCTGAGGCATATTAAAGTGCAGCACATAACGCACATTGGACTTGTCAATGCCCATGCCGAAAGCATTGGTGGCCACGATCACAGGCTTTCTGTCATAGATGAAATCCTCCTGGTTTTCGCTGCGCTCCTGAGCAGACAGGCCGGCGTGGTATCTGGCTGCGGGAATGCCCCGGGCCTGCAAAGCCTCATGTACCTTCTCCACATTCTTGCGGGTGGCACAGTAGATGATTCCGCTGTCCCCGGTATGGCTCTCTATGTATTGCAGCAGAAAATTCATTTTATTTTTGGGTGTTTCCACGCCGAAATAGAGATTCTGGCGGTCGAATCCGCTGATCAGCAGCTGAGGCTCTCTAAGGCCCAGCACGGCAATGATGTCATCCTTTACCTGTCCCGTGGCCGTGGCTGTGAACGCGCAGATCACCGGTCTAGTGTGCAGCTTTTTGACAAAAGAGACGATTTTCAGATAGCTGGGCCGGAAATCCTGCCCCCATTGGGAAATGCAGTGGGCCTCGTCCACTGCCACCATACTGATCCGGGCCCTCTGGGCAAAGCAGGTGAAGTCCCGGGTTTCCAGACGCTCCGGGGCCACATAGATGATCTTATACCTGCCGCCCATGGCGTACTCCATGGCTCTTTGAATCTGTCCCTCCGTCAGGGAGCTGTTGATATAGGCAGCATGCACTCCCGCCTGGTTCAGGGCCTGGACCTGATCCTTCATCAGGGAAATCAACGGGGAAATCACCACCGTAATGCCCGGCAGCATCAGCGCTGGGACCTGGTAGCAGATGGATTTTCCCGCTCCAGTAGGCATGATGCCCAACACGTCCCGCCCGGCCAGTATGCTGTCGATCAGCAGTTCCTGGCCGGGACGAAAATCCGTGTATCCAAAATATGTCTTCAGAATTTCATGTTTTTGCAATCTGTTCTCTCCTCCATAGCTTTTACAGCCTGATCCGGCACGAACCGTATCTTCAGACTTACGTCCCCATGCATACCGCCGGTATGCAGCCTCAGCCTATGCAAAACCGGTCTGCGCCTGCCTCGGACTTGCGCCCCCCTGTATATCGCCGGTATACAGTCTCAGCCTATGCAAAACCGGTCTGCGCCTGCCTCGGACTTGCCCCCCCTGTATATCGCCGGTATACAGTCTCAGCCTATGCAAAACCGGTCTGCGCCTGCCTCGGACTTGTTTCCACATGTATACCGCCGGTGTACAGCCTCAACCTATGCACAAACGGTCTGCGCCTGCCTCGGACTTGTTTCCACATGTATACCGCCGGTGTACAGCCT
>CAJUAB010000021.1:83251-87584 GCA_910583845.1 uncultured Acetatifactor sp.
CAACCTATGCACAAACGGTCTGCCTGCCTCGGACTTTGTTTCTACATGTATACCGCCGGGGCCGCCCACAGGCGTAATAGGCATATACACATTTTTTCCCGGCAAAGCGGCACGGTGCCTGCCGCGGACTTCCCGGCACCGTCAGCGCATTTTCGAGAAGTAGTCCAGCAGGATATCTTTAATATAATTGTACCGCCTGGCATAGGAGTTTTCCACCCGGATCAGCTGCAGGTCATGTGCCTCGCAGATGCGGTTTTTCTTCTCGTCCCTGCGGCGCACCACCTCGTCCTCAAAATGCTCCCTGCCGTCCAGTTCGATGGCCAGCATGGGCAGTTCCTGCTCCCCCTGCTTTTCGTATACCACAAAGTCAAACCTGCCGCTGTAGAACAGGTCATCAAAAGTGTCGTTTGTCTGAAATACCTGGGATATGGGCACTTCCTTATAAACGGCATACCGACTCTGGCTGAGCCAGATATTTTCCAGGGCATGGCTTAAGTTCCGCAGAAAGGCCTCCTCCGTGGCGGTGCTGAAAGGCTTGACTCCCAGGGCCCGGGAATTGGCTTTCTTGGGTGTCACTGTGGAACGGCCATTGCTGCGCACATACTGCACCAGTTCGTACAGATCGTCCTGATCGCTGCCCTGATGCAGGCGTTCCAGGTTCTTCTGACTGCCCAGCACGATCAGCTTGTCCCTGGCCCGGGAGGTGGCCACGTTGATCAGCTCCCTGTTGTTTTTCAGCCACTCGTAGGTGCCCGCCTGGGTCTGGTCCGTGACGGCTGTGGAAAACAGCACCACATCCTTTTCATCCCCCTGGAACGCGTGGACCGTTCCGCAGGTCACGTCTGTGATCCCCGCTTCCTTCAGCGCCTGTTCAATCAGCTGTTTCTGGTTTACAAAGGGAGTGATGATCCCCATGGATCGGTCCCTGTGGGCGCGCGCGTACTCCGCGATGGCTCTGGCCTCCGCGGGGGCCGTATTCTTCAAGGCGGCCCGGGCATCCTGCATGTCCAGATATTCCAGGGGCTCCGGCTCCCGGCTGACAGTCTTGATCTGTAGGCGGGAGTTATAATATTTTTTGTTATTGAATTCTATGATGGCAGGATGGCATCTGTAATGGCTGCGCAGCAAAATCTCATCGCTGACGGCGTCGCAGGACAGATAGACCTTATAGATGGAATTGGCGCGGTAATCATACTCCGGCGGCACACAGTAGCGCTTTTTCAGCCGCTCTCCCGTCAGTTCATCCAGCAGGATCACCGGACTGAGCTGCTGGGGATCTCCCACCAGCATCAGACTTCCGCCCCGCAGAATGGGCACCAGCGACACCGCCGTATTGCACTGGCTGGCCTCATCCATGATCACCATGTCAAACATGGGTTCCGGTTCCCCCAGACGGTGAGCGGAAATACAGGTGGTGGCAATGATGGGAAAGATCTTCTGCAACCGCAGCAGGTTCTTTTTCTCCCCCAGATATCGGGCAAAGGCCTCTGCCGCCTTGTCCAGATCCTCCTCCCCCAGAATCTCCCGCAGCTTGTCAAACTCCTGGGCCTCCAGCTGTTTTATACGGCCCGCCCCGGTGTAGTAGAGATATTTTTTCAGCTCCTCCACATCTCTGTCCACCAGCGCCACGGCCTGTTCTTCCGTCACCGTACCCGCGTTTGCCAGACGTTTCTCAATCTGCCTAAGCTGCCTGCCGCCAAGGTCCGCCTGGAAGGGAAGCATCTGGGCAGACATTTCCCGGCTGTTCTGATAATCCAGCATGCGCTCAATGGTTTCCCTGCGCTCCCGGTAGTCCAGAATGTCATCATATTTTTTCAGAAGCTCCGATAGTTTTCTGGCCCGCTGTCTGCGTTCGTCTCTGTTGCGGTCCAGCGTTCCGGTAAACACGGAGACGGACTGGGTACGCCGGTACAGCTCCCGGATGTACAAAATCGCCTGCCGCACCATCTCGCGGTTGCCCAGACGCAGAATGGGAAAGGGAATGGGCTTTCCGTGATATTGCAGATTGGTCAGCTTGTCGCAGACACCGTCTATGGGATGATTGTTGTTGGAGGCAAAGAGCACGGTTTTATCGTTGAAAAAGGCCGTTATGATGGTGCCCAGAATGGTGTTGGTCTTGCCCGTGCCCGGCGGTCCCTGAATATAGGCCACCGGATATTTCATGGCATTGTTGATGGCCAGCAGCTGGTCCAGGTTGACGCGCTGGTCAATCAGAATGATGGGGCTGGCCTGACGCGCCCGGGGCCGCTCCAGCAGATCCCCGAAAAACGCCCGGATGGGTACAGGAGCCTTCCCTTCCCTGTACAGCTTCATGATGGCCTTATACTCTTTGTGCAGATCCAGGGCGATGTCCATCCCCAGGCCGATGATATAGGGCATATCGTCCACCAGGCCGCTGCGGCCCCGGGTATGCCGGTTCACACAGTTCTTGATCTTTTCCTGATTCCCCGCGAAGTCTCTGAGCAGGGCATAGTCCTCCGCGTCCAGATACCGGCGGATGCTCTGGGTGCTGCCGTCCACCGTAAACTCCGTGCAGACCGTGATCTCCTCATCAGGGCGCAGCGCCCGTCTTCTGATATCCAGGTTCAGGCTGCGGTAAGCCAGCACATGCAGACCCCGGGGAGTGTGGATGCTGAGCACATTCATGGCCAGCTGCTGTAGACGCAGGGAACCGTCCCTGCGCTCCTGCTGCCGGGTTTTGTACTGAAATTTTTTTACGATCTCCTGAAATTGTTCCTCGCTGAGTTCATAGACCTCCCCCGTCAGTTTCTCCCGGTCCAGATAGCGTATGAGTTCAAAATCCGCGATATAGGGGGTGGTGTCCAGACGGTTGCACATCTCCAGATAATTCAAGATTTTCAGATTGGCCACATTGTCAAACAATGTTTTATATTTGCAGGGGTTCTGGCAGATGTCCTCCACCAGTCTGTCGTTTACGGCACAACAGGTGCCTTCCACCACCCGGGAGGAGAGGATGGAGTCGATGCGGATTCCCAGACGGGCCACCGCGTACTGCCCCAGATGCAGGCCCTCCACGGACAGAAACTTCCGGCGCGGGTCCAGATCCCGGATGCCAATCCAGTATTTCGTGACCTTGTTCTCCTGGTTCAGATACTCAATACTAAGCCATTTCCCCTCATGGATGGCGCGGAAAATGTCTCTGTAGACTGCGTTCATCTGCTCTGTCCTGCTCCTTGCACATGTTTTTTTGTTAGGTGATTGCAAAACTCGCTTTCTGGAAACAGAGGATGGGCAATATATACATAATAAGGGCGACTTGCCACTGCATGAAGTTAATCTGCAAAGCAAATGTACTTCCGAGCCCGTTTTTGTATATATTGACCAGCCTCGTCACAGCGGGAATTTCCCAAACGCCTGATCCGTTCTGTCAGATGGAGGACTCGCTCTAATCCACCACCTCAACGCTCTCGATCACCGGCTGGTTTTCCGACGGTACCGTGCCGTTGCCGTCTATCACCACCGCGTTCTCACAGATCTCGTCCACAATCTCCATGCCCGCCGTCACATAGCCAAAGCAGGCGTACTTGCCGTCCAGATACGTGCCGTCCTGGTGCATGATAAAGAACTGGGAACTGGCGGAGTCCATAAGGTCAGAACGGGCCATGGAGATGGCCCCGCGGGTGTGGGACAGGGTATTGTCCACGCCATTTTCACTGAATTCTCCCTTGATCTCCTGGCCCGAACCGCCTCTGCCATTGCCCCTGGGGTCGCCGCCCTGCATCATAAAGCCCTCGATAATGCGGTGGAAGGTCAGGCCGTCATAGAAGCCGTCCTTCGCCAGATTCACGAAATTGGTCACCGTTATGGGGGCCTGGTCCGCATCCAGCTCCACTTCAATGGTACCGTAATCCTTCATGTTGATCTTCACATGATGACTGCCGGACAACAGCTCTTCCTCCTGCTGTCCGGACTGATCTGACTCCTGCTGCCCTGCTGTGCCCCCGCTCTGCTCGCCGGAAGCGGGGTCCTCTCCCTGTTCCTGCCTGCCGCAGCCGACCAGAACCGCCGCTGTGGCAAGGCATATGGCCAGAATGCCGCACAATCTCTTTTTCATAATTTTGTCTCCTCTCTTCTCCATTCTTCCCTGCCCGGACGCAAAAAGGAACTGCCAAAATGGCAGGTGACACGCCGATCTGTCTGCGCCTGAGTCAAAGTCATTGTATCATATTTTGTCAGAATCGCAATACATTTTCCGGTAATTTTCTCTGTTTCACCTTTTTTTAACAATTAATCGTTGCAGTGGATGTCCCTTATAGCTATAATCCTGAGTTTGACAGTCTTTTGACAAAAAAAGTCCCGCAGACCGCTCTGG
>CAJUAB010000022.1 GCA_910583845.1 uncultured Acetatifactor sp.
GCAAAATAAGGAAGTTTTTTATGAAACTTGTTTATTCAAGTGGCAAACTCGGGAGGAGCAGATCGGGGGCTTGTAAAACAAGTCCCTTTTTTGCTTGAAAAATACTTTCTTTCATGTTAATATAATTTTGAAGTTGCTTTTTATTGGAAGGGTTGGTAAGCTGAAATGGAGAAGGGGCAGAGATCTCAGGGGGATGCCCGGCGCAGGAGAGTGCAGCGGCTGAAAAAGATGATTGTGCTGTCGGTGCTGATCTGGATGATTTTTCCCGTGGGATTGTGTGTGGCACTTTTTGGAAGGATAAAGGCGCTGGACAGGCAGTTGGCGGAGAGCCAGAGCTGTCAGCAGCAATTGCTGGAGCAGGTGGCGGCTGTCGCGGCCAGACAGGAAGAGGAAGCGCTGCGGAGGCAGGAAGATGACATGGAGCAGCAGTCATCTCCGCTTGAGAGGCAGGAGATTATGGTGTCCGCTCCCGTGGCGGCCGCGGACGGTCAGAATGGGGATCTGGCGGTGGTGGAGCCGGACGCCGCCCACAAGGTGTATCTGACTTTTGATGACGGCCCCAGCAAATACACGGAGGAAATTCTGGATATACTGGATACCTATGACGTGAAAGCCACTTTTTTTGTGCTGGGCAAGGAGAGCGAGTATTCCATAGAGATGCTGCAGGAGATTGCCAGGAGGGGCCACACCATCGGTATGCATTCTTACTCGCACAAATACGCGGAGATCTACCGCTCCGTGGAAGATTTTTCGGCTGATTTTTATCAGATCTATTCGTATATTCTGGAAAACACCGGGATACAGAGTACCTGTTACCGTTTTCCCGGCGGCAGCTCCAATGCCATCAGCGATATTGACATGCATGTGTTTGCGGATTTCCTGGCGGAGCAGGAGATCGAGTATTTTGACTGGAATGTATCGTCCGGAGATGGCGGCAGTGTGCTGCTGGATGTGGATACCCTGGTCCGCAATGCCACTTCCGGTATCCCGGGCAACGGGACATCCATTATACTGATGCACGACGCGGCTTCCCGTCCTACCACAGTGGAGGCGCTGCCGCGGATTATTGAGAACATTCTGGCAATGGAGGACACGGCGATTCTGCCCATCACGGACAATACCACGCCGGTTCATCATATCAAGTGAGCAGTCCTGATTTAGGCCGGTAAGGACTTGCCGTTTAACCTGACTCAAGGGCGGAAATAGTATGGGCAGGGGCAGATTCTGCCGAGCATCTGGCAGAAAGCATTATTCAAACAAGCTCTAAGTGAAGACAACTCAAAACAGGAGGAAGAAAAGTATGGGTTTTTTCTCAGATTTAAAGGAGGATTTGTCCCAGGCAGTCAATGAACTGATGCCGGAGGACGAGCAGCCCCAGGAGGAAGGGTTTGGGAATATCGACGAGATGCTGGAGAGAGTGGACTCCATAGTGGTTCCCGAAATATCCGCTCTGGAGCCGGAGCCCCGGAAACCGGACGTGCAGGAATCTCCGGCCTGGGAACGGCAGCCCTCGCGGGAGCCCGAGAATATGGATGTGCCCTGGCAGCAGTCGGAGGAGGTTTCCGAAGCGGATCAGCCGGATGATTTTGCAGAAAATGATGTGGCAGGGCCGGCGGCGGAAGAGGAGCCGAGGCAGGAGGAGCCGGAGAAAAACGGGGAGCCGCAGTCCGGCATGGACGGCATTGACCTGGAGAAGATGCTGGAGAACGCTCTGGCAGCCGGCAGCGGAAGCGGGGAACCGGTATATGAGGAAGAGAATACAGAGACAATAACAGAAAACCAAAAGGAGACAAAGGGGGAATCTAAAGTGGAAGAGATGATTAACGCGCGGATGGCATCAGATGAGACATCTTCGATAACAGCAGGTATGACAATCAACGGCGATGTGGTGAGCGAGGGTTCGGTGGATCTGATCGGTTGTGTAAACGGCAATATTGATATTCTGGGCAAGCTGAATGTGACCGGCTATATCAACGGAAACTCCAAGGCGGCGGAGATCTACGCGGACAACGCAAAGGTCAATGGAGAGATTGTCAGCGAGGGTGCGGTGAAGATCGGGTCCAGCTCCGTGGTAATCGGAAATATCTGTGCCACCAGCGCCGTGATCGCGGGCGCGGTCAAAGGCGATATAGATGTCAAGGGTCCGGTGATTTTAGACACTTCCGCCATCGTCATGGGCAATATCAAGTCCAAATCCGTGCAGATCAACAACGGAGCCGTGATCGAGGGTATGTGCTCTCAGTGCTATGCGGAGGTAAATCCCATTTCCTTCTTCGATGACTACAAGCCGGAAGTGCGAAACAACAAAAACAGCATATAGAAGAATGCGGTAAAGTCCAGTGAAAGGCGGGAGCACGAATATGCGGCGTATTTTATTGAAACTGAGCGGTGAAGCGCTGGCGGGGGCAAAGAAGACCGGGTTCGACGAGGAGACCGTGCGGAATGTGGCCCTGCAGGTAAAGCAGCTGGTGGATGACGGAATCCAGGTGGGAATCGTCATTGGCGGCGGCAATTTCTGGAGAGGCCGTTCCAGCGAGAATATTGACCGGACCAAGGCGGATCAGATCGGTATGCTGGCAACTGTGATGAACTGCATCTATGTGTCGGAGATTTTTCGCTCGGTGGGTATGATGACGGGGATTCTGACTCCTTTTGAATGCGGTTCGTTTACCAAACTTTTTTCCAAGGACAGAGCCAATAAGTATTTTGCCAAGGGCGTTGTGGTGTTTTTTGCAGGAGGTACGGGACATCCCTATTTTTCCACGGATACGGGCGTGGTGCTCAGGGCCGTTGAGGTGGACGCGGATGTGATCCTGCTGGCCAAATCCATCGACGGTGTATATGATGACGATCCCGGCAAAAATCCGTTGGCAAAGAAGTATGATCAGGTCACCATTGACGAGGTAATTGCCAGAAATCTGCAGGTGGTTGACATGACGGCTTCCATTCTGGCCAGGGATAACAGGATGCCCATGTGGGTGTTTGGCCTGAACGAGGAGAACAGTATTGTGAATACGGTCCGAGGGAAGTTTAACGGAACCAAAGTCACTGTGGAATGAAGGGGAGCAGAGCCATCGCGCAGCGATTTGGGGGGGCAGCGAAGGGACTTTCCCCTTCAGAGCCATCGCGCAGCGATTTAATTAGGAGGTATGTACATGGATGCAAGATTGCAGCAATATGAAGATAAAATGAAAAAAACATATGAATTTATGGAGTCTGATTACGGTACAATCAGAGCGGGACGCGCCAATCCCCACGTGCTGGACAAGATCCGGGTCAATTATTATGGCACACCTACGCCGATCCAGCAGGTGGGCAATGTGACGGTACCCGAGGCCAGGATTATTCAGATCGCTCCATGGGAGAGGAATCTGCTGAAGGAGATCGAGAAGGCTATACAGACTTCCGATCTGGGGATCAATCCTTCCAATGATGGCAGCGTGATCCGCCTGGTGTTCCCGGAGCTTACGGAGGAGCGCAGGAAAGATCTGGTGAAGGAAGTAAAGAAGAAAGCGGAGGAAGGCAAGGTTGCTGTCCGTAATATCCGCAGGGACGGCAATGATTTTCTCAAGAAGCTGGGCAAGACAGAAGTATCCGAGGACGAGATCAAGCAGCTGGAAGAGAGTCTGCAAAAGTTGACGGATAAATATATCAAGGATATCGACGCTCTGATGGAGGCCAAATCCAAGGAAATCATGACCGTATAGTCGGGAATTATCAGCGGATTGTTCTTGGATCAGGAAAGTACAATGGATAGAGGGAGGGACAGTCAGCATCCGGAAGGATGAGGACTGCTCCCTTTCCATGTATATAAAGGGAATATTTGCCGACGCCGTTATCGGGGAGCGCATGGAAACCACAAATGGTCATCTGCGGGGGCGGACGGATTGGAGGAAGCATGGCTGGGAATAATAAGCAGGAGTTGAAGGTGCCGCGGCATGTGGCAATTATTCTGGACGGTAACGGGCGCTGGGCAAAGGCCAGAGGATTGCCGCGGAATATGGGACATGTGGAGGGAGCCAAGACCGTGGAGGTCATATGCGAGGAGGCTTACCGCATGGGGATACAGTATCTGACGGTATATGCGTTTTCCACGGAGAACTGGACACGTCCCAAGGACGAGGTAGATGCCCTTATGAGGCTGCTGCGCAATTATATGAAAACCTGTTTGAAGACTGCGGAGAAGAACCGTATGTGTGTCCGGGTGCTGGGGGAGAAATCCCGTCTGGATCAGGATATCCGTACACGTATACAGGAGCTGGAGGAGGCTACCAGGCACAATGACGGACTGCGCTTTCAGATCGCTATCAATTATGGAGGCCGGGACGAGATCGTCCGTGCCGTGCGGCGGATGGGCCAGGATATCCAGAGAGGGGCCGTGATTCCTCAGGAGATCAACGAACAGCTGGTGGGCGAATATCTGGATACCCATGGTATCCCGGAGCCGGATCTGCTGATCCGCACCTGTAATGAGCAGCGGATATCCAACTTCCTGCTCTGGCAGCTGGCCTATACGGAGCTCTACTTTACACCGGTGGCCTGGCCGGACTTTAATAAAGAAGAATTGGTCAAGGCCGTGGAGGCATATAATCAGAGAGACAGAAGATACGGCAGAATTTCGGAGGCGGATGCCTGAATGCGGACATCCCGATACTATGGAGTATTATTGCGGAAGAGAGGATGAAACCTAATGTTTTGGACCAGATTAATCAGTGGAGTCATCATGGTAATCGTAGCCCTGGCTACCATGTGGCTTGGAGGCCCTTATCTGGCCGGGATACTGCTGATCATATCCCTGGCAGGGTACCGGGAACTGACAAAGGCACAGAAGGTAAACGCGGCTGCGAAGGGGTTCAATGGGCTGGAGATGGTGGGCTTTGGCGGCATCGTGCTCTATTATGCGGTCATGATGGTCTGGCAGGATACCACTCTGCTGCTGATGTGCATAGTGCTGCTGTTTATGGCGGAGATGTTTCTGTATGTAATTCTCTTTCCCAGATACCGGGCGGAACAGGTGGTGACGGCGGTATTTTCTTTCCTGTACGCGCCGGTGATGCTTTCTTTCATGTATATGACCCGTATGAGTTATCTGGGAAACTATATGGTATGGCTGATTCTGATCAGCGCCTGGGGTTGTGATACCTGTGCTTACTGTGTGGGTAAGCTGATTGGCAGAAAAAAAGTATTTCCGGTGCTCAGTCCGCACAAATCTCTGGAAGGCTGCATTGGAGGCGTGGCCGGGGCGGCGCTGATCGGCGGCATCTATGCATACTTTGTGGTGGAGCCGGTAGTTCCGGACCAGCAGGTACTGTGGGTGATCGTGTTTATCAGCGCCGTGGGCGCGCTGATGTCCATGGTGGGGGATCTGGCGGCATCCGCCATCAAGAGAAACCATGATATCAAGGACTACGGTAAGATTCTGCCGGGACATGGCGGTATTATGGACCGGTTCGACAGTATGATCGTGACGGCCCCCATGATTTATTTCCTGTCGGTACTGATGATTCACGCGGTGGGGTGACGAATGACAGGCAATTGCGGAAAGGGCTCCGCAGACGCCAATGACGAATGACAGCATCGGGAGACTTACAATTATGAAAAAAATTGCGATTTTGGGTTCTACCGGTTCCATCGGAACCCAGACCCTGGAGATTGTCAGAAGCAATCGGGAAGAATTAGAGGTGGCTGCCCTGGCGGCGAACAGTAATGTGACGCTGATGGAAGCCCAGATTCGGGAGTTTCATCCCCGGATTGCGGTGATGTGGTCGGCGGAGGCCGCAGCACAGCTGCGGGTTCGCGTGTCGGACTGCCAGGTGCGGGTATTGCAGGGCATGGAGGGGCTGCTGGAAATCGCGGTTATGCCCCAGGCGCAGGTATTGGTTACGGCGATCGTGGGTATGATTGGTATCAGGCCCACCATCGAGGCCATCAAGGCGGGAAAGGACATCGCTCTGGCCAATAAGGAGACGCTGGTATGCGCGGGACATATCATCATGCCTCTGGCCAGGGAGCGGGGCATATCCATTTTGCCCGTGGACAGTGAACACAGCGCGATTTTCCAGTCATTGAACGGGGAACCAGCGGGCAGAATCAGCAGAATCCTTCTGACGGCCTCCGGGGGTCCCTTCCGGGGCTGGAACAGGGAGAGGCTGGCCGGTGTGCAGGTGGAAGATGCGCTGAAGCATCCCAACTGGGCCATGGGCAGAAAGATTACCATAGATTCCTCCACGCTGGTCAACAAGGGACTGGAAGTCATGGAAGCCAAATGGCTTTTTGGGGTGGAGCCCTCTCAGATTCAAGTGGTGGTACATCCTCAGAGCATCATTCACTCCATGGTGGAATACATTGACGGGGCAGTGATTGCCCAGCTGGGAGTGCCGGATATGAAGCTGCCCATCCAGTATGCTCTGTTTTACCCCGACAGAAGGAAGATGGAGAATAACCGGGTGGATTTCTATAAGCTGGGCGGCGTGACCTTTGAAGAGCCGGATATGGAAACCTTTTATGGGTTAAAGCTGGCTTATCAGGCCCTGGAGAGGGGGGGCAGCCTGCCCACAGTATACAATGCGGCCAATGAGAGGGCAGTGGCGCTGTTTCTGGAGCGCAGGATCGGGTATTTGCAGATTCCGGAGCTGATCCAGCGCTGTATGGAGCACCACACGGCGGTGGAGCATCCGGACGTGGAGGAGATACTGGCGGCGGAACAGAGCGTATATGACTATATAAAGGGACTGGTATGAGAAAAAGAATATGACAACTTTGATGACATTCATTTTATTTATCTTAATCTTTGGCGTGGTGGTGATTTCCCACGAGTTCGGGCATTTTCTGATTGCCAGGGCCAACGGCATCCATGTGGTGGAATTTGCCATCGGTATGGGCCCCACTCTGTTTTCCTGGAAAAAGAAGGAGACAAAATACTCCGTCAAATTGCTGCCCCTGGGCGGTGCCTGTATGTTTGAGGGAGAGGACGGTTTGAATACCCAGGAAGGCGAGATCACAGAAGGTTCTTTTCTACAGGCAAAGGTGTGGTCCAGGATTTCCACCGTGCTGGCAGGTCCTGTATTCAACTTTATTCTGGGGGGAATCATCGCTGTGATTCTGGCGGGGGTGATGGTATTTTATGTGCCGGTGCTGTCCGACGTGTCCGACGGCGGAGCCGCCCAGCAGGCCGGACTTCAGGCAGGAGACCGGATCGTCGCCCTGAATGGAGAACGGGTATATCTCCGGGATGAAGTGCTTTTGTTTAATCGCGTAAACAACGGGAAGGAATTTTCGCTGACGTTTGAGCGTGACGGACAGCAGTACATGGTTACCATGACCCCTATACTCAACGAGGCCACCGGCAACTACAATATGGGGATC
Organism: uncultured Acetatifactor sp.; assembly: GCA_910583845.1. Lineage (GTDB taxonomy): Bacteria > Bacillota > Clostridia > Lachnospirales > Lachnospiraceae > Acetatifactor. The sequence continues at coordinate 7,366 of CAJUAB010000022.1, forward strand.
TATCTGGGGGAGGCGTTGAAAGCGGAGGGACTCGACGTGTTCAAGTACGCCTGGTATGAGATCCGCTACTGTGTCCGTTCCACCTGGCAGAGCCTGGGCCTGATGCTCCGGGGACAGGTGAAACGGGAGGAAGTGGCCGGACCGGTGGGAATTGCCGTCAATGTGGTGGGCAAGACTTACACGGAGGCAAAGCAGTATGGATGGGAGACGGTGGCGCTGAACATGGGTTACATCACGCTGCTTTTGACCATCAATCTGGGGATACTGAATCTGCTGCCCATTCCGGCTCTCGATGGGGGCAGACTGGTGTTTTTGCTGCTGGAGGTGGTCCGGGGCAAGCCCATACCGCCGGATAAAGAGGGACTGGTGCATTTTATCGGTCTGGTGTTTTTCATGATCCTGATGGTAATCGTCTTTTTTAATGATCTTCGCAATATTTTCGGATGATTTTTTCTTTGAGTTTCCGGTCAGGACGGGGAGCGGTCAAAAATCCCTGTCCGGCAGGAAAATATCATTTTCAGAACGGGTTTACGAGAATTCTCTCAAATTTTTCACGGTTATGATTTTATGGCAGGGCAAATGTATCCGGCAGGTTCCGGGCGGCTGGAACCGGATTTGGTTTCGGTTCCGTTCGCAAATCCCTGTGCGCAAGTGACGAAGCTGGTCGCTTACGGGGAATTCCTTGCATTTGCCGGAGGAACTTTATAGGGAAAGGAACATAACATGAGTATTGTATCAAACTACATATGGGAAAAGGATTTGGATGGCGGCAGAAATCCGGTATCTCTGATTGCGCAGCAGGCAGGAATCCGGGGCCGGGAGATCTGTCTGTTTTGTGTCTGCGAAAGTCCGCAGGGAGAGTGGGGAGGACGTGTGACGGAGCAGCTGGTGGATTGGTTTCACAAAATCTGTCTGCCGGCCTGCGGAGGAAGACGGCAGCCGGTTCCCGAAGAACTGTTGGAGGAGGAGTTATATGAGATCGAGAGAGAATTGCCGGGGAAGGACAGGGGCAGCTATGGAGGTCTCCTGCTGATGGGGAACCGTTTCTATCTCTTTGGAAGGGGGAATATAGAAGTGCGGCTGGTCAACTGCCGATATAACCGTCCCCAGATGAAGGAATTGTGTTTCCCTCTGTCTGGCAGGATTCAAAGGGGGGCGGGCCTGCTGCTTTACACGCCTCTTCTCACGGAGAAGCTGGAGCAGGAGGAGGTATGCCAGATTTTGCACGGCGAGGGCCGGTGGCAGGAGGAACGTATAGCCAGGCGGCTTAAAGAATTGTGGCAGGAGGGCCGGAGCCGTGGGAATACCGGGCCGGTGGGCGGGATTTATCTGCAAGTGGTGTGAGGATATAAATGGATGGAATCCGTTCCCCCCAAGGCGCCTGGCAGGGAAAACAGGAGTGGAAATACAGAATCAGGATGCAGGACCATCAGGTCCGGGAGGTTGTGGGAAAATGAGAGGTAAAACGGATACAGGCCAAACAGGCGGTTATCAGGTTCTGGATAAACTGGGAGAGGGAGCCACGGCGCAGGTCTATCTTGTGAGGAGTCCGGATGACAGAAAGATGTACGCGCTGAAGTACAGTCCGCATACCGACAGACTGATGGCGGAGTCGGCCATTCTGGGGCGCTTACATCACCCCTGCTTTCCCTGCCGGACAGCAGACGGAAGGACGGCGGAGGGCGCTTATCTGGTCATGGAGTACATTCCGGGGATTACGCTGCAACAGCTGATGGAGCAGTATCCGGCGGGGATGCCGGAACGGATGGCGGCGGGGATCGGGCTGGATGTGGCGGCAGGGATTGCCTGGATGCACCGCTGCCAGCCTGCGCTTATATACCGGGATATGAAGGCGGCCAATGTGATGATTACCCCTGAGGGCAGGGCCCGCCTGGTGGATCTGGGAGCGGCGGTATGCGGGGTGGGCGCTCAGGAGAAAAGCTGCCGCGCGGGGACCCATGGGTACAGCGCTCCCGAGCAGTTCTGGGAGGGCGTGAAAGTCACACCGGCCTGTGACGTATATGGCCTGGGAAAACTGCTGGCGTTTATGCTCACCGGACAGGACCCGGCAAAGCCGCCTTATGATACCATGGAATACTGCCGCAGACATTGCGGGATCAGGAGGCCCTTTCAGCAGCTGCTTGTCAAGTGCCTGCAGCCGGACCCCCAGCTGCGTTATCCCGACGCGTCCTTTTTGCTGCCGCTTCTCGAAGGACTAAAGACGGGAAAGAAGCATATCGGAGACAGAAAACACTCAAAAAAGAGAAACAGGATCACCTGCCGCTACATAAAATGTATTTGGATGAGCGAATATGAAAGAATATTTTGACTTTCCTCACAAATAATACTATAATAGGAACAAATTGTTGATAAGGCCGCTTTTTGTCGGCAGGGCAAACGCGGAACCGAATGGGAGGGCGCAAGATGAAAGCATTGGAAGAGTATGTGAGAAGCATTCCGGATTTTCCGGAGGAAGGTATTATTTTCAGGGATGTGACCAGCGTGTTGCAGGACGCGGACGGGCTGCATCTGGCCATTGATACCATGCAGGAAAAAGTCAAAGATCTGGAGTTTGATGTGGTGGCGGGGCCGGAGTCCAGAGGGTTTATCTTTGGTACGCCCATTGCCTACAATAATCACAAGCCCTTTGTGCTGATCAGGAAGAAGGGAAAACTGCCCTGTGAGACAGTGGAGAGAAGTTATGACCTGGAATACGGCCAGGCCACCATCGAGATGCACAAGGACAGTATCAGACCCGGACAGAGGGTTCTGGTGGTGGATGACCTGATCGCCACAGGCGGCACCACGGAGGCCATGATCAAGCTGATTGAGAGCCTGGGCGGAGTAGTGGTGGGCGTGGTGGTTCTGATGGAGCTGGCCGGACTCAAGGGCCGGGAGAGGATCAAGGACTACCGGCTGGATGCCGCAATTGTCTATCCCGGCAATTAAGCAGGTGTTTTCCGGGACAATCCAAAGACTCTGCGATACATGGGTACAGGAAAGTCTTGCCGGCAGCGGAATATCAGATAGCAAGAGGGCAGTACATATTCCCGCAGGGTTGGGGGCCTGCGGGGACTGGGGGTTGCAGAAAGGTAACAGGCGTTATGAAAGAAGAAAAAGATGTGATATTTGACGATGCCAGAGTGGGCGAATTAGCAGAATTTGCATCTCCTGAACAATTGTATCAGGATCTTATTTCCTGCGTCAAAAAATACCATCCCAGCGATGATATTTCCATGATTGAGAAGGCGTACCGGGTGGCCAGCCAGGCCCACAGGGATCAGCTGCGCAAGTCAGGGGAACCTTACATTATCCATCCGCTGAACGTGGCGATCATCCTGGCGGATCTGGAGCTGGATAAGGAGACGATCGTAGCGGGTATCCTACACGATGTGGTGGAGGATACCATCATGACGGAGGAGGATATGGTCCGGGAATTTGGCGAGGATGTGGCGCTGCTTGTGGACGGCGTGACCAAGCTGGAGAAGATTCCCCTGTCAGGTACGGGCGACCCCACGGATACCAAGCTGGAGATGCAGGCGGAGAACCTGCGGAAGATGTTTCTGGCCATGGCCAAGGATATCCGGGTTATCATGATCAAGCTGGCGGACCGCCTGCACAATATGCGAACGTTGAAATACCAGAAACCGGAGAGCCAGGTCCGCATTGCCAGGGAGACCAGGGAAATCTACTCTCCCATTGCCCAGAGGCTGGGCATCTCCAAGATCAAGATTGAGCTGGACGATTTGTCCATGAAATATCTGGAGCCGGAGGTGTACTATGATCTGGTGGATAAGATTGCCGTGCGCAAGAGTGTCCGGGAGAAATATATCCAGAGCATTGTGGATGAGGTAAAGGGATACATTGAGGCCGAGGGCATCCGGGCCCAGGTGGACGGGCGCATCAAGCATTTTTTCAGCATTTATAAAAAGATGAAGAACCAGAACAAGACGCTGGACCAGATCTATGATCTGTTCGCCGTGCGGATTATTGTGGAATCGGTGAGGGACTGCTATGCGGCGCTGGGGGTAATTCATGAGAAATATACGCCCATTCCCGGGCGGTTCAAGGATTATATAGCCATGCCCAAGGCCAATATGTATCAGTCCCTGCATACCACTTTAATCGGCAGCAACGGGCAGCCCTTTGAAATCCAGATCCGCACTTTTGAGATGCACAAGGCGGCGGAGTACGGCATTGCGGCGCACTGGAAATACAAGGAGGCTTCCGACGGCAGAAAGGTGGAGGGCCAGGAGGAGGAAAAGCTGGTATGGCTGCGGCAGATTCTGGAGTGGCAGCGAGACATGTCGGACAACCGGGAGTTTATGAATCTGCTCAAAAACGACCTGGACCTGTTCTCCGACAATGTATATTGTTTTACCCCCACAGGGGAGGTCAAAAATCTTCCGGCGGGCTCCACGCCCATAGATTTTGCCTACAATATCCATTCGGCGGTGGGCAACAAGATGGTGGGGGCCAGGGTCAACGGCAAGCTGGTGACGATAGACTACGAGATCAAGAACGGGGACAGAATCGAGATCATCACCTCCCAGAATTCCAAAGGCCCCAGCCGGGACTGGCTGAACGTGGTCAAGAGCACCCAGGCAAAGAACAAAATCAATCAGTGGTTCAAGAACGAGCTAAAGGAAGATAATATCATAAAGGGCAAGGAACTTCTCTGCGGTTACTGCAAGTCCAAGGGCATCAATATGCCCGATCTGGTGAAGAATGTGTATATGGAGGCCATTATGCGCAAATATGGCTTCCGCGACTGGGATTCCGTGCTGGCGGCCATCGGCCACGGCGCCCTGAAAGAGGGACAGATCATCAACAAGATGCAGGAACTCTATGACAGGGACCATCGGAAGGAGATGACCAACGAGGAAGTCCTGCAGACGATCGTGGAGAACGGCGCTATGATGATGCGTCCCGGCAGTGGCCGTTCCAGAAGCGGCATTGTGGTAAAGGGGATTGCGGATTTGTCCGTGCGTTTTTCCAAGTGCTGTTCCCCTGTGCCGGGGGATGAGATCGTGGGTTTTGTGACCCGGGGCCGGGGCATTTCCATTCACCGCACGGATTGCGTGAATATGCTGAGCCTGCCGGAGATGGAACGGGCCAGACTCATTGACGCGGAGTGGCAGACCGGCGGCGGGGACGGAGAGCAGGAGGGCAAATATATGGCTGAGATCCGTATTTTTGCCAACAACCGCAATGGCCTGCTGGCAGATATCTCCAAGGCTCTGACGGAGAAAAATATTGATATCCTGGCTATGAATACCAAGATCAGCAAGCAGGGGCAGGCCACTTTACAGACATCCTTTGAGATCTCCGGCAGAGAGGAACTGAACCGGGTCATTGACAAGATCCGCAATATAGAGAGTGTCATCGACATAGAAAGGACAACGGGCTGATGGCTGAGACAAAAATCGGAAGAATGGTGCTGGGATCTTACCAGACAAACTGCTATTTTATTTATCAGGAAGAAAAGAAACACGCGATCGTGGTGGACCCGGCGGATCAGGGGAAAAAGATTTTTGAGGCCCTGAGGCGCAACGGCATTACCGTGGATGCTATTCTGCTGACCCATGGACATTTTGACCATATATGGGGCACCGGGGAACTGCGGGAGGCCGCCGGGGTGAAGCTGTACGCGCTGGACGCGGAGAAGACCGTGTGTGAGGACGCGCATAACAATGTGTCGGAAATGACGGGCCGTCCCTGCACGGTGGAGGCGGACGAGTATCTGAGAGACGGGCAGGAACTGACGCTGGCGGACAGTCGTTTTCGTGTCATCGCCACACCGGGGCATACCATCGGCAGCTGCTGTTACTATTTCCCGGAGGCGGGATTTCTGGTCAGCGGGGACACTCTGTTTGCGGAGTCCGTGGGCCGGACGGATTTCCCCACCGGCAGCATGAGCAGTCTTGTGCGTTCCATCAAAGAAAAATTGTATGTGCTGCCCGGAGAAACAAGGGTATATCCGGGACACGGGGACAGTACCACCATAGAACACGAGATGCAGTATAATCCCTTTACCGCGTAGGGTGTGCGGAAGAAGGATCAACAGGAAATTATAACGAAAAACGGGCCGCGGGGGGATAACAGAGCGGCGGGCAGAGGGTCGGGAGGGGCAAATGCTGGCAGTCAGGCTGAATCAGGAACATTATGAATATGATATACAGGCGCTGTTGAAGTCCTTCTACCCCGGGGAGCCGCTGCGGATTATCACTCCGGCCAGCCGGGATCAGGAGATACGGGAAGGAGAACAGGAGTGGAGCTTGTGGATCGAGGAACCTGCGGCGCGGATGCAGCTGGCGGGAAGAGAGATACATTGGCTGCATGAGGAGAAGGAGGGGGCTTTCAAGGACTGCTTCAAGCGTTTCTTCTATCGTCTGCTGGCGGAAAATACGGGCAGGGAGCTTCCCTGGGGGAATCTGACCGGTATCCGCCCGACCAAGCTGGCTTATGCCATGCTGGAAGAGGGAAAGCAGGATCAGGAGATGATCCGGGAACTTGGACGCACCCATTATGTGAGCCGTGAGAAAGCCGAACTGAGCATCGAGATTGCCCGCCGGGAGAGAGAGCTTCTGGCAGGGATTCATTACCGGGGAGGGTACAGCCTGTATATCGGGATTCCCTTCTGCCCCAGCACCTGTCTGTACTGTTCTTTTACCTCCTTTCCCATAGCGGCCTGCCGGCAGCGTGTGGATCAGTACATAGATTGTGTGATCCGGGAGATGGAGTATGTTTCGCAGTGTTATGGGGATAAGATTCTGGATACGGTCTACATTGGCGGCGGGACGCCCACCACGCTGGAGCCGGAGCAGCTGGACAGGCTGCTGGGGAGTCTGAAAGCATTGTTTGACTTCTCCACGGTGCAGGAGTTTACAGTGGAGGCCGGCCGGGCGGACAGCATCACCCGGGAGAAGCTCATGGTACTTCGCCGTCATGGGGTGGGCCGGATCTCCGTGAATCCTCAGACCATGAAGCAGGAGACCCTGGATATCATCGGGCGGAAAGCCACGGTGGAGCAGGTGCTGGAGGCATACCGGCTGGCGAGAGATACAGGGTTTGACAATATCAATATGGATTTGATTCTGGGACTTCCGGGGGAGACGGAAGAGGATGTGAGGCATACCGTGGAGCAGGTGGTGAGCCTGTCTCCCGACAGTCTCACCGTACACTCTCTGGCAATCAAGCGGGCTTCCCGGTTAAACCAGTGGATACAGGAGCATGGCATAGAAGCCCTGCGCAATACAGACGAAACCATGAAGATCGCGGCGGCGGGGGCGGAGGTTCTCGGCATGCATCCCTACTACCTCTACCGGCAGAAGAATATGTCCGGGAATTTCGAGAACGTGGGCTATGCCAGAGAGGGAAAGTACGGTTTGTACAATATTCTGATTATGGAAGAGGTGCAGACCATCGTGGCCCTGGGGGCAGGCTCCATCACCAAGCGGGTGTATCCGGACGGGCGGATTGAGCGGTGCGAGAATGTGAAGGAAGTTGCCCAATATATCGAGAGAATCGAGGAAATGATAGAAAGAAAGCGTGTATTATTCACTGACTGAAATTCAAAATTCAGATAAGAAATATAGGGTATTATGTGGGCTTTGGGTACATCATAATTTTAAAAAATCCAACAAAAGTCCAACAAATTTTTTGGCAGTGGTACACAATAATACGCCGTAATGCAATTTTTGTCACATAGTCCAACAAAATCTGTGTAAATCTACAGATACCTAAGGAAGCGTTTTGGGCATAATCGGAACGCTTCTTTTTGCGCCATTCAAGCTGGATTTAGTCTTTTGTCAGAATTTGTAAAGCGGTGAGAGTCCAACAAATTAAAATGCACATTTGGTAACAGTCATTTCATATAGGGATGGGGAGGTGGTGGAAAAATCCGTAGACTTCAAAGATAGGAAAGGGATGGAAATAAAAAGTGCAAAGAGTCAAGGCATTAAGATTTCTGAATTGAAGCAGACAGAAATACGCATGTCAGAGAGCAAAAACAAAAAATCCTGGTGTGATGAGTGTTTAAAATGGTTTTGGGGCTTGTAAATACTCAGAATGGCAATATTAATATGAGACATATTAATTTGTGACAACAGTGTTGACACAAATTTGAGAGGTGGTAGATTTTTGTGAAAAATGAAGTATCAGCGGCAGGCAATCTCATTCAGATTATCAGCAAATCGAGGCAGAATGCTCTGAAAAAAGTAAATGAGGAGCTGATTCAGATGTACTGGAAGGTAGGAGAATACCTGAGTACAGAATCTATGAAAACATCATTCGGAGATGCTTATATAGATACGGTGGCAGAAGAGATCCAAAATGCATTTCCTGGGATTAAGGGATTTAACAGGCGTGGCCTATATCGTATGAAGAAATTTTATGAAACTTATGCAGATGATGAATTTGTGGCAACACTGTTGTCACAAATAAGCTGGTCCAATCATCTGGCTATCATTTCAAAGGGAAAAACACCTGAAGAACGTCATTTTTATATAACCCTTTGTATAAAAGAAGATTATTCGGCACGGGAATTGTCCCGTCAGATAGACAGTGGATATTATGAACGATATATGCTGTCTAAGGAAAAACTGCTGCCTGAGCCGATTAAGGGATTGAAAGAGAATCCGTTTCTGGATTCTTATGTGATGGAATTTCTGGATTTGCCATCTAACTTTAAAGAACCTGATTTAAGAAAAGGCCTGATCAGGAATATGAAAGATTTTATTCTGGAGGTTGGCAGGGACTTTATGTTCATTGATGAAGAATTCAAAGTCCAGGTAGGCGGTGAAGATTATAAGATTGACCTGCTTTTCTTTCATCGGGGATTACAGTGTCTTGTGGCGTTTGAACTGAAAGTTGGTAAATTTATGCCAGAGTATACATAATATCATTCCGACACTCGGATTCTCATTTTCCTTTTTCTTCTGACGATCAAGAGCTTCCAGGTAAAAATCCATTTTCGATATATATCTAAAGATGATGAAGTGGTTGAGTACGCTATGAGCAGAACACTGTCTCCAATGATGGTTGCAGAATATCAACTCCAATTGCCGGATAAGAATATACTCCAGAAGAAGTTGCAGGAATTGATTAATATGCCTTTATTAGAGGATGACGAATAAGTATTGGTGTTTAGAATGCGGCGTGAAGAAATCTTTAACGGCATAAAATGTGAAATGACATTTTAATGTATTGTAGCAAAAAATGGAGAAACAAGTTGAACAGTAAAGATGCAGAGCCAGAAGTCCCACAGTGGGATTTTGAAAGAAACGTAGCCCAAACTGTGAAATTGCAGATAAAATTACTTTTAAGCTACGTTGATAAAACAGTCAAAAACAAAGAAGAAAGACGAAACAGGTACTTGCTTCCATTAAAGTACCTGCTTTTTTATAGGGTTCCTGAACAACGGCGTATGATGAGTCTGATTCTACTGTATACAGATATCAATAAAGGAAAGTTGTGAATGAAGTGCATGGTGTTGTAAAAGCTGGTTTACAGGAGTAGAGTTCTGGAAGTCAGCTTTTTATATAACTTTATGAAATATGATTGTAGAGAAAGTCAGCTTTTGCTATAATATGGATGTAGCGGTATGCTAGATGAAATCAATCTGCGAGGATATAATATTGATAAACTTTCCAGAGAAAGGTAGCAGAACGTACAGCAACAACATTTTGTTAGTCTGGAAAGATACCAAGTGCTGTAAATGATGGAAAAAGCTGGCAGATTCCGGATAATGCAGAAAGGCCCATTGATGGTCGAGTTTCATTAGGGAAGTATATTAAGGAAACTGTAGGTGGATATCTGAAAACACCGAATTAGGAATTGCAGGCAGATGGGGCATATTTATGTGAGGTGTGTTGCTACAGTCTATAAGAACGTTTGAAGGAGGTACAGATGAAGTCATTTTTTAAATTGATTGACGAAAAATTTTTTAACCCATTTTGCTGCCGTAACAAGGAGATTTACATTGCGTGCATTGACCAGCTGATTGAGAAATCGAAAGAGATACCGGTTCTCTATGAAATAGATGCCAGAAATACATTGATTTTGTATCTGAAGAACTGTGAGTATACGATTGAAACAGAGAATATCGGGGAAGAGGTCGGTAGTGGGAAAAGCCCGCAAGAGAATGCATCCGCCATTCTGCGGTATTTTCGTATATGTGGTTGGATCACACCCCAGGAAGTTGGGCGTAGCGGGGATAATATTGCATCGGTGTCGGCTTACTGTAGGAAATTGATTGACGCGATTCATAAAATATTTGACAGAGATGCCAACGGTGCAATCACGAATCACATTTTTTCTATGTATGATATTTTAAAATCCTCTTTTGGAAAAGACAGCGGTCGAGCGATACGTCCTTATCTGAATATCTTAGTTCCTTTGGTAGAAAATGAGAGTGATTTAAAAAATGACTTGTTGATTTTGAAAGACAGTATTCGGGAGATCATGCGTGTAGTATTAAAAATGGCGGATGCCAACAGCTTCGGACAATTTCTGATTAAGGATGAATTGTTGAACAGGTTTTTCAATGACTATTTTTTCATAAAGAAGAGCGGGATGATACCGTCTTACATAGCGAATATCGATCAAATGTTGCGAAAGCTGCGCCGGTCAGAACTCTATGACCGCATGATTGAGGATTATCAGCGAATCGAAAATCTGGAGGAGACGCGGGCAAAGGAAAAAATAGACCGCCAGTTCGCAGAGCTGGACAGCTTTATCAATCTGGAGTATGAGCAGGAAATGGATTATATTGACCGGAAAATCAACACATATTATAACCTGTATTCTACCAGAATGATGATGGTGCTCAGCAACAACACAAATCTGGAGCATGAGTTAAACCGGCTCCTGATTTGTGTGAAGAACCTGGATGACGAGGACAGGGAAATGGTATTACACCAGTTATCCGGGACGCACCGCTTGATGAGCATGGGTTATATTGGGAAAAAGTCATTTGAACGGCGGAAAAAGTCCAATCCGAACCCCAAAACGGCAGGTCTGTCTGTTGGCGGTCTGTCGGAAGAGGAACGGCAGCGCCTGACAGATGAGCTGCTATCTGAGACACCGGATCGATATAGTGTGGAGAAAGTGCGGAATCATTTTGATCGACTGATGGGAGACAGAAAGAGTCTCCGGGTGGAGGAGAGCGGGATTCATACCAGAGATGACGCCATTATGTTTGCTGCCAGTATTATCTATTCGGGAACAGAGGGCTTTCCCTATGAGGTGGAGCTTGGCGAAGGGATGGTAGAGACAGAGGTTGCGGGATTTCGCAGAGTAACTGTGAAGAGGAGAGAGCAATGAGCGATATTCGTCTGCAAATTTCCATAAAGGAAGAGAGCATGAATCTGTTTAAACGGAGCATAAGGAAGCTTTTGGAATCCACCTTCATTCTTCAAAGCAGGGATGAAAAACTGTATCAGTTTGCCTCCAGAGAATCGAACAGACAGGACATTTCTGAGTATCTTCGGATGATCGGATTTGATATGATTGTCGATGAGAAAGCCGGCCTGTGTATGCTCATAGCCAGTGAGGAGGATGCGGAAACGGTGGGGCTGAAACGCGCCAATGTGGTGACGTTTACGACGTTGCAATATCATCTTTTGCTTGCGCTTTGGAAGGTTTACCTGGAAAATCTTGGTTATAATGAAGGGAATTTTGTGACAAAGGGGGATTTGATTGATAAGATCAAAGCATATGGCATTCCGATTGTGCGTACAGAACTGAATGCGGCTTTTCGTCTGTTCAAAAAATATAGTTTGATTAATTTTAATGAAGACGAAGAGGGGGAGGATATGAAGATTGAGCTGTACCCCTCCCTGCAGTTTGGTTGGGATGTTCCGCAGTTTCAGACGGTTGCGAAAGAATATCTGAAAGAAACGCCTGTGGATGAAAAGGCGGGGAGGGATGAGAATTTCGCAGACCAGATTATTCTGGAGGACTTCGAGGAGGAAGAAGAATGATAGCGCTGAAAAAAGTCCGACTGATCAATTGGTACGGTTTTTCAAATGTGACGGCGCCGATTGGTTTTTTCACGTTGATTGCCGGAAGAAACGGAAACGGAAAATCAGCCATGCTGGATGCCGTCAAGTATGCGGCATATGGAGATACGGTATTTAATAAATCATCGGAAAGTAAGGGAAGCCGGACATTATCTTCCTATACCAGAGGACTTCTGGATGCCACGGCAGGCACTTATATGCGTCCGGCGGATCGTATACCAAATGTATACAGCCATATTGTGCTGGAATATTTTGACGATGTGGAAGAAAAATCCTTTGTTCTGGGAGCGGTGATTGAGACCAACGCAGCGAACAACTGCCAGACATACCGGTATGTGGCGGATCGGTTTTCGTTGGATCAGATGGAGCATACGTATGAAGAGGAAGGCCTGGTCATGCCCCTTGGCGCGTCAGCCCTTCAGAAGAAATACAGGCTGACGCTTTTGAACCGGGAACAGGGACTTCCGCGCTTTATGCAGATGACCGGTTTGAAGCTGAATTTGATGCAGATACCGACATATCTTCGAAAATTGCGGGGAATCATGTCCTACGATCCGAACGCCAGAATTGACCAGTTTATCCGCGAAAGTGTTCTGGAAGAGAGGAATGTGGATTTTAAGAAGCTGATTGAAGCAAAAGAGAATATTGAGCAATTGAATGATAACTTTAAAAGGATTCAGGAAGAAATCAGCGAGCTGGATGGTGTATTGGGAGAATACGATGCGTGGGAGAGTGAGAGTAATCGCCTCCTGGCGGATGATATTCGTATCGTGTACAGGAACATGAAAGCTCTGAAAGAGGAGATTAAAAAACTGGACGCAGAGCGGGAACAGGCGCAGAGGGAAAGGGAAGATGCCGCGGAGAATCTGAAAATTCTGGAGAAGAGAAAACAAGATGTGGAAAAAAGGCTGATTAAGGCAAATATAAACCTTGCAAGCCTGGACAGTATGCGCATGATCACACAAGAGCAGGAAAGGCTGGAAAAGCTGGAGGAGGAGAATAAATCCTTACTCGCAAAATGCAGGGAGCTGGAGCAGTTTCAAACGATTATCAGCGAAATCATGAATCGGTTTTTCGAAAAAGAGGAGCAAATCGCGGACAAAAATATTCTGGCTTCTCTGTGCGGATATGAGCATACCGCCGCTCAGAAAGCGTCGGCTGTTGCGGGAATGAAACAGAGGACAGAGCGCGCTTACGATGAAATTGTGAAACGGATATTCGGCGTAGAGAGCGGGATTGAGGACCTGGAGAGAGGACTGGACGCACAGCACCGGATTCTGGAGGAGTGTAAAAGGCATCAAAATACATATGGCCAAATTCCGGAGTATACAGGGTTGAAAGAGCAGATTAACCGGGAATTGGAGGGGAGAAAAATATCCGCGCGGGCGCAGTTTGCCTGTGAATATGTGATTGGTCTTGAGGACGAGGAATGGAGGGACGCGATTGAGGCGTTTTTAGGTCCCCGCCGCTATACGATTCTGGTGGATCCGGAGTATTATGATATTGCGGACGACGTGATGAACCAATCGGAATACCGGCATGCTCATTTTTTTAATACGAAGCTTTTGATGCGCCGGAATGTGAGGGTGGAGGAGGATTCTGTGGTATCTATGCTGCAGATTAAGAATCCGGTGGCGAAACGCTATTTTGAATTTCAGCTTGGCAGGATGCATGCGGTACCGCTGGAAAGGGTGCGCATGTATGAAAATGCGATTTCCAAAGAGGGACGTGTGTCAGTCGCCATGGATGGTTATTTCCTACGGTTTGAGAAGATTCGTTCGTACTATCTGGGACAGAAGACCTTTGAGCTGAACCGGATTCGGGCACAGAAGGAAATCTCACGTCTTCAAGAGGAGAAAAAGCAGAAATTGGCGGCAAAGCGGGAATTGGAGGGACAAAAGAGCACTTTGGCACAGAATAGGGAATTTTTCAGGGAATATGATTATGACGCTCACTCAGAATATCAGCGGGTGTCCGGAGAGGTCAGAGAATCCAAAGCGCAGCTGGAACGTCTTAGGAAGGCGCAGGCGGACAATCAGGAATATATTGAATTGAATGAGACCGTAGGGCGTCTTCAGAAGGAACAGGAGGCGATTGGGAAAGAATCTCAGAAGAACGCCAGGAATCATATTGCACAGGAGACGGTAATTACGCGCTGCGAAGACAGGATAAAAGACAAGACAGAAAAACTGAGGGAGCAGGAAAAGCAGTATAAGGAATATCAGATAGAACACTACACAGTTGTGCAGAAAACAGTGGAAGCCTATGAGAGGTATCTGGAAAACGGAAGAAAGGGACCTGGCGGTCTGTTGGCAGAAGAGACCAGAGGACGCGTCCGAAGGAGTATAACGGAACATGAAAGAAATCTGATGCAGCTTCAGGCTGACTATAATGCGACACACTCCGGCAATATGCTGCCCAGAGGGACAGAAGGACGCAGAGAGTATGCCGCCAGGCGGGATCGTATCTGGATGGATAATCTCCAGGAGATCAGGCAGAAGCTTGAGGAGCAGACCCGCCGCTATGAGGATATATTTAAAAATGAATTTGTGCTGAAGATTCTGAATTCCTGTGAAAGGGCAAGGGATGATCTGAAACAGATTAACAGGGAGCTGGCAAACTTAAATTTTTCGGCTAAATATGAATTTGATGTTCACTATGTACGGGACGGATCGGAATATGCAAGGATTATCGATTATGCCCGGTTCCTGGATGAGAGGGAACAACTCGGAGGCGGTGCAGACGGACAGATGACTCTGGGAATGTTGACGACTGTATCCGATGAAGAGGGGGAGCTGCTTGAAAAGGATATGAAACAGATCGTGAACCGAATTATCGAGAAAAACAGTGAGGAGGCCATAGCACGGTTTGCGGATTACCGGAATTACATGACATATGAAATCCTGATTACAAATCAGGTATTGAATCGGGCGAAGCTGTCCCGGCAGACAGGTTTTAATTCTGGAGCGGAGGTACAGATTCCGTATCTTTTGATTCTGGCATCGGCCCTTCTTTTGATATACAATCAACGGATCAATTCGACTCGTCTTGTTTTTATTGATGAGCCGTTTGCCAAGATGGATCCGGGAAATGTAAAGCTGATGCTGGATTTTCTGCGCTCACAGCGGCTGCAGGTAATTTTCTGTTCGCCGGATAAGACGGATTCCATCGGAAATGAGTGTGAGGTGATTCTTCCGGCGCTCCGTGTGGCGGCGGACAGAATGGAGCTTGGCATCGTACAGTTCCACAAGGAGAAGGCATATGGAAAACTATGAAAAAAAGCTGCTCGTAATGCTGGTGGAGAAATATCGGAAAAGCAAAAAGGACAGCGGAACAAATGTGATTGCCAGGCGCACCCGGATAACACCTGACAAGCTATATAAAGCGTACAGACAAAACGATGGCGATCTGGAGAAGATAGAAGCAGTCAATCAGGCGGTCCGTCGATACCAGGAGAAAGGTTTTCTGACGTTTGAGCAGGAAGGATTCAGCAATGAAATCCGCGCGATTTATCTGGTTGACGAGAAAATTGAGGAGATTGAGCTGTATTTGGAGGAAACATATCAGTATGAACCCAGATATGCAATGAAACGGCGTCTGGAGGAACTGATTGCTGCATACGAAAAGGAATCCCCTGCTGTCGGTCGTGAGTGTGAAAAGCTGAAACGGATGCTGGGGGAAAACCGGGTTTCGCAGAATTGCCTACAGCTGGAAGATATGATGAAAGCGCTTGTATTTATTGAAACGAATGAGAGAGAGCTGTTTCTTCGGGAGGCCTCCATGCTGATTTATGGAGATTCGAAATATTTGGAAGAAAATGCACTGCACCCGGTGTGCCGGGCGCTTCGAGAGTATTTGGAACGTCCTTGTGGAGAAGATGAGCTGGAGGATGAGATCCTGGAGGAGTATCATATAGTACGGGAAAGACAGAAGCTTTGTCTGAAGGGCAATATGACCATTCGGATTGCAGGAAAGGAACTGGAACTTGGAGCATTTGCAGACGGTGTGGAATTTTTTGCAGATGAATTGAAGCGTTTGGAGTGGATTCGTATCTATGCGCCTCATTTTATGACAGTTGAAAACCGTACCTCCTGGCTTCGGCTGAAAATCCCGGATGCAGCGCTGCTTTATCTTGGCGGATACTGTGTGCGTTCTCAACGGGATTTTCTTAAAAAAATTTACAGGGACAATCCGGAACTCACCTTTTGGCATTTTGGGGACATAGATGCAGGCGGCTTTTATATCCATGAGCACTTGTGTCGGGTGACGGGGATTTCGTTCCGATTGTATCGTATGTCCCGAAAGGAGCTGGAGAATCCGCATTTCCAATCCTGCTTGCGTCCGCTGACGCAGCAGGACCGAATCCGGCTGAATTCCCTAAAGAAGCAAGAATTATATCGGGATTTAGTTGCGTATATGCTGGAAAAGAATCGGAAGCTGGAGCAGGAAATTGTGAGCTTTTATGAAATTGAAAATGAGACTATGGAAAGAAAATTGTCTGGAGGCAAAAAAGGCAAAGGATTCCTGTAAGCTTTTGGTCAGGAACCTTTAAAGAGCTAGTGTACTGCATTTGAGAAAATGTCGGTATAAGTTGTGCTGTAACAACATCGTTATAGCACTTCATATGGAATGTGCAAGTCCAGTTTTATGAAGCTGGCAAAAGAAGCAAAAACAATTTGTAAGCTGGGGAAAACGGTGCGTGTAAATTGGGTAATCCTTGAAAAATATTTAGAGGGTTTCAAAGTGGAATAGCTGAAACTTTCACTTGACATTTTCGTATGACAAAATATAATTGTCATGTAGGAGGGATGCGCAATGGCGAAAGTAGGAAGACCAAAGGCTGACGTTACCAAAGAAAAAGTAGTTAGCGTCAGAATGAGGCCGGAGGACTATGACAAACTAAAAAAATATGCGGATTCTTCTGAAATGACTGTTACTGAAGTGGTACAGAAAGGTGTTTCAATTATCTTGGATGAGGAAAAACGCTGATGGATTCTCTCCATGACAATGAAAGGAGGAATATAGGCGGCATCACGAAAAGACAGGAAGGGCAGAGTGCTTCGGAAGGGTGAATCGTACAGTGATATCGAGAGAATCGGGGAAATGATTGAGCGGAAAAAGAATCTTTTATGGGAGTAAGGAGCTCTCGCTTTTGCAGAATCAAGATTGCGGAATAAATGGGTTTATGCTGTACTGTTCTGGGAAAAGATGACGGAGGGAGGTGAGAGGTATGCTTTGCCATTTAGTGATTGACTTAAGCAAAGAACTCTGTACAAAGTCTGATGACTGGACGAAATTTGTACAGAGATAAATCCGTCGTCCACATTGGATTTTGTACTTTTTATTCTGAAAAAAGAATAGAATGGAGAAAATTCAATGGAAGAGAGATCATTTAAGAAATATATTGTTTTATGGTTAAGCCAGAGTCTATCAGGACTTGGAAGTTCCATGACCGGGTTTGCGCTTGTCTTGTGGGCGTATGGACAGAGCCATTGTGCAATGTCCGTTTCACTGATGTCCTTTTGCAATTACGTACCGTATGTATTATTGAGCCTGTTTGTCGGCAGTTTTATAGACAGGCATAAGAAGAAAAAAATTATGCTGGTATCGGATAGTATTGCGGCGCTTGGTTCACTGGCGGTATTGGCATTCTTGCTTATGGGGCGGCTTGCGGTCTGGAAGATCTACGTCATCAATGTGATTGTAGGCATAACGAACGCATTCCAGCAGCCCGCGTCCGCAGTGGCCGTGGGGCGGCTTGTACCGGAGAGTAAGATATCCAATGTCAGCGGGATGAATTCTTTTTCCAATAACCTGATTGTGATATTCAGCCCCATGCTGGCAGCTTTTCTATTTGCGGCAGGTGGGCTTCCGCTCATCTTGTTGATAGATTTGTCGAGCTTTGTCTTTGCATTTTGTGTGTTGCTGTTTTTTATCACAATCCCGGAGAAGGTGCAGGACAAGAAATACGGTTCTCCTTTTGAAGGGATTGCGGAGGGGTTTGCCTTTCTGAAAAAGGAAAAGGGCATTTTATATATCATGGTCACGATGGCATTAATCAATTTCTGCTCAAGGCTGACCTATGAGAATATTTTGTCGCCTATGATTCTGGCAAGAAGTTCCGGGGACAGTATCGTGCTTGGAACTGTAAATGCCTGTATGGGGATAGGTGGAATTGTCGGGGGAATCATTGTTTCCGTGAAAAAGGAAAGCCGGCATAAAGCTGTGGCCATTTATGCATCGGCGGCATTATCATTTCTGTTTGGTGACCTGATGATGGCAGTCGGGAGGAATGTATTCTGGTGGTCGGCGGCCGCAATCGCTGCCAGCCTGCCGATTCCCTTTATTATGGCAAACCAGAATACGATACTGTATCGTAGGATTCCTGTAGCTATGCAGGGGAGGGTGTTTGCAGTCAGGAATGCGATCCAGTACAGTACGATTCCGGTTGGCATCATCCTAGGAGGCTATCTGGCGGATTATGTCTTTGAGCCTTTTATGGCTTCCGGAAGCAGGCTTGCAGGGATGCTGGGGACGATTACAGGGGAGGGCGCAGGGAGCGGCATGGCGGCAATGTTCCTGTGTACCGGGATATGTGGTTTTACGGTGAGTATGGTCTCCTGCTTCAACCGGGAAATCAGAAAGCTGGACTGATCGACTGAAATGAACCCAGTCTGTGACAGAACATCGGACAAAAACGCTCCGGCTGTGGGGGCCGTTCTGACGGAAAACAGACAGATGCCGGAAAAGATAGATGGAGGAGAGAAATATGGCGCTGAATAAGAAGCCGGTACACGGCATGAAAGATATTTTACCGGAGGAGATGCAGCTTCGGGATTATGTGCAGAGTGTGATCAAGGACACTTACCGCAAATTTGGCTTTACGCCCATCGAGACACCCTGCATGGAGAGCATTGTCAATCTGACCAGCAAGCAGGGAGGGGACAATGAAAAGCTGATTTTCAAGGTGCTTAAGCGCGGAGAAAAGTTGAATGTGGCGGAGGCGGCCACAGAGGAGGATGTGGTGGATTTTGGCATGCGCTACGATCTGACGGTGCCGCTGGTGCGGTACTACGCGTGCAACTCTGCCAATCTTCCCGCCCCTTTCAAGGCATTGCAGATCGGCAGCGTGTGGCGGGCTGAAAAGCCCCAGAAGGGGCGCTACCGCCAGTTCACACAGTGTGATATTGATATTTTTGGGGAGGCCAGCAACCTTGCAGAGATCGAACTGATCCTTGCCACCACCACCACCCTGGGAAAGCTGGGCTTTGAGGGGTTTGAGATCCGTATCAATGACAGGCAGATTCTGAAAGCCATGGCGGCTTACAGCGGATTTGCGGAGGAGTCTTTTGACAGCGTATTCATCTCTCTGGATAAGATGGACAAAATCGGCTTTGACGGCGTGGAGGCGGAACTGCTGGAGAAGGGCTTTGAGAAATCCTGCGTGGAAAAGTATCTGGCGCTGTATCAGGCGCTGGGACAGCAGGAAGACGGAGTGGCTTACCTGGCGGAGACCTTGAAGGAATATCTGGAGCCCCAGGTGGCCCAGGGACTACAGGAGATCATCAACAGCGTCAGCGCCACCAAAGCGGCGGACTTTAAGATGGTGTTTGACGCCACGCTGGTGCGGGGGATGTCCTATTATACAGGGCCGATTTTTGAGATATCCATGCCCAGGTTCGGAGCGGCCTGCGGCGGGGGCGGCAGATATGACAGTATGGTGGGCAGATTTACAGGGCAGAATGTGCCGGCCTGTGGTTTTTCCATCGGATTTGAAAGAATCATCATGCTGCTGATGGAAAACGGCTTTCAGGTGCCCAGGCCGCCCAGAAAAGTGGCGTATCTGATTGAAAAGGGCGTGGGCGGGCAGGCTCTGTGCGAGATTATCGCCAGGGCGCAGGAGGCCCGGCAGGACGGCAGCCAGGTACTGGTGGTCCGCATGAACAAGAATAAGAAGTTCCAGAAGGAGCAGCTGACGGCGGAGGGCTATGAGGAGTTTGTGGAGTTCTACCGGGAGGCGTTGAAGAACTGAGGCGCAAAGAACCGGGATCATGAACGGAGGACCGGGCGCGGTAAGGGAATACAGCCCTGCGGGGCGGGAATCGAGGGAGGCATTATGGCAGAGTCAATGAAAGGGCTGAAAAGGTCCTACAGATGTGGAGAGCTTGGCCTTGAAAATGTGGGTGAGGAAGTCACCGTCATGGGCTGGGTGCAGAAACAGAGGAACAAAGGCGGTATTATTTTTGTGGATCTGCGGGACCGGGCCGGTATCCTGCAGATCATCTTCGAGCAGAGCGACTGCGGAGCGGAGCACTTTGCCAAGGCGGAGAGGCTGCGCAGCGAGTATGTGATTGCCGTTGTGGGGAAAGTGGAAAAGCGCAGCGGCGCGGTAAACGGGAACCTGTCCACAGGGGAAATTGAGGTCCGGGCCACTCAGGTGCGGATTTTGGCGGAGGCGGAGACACCGCCCTTCCCGATCGAGGCGGATTCCAGAACCAAGGAAGAGCTGCGGCTGAAATACCGTTATCTGGACCTGCGCAGACCGGATCTGCAGCGCAATCTGATTCTGCGCAGCAGGATTGCCACTGCCATTCGGGCGTTTCTTGCCCGGGAGGGTTTTCTGGAGATTGAGACGCCGATCCTGAACAAGTCCACGCCCGAGGGTGCCAGAGATTATCTGGTGCCGAGCCGTGTACATCCGGGAACCTTTTACGCGCTGCCTCAGTCTCCTCAGATATTCAAGCAGCTGCTGATGTGTTCCGGATATGACCGGTACTTTCAGATTGCCAGATGTTTCAGGGACGAGGATCTGCGGGCCGACAGACAGCCGGAGTTTACCCAGGTGGATCTGGAGATGTCCTTTGTGGAAGTGGATGACGTGATTTCCGCCACGGAGCGCATGGTGGCGGAGGTCTGCAAGGAGGCCGTCGGCCTTGAAGTGCGGCTGCCCCTTCCCCGCATGACCTGGGATGAGGCCATGAACCGCTATGGCTCGGACAAGCCGGACACACGCTTTGGCATGGAACTTACGGATGTGTCGGAGATTGTAAGAGGCTGCGGTTTCGGCGTGTTTACCGGGGCGCTGGAGGCCGGTGGCAGTGTTCGCGGCATCAATGTCAAGGGGCAGGCGGAGATGCCCCGCAAAAAGATTGACGCGCTGGTGGAGTTTGCCAAAGGGTATGGTGCCAAAGGGCTGGCCTATCTTTCCGTGATGCTGGACGGCAGCTATAAGTCTTCTTTCGCTAAATTTATGAGCCAGGAGGAACTGGAGAACCTGGTCAGCGCCATGGGGGGAGAGCCGGGGGATCTGCTGCTCTTTGCGGCGGACCGCTTAAAGATCGTGTGGGCCGTGCTGGGAGCGCTGCGCTGCGAGGTGGCAAGGCAGCTGGAGCTGGTGGACAGGGACCGTTTTGATTTCCTGTGGGTGACGGAGTTCCCGCAGTTCGAGTGGAGTGATGAGGAAGAGCGCTTTGTTGCCATGCATCATCCCTTTACCATGCCCATGGAGGAGGATCTGGAGAGACTGGAATCCGATCCCGGCAGTGTGCGGGCCAAGGCGTACGACATTGTACTGAACGGCGTGGAGCTGGGAGGCGGCAGTGTGCGTATTTTCCAGAGCGACGTGCAGGAGCGGATGTTCCGGGCGCTGGGCTTTACCGATGAAAAAGCTCATGAGCAGTTCGGGTTTTTGCTGGATGCGTTCCGGTACGGCGTACCTCCTCATGCCGGGCTGGCAATCGGGCTGGACCGATTTGTGATGCTGCTTGTAAAGGCGGAGAGTATTCGGGAGGTGATCGCCTTCCCCAAGGTGAAGGACGCTTCCTGTCTGATGTCCGAAGCGCCCGGCACGGTGGATGAAAAGCAGCTGGAGGAACTGTGTCTGGCAGTCAGGCTGCCCGGAGAGGATTGATCTGGGAATCGCTCAGAGGAATGCGAAGGCGGGAGTCGCAGACGATATTTGCGGCTCCCTTTTGACGCGGAGAATATATTGACAGTCTTTTGACGGAATCAGCGTGAAGGGGAGTTTTAGTCAGATGAAATATGACGCTCGCCATACCGAACCGGATCTGTACATAGCCAGGAAGGCCCACAAGGCCTGGAAACGCTGAAAGTCCCGGAAACGCTGAAAGTCCCTGGGGAGTGCAGCCCCCAAATCGGGAAAAAGGAAAATAGAGCGTGTGTTCCGGGATCAGGAGGAGCTTCCCATGGGGAGAGCCCGGGGAAGCGCTTTCCGGCGGAGAAGTCCATATCTGCGCGGGCCGGTACGGCCATAGATCAATGGAAGGGAAGGAAAAAATGACCACTCTGGAGGTTCTTGACAAAAATAATCAGAGAGAGGCCCTGGGCATTGACAGGGAGGATGTGAGCCTGGATTTTGTGGATTCCGTGGAGGATATTCTGGAACAGAACAGATACGGAGAGGAACATGGATACAAGGGGCACACGTATCTGGTCAGGTCGGACGGCAGATGTGTGGGGATCATTCTGATGGGAGAGGGGATTCCCTGGGAGGTGGACCCGCCGCAGATCGCGGGCAGGCCCTTTTACCGGATCATGGGATTTATCATTGACCGGGCATACCGCCGAAGAGGAATCGGTTCCCAGGTGCTGGAGGAGGTAATCCGGCGGATATTCCGGGAATTTGGCCCCAGACCCATTGTCATCGGATGTCATATGGACAATATTTCCGCTTTGGAAATGTATCAAAGACATGGGTTTGTCAACACTTATTTCATGGATGAGGACGATTATTTCCTGATCCGGGAGTAAGGCTTTCCAGACCGATCCCGTCACTTGCGGGGAGAGCCTCGCAAGTGGCTGAATAAAAAGCGATAGGCGATTGCGAAACCTTGTCCGCAAGTGACGATCATCCTCTCAATCTAATAAAACCATTATCTCCTATCAGACAGGAGATGTAAAGAAGTAGGTCTAAGGGTTTATAGGTATCCCTCGAATAACCTAAATACATTATACAAGGAGGTACAGCGTATGTGGCTGGTATATGCCATATTGTCATCCGTATTTGCGGCGTTGACCAGTATTTTGGCCAAGGTGGGTATTGACGGTGTCAATTCCCATCTGGCCACGGCCATCCGCACCGTAGTGGTGCTGCTGATGTCCTGGGGCATGGTCTTTCTGACCAACGCCCACGGGGGAATCGGCGGAATCAGCAGAAAGAGCTGGCTGTTTCTGATTCTGTCCGGTCTGGCCACCGGGGCGTCCTGGCTGTGTTATTACAGGGCTTTGCAGCTGGGGGAGACATCCAAAGTGGTGCCCATAGATAAGCTGAGCGTGGTCATCACGCTGGTACTGGCCTTCGTGTTTTTGCATGAGCGCTTTACGGTGAAGTCCTTTTTCGGCTGTGTGCTGATCGGCGCAGGCACCCTGCTGATGGTTCTGTGAAAACCCGCTCCTTCCCGGGGGCATATACCCCGTCTTTTAGTCGGACGGAAATATTTTTATGCGTTCCTGATCCGCGCATTCTGCGTCCTGCACTTTCTACATTACGCCTGATTGTCCACACAGGCACCTGCTGATGGAAGCTGTCCAGATCCGGCAGTGATTTCCCGGGGCGTACAGCAGCGGTTTGCCGCAGCCTCCCTCCCACGCAGGCCGACATATTTTGATCGGCATTTGATCTGGCAGGGTATATACAAAATAATTGTTCCGCAGTACCCCGCTGTTTCGCAGGTTCTCCCCTTTTTGCTCCGTTTGCGCGGTGAAACAGGGTATATACAGAAAAAATATGTGCCAGTACCCCGCTGATCGCCAAAAAGGGGGTATGGAGCCACAGTTTTTCTGTATATACCCTGATACGCGAAAAAAGATCTGTTTTTCTGCCTTCCGGGACTCCGGGCAGGGTACTGGGAAGTAATTTTTTTGTATATACCCCGGTCTCTGTCCGGAACAGAGTATTCGTATACGTCCGTGGGAAAACGGGCATTGTGGGTAATACACACGAGAAGAAAATACAGCAGGATTTCCGCTTTTGGCTCTGACCAGTCCGGACCTGCCTGGGTCAGGGGATAAAATAAGAGGGATTTCAGTAAAGGATCGTTACGAACCGGACGGAGCGCAAGTGTTCTATCCGGCCAGCAATCACACTTTCGGCATCGTCTATTTTGCCATCTGCCGCGTTGTCGCCAGTCAACGATGCCACCGCATCGCCGCCTTGCAGACTGACAAAATATTCGGCACGGGCAATGCGTTTACTGACCGGACGGAGCACCCATACGCCAGGATGCTCCGGAAGTCCTGTTTCCGGTACACGCGGGCAGAACATGCCGGAAGTCCTGTTTCCGGCATGCGCAGGCAGAGAACGTGCCGGAAGTCCTGTTTCCGGTACACGCGGGCAGAGCATGCCGGAAGTCCTGTTTCCGGTATACGCAGGCAGAGAACGTGCCGGAAGTCCTGTTTCCGGTACACGCGGGCAGAACATGCCGGAAGTCCTGTTTCCGGTATACGCAGGCAGAACATGCCGGAAGTCCTGTTTCCGGTACACGCAGGCAGAGAACATGCCGGAGGTCCACGATTTGAGGAGGTAAGTATGATACGGGTGTATGTGCTGGAGGTGGAAGAACTTCGCCGCCAGATGGAAAATAATATTCCTGTTCTGTCTGGCTGGGATAAACTGACGGACTGGCAGAGAGAAAAGATCTCCCGCCACACCGCGCCCGGCGCGGGGGCGCTGTGTATGGGCGGACAGCTTTTATTGCAGTACGCGGCCTGGGAGTGGTCCGTTTCTCCGGAGCGGAAGCAGGACTTTGCGAGACAGGTTGTCCCGGCGGGCAGGGCGGCAGAAGAAGAGTCCACAGGGCCGGCCATAAGGGGAACAGGGATTACCTGGCAAAAGGCGGAGCTCTCCCGGATATGCCGGACAATTCCGGCTCCGCAGCCTTTGCAGGCGGCCTGCGAGGCCCGGGGGAAGCCCTATATTCGGCATGTGCCCTGGCACTATAATCTGTCCCATTCGGGAGACTATGCGGCGCTGGCCGTCAGCGATGCCCCGGTGGGCCTTGACATACAGCAGATGCGGCCCTACAGGGATTCGCTGGTGAAACGATTTTTCTCGGCGGAAGAAGCTGCCGCGTATGAGGAGCTGGTTCACGGCAGGGCTTATGGACGGAGTATGCCGCTGAGTGGTTCGGATGCGGCGGGAGTCGGGAGGAATATGGCCGCAGGGCAGTTGTTCCGGGACGGGGAGTCGCTGTTCTACACTCTCTGGTGCCGGAAGGAGGCATATGGAAAACTGCTGGGAACAGGCTTGACAGAGAAGGTGTTGAAGTGTAACATGTTAGGGGATATGGATGTGTGCCTGTATGAAAACGGAGAACTGCCCGGCTACCGGATCTGCGTATGCAGCGGGCGATCCATCCGGGATAAGGGGCTGTGAGCATGGATGAGGTATTTGACATTTGGGATGGGTCTGATTCCCATCGGGTTAGGGATATTTTTACTTTGTGAGAATGTGATCGCTTTGATAAGGAGCAGGTGCGTTGTGGGGAAAATCTGCGACATAGGCCATGCAGCCATCTATTGTCCGGGGGCCACCACTTATCACATTGTGGTGCAACTGAAGGAAGACGGGATGGACATAGAACTTGTCACAGTAAATCATTTTTCGCTGGCACCTTTTTTTGAGAAGTCCAGGCTTTCAAGATTGAGAAGGAAGCATATCGGAAGACAGGTACATATATATTATAATCCGGATCATAAGAAGCATGTCATGCTTCGGGAATATATGTGGAAAGATTTTATGTGGTGCGCGTTTCTGTTTCTTTTGGGAGGCCTGCTGACCGCGGCCGGAATTTTTGATTTACATTGAGGCGGATGGAGGGCGTTATGGCATGAGAGAACCGCAGGGCCCACGCATGTCTGCAGAACGGTGGAAAGAGGGTAGTCTGAGATGAAAAAGCTGTTTGTGTATTTGAGGGATTACAAAAAGGAATCCGTGCTGGCGCCGCTTTTTAAGCTGTTGGAGGCATTTTTCGAACTGTTTGTGCCTCTGGTCATGGCCAGCATCATCGACAGAGGAATCGGTGTTTCCGGCAATCCGGATATGGGGCATATCGTCAGGATGGGGCTGTGTCTGCTGGCTCTGGCGGCGGTGGGACTTGTGAGCGCGGTGACGGCGCAGTTCTTTGCGGCCAAGGCGGCCGTGGGATTTTCCACAAAGCTGCGGCAGGCGGTGTTTGAACATATTCAGGGACTGAATTTTACCAATATCGACAAGGCGGGGACTTCCACGCTGATCACCCGGATGACCAGCGACATCAACCAGGTGCAGTCCGGGGTGAACATGGTGTTGCGGCTTTTTCTGCGCTCTCCCATCATCGTGTTCGGGGCCATGATCATGGCTTTTACCATCGACGTAAAGAGCGCGCTGATCTTCGTGGTGGCGATTCCTCTGCTGACAGCGGTGGTATTTGGCGTGATGATGATCACCATGCCCATGTACAGAAAGGTGCAGAGCGCGCTGGACAAGGTGCTGGGCATTACCAGGGAAAATCTCACGGGTGTGCGGGTGATCAGAGCCTTTCATCAGGAGGAGGTGGAGGAGAGGCGGTTCCGGGAGCAGAACAATACGCTGTCTCACTTGCAGACGGCCGTGGCCAGGATCAGCGCCGTCATGAATCCCCTGACCTATGTGGTGGTCAACGGGGCGATTATCGCCTTGATCTATACGGGGGCCATTCAGGTCAATGTGGGCAATCTGACCCAGGGGGAAGTGGTGGCAATTATCAACTACATGTCTCAGATTCTGGTGGAGCTGGTAAAGCTGGCCAATCTGATCGTCACCATCACTAAGGCCCTGGCCTGCGCGGACCGTGTGGCGGGTGTGCTGGAGATTCCCACCGGGGAGGGGAATGAAAGTCCGGAAAAAGGGAAGGAGAGCGGGAGCGCCTCCGGAGAGAAGGATATTCCCTATCTGGAGTTTGACCATGTATCCCTGACCTATCAGGGGGCCGGGGACAGGACCTTGCAGGATATGCATTTCCGGGTGGAGAGGGGACAGACCATCGGCATCATCGGCGGCACGGGTTCAGGCAAGACCTCCCTGGTGAACCTGATTCCCGGTTTTTACCCTGCCACGGAAGGGACCATCCGCCTGGAAGGGCAGGACATCCGAAGCATACCGGTCCAGGAGCTTCGCCGCCGGGTAGGCGTGGTGCCCCAGAGGGCGGTGCTTTTCAAGGGAACCGTCCGCAGCAATCTGCAATGGGGGAAGCCGGATGCCACGGACGAGGAATTGTGGCAGGCCATTGACACCGCCCAGGCCAGGGAAGTGGTGGAGGGCAAAGAGGGAAAGCTGGACGCTGAGATCGCCCAGAACGGCAAGAATCTTTCCGGCGGGCAGAGACAGCGTCTGACCATTGCCCGGGCGCTGGTGCGGAAGCCGGAAATATTGATTCTGGATGACAGCGCTTCCGCCCTGGACTATGCCACGGACGCGAAACTCAGACAGGCGCTGAAAGAGGTAGAGAAGGAAACCACAACATTCATCGTATCTCAGCGCGCTTCCACCATCCGCCACGCGGACCGCATCATTGTGCTGGATGACGGCATGATCGCCGGTATGGGTACCCACGAGCAGCTGCTGGAGAACTGCGAGGTATACCAGGAGATTTACTATTCTCAGTTCGAGAAGAAAGAAAAAGAGGCCTGATACCGGCGCGGAAAGCGGCCTCTCAGGGGCAGGAGAACAGAAATGATCCGGATAGCAATTTGCGATGACGAAGAGCAGGCCGTTCTGCGGCACGAGGAACTTGTAAGGAGCAGTTTGCAGGCCTGCGGCATCGGCTGTGAGATTACCACCTATACGCAGAGCGGCAACCTTCTGTGCGATATCGCGGACGATGGCTTTTTCTACGATCTGATTCTGCTGGATATAGAAATGCCGGGGATTACCGGGATGGAGCTTCCCGGGAAGATCAAACCTCACCTGCCAGATGTGAAAATCATTTTTATCACCTCCCATGTGGAATATGCCATAGACGCTTTTGAGCTTTCGATTTTCCGGTATGTGCCCAAAAGCGATCTGGACAAGAGACTGTCGCTGGCCGTTGCGGACGCGGCAAAGCTGATCGAGCTGGAGGCGGACAGGGAATATGTGGTTCTGGCGGCGGGACGGATGGAGAAAATCCCTTACAGGGAGATTCTGTATATTCAGCGGGACGGCGGGAAAAACGCGGTCATCTGCTCCGGCAGGGGATCGTCCAAGGTCCGGAAAAGTCTGCAGCAGGTTTTTGAGGAACTGAATGCGCCGGAATTTATCTATATTGACCGGGGCTGTATCGTGAATATCGTACAGATCCGGAAAATCCACGATGGCGCGGCATATCTCCAAAACGGCGAGGCGCTGCCGGTGAGCCGTTCCCATTTGCAGGAGGTAAAGCAGCAGATCAACAGATTCTGGGGGGCGCATATATAATGGCAGGGGTTCAGCTTCTTTCCTTTTTATGCACCAACGGGCTGCGTTTTTTTCTGGGACTGTATCTGGTGGCGGCGCTGCTTGCGTGTAATGGCAGCAGGAAAGCGGCGGCGGTTTTGTCCGTCGGCGCGGCGGTCCTGGTCACGGCGCTGTCCTGTCTGCATGTCAGCCGGTTTTGTATGATTGCCGTTGAAGTCCTTCTTCTGCTTCTGACAGTGAACAGGTTGCTTGGGGCCAGGCCGAGAATGAGTCTGTTTATACTTGTGTTTTATGAGATGGCTGTTGCCCTGTGGGAATTTATTGTATCGGCAGGGCTGGGCATATGGTTTCACGCTGAGAGCTGTCCTGACATAAAAGCGCCCGGCGGCATGGCGGCGGTCTGGATTGTGCGTCTGCTGATGGTGGCTGTTGCCCTCCGGGCCGGAAGGGGAGGTATGACGGGGGACCGGCTGATGGCGGGCATCGCCGTGGCCGGGGTGCTGGGAGTGGTCCTCCTATCTGGGCAGAGGGCGTTAATCATCGACAGCGATCAAATGACCACCTGGATTGTTTTTTCCACGGTAATTCTCATGGCCGTCCTGTTCTATAAACTCAGCTGCCAGTATGAGATGGAAAGAACCATCGCGCGGCTGGAGGCGGAGAAGAGCGCCCTGCTGGAGCGGGACTACCGGACTCTGAGCAATACCTATGCCGTCAACGCGAAGCTGTTTCATGATTTCCATAACCATGTGGATGTATTATATGGGTATCTGGCGAAGGGCAGAGTGAAAGAGGCGGCGGAATATCTGGAAAATCTGCGCTCGCCCATGCGGGGCATCGCGCAGACGGTCTGGACAGGCGATGAGGCTGTGGACTATCTGATAAACAGCAAGATCGCCCAGGCGGCTTCCGGAAAGATCCGGATGGAAGTCAATATGGAATTTCCCCGGCATACCAATATCCGCAGCGTTCATCTGGCGGCCATTCTGGGCAATCTTCTGGACAATGCCCTGGAGGCCTCCGGGGAGGTGGGGGAGGAACTGCGCTTTATCCGCCTGACCATCCGGCGTATCCAGGAGATGCTGGTGATCAAGGTGGAAAACGGATGCGCAGGGCCCCCGGTCCTGGACGGCGGAGAACTGCGGACTTCCAAAGCGGACAGGACCATGCATGGCTGGGGCCTGAAAAGTGTCCGGACCGCGGCGGAATATTATGACGGAACTGTGGACACATCCTATGAAGATCACAGATTCCGCACGGTGGTCACACTGTATTTTGAGGCTGTAAGGATCTGATCAGGACAACGGAATTTTCGCGGAGTGTGGATTTCGCTGTCTGCAACCATATAAATTTTTTTCACAAAACAGGCTGTCCGGTTCCGGGGCCTGTTTTTTCGCGGACAAAAACAGACAGATCGCGGACAAAACGGCAGGGATGCGTTTTTTGCGGTATGCTGTAAATGTAACGAGGAAACAAACCTGGATCAGATGGAGGGAATCTTATGCGACACTTTTATTTTCGATTGTTTGCCGGTATTATCTGGATGGCCGCGGCGGCGGTCAGCGCTCTGGGCGCGAATCTGCCCTTCGCCGCACTATATGCCGTGCTGGGCATCCTGTTTCTGAGAGCCGCCCGCGCAAGCCGGAAAAAGAACAAATCAGCGGAGGATGGGAGGTAACACCATGGACGGATCAAAACTTCTTGTTCTGAAAAATGTGAGCGCCTGGTATATCCAGGGCAGACCGGTTCTGGAGAACCTTTCCCTGGAGCTTGGCGCCAACGAGATTGTGGGGCTGATCGGATTGAACGGAGCCGGAAAAACCACTTTTCTGAAACTGCTTTCCGGACTGCTCCCGGGTTATGGGATGGAGAGCGCTCTGTGGCAGGGCAGGCCGTTTACGTTTCGGGATCATAGCTTTAAGAGGGAGAGATACACGGTCTTTGCCGAGGAGCAGTCCTTTGCTTATTTTACCTTTCGCGAGTACGCGTCCTATGTGGCAAAGTCTTATGGAGTCAGACTGTCCGGCGTTGAGGGGCTGATCGAGGGCTTTCACTTCGCGGACTACACGGATGTCCTGTTGAAGGAATTGTCCATGGGAAATCTGAAAAAGGCGTATCTGATCACGGCTTTCGCGTTAAGGCCCAGGCTGCTTCTGCTGGATGAGCCTGTAAACGGGCTGGATTTTCAGAGTACGGAATATCTGTATCAACAGATCAGCGGCTATCGGCAATATGGCACGATTCTTTTTTCGTCCCATATTCTGGAGAGCATCTGTCTCACATCGGACCGGGTGCTGACGCTGGAGCAGGGACAGATAAAAAGGAGTTTTTCGGGAACGGAAATAGAGGCGGATACAATTCGGGAGGTGCTTGGGGAATGATGGTAATAAAGGCATTGTCAAAACAGCTTTTTGGAGCGAAATATGAGCGGGTGGGCAAAAGCCTCCTGACCTGTCTCATTCTGTTTCTCGCCGTAAATGCCGCGGAGATGCATTTGTCAATAGCGCCCTCCGTTCTCTTTCTGACGGCAACGGCATTTTCGATGGGTACTATGTGGCAGACCCTTGACTCTGCGCGCAACCAGGAATTTCTCAAAGGATTTTTTCTGCTGCCTTTTGCCTGCGGGCAGATGACCCTCCTGGTGGCGCTGGCCTTTTCCGGTTACACGCTGATTACAAAGACATCCGTTTTGCTGGCGCTGTTTTTCAGCGTGGGGAAGTGGAGCACAGCCCAGATAATGACCGCTCTGCTCTGCGCCTGCAACGGCTGTCTTATGGCGGCGGCAGGGTACGCGATGATGGGCCGGCAGCGCCGGAGGCCTGCTCTTTGGCCTGTGGAACGGAAATTCTGCGGAGCGTGGCCTCTGCTGTTCTGGTGGGGAGGAATGCTGTGTGCTATCTTTCTTGTGAGAGAATTGCCGGTTTTCATCGTGATTCTGTCTGTGAGTCTGCTCCTTTCCGTTCTGCTTCTTCGGGCGGCGGACGACTATGCGTTTTACCGTCCGGCAGCGGTCAGAGTGCCCGCCATACGAAGCGCAGGCACAGGGAATGTATTCCTCTATCTGCTCCGCTGCCTGGCCACGAACAGGAGTTATCTTCTGAATACTGCCGGTCTGTGCGGGATTGCCGCCGCGCTGCCGTTTATACTGGGGCCGCTGGAAGGATTGAACGTGCTGCCTCTGGGCTTTGCCATTCTGTGCATGAACACGCCGCTCTGTGTGCTGCTGTCCCGCGACCCCGGGTTGGAGCAGGCGGTGCGTATGCTGCCCGGACAGGCAGGCCGCTTTTGTATCCGGTACGGCCTGTTTCTGTTTTTGGTCCATATGGGGGTGAGCGGCGTGTATCTGGCCAGCTGGGAGCTTGGCCGGGGCGGCGTGGGGGGAGAAGAGATTCTCGCCGCTCTGCTGATCGCCATGCAGAGTGCCGTTCTGTCGGTTCTGCTGGAATGGCGCTTTCCGATCCGCGGCTGGAAGATAGAAAGTGATCTGTGGCACCATCCCCGAAAATATATTGTGCCTCTCTTGATGATGCTGGCCGCGGGAGGAATGGGCATATGGCCGGGGAGCGTATGGATTCTGGGGGGCATTTTATCGGCGGAGATTCCGGGGCTTTGGTGGGCAGCCGGAAGAATGTGAGGGTTGTTCTGTTCTGGATTTTGTGCTATCCTCATGGAGAACAGACGAAGGCCAGGGGCTTTTACAATATTGCAGGGAGGAGCATTATGCCAGAGGAGGACGGCAGCATAACGGTATATCGGATCGGTGAGCTCTCCCGGCTGACCGGAGTGAAAGCGGGAACGATCCGGTTTTATGAGCAGTGCGGTTTTATAGGACCTGTGGAGCGGTCTTCCAACAATTATCGGCTCTATCGCAGGCGGCATCTATATCAGGTACGGGTATGCAGGCTGATATTCGGCGGCTTTGTAAACCGGCGGCTCCGCAGGGAGAGCCGGAAGGTGCTGGACGCGTCCGTCAGATGGGATCTGGAGGCCTATGGAGAGGCGGTGGCCAACTATCAGAGAGCCGTGGAGGAGGACATTGCGGGAACCCGGAAGGCCATAGCGATCTGTATGCGGCGGATGGAACAGGAGACCGGGGAGGAATGCCGCTGCACCAGAAAGCAGGCCGCGGCCATGGTGGGCGTGACGCCGGAGACTGTCCGGGGCTGGGAGCGAAACGGTCTGCTTGGACAGCATGAGCCGTATCGGAAAAGATTTTACGGGCAGGCCCTGCAAAACCGCATGTATGTGATCCGTCTTCTCCTGGATACGGGCTACAGCATGATGGCGGTCAGAAGTTTCGTGCAGGAATATACCTGCGGACACCCGAAAAGCGCGGGAAAGCTGTTGACAGCCCCCGGGGAAGAGGAACTGCGCTATCGTTCGGACCGCTATCTGGAGGCGCTGCTGCATCTGAGGGAAAAGACGCGGCTGCTGGGGGAGATGAAAGCGGAGATGGAAGCATGTGAAATATAAACCTTCTATTTGTACACCACCTTTTTTCTGTGTGCTATGATGAAGAACAGGAAAGGGAGGTGTTTGTTTTATGAGGTATTTTCAGGTTGATGTCAGAGAAGAGCCCACCGAATACGGATATATGCCTGTATTGCAGCTGTATCTGCTGGAGGGGAAGGATAAGCCAAGGCCCATTGTGATCATCGCCCCCGGCGGAGGCTATGAAAGCGTTGATTCGGAAGAGGACAGGGTGGTGTCGCAGTATAACGCGGCAGGGTTTCACGCCGCGGTTCTGCGTTACAGTGTAAGCCCCCATTGCTTTCCGCAGCCGGAGCGGGACCTGATGCAGGCTATCGGTCTGGTCAGGGAAAGGGCAAGGGAATGGGGGATACTCAGGGACCGGGTGGCCATCTGCGGTTTTTCCGCGGGAGGACATCTCTGTGCCTGTGTGAGTACGCTTTGGAAAAAGCTGGGAGATGAGCGTTGTAAACCCGACGCGGTGATTCTTTGCCACGCCATACTGACAGCAGAATTGGACCACTGTAAGAACTTTATTGTCGCCCATGTGGGAAGCGGGGACCGGGAAGTACAGGAGCTGGCATTCTGCGACCGGCAGGTCAGCGGGGATACGCCGCCGACTTTTCTGTATACGACTTATGAAGATAAGCTGGCCAATGTGGAAAATGTGCTTTACTATGGAGAAATGCTGACAAAACACGGAGTGCCCTTTGAAATGCATGTGCTGCCCGGCGGAGGCCATTGCGCGCCCTGGTGTGATGACCTCATATGGGCAAAGTCCGTGGGAGGACGGGATTTCAACTATATCAGACTGTCCGTTGAATGGATGAGAGAACTTTGGAGACTGTGACGCGGACTGCAGCTTTTGTCAGGAAAACGGATTGCAAAAGGTGTATCATGGAAGCGTTGGTTGTACACGGTTCTGTGACAGGAGGAATAGGATCATGAACGGAGCGGAAGTTAAGGAGTATCTGGCCACACATAAAACCAGACAGATCAGAGGCGGGAAAAGCGGCGCGGAGGTCTGGGAGATGGAGGGCGGGTATGTATTGAAGCATGTGCGGCGGGAGACGCTGCCCCAGCCGGAGGTATTTGCGTGTTATCGGAATGAAGCGTATTTTTACCGGTTTTTCGGACAGGCGGCAGAACGGAGGCTGCCCTGTCTGCCGGAGGTCCTGGAGGTACAGGTCTCCCGGGATGAAATAGTCATTCTGATGAAGAAATATGGGGAGCTTTCCAGAGAGGGGACAGACACGGAGCTTTTACGGAAAATCATGCGCGCGCTGGCACAGATCCACTCTCAGGAAATCCCGGATTTTTTAAGGCGGGAGCGAAACCGGCCAGGGTATCTGGACAGAGAGCGCACCGGCGATTGTCTGGAGGGGTGGCGGTCCGTGCTATCGGAACATCCGGGGGTGTTTGACGAGAGGATATTGCTGGAGACTGCGGCGAAAATCAATGACATAATTGAATGGCATCATGGGGAAAAACAGGTTTTATGTCACGGGGATTTTCACTGGGACAATCTTCTGGCGGGAGAGCAGGGGAATATTGTGGTGTGTGACTGGCAGGGGGTAAACGCCGGAGGGGCATCGGGGGACATCAGCTTTTTCGTAAGCCGTCTGGGGGCGGACGGGATATCCGTAGAGGCGGAGCAGGCGGCGGAGCTGTATAGCCAGGAGCGCTTTCTGATTACGGGGGACAGGATCTCCCGGGAGGAGATGATCAGGCATATGAAGGCCGCCAATGTGATCACCACTTTTCAGTTCTGGCATGAATATCTGCACGGCAGCTCCTGTGAAAGAGTCCGGGGAATCTACGAGAAGATGCGGTTGGAATGAGGCGGGCAGGCCCTTTGGATATGGCCGTCCGTAAATTTCATAAAACTAAAAAATGGTTGACAGATCATGGAAAAGTGTTTATAGTACTTAATATAGCAAAAAAAGGAAGAAAGGAGGCAACCAGAATGTTCAATCTGCTATTTGATGTGAAGTGTGATAATTGTGATCTGAATTGTTTTGCCTCCCGAAGGTGCGCCGTATTGCCGGGCTGAAAGGCTCTGACAGCGCATACATGCGTAAGCATGGCATAGATGGATAAACGAAAGGCATGACATACATGGTAGGTTATGCCTTTTTCTTTGTCTGTGAATATCGGGAGTGGAAAAGAAAAGTTTTGCGGGGAGTGGAAAGAGTAATCGGAGGAAGAAATGAATTTACCGGAAAGTTTTACAAATGTCATACAAAAGTATGGCATTGAAAAGAAAGATGTGATATTTGCCGCCACGGGCGATCTGGACGAGGAACAGCGATTCGCGGATTCCATTGTGGCGCTCACAAAAAAGAAGCTGATTCTGGCCAGATACCCTTACAGGGAAAAGCAGGAGTACCGGCTGGGCGGTTATAACAGCTGGTCCCTGGAGCAGGAGAAGCGCATGGAGGAACCGGCGGTGCTGCTCTATGATCTGGCGGAGGTGGAGAAGCTGGAAGTGATCCGGCAGGTGAGCACCGGTATTCTGATGGGGAGGATCGGTGAAACGGACAGGTATCTGTGCCAGTTCTCCAACACCAGGATGGAAGCCTTTATGCGGATCGGACGTCTGCTGGAGAAGATGAAGAAGGAGGAGGAAATCACTCCGGAGGATCTGGATGTGAAGCGGGGAAAGGAATGCTGTCCCAAATGCGGCATGATCTACCCCGACCAGGAGCGCAAGGTCTGCCCCAAGTGTATGGACAAGGGCTCCATATTGCTTCGGGTGGTGTCCTATTTCAAGCCCTACAAATGCAGGCTGTT
This sequence comes from uncultured Acetatifactor sp., assembly GCA_910583845.1. Lineage (GTDB taxonomy): Bacteria > Bacillota > Clostridia > Lachnospirales > Lachnospiraceae > Acetatifactor. Next base: position 43,063 of record CAJUAB010000022.1, read on the forward strand.
TATCATGATGTTCTGCTACCTGGCCACGGCGGGGCTGAATCTGGTGTGGCCCTATTTAAGCGGCACGGTGCTGTATGACAAGGTGCTTGCAAAGGATGAGGGCTTTCTGGCGCTGCTGCATCTGCCCGCAGGGCGGTTTGTGCTGGCGTTGGGGATTCTGGTGCTGGTGATGATCGGTACCAAGGTGCTGCTCCAGACGATGGGAATCCTGCAGGGCGTTCTGACGGCTCACATTGCCCCGGAGGTGGTGGGAAAGTTAAAGAGCCAGGTATTTGACTCCATGGGGAAGCTGTCCATCAGCTTTTTTACCAGGAGGCAGACGGGCGGTCTGATGACCCGTGTCTCCGATGACGCGGAGGAGATATCCAGCTTTTTTATCGACGGGATTCCTTACTTTTTTATCAATGTGGGAACCATCCTGGCCACCTGTGTCATCATGTTTATTCTGAGTCCCCTGCTGGCGCTGGCTTCTGTGGTGCTGATGCCCATTCTGTTTTTCATCAGTTATCTGTTGATGCCCAGACTGTGGCTTTACTATGGCAAACGCCATCGGGCCAACCGCAGGCTCAACAGCCAGATGAACGAGAATTTTACCGGGGCCCGGGTGGTCAAGGCCTTCGGGCAGGAAGAGCAGGAGATTACCCGTTTTGGCAAAAACAACAGCAAATTGCGGGACGCGGAACTGGATGGAGCCCGATATGACTGTAAATTCTCCGCGCTGTATATTTTTGTGGAAGATATGCTGACCTTTCTGGTGTGGGCAGTGGGCGGAGCGCTGATCATCAGCGGTTCTGATATGGAACTGGGTCTGCTGATCACATTCAGCGGATATGTGGGGCAGCTCAAGGGGCCCCTGGAATTTATGTCCAGAATTATCCGTTGGTACACCAATGCCATGAATTCGGCCCAGCGGCTCTTTGAAATTGTGGACGCGGTGCCGGAGGTCAAGGAGGTTCCGAATCCTGTAAGGCCTCAGCGGCTGCGGGGAGAGATTACCCTGGAGCATGTGACCTTTGGCTATGAGCCCAACAAGCCCATTCTGAAGGATGTGAGCTTCCATGTGGATGCCGGGGAAGTGCTGGGGATTGTGGGCCGTTCCGGGGCCGGAAAGTCCACGCTGGTGAACCTGATCTCCCGTCTCTATGACACGGAGGAAGGGCAGGTGCTGGTGGACGGTATCAATGTAAAGCAGTACGGTTTTAAGGAACTGCGCAGAAATGTGTCCATGGTGTCCCAGGAGACTTATATCTTTATGGGCACCGTGGCGGAAAATATCGCCTACGCCAGGCCGGAGGCCACCCGGGAGGAGATTATTCAGGCGGCCATACAGGCCAGCGCCCATGACTTTATCTGTAAGATGCCCCAGGGGTATGACACGATTCTGGGGTCCTCCAACCGGTCGCTGTCCGGCGGGGAAAAGCAGCGGATTTCTATTGCCAGGGCCATTCTGGCGGACCCTAAAATATTGATTCTGGACGAGGCCACATCGGCGGTGGACACGGAGACGGAGCTGGCGATCCAGAAGTCTCTGGAGCGGCTGGAAAAGGGCAGGACTGTGCTGTCCATCGCGCACCGTCTGTCCACCCTGCGCAACGCCACCCATCTGATTGTGCTGGACGAGGGCAAAGTGACGGAGTCCGGGACCCATGAGGAGCTGATGGCGATGAAGGGGACCTTCTATAAACTGAGTGAATTGCAGACCAAGGCTCTGGCGATGCGTGGCTTGGAGTAGGAGAACTTCTAAGGCGGTAAAGTACACCGCCTAAGAAGTTCTGGCCTACTCCTGAAGAATATCCCCTTGAGGGGAATATTCTTCACGGGATAAGGATCGAACCGGGGATGGTTTTGGGCGTTTGTTTGCGGTGAGACTGCGGGATAAGGATGGAACCGGGGGTGCTGCTGGCGTTTGCGCGGAGACTGCGGGGTAAGGACGGAAACAGGGGCTGTTTTGGGTGTATGCGCGGGGAAATGAGAGACCGGGGCCTTGGATTATCCGATTATGAGAGGTAAAGAAAGGAAAATATATTTATGGAAGATAATAGAGAAAATGGAATGCCGGATTTGCTGAATCTACAGGAGTTTGACGAGGAGGCTTTGCGGAAGGAATCGGAGGAAGTGTTGCAGATGCGTCTGCTGACGGCCGGGAACGCGGTGTTTACCCGCACGGACGGAGGCTTTCTGGCGCTGGAATTTGAGGAGAAGAAATACGACCGGGTGGGTGTATATCTCACGTTTCCGCTGACGAATCCCAGGGAGTATATCTCCATCCGGGAGGCGGACGAGAAGGCCAGGGAGATCGGTATGATCCGTTCTCTTGACGATATGCCCGCGGATGTACAGAATATGATTCAGGAGCAGGTGCGTCTGCGCTACTTTATGCCCGTGATCCGCAAGGTTATGGAGGTCAAGGACGAATACGGCTATGCCTACTGGCATGTGCAGACGGACTTTGGCAGCTGCCGGTTTACCACCCATATGGGCGGCGATGCCGTGGTGGCGTTGGGCGACGCCCGCTATCAGATCACCGACATTGACGGTAATCGCTATGAATTGCCGGATCTGTACGCGCTGACAGTGATGGAGCGCAAGAAGCTGGATCTGTTTATCTGATGAATAAGAGGAGCAATCATACATGAAACTATTATACACATTGAAGGAGTCCCAGCAGCAGGCACTCTCTCTTGAGGACGGCGAGACCGTCTGGTACTGCGTCCCGGTGGATCTGTCTTTTGACAACGGGGAACGCAGCGCCCGGACCAGTTACACGGACCAGACCTGGATCGTGGTCACTGAGAAGCGCCTGATGACGCTCTGTGGGGAGGAAAAAACTTCCGAGCATCTGCTGGCGGACTGTGAGAAAATAAAATGTGAGCACCAGGTGGGCTGCGGCATTGTGACCGTATTTCCCAAAGAGGGCCTGCCGGAGTGCATAGCCCGCTTTTCCATGCGGCATATCATCCGGGTGGCCTATGCGGTCCGGGGCGCGCAGACGCTGGTGCAGGCCATAGAGGAGGGACGCTCAGAGAGCGGCAATGCCGCCGCGGACCGGGAAGATATCACCGGCAATGTCGCCGCGGACCAGGAAGATGTCACCGGCAACGCCGCCGCGGACCGGGAAGATGTCACCGGCAACGCCGCCGCGGACCGGAAAAAGTTCAGGATGGTCAGCCGGGTGGAGAGCCGGGAATATGAGAAATACTGCGAAAAATGCGGCCGCGCTCTGCCGGGCACCAGCAAGTGCATGTACTGTGACGGCAAATCGGAGATCCTGAAAAAATTCATGGCTCTGTGCGGGGATTTCACGGGCAGGCTGGTGGCGATTTCCCTGCTGCTGGTGCTGCTGGCCGCAATCAATATGGTTAACCCCATGGTACAGAGGTACTTTATTGACAACGCTCTGGCCAGCGGACAGGGGACCGTGAAAGATCTGTGGCTGTTCATCGGCCTGACTTTCGCCCTGACCGTGGGCGGGATGATCTGCTGGATTTACCGTTTCTGGCTCTGCGTCAAGCTGGGGGCTTCCCTGAGTATGAGCTTGCGGGCCAAACTGTATTACAAGATTCAGGTGCTGTCCCTGTCCTTCATCAACAACCGCAAGCCCGGCGAACTGATGAACAGAGTATCCCGGGATACCAAGCAGATCCGGATCTTCATGGAAGATGTGTTCGGGGATATGTTTTCCACGCTGGTGACCATGATTGTATCGCTGGTCATGATGCTGATCATCAGCTGGAAGATGACGCTGCTGTCCCTGGTTTTTGTGACGGCGGTGCTGGTGATTATCCGGATGTTCTGGCATCATATCCACACCATCTTTCACAAGCAGTGGCTGCGGGCAGATGATCTGAGCAGCAGCTTGCAGGATATTCTTTCCGGTATGCGTATTGTCAAGTCTTTTGGCAAGGAGGAGCGGGAGAGCGCCAGATTTACGGAAAAGGCGGAGGCTTTTGCCGCCATACAGAAAAAGAACGAGACATTCTGGGCCGTATTTTTTCCCATAATGACTTTTCTGCTGGGGGTGGGTACCTATATCGCCATCTACTTTGGCGGTGTGCAGGTGCTGGACGGAAGTATGTCCGTGGGACAGCTGGTGCAGTTTGTGACTTACAGCGGCTATCTCTTCGGCCCCTTGAGTTGGATGACCCATCTGCCCCGGGAAGTGATGCAGATGCTCACCAGCTTAAACCGCATCTATGATGTGCTGGACGAGGAGCCCATGCTGGCGGACAAGGAGGAGAGCAAGGCTTTTCCCATCGAGGGCGCGTTTACCTTCGAGGATGTGTCCTTTGGCTATCAGACTTATGAGCCGGTGCTGGAGCATATCTCCTTTTCCGTGAAGCCGGGAGAGATGATCGGTCTGGTGGGGGCTTCCGGCACAGGAAAATCCACGCTGATCAACCTGATCATGCGGCTCTATGATGTGGACCAGGGGAAGATCACTCTGGACGGCTATGATCTGCGGGATGTGCAGATGGAAAACCTGCATTCCCAGATCGGCGTTGTGCTGCAGGAAACTTTTCTGTTTTCCGGCACCATATTGGCCAATATCCGTTTTGCCAAGCAGGACGCCACGCTGGAGGAAGTCATTCTGGCGGCCAGGGCGGCCAATGCCCATGACTTTATCTGTAAGACGCCGGACGGCTACAATACTTATGTGGGAGAGCACGGCTACAATCTGTCCGGCGGTGAGAGACAGCGGATCGCCATCGCCAGGGCGATTCTGAATAATCCCCGGATACTGATTCTGGACGAGGCCACTTCGGCGCTGGATACGGAGAGCGAGTTCCTGATCCAGCAGGCGTTAAACCGCCTGGTGAAGGGCAGGACCACATTTGCCATCGCTCACCGGCTGTCCACCCTGCGGGACGCGGACCGTCTGGTGGTCATCGACAAGCACGGCGTGGCCGAGATCGGAACCCACAACGAACTGCTGGAAAAGCAGGGCATCTACTACGGCCTGGTCAACGCCCAGCTTCGGATGAGCAGCGGGGAATAATGGGCGCTGTTCTGAGAGAAGCGAGTGGAAAACCGGAAATATATTTTGAGGAGGATTTTGCATATGGAAAACTATCTGCCCCTGATGACGGAGGACTACAAAAGAAAGCACTATGCCCGGGGAGTATTTGCTTCGATCCGGAAGAAAACGGCAAAGATTTCCTTCGGGATCTATATATTCTTCGGGATTGTGCTTTGCGGATGCGCGTTCGGCCTTTTCTGGGCCATGGGACAGGTTGAGAATTATCGCCTGTCGGGACAGGAGGATATGGTGGGCACAGGCTATTTTATAGCGGGATTCTTTGGCGTTCTGGCGTTCATTGCCCTGGCTTCCATGATCATTACCATTGTAAGACATGCAAGAGGGACGGACAGATGGAAGAAAAACTGCGCGAAGCAAAGCGGATATACCGTGAGTGATATGGAGGAGTTTGAACGCCAGACCATGGAGTCGGAGTGCCGTGTCATCCGGCTTCTGGATACGGCTAAGGCGCTGGCGGCGGGACAGTCCGACGGTATACTTACAAAAGATTATATCTACCTGGCGGATGCCCATCATATGATTTTAAAACTTTCCGATCTATCCGCGGCCTGCATTGTAAGACAGAGAGTGGCGGTGGGCGACGTCACGGTCAGGAAGAGCTTCGAGTATCTTACGGTTATGCTGCTGGGCAAGAACGGAAACCGCGCCATCGCGGAGTGTTCTGAGGAATCGGGCACAGTGCTGGTCAATTTCCTGAAACAGAGATTTCCCGGAATCTACACCGCGGACGGGAAAGTGGTTTCGGCGGAGGAATTTGACAGGCTTTCCGCGTAAAGGGGACACAGGGGGACAGCGATGAAAACAATCCCGATTACGGCCAGTGAGGATGAGATCAGGGATCTCGTGATAGAATGGAATGAACTCCTGGCACAGGAAAAATATAAAGAGGCCTTTGAAATGTTTCTGGCGGAAAAATGTATTGAGTTTGACTGGACGCCTGAAATGCTGGAATCGGCTGTATTCACTTATGGATGCCCGGGATATACGCGGGAGGAGGCTGAAAAGGAATTCGGATCGGCGGACTATAAGATTACATCCGTTCTGGACAATCCGGACAGAGACAGGATTGTCGCAGGCATTGATATCTCATCGGATTATGAGTGGATGGGGAAAGACGACCTTGCGGTAATCCATTATAAAAATGTGCCGATTAACGGCGAGATGAGTGATCTGACGGCCATATTTTTTGTCCGCAAGGTGGATGACAGTCATCTGACTTTGTCCTTTATAGATTTACATGTGATGTAACGTCCAAAACAACAGCAGAATGGCGGGGATGATTTGCCTTGCCGTTCTGCTGCTTTTTTATAACGTGAACATGGCGTACTGTTGTCGTGTTCGCGGTGATAATATGTATACTACATAACATCAGAATTTACCGTACTGCACTGGTTAAACGTGTATGGCTGGCGTTATGTAGTCGGGTTGCCCGGAAATTTTTACTGTTAAGCAGTATAAAAAGAGAGGCCCGGGCAGAGGATTGACGTGATACCATGGACGGAGTCTGGAGCATGAGACGGCGGGAATGATTTTCCGGACCTGCTCTGGCCCTGGCCATCTCCATTATATGGGAAAGAGGAAGAGATGCGAATAGACAGAATGGTCGGTATACTATCCATATTGCTACAGAAGGAGAAGGTGACCGCGCCGGAATTGGCGGAGCGTTTTGAAGTAAACAGGAGGACCATCAACAGGGATATTGAGGAACTGTGCAAGGCGGGTATTCCCATTGTCACCACCCAGGGACAGGGGGGCGGTATCGCCATAATGGACGGGTATAAAATGGACCGGACGCTCCTGACCAACAAGGAGATGCAGGATATCCTGGCAGGGCTCCGGAGCCTGGACAGTGTCAACGGAACAAAGCGGTATGCGCAGCTTATGGACAAATTATCCCTGGGGGCCTCGGATTTTATGACAGGGAATCAGTCTGTGCTGATTGATCTCTCCTCCTGGTATCAGAACGCGCTTTCATCCAAGATAGAGGTGATCAGAGATGCCATTGATTCCAGAACCATACTGGATTTTCATTATTTTTCCCCCAGAGGAGAGGGCAGGCGGCGGATTGAACCGTATTATCTGATTTTCAAATGGTCCAACTGGTATGTCTGGGGCTGGTGCGCGGACAGAAAGGAATTTCGGCTTTTCAAGCTCAACCGCATGGAGGAAGTGAGCTGCGGCGGACAAAATTTTGAAGTCAGAGAATGTCCGCTGCCGGATCTGCGGGATGTGAACATATTTTCCGGGGGAATAGAGGTGAAGGCATTGTTCCGGCCGGAATATAAGTGGAAGCTGGTGGAGGAATACGGACCGCACTGTTATGTGGAACAGGGGGATGGCAGACTGTTGTTCCGATCCAATTTTGTCAATAAGGATTATCTGATAGACTGGCTCCTTCGCTTTCATGATGGGGTGGAACTGACAGAGCCGGAGGAAATACGGGCAGAGATGCGGATGCTGCTTGAGCGCATGAGAAGGGCCTATGGGGGAGAGCAGCATCCGGATGCCTGACCGGACACCCCCCGGGAGGCATCATCATCCCCAAAAAAATCAAGAAAACCGTCCTGAATCCTGTTACAATATGTTTACACTGCAGTGAGAGAGGAACCATTCAATGAGCTATTCGACCATAACGCGGGCCATGGTCAGCTATGTGGAGAGCCACGCGGCTGACACAAAGCTGGATCTGGAACAGATGAGCCGGAGATTTGGCTATACGGAAAACTATATCCGGGAGTTATTTGCCGGACAGGTAGGTATATCCATTATGCAGTTTTATAAAAGACGGCGTATCGTTCTGTCGGCGGCCCAGCTGCTGCGCACGGACAAAAAAATACTGGATATCGCGCTGGAGAGGGGGTTTGGCTCCCATGAAGCCTATACCCGTGCTTTTTCCAAAGTGATGGGCATGTCCCCCAGCGCTTTCCGCAGCGCCAGGCCGATCCTGGGAAAGGCGCAGCTACAGCCCGGCGTATATGGTCTGGAAATGCTGGAGCAAAAAGAGAGAAGGAGCGATGTAAGCGATATGATTCAGGACAATCAGGAGAGCATAATATTACATGATATCGGGCAGGTGAAGTTCGGCAGCTACGGAAGCGGCACCCCCTTTCCGATCTGTATCAAGGCGGTGTCGGAGTATCTGGGGGATGACGTGTCCTATCCCTATATCATGGCGGCCACGGGAGCGGCGTTCCGGCTGGTGTGGAACACGGCCTGCTGGGATCTGAGCAATGTGGACATCTATCATACATTCACGGAATCCAACGAGGTGTACGGACTGGGAGCCAGGGCTCTGGGACGGGAGTTTTCCTTTCTGGGCCGGGAAGAGAACACCATAAAGGAGGATTTCTTACAGTTTATCAAGACGCATTTGGCTGAGGGCTATCCCTGTATCGCGCTGGGGATCATCGGACCGCCGGAGCCCTGTATTGTGGCCGGTTATGGAGAGGACGGGGAGAGCCTGCTGGGCTGGAACTTCTTCCAGGAGGACCCTGAGTATGCGGGGCAGGTCAGCACTGCGGAAAACGGCTATTTTGTCTGTAAGAACTGGTGGGAAAATACGGACACACAGGCGGTGATGTGCATAGGACCGGTGAACGCGCAGGAAGTATCGCCGCAGGAGATCCTGCAGCGGGCGGTAAGTGCCCTGGAGGGGAGAAAGGAGTATTCCTATGCCAAGGGAATACTGGCATACGACGCGTGGCGCGAGATGCTTCTGGATGAGAGTTATTTTGCCAGTGAGGCTTATGACAGTCTGTTCTCCAAACTGTTGGTGCAGAATGATGCCACACAGTGTCTGGCGGACGGCAGAAGTAAGGGGGCTCAATATCTGCTGGAACTGGCGGCAGAAGGGAAAGAAGGACATGAGAAGCTGGAGAAGGCCGCCCGGCATTTCCAGAAGGTCAGTGCCCATGCGGAAGAGATGGGCCGCCTGCTGGGGGACTGGTCCGATATGGATGCCATGTTAAAGCGCCTGGCGGACAGAAAAGTGCGGGAGAAGCTGGCGGAACGGATTCTCGTCGCCAAAGCGCAGGATGAGGCGGCGCTGTCCTGCCTGAAGGAGTATTTGCAATAGAGTACCGGATCAGATCCGGCTGTTTATACAGGACAACAAAATTCTCGCAGGGCGTAGGTATATTGTTTGAGAGAAGCGGGCGCAGGGCAGCGTCCGCTTCTTTTCACTTGTACAAAAACGGAGTGTACGGTATAATGACCTTATTCGAGGCAGGAGGTGGCCGAATGGCCTGCGGATTGTGCACATGATATAATGACCTTATTCAAGGCAGGAAATGGCCGGACGATTGCAGCGTTAATCGGCAAGGGAGGCGTATATGGGAATTTATCTGAACCCGGACAACGACGGTTTCTGGCAGGCAGTTCGTTCAGAGATTTATGTGGACAAAACGGAACTGATTGCAGTCACAAACAGATATTTGAATACAGAGCAGAAATATATCTGCGTCAGCAGACCGAGACGCTTTGGAAAATCCGTGGCCTTGAATATGCTGGCGGCCTATTACAGCCGGGGGTGTGCATCAAGGGATTTGTTCAGAGGGTTCAAGATAGAAAGTCAGGAAACCTTTCCGGAGCACCTGAATCAATATGATGTTATTTTTCTGAATATGCAGCAATTTTTGATCAGGGCAAAGGGGCGCTCAGTGACAGAATACCTGGAAAAACAGGTCATTGACGAGATCCGGGAACTGTATGGCGATTTGTTTTCAGAGCAGGAAACAATTCTTGCGGCTGTACTGGAACGGATCTATGTCAAAAAGAAGAAAAAGTTTATTTTTCTGATTGACGAATGGGACTGCGTGATGCGGGAAAGACAGGAATCGGAGTCGCTACAGAAGCAGTATCTGGATTTTCTGAGAAATCTCTTGAAAGACCAGGCTTATGTGGCGCTGGCCTATATGACAGGAATACTTCCCGTGAAAAAGTACGGGCAGCATTCGGCACTGAATATGTTCTGGGAGTATTCCATGACAAACCAGTATATTTTTGAGGAATACACCGGTTTTACAGAGGATGAAGTAAAGGCGCTATGCGAGCGATACCACATGGACTTTTCTCAGACCAGCAGCTGGTATGACGGATACAGGTTCAAAAGGTTCAGGCATATTTACAATCCAAGGTCGGTGGTGGCGACCATGAGCTGTCAGGATTTTTCCAATTACTGGACATCCACGGAGACCTATGACGCGTTGAAAATCTATATGGATATGGATTTTGACGGGCTGCGGGCGGATATTGTACGGATGATCGGCGGTGGGCATGTGCTGGTGAATACACGAAGTTTTCAGAATGATATGCGCAATTTCAGGACAAAGGATGATGTGCTGACATTGCTGGTCCATCTGGGATATCTTGCCTATGACTCTGAGACAAAAGAGACATTTATTCCCAACCGGGAAATTATAGAAGAGTTTGAGAACGCGGTCAGCGTTGGCGGCTGGGGGGAGGTCATGCGGGTCCTGAAAGCATCGGAAAGATTGCTGGAGGATACGCTTCTGTGTGATGGAGAGCGTGTGGCGGAAGGGCTGGACAGAGCGCATATGGAGATATCGTCCATCCTGAGCTATAATGACGAAAACTCTTTAAGTTGCGCCATCGGACTGGCATACTACAGCGCAAGAAAGGACTACCGGCTGATTCGGGAGATGCCGGCGGGAAGGGGCTTTGCGGACATTGTATTCCTGCCGCTCCCGCATACAGGCAAACCGGCGCTGGTGGTGGAACTCAAATACAATCAGTCCGCGGACAGCGCGTTGCGGCAGATCAGGGAACGGCGTTATACCCAGGCGCTGGAAGGATTCGCCGGAGATATCCTGCTGGTGGGGATCAGCTACGACAAAAATCATCCGAATAAGCCTCACAGCTGCGTGATAGAAAAGCTGGTGGCGGAAACAGGGGGAGCGGGTGCTTGAATGCGCCCGCTTTTGCTTTTTTGCAGCCTCACGGTGTTTTCCCATACCTGTCCCCGGCGGCGCGAATCATAGAAAGCAGTGCCGCTTGAGCGGAAAAAAGTGTCACTTGACCCCGGCGGGCTTGTGCCGGGGGAGAGGAATTGATACAATATTCCTGTCCGCCGGACAGGCCGCGTATCTTCCCGGCTGAAAGGAGCCCTGCATGAAATACACCATAGAGCATATCTCCCAGGGAGAAGAAGAAGTCATTCTGCGCTGCCACAGTCCGTCGGCAGAGATGGAACAGCTGATCCGCTATCTGGAATCCCGGAGCCGGAAGCTGATCGGAATCAGGGACGGCATACGGACGGTGGTGGAGCAGCCGGAAATTCTGTATGTGGAGAGCGTGGAGGGGAAGACATTCGCCTATACGGAGTCGGAGGTGTTTCAGATGGAGCATTCTCTGGCACAGATGGAACAGCTGCTGGGGGCAGTGAATTTCTTCCGCTGTAGCAAGTCCATGATCCTGAATATTGACAGGGTAAGGGAGCTGAGAAGTCTGGCGTCCAATCGCATTGAAGCCACCATGTGCAACGGGGAGCGCATTATGATCTCCCGGACCTATGCGTCGGAGTTCCGCAGGCGGCTCAGAGGAGGGAGATAAGCCGCGCTTTTCCGGGGCAGATATATGCGCGGCACGGACATGCGAAAGGACTTTGGGGCATCGGGGCTGACCGGTATGCAAGAGCGATTTTCCGAAGACGGAGAGTAGCGGCCGGGGATTGACGGAGCAGGGAATCGTTCAGGCGCGCTGTGCGCCGGATTGGAAAGAATGAGCAGGGAGGGCGGTATCGTGAAAAGAAGAGGAGAAAAACTGTCATTGCTGGAGCGTTATCTGGCGGTGGAAATTGAGATTGAGTTCAAGGCATGCCTCTATTTTTTCTGCATCCTGTTCTTTTACTCCATGTACCGGCTTATGTGCGGGAGCGCGGAGGCCAGCATCCTCCATATGGGGGAAATGATTGTTCTGACCTATGGAATGGGGTATTTTCAAAAGTATGTGTTGGCGGGCTTTGACGAGGCGGACCGGATGGGGATCAGGGAGACGGGTTTTCTGTTTCTCTGTGTGGGAATCTACGCTGCGGTTTCCTGGTTGGGCGCATGGTTCGACAGGCGCCTTCCGGTTACGTTTTTCTATGCCTTTTATATGGCGCTGGCCTATGTCTGCGGTTTTCTGGTCTATAAGATCAAGCGGGCGCTGGACGCGAAGAGGCTGAATGAGGATCTGCGGGCATTTCAGAGGCGGGACGCCGCAGAGGAGGACGGAAACAGTTGAGGCTCTGTTTGGAAAACGAATTTTATTGATCCCGGATTGTCCGGGGCAGGGAGGGAAAATGGACCATCCAAATACAGTGATAGAAATCAGTCATTTGACAAAAAATTACGGAAAGCACAGGGGGGTGACGGATCTGAGCCTCCATGTGGAGCAGGGGACAATCTTTGGGTTCCTGGGGCCCAACGGCGCCGGGAAATCCACCACCATACGGGCCATGCTGGGGTTTATACGCTTTGACAGCGGCCGGATCAGCCTGTTCGGAAATGATATCCGCCGTCACAGGGAGGAGATTCTGGCCCAGGTGGGGTATATGCCGTCGGAGGCCATGTTTTATCCTGATATGAAAGTCAGGGAGGTCATTCGTCTGGCGGCCCGGGTGAGGGGAGTGGACTGCGGGGAGGAGAGCGGGAAGCTCTGTGAACGGCTCCAGGTGGATACGGAGAAGAAAATCCGGGAGCTTTCTCTGGGAAATCGCAAAAAAGTCAGCATTGTCTGCGCCATGCAGCACAGACCCAGGCTCTTTGTGTTTGACGAGCCCACCAGCGGACTGGACCCGCTGATGCAGACCACATTTTTTTCGCTGATCCGGGAATATGTGGATCAGGGAGCCACCTGTATGCTGTCTACCCATGTGTTGCCGGAGGTAAAGCGCTACTGCGACCATGTGGCCATTATGAAAGAAGGGGAACTGCAATGTGTACAGACGGTGGCGGCCCTGACAAAAGCCGGAGCCAGGCGGATCAAATGGGTGAGAGACGGCAGGCGGGAGGAGTTTCTGTACGACAGGGATCTGAATGAACTGTACCGGGAACTGGAAGGACACGACATTACGGAGCTGCTGATCGAGGAGCCCTCTCTGGAGGAAGTTTTTATAGAATATTATAAGGCGTAGGGCTTATGGATTTGAATTGCCGGGAAGCATTTTTCAAACACACTCTGAGGAGGAAGGTATGAGATATCTATACGGACATGAGATGAGACAATATTGGAAAACGGCACTGCTTTGGGCGGTCTGTGTGGGCGGCATGGGGATGGGCTGCATCCTTTTGTATTCCGGTATGCAGGAAGAGATGGCGGGCATGGCGGAAAACTTTGCCGCCATGGGGGCTTTCTCGGCGGCATTTGGAATGGACCGGCTCAGTATCGCCACTCTGAAAGGTTTTTTCGCCACGGAGGTGGGGACCATTCACGAGCTGGGCGGAGCCATGTTTGCCGCTGTGATCAGTATGAACATACTGTCCAAGGAGGAAGCCGGGCATACCAGTGAGTTTCTGTTTTCCCTGCCTGTATCCAGGGGAAAGGTGGTCTGGATGAAATGGGGGGCTGTTTGTACCGGTCTGCTTCTGTTCCAAGCGGTCTGCGCGGGGTTTTATGGTATGGGGTTTCTGGCGCTTTCGGAGGGGATACCCGGAAAAGAATGGTTCCTGTACCATGTCATGCAGCTTCTTATGGGACTGGAACTGGCGGGGATCTGCTTTGCCGCCTCCGCTTTTTCCAGACAGAACAGGCTGGGGGTGGGCCTGGGGCTTGTACTGCTTTTCTATGCCTGCGATCTGGTGGGCAGGGTCATTCCGAAGATGGAGAAGCTGTCGGTCTTCAGTCCCTTCGCCTATGCCAACGCGTCTGAGATTCTGGGCACAGGAGAGATTGCCGTGAAGGGCGCTCTGCTGGGAGCGGGAGTGCTGGCTCTGGCACTGGGGACTGCCTGGGTGAAGTACACGGGAAAGGACCAGTTGTAGAGGGCTTTCACGGGATCTGCCGCAAGGGGCACAAACGGCCTATATTTAGCCTGCCGGGAGCATAAAAATACCATAAAATGTATTGCATATTGCGGGATATGACGATATAATAAACATAACAGGAAGTTTCTTTAAACAAAGGTCAAGGATGACAGGAGGTAGGATTATGGGAATCAGCATTAATGTACCGGCTTCAAAGCCAGACTATTCCTCTCTTTTTTCCAGCATTGGGTCCGCCGCCGGCAGCGCCGCTTCCAGCAATTGGCTGGGGGATTACGCAATGATCAAGAACGGCAGCTACGGCAGGCTTATGAAAGCCTACTATGCGGATATGAAGAGCGGCAGCGCGTCGGGTACGACGTCCACAGGTGGAAAAAACAGTAAGACAAACAATGTTCTCGACAGGATTCTGGAGGAGAAAAGGCATCCGAAGGTTTCCAAGGAGGCGCAGGAGGCAAACACCAAGCTGACATCGGGGCTTTCCACTCTGAAGACGACTGTCTCGGCCCTACAGAGCGACAAGACTTACACGGACACGGCCAACGGCCCCAGCGCGGCGGACAAGGTAGTTTCCGCGATGAAAGCCTATGTGTCGGACTATAACGAGGTCGTGAGCGCGGCTAAAAACTCCACATTGTCCAATAAGACGGCCTATGTGGCAAATGTGATGAGCACCACTGCGGCGAATGCGGATAAGCTGGCGGAGATCGGTCTCACCGTCAATTCGAACGGAACGCTTGAGCTCAACGAGGCCAAGCTGAAAGAGGCAGGCCCCTCCAAGGTGCAGGAGCTGTTTTCTTCCAAGAATATCATGAGCTACGGATCTACGGTGGCATCGCGGCTTCAGTTTGCGGGCGCTGCGTCCGGCACAGGCGCAACCGACAAGGACACAAGCACTGCCGCAGGTTCCAGCGCGGCCGCCCTCAAGGCGGACAGCAAGGCGCTTGCATCCGACGCCTTATTTGAAAAGGTGAAGGATAAGGATGGCAAAGAGACGGATCAGTACAATATTGACAAGATTTTTGCCACGGCCAAGAGCTTTGTGAGCAACTACAACAATATGTTCACCGTTGCTGAGTCCAGCTCCAATTCCGGTGTGCTGGCAAATCTGTCCCACATCAGGGAGACGACGGCGCATTTTGCCGATAAACTGAAAAAGTTCGGAATTGATGTGGATGCCAAGGGCAAGATGAAGATTGACGAGGACACGTTCAGAAAGTCGGATATGTCCGAAGTGCAGAAGCTCTTCAAGGACTATGGTTCTTCCGTTGCCACCAGCGCGTCACTGGTAGACTATTATATGACCACGCAGGCCAATGCATCTAACGGCTATACGGCAGCAGGGGAATATAATGTGCAGGGAAGCGCCCGCTATACGGACTTTGTATAAACTGATTCAGGCAGTATAGATTGTGAAGGGATGCAGATCGCCCCATGTTTCATCCGGGCGGTTTGCATCCTTTTTGCTTCCGCCTGTGCGGAAGCATGAAGTAAAGGAAAGGGGAAGGATATGCGTTTACGGGACAGGAGAATAATGCCGCCTCTCTGGCTGGCTTATCCGGAAATTGAGCGATATTCCATCGGCTGGCGTATGGGCTATGGTGAAGATTACAGATATCAGTTTTGGGACTGGATGGAGACTTTGTCCGGGGAGGAACGGAGAGAGTACCGGGAGTTGTTTCCGGAACCGGTCACATGGAGGGGATGGTGGGAGGAGGAGGACACCTGTGAAATGCTGACACAGGGTGTGTTTTGTATGCCCTTGTGGAGGCCCATGGGAGAGCCGAAATACACCCGCGCCCGGCTTACGCGGGAGTCCGGACAGCAGGAGTTCTGCCTGTTCTGGGGGCATCGGCCCTCCAGGGACGGCGCGGTCACCCGGACCTGTCTCAGCCAGTGGTGGATGGAAGAATTCTGGGCCGTCGCCCGGAAATACTGCTGTATGGAACAGTATATGATGGAAAAGAAGGCGGAGCTCTTCGCAGACGGGCAAACCAGAAAACAGATCATGGAAAGCAAAACCCCCGATCAGTTCAAGGCCCTGGGCCGCAAAGTCCAGGGCTTTGAGCAGGAATTATGGGACAGGGCCAAATTCTCCATTGTGCTCAACGGAAACTGGTGCAAATTCAGCCAGAGCCGGAGACTGCGGGATTTTTTGCTCTCCACGGGCGACCGCGTCCTTGTGGAGGCCAGCCCCTACGATACGGTCTGGGGAATCGGACTCTCCGCGGACGCGCCGGAGGCAAAAAATCCATGGAATTGGCGGGGGGAGAATCTGCTGGGCTTTGCGCTGATGGAGGTGAGGGACGAACTTCGCCGGGTCACCAAGAACGAGGGACTGTGTGACTTTCGCCTGACAGAGCGATGAGGAGAAAATGAAATAAGCGGTTGTTGAATCCAGGAAAACATGATAAACTGTACAGAGCAGTCATTGTGGGTATGAATACGAGTGCGGCAGCGCAATCATATACACAGTCTGCAGCAACGGATTTTATATTCCTGCGGGAGCCGCTGAAGTGGCGCATTTGAAGGCGTTTGGCAATGATCTGGGTGAGATCGTGTGGGGGTAACAATCTTTCTTGATGAATAAGGGTGGGGACTTAAGGCCGGTTCAGGACGAATGGCACCTGTATTTACGAGAGGCCTGGAAGTCAGAAGAGTGTCATTTTAGATACTTATCGGAGCCGATGCGAGAGGAAACTGTAATATATGGAAAATAAGAAAAAGAGAGGCCGGAACAACAAAAAGCAGACAGGCAGGGGACAGACGGGGAAAAGACCGATTCATACAAAAACAGGAGGCGCGGAAGCAGCCAGAAAGCAGAACGGACAGAGGAATCCCCAGGCATCCATGCCCGATGTGCTGACGGAGTGGTTCTATATGTCCGACAGAGAGATGAAAGCGGCGGCGCTGAAAGAGGCGCTGGAGGATACGGCCTGTCAGGTGGAGTACTGGGAGGAGGCCCAGGTGCTGGAGATCGGGCTGGAAGGAGGAGGCGCGCTGGATGTGGAGGTCATAAAGCCCCGTCTGGGAGAGGCGGGAGCGGATGCCTTTCTGGAGGAACATCAGGTGAGATTTCTCTGTTATATCACGTTCCTGCCCGAGCACTATGAGGCGGCCCGGGCTGTGATGGAGCATATCAGCGGCAGAATCGGAGGTTTTTTCTGCGGGGATACGGAGGATTTCACACCTGTGATCAGAACGCCTGCCATTGCGGAGCAGGGATGAGAGGACGTTTTGTCTGTGCTGCCCGGTCCTCCATCCGGCTGGTTTTTGCACTATAGCTGCATACAGCCTGGCTGATTTGATCCGTGTATCCTGTGTCTGCATTACGCCTGATTGTTCACCCACGAACCTGCTGATGGAAGCTGTCCCGGTCCGGCAGCGATTTCCTGGGAGTATACAGCAGCGGTTTGTTCCGGATACCCCGCGCCGCCCGGCGCAGCAGCATTCTCACTTCCTACGCGTCGGTCGGCACAGCAGCATCCTTACTTCCTACGCGCCGGTCGGCACAGCAGCATCCTCACTTGCTACGCATCGGTCGGCACAGCAGCATCCTTACTTCCTACGCGTCGGTTGGCACAGCAGCATCCTGACTTCCTACGCGCCGGTTGGCATAGTTTGATCATCATTTGCGCCGACAGGGTATATATAAAAAAATTGTTCCACAGTACCCTGCTGCTTCGCAGGTGCTCCCTTTTTGCTCAGTTTGTGTGGTGAAGCAGGGTATATACAGAAAAATTATGTATCAGTACCCCGCTGATGGCAAAAAAGTGGATCTGGAGGGACAATTTTTCTGTATATACCCTGATATGCGGAAAAAAATCTGTTTTTCTGCTCCCAGGGACTCCAGGCAGGGTACTGGAAAGTAATTTTTTTATATATACCCCGGCCTCCGTCTGGAACAGAGCATTCCGTATACGTTCGTGGGAAAACGGACATTTTTGCCCGTACACACAAGAAGAGAATACATCAGGATTTCCGTTATTTTCGGGAAGAGTAATGCGATTGACCGATCCAGTCACTTGCGGAGAACGCTTTGCAATTGTCTGAAACTATATAGGGGAAAGGAACAGGAAAATGACGCGATTAGAAGAGGCAAGGGAATTTTTTAAGGCGGACGTGTTTGCCACGCAGACCACAGGGATCGTCATAGAGGAAGTGGCGGACGGATATGCCCGCTGTAGTCTGGAAACGGAGGAAAAGCATATGGCAGCCCATCATCATGTGATGGGGGGCGCGTTGTTCACCATGGCGGATTTCGCGTTCGCGGTGGCCGCCAATCCGCCCGGAAAGATGACTGTGACCGCCAACAGCAATATCAGCTATATCAGTATGCCCAAGGACGCCAGGCTGGTGGCGGAGTGCAGGCAGATCAAGGACGGCAGACGGGCCTGCTATTACGAGACCCGGATCACGGACGGACAGGGCAATCTGGTGGCGGTGGTGACAGCCATGGGGATGCATATGAATTGAGGCCCCCGGGGAGGGCGCTTTGAAGCGGTGGGATAACAGATACACTTTCGGATGCGGATCGTATCTGAACGCGGAGGGCATGAGGAATGGTTATAAAAGTTCTGGTGGAAAATACAGCTATATCGGAGGATTATGGAAGTATACATGGCTTAAGCCTGTTTGTGGAGACGGAAAACCACAGACTTTTATTTGACCTGGGGCCGGATCAGCTGCTTTTGGAAAATGCGGAAAAGATGGGAGTGAAGATAGAGGACATTGATACGGTGGTGATCTCCCATGGGCATAATGACCACGGCGGTGCCCTGGGACTGTTTTTGCAGCATAACCGCAGAGCAAAGGTCTATGTTCATACGGGAGCTTTTGACAGGCATTTTTCCGAAGCATCGGGACTGTATAGAGATATAGGGCTGGATGCTTCCCTGGCCGCCCATAAACAGATTGTCCTGACGGAGGGCAATCTGGAGCTGGACCGGGAATTGACGCTTATTGCCGGGATCAGGGAACGGGAACTGTATCCGCAGTCCAACAGAAACCTGTATACGGAGGTAAACGGAAAGAAGCTGCCGGATGATTTTTCCCATGAGCAGAGTCTGCTGATCCGGGAGGGAGAGAACCGGGTGCTGCTGGCGGGCTGCGCCCATTGCGGCATTGTCAATATACTCAGCAGGGCCAACCGGGATATGGGGGAGAGTGTCACCCATGTGATCGGCGGGTTCCATATCAGAAAGGATAAATCCGTGCAGCTGGTACAGGGGCTGGCGGCACGGCTCAGGGAATATGATATTCAGTATTTTACATGTCACTGTACCGGCCAGGATCAGTATGCCCTGTTGCGGGAGGAAATGAAAGAGCAGATCCGGTATGTGTCGGCGGGAACGGTTCTGCGGATCTGAGAGCGGGTCGGCAGATGAACAGATGGGGGAGAGGGCAGCCATGAAGCTGGTACTTATTATAGGAAGCGGCGCAGTGGGTAAGATGACCGTGGGCCAGGAACTGATGAAACGGACAGGATTGAGACTTTTTCACAATCACATGATGATCGAGCCGGTACTGGAGATCTTTGGCGGATGGCGGGGGGATGTGGTGGGCAGGCTGCGCCGGGTCATCTTGGAGGAGTTTGTGAAGAGCGACTGTGAGGGCATGATTTTTACGTACATGTGGGCGTTTGATATGCCGTCAGACTGGGAATATGTATGCGGAGTGGCAAAACTGTTTGAGGATAACGGCGCTGAGATCTATTGTGTGGAGCTGGTGGCATCCCAGGAGATCCGGATTCAGAGGAACCGTACGGAGAACCGTTTAAGCAATAAGGCCTCCAAGCGGGACCTGGAGTTTTCCACAAGCCTTATATTGAAGGAGGACGCCAATCATCGGCTGGAGAGCAGGGAGGGAGAAATCCCCTTCGCGAACTATATCCGGATTGACAATTCACGGCTGTCGCCGGAGACGGCGGCACAGCTGATTCAGGAGCATTTTGGGCTATAATGAAATGCAGCCGGGGCTTATGCAGAGACGAGAATACAATGTCAAAGCGGCGTGGCAGCAGGGCCGGAGGAAAAGGCGGATCGGCATGATCTCTTTGTGTGGAGGAGCGTTATGAGTTCTATTACAACATACACGGGTAAACATTTTGATCCCGCATGCCCGGACAGGGACAAGATAGACATTCGGGATATCGCGCATGCCCTGTCTCTGACCTGCAGGGGGAACGGACAGGTGAAGACTTTTTTCTCTGTGGGACAGCATTGTATCCACTGCGCCCTGGAAGCGGAGGCCAGAGGATATGGAAGCAGACTGGCGCTGGCCTGTCTGTTGCACGATGCCAGCGAATGCTATCTGTCGGATGTGCCAAAACCGATTAAGGAGAATATGCCGCAGTACAGAGATGTGGAGGAGCGGCTGCTGGAGCAGATCTATTGCAAATACCTGGGAGAGGGGCTTACGGACGAGGAAGAACAGCGGGTAAAACGGATTGACAAGGATATGCTGTATTATGACCTGCTGTATCTGCTCAATGAAAAGACGGAGGAAAACGCTCCTGTGATGGCCACGGATTTTTCTTACGAGGTACTTCCGTTTGAGCAGGTGGAAAGGCGCTATCTGGAGTTATACGCGCGTCTGAGAGAGGCCACAGGAGAGGGGTGCGTATTCTCCACGGATTATTTTGAGCTTTATTACAATCGGGTATGCGAGGAACTGGTGGGAGAGATCACGGGGACTCTCCAGGGGAATATGCAGAGGATCATGGAGTTTTTTCAGCTTAAGAAGCTGGAGAGAAAAATCCATGTGGTCATTTATGTGGATACGGAAGCATATGCTGCCCATGTAAAGGAATGTGGGCAGGATTATTATGAGTGGATGATCGCGGATACCTTTGACGGCAGGATCAATGTACTGTCTCTGAAAGAGTGCCGCCGCTGCGCTTCCCATGCCGGAATGGACAGGGAAGAATACGCCCGGCTCATTGTCCATGAGTTTGTCCATATCTGCCAGCAACAGGTGGAACCGGACTGCGACGGGTGTATATGGTTCTGGGAGGCCCTGGCCACCAACCTGGCGGGCCAGGTTATGACGCCGGTGGAAATTCGCTGCAGCCGGGAGGATCTGATGGATCACTACCACAGCCTGCCCGCGCCGTATGCCATATCCTACCGGTTGGGGAAATATATGCTGGAGCATCTGCCCTATGAGCAGATCTACGGTTATATCCGAAACCCCCGGATGCTCAGGGAGGATACAGGGACCCTATTGGAGCAGGCAGGTCAGTCTGCCCCGGCGCGTCCGGAATAGCTAGCGCTACGTGGCAGCATAAAAGGTGACATGAATTTACAGGAGGACAAAATGGAGAAGGAAAAGACGGAGGTAATCCCCTATCTGGAGTTCAGGGGGAACTGTGAGGAGGCAATTAAGGCCTATATTGAGGCATTTGGCGGTGAGATCTATTGTATGTCCCGCTATTCTGAGAATACGGCTGAGACACCGGACCTGATCGGAAAGGTAATGCATGTGGAGTTTGCCATCGGCAGAACACATATGGCAGCGGGCGATGGTGATGGTTATGGGGGAGTGAAGACAGGGATAAAGCTGATGATTCATATGGACTCAAAGGAGGAAGCGTTACATGCTCTGTCTGTATTAGCGGACGGCGGAACCGTACTTGCACCGTTACATCCACACCCGGAACCGGATGATGATGGCTGTGGTTCTCTTGTGAAAGACCGCTTTGGCTATACGTGGATTATTACATGCCCCAATCCGGCTAAACAGTAGAAACGGGTAATTGAGAAGACAAATAATTCTGTATTTTGGTAGTATAATCCAATATATAAGTTAAAGGTTTTCGGGAGAAAAGGTATGGAGTATATAACAGCAACAGTGGAAATGGCGGATGCGATACATCATATTTTACATACAACAATAAGAACGGTATATCCAAAGTACTATCCTAAAGAGGTGGCCGATTTCTTTTGCCGCCATCATAGCAGAGAACATATTTTAGAAGGGATAGCCTCTGGACATATGGGAGTCTTGATAGATGGAGATGTTATGATCGGTACGGGATGCTATGACGGGAATCATATTACAGGGGTATATGTGTTGCCGGATTACCAGAAACAAGGTTGTGGTTCAAAGATTATGGATTGTCTGGAAATGGAAATCTCAAAAAAACAGGATACAGTTCTCTTGGATGCTTCGCTTTCGGCAGTGTGTTTATATGAACATAGGGGGTATAAAACAGTAGGGCATGGAATTATTGAATTGCAAAATGATGTCAGACTGGTTTATGAAATTATGGAAAAGAAGCTGAAAGAGAATTAATTTCCCGAACCGAAGCCCATTCCCAAATACCAGAGGGATATGTCGGCAGAAACGGTCAGCAAAATCACGGACAGGATACTCCCTGAGAGATCAGGGAGTATCAGGCAAGGCCTCAAAGTGGTTCAAGATACCCCAGGCCTTTATTATATCTTGTTTTTGTAAACCTTTTAATGCATCAACAAAAACAAGATGTTCACGCAGTTTGAGATCACAAGAATAATCATCTTGAAAACAGTCATCAAAAATAACATACCGTTGAATATTCGTGTGCATATGCAAATAAGCGTTAATTTCCTCTGTTCTGCTGTGATATTCTTCTCCATATGGAGTTATATCAATGTCATATATATCATGGCGGTTAAAATATTCGATAAGCTCATCCCATGTTTCACTGCCGGACCGATGGCTTGATATAACCACCACTTTTGCTTTCATTCTATGGATCAGTTCACATATGTTTTCTTTTGCGTGTGGCAATAAAGTCTGTACTTCCAAATCGGGCTGATAAATATTTAATACACCATCAATATCAAGAAATACAGTAAGCGGTTGGTCATTTACCTGTGCCTTGACAATGTGTAAAATTTCCTTGCAAAATAATTCGGTTGCAGAAATATCCCTGCCCCATTTGTCGATAATTCTTTGTCCTTCCGACAAAGCCTCTTCATATTGCTCTTTTGTAAGTTCTCCCGACTTGTATGCCGCTTCTAATTCCTCTTCATCGTCCACCAATATGTCCCCGCTTGTCGTGAGCATCACATCCAGATATTCATCCATAAAAGCCAGTACGCCATCATCATCGATTATCAAAGAGTGGATCACATCTATATACCATGCCGATACGTCTCCGTTTTCCGTAAACATGGCTGTGACAGAATGTTTCCTGCCATCCGGGATCAACGTGAGCCAGCACATTCCTTTTCCTGCTACGGGAACCTTCCCTGCCTTTTCAAAAAAATCCCAATATATATATTCGCCATCCGTCAATTCGTTCAGCGCTGCCCAGCCATGAAATCCATCACATTCTATGCGCATCTGATAATAAGGAAAGTATTGAAATCCCCATTTCAAATCTCTTGTCAGTCTTTTCTTCGTCATATAAGATCCCTCTCTAGATATGCGTTCATGTTCTGTTTACAATGATACAAACTGCGATTTGTTGTTCCGTACAAAAAAAGTGTATCATGCCCCGCCGAAGAAAACAACAGGCAATTTCACTCTGTTCCCACAAACCCTTGACGGTCTGGAGTTCTGCCGTTGGCCCTGAGAGCGTGGGGATAAATAATGAATCAAATCGGTCTTGACTTTCTGTCAGATTGCGTTAAAATAGTTCTAAAATGAACAATATGCACCGGATATTAGTCCGGAGCGGGGAGGATATATGATTCCGCTTAATCCATGGGAACATCAGAACACAATAAAAACCCTGTATTCCAGATGTGTGGAGGGTGTCTGCCTCCGGCATGGAATCACCCGGATGGAACTGGATATTCTGCTTTTTCTGGCCAATAATCCCTGTTTTGACACGGCCACGGATATTGTGGAGATCCGCTATCTGTCCAAGTCCCAGGTATCCTCTTCCGTCAGGACGCTGGAGGAGCGGGGGTTTATTCGGCGGGAGTTCGCGGAGAAAAATAGAAAGACAGCCCATCTGCGGGTGTGTGAACCGGCTTACTCTGTGATTGCGGATGGGAGGGAGGCCCAGGAGAAATTTGCCGCCGTTATGCTGCGGGGGCTTACCGAAGAGGATTGCGCCTGTATGAGGCGCTGTTTTGAACACATGTGGAAAAACATGGACGCTTTTCTCAAAGCGTCTGAAGAGTAGCAAAGGGGTTGTTACTATATACAAGGAGGATACAGAGATGCTTATCAAATTTATCATTTGTTTTCTTGCGGGTACAGGGGCCGGGCTTGGCACCGGCTTCGCGGGTATGAGCGCCGCCGCTGTGATCAGTCCCATGCTCATCACGTTTCTGGGGCTTCCGGCCTACGAGGCAGTGGGAATCGCGTTGGCCAGCGATGTTCTGGCCAGCGCTGTCAGCGCTTACACTTATGGCAGGAACAAGAATCTGGACATCCGTAACGGCCTGGTGATGATGGTCACGGTATTGCTGTTTACGCTGGGGGGAAGCTGGGCGGCCAGCAGAGTTCCGAATACCGCCATGGGCAGTTTCTCCGTGTTTATGACCCTGCTTCTGGGTATCAAGTTTATCGTGAGGCCGGTTATGACCACCAGGGAGTCCATGAACATGGTCAGTGGGAAGAAACGGGCTGTGCAGTCCGTTGTCTGCGGAACTGTGGTGGGCTTCATCTGCGGATTTATCGGGGCGGGAGGCGGCATGATGATGCTGCTGATTCTCACCAGCGTGTTGGGGTATGAACTCAAGACGGCGGTGGGAACCAGTGTGTTTATCATGACCTTTACGGCGTTGACCGGATCGGTCAGCCATTTTGCCATCGGAGGATTGCCGGATCTGTGGTGTCTGTTGTTCTGTGTTTTTTCCACGCTGTTGTGGGCCAGAATCGCCGCGAAGTTTGCCAACAAGGCCAGCGCCGTCACCTTAAACCGGGCCACAGGCGTGGTTCTGGCGGTGCTGGGAGCCGCGGTTTTGGCGGTAAATTACGCATCCTGAGATTTCCGGATTGTCCGTCCGGAATGGCCATATTTTACAAGTCATGTATTAATGTTGAATATTTACGTTTTTTCTTGTCCGGAGATAGAAAAAGTGATAGGATATAGAGGCAATTCATCATTTATCATCTGGAGAGGAAAAACATGAAAGAGGAGAAATTATCTTTTGCAAAAACCCTTGGGAATGACTGGTATGCCCTGAAACTGGGATTTTCCATCAGCAAAAGCCTGGTGATCAACGCATTTTTTATGAGATTGGCAGGCTATTTTGAGTGGGTGTTTTTTGACGCGATCTTTCTGAGGGAGATTGTGGGCGCGCTGGATCAGGGAAAAAGTTTTGGCGACATCTTTACCTTTATCGCTGTCTGCGGAATCGTCTTTTGCCTGATCAATCTGTATACCAATTACGCGGATCATGTGATCCTTCCGTTACAGACCACCAGACTGTATGGGGGTATTTACCGGAAACTGTACGCGAAGGCGCGGAATGTGGAACTGAGGTGCTATGAGGATTCGGATTTCTATAATCGATATACGATGGCCATGGATGGCGCGGAGGCAAAAGTCAGTGCCATCATCACAAGTTTCTGGGGAGTCCTGGTGGGCGCGGTGGCTACTGTGGCCGTGTTTGGCTTTATGTATGAGATCGATCACTTTGCGGTGCTCTTCATCATTTGTCCCCTGATCGGCAACTTTCTGTTTGGCAACTGGAAGAACAAGTTTGAGTTCAGACGATATCAGGAACAGGCCCCCAATGACAAGGTGCTGAATTATGTCAACCGGACCATGTACCTGCCGGACTACGCAAAAGAGATCCGGCTTTTTCAGATTTTCCGCCTTCTGAAAAAACAGTATCATGACGCAACCCAAAATAATGTGAAAGTGGCGAAGAAATATGCGTTTGTCAACGCGTTCCTGAACTTCTGGAGGATTACGTTTACTTTTACGGCGATATTTGAGGGCGTACTTTTCTACGCGATCTACCGGCATCTGGTGACAGGCTCCATCTCCCTGGCACAGCTTACGGTTATGAGCAGCCTGATGGTGGCCATGACCTGGATTTTGATCCGGCTCTTTGAAGATATTATGGCCATCATGAAAAACGGTTTGTTTATCAACAACCTCAGAGGCTTTCTGGAATACCGGGAAGAGATTGCGGAGGATCAGAAGGGGATTATGCCCGGGAAAGAGTTTGAGAGCCTGGTGTTTGACAACGTATGTTTTTCCTATAAGAATGAGGAGACCATCAGGAATCTGTCCTTTGAATTGAAAAAGGGGGAGATTGCGGCCCTGGTAGGGCATAACGGCGCCGGAAAGACCACCATCGTCAAGCTCCTGCTCAGACTCTATGACCCCGTCTCCGGCACGATCCGGGTCAACGGAAGGGATATTCGGGAATACGATCTCCACGCCTACCGGGAAATGTTTGCCGCCACCTTTCAGGATTTCAGCATTATGGGAATGACGATAAAAGAGAATGTTCTGATGGGCAGGCATTATGAGAATGAGGACGAGCTGGTGACGAGGGCCTTGAAGAGAGCGGGAGTCTACGAAAAGGTGCAAAGCCTTCCCAAGGGGATACATACCATGATGACAAAAGAATTTGAGGAGGATGGGGCGGTGCTGTCCGGAGGGGAAAACCAGAAGCTGGCGGTGGCAAGGACCTTCGCGAAGGAATCTCCGGTGAAAATTTTTGATGAACCCTCCAGTGCCCTTGACCCTGTCGCGGAGTATGAACTGTTTAAAAACATTATGAAGGAAGGCAGGGATCACACCATGCTTTTTATCTCCCATCGTCTGTCCTCCGTAAAGAGCTGCGACAAGGTATTTATGCTGGAGAAGGGCCGGTTGATCGAAGAGGGCTCCCACAGACAGCTGATGGACCTTGGCGGCAGCTATGCGCAGATGTACAAAAAACAGGCCATGAATTATCTGGCACTGGATGAGGATGGGGAGGTGGAGCTGTGAAACAGGAGAAAGAGCAGGTGAAACAGAGCGCGGCGCAGGTCTGGAAAAACAACTGGTACTTAATCAGACTCTGTCTGGCGGCCTCGCCCGGGTATGTGATCTTCGCGGTGCTGGATTCTGTGCGGAATCAGGTGTCCATTTTTTTTGAGCATACCTATGGGATTGGCTATGTGCTGGAGGCGGCGGAGTTCCATTATCCCTTCCGCCAGGTGGCGATATTCCTTCTGATCCTGGCGGGATGTATTACACTGGGAATGGTCTTTACGGTGTTCGTGGGTGATTACATCATGGAGAAGGAGCGTCCGAAGATGCGGGAGAAGATAAAGCTCCTGTTCTATGAAAAGGCGAAGGAGCTGGACCTGGAGCGTTACGACAATCCGGAATACTACGACCAGTTGGTTCTGGTGCTTGCGGAGGTGGACAATCAAATAGACAGATGCGTCACGTTTTTGCAGAACACAGCGTCCGGAATCGCAGTCTTTGTATCCACGGGAATCTATTTTTTCTTGAAGGATAAGTTTTCCATTCTGTTCGCGGCGGTGTCCTTTGTGATGGCGTTTGCCTTTAATCAGCTGTTTAACCGGCTGGCCTTTAAGATACGGATTGCCCGCAATCCTCATGAGAGAAAGAGGGACTACGTAAAAAGGGTTTTTTACCTGAGTGATTATGCCAAGGAGCTCAGACTCAATCCGGAGGTCTCAGGCGTATTGCTGGAAAGGTTTGAACAGGCCAACGAGGAAGTCTATCAGGTGGAAAGAAGGAACGCGAACCGCAGATTTTTCTTGAGTTTTATGAGAAGGTATGTGAGTAACAGCTTTTTCAGCGATGTGCTCTATATCTCCTATCTGGTCTTTCAGGCCACGGTCCGGAAGGCTCTGTCTTTCAGCAGTGTGGCGATTTTATATAATTCCTTTGGCCGTCTGAAACGGGGGATGACGATTTTCACGGATGTCTATCCCTTTGCCTGTGAGACAAGCCTGTATGTTCAGAAAATTCGTAATTTCCTGGATTATGAGCCCAGGATCGTCCAGGGGAAGGGACTGGTCCCGGCCCGGGGAGCAAAGGAGATCGAGCTGCAGGGAGTTTCCTTCGCGTATCGCAGGGACGAGGACAATCTGCTGCAGGACATTTCCCTGCACATCAGGCCCGGACAGAAAATCGCGCTGGTGGGATATAACGGTGCCGGTAAGACTACGCTGGTAAAACTTCTGATGCGGCTGTATGATGTGTGTGGAGGGACAATTTTTGTGGACGGAGTGGATATCCGGGATTATCAGGTAGAAAAATACCGGGAATCCATCGGTACGGTTTTTCAGGATTTCAAAATCTTTGCGGGCAGTGTGAGGGAGAACGTGCTGATGAACGTTGCGGATCACTGCGACGAGGAACCCATCCGTCAGGCGCTTTCGGAGAGCGGCCTTCTGGAGAGAGTTGAGGAGATGAAGGAAGGGCTGGATACGCCGCTGACTACGGAGATCATGGAGAACGGTATGAATCTGTCCGGCGGCGAGAGCCAGAAACTAGCCATAGCCAGAGTCTTTTACCAGAAGGCGGGGCTGATGATCCTGGATGAACCTTCCAGCGCCCTTGATCCCATTGCGGAATATCAATTGAATCATGCCATGCTGAAAGCCACAAAGGATAAGACCGTGATTTTTATTTCTCACAGACTGTCCACTACCCGACTGGCGGATTATATCATTATGCTGGAGAAGGGCCGTATTGCCGAGCAGGGGACACATGAAGGGCTGTTGAAAATGGGGGGAAAGTACGCACAGATGTGGCGTGTGCAGGCCGGTGCCTATATTGATGTGTGAATGAGCCGAAAGTACCGTGCGATTTTCATCCGGCAAGAATTTTCAGGGCGTGATTAAAACCTGACAGAGGATGTCAGAATATATGTGTTATCCTGGGTACATAGCATAAGGACCTGTTGATCAGTCCGGCGGAAAAATCGACAGGGGATAACCGGTCTCAAGGCGGGCGTCAAAGCGTGGAGACCAGATTAAAACAGACGGAGGTAGGAAATGAACGAGATGAATCAGAAGTTCTGTCAATGCTGTGGTATGCCCATGGGGGATACGGAAGAACTGTGGGGAACAAATGCCGATGGCAGCAAAAACGGGGAATATTGCAGGTATTGCTTCGCGGAGGGTGCCTTTCTGTTCCAGGGCACCATGGAAGAGATGATTGAGGTCTGCATACCGCATATGTTGGCCGCCCACCCGGACATGAAGGAGGAAGACGCAAGAAAGGGTATGTCGGAATGGTTTCCCACATTAAAACGGTGGAAAGTTTGAATAAAATGCGTATCCAACTATTGATTTGAGTGTGCGCCGCAGCGCACATATGGGGGTAAAAATGAATATTCTCATTTACGACATATTCTTTTCTTCCCCCCTATGATATAATGACCTTATTCAGGGCAGGGAACGGCAGGATGGCCATCTAAATCATGTGCGAAGTATGCACATGATATACGGAGTCTGTCAGCAAAGCAGCCGGATTGTCCGGAAGGGAAAACAGACGCTGCCAGTCAGGATAAAGAGGGAAACAGAACGATAGGCGTTGACAGCGGGATGAGGGGGAGATGCGTATGAGAGACTTGCATTTAAGAAACCAGAAGATCATAGAAGCGATCATGGAAAGAGCGGCCAGGGTCTGTCCGGAATCCCTTGCCCTGATTGGAATATACGGTTCCTTTGCCACCGGAGACTTTCATGAACAATCGGATCTGGATCTGCTGGTGCTGATCAACGATGATCGGGGCTGGCAGCTGGGCTGCACATTTATTCAGGAGGATTGGGATATCGGTCATGATATCTATTGTACC
The DNA here is from genome assembly GCA_910583845.1 of uncultured Acetatifactor sp. GTDB lineage: Bacteria > Bacillota > Clostridia > Lachnospirales > Lachnospiraceae > Acetatifactor. Next base: position 72,810 of record CAJUAB010000022.1, read on the forward strand.
ACATGGGACAATCTACAGGAGGATGCGCTCTATAACAGTCCTCATATTTCAAAGCTCATGGATTCCCGGATTGTATACTGTGCGGACCCCAAATACAGCGACAGACTGACAAAGCTGCGCAACGGCGTCAAAGAGCGCCTGCGGCTCCCTCTGACAAGAGAAGACTATGTCAAAGCGGAAAATATGATGAAGGAGGCGGAACACTTCTGGCTGTTGGCCACCCTGGCGGATAACCTGGCCGAAATCCGCGCACAGGCGGGAAATGTCGTATATTATGTGGAAAATGCCATTGCAATGCTGAATAAAGAGTATTTTCATTATGGGACCAGACGCGCCTGCGAAGAACTGGAGCAGATGGAACGTAAGCCGGAGGGACTTAAGGAAATGATGGAGAATATTATGGGGGCGGACTGCGCCGAAAAGCTCATACATTCCCTGGCCGTGCTGATACGGGAGACAACGCGTGTGTTCCTGAAAGCAGAGGCAGAGACCCGGCGGTCCAGGATACCTGCGACTGCCGATGCTCTCAGAGGCACTTATGAAGAAATGTTTTCCAACTGGCGCAACAAAATGTATGCCGCGTGCGATGAGAATGACAGACATCTTGCGTTTATGAGCATGGGCAGTCTGCAAGCCATGTTTTCCGAGGTGGGGGAGGAGACGGAGATTGCGGATTATAATGTATTTGAGGTGTATAATCCCCATGATCTGGCAGAGACGGCCCGGGCCTTTGACGGCATACTGGATCGCTATCTGCTGGAATATCGAAAAGTGGGCCTGCCGGTGAGACAGTATCCGGATATAGACGCCTTTGCCGCGGACTATACAGGCAGCTAGAGTAACAGGGTCTTGTTATTTCTGCTCTCCGCGACGCGTCATATGCAGTCTGCATCTTGCGTCCCGGTACTCCCGGGGAATTTCTTCCTCCGGGAGATTCCGGACGGCGCTTTCGGTCCCGGCTTCCCGGGCGGTCTCATAATACCAGCATTTGTATTCCAGCAGGGAGAGAGTCTCCTGTAGTTCCCGGAGCTGCCGTTCCACGGCGTCGCGCCGTCCCTGAAACAGGGCCAGACGGTCCTGGATCGAGGAATCCCCTTGGGCGGCCATGGAGATGAAAGCCTTGATTTCCTTTATGGATAAACCGGATTTTTTCAGGCAGCCTATTACTTTCAGGGTTTCATAGTCGGCGTCCGAGAACATACGCATCCCGTTGCCGGAGCGTTCCACAAAGGGCAGCAGCCCCTCCTGGTCGTAGTATCTGAGCGTGGAAGCCGGTATACCCAGCTCTTTTGCCATTTCTCCAACTGTGTAAAACATGGTTTTCTCCTAATTGAATCACTGCGTGATGGCTCTAAAGGGCAAAGCCCCATGGGCGCCCCCTAAGAGAGACAAATTTCATTCGAAAGTACACGCATGAAATTTGCACTCGTGCGCCCCCGTGACTTTGCCATCCCTGCGTGATGGCTCTGAAGGGCAAAGCCCTTGCATTTTCTTATTTAGCGTCAAAAATGTCTTGACTTAAAGTACACTTTAAGCTGTATACTATACTTAAAGTTATTTTATAAACTGTAGGGGCAGATGTCAAGGACCGTTTCTGCCGGGATTTGGGTATATGGGGACCAGAGCGCCGCAGACATAGTTCCTGGTATGCAGCGGGCCGGGTTTCCTGCATTCCGGATAAGGTTCGCAAGCCCCTGCGCTGCGGAAAATGGAGAGAGGAGAAGCGTATGGAAAAGGCAAAGGTTTATTTTACAAAGGAGATTACGCCGGAGGCGGTCATCAGGATGTATCAGGCGCTGGGAAAGGAGCTGCCGGGCAAGGTGGCGGTGAAAGTGCACTCCGGCGAGAAAGGCAACCAGAATTATCTGCGGCCCCAGTTCATGCAGCCCATGGTGGAGGCGGTAAAGGGAACCATCGTGGAATGCAACACTGCCTATGACGGGGCCAGAAATTCCACGGAAAAGCATAAAATGCTGATGATGGAGCATGGCTGGAGCCGCTGGTTTCAGGTGGATCTGATGGATGGCGAGGGACCGGATCTGGTGCTGCCCATCCCCGGCGGCAAGGTGCTGCGTGAGAACCATGTGGGTAAAAATATGGCGGACTATGATTCCATGCTGGTGCTGTCCCATTTCAAGGGGCATCCCATGGGGGGCTTTGGCGGCGCTCTGAAACAGCTTTCCATCGGCTGCGCCTCCACCGCGGGGAAATGTCTGATCCATTCCGGCGGAAAGACAGACGATCAGACGATCGTGTGGGAAAATGTGGCGGAGCAGGACGTATTCTGCGAAGCCATGGCCGATGCCGCAGGGAGTGTGATGGAATATTTCCGGGGAAATACGGCTTTTGTCAATATGGTGTGCAATCTGTCCGTGGACTGCGACTGCTGTGCTGTGGCGGAGGACCCCTGTATGAAAGACATCGGTATTCTGTCTTCCTTAGATCCGGTGGCGCTGGATCAGGCATGCATGGACCTGATCTATGGGTCGGAGGACCCGGGCCGGGATCACTTTCTGGAAAGGGTGGAGTCCCGGCATGGCACCCATACCATTGACGCGGCGGCGGAACTGGGATATGGCACAAAGGAATATGAACTGATCTGCCTGTAGGCGTAACGCGGTGGGATGAAATCCGTGAAACGGCCTGCCCGCGTAATGCGGATGATCCCGTGAAGGAGGAAAACCCCGCCCGCGCGTCCTGTGCGCTGCGCCGGCAGGGTTTTCCTCCTTACATTTCTATTGCCTATAGGTGATTGCAAAACTCCCTTTCTGGAAACAGAGGATGGGCAATATATACAAAATAAGGGCGACTTGCCACTGCATGAAGTTAATTTGCAAAGCAAATTTGCTTCCGAGCCCGTTTTTTGTATATATTGACCAGCCTCGTCACTTGCGGCCAGGGTTTCGCAATCGGCTATTTCTATTGCCTATCCAGCGGCAGGGGTGCTGTTATGGAGAAACGGTGCAGGAGAGCTGCCCAAGCTCCTCTGCCACATACTCCAGGGGCGCGCCCCAGGCTCCCAGTGATTTCCCCAGGTTTCCCATCTCCTTGCACAGCTCGGCAAACATGATCCGCATCGTTTCCAGGGCCGGGGCTTTTGCCGGTTCTTTGGCGGTGTGAATAATCCGCTCCAGCTTTTCACTGATCTCTGCAAGCGCTGCCCGCTGCTCATCCTCCAGAGGAAGGGCGGCCATCTTCTGGACCTCGCCTTTGAAAAAGAACAGCAGTACCTTCCCCTGAAAAGCCATATCGGCAAGCTGTTTTTCCTCGGTACGCCGGATCGGAACATCCGGTGAAGACTCCGTGGGCATCTGGGGATCATCCAGATTTTGCAGGAAGGACAGGAGCGCCCGCACACGATCCCGGAATGCGTAAACTCCTTCCAGAATCTGTCTGTGAGACGGGGCGCGAAGAAGATCCGTGTCCGCCGCCAGAGTGACGATTTCCAGCGTAGTCAGAACTTCCTCCAGTCTTTGCGCAGTCAGCCCGCCGGTCCCGGGAGCCTGGTTCCCCATATGTGCCAGCTCATCCCTGGCCTCGGTCAGCGCTTCCGCGATATAACTGTAGGGATAGTCCGGACGGAGCGCAAGCACCGCCTCATCTCCTTTTTGCAAAGCATCCCGCAGCAGGCGTTCCGCGTTTTCCCGCATGTCCGCAAGGATAATTTCGGACAGCTCATTGAAAAATGCGGCAATTTTTTCCGTATGCAGACTTGCCTTTCTGGCCAGATCAATAAAGCGGTGGTAAAGCGGCTGAAAGGCTTCCCGGTACAAAGGTTCAGCCCGCGCCAGCGTCAGGCCTGCCTGGAATGCCATGATGTTGGCGTAGAAAGCAGTGTCCTCCAATGCTTTCATCACGGCGAAGCAGGCGGTAATCCTGTCCGGATGCCCTGCGATATCCGTCACGGGACGCAGAGTATCCCGCACACTGTCCGCCATGGACTCGGCCCTGTCCGCCATGAGATCCCAGAACGGCGCGTATAATCCGGCGGAGTCTTCCGCTGTAGTTCCATTTTTTCTTGTGTAGTCAGCGGTTTCTCTTAACCGGACGATCAGGCTGTTAAGACTACAGATGATTTGGTTTGTTATTTTTGTGTAATCCATTGATTCTTCTCCTTTTTTGATTCTGCATTCACGCTCCGGTATCTCTGTGGGCGGGTATTGTCTCCGGGCGCTTTCTCCGGGAAAACGTTCTGCGTTTCCGACAATATTGCAAAGCGGGATTTTCCCGCTCTGAGGGGAGGCTACCAGGAAATGATATTTGCGGTACTGAGTCGGCGCAATTCCCATATAGGCTTTGAAACTGCGGGTAAAACCCTCGTGGGATTCATAGCCGTATTTCAGGGCTATATCAAGAATGGGGACATCCGTGTTCCGGAGCTCCTCCGCAGCCAACAGAAGCCGCCGCTTTGTCACATAGCTCATGACGCTGTCTCCCACAATCTCCCGGAACAGCCGCTGATAATGATATTTGGAGAAATGGACATTGTCTGCCAGCATTTCCAATGTGAGCTTTTCCTGAATCCTCTCTTCGATCAGGTCCAGCGACTGAAATATTGTTTTCCTGTTCCCCATGGCTCTGCTTCTCCTGTTTTCTGGTTGGTGACGTCACTCTGGATGTATTATACCGCAAAGCGATGCAGCTTTGCTTGACAAAAAATGCTGAGAAAGCGCCGGCCATGATCCGGAGATTTTCCGGGAGGCGGAGGGGGTTTTGCGGGACAGGTGCCCGGGACAGGCTTTGGCTGCTGTATGCGGAGCCTGTTCCGGGCATGTGGATACAAAGATATGAAAGCGATAACGCAAAATTATTCCGTGGAAGAAATGGAGGCAACAATTTCCATTCCCGCGATGCTTCGCAGGGGTACGGCGGTGGCCAGCAGACAGCAGACCACGGAGAGAGCTGCCGCCTCCAGAATATGGAGAACGGGGACCGGCGCCAGCCCCAGATTGTCCGTGGCCGCGGCGTTTATGAACACGGTACAGACATATCCAAGCAGGCCTCCCAGGGCGGAAGCGATGATCCCGTAGTAAGCGCCCTCCCACAGAAAGGTCCGGTAGAGACTGTCGGCGCTCATGCCGATGGCGCGCTGCATACCGATTTCGGGGATGCGGGTATGAATATTGCTGTAAACCGTGTTGATGATATTTAATATGCCGATCAGCCCGATAAAGAGGATCAGCCCCCAGCAGAGCATGTGAATCTGTTCAAAACTTTCCGCAAGCTGGCTGTCGGTCTGCTGATAGGAAAGCCAGTGGCTGCCGGGATTTCTGTCACACCAGTCCTCCAGCCATTCTGTAAACTCTTCCTGACCTGTTCCCCCGCGCAGTGTGGGATAGACCTCCGCATAGCGGTCGCTGCCTGTCAGGACCGGGTACGCCTCATCGCATACAATGATCTGTATACCGTTGATATATCCCTGGTTGTTTATGGTGACGGATGCCTGAGTGATACCGGCCACACGCAGAGGATGACCGTTTACAGAGACGATGTCGCCGGTTTTTAATGTGGTGGTTTCCACCGTGTTTCCCCCATAGGAAAAAGGAATGGGATTTTTTACAATACATGCCGCCCCGGAGCGCAGGTCCGCCAGGTCCTGCCGGGAGAGTCCTTCCACATAGGAGATCAGGCGGGCGTCGTCCACTCCCGCGATATGAAACGCTTCCCAGGATTGCAGGGATATATTCAGTTCCAGAGGGAGTTTTCCGTTTTCGTCCAGGGTGTAGGTGGACAGTCTGGTGGTGGACAGCTGTTCCACCCATTCATTCGCAAGAATTTCCTGCGCGCTTTTGGGATCGATTCCTTCCGTTTCATTGGTGACGGAATAATCTCCCAGGTGCATATTTTTCACATCGCTGCCGGCGTCCAGGAGGGTGGTAAAACCTTGCAGGGCCACATACACGGTGATGCTCATAACCAGGGAGAGGATGGTGAGCACGGTTCTGCCCCGTCCGCGTTTCAGGTTCAGTCTTGCGTAGTAGGCCTCAAAATTGCGTATTTTTCTTATTTTCCGACTGCGGCGATGGATTCTGATACTCGGACCGGACATAGCCACGGTGGGGGAGACCCGGGCGGCATACCGGGCTGCCGGGAATGCCGCCAGCATCGCGAACAGCAGCGTTATGGCCGCGCTCATAAAACAGAGGATTATATTGCCCCTTCCCGCCGTGCGGATGGCTCCGTTTAACTCGGCGGTGCTGTCTGCCATAAACAGCCTGGGATTCAATATACCTGTGGCTGCGATTAAAATGCCCTTTGCGGACAAGGTACCGATCAGTATTCCCAGGGGAATGCCCATGCCGCACAGAATCAGCAGCTGGAGAGAGACCAGGCGGTAGAGCTGTCCCCGTTCCCCGCCAATGGCGCGCAGCGTTCCGTATTCTTTGATCCGCTTTGTCACGGCGATTTTCAATATGTTATAGATGACCAGTCCCGCGGCCAGCAGCACCAGCGCCCCCACCAGACACAGAGCCAGCGCCATAAAGGAAAATCCGCTGCCCGACGAGGATGTTTCCTCCTTCATGTAGGAGATGCCCAGCGCGTCCAGCAGAATCCAGTTATACTGTATATTTTTCGGGTCGATGCCGAGACGTGCCGCGAGGTCATCCACTGTGGCCTGAAAACGGGCGGTATCCGGAGTCTTGAAATCGGCGGAATAGAGCAGATATTCCTCCGGCAGCAGCGCGGCGGCGCTGCCCCGGCCCAGCACGGCTTCCAGGGTCCCCGTGGAGTAACCGATATAATTGCCCTCCAATATGCCGCAGACAGTATATTCCGCAGTGTATACATACGCGGGCAGAAGGCCGTCCATGGGGGAGATGTCGGCTTGCAGGGAGATCCGGTCTCCCACCCGGATTTCCCGGTCCAGATATGGTATGACGTTTTCCGGAAGGGCGATTTCCAGCGCGGTCTCCGGCAGGCGTCCTTCCTTGACTTTTCCGATCCAGGGATAGGCGTCCAGAGCGTTATCCTGATATTCCCGGGCATACAGGGTCAGGCCGCTGTCACCCAGAGCCGTGCATCCCACGGTGACTTTGGAGCCCACGTCAGACAGGCGGGAGTCCTCTTTTAACTGTTGCACCTGCTGGAGGGTCATCTGGTGAAAGGTGGCATAGCGGTCTCCGTTCAGGGAAGCGGCCTGCTTTATCCGCATGTCCTGCAAAATGCCCAGAGACCCGCTGACGGCGGTGGTCATAACGCTGGAGAGAATCACGGCCAGCAGGATGAGGGCCGCCATGACTTTTTGTGCCTTCAATTCTTTTACAGCCAGGGAAAGATAGGTTTTCATCATGCAGTCACCTCCGAAAGCTCTCCGTCGATAATGGTAAAACGGCGCTGCGCCATCTGGGCCACGCGGGGGTCATGGGTGATGATCACCAGTGTTTTGTGCATTTTCTCCCGAATATCGCAGAGCATTCTCATCACCTCGCCGCCGCTTTTGCTGTCCAGATTTCCGGTGGGTTCATCCGCGAAGATGATATCCGGTTTTGCGATCAGCGCCCTGGCAATGGCCACACGCTGCTGCTGTCCCCCTGACAGCTCGTGGGGCAGATGGGAGAGGCGTTTTTCCAGTCCCAGCAGGGAGGCAAGGTTCTGGAGATAAGCCTCATCCGCCTGTTTTTTATCCAGAAGCACCGGCATGAGGATATTTTCGTGGGCGGTCAGAACCGGGAGCAGATTGAACTGCTGGAAGATAAATCCGATTTTCCGGCGGCGAAAAGCGGACAGTTCGCGGTCGCTGCCGTTGTGAATGTCGGTGTCTCCGTAGAGCACACTGCCCGAGGAAGGCCGGTCCAGCCCGCTGACAATGTGCAGCAGCGTACTTTTTCCGCTGCCGGAGGGTCCCATGATGGAGATGAAATCCCCCTCATGGATGGTCATGGACGCGGTGTGCAGAGCCACAACCCGGCTCTCATGGGAGCCGTAAACTTTTGAGATATCCTTTACCTGAATTTCCATAAAATTACACTCCTTTTTCTGTAGATTCCGTCCCTGTGGGGATGGCTTTGCAATTCCTTGCAGAAAAAAGTGTACGGGGAAAATCTCAAAAATCTCTCAAGATTTCAGCTGATCTGTAAAACAGCAGTCACGGCTGCGCCTGTCCCGCTGTTGTGGATGGTCACAGCGCCCCCATGTTTTCCGGCCAGAAGCCGGGAGGTATACAGGCCCATTCCGAAATGCTCCGCATCCTCCGCACCTTTTTGAAACGGCCGGATACCGTTCTGTATATAGGATGCGGGAAAACCCCGGCCGTCGTCGGTCACGGTCAGAGTGAGCAGCTTCCCGTCGGTAAAGCAGGTAACGCGGACTTGCTCCCGGGCAAAGCGAAGCGCGTTTGTCACAAGGTTTTCCGCGATCTGAAACAGGACGGAAGTATCCAACAGGACGGTTCCGGACCAGGGCTTTGCCTCAAGATCTATCTCTTTTCCGCTGTCTTCTCCCACAAAACGCAGCATGTTCTCAAACTCCGCGGCAATGTCTTTCCAGGCTACAGTCTCCCGGACCAGAGGGATTTCTTCCAGACGCTGTATACTGCTCATGGTCTCCACATAACGCTCGATCCTGTCCGTATAGTTCTCTATCATGGACAGATGCTCCGCAAGCTGTTCTCTGTCTGCGGTGCCTGCAAGGGCGCTCTGCTTTGCCAGCTTTGCGCAGCCTTTCAGGACGGTGACGGGGTTTCGCAGATTGTGTGAAAAGGCGGCGTTGAGACGCTTTCGCTCCTGTGCCTGCCGCCACAGCTTCTGATTGGTGGACAGCAGTTCCTTCCGCATGGCCTCAAAGGCGTCGCAGAGCTGTCCCAATTCGTCCCGGGAGTCTGCCTCTATTGTGAAATCCAGGTCGCTTTCCATGATGCGGGAGGCTCCCCTGGCGAGCAGATCCAGAGGTTTTTGCAGTTTCAGGCGGTAGAACAGGGAGGAGGTGGAGAACAGAGCCAAAGTATATATCATCGCCGGGAGGACAATCTGCAAAACGGAGAGGAGCATGCGGATCTTATGAAACGGAGGGGCAGGTTCTGATGTCTCTGTCACCAGTATCGGATCGGAATAAATGAAGAGGGTGCTCCCCGAGGGGGCCAGGAAAGAATTTAACTTCATACATCCCCAGAAGGAGAGCAGGGCCAGGATAAGAGCGGCGGCACTGTTTCCCAGAGCGATGACAAACAGAGATTTTTTCAGACGCATTTGTTTGATCCGTTCCATCGGTAACCCACCCCCCATACAGTTTCAATATAGTTATGCAGCGATACGGCGGAGAATTTTGCCCGTATTTTCCGGATGTGTTCCATGACGGTGTCGCTGCTGCCGTCGCCCTCCAGTCCCCATACGGTCTCATAGATCCGCTCTCTGTCAAACACCTGTCCGGCGTGGACGGACAGAAGTTCCACAATGTCAAATTCCTTTCTGGACAATGTCACGGGGGTGCCGCCTATGGTGATTTCCCGGCTGGCATAGTCGATGACCATGTTGGAAAAAAAGCGCAGGGACGATTTCCCCTGCCTGCGGTTCTCACGGCGCAGATGTGCCGCCACCCGGGCTCCCAGTTCGTCCAGATCAAAGGGTTTTACGATATAATCGTCAGCCCCTGCGGAAAATCCCCGGATCTTGTCCGCCGTCTCATCACGGGCAGTCAGGAAGAGGACAGGGCAGGTGATATGCTCCCGGATGGTCTGGCAGACTGTGATGCCGTCCATGTCCGGCATACTGACGTCCAGCAGCACAAGATCCGGCATACAGGATATTTTGCGCAGGGCTTCCCGGCCGTCGCAGGCCGTGACCACCCGGTAGCCGGACATTTCAAAATAGGTTTTCATGACGGCGATAATCCCCTTTTCATCGTCAATCAGCATGATTTTCTCATTCACGGGGAAACCTCCTTTTTTTTCATAAACAGGCTTATTGAATCTGTGTAATATATTTTATCATATAAATCTCAAATTTTTCTCAACTCAATTTCATTTTGAGGAGGTCTGTGCTATGGCAAAACCAAGATTACGCTGCTGTACGAGAGGTTGAGCCGTGACGATGAATTGAATATTTAAAGTATTGACATTCATGCTAATTGTAGATAATATATCAATATAAACTAGAAATTATACGGCAAGAGGAGCGCGAACTATGAGGTATAAGACAAAGCAAAGCGGATATTGCCTGTTTTTGT
>CAJUAB010000023.1:0-78523 GCA_910583845.1 uncultured Acetatifactor sp.
CAAGACGGACATTCATAAGGGGGCTGTTATGGTCATCCTTCCTGCTCATCCCGTTTCTTGGAAAGTTGAAGCTGTTTTATGAAAATAATACTGTGGTGAGAACCACGTGGTGGATAACGCAGGGGACTATGACCTGCCTGTGGGCTGACCGTATTTATATGGCGGGCATTTTTATAGTTGCTGTCTGTATAATCAGAAAGCGGATGTGCCTCCGGAAGTCAGTTGCCGGGATGGAAAAGGTTTCTGTGGATCATATGGAGATCAGAATTACAGACATGATTGTAACGCCGTTTACAGTTGGGCTGCTGAAACCAAAGATTGTCATGCCTAAAGTCATATGGGAAAGTTACAACTATGATGAATTACAATTTGTTTTACAGCATGAGAGGACACATATCCGGTTAGGGCATTTGTGGTTCGGGCTTGTATGGGATGTTCTGCGGTGCCTTTTGTGGGTCAACCCTCTACTGACAATTTTCCAGAAACAGTTCCGGACGGATATGGAAGATATCTGCGACAAGGTGTGCATACAGAACAGCGGGAGGACGGCGCATGAATATGGTCTGGTGCTGCTGAAAACCCTGAAACTGCTGTGTTCAGGAATGGAGGGTACTCTGCCTGCTGTTACCTATGCGGGAGAAAGGGAATTTGCAGACATGAAAAGGCGGATGGGTGAGATTGCCGGTTTCCGTCCATATCGGAAAAGGATGTGTATGTGCATGACAGTCACAGCCGCGTTGGCGATTGCGGCGCTTCTGTCGGCGGTACATACCTGTTCCTATGCCCGCTGCAATGAAAGTCAGGATATTATGGTTGGAAATTATGACGGCAAACCTGAAATTGTTTCCTGCGATTCTATGGAACTGACCCGGATGATTTCCTATGATGACAGGTACGTCTATGTTGAGCGGGAAGTCTTTGAGGCTTTTTTAGAGGAAAACAATGCAGACGGGGAAATATGGATTGTTTTTGGAGGGTTTTATAAACTGCCTGGTCTGGCCGGTGCGGCGGAATGCTGTATTTATGAAAGCGGTTCAGAAGACAGGATCGTGCAGATCCCCTATGAAAGCATCATGGATAACTGGTATATGAAACTGCTTAAATTATTATAAGCACGGTATGGAAATGAATAATAGAGCCAGCGGATGGACGGTTGTTTACAAGCACAGCTATATAGATGAAAATGGAAAATATCATTCTGTTGGACATTACAGAAATGATTTTATGCTGAATATGAGCGACAAGCTCCGGGAGGAAAGGCGGGAAAATGCTGAAAAGCTGTTTGAAAAGTCGAAAGAAAAGGCGCCGCAGTTTCGCGTTGTGGACACGCCTTCTATGGAAATGGATATGACAAAGGGAAAGTCCGTTAAGGCGCTGTTTACATTTTCCGTTCCGCTGTCATCTTCCTGAGTGTGGCCGCCCGTTCAAAGCGTTCATGACGGTTAAGGAGCCTTTGTCCGCCATGTCCGCCATCTTATCGAGCGGAAATCTTTGGTTATCGACGGGCTGATTGTACATCTACGATATACATGAATATACAAATGCCTGCCAACGCTGTTTCGACAACAGGCTGTGCCGCAATGACACCGTTCAATTTCCAAAAACGGTTCAGAATCATGATGCCCGGAATAAACAGCACCGCATTTCTCAGAAGCGTAATAGTCAGCGATTTTACCGCCTTACCCAATGCCTGGAAATAACTGGTCATCATATTGATTATCCCAAGCATAGGAGCCGACAAGCAAAGGATTTTCAAAAAGTACCCCGTTTGCTCAATCAAAACTTCATCTTGCAGGAATATGGAAGCAAGCGGTTTCCCAAAGAGTACAAAGACAGCGGTAAACACCCCGCCCATGAGAACCCCATATAATGCTGTCCGCTTCACAATATCAGACATCCGCTTTTCTTCATTTCCCCCATAGCAATAGCCCACTAAAGGGGCAACGCCCTGGGATAATCCCACTGACAGCAAAATCGGAATCATATCAAGTTTGTACGCAATCCCATAAGAGGCCACGGCGTCTGACCCATAAATACCGATATAGTTGTTCAGCACAATGTTGGATACACTCATAAGCACCGTAATGAGAGCGCCAGGAATGCCGATCCTGACAACATTGCGAATCATATCCCCATTCGGGGAAAACCGTTTGGGGGTCCATGGCACCAACTGATTGCCCTTGCGATCTTCACAAATCATGCACAAAATGTAGTAAATTGTCGCGCATACAAATCCTGATGATGTGGCAAGCGCGGCACCCGCTGTTCCCCATCGAAAGATCGAAATGAAAACATAATCTAAAACCATATTGATTACATTCCCGAGTATCAACCCAATTGTACCTTCCTTAATCATGCCCACCGAACGGAACAAATGAACGAATCCATTTGCCATCATGATAAATGGAGCGCCGAGAAAAATCCATTTCAGGTAATCGCAGGTATATGCAATATTATCTGTGTCCGCGCCAGAGATTTTTGCCAATGGCCGCAAAAATGCCAGTCCCAAAACCAGGACAGCAATGCCCGCTATGGCCATGGCATATACACAGAAATTCATGGTCGTACCGGATTCCTTTTTCTTTTCTTCACCCAATAATCTGGCTATCACACTGCTGCCGCCCATCCCAAAAACACAGGCAATGGACATGATGATAAGCAATATAGGGGCGCACAGTGTTACGGCGGCAATCATTGCGGGCTCCTTGGTCAAAGAAACAAAAAAGGTGTCGGCAAGATTATAGATCAGCGTGGTAAGTTGTCCCAGCATAGCAGGCAATCCAACCCGTATAATTGCTCTGGAACTGTTCTTTTCTTCAAAAACAGACGGCATACTTTACTTTCCTCCCTTGAATTTTCTTTGACTATACCGTATAATTCTTTCAAAAAACGAGACATATGTCTTGTTTGGAGGATTCCGTGGAAAGAATATTTGATGAAAAAAAGGTTGCCGCCTGTATCGCTGGAAGTAAATATCACTCCGTCCTTGATACCATGGAGATCGATTTTTATCTGACAAAATATGAAAAAGGCGAATTTGTCAGTTCTCCCCTTCAAAACGAATTGCTATTCCAAATTGTTGAGCAGGGCTCTATCAATATTTACATTATTCGTGATGACGGCACACGCCATGCCCTGTCAAACGGGACAACAGACTACTTCCTCGGAGATATGGACATCTTTTATCCCAGAAGCGGCGATGTTTACGCGGAAGCGGCTGAAAGCCTGACTTGTATCGCATTTTCCATTGATAAGAACAGAGAAAAACTGCTCTCAAATAACGGTTTTTTGGCTATGATTTGCAACAGTCTGTCCACTAAAATCGGAACGATGACCACCATGGAGGCTGTCCCGGCCTCTCTTACAGAGCGGGTCATGTCCTATATGAAGTATAAATGCGTTCATGGAACCTTGAAGGGAATTGAGCAGGCGGCTTTTCATCTTCATTGCAGCGCAAGACAGCTCCAGAGGGTTTTGAACCGATGTGAAGCTGAGGGATTAGTCAAAAAAGCAGGGAAGGGAACCTACAAGCTGTGTGATGCGGAGCAGTAAAAACGCAGCGGAGACGAGCGCTTTTTTCGTTGCGAGCCGTTGAAAGTCCAGTATGAATGGCGATGGCGGCAGATATGCCATAAAAGGATGCGTATGGAGGAAGGACATTCGTCCAAAGGGGCAGGACGATCACCGCCTGCATATGATATTCAAACCAGTTTTAGCATACGGAGAATGCGAGATGAATCGATGTGTCCCATTGGAACCGGCAGCGGAGGCTGTCTGTGATCAGAGTTCGGTGCCTCCGCTGATTTATCAGATGCCGCCCGTACAGGGGAGAAAGGCATTGGAAAAAATGCAGGATGCACCTGTATATAAGTATCCTGCCGAGATATCCTCCGCCTGTGTGGATACCGGAAGGTGGGGGAGCATACCGGTATATTTCATTGTGCCCGAAGGCAAAAAAATCGAAAATATCATACTTTATATTCATGGCGCGGGCTGGGTCTTTGGCAGCTTTCATACCCATGAAAAGCTGGTCAGGGAGCTTTCGGCAAGAACCGGTTCGCTGGTAGTATTTCCGGAGTACAGCCGGTCACCGGAAGCAAAATATCCTACAGCGATTGAACAGTGCTATTATGTCCTTTCTCATATCAGGGAGATTATGGGAGGGCGCTTTTCCGTGGCCGATACTGCCGCGCTCACTGTTGCGGGTGACAGTGCCGGCGGCAATATGGCAATCGCCGTGGTCCTGATGGCAGAGATGCAGCGGGGCCCCTGCGTTCAGAAGCTGCTGTTATATTATCCGGTGACAAATGCCTGTTTTGATACGCCGAGTTACTGCCAGTTTGCAGCGGATTATTATCTGTACCGGGAGGGTATGAAATGGTTCTGGAAGCAATATACAGCTTGCGCGGAGGATCGAAATCAGATAACAGCATCTCCTCTCCGGGCAAGTCTGGATTGTCTGAAATGTTTTCCACAGACCATGATTATTAACGGACAGGCGGATGTTCTGCGCAGTGAAGGGGAAGCCTTTGCTGAGAAGCTGCGGTGCGCGGGCGTGGATGTAACCGCTGTGCGGGTGCAGGGTACCATTCATGATTTTGTAATGCTGAACGCGCTGGATCAGACGAATGCCTGCCGTGTTGCCATGGATGTGTCGACAGATTGGATCAACCGTCCCTTCTCAGCGCATCATGCCCGCGGGAACGATTTTTCAAACACGCTCTAAAATCCAGGAGCACAGAAGGGAGGCGGCAGTCCCCTCATCAGTTCATTTTCCGCTCCTGGCCGGAGCGCCGGGAGAGATAAAGGTTTCCATCGAGAGAGCTTTATACATCGGACCGGGGAGGAAAAGGCGGGTTTATCACCCTTGCCAGACATGGCCCGGGATGTTAAAATGAGTCTTGATATGGCGGGGCGCTGCCTGAGTACACCGACGGCATGATCCCTGAAAGCCGCAAACAGGAAAGCCCGCGGAAATGAGGAAGAGATGGAAAAGTGGATGGTAGCCGCCAAAAAGGCGGATTTCGACGATTGGTCAAAACGTTTTGGCATCAGCCCGGTGCTGGCCAGGATTATCAGGAACAGGGATATAACGGAGCCCTCAGAGGTCAGGAAGTTTCTGAGCGGAACCCTGGCGGACTGTTACAGCCCATGGCTGCTCAAGGGTATGGAAGAGGCCGTGGGGGTGATCGAAAAAAACATGGAAAAGGGCATGAAAATCAGGGTCATCGGAGATTATGATGTGGACGGCATATGCTCCTCCTATATTCTGACCAGGTCTTTGCGGGAGATGGGGGCGGAGGTGGACACCGCCATTCCCCATCGGATTTTGGATGGATATGGGCTGAATGACACTCTGATCGAGCAGGCCCACAGGGACGGCATCGGTTTGATTGTCACCTGCGACAACGGCATAGCGGCCCAGGCGCAGATTGCTTTGGCGCGAAAATGGGGGATGCAGGTGGTGGTGACGGATCATCATGAGGTGCCATTTGTGGAGCGGGACGGGCAAAAGATCCAGCAGCTTCCACCTGCGGAGGCGGTGATCGACCCCAGGCAGGAGGGCTGCGGCTATCCCTGGCCGGGAATCTGCGGGGCGGTGGTTGCCTATAAACTGGTGCAGGCCCTGGGGGAGAGAAGGGCCTACAGGGAGTTGGAAAGTCTGTTGGAGGCCCTTCTGCCCTTCGCCGCCATGGCTACGGTGTGCGATGTGATGGAACTGAAAGATGAGAACCGGATTCTGGTGCGGGAGGGACTGAAACGTTTTGCTCTCTGCGAAAATCCGGGGCTGCAGGCCCTGCTGGAGGTCAACGGCCTGGACCCGGCTACCGTGTCCGCCTATCATCTGGGATTCGTACTGGGGCCCTGCCTCAATGCCACCGGGCGGCTGGATACGGCCAGACGGGCGTTGCAATTGCTGGAGAGCAGGGACAGAGTGGAGGCTGTGACTGCTGCCCGGGAATTGAAGGAGCTGAATGACAGCCGGAAAAATATGACGTTCCAGGGGGTGGAGCAGGCCATCCGCCAGCTGGAGGACGCAGGGGGAGAGCCCGATCCCGTGATGGTGCTGTATCTGCCCGAAATCCATGAAAGCCTGGCGGGTATTATCGCCGGCAGAATCAAGGAGAGATACCACCATCCGGTCTTTGTGCTGACCAGGGGGGAGGAGGGGGTCAAGGGTTCCGGGCGCTCCATCGAGGCCTACCATATGTATGAGGCCATGACCCGGGTGAAGCAGTATTTTACCAGATTCGGCGGTCATAAAATGGCGGCGGGACTGTCCATGCGCGAGGAGGATGTGGAACCTCTGCGGAGGGCCCTGAACGCGGATTGCGGGCTGTCCCGGGAAGATTTTATTCCGTTGGTACATATCGATGTTCCCATGCCCATTGACTATGCCAGCATGGAACTGGCCCGTGAACTGCAAAAGCTGGAACCTTACGGTACAGGAAATCCCAGACCCTTGTTTGCCCAGAAAGGACTTCGCCTGATCAGCGGAAGACGTATGGGCGCAAAACAGAACTTTGCCCGCTTTACGGTGGAGACGGAGGGTAGGTTTCGGGAACTGTTGTTCTTTGGGGATCTGGAAAAGTTTTGCGCCTGTCTGGAAGAAAAACATGGGGCCGACAGCGCGCGGCGGCTTTTTTCCGGGGAAGGCAGTTATGAGATGGGAATTACGTACCAGTTGGGGATCAATCGGTACAGGGGCAGAGAAGAATTGCAGCTGACGATCCAGAATTTCTACTTTGTTTAGGCTCATTTTATTTTTTCCTAATGAATTGGACACACTTTGGACATATTTAATGAGTATATTATAGGACAGATAGTTGATGAACTCACTATCTCCCCCCCTCATAAGAAATAGCGAAAGCTCCGGTAGCGATACCGGAGTTTTTGCGTTTCCGGCCGCCAAATCCTCACGGAGCGGGGATTTGGCGGCTGCGGAAGGTCTGGACGGGCCGACTTTCTTTTTTGTTTAGGCTCATTTTATTCTTTTCTAATGAATTGGACACATTTTGGACATATTTAGTGGGTATATTATTGGTTAGATAGTTGATGAACTCACTATCTCCCCCCCTCATAAGAAACAGCGGAAGCTCCGGTAGCGATACCGGAGCTTCTGCGTTTATGACAACCTTAAATTCCGGACAGGCTGATTTTCTTTTTTGTTTAGGTTCATTTTATTCTTTTCTAATGAATTGGACACACTTTGGACATATTTGACGGGTATATTATTGGTTAGATAGTTGATGAACTCACTATCTCCCCCCCTCATAAGAAACAGCGGAAGCTCCGGTGGCAAGACCGGGGCTTTTGCTGTTTCTCCATATCCTGCGAAGTTCCCCTATTTAGTATAGAAAAGGGAATATGACGAAAAACAAGATTACCCTCGCTTTACAAGAGGCTCTCCCGTGACGATGAACTCCAGGGCGAGAGGAATTTCATCAGCAACCAAGACGAGATTTGCCGAGGATATTTCATACAGACAAAAACATCTCGAACAAGTTAATGACAGCATCCTGGAACGAAGAATGAGGTTCTTCATTTTCTCTTTTTGTCGGTTGTGGCAAAAAATCTTTGAAATATTGGGAAAGAAGAATTGTTTTTCGAAAATAAGAGGTATATAATTTAATCTGCTTTAGTATGTGCATATGGATGTGGCTTTCAAAGTATGACCATGCCCAAAGCGTGGGTTGCATCCGAAAATGCACAAGGAAAATTTGGCATGTGGATAAACAAGAAGAACATACGTCGCAACGGAATGAGGTGCAAAAAGCAGCAATGCCAATTAGGAATTCTAATATCGAAGCAAAGATTGAAAATGATATTCAAGACATTAACCTGCTGTTCGGATGCCTGCTGGAGTGGGGGCTGTCTATGCTGTACACCTCTGTGCAAATTGAGGGCGGCACCATCCACATCTACAATGACGGCGACCTGATCGCCTGCTTTGACGAGGATCTCCCCGATACTGTTATCAAGGAGATCGCCAGGTGCCAGCCCCTCCGGGCGGTGTTTCGGGACAGCAGCTTTGCCGATAGCCCCGCCAAGATCAACGTGGGCGAGATTTTCAAAATGCTGGCCCTGGATACCAGGGTGAAGGTTCTGTAATGGGTCAGAAGTGTCTGACCCATTAAAAATCCGAAGCAGTGTTCCGGAAAATGACAAGCGGAGGAAGTCACAGCATGAGCGAGCAACTCGACAAAACATTTATCAGAAATGTTGCAGATATATTGAAGCAAGCAAAGCAAAACGCAAAAACCGCCGTTAATCTCTCGATGGTTTATGCTTATTTTGAGATAGGCCGAATCATTGTGGAAGAAGAGCAGAACGGAAAAGATCGCGCCGCCTATGGCAAACAGATTTTGCAGGAACTCTCTGACTATTTGACTGCTCAATTTGGCAAAGGTTTCTCGGTAGGAAATCTGAAAAACATCCGGCAGTTTTATCGTGTTTATGCTCATGACCAGATTGGCGAAACAGTGTTTAGCCAATTCGAGAATCTCCCCGCTACCAAAACAGGCAGGCGCTTTTATCTCAGTTGGTCCCATTATCTGAAACTTATGCGTATTGATAATGCGAACGAGCGACACTTTTATGAAATTGAGGCGGTCAAAAATGACTGGAGCCTGTCAGAACTGAAACGCCAGTTTAATAGCGCGTTGTATGAGCGGCTGGCGTTGAGCAGGGAGAAGGACAAAGTATATGCTCTTGCGCTTGAGGGGCAGGCCCTTGAAACACCGGCGGATGCAGTAAAAGACCCTTATGTCCTCGAATTTTTGGGGCTTCAGGAGTTGCCTGAATACTCGGAAAGTGAAATGGAAAGCCGGATCATTGACCATTTGCAGCAATTTTTGCTGGAACTGGGCAAAGGTTTTACTTTCGTTGGGCGGCAAGTGCGATTTACATTTGATGAAGAACATTTTCGGGTTGATTTGGTTTTTTATAACAGGCTGCTGCGCTGCTTTGTGTTGTTCGATTTGAAAATCGGTGAATTGAAGCATCAGGACATTGGGCAGATGCAGATGTATGTCAATTACTATGACCGCAAGGTAAAGCTGGAGGATGAAAACCCAACGATCGGCATCATCTTATGCAAGGACAAAAACAATGCCATAGTTGAAATGACTTTGCCGGAAAATAACAGCCAGATTTTTGCCAGCAAATACGAAACGATTCTACCAAGTAAGGAGGAATTGAAGAAACTGCTGACAGAACATCTTGATGAGGGGGATGGAGCTGAAGAGTCGTGAAAATACAGTACAGACACGAGAAATTCCAGGCCGACGCTGCCAAGGCTGTTGTGGATGTCTTTGCCGGACAGCCCTATTTGACCCCCACCTATATGATGAACAGAGGCAGCGGCAACTTTGCATACAATGTCTTTGGTCCCATAAAGACGCAAAACAGTGGTTCCCGGCCTTGTCGGAAACCGCTGTTTCTGCTTGTCAGGGCAGCACTCCCAACCTCCTGAACAGCCCCTTGGCGGGGCTGGCTACACATTCGCTTCACGAACGCTGTTGTTCCTGCTTCGCAGGAAATGGCGGAGCCTGTGCCCCTGCAAAAGAAAAATCGGCTATCCCCGTGTCAAAGACCTAAATTTAGAAAAAAACATTTACATATAAGTGGCTGTCATTTATAGTAATAGATAGAAAGACTCCCGGCGGGGAGAGAAGGAGATCTGGTATGAAGCTGACAGATTTATTGTGTAAACTGGAATACGAATGCATACAGGGCAGCGCGGACCTGGAGATCAGCCAGGTGGTGTATGATTCCCGGAAAATAACGGAGGGCTGTCTGTTTATCTGTATTGCGGGCGCCAATTTTGACGGTCATGATTTTGCGGCGGAGGCGGCGGATCAGGGGGCCAGGGCGATGGTGGTGTCCAGGGAGATGCCGGAGGTGGCCGGAAGGGATGTAACTCTGATCAAAGTTCCCGATACCCGCTACGCCATGGCTTTTATCTCCGCGGCATATTTTGGATATCCGGCGGAAAAACTGAGGGTTATCGGCATCACCGGCACCAAGGGGAAGACCACTACTACCTATATGGTAAAATCCATCCTGGAAAACGCGGGTTATAAGGTGGGGCTGGTGGGCACCATCGAGGTAATCATCGGCAGGGAGCATATACATGCGGGTAATACCACGCCGGAATCCTATTCGCTCCAGGAATATTTTGCCCGGATGGTGGAGGCGGGGATGGACGCCGTGGTCATGGAGGTGTCCTCCCAGGGGCTTATGCTTCACCGCACCCAGGGCTTTGTGTTTGACCTGGGGATCTTTACCAATCTGGAAGCGGATCATATAGGCCCCAATGAGCACGCCAGTTTTGAGGAGTATCAGCGCTGCAAGGGCCTGCTGTTTAAGCAGTGCCAGGTGGGGATCGTGAACGGCGATGACTCTCATGTGGACGCGGTGCTCAAGGGACACACCTGTCAGGTGGAGCGGTACGGCATCGGGGAAAACAATGACCTGCGCGCCGAAAATGTGCGGCTGGTCAGAAAGCCGGGAGAACTGGGCATCGCCTTCCGGGTGGAGGGGCTGATGGACTTTGATGTGGAAGTTCCCACACCGGGACGATTCAGTGTATATAACGCGCTGACCGCCATCGCCATCTGCAGGCATTTCAATGTGCGGGAGGACGATATCAGGAGAGCGCTTCTGGCGGTGCGGGTCAAAGGCCGCATCGAGATGGTGAAGGTCCCGGGGCGCTATACACTGCTCATTGATTATGCCCACAATGCCATGGCGCTGGAGAGTCTGCTCACCAGTCTGCGGGAGTATGAGCCAAACCGGCTGGTCTGCCTGTTTGGCTGCGGAGGCAATCGTTCCAGGCAAAGACGTTATGAAATGGGAGAGGTCAGCGGCAGGCTGGCGGATCTGACCATTATTACCTCCGACAACCCACGGTTTGAGGAACCGCAGGATATTATAGAGGATATCAAGACCGGCATATCTGGGACCGGGGGAGCCTATGTGGAGATCATTGACCGCAAGGAGGCCATACGCTATGCCATGGAACACGGGCAGGACGGGGACATCATTATATTGGCCGGCAAGGGACATGAGGATTATCAGGAGATCAGAGGGGTAAAATATCCCATGGATGAGAGAGTCCTGATCCGGGAAATCCTGTCGGAGCAGGCGCAGGGCTGATTCCGGTGTGGAAGAGCCGGAGAGTTGTAAAACAGGGGAAAAAACTTTGACAAAATACGCGGACGTGATAATAGATATCTCTCACGAGAAGGTGGACCGTCCCTTCCAATACAGGATTCCGGAGCGGCTGCTGGGAAAGCTGGAGACGGGGATGTGCGTGACCGTTCCGTTTGGCAGGGGCAATACGCTCCGTAGGGGTTATGTGACGGATATCACGGAGAAATGTACGTTTGATCCCGACAAAATAAAGGAAATTCACGATCTGGCACCCGGCGGCGTGGGGGTGGAGGATTTTCAGATCCGGCTGGCCGGGTGGATACACAGATCCTATGGGGGCACCATGATCCAGGCGTTAAAGACCGTGCTGCCCGCCAGAAAGACCGTGAAAAAAGTGGAGCACAAAAAAGTGCTGCTGGCTCTTGGCAGGGAGGAAGGCCTCTCTCTGCTGGGAGAGTGCCAGCGAAAAAAACAGGCCGCCAGGGCAAGACTGCTGCGGGAGCTGCTGTCGGAGGGCGAGTTGCCCTATGAGTTGGTGACGGGAAAGCTGATGGTATCGCCCGCGGTGATCCGGGGGCTTCAGGGAATGGGGGCTGTCCGGGTGGAGGTCCTGCAGTCCTTCCGGAATCCGGTCAAGCGGCAGCAGGAGGGACAGGAGACGGCAAAGACTTTGAGCGGGGAACAGCAGGCGGCGGTGGAACGGGTCATGAAGGACTATGACAACGGCGATCCGGGCACTTATCTTTTGCAGGGAATCACCGGCAGCGGCAAGACGGAGGTTTATATCCGTCTGGCCCGGGAAATGGTAAACCGGGGCAGGCAGGTGATTGTGCTGATCCCCGAGATAGCGCTGACCTATCAGACATTGATGCGGTTTTACAGAAGTTTCGGGGACAGGGTCAGTGTGCTGAACTCCACTTTGTCGGCGGGGGAAAAATACGATCAGTGCGAGAGGGCGAGAGGCGGCGGGATCGATGTGATTATCGGTCCCCGTTCCGCCCTGTTTGTGCCTTTTCCCCAGGTGGGACTGATTCTCATGGACGAGGAGCATGAAGCCAGCTACAAGAGTGAGAGCACACCCAAATACCACGCCCGGGAGACGGCGGTCTATCTGGCCTCCCTCCATGGCGCCAGTGTGGTGCTGGGGTCAGCCACTCCCTCCATGGAAGCGTCCTACAGGGCCCGGAAGGGGCTATACCGGCAGTTGTATCTCACCAGGAGACTCACCGGAGGAAGCCTGCCCCGGGTATATACGGTGGATCTGCGGGAGGAATTGAAACAGGGCAACCGCTCTATTTTCAGCAGGAAATTGCAGGAGCTGCTGGCGGACCGTCTGGAAAAGGGGCAGCAGAGCATGCTGTTTATCAATCGCCGGGGCTTTGCGGGCTTTGTCTCCTGCCGGGCCTGCGGGCATGTGATGAAATGTCCCCACTGTGATGTGTCTCTGTCACAGCACAGGGGGGAGCGGCTGGTGTGTCATTACTGCGGCTATGAGACGCCGGACGCGCGCCTCTGCCCCAAGTGCGGTTCCCGGTATATTTCAGGCTTCCGCGCCGGTACCCAGCAGATCGAGGAGCGGCTGAAGGCCATGTTTCCGGCCATGAGGATTCTGCGGATGGACGCGGACACGACCAGGGCAAAGGACAGTCATCAGCAGATTCTTGCGGCTTTTGCCGCAGGAGAGGCGGACGTGTTGGTGGGCACACAGATGATTGTAAAGGGGCATGATTTTCCCAATGTTACTCTGGTGGGAGTGCTGGCGGCGGATCTGTCCCTGTCCGTGGGAGATTACCGGGCCGGAGAGCGGACTTTTCAGCTGCTCACCCAGGCGGCGGGCCGCGCGGGCCGGGGCAGTCAGCCCGGGGAGGTGGTGGTCCAGACCTACCAGCCGGAGCACTATGCCATTACCCACGCGGCGGCCCAGGACTATGAGGGATTCTACCAGGAGGAGATGCTGTACCGGGAGATTATGGGATATCCTCCGGCGGCGCATATGCTGGCGGTGCAGATTTATGCGGCCTCGGAGGAGGCGGGAGGGCAGCTGGCCGCCTTGCTGGCCCGGCAGGCAGGCGGATTTGTGGACCCCTCGCAGCCCCTGTCCAGCCGGACCGTGATCGTGGGCCCGGCTCCGGCAGGCATCGGCAAGGTCAATGATATTTTCCGCTTTGTGTTCTATGTGAAAGACCGGGATTACGACAGGCTGATCCATGTCAAGGACGGCCTGGAGGCGTGGATGACGGAGTGGCAGTCCGGCCCCCGCAGGCCGCGGATCAGTCTTCAATTTGACTTTGACCCCATGAATACACTATAAATACTTGCAAAAAAATCCATTTTCTGAGATAATGGAATAATTGTGATGCGTCTGATCTGATACAGATATTTGCCTGAAAGGAGAAAGATATGGCTATTCGTAATATACGGGAGATCGGGGAAGAGATTCTGACAAAGAAATGCAAGGAAGTGACGGAGATGACGGACCGCACCAGATATCTGATCGAGGATATGCTGGATACCTTGTATGAGGCCAACGGCGTGGGACTGGCGGCTCCCCAGGTAGGCGTACTCAAGCGTATCGTCGTGATTGACGTGACAGGGGAAGATCCCTATGTTCTGATCAATCCCCGCATACTGGAGACAGGAGGGGAGCAGACCGGTTCGGAGGGCTGCCTCAGTGTGCCGGGGAAAGCAGGTATTGTCACCAGGCCCAACTATGTGAAAGTGACGGCTCTGGACGCGGATATGAAGCCTTTTGAACTGGAGGGCACGGAACTGCTGGCCAGGGCCATCTGCCATGAACTTGACCATCTGGACGGACATCTCTATGTGGAAAAGGTGGAGGGCGAGCTGAAAGATGTGACGATTCCGGAGGAGGAGGAAGCGTGAAAATAGTTTTTATGGGAACCCCTGATTACGCGGTGGGGGCGCTGGAGGCGCTGATCCGGGCGGGGCATGAGATCACGGCGGTGGTGACGCAGCCGGACAAGGCAAAGGGCCGCAGCGACAGCCTGCAGTATCCCCCGGTGAAGGAATGCGCCCTGACCCATGGTCTTACGGTGTTTCAACCGGAGCGGGTCAAGCGTCCCGAGGCGGTGGACAGACTCCGGACATATGAGGCGGATGTATTTATCGTGGCGGCTTTTGGCCAGATCCTGTCCCGGGAGATTCTGGATCTGCCGCCTTATGGCTGTCTGAATATTCACGCCTCGCTGCTCCCCAGATACAGGGGAGCGTCCCCGATTCAGCATGTGATCATAGACGGGGAGGAGCGGACCGGAATTACTATCATGCAGATGGACGCGGGCATAGATACCGGGGATATTCTGTATCAAAAGGAAATCCCCATTGACAGGCAGGATACTTACCAAAGTCTGTACGGGAAATTGACTGCTCTGGGCGGTGAGACCGTCGTGGAGGCGCTGGAGATGCTGCGGCAGGGAGCGCTCATTCCCAGAAAGCAGACGGAGGAGGAGAGCTGCTATGCTCCGCTTATCACCAAGGAGATGGGCAGGATTGATTTTTCCGGGGACGCTTTCTCCATAGAAAGGCTGATTCATGGTATGAATCCCTGGCCCAGTGCTTATACTTCTTATCAGGGAAAGCAGTTAAAGATCTGGGAGGCCCTGGCCCGGGAGGAAGAAGGGTCGGTTCCGGAGCCGGGGATCATCGTTTCCGTGGGCAGGCAGGACTTCACAGTGGCAACAGGGCGTGGGCTTTTGCAGGTGCTGGAAGTGCAGCTGGCGGGTAAGAAGCGTATGAGCGCCCGGGATTTTCTGCTGGGTATGCGCCTGACGCCGGGCGAAAAGCTGGGCCAGTGAGTCCGAGGGGGATAAAAGCCGGGCCAGTGAGTCCGAGGCGGATAAAAACCGGGCCAGTGAGTCTGGAGCGGATAAGCCCGCGAAGCTGAAACAGGAGGATGGATATGTTTTACTGGGACCCCACTTATATTTTGGTTATTATAGGATTGGTAATCAGTCTTGCCGCCAGCGGCATGGTCAATTCCGCTATGAAAAAATACCACAGAGTGCAAAACAGCACGGGGTTCACCGGCGCGGAATGCGCCCGGCGGATCTTGGACAACGAGGGGCTCTACCATGTGCAGGTGGAAGATCTGGGCAGTGCCGGCGGAGACCATTTTGACCCGTCGGCCAACGCGGTGCGTCTCTCTCACCAGAATTATTGTGGCAGAACCATCACGGCTATGGGAGTGGCGGCCCATGAGTGCGGTCATGCCATACAGCATGCCCAGGGATACACGCCTATCAGGATCAGGACGGCGCTGGTACCGGTGGTAAACATCGGCAGCAATGCCAGCATGCCCCTGATTCTTCTGGGAGTCATTCTGAGCTGGAATCAGACGCTGATCCAGCTGGGAATCATCGCTTTTGCCCTCACCGTGGTATTTCAGCTGGCTACACTGCCGGTGGAATTCAACGCTTCCCGCAGGGCTCTGGAACGTCTGGAGCATTATGGCATAGTCACGGCTCAGGAGAACAGGGGCTGTAAAAAGGTGCTGGGCGCCGCCGCTATGACCTATGTGGCGGGTACGCTGGCGGCGGTGCTGCAACTGCTGCGTCTGGTTCTGCTTTTTGGCGGCAGCAGGCGCAGGGATGATTAGTACAAAAGGGAAGAGGACCATGGCGGAGAATGTGCGGGAAATTGTGCTGGATACCCTGCTGGAGATGGAACGCGGCAAGGTGTATTCCAATCAGGTGATCAAGGCTGTGTTGGACAAATATGACTATCTTGACGGCCAGGAGAAACGGTTTATCAAACGCCTGGCCGAAGGCTGTGTGGAGCGCAGAATTGAGCTCGATTATCTACTGGACCGCTACTCCAGCGTGTCTGTTTCCAAAATGAAACCGTTGATCCGATGCCTTATGCGTATGAGTGTCTACCAGATTCTGTATATGGACAGTGTGCCGGACAGCGCCGCCTGTAATGAGGCGGTGAAGCTGGCGGGCAGGCGCAGGTTCACCAATCTGAAAGGTTTTGTGAACGGTGTGCTGCGGAAGATCATCTCCCAGAAAGACAGTCTTCCTCTGCCGGACCCGGAGAAGGAGCCTTTGCGTTATCTGTCCGTGCGGTACTCCATGCCGGAGTGGATCGTGGAGATGTGGCTGGCGGAATACGGAGAGAAACAGACAGGAGAACTGCTTGAGCAGCTTCTGGCGGTACATCCGGTGACCGTTCGTTTCGCCTCCGGTGTGGCAGATCAGCAGCGGCAGGAGTATATCCGGCGTTGGCAACAGAGTCAGGTACGGGTGACGCAGTCGGAATATCTGGATTATGCCTGTTATCTGGAAGGGGTTCAGGGCGTGACGGGATTGGCGGGGTATGAGGAAGGCGCCTTCGCGGTGCAGGATGTCAGTTCCATGCTCTGTGTGGAAGCGGCGGGTCTTCGGGAGGGAGACCGGGTTATGGACGTGTGCGCCGCCCCCGGCGGCAAGGCCCTGCTGGCGGCCCAGAAAGCGGCTCATGTGTTGGCCAGGGACGTGTCGGAACACAAACTGCTGAGAATCCGGGAAAACGCCTGCCGTATGGGACTGGAGGAAAAACTGGAACTGGAGCTCTGGGACGCGTGCCGGGCGGACGAGGCCAAGACGGGGAGCGCGGATGTGGTCTTTATGGACGTGCCCTGCTCCGGTCTGGGTGTTCTGGGCAAAAAGAGGGACATCAAGTATCATGTGACGCCGGAGAGCCTGGAGGAACTGGTCCGGCTGCAGCGCCGGATCGTACAGGGCAGCTGGCAATATGTAAAGCCAGGCGGCGTGCTGATGTACAGCACCTGCACCATCAACAGGCGGGAGAACGAGGAAAACTGCGGCTGGATCTGTGAGAATTTCCCCTTTGTCCTGGAAGAGAGCAAACAGTTGCTCCCAAGACAGGCCCATATGGACGGCTTTTTTTATGCAAGATTACGCCGGAAGGAATAAACGGAACCCCAAAACAGAAAACGGCATGATCCCGGAGAGTACACAGCATCAAGGCAGGACGCCGGAAGCGGCATGGCTTGATGCACGGGGAAGTGTACTGCGAGGGAGCATGCGGAACTTAAATAACGAAGGGATGTCACGGAGATGTGGGAGAATCAGTACGGAAAAAAGGATATCAAATCGATGACGCTCCCACAGTTACAGGAGGAGCTGGCCGCCATGGGGGAGAAATCCTTCCGGGCCGGGCAGCTCTTCCAGTGGATGCATCAGAAGCTGGTCAGGGACTATGACAGCATGACCAATCTTCCCGGGGAACTGCGCGGCAGGCTGGCAGAGGGCTATGCCTGCTCATGTCTGCGGCAGGTCCGGGTGCAGGAGTCCAGGGTGGACGGCACAAAAAAGTTTCTCTTTGCCCTGGAGGACGGCCATGTGGTGGAGAGCGTCTGGATGCGTTACAGGCATGGCAACAGCGTGTGCGTCTCATCCCAGGTCGGCTGCCGGATGGGATGCCGGTTCTGCGCCTCTACCCTGGGGGGACTGGTGCGGGGACTTTTGCCCGGGGAGATGCTGGATCAGATCTATGCCATCAGCCTGCTCACCGGGGAGAGGGTATCGAATGTGGTGGTCATGGGCACCGGGGAGCCTCTGGATAATTATGACAGTCTGCTGCAGTTTCTGCGGATTCTCACCGATGAGAAAGGTCTGCATATCAGCGCCAGGAATATTACGGTTTCCACCTGCGGCCTGGTGCCGGAGATGAGGAGGCTGGCGGAGGAGAAGCTGCCAATCACGCTGGCCCTGTCCCTTCATGCCGCCACCGATGAGAAGCGTAGAAGCCTGATGCCCGTTGCCAATCGCTACAGCATAGCGCAGCTGATGGAGGCCTGCGGATATTACTTTGCCCGGACCGGAAGACGGATCACATTCGAGTACAGCCTGGTGGGCGGCGTCAACGATACCCGAGAGGATGCCCGTCTGCTGGCGGGACTGGCGGGGCCTCTTAACTGCCATGTGAATCTGATCCCGGTAAACCCTGTCAGGGAGCGGGAATATGTGCAGTCCGACGCGGGTCGGATACAGGCCTTCAAAAATTTGCTTGAAAAAAATGGAATTAATGTTACTATAAGAAGGGAAATGGGGAGGGACATCGACGGTGCCTGCGGGCAGCTGAGACGATCCTACATGCAGGAGGAATAGACGTGCTAAAGACGTTTTCAATCACCGATATTGGCAGAAAGCGAAAACTGAATCAGGACTATGTGTTCACCTCGGAACGGGCCATCGGGAATCTTCCCAATCTGTTCATCGTGGCGGACGGCATGGGGGGACATAAGGCCGGGGAGTACGCGTCAAAATATACGGTGGAGACCATCTGTAACTATGTGGAGCGGTCTCCGGAGAAGGACCCCATATTGATTCTGGAAAAGGCGATTGAGACAGCCAATACCCATATCCGCAGAAGAGCCAGCGAGGATGTGAGCCTGGAGGGAATGGGCACAACCGTGGTGGCGGCTACCTGTCTGGAGCGGCAGCTGCAGGTTGCCAATGTCGGGGACAGCAGGCTCTATGTGGTAAATGAGGGTATCCGGCAGATCACCAGGGACCATTCCCTGGTGGAGGAGATGGTGCGGATCGGGGGGATCGACAGAGAAGCCGCCCGCAATCATCCGGATAAGAATATCATTACCAGGGCCGTAGGAGCAAACGATACCGTGGAAGTGGATTTTTTTACTGTGGAACTGACGGAGGGAGACATTGTGCTGCTGTGTTCGGACGGCCTGACCAATATGCTGGAGGATGAGGAGATCCGGGAGATACTGGGAGGACGCGGAGAATTGTCCGATAAGGCCCGAAGGCTCATAGAGAATGCCAACGCCCACGGCGGCAAGGATAATATCGCCGTGGTTCTCATCGAGCCCCAGCACCAGAAGGACGGATTGGTGTCATAAGCGGATTGGTATAGAGTAGTGAGAACGGAGATAGAAGCATGGTAAAAATAGGGATGATGATAGGCGACCGCTATGAGATACTGGAGAAGATCGGTACCGGCGGCATGTCCGATGTATATAAGGCGAAATGTCATAAACTCAACCGATATGTGGCTGTAAAGGTTTTGAAGCAGGAATTCAGTGAAAACGAAAACTTTGTCTCCAAATTCCGGATCGAAGCCCAGGCGGCGGCGAGTCTGATGCATCCCAACATTGTCAATGTGTATGATGTGGGAGCGGAGAATGATATATATTATATCGTCATGGAGCTGGTGGAGGGTATTACGCTGAAAAAATATATCGAGCGGAAGGCCAGACTGTCTTACAAGGAAGCCGTCAGCATTGCCATTCAGGTGAGCATGGGAATCGAAGCAGCCCACAACAACCATATCATTCACAGGGACATCAAACCCCAGAATATCATTATTTCCCGGGAAGGCAAGGTGAAAGTGACGGATTTTGGCATTGCCAAAGCGGCCACCAGTAACACCATCACCTCCAATGTCATGGGCTCCGTTCATTACACCTCTCCGGAGCAGGCCAGAGGCGGTTACAGCGATGAGAAGAGCGATATCTATTCCCTGGGAATAACGCTGTTTGAAATGTTGACGGGGCGTGTGCCCTTCAACGGGGAGACCACCGTCGCCATAGCCATCAAACACATTCAGGAGGAGATGGCATCCCCCAAGGAATTTGTGCCGGAAATACCCGGCAGTGTGGAGGCCATTGTACTGAAATGCTGTCAGAAATCTCCGGACAGGCGTTATCAGAATATGGCGGAGGTGATTGCGGATCTGAAACAGTCTCTGATCAGTCCGGATGAGGACTTTGTGGTGGCAAGGGATATGGACGAAGAGGCCAGCACCCGGACCATCTCCGAAGCGGAGATGGTCCAGATCAAGAGAAAGGCCCAGCATCAGGATGCCTATGAGGAACAGATGCGCCTGAGCTCCCAGTATACCCGCCCCCCTCAGCCTCAGGACGAAGAGTATGACGGGGATGATGAGTACTACGAGGAGGACGAATATGACGGCGGGGACAGCCGGATGGAAAAAGTGACCGTGGTACTGGCCGTGCTGGCCGGGGTGGTCATTTGTGCGGTAATTCTGGTGCTGGTGGGCAGAATATTCGGCGTTATGAATGAGGACGATATCGGCAGTAAGATTGACCCCACCGCGGAAGAGAGCAGCGGCGTGATGAGGCCGGAGTCAACCGCGCCGCCGGAAAGTGAGACGGGCAGCGTGCTCACCGTGCAGATGACGGACGTGCTGGGCTGGAACGTGGAGGACGCCAAGAAGGAGATTGTGCGGATTGGCCTGATTCCGGAAGTGAACGCGGTGGAATCCGAGACCTATGAGAAAAATACGGTGATTACCACGGACATCCAGGCAGGTGATGAGGTACAGATCAATACCGTGGTGGTGCTGACTGTCAGTGCCGGAACGGAGGCGGTGACGGTGCCGGGGGTGACGGGACTGACCTATGAGGAGGCCTACAACAAGATTACCGCGGAAGGCCTTCTGGTAAACCGGCTGGAAAGCTATTCCGCCACGGTGGAAAAGGGAAAGGTGATCGGCCAGGCTCCGCTGGAAGGCGAGTCCGCAGTCAGGGGCTCGGCGGTGAACCTCAATGTGAGTCTGGGACTGGAGGGCAATAAAGTGGCCATGCCTAATCTCATCGGTTATGATCAGATTGAGGCTGAGGAATGGATACACGAGAATGGCATGATCTTGCAGTCCATTGGAGAGGAGTACAGCGATATCATCGCCAAAGACCTGGTCTGCTACCAGAATTTCTCCGTCGGAACCCCTCTGGACCCGGGAACGCCCATTGTGTTCAGCATCAGCCTGGGCAAGAACCCGGCCAGCGGTATCACCTATAAATGTAATGCGACCATAGCGGCTCCCGATATCAGTGAGGCACCGGATTATGTCTCCGGCAGCGATGTGCATGTCGTTCTGGCCACGGATGACGGAAAAGTGCTGATGGATGTGATTACAGGCACTTTCCCCCAGACAGTGAATGTATACGGGCTTACTTCCCAGTGGGGAACCATCACGCTTACCTACACGGCGACGGTGGACGGTGTGCCCCAGAGCAAATCTGTGGAGCGGAGGATAGAATTTGAGCAGGAGTAGGAAGGGTTTTGGCGGAGCGAAGGACAGAACATGAGCAGGAACAGGAAGGGTTTTGGCGGAGTGAAGGACAGAATATGAGCAGGAACAGGAAGGGTTTTGACGGAGCGAAGGACAGAACATGAGCAGGAACAGGAAGGGTTTTGGCGGAGTGAAGGGCAGAACATGAGCAGGAACAGGAAGGGTTTTGACGGAGCGAAGGACAGAACAGGAACAGGAAGGGTTTTGGCGGAGTGAAGAACAGAATATGAGCAGGAACAGGAAGGTTTTTTGTTGATGCGAGGAAAAATCATAAAGGGGATTGGGGGATTTTATTATGTGCATGTGCCCGGGCAGGGGATTTACGAGTGCAGGGCCAAAGGGATTTTCCGCAGAGAGCAGGTTAAGCCCCTGGTGGGGGATGACGTGGAGATTGACCCGCTCAGTGAGGCGGAGAGGACGGGCAATATCCGTGCCCTTTTGCCCAGGTCC
Organism: uncultured Acetatifactor sp.; assembly: GCA_910583845.1. GTDB lineage: Bacteria > Bacillota > Clostridia > Lachnospirales > Lachnospiraceae > Acetatifactor. Next base: position 21,685 of record CAJUAB010000023.1, read on the forward strand.
AGCCAGTTGATCCGCCCCGCCGTGGCCAATGTGGACCAGGCGCTGGTCATTTTCGCGGTCACCCATCCCCAGCCCAACTTCAATCTGCTGGATCGTTTTCTGGTTATGATGAGGCAGCAGGGGCTTCCCTGCATCGTATGTCTGAACAAAGCGGATCTGGACAGGGACGGGAAGGGGCAGGCTTACGCGGATATCTACAGGGATTGCGGTTACACTTCTCTGACAGTCAGCGCTGCCGAAAAGCAGGGCATAGACTGTCTGAAGGAACTGCTGAAAGGCCGGACCACCACGGTGGCGGGGCCCAGCGGTGTGGGCAAATCCTCTCTGGTGAACTGCCTGCAATCAGACACGGTCATGGAGACCGGCGAGATCAGCGGGAAGATTGAGAGAGGCAAGCATACTACCAGGCACAGCGAGCTCATCGCCCTGGATGAGAATACTTATATTCTGGATACGCCGGGTTTCAGTTCGCTGGGGCTGTTTGATCTGGAGAAGGAACAGCTGGCGGCATACTATCCGGAATTCCAGGACTATGGCAGGTCCTGCCGCTTTGGGGGCTGTACCCATACCGCGGAGCCAGACTGCGCTGTCAAACAGGCGCTGGAGCAGGGACAGATCAGCACCTTGCGGTATGAGAATTATTGCCAGCTGTTTGAGGAATTGAAGATGAAAAAGCCTGTCTACAGGTAAGCAGCAGAGATTATCATGGGGACATACCTCAAAGCATATAATGCAAAATTGGTACGTGATTGGTACATTGAAGTGGAACTGGAAACTGTTGGGTTGAGCCTTAATACCGAGGGAAAATAAAAATTTTATTATATGTGTTGTAATTAAGGAAAAGTAGTGTATACTAAAGATAGTAGGTGATGCACAGCCTTATAAATGAGCGAGTTATAAGTGGGTGATGCACAGCCCATAAGTGAGCGAGTTAGCAGGAGGCAGGGACTATTTGAGTCTCTGCCTTTTCTGTCAGATAAACGGTGGCTAAAGTATGCGGTTGTTTGTAAACAATGGAGTTTTATGAAAGACAATTTGAGAATATATGGAGTGAAAAATTCTTACATAAAATATTTGAGCCAATATCAGGAGCATTTGTCCCTGCATGAAGGCGGGCCATCGGGGCGTAAGTATATTGCAGTCGTTTTAGAAATCAATAAGTTTTCCTATTTTGCACCGCTATCTTCGTTTTAGCCCAAATATAAGAAGATGAAGGAAGTTGTGGATTTTATTAAGATAAAGGATTACGCTGTTATCAATATTAATAACATGATTCCTGTACCGAAAGGGCAATTGGTAGAACTGAATATCAATGCGGAAAAAGATCCGCATTATAAGTTTCTTTTGCAGGCTGAAAATCGGGAAATCAATAAGCAAAAAAGTCGGATTAGAAAAAATGCGGAGATCGTTTATAATCATAAGAAGCGTAATGGAAATCTGACACCATTGGCAAAAAGAACAAATGATTTTGAAATGCTGGAGAAATTAAGCAGAGATTTTTGGTAATTACTGATGAATATTTTTGTTTGACGATTTTGCTGATGTCAGCAAAATCGTAGGTGCTAATGAAGCGACAGGCGTACATTATTATGTCGGGAAGAAAGTGCGCACGACGATTGAGAAAATCGGCGGAGCAATGCCGGAGGGCTTGTCAAAACCGGAGAAAAGCATTCAGGAGATTGAGAGAGAACAAATGGCGGGACTTAAGGCGAAGGCAAAAAAGGGAACAATAATGTTTGATGTGCTGAAAGTAATGGATTGAAATTTACGCCAGACAAACGCTAAAGATGGAGAACAGTGAGAGATGAAGAAAAAGATTGAAAATCCTGAAGTATTTATTTCATATGCATGGGGAGGCGACGAGTACCAAAGTAAAGTATTATCTTTTGTGAGCTAATTGTGTGGTGATGGAATCGATACCGTTTATAATAAAGGGGATTTGACAGAAGGAAATGATGGATGAGGCGAGAGCCAAGTAGTATACAAGGGAGTGTGAAACGATGAAGAACCGTGATTTGTCTGAAGAAGATATTAAGGCACGGTATATCACACCGAATATTGAGAGTGCAGGATGGGATATCAAAAGTAAACGGTATCTACCGTTTACAAAGGATTTATAGGGGTTGCATTTTTATGAATAATAGGATACAATCAAGGAAATGATAAAATCAAGATAAAATATTGATAAGGAGTATGAGCATATGTTACAGATCAGACCTGTCTCAGATTTGAGAAATAAGTTTCCTGACATCGAGAAAATTGTAAATGCAGGAGAACCGGTATATTTGACTAAAAACGGATATGGAGCAATGGTTGTATTAAGCCTTGAGCAGTATTCAAAGCTGACGGATAGTGTGGAAATTGCACTGGATAAAGCTGACTGGCTTGCAGCGGAAAATGCTGAACGAATGAGTCACGAGGAAGTTTTTGGAAATCTGCGGAGGAAAATAAATGCTCAGTAAAAAGTACAGATTAAGTTATCTGCCACTTTTTTATGAAGATCTTGATGAGAAAATAACTTACATTGTTGAGAAACTGAAGAATCCCAAAGCGGCAAGTGACTTATTGGATAAAGTGGAGGCGGCTATCATGGAGCGTCTTCCGGTGGCAGAGTCTTTTGAACCATATTATTCTGTCAGAGAACGCAGGTACACTTATTATCGCATTTATGTAGATAATTATACAATTTACTATGTAGTAATAGATGATAACCCGAATGAGCTGATCATGGAAGTGAGAAGGTTTCTTTATAGTGGACAAAATCGGTATGAATTAGTATAAAAACAAGTACAGACTTCCAAAAGCGGAGCTCACAAAAGCTCCGCTATAAAGGCTCAGTTGTCACGGCAAGGTATCAACTCTTTGCAGAAATGCTGGGTAATAGCGGGGTGGAGAGTGGGAGGATAGGGAATTTACTACTGATTTACTACTTTTCATGTTATTAGTCTAAGAACTCCGATACGATATATTGTTATTAAAGATATAACGAAACTACAATATGAAGTGGGATTGCGATATAATAATCATAGATTGAATATTACTATTGTGCAATATTAATAAAAATAATAGACCCAACTTGGAATAACTTTGATTAGGTTTACTATATAAGGGATGAGGGGATTGAAATGCAAATAAACTGGGAAAGTTTTGCTACATGTAATCAAGATGTACGCGGGATTCGGTTTAAGTTTGAAGATATGTGCCGCCAATTATTCGCCAATGAGAGTCTATCTGGAAATAAGCAGTTCAGGTATCTTCATGCTAATCCGAATAATCATGGGCTGGAAACAGAGCCTATCTATGATGAGGTAAACAAATGTTGGATTGGTTTTCAGGCAAAATTTTTTGATCGGGATGTGCGTTACGAGCAGATAAAGCATTCAGCAGAGAAGACTGTAGAATATTATACAGGTAAGGAGGGAATTGTTGAACTTGTATTTTTTTTCTGCAATAAACCTATTACCGCTACATCGAAAGGATATACAAATGCAATAGAAGTTTTAACAAAAGAAAATATAAAGGTGCAATTAATAACAGATACGATGATTCTTGATCTAATAAGGAACAAATATCCTTATCTTGGTTTATATTACTTTGGAAATCATTCGATTCAGCAGAAATGGTTTGTAGAACACACACATGATATGTTAGATGAACTCGGAGAACGCTATAATCGTGATTTTAATGTTGAGACTGCGTTTTCGGATGAGCTTTCTCTGTTTATTCATGACCGTAGGGCGGCAGAATATCTTAATGCTAAGAAAACGGATTTGCTTGGTAAGATAGACGAACTGCTATGGGGAAGCGACGAAAAAGATTATTTAAAGAAACTGCAAAAAGCAGTGTCAGATCTTCGAGATGTGGATGTTGAAACATTGCATCGTTCTCTTGAATGGAGCAGCACAATAAAACAAGATTTCGTAACTTTTTTGGATAATTTTGAAGAAGAAATCAAAATGCTAGAGGCCAAGAGAGATGAACAGTATACGTTCTATTGTGATAACGGAAAGGAGCCGAAAGAGCAGAAGGAAGCTCTAAAAGAATATCGTAATTTGGAGAGTCAGATTCGTAACATAAATACATTGATAAAGCTTCCAGACAGGATAGCAGTCTCAGAAAGAGAAAAGCAATTGCTTTATGGAGATATACTGACTATCCATGGCAAAGCCGGGATTGGCAAGTCACATCTGTTGGCGTTGAAGACGCAGGGCCTTTTTACTGAGGCGCGAGTAGGGCTGTTATTAGTGGCAGGAATTTATTTTACTGATGATCCGATCCATGAGCAGATAATGAGAAACTTAAGGTTGGACTATAGTTTTGAAGATCTGATTGATATATTGGAAACCATTGGTGAAAGAGATAACTGCATTGTACCGGTTTTTATAGATGCACTTAATGAGACATGGAACAAAAAATTGTGGAAATTGGGTTTGCCCTCCATTATGCATAAGATTAAAGCGTCCCCTATGGTTAAAATGATTTTATCTTATCGAACAGAATACCAAGGGCTTGTTTTGCCGGATTCTTTTTTTGAAGATTGTGGGGATGTTGTAACCATGTTGCATAGAGGATTTGAGGATAACAGTATCTCAGCGGTAAGACAGTTTCTATATCACTATAATATACCATTTACTCCGCTGGAGTATTTTGGATACGAAATGTCAAATCCCCTATTTCTTACTCTTTATTGTAAAACATACAATGGTGAAGAGGTTAGTTTGCCCTCACTGTACAACCGATTGATTGAACATGCAAATGGCAACATTTCCCAAGTTCTCAGAGCTGAATTACGGCAAAAGGGATATGCAGAGGATGATGATATTTTGAGCCCTCTTATTATGGAAATTGCGGAATGGTTGGTTTTGCACGGTAAAAGATTCATTTCTCAAAAGGATTTGGTGCAGTTAAATTTTTGGGCTGAATATAGACTAAATGCGGCATCTTTTGTACGTCATGTTGTAAAAGAACAAATTCTTCATAATACCGTTTTTGAGGGAGTGGAAACATTTTATTTTGCTTATGATCAGATGAATGACTACTACTGTGCAAAAGCGATTATTCAAAAAAGCCAGACGAAAGATGAAGTTTGTGGATATCTGTTCGAAAAAATCTTGGGGATACAGAACGGGGAACTGCATAATTCATGGAATGTGGATTTATTTGTAAATGCCTGCGCATTATATGCAGAAAAATATGGTGAAGAGTGTATTGGCATAATTGATGGTTTGAAAAACCCTGATGACAAAAGGCAGGTTTTTTCAAGGTACATTGATTCGTTTCAATGGCGGGATATTCGATACATTCCAACAGATAATTTTAGGGATTTGCTGAAAAAGTATCCTTGCAGCCCAGAAGACTTATGGACAATGTTGATTGGAAATAGCATGAAAGCGTCACATCCATTTAATGCGGATTTCCTTCATCGCTTTCTCTTAAGTTACAAACTAAATAAGAGGGATTATCTCTGGACGATTTACATAAATGAATTGACAAGAGATGAAGATAACAGAATAGTGCAGATAATTCAGATGTATGACAAGGGCAAAAAATTCGAAATAACAAATGAAAAGCAGATAGAACTGCTCTTGACTTTGTTTGGATGGGTATTATCTTCATCTAATCGATGGCTGAGAGATTATACTTCAAAAGCAATGATAGAGATTTTGAAAGAGCATTTTCATCTATGTCAGATTATTCTTGAGAAATTTAAGGATGTAGATGACCCTTATGTAATTCAACGTCTATATGGAATTGTGTTTGGCGCTTGCTGTAAGCATGCTAATGGAAAAGGTTCTCAAGCATTAGCAGAGTATGTTTATCATACAGTGTTTGATCAGGAAAAAGTGTATCCCGATATCCTGCTTAGGGACTATGCGCGACTGATTATTGAGCGATTCCTCCATGAGAATCCCAAATATATTGGTGTAGTTGAACGAGAAAAAGTTGTACCCCCGTATAATTCTGACTATATTCCGGAAATAGAAAATCAACATTATCTGGAGAATAAGTACGATGGCGCGATGTTTCGGCTGATACGTTCTATGCGTTTTGAAGGTATGGGGATGTATGGAGATTTTGGTCGTTATGTTTTTCAGAGTGCGCTTCACGATTTTGATGTAGATGATAAAAAGATGTTTAATTATGCTGTTTACTACATCCAGACGGAACTTGGTTTCTCCGAAGAGTACTTTGGAGAGTATGATCAGCATTGCGGCGGCTATGATAGAAATCAGACAAAAAAGACTGAAAGAATTGGGAAAAAGTATCAGTGGATTACGATGTATAATATGTTGGCTCGTATTTCTGATCACTGTAAGATGATTGATCGTCGGAATTATCCAGCAAAAGAAGTTGTACAATTTGAAGGGGCATGGGAGTCTTATGTTAGAGATTTTGATCCAACTCTAAACCAAAGCTTTATGGTTTGTGATGACGCACCAAAATTCGATGCACTGGATGCATTTATAGCTAAAGGGAAAGAAGAAAATAAAACTGCTGATATTTCTACAGATGATGCACAGAAGGCTTGGATTGAAACAAAAGGCATTTTTTTGGATGAATTGAAAGATACATTGGCTTTGCACGATTATAATGGGACAAAGTGGATATGTTTGACAAAGTATTGTGATACGGGACATAAAGACTTGGATACAGAAAAATTACAAGTATGGGGTTGGTTATATGCTTATTTTGTCAGTCCGGAACAGGCAGACGAGCTCTCTCAATGTGCCAGAAATGGATGCTCGGTTATTACGCACAATACAGCATCACACAATGAAACATATTCTGTTTTCAATAGAGAATATCCTTGGTCACCGAGCTGTCGGGATTTGAAAACATATGCTTGGGTGGATGCTTATATTAAAACCGGCGAATATGAAACTGTCATAGAGACAGTACAAGTTCCTGATATTTCCTCAATAGAAGACATATTGCGTAAATATCAGGGTCTGGATGAAGATGAGGAACAGATAGGGGAAGAGTTTGTGGATGGTGAAAATGAGGTAGAGGACTTTGAAATTTCAGAGATTCAATTTAAAGAGGAAATCAGAAAACGAGAAATTGAGAAAGAGATTGGCAAGATACTCCATGCAACAACAGATTTGTTGTGGGAAGAAGAATATGATGCAACAAAAGGAACTGCAATTTTAATAAGTATGCCATGTGCCGAGCTTATTGAAATAATGAATTTAAGACAACAGAAAGCAGATGGGTTTTATTATGATTCCAACGGAATATTGGCTGCTTTTGATACAGATTTGACTCAAAAAATCAATAGTGTTGTTGTTCGAAAAGATATTTTGGATGCTTTCCTTAGTAAGACTGGGATGAAGCTTATTTGGTTGGTAGATGCCGAAAAGGAAATTCATGCCAGAGATTACTCTATTACAAAATGGAGCGATTGGGAGGGGGTATTTACTTATGAAGGAGACAGCATTGCAGGTGAAATTCGTAGACTTCAAAGATAGGAAAGTTAAATAAAAAAAGTGCAAAAAGTCAAAACATTAAGATTTCTGAATTGGAGTAGGTAAAAGTATGCATGGCAGAGAGCAAAAATAAAAATTCTTGGTGTGATAAGTGATTAAAAAGGATTTAGGGTTTGGTAAATGGTCAGAACGGTAGCATTAATATTTTGTTAAAATAAAGAAGATATATTTGTGCCTTCAGTAAAACCATAAAATAACAAAGCGATTATAATGGAAATGAATGAAAATGAAAAACCTATGTTATGTGATGACATAGGTAGCTCTAAAGTTGAAAGGGTTCCAATTTACCAGAAGATGGTTTTGACAATTCGTGAGGCGGCTGAGTATAGCAATATTGGAATTAATAAAATTGATGCTATGCTTAAACAGCCCGGATGTCCTTTTGTACTCTATATAGGGACAAGAAAATTGGTTAAGCGGAAAGAGTTTGAAAAATACATAAGTGAAAAAACAGTGGTATAACCGCCTAACCATAATTGTTTTAAAATACTGTTGAAGAAATGGAGTCTGGCATGGTATAATATTTTACTGTGTTGGACTCTTTTTCTTTAATGGAAGGAGTTCGTAAATGGAAAAAAATTTAAAGGGCAGAGAGTGTGGAAAGGGCATCTGCCAGAGGAAGGATGGTAAATATTCGGCACGCTATTGTGCCAAAGATGGCAGCCGTCGCGAAAAGCATTTTGCAACGCTGCCAGAAGCAAGGAATTGGCTTGCCGATGCATAGTATGAAGACAAGCATAATACGGTAATAGTGACATCCGATGTTACGTTAAATGAATGGTTTGACTATTGGATGGAGAACCTTATTTGCGGGCTTGCCCCAATACCAGACGCAATTACAGGGAACGATATGTGCAGAATATCCAGCCTGTAATTGGAAGTATGTTGAGGCAAAACGTTCTTATAATTACCGCCAATATGTGCTGCTGTTGGAAACAGGCCTGCGGACATCGGAGATGATTGGGTTTACATGGGATTCCATTAATTGGAAGAAACGTACTCTGACTGTCAGCAAAACATTGGAATATAGGCATCAGACGCACATTTGGAGAGCGGGCCCCCCCAAGACTGCCCGTAGTTACCGGACTATTCCTTTAACAGACAGGGCATTTCAGATTTTACAGGACTGTTATGAGGAACGAAATCTCCGAAAGGAAGCGGAAACATTATCCAGTGTTCTGGAATACATGGATTGGCATACAGGTGAGACAAAATTACTCGTTATGAGGGATCTGGTTTTCATCAATTTCCGGACAGGGGAACCGGCAAAGAATAGTTCCTATGATACGCACCTGTATAAGCTGTGTGATGAGGCGGGAATCAGGAGGTTTTGTATGCATACGCTCCGGCATACTTATGCTACAAGGGCAATCGAAGCCGGGATGCAGCCGAAAGTGCTACAGCAGCTGCTTGGACATGCAAGCATCAAAAGCACGATGCAATCGTTATGTGCATGTCACGGATGACTCGCTGATGCAGGCGATCAGCCAGTTTGAACAGAACCGTGTCGTATAAAACACCATGCCTTATTACATATTTTAATAGAAAAATGGTGCGAAATTGGTGCGGTAAGAAAACAGATTTTTCAGAAAACGCATAAAATCAAGAGTTTTAAGGAGGATATATAGAAACATGAAATTAGGCATCGTAGGACTCCCCAATGTGGGAAAAAGTACATTGTTTAACTCGCTGACCAAGGCCGGCGCGGAATCGGCCAACTATCCTTTTTGCACCATTGATCCCAACGTGGGTATTGTAGCTGTGCCTGACCAGAGGCTCAAACTTTTGGGGGATATGTACCAGTCCCGGAAAGTGACTCCTGCGGTAATCGAGTTTGTGGATATTGCGGGTCTGGTGAAGGGGGCTTCCAAGGGGGAGGGGCTGGGCAACCAGTTCCTGAGCAATATCCGGGAGGTGGACGCTATCGTTCATGTGGTGCGGTGCTTCGAGGATTCCAATGTGATCCATGTGGATGGCAGCGTAAATCCCCTGCGGGACATAGAGACCATTAATCTGGAGTTGATTTTTTCGGATCTGGAGATTCTGGAGAGACGTTATGCCAAGGTGGCCAAGGCGGCGCGTATGGACAAGACCCTGGCCAGGGAAGAGGCGCTGCTGACGCGGATCAAAGAGCATCTGGAGAGCGGCAGGATGGCCAAGAGCATGACGGTGGAGGATGAGGACGAACTGGAACTGATACGTTCCTATAATCTGCTGACCTACAAGCCGGTGATCTATGCCGCCAATGTGGCGGAGGGGGATCTGGCTGATGACGGCGCAGGCAATGCCCATGTGGCGGCGGTGCGGCAGTTTGCCGCCGGGGAAGAAAGTGAAGTATTTGTGATCTGCGCCCAGATTGAGCAGGAGATTGCGGAGCTTGATGACGATGAGAAGGCTATGTTCCTGGAGGATCTGGGTATTGCCCAGTCGGGGCTGGACAAGTTGATTGCTGCCAGCTATCGTCTGCTGGGGCTGATGAGTTTTCTCACCGCAGGGGAGGACGAGACCAGGGCCTGGACCATCCGGATCGGCACCAAGGCGCCTCAGGCCGCGGGCAAGATCCACTCCGACTTTGAAAGAGGCTTTATCAAGGCAGAGGTAGTCAATTATAAGGATCTTCTGGAGCAGGGCTCCCTGGCCGCTGCCCGGGAAAAGGGCCTGGTGGGCATGGAAGGAAAGGACTACATAGTCCAGGACGGCGATGTAATCCTGTTCCGCTTCAATGTATGAGAGCAGGGTCCCGAAGAGTAGAGACGGAACAAAGAAACAGTCTCGGAACGAAGGGACCCGGGAGGATTTTCAGATGCGGTCTTTGCAGCTGAAAATAGCTCCCCCTGGGGGTCCCGAAGAGGAGAGACGGTACTTCTAATAAGTAGAAACAGACTCTTATAAGAGAGGAAACAATATTATGCAGGATATCATGGGAGTGAACGACATTGCGTTTCCCAATCTGGGGTTATATCTGAGAAATATTCCCCGGGGTTTTACCGTATTCGGCTTTTACATCTCCCTGTATGGCGTGATCATTGCCATAGGCGTGATGGCGGGCATCTCCATGGCGGCCCGGATCGCCAGAAAGACGGGACAGAATCCGGACGATTACTGGGATTTTGCTATTTACGGCGTGCTCTTTGGCCTTGTGGGCGCCCGGATTTACTATGTGGTGTTTGACTGGGACAGCTATAGGGATAATCTGCTGGAGATTTTTCATGTTCGGAACGGGGGGCTGGCGATCTATGGCGGCGTGATCGCCGCTTTTCTCACTCTGTTTATCTGGTGCAGGATCAAGAAAAAGGACCCCAGGCAGATCGGGGATACGGCCATGGCAGGACTGCTGACGGGACAGATCATCGGACGCTGGGGGAATTTTACCAACCGGGAAGTGTTTGGTGAGTATTCGGACGGGCTTCTGGCCATGCGGATTCCTCTGGAGGCGGTGCGGGACCGCACGGATATCACGGAGGGCATCGCGGCGCATATCACGGAGGATATCAATTATATTCAGGTCCATCCCACCTTTTTCTACGAGAGCGCGCTGAACCTTCTGCTTCTGGCCGCGATCCTGCTGTACTATCGGCACAAGCGTTTTCAGGGGGAGATCTGTCTGATGTATCTCGGCGGATATGGTATCATCCGTTTTTTTGTGGAGGGAATACGAACGGATCAGCTTAAATTCGCAGGAACCAATATTGCGGTATCACAAGTGTTGGGTATAATATTATTCTCTGTAGCAATAGTGGCTGACATGGGAATCAGGATTCTTATAAGGCACAGAGGGAATCAGGGCGGCGGCGATGGCGGGACAAAGACGCCTCGAACTGAAAAAGCATAGTTTGTAGCCCTAAAAAATGAATATACAAGATGTAGTAAAAAGCGCTTTTTCTGAGAAGAAGGGCGCTTTTTTTTGATGAAAAAAAATGGAATCTGCTTGCATAATCATCTGTATTGGGTTAGAATTAGTTCAAAAGTGGTGGAAAGTGGTGGCGAGTGGCTCGAAGTGGTGGGAAGTAGAGTCAAAGCCATTCATTTTTGTGGCAGATCACTTTTGGGCCGGTTCTCCGGTGTGAAGGCGGTGATTGCAGATGTTCATGAGTCAATACAATCATACGGTGGATACAAAAGGCAGATTAATCGTTCCCTCCAAGTTCAGAGAGCAGTTAGGAGATGAATTTGTAGTGACAAAGGGTATGGATGGCTGCTTATTTGTGTATGCCAACGATGATTGGAACGCTTTTGAACAGAAACTGACATCACTGCCGCTGATCAACAAAGAGGCGAGAAAATTTGCGAGATTCTTTCTGGCCGGCGCCGCTTCGGTGGAAGTGGACAAACAGGGCAGAATTCTTCTCCCCACCAATCTGCGGCAGTTCGCGGGGCTGGAGAAGGATGTGGTGCTGGTGGGCGTGGGGAGCCGCATTGAGATCTGGAGCCTGGAAAACTGGGAGAACATGGACGCTGACAGTGACATGGATGACATTGCCGGTACCATGGAGAGCCTGGGATTGACAATTTAGAGGAAACGAAAAGAGAAACTGTATGGAGTTTAAACATTATTCCGTCATGCTGCGGGAGACCATTGAATATCTGAATATCAGGGCGGACGGAATTTATCTGGATGGAACGCTGGGAGGAGGTGGACATGCCTGGGAAGTGTGCAGCAGGCTTTTAAAGGGACATTTCTACGGGATTGATCAGGACGATGACGCCATAGCGGCAGCCGGGCGGCGTCTGGCTGATTTTGCGGATAAAGTGACTTTGATCCGTGGGAATTATCGGAATGCCAGGGAGCTGCTGCGGGAAAAGGCAGTGTTGCAGGTGGATGGCATTCTTCTGGATCTGGGGGTATCCTCCTATCAGCTGGATACCCGGGAGAGAGGATTTTCCTACCGCTTTGACAGTCCGTTGGATATGCGGATGGACAGGCGTCAGACATTGACGGCCAGGGATATTGTAAACACATACAGCGAGACGCGGCTTTTCCAGGTGATCAGAGATTATGGCGAGGACGCGTTTGCCAAAAACATAGCCAGGCACATTGTACAGGCCAGAGAGCGGGAGCCCATAGAGACTACCGGTCAGTTAAATGAGGCGATAAAGGCGGCAATTCCGGCGAAAATGCGGCAGAACGGGCATCCTTCGAAGAAGACCTTTCAGGCGATCCGGATAGAGTGTAATCACGAACTGGAGGTGCTGCGGGACGCCCTGGAGGACATGATGGCCCTGCTGGCTCCCGGGGGGCGACTGTGCATCATCACTTTTCACTCCCTGGAAGACAGAATCGTAAAGACTGCGTTCAGACGGGCGGAAAATCCCTGTACCTGTCCGCCGCAGTTCCCTGTCTGCGTCTGCGGCAGGCAGTCGTTGGGCAGTGTCATCACAAAAAAACCGGTTCTGCCCGGGCGGGAGGAACTAGAGGAAAACAGCCGTTCTAAAAGCGCGAAACTGCGGGTGTTTGAGAAAAAAGGATTATGACCGCGTCCCCGAAATCAGTGGGGAAACTGCGGAATAACGAAGAAAGGCAAACGGATATTATGGCACGGACAACCTATGGAAATCGACCTACAAATGCATATGGAAATACAAACACCCGACAAAATATAAGAACAGGAAGCAGGCCCGCAGCACAGGCGGCCGGACGCGCTGAAACGCGGTCAGCCTCAGGAAGGCGGAACGGCAGTTATGTTTATGGAAGTGCGGCGCCGAAACTGAATGTGCAGCAGGAGATGGAGCGGCAGCCACGGCGCGCGTTGAGCAACGCCACCCGGAAGAACAGAGAAAAGGCAAGACATATGAGTCTGGGCTACGTGCTGTTTCTGGTGCTGGCGATGTGTGTGGCGGGCTATGTATTGATTCACTATATCCAGCTGCAGGCCGACATTACCGAGGCCACGGAGCGCATTGCCAGTCAGCAGAAGGAACTGAACACTCTGCGGGTGAACAATGACGAGGAACTCAGCAGGATTACCAGCAGCATAGACATGGAGGAGGTAAAGCGGGTCGCCATAGGTGAATTGGGTATGGTGTATCCGCAGGAGGGACAGGTCATCACCTATTCCAACGAGGGGAAAGACTATGTGCGCAAGGTGGACGGCAGCAAATAGAGGCGCATTCCTGTAATTGAACGCGTCTTTTACCAGTCATACTACGATAAGCAGAGGATCATAACGATATGTCAGAGAGAGCGCAAGGCAGGACAAGATCAGCCGGAGGGGGCAAAGGAGCGGGAACTGCCCGTCCCCGGCCGGGAAATTCCCGGGCCAGACGGAAACAGGATAAAAGATTTGGCAGCAGGATGCAGAAGAAGCTGGTGGTACTGTATGTCATGGTACTGCTGGCTTTTGTAGGTCTTAGCCTGCGCCTGATCCTCATTGCCAGAGACAAGGCGGACGAATACACAAGGCAGGTTCTCTCTCAACAGCGGTATGACAGCACCACGATTCCTTTTCGCAGGGGAGATATTGTGGATGCCAACGGGACGCAGCTGGCCGTCAGCGAGAATGTATATAATGTCATTCTGGATATAAAAGTGATCAAGGAGACGGAGAAGCTGAATAAAAAGGAATATATGGAGCCCACCCTGCAGGCGCTGGGACGGTATTTTGATCTGGATATGTCTGCCGTCCGCTCCTATGTGGCCGCACATGAAAATTCGGCATATTATGTGCTGGCCAAGCGTCTGCCGTATGAGTCCATCAGCGCTTTTCAGGAGGCTATGGACGCGGAAGACAGCATGATCAGAGGGGTCTGGTTTGAGAAGGAATACAAACGCTACTATCCTCTGGGAAGCCTGGCCTGTGATGTGGTGGGTTTTACCAGCTCGGACAATGTGGGCGCTTACGGCCTGGAGGCATATTATAATGAACAGCTCAACGGGACCACGGGCAGGGAGTTCGGTTATCTCAATGATGACTCCACGCTGGAGAGGACGGTTAAACCCGCCGAGGACGGCTATACCATACACACCACTATGGATGCCAACTTGCAGGGCATGGTGGAAAAATATTTGAAGGAGTTCGACGATGCCCACAAAGACGCGGTCAGGACCGGAAACGGGGCTGAAAATGTGGGTTGTATCATGATGGAGGTCAACACCGGGAGGATACTGGCCATGGCAAGTTATCCGGTTTATGATCTCAATGACACCCGCAATACGGATGCCCTGATCGGCAGTGTGCGGGTGGATGCGGAGGGCAACAAGACCAAGGAATATGTCACGGCGGAGAGCATTGCGGAGATGGATGACACGGAGCTGTACATGAATCTGAACTATCTGTGGAAAAATTTCTGCATCAGCGACACTTATGAGCCGGGTTCCACCGCCAAGCCCTTCACTACCGCCATGGGACTGGAGACTGGTGCCCTTACCGGCAACGAGGTTTACCAGTGCGAAGGTTTTCTGATGAGCGGCGGACACAGAATCAGGTGCCATAACACATGGGGCGACGGGGACGTGGGAGTGGAGGACGCCATCGCCTGGTCCTGCAATGTGGCGCTGATGAAGGAGGCCCAGACCATCGGGATTGAGCGTTTTTCCCAGTTCCAGCAGGCTTTTAATTTCGGACTGAAAACCAATATAGACCTGGAGGGAGAAGCCAGGACGGCTTCCCTGATTCTGGACGGGGATCATATGACTCCCACAGACCTTTTTACCTACTCCTTTGGACAGGGCTTCAATGTGACCATGATCGAGATGATCACCGGGTACTGTTCCCTGATCAACGGGGGATATTACTATGAACCTCATATGGTAGATAAGATCACCAACGCCAGCGGAGCCACGGTGGAAAACATCGAACCCAGAGTGCTTCGCCAGCCCATATCGGAATCCACATCCGAGCGGATACGGCAATACTGCAATGCGGTGGTAATGCGGGAAAACGACACCAGGATCACGGGGCGGACGGCCCGGCCCGCAGGCTATGCCATCGGAGGCAAGACCGGTACGGCCCAGACCGTTGACCGGGAAACAAAGAAACGTTCGGATACGGAGTACGTGGTATCCTTTATCGGCCACGCGCCGGCGGACAATCCCCAGATCGCCATCTATGTGGTGGTGGACAGAGCCAACGCCACAAAGCAGGACGACGCCAAATTTGCCACGGGCATTGTGCGCAACGTTCTCACGGAAGCGCTGCCCTATCTGAATATTTATATGACAGAGGAGCTGTCGGAAAAGGAGAGAGAGGAACTGGAAGAAAGGCAGCTGGCGATTACCAACCAGTATACCCAGACCCCGGAGGAGGAGGATCTGGACAGCATGCAGGGCCAGGAGCCGCAGCCCACCCAGACGCCGACGGCCGGCAGACCTGCCTGGATGGATTTCCCCATAGATCCCGGCACGGGCCACAGGGTGGACCCGGCCACGGGTAAACATTATGATCCCGACACCGGGGACTCCATTTCCGAGAACTGGGGAGCGCTGGAGCAGTAGAGTCCCCGTCCCGGGAGGACTCGGCGGCCTGGACAAGGGTGTTTCCCGCTTTGGAGGATTTTATTGCATTAAACAGAGAGCGGCACAGGCGCAGGCTGCCTGTCACAGGAAATATTTCGAATAACCTTATAACGGCAGGAATACAGTATAGTAACGGTTATTGTGAGGTTTCCTGTATGCCGGAGATACACAACAAGATAGCGCACCGGAAAAAGATACTGACGGTATTTCTGGGCTGCAGCCTGGTGCTGGTGGGGCTGTTCGCCCGTCTGGTCTACCTGATGGTGTGGGAGGCTGATTACTACGCGGAGAAAGCCACACAGCTGCACGAACGGGAACGCAGTATCAAGGCGGCCAGGGGACGCATCCTGGACCGCAATGGGGAGGTGCTGGCCGACAACCGGACCGTCTGCACCATCTCCGTGATACATAATCAGATCGAAGATCCCGAGGCAGTGATCGCCATGCTGTGCAAAGAACTGGAACTTTCCGAGGAGTATGTGCGTAAGCGCGTAGAGAAATACAGTTCCATGGAACGGGTCAAGAGCAATGTGGATAAAAGCGTGGGGGACAGAATCCGGGAGTATGAGATGCCGGGCGTCAAAGTGGATGAAGATTACAAGCGGTATTACCCATACGGGGAACTGGCCAGCAAGGTGCTGGGATTTACCGGCGGGGATAATCAGGGCATCATAGGATTGGAGGTGATCTACGAGAAATATCTCCAGGGAAAGCCCGGCAAAATTCTTACAATGACGGACGCCAGAGGAATTGAGGTGGAGACCGCCGGTGAGAGGCGCATCGAGCCGATTGGCGGCAATGACCTGTATATCAGTCTGGACCGCAATATTCAGACCTATGCCACGCAGCTGGCTTATCAGGCCATGGAGACCAAGCAGGCAAAAGGAGTGTCTATTCTGGTCATGAATCCTCAGAACGGGGAGATTTACGCCATGGTGAATGTGCCGGAATTTGATTTAAATGATCCCTACACACTGCCAGAGGGCTCGAGGGATAATCTGTCAGCGCAGGAGCAGCAGGACCTGCTTAACCAGATGTGGCGCAACGGCTGCATCAACGATACCTATGAGCCGGGGTCCACCTTTAAAATCATTACGGCGGCGGCGGGGCTGGAGCAGGGTGTGATCACCCCCCAGAGCCAGTTCTCCTGTCCGGGCTTTATCATGGTGGAGGACCGCAGAATCCGCTGCCACAAGGTATCGGGCCATGGGGGGCAGGATTTTACACATTGTATGATGAACAGCTGCAATCCGGCACTGATCTCCGTGGGGCTGTTGCTGGGAATTGATACATATTATGGTTATTTTGAACGCTTTGGCCTGCTGACAAAAACCGGCGTGGATCTGCCCGGGGAAGCGGGAACTATCATGCATAACAAAGAGAATATGGGCCTGGTGGAACTGGCCACGGTGTCTTTTGGTCAGTCCTTTCAGATCACGCCCATCCAGCTGGTCACCACCGCCTCCTCCATCGTCAACGGCGGCAGGCGGATCACCCCCCACTTTGGCGTGAAGGTGACGGATGCCCAGGGGGAGCTGGTGGAGAGCTTCGCTTATCCGGTGACAGGCAATATCGTCTCCGAGGAGACGTCCGCCACCATGCGGGAGATCCTGGAGATGGTGGTGAAGGAAGGTTCCGGCAAAAACGGCAAGGTAGAGGGGTATCGGGTGGGAGGAAAGACGGCTACCAGCCAGACGCTTCCCAGGGGCAGCGGAAGGTATATCTCTTCCTTTATCGGCTTCGCGCCGGCGGATGATCCCCAGGTTATCGCCGTGGCCATCGTGAACACTCCCCAGGGCATATATTACGGAGGGCAGGTGGCGGCCCCCATTATCCGGCAGTTGTTTGAAAATATTCTTCCCTATATGGGAATTGAGCAGACGCAGGAGCCGGAAAGCGCCAGTTAAATGCTCCTTGCAATGTGCGCCGTTTAGGCTTATAATAGGTGGGATTTGTTTCGCGCCGGAAGCGGCCGGATGTTCAGCAAGTGGAGTGCGCGCCGGGAGGGAGTATGCGGAACTTAAATAGGAGGATGTCGGGATGTTCAAGGGACAAAAGTGTTTGGTCATAGGGTCGGGTATCAGCGGTGTGGGCGCGATGTCCATGCTGGCACATATGGGAGCGGATATTCTGCTCTTTGACGGCAGCGACAAGATCACGCAGGAGGAACTGGAGGCAAAAGTTCCCCGGGGAATACAGGCGGCGTGTTATGTGCGGCAGCTGCCGGAGGAGCTTTTATCTCAGATCGAGGTGGCAGTGTTAAGTCCCGGCGTCCCCACGGATATTCCTCTGGTGCAGGAGCTGAGAGCCCGGGGAACCCGGGTGATCGGGGAGATCGAGCTGGGTTTTCTCGCGGAGCGGGGCAGGGTGGCAGCCATCACCGGCACCAACGGCAAGACTACCACCACGACTCTGTTGGGGGAGATCATGAAAGCGCATCTGGGGGCGGAAAAGGTATTTGTGGTGGGCAATATCGGAAATCCCTACACGCTGGAGGCGGAGAAAACCGCGCCGGACACGGTGACGGTGGGAGAGCTGAGCAGTTTCCAGCTGGAGACGGTGGACACCTTCCGCCCCAGAGTATCCGCGATTCTGAATGTCACGCCGGACCACTTAAACCGCCATCACACCATGGAAGCCTATGTGGAGGTAAAGGAGCGTATCGCCATGCGTCAGACCCGGGAGGATATCTGTGTGCTGAACTACGAGAATGCCTGTACAAGGGATTTCGGTGACCGCTGTCCGGCCAGCGTGGTGTACTTTTCTTCTGGGAGGGAACTTCCGGACGGTTATTTCCTGAAGGGGGAGGAGATTTTCCTGGCGGAGGGAGGCCGGGCCAGACCGCTGCTGAATATCCACAGAGACATGAACCTGGTGGGGATCTGCAACGCGGAGAATGTGATGGCGGCCATCGCGCTCGCCAGGGGGTTGGAGGTCCCCATGGAGACGATCCTGCGGGTGGTGAAGGAGTTTCATGCCGTGGAACACCGCATAGAATATGTGGCCACCAAGGGCGGTGTGGCCTACTACAATGACTCCAAGGGGACCAATCCCGACGCCGCCATACAGGGCATCAGGGCCATGAGCCGTCCCACGGTTCTCATCGGAGGCGGTTATGACAAAGAGAGTGAGTATGACGAGTGGATCGAGAGCTTTGCAGGCAAGGTGAAATGGCTGGTGTTGGTGGGGCAGACCAGGGAGAAGATCGCGGCCTGCGCCCGGGCCCACGGCTTTGATCGTATCCGGATGGCGGATTCCTTTGAGGAATGTATGCGGCTGTGTACCCGGCTGGCCCAGGAGGGCGACGCGGTGCTGCTCTCCCCGGCCTGCGCCAGCTGGGGCATGTTTCCCAACTACGAGGTGCGGGGACAGGTGTTCAAGGAATATGTAAACGGACTCAAGGAGTAAGTGTGTGGAAGATAGAAGCAGGGGAAGCAGAGGCAGAAGGAAGAGAAAAAAAGAGCAGACCGAATACTTTTTTGACTATAGCCTGCTGTTCATTGTATTGTTTTTGATGGGGTTCGGGCTGGTCATGGTTTACTCCGCCAGCTCCTATGAGGCCCGGCAGGATTTCGGCAGCGGGACCCACTATCTGCGCAGGCAGTTGACCGCGGATATTCTGGGATTGGTGGTTATGATCGTGATGGCGAATATTCCGTACCGGTTCTGGAGGCGTTTCAGTACCCTGGCCTATTTTGTGTCCTTCGGCATGATCTTTCTGGTCTGGACGCCGCTGGGCGTGTCCTCCCACGGCGCCAAGAGATGGGTGGGCATTCCGGGCACCGCCTTCAATGTCCAGCCTGCGGAGGTGGCAAAAGTCTGCATGATCCTGTTTCTGGCCAATATGGTGTGCCTTATGGGAAAAAAGCTGCGCACCGCCAAGGGACTGACGGTGCTGGTGGCCCTGTCCCTTCCCCATTCCCTGGCGGTATGGCAGGTCACCGATAACTTGAGCTCCGCCATTATCATTCTGGGCATCGCCATGCTGATGATTTTTGTGGCAACGCCGGACTATAAGAGATTTGTCATCATGGGGCTCATCGCGGCGACGGTGGTGATCGGCATCGTGTGGACGATCTTCAACACCACGATCATAGATGATCTGGACTTTCGAGGAGAACGCATCCTGGCCTGGCGGGACCCGGAGGCATATGCCCAGGGCAAGGGCTTCCAGACATTGCAGGCCCTCTATGCCATAGGTTCCGGCGGCATCTGGGGCAAGGGGCTGGGACAGAGCATGCAGAAGCTGGATTTCATTCCTGAGGCCCAGAACGACATGATCTTTTCCATTATCTGCGAGGAGCTGGGACTTTTTGGAGCAATCGCGATTATCCTGATGTTTATCATGCTGCTCTGGCGGATGATGATTGTGGCCAACAACGCGCCGGATCTGTTTGGGGCGCTGCTGGTGGTGGGGGTCATGGGGCACATAGCCATCCAGGTGATTCTCAATATCGCGGTGGTGACCAACACGATTCCCAACACGGGAATCTCCCTTCCCTTCATCAGTTACGGAGGCTCGTCGGTACTGTTTCTGATGATGGAGATCGGCCTGGTACTCAGCGTGGCCCGGCGTATCCAGCTGCGGGAGCTGGGATAAGGCGTCCCTGCCCGCGTCCGGGAAATTGGAGGGACAACGCAACAATTCCGGCTTTTTGTCATAGGATAGAATAATTCATGACAAAAAGAGCGAAAGGTGTGCCATGAGCGCTATCCCACAAAAAGCCACAGGGGAGATCCATATCAGGGGAGGAGTACGCCTCCAGGGTAAGGTGAAGGTACAGGGGTCTAAGAATGCGGCACTGCCAATTCTGGCAGCAACGATTTTAGCGGAAGGAGAGAGTTGTCTTAAGGATTGTCCTAAGATTTCGGATGTATATCGGATGCTGAGACTGCTGCAAAGCCTTGGCGGGCATGTGCGCTGGGAGGGGGAAGGCGTCTGTGTCAGTACAGGCAGTATCACCACGCGGGATATGCCCTCGGACGCCATCACGGGCATGCGTTCCTCCCTGTGCCTTTTAGGAGCGCTGCTGGCCCGGTGCGGCAGTATTGTCATGGAGTATCCCGGCGGCTGCGTCATCGGCAAGCGTCCTATTGATCTGCATTTGCAGGCGCTGGAACGGATGGGCGTCCGTTTCTGGCAGGAGGGGGACAAAATCTGCGGCCAGGCGCCGGAGGGGCTTTCCGGCGCGGTGATTTCCCTGCCGTTTCCCAGCGTGGGGGCCACGGAAAATATTCTGCTGGCGGCGGTCACGGCCAGGGGCTGTACCCGGATCGAGGGAGCGGCCAGAGAGCCGGAGGTGGAAGCTCTGTGCAGGTACTTAAATGCCTGCGGGGCCCGGATTGAGGGCGTGGGCGCGTCCTGCCTGGAAATCCGGGGGGTCCGGCGGCTCCACGGGGCGGCTTACCGCATTCCGGCGGACAGGATCGTGGCGGGAACCTATCTGTACGCGGCATTGGGAACCCGGGGCTGTGTGCTGCTGGAACAGGCTCCCTGCCGGCAGATGCACGCGGTCATTCATATGGCGGAGCGGATGGGCGCTGTCTGCCATGTGACGGAGGAGGGGCTGTATGTACAGTCCGTGGGAGAGCTGGTCTCCCCGGGCCTGATCCGCACGGGAGTCTACCCCGGATTTCCCACGGATATGCAGTCTGTCGCGCTGGCTGTCTGTGCCGTGGCGGCGGGGGAGACCCGGATTGAGGAGCGGATCTTTGAGAATCGTTTCCGGGTGGCGGAACCTCTGCGGCAGATGGGTGCGGATATCCGGCAAGACAGCCCGTGCAGTCTGTGGACGCAGGGAGGCCGCTGCCTGAGAGGGGAGCGGGTGAAAGCCGCCGAACTGCGGGGCGGTGCCGCCCTGGTGGTGGCGGGGCTGATGGCGGAGGGGGAGAC
The DNA here is from genome assembly GCA_910583845.1 of uncultured Acetatifactor sp. GTDB lineage: Bacteria > Bacillota > Clostridia > Lachnospirales > Lachnospiraceae > Acetatifactor. The sequence continues at coordinate 43,517 of CAJUAB010000023.1, forward strand.
TACGGTCACCGGCTGTGAATATATTGAGAGAGGCTACGAAAACATCTGCAAGGATTTGAGAGAGTTAGGAGCAAGAATTTACAGTGTATAATATGCGGCAGAAAAAGAAAAGAAAATGGCCAATTGTATTGATGGTTCTGACATGCGTGTCAGCAGTGGTGCTGGGGGCGGGATACTATGTCCTTGGCACCTACACCATCCAAAACGTGTACGTGGAAGGAAATATCCATTACACCCGGGAACAGATCCAGGACATCGTCATGGATGGGCCGCTGGGAAACAATTCTCTGTACCTTTCCCTGAAATACCGGAACAGAGGTGTGGAGGATATTCCCTTCGTGGATGTGATGGATGTGAGCATTCTGTCGCCGGATACCATCAAGATCACGGTGTATGAAAAAGCGCTGGCGGGGTATGTGGCCTATATGGACAGCTACATGTATTTTGACAAGGACGGCTATGTGGTGGAGAGCTCCAGGGTAAAAACAGACGGTGTGCCCCAGATTACGGGGCTGCAGTTTGAGTCCTGCACATTGGGACAGAAGCTGCCGGTGGAACGGGAGGATATTTTTGCCAGTATCATGGATCTGACCAAGCTGCTGAGCAAATATGAGCTGTCGCCGGATCGGATCTATTTTCGGGATTACACGGAAATCACTCTGTTTTTCGCGGATGTGCGGGTGGCTCTGGGAGTGGGGGACAATCTGGAGGAAAAGCTGACTGTGCTGCCTACTTTTTTGCAGGGACTGGCAGGTCAAAGTGGGATTCTGCGGATGGAAAAATATGACAGAGATACCAGAACCACCGTTTTTGAGACGGACGCGGTGGAAACGCCGGGATAAAAAACCACTTTTTTTCGTAAAAATGTGTTGATTAATTCTTCAAATAATTATATGATAGTCTATATGGAGTTTATACAGGGAAGAAGGAGGACAAGCCTTTGCTGGAAATTAAGACAAGTGACGCAGAAGCCGCTGCCAGAATCATCGTTGTCGGTGTGGGCGGAGCAGGCAATAATGCTGTTAATAGAATGATTGACGAGAAGATTGACGGTGTGGAATTTGTTGGTGTGAATACAGACAAGCAGGCTTTGCAGCTTTGCAAGGCCCCCAAACTGTTGCAGATCGGTGAAAAACTGACCAAGGGACTGGGCGCGGGCGCGAAGCCGGAGGTGGGTGAGAAGGCTGCCGAGGAGAGCTCCGAAGAGATTGCGAACGCCCTGACCGGGGCGGACATGGTGTTTGTCACCTGCGGTATGGGCGGCGGCACCGGAACCGGAGCGGCTCCGGTGGTGGCCAAGCTCGCCAAGGATATGGGGATTCTGACAGTGGGGGTTGTGACCAAACCTTTCCGCTTCGAGGCCAAGGCCCGTATGACCAACGCCCTGGCCGGTATCAACAAGATCAAAGACAATGTGGACACTTTGATTGTAATCCCCAATGACAAGCTGCTGGAGATCGTGGATCGAAGAACTACTATGCCCGAGGCCCTTAAGAAAGCGGATGAAGTGCTTCAGCAGGCGGTGCAGGGCATCACAGATCTGATCAATATTCCGTCCGTTATCAATCTGGACTTCGCGGATGTACAGACGGTTATGAAGGACAAGGGCATTGCCCACATCGGCATTGGAGAGGGCAAGGGCGATGACAAGGCTATGGACGCGGTGAAACAGGCGGTGGAGAGCCCTCTGCTGGAGACTACGATATCGGGAGCCACCGATATTATTATCAATGTTTCCGGCGATATTACGCTGGCGGATGCCAATGACGCGGCCAGCTATGTGGAGCAGCTGGCAGGAGAGGATATCAATGTAATTCTGGGTGCCATGTATGACGATTCCAGGTCCGACAGCTGTACCATCACGGTAATCGCCACCGGTCTGGAGGACGTTCCGGGCGCCGCGCCCCAGTCCAGACTGGGCGGCGGGCTTCCCTACAAGAGTCCTGCGGCGCATGTGCCCCCCAGTACTTTGAAGAATTTTGCCGTGCAGCCCTCCAATCCAGCGGGCGCGGGAAACGGCACACAGCCGCGGCCTCTGACCGGCATTAACCGGCCGGCGGACATTCGCAGCAATGTGGAGGAGAAATCCCTGAATATTCCCAGTTTCCTCCAGAGAAAGTAAAGATTTACCATCAACAGAATACATAGTTTGCTCATCAAGGCTTACACCCGAAGGGTAAGCCTTTTTTCCGTGTCTTTCTGATGTCGAAATTCCGAGACGGCTTTTCGCCGCGGTTCTACCCGATTATGACAAAATATATAGCCTGTATCCCTTATACTGATTGTGAAGACCTGAGAAACAGATCTTAAGGGGGATTACAAATGTATTATGAAGTCTACCTGGACAGCATTTTTCTGATCTGTTTCTGCATGAACCGGTATCTTCTGGGACTGGCGGCCCTTTGTCTGCCATGCACTGCCACGCATGGCAGACTGTGGGCGGGAGCGGCTGTGGGCGCGGCAGGAGAAGTGTCAGCGCTGCTTATGCCTGTGGGCGGTATGCCCCTTCGGCTGTTCCTGCTCTTGATCAGTCTGTACGGGATGGAAGGGATAGCTTTCAGATGCTGGTGGGGAAGGGGGCTTGTCAGAATCACGGAAGGTCTTTGCGTCTTTTTTTTCCTGCTGGGAGGCGCGATTAAGCTGCTTCTTGGTCTTTTCCCGGGGAGAGAGGGCTGGCTGGCGTGCGGCGGCAGTGTGCTGCTGGCGGGGGCGGGATGCTATGAAGGAATCCGCCTGCTGGTGCTGCGCCGAAAAAAGGCTGAGGAGAGCTGCAAGGTTATTTTGCTGGGGGAAGACGGGCGCAGCATGCGGATAGAGGGATTGGTGGACACGGGGAACAGCCTGAAAGAGCCCATCAGCGGCAGACCTGTGGCTGTGCTGGAGCAGAGGATCTGGGAGCAGCTGTATCCGGGGGAGCCTCCCTTTGGCATGAGAGCGATCCCCTACCACAGTGTGGGCAAGCCGGCGGGAATCCTGAGCGGCTATCCTGTGAAGGATATGGAGGTGGAGATCGGCGGTATCCGGCAGAAATGCAGAGACATATATATAGCAGTATGGCAGGAGAGGCTATCCGAGACGGGAGCCTATCAGATCCTGCTGCAGCCCGCCATGTTCAGCGATGAAGCGGGGCGGCACCGCAGAGAAGAGACGGAACTTAAAAAAGCAGACAGTCTCGGAACGGAGGTGCCGGGAAGGAAGTTTTAGATGCATCACTGTGCAGATGAAACTTCCTTCCGGAGGGCGGCACCGCAGAGAAGAGACGGAACTTAAAAAAGCAGACAGTCTCGGAACGGAGGTGCCGGGAAGGAAGTTTTAGATGCATCACTGTGCAGATGAAACTTCCTTCCGGAGGGCGGCACCGCAGAGTAGAGACGGAACTTAAATAAGAAAGGAATGAAAAAAATGATTTTAATGGCATCATTGCCCGTGGGCATCCCACTGTGGGTGTTTCGCCGGGAAAAGGCGAAGCGGGTACATAGACAGGGAGACATCCACTATATCGGCGGGGCCGAGGTGCTGCCGCCCCCGCTGGAGCTGGAGCGGGAAACCCAGATGATCGGGGCGTTGGGGACGGAGTCCGAGGAGGAAGCCAAGTCCGTACTGATTGAACACAATCTGCGGCTGGTGGTCTACATAGCCAAAAAATTTGACAACACCGGCGTGGGCGTGGAGGATCTCATTTCCATCGGCACCATCGGCCTGATCAAGTCCATCAACACCTTTAAGCCCGACAAAAATATCAAGCTGGCAACTTATGCCTCCAGATGCATTGAAAACGAGATTCTGATGTATCTGCGGCGCAACAATAAAACCAGACTGGAGGTGTCCATCGATGAGCCGCTGAATGTGGACTGGGACGGCAATGAACTGCTGCTGTCGGATATCCTGGGAACGGACGAGGATATCATTTACCGGGACATGGAAAATGAGGTGGAGCGCAGTCTGCTTCGGGGGGCCATCAACAAATTGTCGGAGCGGGAGAAGACCATCATCCGTCTGCGCTTTGGCCTGGGGCATCCGGACGGACAGGAGATGACACAGAAAGAAGTGGCTTCTCTGCTGGGCATCTCTCAATCTTATATCTCCCGTCTGGAAAAAAAGATTATGAAGCAGTTAAAAAAGGAGATGAGCAACAGCATCTGACTGCAGACAGGTGAAACATCTGAAATGATTTCGCAGATATCCGTCATATCCGAAAGTGATATGGCGGATATCTGCGCTGTGAGGCAACTGTTCCGGAGCCGGTCCGACTGAGCCGCGCGGGCGTGTTTTCGCACAGTTCGCCAGAGGGATGACTCCTGTAAGATTTTCCCTTTTCAAATCAGTGATTTTAGTATATACTAGAGTTTACGATGCGGAAGTGATCAACATTCAAAGAAAAAAGGCAAGGATTGCTTTATGATACAGAGAGACGACATATTGTCTATGGAGTTTTTGAAAAAGACGGAATTTACGGGGAGCTGCCAGGGGATGCGTTACCGTCTGGAAGGCGTCAGCCGCGAGGAGGGGAAGAGACTGCTCACGACGGTATGGCCGGAGCCTTATAACTATGTGACGACGCCGGAGGAGCAAAAGCAGCGTTCAGAGTTCCCGTTTGACGAGGACGGAATTACGGATGCCGTAGCCTGGATGAATGACAGGCTCTTTGAGGACAGGGAGCGGTGGCAGGAAAGCGGCCGCCATTGGGAGCAGTAACATGGCAACACAGGCGGATCTGTGTTGGCAGGAACAGGGAAAAGACAGATTGGAAGAAATACATGTTAAAATATATTATAAACGATTTACTGGCGGCGCTGCGCTATCTCCCCTATGGGATCATAGCGGGGCTGTTTGCCGTTGTGATTTTGTACAATTTTAACCGCGGGAGAATAAAGAGGGGCAGGGACGTTGTGTCGCTGCCAGCCGTGTCCTGTCTGGTGATGTATGTTGCGGTGCTGCTGGCTATTACTTATTTTTCCAGAGAGAGCGGCAGCAGGAGCGGTATGATGGATCTGGAGCTTTTTTCCACCTGGGGCATCAACAACCGCAACAATGCCTATGTGGTGGAGAATGTGCTGCTGTTTATTCCCTACGGCTTTGTGCTGGCCTGGGCTGATCCCCGGCAGAGAAATTTTTTCAGGAATTTCTTTACCGGCGCGCTCACCAGCCTGGCCATTGAAAGTATGCAGCTGATCACGGGAAGAGGTTTTTTTCAGATAGATGATATATTGACCAATATTCTGGGCACGGTTCTGGGATTTCTCTGTTACTGGTTACTGCGCGGCACCGGGCGGCTTTTTGGGAGAAGGGCAAAGGGAAATATTTAATATTTTTTTAAGATATTTTTATGAATTGATTAAGCCGATTGCGGTAGTAGGCCTCTGATGCTATGATTGCGTCAGGGGTTTTATTATTCCAGCGGGAGGAGACCGTGTGTCTATGAGAAAGAGAAGGTACGCGATAAAAAGAGTGTGTTCGGTGGTGCTGGTCGTGTCGCTGTTGTCGGGTTGCCAGTGGGGAGGCAATCGGGGAGAGGAAACGCCGGTTCTGGATACGACGGGGAAGGCGGAAGCTGCCGGGGCCGTCATGCTTTCCGGGAATTTGCCGGATGGCGACGGCGAATTGGAAACAACCGGTTTTCAGGCGGAAAGCTATGAGCCGGCGGACTGGATGCAGGGAGGATTTCAGATGCCGCAGGTGTGGCAGGGATACCGGGAGTCCGTCTGTGTAAACACGTATGTGCTGGATATCCTGGAACCGGATTTTGAATACACGGAAAAATATATCCAGCAATACACCAGTCTGGGAGGAGATTTCTATGTCCTTGACAAGTACGGACCGGGCGGCGGGGAAGAGGAAGATCCGGGGGAGCGCTATCAGTTATACTGGCTGGACGGAGACACCGGGGAGAGCCGTGTGGTTACGCCTTATTGGGAGGGATTGGGCACAGAGGAAAGGATTCAGGAGATCAACGCGGTGGGCGACCATCTGCTGGCTCTGCTCTGCGCGGATACGGAGGGGAAATACAGACGGATTCTGTGGGACCTGGAGAGCGGGGAGACGGATATCTGTGATATGACCCGGGCCATGGAGCTTGGGGTATCGTTCTTTCATTTCTGGATGGACGCCCGGGGGTCTGTATACGCGCTGTCGCTGACGGATGGGTATCTGTATGTATTTGGGGAGAAGGACGTTGCCGGTGAGGGTGAAATGTTGTACAAAATCCAGGCGGAGAACCCAACCTCGACAGGGATTTACTGCCGGATGGCGGACGGGACGCCCCTGGTACATATGGATGGCAAACTGGTATATCTGGACGTGGATGCAGGAGAGGCCAGAGAGTTGGCCCAAGTGGGGGGATTCTGCTTTTATGAGGGATGCATCGATGAGCGGGGGAATTTTTATCAGGTGTGGAATCCACAGATCAATGTCTGGAATCCTGCCACCGGAGACTATAACTTCATGCTGGATCTGAGGGATTACGGACTGGCCTCCCGGGGAAAATTCCAGGGTATACAAATCGGTGTCAACAGAGCGGGAGAATTGATGGTTCTCACGGAAAATGAGGATAAACTGATGGTCTACTGCTTTGGCTCCGGGAAAGGTGAGACGGAGGGGACGCTGCGGCTGGCTAATTTATGGCTTCACGACAGCAGCATGAAGAGCGCCGCGAACGCTTATTCGGCTCAGAATCCGGACTGCCAGGTTTCGTACGAGGCGGACTGGGAAAACGGGGAAGGATTTTACGAGCGCGTTATGGCGCAGATGGCAGTGGGGAAAGGGCCGGATCTGTTATTTGTATCCACACAGGATATGGAGAGACTGAACACGCGGGGACTGCTTGCGGACCTTTCGGAGGTATTGGAGGAAGAGACAGACAGGCAGCTGTTTTGTGGCGTGACCACGGCAGGACTGCGGGATGGCAGGCTTCTGGGACTGCCCGCCGGGGTGAGCGGAGTCAGTATGATAACGGTGGACGGCAATTGGCAGGGGGATGGATGGACGCTGGAGGAGATCGTGGAATTGTGGAGGCAGCGCAGGAAACAGGGGGCATCGCGGTTCCTGCCGCCGCGCTGGAGCCAGGAGGAAATGCTGGATTTTCTGGTGCTGCAAAATATGGCGGACTCTCCTTTCCTGGACTGGGAAAATCACACCTGCGACTTCGAGGGAGATTTGTTTCGCCAGGTGCTGGAGATGATTGGGGAGGTGCCGGTCAGAGAGCACAAAAATCTGGATATGGAGGAGGAGAATGAGATCGCCAGGCAGGTGATGGACGGGACCTATCTGGCGGATGTGGTGTATGGCGGAAGCATAGCCCAATATGCCAGCATCATGGAGCGCTATGAGGGCGAAGCCCGTCTTGTGGGACTTCCTGCGGAAACGGGAGACGGCAATATGCTCACCTGTTATGGATTTATCGTTGTGAACGCCGGGACGGAGCACTGGGAGGAAGCGGCAGATTTCCTGCGTTTTATCTATGACAGGAGATTTCAGAGTCAGTATCCCGGCGGCCTGCTGCGCAGGGATGTTCTGAGGGAAAGCGTGGTTTTATCCGATGAGGACGGGAAATATGAGACGGATCAACTTACCGGAATATCCCTCCCGCTCAAAAAGGACGGCAGCAGTTATGTGGAGGAGTACCTTGCGTTTATGGACAGCTGTAGGGCGGAACCCCGGAGCGCGGAGGCTGTTAAGGACATCATACGCGAGGAGGCAGGCAGCTTTTTTCAGAATATACAAAGTCTGGAGAATACCGTCAGGGCAATTCAGAACAGAGTTCAACTGTATCTGAACGAAAACAGCTGAAAATCTCCTTCCTGTGATAAGGGCATATTCTCTGCGGCCGGACAGATCCTGGGGTTTATTTCCTGCAACCTCCCGAGCTCCATCCGGTCGGCAGACACACTTTCCGCACCGCCTGTTTTGCCATTTGCCGCGTTGCCGTCAGTCAACGATGCCACTGCATCGCCTCCTCCATCTTGCAGGTTGATTTTATCCCCTGCCTCAAACAGATCCGGACTGGTAAGAGTCCAAAACGGAAATCCGGATGTATTCCCTTTACGCGTGTATTGTCAAAAATGTCCGTTTTCCCACGGACGCATACGGAATTCTCTGCTCCGGACAGAGGCCGGGGTATATAGAAAAAAATGACTTCCCGGTACCCTGCCCGGAGTCCCCAGGGGCAGAAAAACGGATTTTTTTCCACATAACAGGGTATATACAGAAAAATTGCCGCTCCATATCCCCTTTTTTGCGATCGGCGGGGTACTGAAACACAATTTTTCTCTATATGCCCTGTTTCCCCGTACAAACTGCGCAAAAAGGGGAGAGCCTGCAAGACAGCAGGGTACTGTGGAACAATTATTTTTATTATACCCTGCCGGATTTGGGCAGCTTCCGTCAGCAGGCTCGCGATTTACCGCCACAGACAGCGGGAGTGATTTTTCAAACACGCTCCAGCCCAAGTGGTTATTTTCCCTGTTTGTAATCTGTAAAGCCACCGGTTTACAGGTAGCATATCCTCCGGTAACCCATGACTCCGCTTTACAGATTCTACAGGTCTTACTCTATTCAATCAGTATCATGTATTTCAGCTTTTCCAGGGGATATTCTCCCTGTCTGATTTTCAGCTACGCAGTCGAATTCAGCTTTCCCTGTGTCTCATCCGGCAATGCAAACGGTCATACCATATTGCGCCGGATTGTTCAATTGTCTGAGCGGGTACTAAACAGTCAATATAGCCTTTTTGCCCATCAGAAAGAGTGAACATAGAAATTCAGAAAGAAAAACTCATATATGCAATCGATTGTCACAGATACAATTTTGTAAGAAATGCACAAAGCAGCGCATCTGATTTTGTGAATGCAACCGATTGCACATGAAAAAAACAGTGATATAATATAAATTACAAATTAAGGAGACAGAGATGAAATCGAACAGATATGCAAGAGGAATGACATTGCTGCTGGCGGGGGCGCTGGCCCTGTCCGGTTCTTCCTGCGGAGGCAGAGAGGAAGCCGCGGCGGGAGCTGAATGGCCGACGGCTCCTTGGGAGGCTTCGGGGGCGACAACAGAAGGGCAGAAGAATTCGGGGGCGGAGACGGAAGGGCAGAATGCTTCGGGGGCGACATCGGAAGGGCAGAAGACTTCGGGGGCGACAACGGAAGGGCAAGAGACTTCGGGGGCGACGACAGAAGGGCAGAAGACTTCGGGGGCGACAACAGAAGGGCAGGACACGGCGCAGTGGACGGATGAGCAGCTCCTGGAGGCGGAGTTTTTACTGTATAATGTGGACTGCGCGTCATCTGAAACGGATGTTTTTCCGGAGGGCCAGGTCTGCGGCTTATACCAGTCTCTCAGCGATCAGCCCTATGGGACGGATGCCGTCTCCGGAAGATGCTGGGGCTATCGGGAGGCGGACTATCTGATCCGGGAGTCAGACCACCTGGGGGAGGGGCTTACGGCCTGCAAGTGGACCATGAACGAGGAGAACTATCCGGGCGGTGCGGATGCAGTGATCAGCTATGACTTTCAGCTCCCGGAGGGGGAGTACCAGGTGACGGTGGGCTTCTACAATCCCTTTGGCCCCAGGAAGATCGATGTGGACTGTGAGGGAGAGAGGATGGTGGAGGGGGAAAAGCTGCTTCGCTATCGGCTGACGGAAAAGCAGTTCTCTGTCAGCGTGGAGGACGGGGAACTGAATATAAAGGTATTCAATGAGAACGGCAAGCGGGCCATGGATATACCGATTCTGAGTTATATACAGATCGCCGTCATCCCGGAGTACACAGGGGAGCTTCTGGAGCTGGCTCTGGGGAAGTATACGGCGGAGATGGAACCGGAGAGCTATACGAGGGCGTCATACGAAAGATATGAACAGGCCGTAGCGGACGCGGAGGCGCTGCTGTCGCAGACGGCGTCCGGGGCATCGGACTGGGAGGATAAATTTATTCAATTGAAGGAGGGTTACGCGATGCTAACCGAAAAATGTGTCTATGATTCATTCCGGCCGGGCCAGCAGTGGAGGGATACGGACAACAATCTGATTCAGGCTCATGGCGGGCAGGTGCAGCAGCTGATGATCAGGGATGAGAGCACAGGGGAGACGGTTCCCCGATGGATCTGGGTAGGGGAGGACAAGACGGCGGGAGCCAGGGGCGGCATCCGGGCATACAGCTCCGAGGATCTGTATAACTGGCAGTTCGAGGGAGTCATCCTGCGCAATGTCACGGCCAGGGAGGAGCTGGACACAGATGACTATTTCCGGGAGCTCTATGACGGATATTCCCGGGAGCAGCTGGACAATGTGTTCAGAAGTCTGGACGCGAACAGCGCGATTATAGAGAGGCCCAAGCTGATTTACAATGAAAAGACCGGACAGTATGTGCTGTGGTTTCATGCGGATGGGCCTACACAGACCAGTGACAGCAGTTACGCGGCAGCCTGCGCGGGGGTCGCGGTCAGTGATTCCCCCTTCGGCCCCTTTCGTTTTATAGACAGATATCGGCTGAATACATGCCCGGAGGATCAGGAGGACCAATATCCGTCCAGCAAGGGTATGGCGCGGGATATGAATCTCTTTGTGGACACGGACAAAACGGCATATATCATTTACTCCAGCGAGGAGAATCTGACACTGTACATATCAAAATTGAATGAGGAATATACCGATCTGGCCACTCCGCCGCAGCAGGCGGTTTACGGGGAGGATTTCATCCGTCTTTTCCCGGGCGCCCAGCGGGAAGCGCCGGCGGTATTCAAAAAGGATGACAGCTATTATCTGATATCTTCCGGATGTACCGGATGGGCACCCAATCAGGCCAGATATTACCGGAGCGATTCCATGCTGGGCGAATGGGTGAATATGGGAGATCCCTGCGTGGACGATACGAAGGGCACGACCTTCGACTCACAGAGTACCTGTGTATTTGAGGATACGGCAGGGAATCTGATCTATATGGGGGACCGGTGGTACAGCGACAAGCTGTCGGATTCGCGTTATGTCTGGCTGCCTGTGGAGTTCGGCGCCGATGGCGGAATAGAACTGAGATGGCAGGACGAGTGGAGATATGCGGACCGCTGAAACAGCATATCCCCGGACGGGCAGAGTCGCTTCGCGCCGACAGGGGATATGTGGAACTCGAACAGGGGGATTGGTATGAGAAAGGGAAAGTTACGGTTTGTTTCGCTGATGGCGGCAGCAGCGCTGGCTCTGGGCTGCGCGCCGGAAAATGCAATGCGGGCCCGGGCCGCGGAAGAAGATCTGTCCCAATATTATGTGGAAGTATATGACACGGTAAAGTACCAGGATTATCTGGATGACCGGGGTGGCGCCTCCCGCCCCGCCGCCGAGATTACAGTGCCCGGAGGGGAATATGCCAGCGCGGGAGAGGGATTTGAGAGGGCACAGGAGTATGAGGGAAAGAACAATGTGGCGCTGACGCCCGCGGAGGGAAGCATCACCTGGGAGGTGGATGTGCCGGAGGCGGGGCTGTACCAGATCGAACTGGAGTATTATCCCATGGAGGGGAAGAACAATGCCATAGAGAGGGAAATCCGTATCAACGGGGAACTTCCCTTCGACGGCGCGCAGTATCTGGAGTTCTCCCGGAACTGGGAGGACGCGGAAGCGGTGAGCAGAGACGCCCGGGGCAATGACATCCGCCCCATGCAGGTGGAGGCCCCCCTGTGGATGAGCGCCTGGTGCGAAGACAGCAGTGGCTATGTGAGAGACGCATACAGCTTTTACTTTGATAAAGGGAAGAACACCGTCACGCTGGAATCTGTGAAGGAACCCATGGCCATCGCTTCTCTCACACTGAAACAGCAGCCGCAGCCTCCCGCCTATGAAACGTATCTGGCGCAGGCCCGGGCGGACGGGGCCGTGGAAGCGGCAGTGGGGGAGGCCGTCAAAATCCAGGGTGAGGACGCGGTCTATAAGTCGGAGTCCACCCTGTACCCGGTGAACGACAGGACATCCCCCAGGACAGAGCCCTACGACGCGGCAAAAATCCGCATGAATTCCATCGGCGGGAACAACTGGAACCAGGTGGGGCAGTGGATCACCTGGACGGTGGATGTGCCGAAGGACGGTCTCTACGAGATCGCGGTCAAATACAAGCAGAGCATCAAGCAGGGTGTGACCGTGGTGAGATCCCTGGAAATTGACGGGCAGTCTCCCTTTCAGGAAGCCCGTGAGCTCCGGTTCTTCTATGAAAATGACTGGCAGATCGCCAGGCTTGGCAGCCAGGAAGAGCCCTATCTGTTCTACCTGACTAAGGGGGAACACAGTCTGACCATGAAAGTGACGCTGGGGAGCGTGCTGTCAGAGATTCTGGATGACGCGGATGACAGCATCTTTGAGCTGAACCGGGCGTACAGACAGCTTTTGATGGTAATCGGTTCCTCCCCGGACATGATGCGCGACTATCAGCTGGAGAAGAAGACGCCGGAGGCATTGCAGATTCTGGCACAGCAGTATGAAGCGGTGTCAAGCCTGGCGAAGCGGGTGGAGGACTATGCCAACGGTTCCAAAGGAAGCCAGTCGGCTTCGCTGGACAATCTCATCGTGCAGCTGGAGACCATGAGCAGAAAGCCGGAGACCATTGCGAAATACTGGTCGTCCTTTAAAGACAATATCATCTCTCTGGGGTCCTGGGTGCTCAGCATGAAGGAGCAGCCCCTGCAGATTGATTATCTGCTGATACAGGAACCCGGCAGCGCGATGCCGGGCGCGAAAGCGAATATTCTGGAGAAGGCGGGCCACGAGCTGAAAGCGTTCATGGCCAGCTTCACGGAGGATTACGAGAGCATTGGCGATGTGTATGAGGGGGATGATCCTCTGACCATCTGGCTGCTGGCCGACGCGGCCTCTGTGTCCAGCGCCTCCGGCAGCGGGCGGGATCAGGCCACGGTACTGAAAAACCTGATTGACAACTATTTTGTGCAGCAGAGCGGGATACCGGCCAATGTGAAGCTGGTGAACAGGGATAATCTGCTGTCGGCAACGCTGGCGGGAGAGGGGCCGGATGTGGCGCTGGGAGTGGCCAGCAAAGAGCCTGTCAATTACGCGCTGCGAAACGCCGCCGCGGATCTGACGCAGTTTCCGGATTTTGACGAGGTCACGGGACGGTTCATGGAGGGCTCTCTGGATATGTTCCGCTATGACGGCGGCGTCTACGCCCTGCCCCAGACAACGTCCTTCCAGATGCTCTTCTACCGGGCGGATATATTGCGGGAGCTGGGGCTGGAGGTTCCCACCACCTGGGATGAATTCTATGAATGTCTGGCAGTGATCCAGAAAAACAATATGAATGTGGGCACGGTACCGGATTATACCTCCTATGGCATGTTCCTCTATCAGTACGGGGGAGCCTACTACAGAGAGGACGGCACGGCCAGCGGTCTTGACTCGGAGGCGGCGGTACAGGCTTTCTCCCAGTGGTCGGGGAATTACGCGGACTATAAGATGCCCGTGACCTACGACTTTGCCAACCGTTTCCGCACCGGTGAGATGCCGCTGGCCATCGCGGACTACACCTCCTACAGCTATCTCTCGGTATTCGCGCCGGAGATCAAGGGACTGTGGGGATTTACGGTGGTGCCCGGCCATGAGGATGAAGAGGGCAATGTGGATCACTCGGTCATTGCGGGCCAGACGGCTTCTATTATATTGGATACCTCCGAACATAAGGAGGAGGCATGGGAGTTCTTGAAATGGTGGAGCAGCGAGGAGATCCAGACAAACTACTGTATTGAGGTGGAGAACATCCTGGGTGTCGCGGGACGTGTGGCTACGGCCAACATGGAGGCGCTGGAGAACCTTCCCTGGTCCGGCCGGGATATGAGACAGCTGAAAGCGCAGCTGGAGTGGGTGCGCGTGGTGCCGGAGATCCCGGGGGGATATTTTACGGAGAGGCATGTGAAAAACGCGTTTTACGCCGTGTACAACAACAAGGAAGATCCCAGGGAGACGCTGGAGGATTATGTGAAGACCATCAATAACGAGATCACCAATAAGCGGATCGAGTTCGGTCTGGATGAGTAGAGGGGGCGGGAATATGGAAAAGAAACTATCCAATATTTTATGGGCGGATGTGAAGCATCGCTTTGCGGCAACGGGGAAGCAGATGAAAAAGTCCAGGATTTCCTACCTGTTTGTGGCTCCGTTCTGTCTGCTGTTCATCCTGTTTTACCTGGTGCCGGTGGCCACGTCCATAACCTTGAGCTTCACCTATTACAATGTGCTGGAATCCCCCAGATTCATAGGATGGCAGAATTATATCAACCTGTTTTTCGCGGACGATGTGTTCCCCACTGCGGTGAAGAATACCTTCCTCTTTGCCGTGGTGACCGGTCCCATCGGATATTTCGCGGCGCTGATTATCGCATGGATGATCAATGAGATCAAGAATCGTTTTCTCAGAGCTTTCATGACGCTGGTTTTTTATGCCCCCACCATTTCCGGCCAGGCATATTTTATCTGGAAATTCATTTTCTCCAGCGACAGCTACGGGATGGCCAACGGCTGGCTGATGAAGCTGGGGATCACCTACAGCCCTGTATTATGGTTTGAAGATGCCAGGTACATACAGCCGATTCTGATTATCGTGGTGCTGTGGATGAGCATGGGAACCGGGTTTCTGTCTTTTATCGCGGGCCTGCAGAATGTGGACCAGAGCCTTTACGAGGCAGGATATATGGACGGGATCAAGAACCGTTTCCAGGAGCTCTGGTATATCACCCTGCCCTCCATGAAGCCCCAGCTGATGTTCGGCGCCGTTATGACCATCACCACCTCCTTCGCGATTCACGATCAGCTGGCGGCGCTGGCCGGATTTCCCAGCGTGGATTACGCGGCGCACACGGTGGTATCCCACCTGGTGGACTACGGAACGGTCCGCTTTGAGATGGGTTACGCGTCCGCCATCGCCACACTGCTGTTTATGGTAATGATCCTGTGCAACAAACTGGTACAGAAAGTGCTCAGAAAGGTGGGAAACTGACATGGCAAAAAAGAAAAGAAAAGGCGTCAAGCCCAGCCATTCCAGAACAGGCAATTTCTTCAATATGTTTTTGCTGATTGCCCTGGGCCTGTTTATGGTGGTGCCTCTGGTGCTTTCCATCAGCAATTCTTTAAAGCCGCTGGAAGAGTTGTTCGTATTTCCTCCCAGGCTGTTTGTGAGAAATCCCACCTTGAAAAATTTCCATGACGTGTTTGTGCTCATGTCGGAGTCCTGGGTGCCTTTCTCGCGGTATATTTTCAACACGGTACTGATTACAGTGGCCGGTACATTGGGACATCTGATCATCGCCAGCCTCTGTGCCTACGCGCTGGCAAAGCATAAATTTCCGGGGCGCAATCTGATCTTCGGCACAGTGGTGACAGCCCTGATGTTCGCGGGCCAGGTGACGGCCATTCCCAATTACCTGATTATGAGCAGGATCGGGTGGCTGGATTCCTATCTGGCGCTGATTGTCCCGGCCATAGCAAAACCCATGGGCCTGTTCCTCATGAAGCAGTTCATGGAACAGATTCCGGACAGCCTGCTGGAGGCGGCCAGGATTGACGGCTCCAATGAGTTTACCACCTTCAGCCGTATCGCCATGCCCCAGGTCAAGCCCGCCTGGCTGACGCTGATTATCTTCTCGTTCCAGGATCTGTGGAACATGCAGGGAGGGAACTTTATCTACAGCGAGAATCTGAAGACGCTTCCCTACGCGCTGTCTCAGATCGCGGCGGGCGGGATCTCCCGGGCCGGCGCGACGGCGGCGGTGACGGTCATCATGATGGTGGTGCCGATTTTGATTTTCATCATCAATCAGAGCAGCATCGTGGAGACCATGGCTTCTTCCGGTATCAAGGAGTGATCAATGTGGACGCGCGCGAGCGCGGTATGAGGGTATAAAAAGATGAAAAGAAAACCAAAAGTTCGGATAAAAGCGTTGGGACTTGTGCTGGCGGCCGCGGCTCTGCTGTCTCAGGGGGAAGAGACATATGCAACGGTCATGCCCTACGACACCTACAGCTACGACTGGTGGGGGGAGGATGTGCTGCAGCCCCATGCCTACCTGTATGTGGAATCCTTTACGGGCGCAGACTTCGGGATGGATCTGAAAACGCCCCAGGATTTGTTCTTCAAGGACGGACTGCTCTACATAGCGGACACGGGAAATGACAGGATATTGATCATCACGGAGCAGGGCGAGTACGTGGACGAGATTACCGGCGGTCTGTCGGGCCCCCAGGGTGTATTCGTCACGGAGGAGAACCGTATCTATGTGGCGGATTCGGGCAACGGAAGGATTGTGGAGTTTGACCGGGACAAAAATCTGATCCGGGAGATCGGCAGGCCCCAGACGGATCTGGTGGACGCCTCCCAGAATTATGTGCCCACCAAAGTGGTGGTGGACGGCGCGGGCAGAATTTACGCCATTGCCTACGGCATCAATATGGGTCTGGTGGAATTCAATGAATTCGGGGAATTTCAGGGATTCATGGGGGCCACCCAGGTAACGGTGTCGCCTTTTGCGTATATCTGGAAAAATTATTTCTCCACGGATGCCCAGAAGCAGAGGATGGAGACCATCATTCCCACGGAGTACAGCAATATCTTCGTGGATCAGACGGATTTTGTCTATGCCACCATCAGCAATCTGTCCGACGAGGACCATATGAACGGGGCGGATTCCATCCGACGCTTAAACCCCACAGGTACTGACGTACTTCGACGGCTGGGCAATTACAGTATCATCGGAGACCTGTATTCCGCCTCCGATGAGGCCAGCTGGTCTTCCTTCACCGATGTGTCCGCCACGGATTACGGCTGCTACTTCATCCTGGATAACGCCGGGGGAAAGGTGTTCTGCTATGACTATGACGGGAACTCGCTGTTCATATTCGGGGGGACGGGCAGCAGGAGCGGCCTGACAAGGAATCCTTCCTCCCTGGCGTTGAATGGCGACCAGTCCCGCCTGTACATTCTCGATGCCCAGCTGGGCAGTGTGCTGGCCTATGGTGTGACGGAGTACGGGGGGAATCTGCTGGGGGCCATGCGGGCGCATTTTACAGGGAACACCCAGGAGTCGGACCGGCTGTGGCAGGAGGTGCTGCGGCAGAACGCCAACAGCGAGGTGGCCTATATCGGTATGGGGAAGATCGCCATGCGGGAGGGCGACTATGAGCAGGCCATGAAGTATTTCCGGCTGGGGAACAGCAGGAAGTATTACACCAGGGCGTTTGAGTTCTACCGGAAAGAGAAGATGCAGACCAGCTTTCCCGGGTACATGGGGGCGGCTATTCTGCTGACGGCGGCCTGGCTGTTGTTCCGGGCGGCAAAAAAAATAAAAAGATGGGCAGGTGAGGCAAAGTGCAGAGATATTTAAAATCCATGGCTTACGGTTTTCATGTGATTACGCATCCCTTTGACGGCTTCTGGGATCTGAAGCGGGAGCACAGGGGTACGCTGGCGGCGGCGCTGACCTTCGCGGTGCTGACCGTGCTGATGCTGGTGGTCCAGAAGCAGGGCACGGCATTTCTCTTCAATATGAACCGTCTGGAGGACGTGGACATGATGGTGGACATTGTCACGGTGGGACTGCTCTATGTTCTCTGGTGCGTCTCCAACTGGTGCCTGACCTCTCTGATGGACGGCGAGGGGAAGATGCGGGACATAGCCATTTTTACCGGATATTCCCTGCTGCCTCTGCTGATCATACAGTTTCCGCTGGTGCTTGTGAGCCATGTGATCACTGCGGAGGAGGGAACCTTTTACTATGTGTTTTCGGTGATCAGCTATATCTGGACGATAGCGCTTTTGGTGCTGGGGATGATGATAACCCATCAGTACAGCATGAAAAAGACGCTGGCAACCACGGTGCTGACCCTGCTGGGAATGGCGATCATCCTGTTTATCGGACTGTTGTTTTTCAGCGTGATACAGCAGTTTCTGACTTTCGTAGTGACGGCTTATAAGGAGATCAGGTTCCGATGACGGAAAGGAAAGAAAACGACATGAAAAAGAATCTTTTCAACAGAGCGATAAGCGTCCTGGCGGGACTGGCCGTGCTGTGCGGACTGATGCCGGGGCAACCCGTCCATGCGGCCCAGGGGGAGATTCCGGAGCGCATGGAGCTGATTGCGGACAGCGGCAGTCTGGAACTCTATCTGGACCGGGAGCAGGCGGATTTCGCTGTAAAAGTGAAGGAATCGGGAGACGTGTGGTTCACCAATCCCCAGGGGGCGGATGAGGACCCGCTGGCCAGCAATTATTACCGGGGCGTCATGAAGTCCCAGTTTTCCATACGGTATTTCAATGAGAATGTCCAGGCGTCGGAGATGGACAGCTTCAATGACGCGGTGTCCCGGGGACAGTTCACCGTGGAAACGGTTCCGGAGGGGGTAAAAATTGTCTACAATCTGGGTGAACTGGCGGATCAGTTTGTTCTGCCCCAGATTATCAGCGCTGAGCGCTATGAGCAGTTTACGGCGCTGATGGATGAGAAAGCGGCCAGGAGCACGGGCAGAAATTATCTGTATTTAAATAAGGAAGAATTAAAGGATGAAAAGCTGCAGGACTATCTGGAGAGGTATCCGGTTCTGGAGGAGCATCCCATCTATGTGCTCAAGGAGGACGTGAAGGACTATAAAAAGGAGGAGATCACGGCGTATTTTCTGGAGGCGGGCTATACGGCGGAGGATATGGAGCAGGATCATCTGGAGAACGGTTTTGAGGCGGCCAACGAGAAGCCCTGGTTCAATATCACCGTATCCTACTATCTGGACGGGGACAGTTTTGTGGTGGAGATGGACCCCGGCGCCGTGGAGTATGACACGGACAAATATTATCTGGTCGACATAGATCTGCTGGAGTACTTCGGGGCGGCGGGGCCGGAGGATACGGGTTATCTGTTTGTGCCCGACGGGAGCGGCGCGCTGATCCGGTTTAACAATGGAAAGGTAAACGCTCCCGCCTATATCGGCTATGTGTACGGGGAAGACAAGACCAACCAGGTGAACCTGACCAAAAAGCCGGAAATCGATCAGGATGTGACGGTGCGTATGCCTGTGTTCGGGGCAAAGAACGGAGACGCGGCTTTCTTTGCCATTGTGGAGGGCGGCGCGGCCGGCGCGGATGTGAACGGAATAGTGGCGGGCAGGACGGACAGCTACAATCATGTACACGCAGGCTTCGGTTATCTGAGCTATGGCGCGATTTCCCTGGGGGATATGGTGGGAAACAACAGCTTTCAGATGTATTCCCAGCCGGTGTTTTCGGAGAATTACAAGGTGCGTTACAGCTTCCTGCATGGGGAGCGGGCAAATTACGCGGGAATGGCGGCTTGCTACCAGGAGTATCTGGTGGAACGGAAGGTGTTTGACCGGCGTGTATCGGGAGAGGGAACCCCATTCTATATAGATTTTATAGGGGCGGTCCAGAAATCCGATTCCGTTCTGGGCATCAAGACCCAGGTGACGCAGGAGCTGACGACTTACGGGCAGGCGGCCGAGGCCGTGAGGCAGCTGACGGAAAGCGGTGTGAAAGATATCAAGGTGGAGTACAGCGGCTGGAGCAGCGGCGGCCTGCACGGCCGGGCGCCGGGCGGGGTGAAGGCGTTAAGCTGCCTGGAGCGTTCGGGGATGGACCAGCAGGAGTTTCTGCGGGCCATGAGTGAGCAGGGCGTCCCGGTGTTCCACACGGCCCAGCTGCAATATGTGTACAAGGATAAGGCATTTGACGGGTACAGGATGGAGAGCCACGCTCCCCGGTACTATGACAACACGGAGGCCCAGGCGGCCAGCTATCTGATTCCCAACGGCATGAAGGACGGAAGATCAGACCCCATCAATATGATCAGCCCGTACTATGTGGAGGAGATGGCGGAGACCTTCCTGCAAAGGACGAAGAATTACGGGCTGGAGGGGATATCCGTGGAGGAGCTGGCCTGTGATCTGTTCAGTGATTTTAACAGCAGACATTATGTGGACCGACAGACGGCGGCAGGATACAATTGCGCGGCCATGGAAAAACTCGCGGCTTCCTGCCAGGGAGCGCTGCTTGGCAGCAACGCCAACGACTATGCCTGGCCGTATCTCACCGACATCAGGAACGTGCCCATGGACAGCAACCGTTCGCAGATCATTGACGAGGTGGTGCCTTTCTATGGGATGGTGCTGCACGGCTACCGGGATTATGCCGGGGGGCCGGTGAATCTTTCTGGCGATGTAAACACCATAATTTTAAAGAGCATAGAGTCCGGCGCGGGAATCTGCTTTGAGTGGATATGCGGGGATAATTCCCTGCTTAAGGACACGGAGTTTGACGGGCTGTACTCAGTGAATTATGAGGCCTGGCGGGAGACGGCGATAAACGCCTGGCAGAGAGTGAACGGGGCTACGGGGGCTCTGCGGGGTCTTCGGATCACAGGGCATGAGATGCTTTCCGAGGGCGTCTACTGCACCACCTACGAGGATGGCACCCGCGTGGTGGTGAATTACAACGGGCAGGATGCGCAGTATGAGGGAAACACCGTGCGGGCGCAGGATTTCCTGGTAGTGAAGGAGGGGTGATATGGGACTGTTTCATAAAGTGAATGGGAAGAGAAAGCTGACGCTTCGAGGCAAAGAGGCAGTGGCGGGATATCTGTTTGCAATCCCCTTCCTGATCGGCTTCTTCGGTCTCTTTCTTCCGATGCTGATCAAATCCGTACAGTTCAGCTTCAGCAATATGACAGTGGAGAAGGGCGGCTATGTGCTGACCAAAGCGGCAAACGGCGGACTGGAGCATTACATCAGGGCGCTGACCATAGATCCGAAGTTCAACATCAGTCTTCTGGAGGCCGTGAAGGATATGGCGGTGAACGTTCCGCTGATCATCATATTCAGCTTTTTCGCGGCAAACCTGCTGAACCAGAAGTTCAAGGGCAGAGGCATCGCCAGGAGCATCTTCTTTTTCCCGGTGATCCTGACCTCCGGTATCGTGCTGGGAATTGAGTCCTCGGACCTTTTGCAGACCACTCTGGGGCCGGAGGGGATGCTCTCGGCGGATGACGCCAACACGGTGTTCAACGTGGCGGGATTTCTGCTGAATTATACCAATCTGCCATCGGGGATCGTCATGTATCTGTCCCAGGCGGTGCTGGGGATTTACGACATTGTGATCGCCTCGGGGGTGCAGATTCTGATCTTCCTGGCGGGCCTGCAGGGGATTTCCCCCAGTCTGTATGAGGCCTCCAACATGGAGGGGGCCACGGCCTGGGAGAATTTCTGGAAGATTACTTTCCCGATGATCAGTCCGCTGATTCTGGTGAACGCGGTCTATACCATTATAGATTCCTTTACCAGTGCCAACAACGAGCTGATGCAGACCATCAAGACCACCATATTCAGCGATGTCAAGTATGGCTATGGGTCGGCAATGGCGTGGATCTATTTCCTGATTATTGTGGTGATCATCGCCATTGTGGGCGGTATGATCGGCAAACGAGTATTCTATATGGATTAGGGGGAAGCGAAATGAAAGCATACGCCATAGGAAAAGCGGGGATAAGGAAGAGCAGGAAGAGAATCACGGTGGCCAGGCTGGAGAGGCTTGCCATGGCAATTGTGAGAGGCGTCATCATATTCGGCATCTGCTTCGTGATTCTCTATCCGATTTATCTGAAATTCAGCGTGTCGCTGATGGACGAGAAAGACCTGTATGACGCCACGGTCAAGTATGTCCCCAAGCATTTTACGCTGGAAAACTACAGAAAGGTCCTGGAGGGCCTGGACTATTGGAAGAGTCTGCTCAATACGGCTCTTCTGTCCGCCGGGGTGTCCGTGCTGCAGATGGCGGCCTGTATGCTCACCGCCTACAGCTTTGCCAGGTTCCGGTTCCCGGGCAAGAGCCTGCTGTTTGGCTGCGTGATCTTTTCACTGATCGTGCCGCCGCAGATCGTGATGCTGCCCATGTTCATGAAATTCCGCTTCTTTGATATTTTCCACATCTTTGAGGCGGTGACGGGAAGCAGCGTCAATCTGATTGATACGCCCTGGCCCATGCTGATTCAGGCGGTGACCTGCATCGGCTTTAAGAACGGGCTGTATATCTATATGCTGCGGCAGTTCTTCAAGGGATTGCCCAAGGAGCTGGAAGAGGCGGCCTTTGTGGACGGCTGCGGAAAACTGCGCACCTTTGTGCAGATCATGGTGCCCAGCACGGTACCCATGATGGTGACGGTGTTTCTGTTCGGCTTTGTATGGCAGTGGACGGATTCCTTCTACACCAACATGTATATACCCAAAGCCACACTCCTGGCCAATAAGCTGAATTCCCTGGCCGCGGTGCTGAACAAGCAGTATGCGGATATGGGAGGAAACATGAACTTCGTCAGCCCGGGATTTGCTTCGCAGATGAACAACACCGGGAGCCTGCTGGTGATTCTGCCGCTGATTCTTTTGTACCTGGTATGCCAGAGGTACTTTGTGGAGGGCATCGGGCGCTCCGGTATCGTGGGATAGAATGTGCCGGAAAAAGGGCGCGCAGATAGCGGAAAGGAGGCCTCTGCCAGAGGCGGAGGCTGGTACAAACCGTTGATAAGGGCCTGCATGGGCTGTTATCATATACACTTATATTATATAAACTCATATAAGAAAGGAAGGAATGCATTATGAAAAAGAAAGTTTTAGCCCTGTTGTTGACAACGGTCATGGCTGTGATGACGGTGGGATGCGGCAACGAACCCTCCCAGACGGGCAGTACGCCGCAGGATTCACAGGAGAGCGCGCAGGGGAGCACGGAGAGCAGCGCACCTGAGTCGTCTGTGCCGGAGGAGAGCAGCGCGGCGGAATCCACGCCGGAGGAGCCGGCACAGCCGCAGTATGATTTTGGCGGCAGGACCGTCAGAATCGGGTCCTTCTTCGACATGACCCCGGACCCGGAGGGAAGTATCTTCGACCAGGCTTTCTCGGAGCGCATCGCCTTTGTGGAGGAAAACTACAACTGCAATATCGAGTTTGTGGTGGTGGGCGGAGGAAATGACGAGATCATCAACAATTACGTGACCTCGGTGCTTTCCGGCGATCCCTGCTGTGATGTGGGATATATTCTGAGCTACAGACTGCTTCCGGCGCTGATTGAGGGCGGCATTGCCCAGCCTGTCAGCGATCTGGGCGTGGTGGACTTCTCCAATCCCTGGTATGACGCGGCGGCCACCGAGGCAGGCACCTACAAGGGAAAACAGTATGCCATGGGCAGAAGGGATGCCGGTGTGCAGTACGGCATCTTCTGGAACAAGACGCTGTTTGACCGCTACAATCTGCCCGATCTGTATGAATTGTATGAAAACGGCGAGTGGACCTGGGATAAGTTCAAGGAGATTGCCCTGGCCGGCAATCAGGACACGGACGGGGACGGTGAGTACGATGTACATGGCTTTAACTGGAGAGAAAATCTGATCTGGAGCTTTATGACATCCAACGGCGCCAACGCGGTGAAGAAAACCGACGCAGGAATCGAATTGGCTCTGGAGACCCCGGAGGCTATGGAGGCCATGGAATTTTACGCCGACTTTACCCAGAACGTGCCTCAGTTAAAGGGCTGGCTGGGAGACTGGCAGAGCCAGATCTGGGATTTCCGGGACGGCAATTCCTGCATGTGTTATGAGGCGTGGTGGATTTCCAGCAGCTATCTGGGAGAGATGGAGGATGAGTGGGGCTTTGTTCCGTTCCCCAAGGGACCCAGCGGTAAAGAATATGTTTCCTACGGCAAAGAGGCTTCTCCCTGGATGATGCTCAACGGTATCGAGAATCCCGAGGAGGTGGCGCAGATCGTGGATCTGATCTTCCAGATCTTCGACGATGAGGAAGAGTGGAACGAGGCCATACTGGCGGCCTTTGAGAAGAACGCCACGGATTCCACCGCAGTGGATATCTGTCTGGAGCTGTCACAGAAGAACCAGATTTCTCCTCTGATGGGCTTTAAGGATCTGGATAAGATGATCAACGATATGATGGACAGCCTTTCCAACGGTGAGCAGACGCCCCAGACGGCTCTGGAGGCCAATCGTTCCGCGCTGGAGGCGGCGGTGGCGGATATCCAGACCCATGATTATGATGCCGATATGCAGGAGATTATGAATCCTGCGGAGGAGGAAGCTGCGGCGCAGTAGGGCATGAGGTTTTGCGGATAAACGTCGGGACATGTAACAAACATGTTGCGCAATTGTATTCAAAAATCCGTTCAAGGGCTTGCATTTGCAGGCAGACTGAGGTAAGATAAAAATATACATCCGAAAGGGTTTTTGAAGATGCCAGACAAAAAAATTACCATTTATGATATCGCAAAGGAGGCCGGGGTATCTGCGTCGCAGGTATCCCGAGCCATATCCGGCAAAGGGTATGTCTCTGATGAGAACAGGGACAGGATATGGGAACTGGTGGAGAAATATAACTACAGGCCCAGCGCCGTGGCCAGGAATCTGAAAAAGGGCAGAAGCAATTCCATCGGTTTCCTGGTTCCCCATGTGTATCAGGAATATTTCCCATACCTCTATCAGAGTTTCGAAAATGAAATGATGGACAGAGGCTATATTACCATCGTGTGCAACGGGAGAAGCTGGAGCGGGGGGGAAATCAGAAATCTACAGCTGCTGGAGGAGCTTCGTGTGGATGCCGTGGTGATCATGGGCGGAACGCTGGACCAGATCAACTGGGCGGGATATCCGGATTTCATCCAGGCAATCAGGAATATAAGCGACAGGATTCCGTGTGTGTTGGGCAGCGAGCGTGCAGCGGAGCTGGAGTGCTGCGGCATGTATGTGGACGCCAGAGCCTGTGTGGACGAGATGGCGGGGCATCTGGCCGCGCAGGAATATCGCACTATGGGAATTATCGGAGGGGTGAACAGCGTGTACCCTTCCGTTCAATTGAGGGGCTTTTTGAGGGAGGCCGCGGAGAGGCATGGCCTGGAGGTCCGTCCGCAGTGGCAGATTACCAGCTCTTATAATTCCATGGATGGCGCGGAAGCCATGAAGGAACTGCTGCGGCAGAAGGAATTGCCGGATGTGGTCTGCTGTATCAATGACGAGATTGCCGTGGGCGCTATGGGCGTGGCGCTGGACGCGGGACTGAAAATTCCGCAGGACATTGCCTTTACCGGATATGACGGCGTATGGCTGGGCAGGGAGTTTCGGCCGCAGCTGACCACGATCCAGTTTGATTTTGCCACCATGGGGCATGTGCTGGCCGATACGGTGATGAATATGATAGGCGGCAGCAGGCAACAGGCGGTGGTTCCGGTCTCTCCCTGGCTGGAAATCCGGGAGAGCACCGGAGGCAGAAGAACCTGACGGCAAGTGAAAAGCGGAGTTGACAAACGGGGTCGATAATGATAGACTTTATATGAGTCTATCATTATCGACCCCGTTTGTCAAAATGTGGACGAGGGATGCCGACAGGTTGGAGGATACTATGGAATACGCAAAATTGTGTGACAGTGAATATCGTTTTATGCAGGTGGTATGGGAGCATGCCCCGATAGGCAGCGGCCAGCTGGTGAATCTTTGCGAGGCGAAGCTGGGATGGAAAAAGTCCACAACCTATACGGTGCTGAAAAAGCTGACGGAGAAGGGTTATCTGCGCAACGACCGCGCCCAGGTGACAGTACTGGTACCCCGGGAGAGGGCCCAGCGGGAAGAGTCCGCCTATTTTGTGGAGCGGACCTTTGGCGGATCGCTGCCACACTTCCTGGCGGCATTTCTGGGCGACAGGAAGCTGTCGGCCCAGGAGGCGGAGACTATAGAGGCGATGATCAGGGCGCACAGGGAAGCTGACGGGAAGTGACGGGCTCCGGGAAATCGGAAAGAGGGTGAACCATGTGCTGAAGTATACAAAAAAGGGTATTTGCATAGGGATATTGGCTGTAATAGCTGTATTGGCAGCGGCGGTCTGTCTGACCCGGAAGCCTGACGGGGAGAAGCCTCCGGAGGTTACGGCGGCTCCTGAGGAAAAGATCTGTTTCTGGGGGCAGCAGGAGATGAAGATGGAATTTCCGAAAGAGAGCGGGTCTCCCGCCATGTCTCTGGTGGGCCGCAGCGTCATCCCTCTGATGCCGGAGACGGAGACGGGGATCTATGAGGGAACCTGCAGCTGTGTGGGAGGATCTTGCTTTTTTATGGTACATTCTTACTGCGGAGACGATGCCACAGCCTACGAATTGCAGGTATTTGACGGAGACAGAAAGGAATGGAGCAGCGCTCCAGTGGCTGTGGAGCTGCTGGAGAGAGGGCATATATATGATATATTTGCCGCCTCCGCCCGGGAACTGGTCTTATTGGTGCTCACTCTGAATGAGGACAGGGAGTATGAGTCCTACGAGGCGGTACATATGAGCCGGGAGGGAGAGGAACTGAAACGGGTGGATCTGCTGCCCGCATGCCTGGAACTGGATATGGTGCAGCAACAGGTATTGCCCACGGACATCTGTGTGGACTGCCGGGGGAATTACTATATGATATCCCTTGACGGGAAGAAGATGGCTGTTCTGGACGGCGAGGGACAAACCATTGCCGCCCGGGACAGCAGTATCCGGTATAAACGGGTGGTTCCCTGGATGACGGCCAGTCCCGACGGAGGAATCCTGATCCAGAGCTACAATGAGGAAAACGGTATGGAGTGGCTGTGGCTGGACGGCACCCGGGAGAAAAGCGTGGGAACCGCCAGAGGGGTGGCGTTTGACGACCGGTTGATTCCCCGGGATAATGGTCTGTATTACTATATTACCGGTGAAAAAAAGATTTATCAGGGGAACGGGGGCACAGGCGCTCTGGAGTATCTGTTTGACGCGGAAAACATTCTTGGAAACTGGGGAGAGGCGGCTGTCAACGGGGAGGGCGAGATATTGCTGTTTGTGCGGAAGGAGGACAGCTCAGCGGCTTATGTGCTGAATCGGGCCGGGCAGACCCAAATGGGGGAAGGGGGCCAGTCCATTGATGCCTCGAACCCTCTGTACGCCGCCAGTATCTCCGGATTTCACTGGAATCGGGATCTGGAGAGCACTTTGCCTGTATTTATGGCGGATCATCCGGAGTATGCGTTTGACTTAAGGGTGGTGCCGGAAGAGGAGCGCGACGCCGCCCACGACCGGGTGTGGAATGAATTGATTACAGGAGGAGGACCGGATCTGCTCTATATTGAAGCGGAGGATCTGACGGCGCTGTGGGAAAAGGGAGTGCTGATGGATCTGAGAGAACTGATCAGCCAGGAGACGCTGGATATGATCTATCCCGGTTTACTGGACACGGGGACCATCGACGGCAGTCTGGCCGGAGTCAGCATTTACTACAATTTCCGCTCTCTGGTGACGGACAGAAATATATGGCCAAAGGAGGAATGGACGGTGGAAGAGGTGGTGGCTCTGCTGGAGACGGGAGACTATCCCCACGCCGTGCATAGGAGGTGGCGGTACAGCGGGCCGGACGCTCTGATGCAGATACTGGTATATGATGATCTGGAGCATTCTCCCTTTATTGACTGGGAGGCAGGCACCTGCGCCTTTGACAGCGATCTGTTTGTGCGGCTGCTGAAAGCGGTAAAACAATACCAGGGCGATCTGTATGCGGAAGTGGAAGCCCCCGATGAATATCTGGCGTGTTTTCAGGAACTGGCGGACCGCAAATGTCTGGCGGTTGAGGATACGGTCGCGGACCGGTCCGGATTTGTATACATAAAGCAGTTTTTAGGGGAACGGTATAACAGGCCCGGCATACCGGGAGCCGACGGTTCCAGGCAGGTAGCCTGTCCGTCAGGCTTTTATGTGG
Source organism: uncultured Acetatifactor sp. (assembly GCA_910583845.1). GTDB lineage: Bacteria > Bacillota > Clostridia > Lachnospirales > Lachnospiraceae > Acetatifactor. The sequence continues at coordinate 71,294 of CAJUAB010000023.1, forward strand.
TGAACAAAAACTGTCAAAACAGAGAGGCGGCAGCGGCGTTCCTGGAATTTCTGCTGGACACCCGATATATGGCGGATTATCGGAAAGACTGCCGGGACAGTTTCAGCATCGGTAAAGACTGGGAGGGAAAATGGGCCATAAGCCAGCCGGTGGACGGCATGTACGGACTATCCTATCTGCTGGATTCCAAAGACCCGGCCCTGTTTGACGAGGAGATGCCCCGGGTCTATGTGGAATATCTGGAGTGCTGCGAGGACTATTATGCCTTTCTGGAAGCGCTTGAGGGGCAGCCGCCCGCAGACGAGAGGCTTATAGCGATTATCCAGGAGGAGGCGGAATACTTCTTTGAGGACACTCACAGCGCGGAAGATGTGGCGAATGTCATTCAGAAGCGGGTGCGGCTGTATCTGAGCGAGAGACAGTGAAGGACTCCGGCAGGCGGAGAGGGCGGTTTCAAGGATGCCCCTGGCGCGCAGGCAGGACAAGGAGAAAACCTTATGAATATAGCGGAATTATTTTTTTCAATGCTGAACAGAAGTATTACAGCGGGAATTGTGATTCTGGCGGTACTGCTGGCGAGAGAATTGTTAAGGCGGCTGAACGTGCCCCGGCGGTATATCTATCTGCTGTGGCTTATACCGGCCCTGCGTCTGTTGTGTCCGGTGACGCCCGCCTCCGCCGCCAGTCTGTTCAACCTGCCGGTATTTGACCGGGCAGTGCAGACGCGGACGGGACTGGCGTATCTGCCGGAGGAGCTGACGGAACCGGCACAGTCCGGGGAAAGGCCAGAGAGAGACGTGCAGGCCGGTTCCTACGGCATGGGAGAGGTGCGGCGGGATATCGGGGAGCCGGCTAACTATTATGGGGGGCGGGTGTTCGACCTGCCGTCACAGATTTCCGGTCGGGAGGGGGATTCGGACAATCTGAAAGAGGCCGCAGAGATTCCTGATTCCGGGGACCTGCGCCGCACAGTCCTGCGGGGGCTGGCGTGGCTCTGGCTGGCAGGGGCAGTTTTCCTGGCTTCCCGGCAGCTGTACGCCTATGGCAGGATACGCAGGCAGGTGGCCTGCGCGGTACGCCTGCCCGGCGCTGGCGGCAACGTTTATGAGTGCGAGAATATCCGCGCGCCCTTCACCATGGGACCGGTGCATGGCAGAATATATATTCCCTGCCATATGGAAAAGGGGGAGAGGGAGTATGTGCTGCTCCACGAACAATATCATATCCGGCATCGCGATCTGTGGGTTCGTCTGCTGGCCTGCGTCGTACAGGTGATTTATTGGTACAATCCCCTTATATGGGTGGGAATAAGCTGCATGGAGCGGGATATGGAGATGCGCTGTGACGAGTATGTGCTGGAACAGATGGGGGAGGGCATACGGTATGATTACAGTCTGTCCCTGTTGTCCTATGCGGCAGGCAGACGGTACCAACCCCTGGATGTGACGGCTTTTGGAGAATCGGGAACGGGAAAGCGGGTGAGGCATGTGTTGAAGTACAAAAAAGCGGGTATTTGTATCATTATTCTGGCGGTAGCAGCCATACTGGCGGTATCGGCTGTCTGCCTGACGGACCGGAAGTCCGGCGGGGAGAATCCGACGCAGGATGCGGCAACAGCAGGGGAAAAGATCTGGGTTTGGGGACAGCAGGAGCTTAAGATGGATTTTCCCCAGAACAGCGTTCTCCCCGCCATGTCCCTGGCCGGGCGCAGCATGGTTTCTCTGGAATCGGAGAGCGGGACGGGCAGCTATGGGAGCGGCATCAGCTGTGTGGGAAAGCACTGTTTTTTCCTGGTGCAGCCGCTTTATACCGATGAGGCGGCGGTTTATGAATTGAAGATATTTGACGGCGACAGCAAGGAGTGGAGCAGCGGCTTTCTGGAGATGGAACTGTTGGACCGGGGGTATATCTTCAATATGTTTGCCGTATCGGACGAGGAACTGGTGTATCTGATTCCCGTTCTGAACGAGAGCAAGGAGTATGAGGCATACTATGCGGTACATATGAACAGGGCGGGAGAGGAACTAAAGCGGGTGGATCTGCTGCCCGCATGCCTGGAGCTCGATATGGTGCAGGACCAGGTGGTGCCCAGTGAAGTCTGCGTGGACAATCAGGGAAACTATTATGTATTGTCCTTTGACGGAAGGCAGATGGCTGTTCTTGACAGCAGGGGACAGCACATTGCCAGCCGGGACAGCAGCATCCGGTTAAAGCGGGTGGTCCCCTGGATGACGGCAGGGCCGGACGGAGGTATCCTGACCCAGGGGTATCATGAGGAGAACGGCATGGAATGGCTGTGGCTGGAGGAATCCCGGGAGAAGAGTCTGGGCACCGCCGGGGAAATCGGATTTGGCGACAGGATCATCCCTATGGAAAACGGCGCTTACTGCTACATCACAGGCAAGAAAGAGATCTATCTGGGGGACGGGGCCACAGGGGCCATGGAGTTTCTGTTCGATGCCGGAAATATTATCGGGACCTTTGGCGAGGTGGCGGTCAACGGGGAGGGAGAGCTGCTGCTGTTTAAAGTAAAGAAGGACAGCGCCGTCGCCTATGTGCTTAACCGTGCCGGAGAGACCCGGATGGGCGAGGGCGGATATGCCATCGCTGCCACAGAGCCCTTATATGCTGTCAGCATTACCAGATTTCCGTATTCTAACGGTCTGGAAGATACATTGCCGATGTTCATGGCGGACCACCCGGAGTACGCGGTTGATCTGAAGGCGGTAAAAGAAGAGGAGCGCGAGGCTGCTCACGACAGGGTGTGGAACGAACTGATTGCCGGAGAAGGGCCGGATTTATTTGCCGTTGATATGGATGATCTGTCGGCGCTGTGGGAAAAGGGAGTGCTGATGGATCTGCGGGAGCTGATCAGTCAGGAGACTCTGGATCAGATTTATCCCGGTCTGCTTGCCACGGGAACCATTGACGGCAGTCTGGCCGGTGTCAGTACTTACTACAATTTTCAGTCCATGGTGACCAGCACGGATGTCTGGCCTGAGGAGGAACTGACAGTGGAGGACATGGTTTCCCTGCTGGAGGCGGGAGAATATCCCCATGCTGTTCACAGAGGGTTTGCCTACAGCGGAAGCGGTTCGTTATTGTATATGCTGACATGCTATGATATGTCCACTTCTCCGTTTATAGACTGGGACGCGGGAACATGCGATTTTGACAGTGAATTGTTCATCCGGCTGCTGGAAGCGACAAAGAAATATCAGAATGATGTGAATGTGGAGGTGGAGAATCCCAGTATGATCCAGGCCGGATATCAGGAGCTACTGGACGGCGATTGTATGGCTGTCCAGGATATCCTTTTCGACAGGAAATATTTCGTGCAGATCAAACAATTGCTGGGGGAACGGTACAACAGGACCGGCATACCGCTGGCCGAGGGCTCCGGCCAGCTGGTCGATCCCATCAGCTTCATCGTGGTGAATAAAAATTGCAAAAACAAGGAGGCGGTGGCGGCATACCTGGAATTTGCGCTGGGACCCGGGAATATGAGGGATTACCGGAGGGACTGCCGGGATTCTTTCCAGGTTAAGAGAGACTGGGAGGGAAAATGGTGTGTAATTGAGGAGAATATGGACGGCACTTATAGCTATTATTATCCGATGGATAAAAATGATCCGGACATCAGAAGTGAGGAGATGCCCCCGTTTTTCGTGGAATATCTTAAGTGCTGTGAGGACTATTACGCCTTTATGGAATCTCTGGACGGCCAGATGGTGGCGGACAGACAGATCCGTGACATTATTACGGAGGAAGCGGCCGGCTTCTTTGAGGGCAGTCAAAGCGCGGAGCATGTGGCGGAGGTCATCCAGAGGCGGGTGCAGCTGTACCTGAATGAACGGTGATGTGGTTTTCAAAATAGCGCGTCAGATCGATCTGTTGCTGCCGGAAGATTTCGGTTAAATCTTCCGGCAACAGGGGTTACGCGGACAGATAAGTCCGCATGGTCTTCAGCGCGTTCTTTTCCAGCCGGGAGACCTGGGCCTGGGAGATGCCGATCATTTCCGCTACCTCCATCTGGGTTTTGCCGGAAAAGAAGCGCAGGGAGATAATCTCATATTCCCGGGGCCCCAGGCGTTTCATGGCCTCACTGAGGGAGAGATGTTCCACCCAGTTCTCTTCCTTATTTTTTTTGTCGCTGATCTGATCCATCACATACAGGGTGTCGCCGCCGTCTGTGTAGATGGGTTCGTAGAGGCTCATGGGATTCTGAATGGCGTCCATGGCATATACGATATCTTCCTTGGAAATACCTACCTCGGCGGCGATCTCCTCGATGGTGGGCTCCTTTAAGTTGCGGCGGGTCAGGGTATCCCGGGCATAGATGGCCTTGTAGGCCGTGTCCTTTAAGGAGCGGGAGACCCGGATGCTGTTGTTGTCCCGCAGATAGCGGCGGATTTCTCCGATGATCATGGGTACCGCGTAAGTGGAAAATTTTACATTCAGACTCGAATCAAAATTGTCGATGGCCTTGATCAGGCCGATACAGCCGATTTGGAACAGATCGTCCACATTCTCGTTGCTGGAGGAAAAACGCTTGATGACGCTGAGTACCAGCCGCAGATTGCCCTCGATGTATTTTTCCCGGGCCTCCTGGTCGCCGTCCTCGATGCGGGCGAACAGGGCCTCCTTTTCCGCCGCTTTCAACAGGGGAAGTTTTGCTGTGTTCACGCCGCAGATTTCTACTTTTCCTTGAGCCATTTATCTATACACCATGCCTTTCTGTCTAAGTTCCCCGCCTGCCTTGCCCAAATCCGATCCGGCGCTGCGGGTGATTGTCCGGGATTCTGAGAGGGCAGACGTTTGGAAAATATCTCCGCGTTACTCTGCTTTATCCGGTGTAAAGGCTTATGCTGGTAGTATTTACAAAGGCGGCGGCAGATATTCTGCAAAATCAGGAAAAGTAGAGGAGGAACACATGGTTTCAAGCGGCATATAATAAGGAAAGAACTATGAGGTGAACCATCATGCTTTTTTCGGATTTTAAAGAAAAGGAAGTAATCAATATCAGGGACTGCCGCCGACTGGGAAAGGTGACAGACTTTGAATTTGACGAGTGCAGCGGCTGCATCTGCAAGATCATAGTCACGGACGGGAGCAAGATTCTGTGCATTTTCAAGCCGGATTTTGAGGTGACTATCCCCTACAAGGATATCCGGCAGATCGGACCGGACATTATTCTTGTTGACATTAACTGCTGAGTATCTTATAATATAATGCAAAAGATTCAATTTGTCTGCCAGAGATAAGGAGAACGGAAATGAAATGTCCATTTTGCAGCCATGACAACACGCGTGTAATCGACTCCCGACCGGCGGAGGACAACAATTCCATCAGACGGCGCCGGGTGTGCGATGAGTGTGGGAAGAGATTTACCACCTATGAAAAGGTAGAGACTATCCCACTTATTATTATAAAGAAAGATAACAACCGTGAAACCTATGACCGCTCCAAGATTGAAGGAGGGGTGCTGCGGGCCTGCCATAAGCGCCCGGTCAGTGTCCAGGCCATCACCGGTCTGGTGGATGAGGTGGAGAATGAGATTTCCAACCGGGAGGAAAAGGAGATATCCAGCCAGGTCATCGGAGAGTTGGTTATGAATAAGTTAAAGGATCTGGACGCGGTGGCCTATGTGCGCTTTGCCTCCGTGTACAGAGAGTTTAAGGATGTCAATACCTTTATGGACGAACTGAAAAAGGTGTTGGAATAACGGTCTGTCTGACATAGGCAGGACAGAAGGAATTTGGTTATGTTAGAGAGATTTTACCCGGATTATGAGGCGGAGAGCGCCTATGAAATTGATTATCAGGGGCTGTATCGGAAGGGCTATCGGGGTATTATTTTTGATATCGACAATACGCTTGTGCCCCATGGCGCTCCGGCGGATGAACGCGCGGTGGCATTGTTTTCACATCTTCATGAGCTGGGATATGCCACATTGCTGCTGTCCAACAACAAGGAGCCCAGGGTGAAGAGCTTTGCGGGGCAGGTGAACTCACCCTATCGGCACAAGGCGGGCAAGCCGGGCCGGGAGGGGTATCTGAAAGCCATGGAGCGGATGGGGACGGACCCTTCCAATACCCTTTTTGTGGGGGATCAGCTGTTTACGGATGTCTGGGGGGCCAGAAAGCTGGGGATCACCAGTTATCTTACCCGTCCCATCCATCCCCGAGAGGAGATCCAGATTGTGCTGAAGAGAAAGCTGGAGCGGATTGTCCTCTATTTTTACCATAAAAAAATTGCTGACGGAAAATAATGCGAGGTGGCGAATATGTACACACCAGACGGACATACCAGGACCTGCGGGCTCATCGGCAATCCGGTGGCTCATACCCTGTCTCCGCTGATCCAGAACCATATGGCCCGGGCTACGGGGCAGAACCTGGTCTATCTGCCTTATCCGGTGGCTTCCGGGGATCTGGAAGCGGCAGTGCGGGGCGCGCTGGCGCTGGACTTTCTGGGGCTGAATGTGACGGTTCCCTATAAGAGCGATGTAATCGCTTATCTGGCGGAGATTGACCCGCTGGCGGAGCGGATCGGGGCGGTGAACACGCTGGTGCGCTGTCCGGGGGGATACAGGGGTTATAACACGGACATGCCCGGATTATACCGGGCCATGGTGCAGGACGGCGTGGAGATCGCGGGAAGGGACGTGGTGATCCTGGGGGCCGGAGGCGTGGCCCGGGCGGTGGCGGTGATGCTTCTGGAGAAGGGAGCCGCCGGGGTACATCTCCTGAACCGCACACAGGACAGGGCCCGGGCGGTGGCGCAGGAAGTCAACAGGATGGCCGGCCGGCCCTTTGCCCGGGCTTACGCCCTGGCGGACTACAGACAGATACCGGGGGAGGACTGGCTGGTGGTTCAGGCTACCAGCGCGGGCATGCATCCTCATGTGGAGGATGCGCCTGTGGAAGATCCGGAATTTTACCGCCGCGTGGAAATCGGATATGATCTGATCTTTAATCCGGGTGTGACCCGTTTTATGAAACTGACGGAAAGCGGCGGGGGACGCGCCTGTAATGGGGCCAGGATGTTGGTGTACCAGGGCGTGATCGCCTTTGAACTCTGGACGGGAACTCGGATCGGCCAGGACACGGCGGACGAGCTGTGCCGGATGATGGAGCAGCAGGCGCGTTTATGACGTGCCCGCAGGGCACAAAGCCCGCAGGGCACAAAGCCCGCAGGGCACAAAGCCCGCAGGGCACAAAGCCCGCA